>NZ_LR594671.1:1392500-2785000 GCF_901827185.1 Variovorax sp. PBL-E5 | reverse complement strand
ATCACCATCGGCTCGCGGCCCAGGCGCGTGGTGAAGTAGTCACCGGGCCTCGGCACCTGGCTCTCGTGGCCCACATAGAGCCAGGCCCGGCCGAAGATGCGGTCCATCTCCAGCTCGTAGATCGCGGGGTCGGTGTAGACGCGCTTGTGCACGCGGTCGGGCTGCACGAGTCGGCTCGGGTCGATGTCCATGGCGTCGGCTTTCAGGTCAAAGTGAGCTTTGGCTGTGACTGCAGCGTGCATCTTGCCAAAACCCGCGAAGCGCGTCGCTTAACGGGCGGCTAAGGCGACCTTCATCGATCGCGAATGGCCAATCGGCGCATGCGGCTGCATACTTTTCATATCGGCATCACGCCACACTACACCACATCACGCCATGCCATCCTCCCGCGCCGAATCGGCGCCATTGACCGACGCCTGGAAGGACTGGGTAGGCCGCACCGAACAGCGTACCGACATGGCCAGCGCCGCACCGGCTGCGGCGCTGGCAGCGACACTCGACCGCGAAGACCCGGGACTGCTGCCGGGCAGCGCGTTGCCGCCGCTGCGCCACTGGCTCCACTTCACGCCCCGGGCGCGGCAGAGCGAGATCGGCCAGGACGGACACGAGAAGCGCGGCGGCTTCCTGCCGCCGGTGCCGTTGCCGCGCCGCATGTGGGCGGGCGGCAGCCTGCAGTTCGACCATCCGCTGCGGGTCGACGACGAGATCACGCGCGCGTCGCGCATCGTCTCGATCGAGGGCCGCCAGGGGCGCTCGGGCGAGCTGGTCTTCGTCAAGCTGCTGCATCGCATCGCCAGCGCCGAAGGCACGGCGGTGACGGAAGAGCAGGACATCGTCTACCGCGGCATGCCGGTGCCCGGCGCGCCCGAACCCGCGCCCCTTGCGGCGCCCGCCGACGAGGCCTTCTCGCGCGAGATCCGGCCCGACCCGGTGATGCTGTTCCGCTATTCCGCGCTGACCTTCAATGGCCACCGCATCCACTACGACCGCGACTACGTGATGCGCGTCGAGGGCTATCCGGGCCTGGTCGTCCATGGCCCGCTGATCGCCACGCTGCTGCTCGACCTGGTCGACCGCGAGCGGCCGGATGCGCGCGTGCACCGCTTCAAGTTCAAGGCGGTGCGGCCGCTGTTCGACATCCATCCCTTCACCGTCTGCGGACGCTCCGACGGCGAAGGCCGTCTGGCACTGTGGGCGCGCGACCACCAGGGTTACCTCGCCATGCAGGCCGAGGCCGAACTCCTCTGACCCGACAACGAAGACACGCATGCCCTCCCACGCTCCCGACCGCCACGCCGAAATCCGCGATGCGGTGCGCGCCCTGTGCGCCCAATTCCCCGACGAATACCACCGCAAGGTCGATGCCGAGCGGGCCTATCCCGAAGCCTTCGTCGATGCGCTCACCCGGGCGGGCTGGCTGGCGGCGCTGATCCCGCAGGCCTACGGCGGCTCGGGCCTGGGCCTGACCGAGGCCTCGGTGATCATGGAAGAGATCAACCGCAGCGGCGGCAACTCCGGCGCCTGCCACGGGCAGATGTACAACATGGGCACGCTGCTGCGCCACGGCTCGGAAGCGCAGAAGCAGCAGTACCTGCCGAAGATCGCGAGCGGCGCGCTGCGCCTGCAATCGATGGGCGTGACCGAGCCGAGCACCGGCACCGACACCACGAAGATCAAGACCACCGCCGTGAAGAAGGGCGACCGCTACGTGGTCAACGGCCAGAAGGTCTGGATCTCGCGCATCCAGCATTCCGACCTGATGATCCTGCTGGCGCGCACCACGCCGCTGGCCGAGGTGAAGAAGAAGTCCGAGGGCATGTCGATCTTCCTGGTCGACCTGCACCAGGCGATCGGCAACGGCCTGACGGTGCGCCCGATCGCCAACATGGTCAACCACGAGACCAACGAGCTGTTCTTCGAGAACCTCGAGATCCCGGCCGAGAACCTGATCGGCGAGGAAGGGCAGGGCTTCAAGTACATCCTCGACGGCCTCAATGCCGAGCGCACGCTGATCGCGGCGGAATGCATCGGCGACGGCTACTGGTTCATCGACCGCGTGACCAAGTATGTCAACGAGCGCATCGTCTTCGGCCGGCCGATCGGCCAGAACCAGGGGGTGCAGTTTCCGATCGCCGAGGCCTACATCGAGGTCGAGGCGGCCAACCTGATGCGCTGGAAGGCCTGCGAACTCTTCGATGCGCACCAGCCCTGCGGCGCCGAGGCCAACATGGCGAAGTACCTGGCGGCCAAGGCTTCGTGGGAGGCCGCCAACGCCTGCCTGCAATTCCACGGCGGCTTCGGCTTCGCGCACGAATACGACATCGAGCGCAAGTTCCGCGAGACGCGGCTCTACCAGGTGGCGCCGATCTCGACCAACCTGATCCTTGCCTACGTTGGCGAACACATCCTCGGCATGCCCAGGAGTTTTGGATGAAATGCAATGAAGGCACTTGAAGGCATCACCGTCGTCGCGCTCGAACACGCGATCGCCGCGCCGTTCTGCACGCGGCAGCTGGCCGACCTGGGCGCGCGGGTCATCAAGGTCGAGCGGCCCGGGGTCGGCGACTTCGCGCGCGCCTATGACCAGCGCGTGCGCGGCCTGGCCTCGCACTTTGTGTGGACCAACCGCTCCAAGGAAAGTCTCGCGCTCGATCTCAAGCACGCGCGGGCGCCGGAAGTTCTAGCTCGCCTGCTGGCGAAGGCGGACGTGCTGGTGCAGAACCTCGCGCCGGGCGCCGCGGCGCGCATGGGCTTGTCCTTCGAGGCGCTGCACGAAAAATACCCGCGCCTGATCGTCTGCGACATCTCGGGCTACGGCGACGACGGCCCGTACCGCGACAAGAAGGCCTACGACCTGCTGATCCAGAGCGAATCCGGTTTCGTCTCGACCACCGGATCGGCCGACGAGCCGGCCAAGGCCGGCTGTTCGATCGCGGACATCGCAGCCGGCATGTACGCCTATTCGAACGTGCTGGCGGCCTTGATCGAGCGCGGCCGCACCGGCGTCGGCAAGCACATCGACGTGTCGATGCTCGAGAGCATGGTCGAGTGGATGGGCTACCCGATGTACTACGCCTTCGAGGGCGCCGCGCCGCCGCCGCGCGCGGGCGCGGCGCACGCCACCATCTATCCCTATGGACCGTTCCCTACCGGCGACGGCAAGACGGTCATGCTGGGCCTGCAGAACGAGCGCGAGTGGCAGGCCTTCTGCGACCGGGTGCTGTGCCGGCCCGAACTCGCCGCGGACGAACGCTTCTCGTCCAACGCAAGGCGCACCGCGGCGCGCGAGGCGCTGCGCGCGATCATCGTCGACGCCTTCTCCGGCATGACGGCCGCAGAGGTCGTGGCGCGGCTGGACGAAGCTTCGATCGCCAATGCGAACGTCAACCAGATGGCCGACGTGTGGGCGCATCCGCAGCTGCAGGCGCGCGGGCGCTGGGTCGAGGTGCGGACGCCGGCAGGCGCCGTGCCGGCGCTGCTTCCGCCCGGCATGCGCGACGCGGACCAGGTGCGCATGGACGCCGTGCCGGCGCTGGGCCAGCACAGCGAGGCCCTGCTGATGGAGCTCGGCTACACGGGCAGCGACATCGAAGGCCTGCGTGCCCACAAGGCGATCTGACATGGAGACTCTCGTGACCTCATCGAATCCCGGCGAAAGCCTGGCGCACTTCGCCGCGACCCTGCGCATCGACGCCATTCCGCAGCCGGTGCTGCGGCGCGCCGAGGACCTGATGCTCGACTGGTTCGGCTCCGCGCTCGCCGGCAGGAATGCGCGGCCGGTCGAATCCATCGTGCGCTTCATCGAGAGCATGGGGCCAGCCGATGGACCCAGCGAGGTGCTGACCAGCCGCAGGCGCACGAGCCCGCTGGTCGCCGCGATCGCCAACGCGGCGTCTTCGCACTTCGCGGAGCAGGACGACGTGCACAACGGCTCGGTGTTCCATCCCGCGGCGGTGGTGTTCCCGCCGGCGCTGGCGGTGGCGCAGGCCGTCGGTGCCAGCGGTGCCGAACTGCTGGTGGCCGTGGTCGCCGGCTACGAGGTGGGCATCCGCGTCGGCGAATTCCTCGGGCGCTCGCACTACCGCACCTTCCACACCACGGGCACTGCCGGCACCTTCGCGGCCGCGGCGGCCGTCGGCTCGCTGCTCGGACTGACACCCGGGCAGATGCTGCACGCCCTCGGCTCCGCGGGCACCCAGTCGGCGGGTCTCTGGGAGTTCCTGCGCGACGCGGCCGATTCCAAGCAGCTGCATACCGCGCACGCGGCGGGCGCAGGCCTCACGGCGGCCTACCTGGCGCGCGATGGCTTCACCGGCGCGCGGCGCATCCTCGACGGCATGCAGGGCGTTGCCGCGGGCATGTCGAGCGATGCCGATCCGGCCCGACTGGTCGACGGCCTCGGCACGCGCTGGTGCCTTGCCGAGACCTCGTTCAAGTTCCATGCCTCGTGCCGGCACACGCATCCGGCCGCCGACGCGCTGCAGCAGGTGATGCAGCGGCATTCGCTCGCCGCCGGCGACGTGCGGCGCGTGACCACGCTCGTGCACCAGGGCGCCATCGACGTGCTCGGCCCGGTGACGGATCCGCAGACGGTGCACCAGGCGAAGTTCTCGATGGGCACGGTGCTCGGCCTGGTGGCCGTGCACGGACGGGCGGATCTGGATGCGTTCGATGCGCACTACCGCGATCCGGCGGTGATCGCCTTTCGCGACCGGGTCGGCATGGCGCTGGACGCGGAGGTGGACGGCGCCTATCCCGCGCGCTGGATCGGCAAGGTGGTGGTCGAGACCCGCGAAGGCGGCCGCCTCGAAGGCCGCGTCGACGAGCCGAAGGGCGATCCGGGCAACACGCTGTCGCGCGACGAGATCGAACAGAAGGCGCTGCGGCTCGCGCTCTACGGCAAGGCCGCGAGCGCCGAGGAAATGCGGCAGGTGACCGGGCGCATCTGGTCGATCGCGCATGCGGCGTCGGTGCAGCACTTTCTGGCAGCGCACGGATGAACGCGAGCGTCACCCTCCGGGTGGCGTGATCGGTCGCTGCGCAGAACTACCGCCCTGCCAGCGTGGCAGAGGGCGACTCTCCGAACCGTTGGCGATAGCTGGCCGCGAACATGCCGAGGTTGACGTAGCTCCACGCTTCCGCCACATCGCGCACAGTGGTGCCCGCCGGCGCCACGAGCAGTGTGCATCTGCTGCCGCCAAAGCGTCAGCGGATGCAGGCCGATCGACTCCTCGAGATGCCGGCCCAGCGGCCCGTGCCCGACCGCGTCGGGCATCTCGGTGATGCAACGGCACACGTAGGACAGCAGGCTGATCCAGCTCGATTGCGCACCACCGAAGCGGAATTTGTGCGTCCACATGCGTTCTTCGGCCGGCTGGCCGAACCAGCGCTCGTGCAGCGCAGCCATCGCGTCGTGCTGGAACGTGAGGTTCACCTGCAGATGATCCCGGTCGGCGTCCAGCCAGTAGTGCGTGCGCGAGTTGTCGACGAGAAAGGCCTCGCCGACGCCGGTATCGCTGTGTTCCCGGCCGCTGGACCAGTGCCGGATCGCCCCGCGCAGCGTTGTCAACACCATGCCCGTGCCCGCCTCGGCCGAGAACGCCGTCAGATGGACCGGCACGCCGTAGCTGAAGCGGCTGAGGGTGAAACGCCCGATGCGGATCGCGTCGAGCACGGAGTCGGGTTTCCGATACGACCCCACCGGTGCGGCGTTGTAGGGCATGTAGACCTGGCGGCACCAGTGCTGCACCTCGTCCCAGTCGGTCGACACCACCAGGCGGTGGCGCGTGCTCGGTGCACCCGTGGCATCGGTGACCAGGACATTGCGGATCGCTTCCATCTCGACGGCCTCCTCGTGATGCGCGAATGCCCCGATGGGGAGCGGCTCAACGGTGAGTGCAAATCGCCGTCTCGAACTCCACGAAGCCAGGGTAGGACGCCATGTCCTGGAAGGGCAGGATCTGCGTGGCCCAGTAGCCGCCGATGCCGTTCGCACGATCGATCCAGTAGAAGCAATTGGCCAGCCCCGCCCACATCAGCGAGTTCGCGGGCCGACCCGAGGGCGTACGTTCACGGTTGGTCATGAAGGTGTAGGCCCAGCCCTCGGGCGTGCCCGCGAAGAACTCGCCGCTGTTGCTGAGCGAGGGGATCGAGGTCGTCCAGCCGCCCGCCGAGAGACCCATCGCCGCCAGGCCGTCGCGGCTCATGGCCTCCACGGTCTCGGGCTTCAGCACGCGGCCGTCGGGGCCGGCGCCGTTGTTGAGGATCATGCGGATGAATTTCATGTACTCACCCACGGTGGCGTAGAGGCCACGCCCGCCCATGCCCATCGGCGGCGGATCGGGCAGCGCCAGGTCGGGCAGCGGCGTGAGCCTGCCGTCGGCGGCCCGGTCGTGAATGGTCACTCGACGGGCGCGCATCGACTCGGTCAGGCCGCGCCGGGGTCGTGCAGCAGCACCGTGCGGATCGAGTCGAAGTTGCAGGCCACCACGGTCGGGATGCCCTTGGCGGTGCGGTACTTCAGATCGTCGGCACTGAAGAACTCGTAGCACAAGCCCGAGGTGTGCAGCATCAGGTCGTTGATGGTGACGGGCCGCTTCGGGGGGCGGGTACGGGGCTGGCCTGCCGCGTCGAAGCCGTCCAGCACCTGGAGCTGGTCGATCTCGGGGACGTATTTGCTTGCCCGCGGGCTCGTCCAGCCGGATGCGCCCTTCTTCGACCAACTGCATCACGCAGGTGCCCGTCAATGCCTTCGTGGTCGAGAAGATCGCGAACACCGAGTCGGTGGTCATCGGCCGATCCTGGCCGAGCTCGCGGGTGCCGGCGGCGCCTTCGTAGAAGTTGGCGTTGCGGTCGCTGACCATGGCCACCACGCCAGGGGCGCCACCGTGGCGCTGGGTGGTCTGGGCGAGAACAGCGTCCAGCGCGGGCCTGATCGTGGAATTCGTCATCTGTGGTCTCCTGTGAATCGCGTTGAGCCAGTCGGGTCGATTCCAAGGGGGCCGCTGGCGTGGCGAATCTAGGCCGCCGCGCCGCAAAGAGCTGTCCGGATCTGGCGAGCCGCTGTCTCGCGCTGGCAGGAAATGGCGCGATCGCGGCCGCGCTCAACGCCGCAGCGCAGGCGCGTCGCCGTCGCGCGCGGTCGCGGCGTCGGCTGCCAGCAGGTCCATCAGGTCGCGCGCGAAGGCGGGCAGCGAGGCGAGGCTGCGCACGCAGATCTTCAGTTCGCGCAGTGCCCATTCGTCCCGCAGCGGCACCGCGCGGATGTCGAGCCGCTGCGCATGGCGCATCGCCACCGCGTGCGGCATCACGCCGACGCCGGTGGCCGCCTCGATCATCCGGCAGGCCGATTCGAAGTTGCCGACCTGGATGCGCAGCGGAAAAGGGCGGTTGAGCGCTTCGCAGATCCGCCGCAGGAAGCCGTGGATGGCCGCGCCCTCGTGCAGGCCGATGTGCTGCAGCTCCAGCGTCTCCTCGAAGTACACGCCCTGCGAATCCGCCAGCGCATGGCCGGCCGGCACGACCAGCACGAGCCGGTCGGTGCGAAAGGGGATCACATGCAGCTTTTCCGTGCGCACGTCGCCGGCGACGATGCCGATGTCGGTCTGGCCTTCGCCCACCGCCTTGACCACGTCGTGGCTCAGGTGTTCCTTGAGGTCGATGTTGATGTCGGGATGGGTGCGCAGGTAGGTGCGCAGCACCGCCGGCAGGAACTCCATGGCGGTGGTGTTGGCGAAGACCCGCAGGTGCCCCTTCACGCCCTTTGCATACTCCAGCATGTCGCCGCGCAGATGGTCGACCTGGCCGCGCAGCAGCCTGGCGTGGTGCACCAGCGCATCGCCGGGCGGCGTGAGCGTCACGCCCTGGCTCGTGCGGTAGAACAGCTTGACGCCGAAGCTCTCCTCCAGGTTCTTGATCCGCGTGCTGGCGGCTGGAACGGAGATGTGCAGGGCCTGGGCGCCCTTCGTGAGGCTGCCGGTTTCGGCAATGTGGACGATCAGCTGCAGGTCGACCAGATCAAAATGCATCGGCATGGGACGAACTGTAGCCGGCGCGTGGATCCGCCTAGCACAGCGACCCGTCCTGCGCTGCGCAACGTCCATTGCCTCGTTGGCGACAATCGGGGCATGACTTCCTCGCGTTTCTTCAGGATCGCGCTCGTGCTGGGCCTGTTGTCGGCCGTCGGGCCGTTCGCGATCGACATGTATCTGCCGGCGCTGCCGGAGATCGGCAGCAGCCTCGGTGCGGCGATCGGTCCGGTGCAGATGAGCCTGACGGCCTTCTTCCTCTCGCTCGGCGTGGGCCAGCTGCTCTACGGTCCGGTGTCGGACATGGTGGGGCGCAAGCCGCCGCTGTATTTCGGGCTCGGGCTGTTCGCGCTGGCCAGCGTCGGCTGCGCGCTGGCGACCGACATCCACATGCTGATCGCGCTGCGCTTCGTGCAGGGCCTGGGCGCAGCCGCCGGCATGGCGATCCCGCGCGCGGTGGTGCGCGACCTCCACACCGGCAACGACGCGGCGCGGCTGATGTCGCTGCTGATGCTGGTGTTCAGCGTCTCGCCGATCCTGGCGCCCCTGGTCGGCAGCGCGGTGATCGCCTTCACCGGATGGCGCGGCGTGTTCTGGGCGGTGACGCTGGCCGCAGGCGCGGGCCTGCTGGCGACCGGCGCCTTCCTGAAGGAGACACGGCCGGTGCAGGAGCGGGTCGAAAGCAGCCTCGGCAGCGCGGTCAGGGCCTACGGCCTGCTGCTGCGCGATGGGCACTACCTCGGGCTGGTGTTCATCGGCGCCTTCGCGATGGCCGGCTTCTTCACCTACCTGGCGAATTCGTCCTTCGTGATGATCGACCACTACGGCCTGTCGCCGACGCTCTACAGCCTGGCCTTCGGCGTCAACGCCGCGGCCTTCATCGGCGCCTCGCAGTTCAACGGCGCCTTGGGCGAGCGCTTCGGCCTGGTGCGGCTGGTCAAGTTCAGCGTCGGCGCCTGCGGCCTGGTGATGCTGGCGATGTTCGGCTATTTCGCCAGCGGTGGCGATCAGCTGGAGGTGCTGATCGTGCTGTACTTCATCGCCAGCGCGTTCATGGGCTTCGTCATTCCGACCACGTCGGTGCTGGCCCTGGAACAGCACGGCGCCATCGCAGGCACGGCGTCGGCGCTGCTCGGCACGCTGCAGATGCTGACGGGCGCGCTGGTGATGGCGGTGGTCGGCCTCTTCACCGATGGCCGCCCGCTGCCGATGGTGGCGGGCATGACGGCCGGTGCGCTGATCTCGGTGCTCCTGGTCTGGCTCACGCTGGGCGGTCCGCGAACGGCCGCACGCCGGGCCGCGGAGGCGAGCCGGTGAAGCCGGCATTGGGCCCGTCGACCGACGGCCTGCCGCTGCCGCAGCGCTGGCACGCGATGCTGGTGATCATCCTGGGCATCGCGATCGCGGTGCTCGACGGCACCATCGTCAACCTCGCGTTGCCGGGCATCGCGCACGAGCTCCATGCGGACGCCTCGCATTCGATCTGGGTCGTCAACGCCTACCAGATCGCCACGCTGGTCATGCTGCTGCCGCTGGCCTCGCTCGGCGACCTGATGGGCTATCGGCGCGTGTACCTGGTGGGCATGGCGCTCTTCACGCTGTCGTCGCTCGGCGCCACGCTGGCGGATTCGCTCGGCACGCTGATCGCGGCGCGCGCGATCCAGGGCTTGGGCGCGGCCGGCATCATGAGCGTCAACGCGGCGATGGTGCGGCTGATCTACCCGTCCTCGCAGCTCGGGCGCGGCATGGCGATCAATTCGATGGTGGTGGCAACGGCCTCGGTGGCCGGGCCGTCGGTGGCGGCCTCGATCCTGTCGGTGGCCTCGTGGCCATGGCTGTTCGCGGTCAACGTGCCGTTGGGCGCGCTGGTGATGGTGCTGGGCTGGCGTTCGCTGCCCGTCAATCGCGTGGCCGCCGCGGCGGGCTCGCGTTTCTCGGTCACCGACGTGGTGCTCAACATGCTGATGTTCTCGCTGATCTTCGTCGGCGCCGACCGGCTGGGCGTGCACAGCGCGTCGGCCCAGGGCGGCGGCGATGCGCTGGCATGGGCACTGCTGCTCGCGGGCGTGGCGGTCGGCTTCTTCTACCTGCGGCGCCAGAGCCGGCTCGCATTGCCGCTGTTTCCGGTCGACCTGCTGCGCATCCCGGTGTTCGCGCTCTCGATGGGCACCTCGGTCGGCGCGTTCTGTGCGCAGATGCTGTCTTTCATCGCGTTGCCTTTCCTGCTGCTCGAGACCTACGGGCGTTCGCACTTCGCGGCCGGTCTGCTGATCACCGCATGGCCGCTGGCGATCGTCGTGATGGCGCCGATCGCGGGCCGCCTGATCGGGCGCTATCCCGACGGCCTGCTGGGCGGCGTCGGGCTGGCGATGCTGGCCACCGGCCTGACGCTGCTCGCGGCGCTGCCGGCGCATCCGAGCGACCTCGACATCGTCTGGCGCATGGTGTTGTGCGGCCTGGGCTTCGGCCTGTTCCAGTCGCCCAACAACCACACCATCGTGAGCTCGCCGCCGCCGCATCGCAGCGGTGCGGCGAGCGGCATGCTCGGCACCGCGCGACTCACGGGGCAGACGCTCGGCGCGGTGATGATCGCCTGCATCTTCAGCCTCTGGCATTCCGCCGACGGCAAGGGGCCGGTGGTGGCGCTCGGGCTGGCGGCCTGCTGTGCGGCCGTGGCCGCAGTGTTCAGCACGCTGCGTACGCGCGCGCCGGCCGCACGGCACGCCTGAACCGTGCTCGGCCGCTCTGTGCCGACAGGCATTGCGGGCGATGCGGGTTGGCGTCCATACTGGGGCGATGAGCCAGATCGGCAAACCACCGGGGGACGACGCGCTGATCCGCCACGGCTGCGAAGCCGTCACCTGTCCGCCGGCCTCCAGGCCCTGGGTGCTGACCGCGGCCATTCTCGGATCGAGCATGGCCTTCATCGACGGCACGGTGGTCAACGTGGCGCTGCCCGCCATCCAGCATGCGCTGCATGCCACGGCCTTCCAGGCGCAGTGGGTGGTGGAGTCCTATGCGCTCTTCCTCGCCGCGCTGCTCCTGGTCGGCGGTTCGCTGGGAGATCATTTCGGGCGGCGCCGGATCTTCGCCCTCGGCATCGGCATCTTCGCGCTGGCTTCCGTCGGCTGTGCGCTCGCGGCCTCGGTGCAGCAACTGATCGCGGCGCGCGCGGTGCAGGGCGTCGGCGGCGCCTTGCTGGTGCCCGGCAGCCTGGCGCTGATCAGCGCCTCGTTCCCCGAAAAGGAGCGCGGGCGCGCCATCGGCACCTGGTCGGGATTCAGCGGCATCACGGCGGCGATCGGGCCGGTGCTCGGCGGCTACCTGGTCGACCACTATTCCTGGGCCTGGGCATTCCTGATCAATGTGCCGATGGCGATCGCTGTTCTGGCGATCGCGTGGCGCCACGTGCCCGAGAGCCGCGGCGGCCCGGCGGCCTCCGGTGCGCTGGACCTCTGGGGCGCGGTCCTCGCGACGCTCGCATTGGGCGGCATCGTCTACGCGTTCATCGAAGCACCCACGCAAGGATGGACCTCGCCGGCCGTGCTCGCGGCGCTGATCGCAGGCGTGGCGGGCAGCGTGGCGTTCGTCGCGGTCGAATTGCGCGTGCGCTCCCCGATGCTGCCGCTGGCGCTGCTGCGCATCGGCAATTTCGGTGGCGCCAACCTGCTGACGCTCTTGCTGTATGCGGCGCTCGGCGGCAGCCTGTACTTCTTCCCGCTGAACCTGATCCAGGTGCAGGGCTACTCGGCCACCGTGGCCGGCGCCGCGCTGCTGCCTTTCATCCTGATCCTGTTCGCGCTGTCGGGCTGGGCCGGGCAACTGGTCGACCGCTTCGGGCCGCGCCTGCCGCTGGTGATCGGGCCGGCCATCGCAGCGGCGGGTTTCGCGCTGTTCGCGGTGCCGGGTGTCGGCGCCAGCTACTGGACGGCGTTCTTTCCGGCGGTGGTGGTGCTCGGCCTCGGCATGGCGGTGACGGTCGCGCCGCTCACGACGACGGTGATGAATGCGGTCGGGCCGGATCGCGCGGGCATTGCGTCGGGCGTCAACAACGCGGTGTCGCGCACGGCCTCGGTGCTGGCCATCGCGGTCTTCGGTGTCGTGATGGCCTGGGCCTTCGACGCAGCGCTGGCCGATGGCCTGCACGCGGCAGGCGCATCGACCGAGGCCAGTGCCTTTCTGGAAGGCCAGCGAAGCAGGCTCGCGGGTGCCGAATTGCCGCCGGGACTCGATGCGGCGGCAGCGGCCGCGTTGCGCAAGATCGTCGCCGAGTCCTTTGTCGCCGGTTTTCGCTGGGTGATGCTGCTCGGTGCCGGCCTGGCGCTTCTGAGCGCGCTGAGCGCGTGGATGCTGATCGAGAAACGGCCGGCGGCGGGGCAGGGCGAGCAGGGCTTGCCGGAATCTCGCTGAGCGCCGGCCCTGCGCGCGGCGATCAACGCAGCAGATGGCTGTCGGGCTCCTGCCGCAGCCGGGAAGGAGAAAGCTTCTCGCGCTTGTTCCAGTTCGCGCGGAACGCCTGCACGCTGCTGAAGCCGCAGCGCTCCACCACGTTCTCCAGCGTCAATCCGGAATCGAGCAGCAGGCGGCGCGCGAGTTCCATGCGCATCTCGATCTGGTAGCGCTTGATGCTGATGCCCGTCTCGGCAGAGAACAGGCGCGAGAGATGCCGCACGCTCAAGCCGAAGCGCTGCGCCAGGATCTCGCAGCCGTCGTTCGATGCGAGACCCTTGCCGATGGCATCCTGGACCGAATGCACGAGCTGGTTGCCATGAGACCGGTAGCGAAAGGGCACGTTGAGTTCCGGGTCGCTGCCGAAACGGCGGAAGTGAACCACGTTCTCGCGCGCCACCTGGACGGCAGCGTCGTCGCCGTAGGCATGGGCGATCACGTGCAGGGCCAGGTCCACGCCCGATGCCACGCCGGCCGAGGTCCACACGTCGCGGTCGCGAACGAGCACCCGGTTGTCGACGACATGCGCGTCGGGACACCAATGGCGCAGCTTGCGCACGAATCGATGGTGTGTCGTGCAGACGCGGCCGCTGAGCAGTCCGGCCTGCGCGAGCAGAAAGGTGCCGGTGCACACGCCGCACAATTGCAGCGCCGGAGATCCGCTGGTCCTCACGCTGCGCAACCAGGCGACGGCCTCGGCCCACGGGGCCGACTGCATCAGCGTCTCGTCGAGCTTGCTGCCGATCACGAACAGCACGTCGCCATCGGCGAGCCGCGGCGGCAGCGCGCCGATGTCCGACAGCATGACTTTCTGGAAAGTGCGCAGCGTCGTTCGCGGGCCGACGCATTCCACGGGCACCTTCGCAATGCCGAGTTCCTTCAGTGTCGTAATGATCTGCAGCGGGCCTGCCAGGTCGAGCAGGTGCGCATTGGCAACGACGAGGAAGAAGACTCTCCTCAACGTTCCCGGACCTCCAAAATCGGATGAGAACGCATAAGTGCCTATGACGGGTTTCTTGCCTGACATTTGTTCGCTCCCTTTTTTTCCAGTATAGAAAGAGAAAACGCAGTGAGGCAATGGGATGTCTGAATATTTGCTATTTCGATCCGCTTATTTGCTCGAAACGATGGGCGCAAATCGTTAAATTCCATGGCATGTCACACATCTCAGGCCGCGCCGCGGTCGCTTCATGATCGAGCTCGACGTCACTGCCCATTGGGTCACGCTGTTCGATGACGAGGTCGCCGCGGCGCTCGTTTCACTGGTCGATTGCGCGGTCGACGATGGCGGCACACTCGGCTATTCGGAGCCGTTGACACCCGACGAAGCGGCAAGCTTCGTCGCCAACCTGCGCCGCCGTGTGGAAGCCGGCGAGGCGCATGTCCTGCTGGGCCGCGTCTGTGGCGTTCCCGCCATGATGGCGGTGCTTGCATTGAACGGAATGCACAACTGCCGCCATCGCGCCGAGATCTGCAAGGGGATCGTGCATCCGTCGTTTCGGGGCCGTCGACTCGTCGAGATGGCGCTGAAGCAACTCGTGAAGCGCGCCGAGTCGCTTGGCATCGAGCAGCTGATTCTGGATGTCCGGGAAGGCAGCCGCGCGCATGCGCTGTGGAAGCGATTCGGCTTCTCTACTTACGGCGTGCTGCACGACTATGCGCGCATCGATGGGCGTACCTATCGCGGCCATTTCATGGTCCAGGCGGTCGGATCCCTGCGCACACGCCTCGGCTTGGACACACACACACCCACTGGATCAATGAAACGGAGAACCTCCATGCTTGAAAGAACGGCATTCAAGAGCGAACTGAAGCACCTGCTTCAAACCCACCTGACGCTTTCGCATCCCATCTTCCTGGAGCTGTTCGATCCCAGGCGACCGAACCTGGAGTTGTTGCGCAAGGTGGCGTTGCAGGGATACCAGTTGACCAAGCACTTCCTGGGCTATGTCGAACACCTGTACTTCCATTGCCCGCTGCCGAGGTTCAAGCGCGCGCTTCTGATCAATGTCTACGAGGAAGAGACCGGGCGCCTCTCCCGGACGGGCAATCACGTTGCGCTGATGCAGAACTTCATTGCCGCACTCGGCGTTTCCGATGCTGCGCGCGAGGCGGCGCAGCCACTGCCGGCGACCCGCGAACTCATCGAATATCGGCTGGCTGCGGTCAGGGACCCGGGCCGCTATCACGTCGGCGCTGCCGCGGTGATGATCGCGAGCGAGGGACAGAACCTCGAGACGCGTGCCGGCGAGCCGCGTCACGAGCTGCTTGCCAAGGCCTACGGATTGAGCCCGTTCGACCTGCAGTTCTTTTCCGTGCATCAGCAGGAAGATGTCGGGCACGTCGAGCAGGGACTGAGTCTGGTGGCCGAGCTGTGCACGACGCGCGCCATGCAGGACGAGGCACGCGATGCAGTCGACCATACCTGCCGGCTCTTCCATGCGATGTACGAGAACATGCACGTCGAATTCTGCCGCCCTGCGGCCCGCGCGATGGCGGTCTGACCATGCAGTCCCCGACCCTTCAACGCGCGATGGTCTACCGGCTGGTGGCGCTCGGCTTTCTGGTGATGTTCCTTTCGACCAGCATCAAGAGCGTCTACCAGGTCTACTTCAGCCAGCTCGCCGTGCACTTCGGCACGGGGCGAGCCGATCTGGCCTGGTCCGGTTCGTTGTTCATGCTTGTCACGGGCCTGATGTCGCCGCTCTGCGGTGCGCTCTGCGAGCGTGCCGGACCGCTGCGCACATTGCTCGCCGGCGCCTTGGCCGGTGGCGCCGCGCTCATCGGCATGGCCCTGGTGCCGCAATCGCTGACGGCATTCGTGCTGATCTATGGCATCGGGGCGGCCTTCGCGCTCGCGGCGATGACCTACGTCCCGATGGGCATGCTGGTCGATCGTCTGTTCGAACAAAGGAAGAAGGGATTGGCCTATGCCATCGTCACCAACGGGACCGCGGTCGGCTTCATCGTGCTGTCGCCGTTCTGGATCTGGCTGCAGCCGAAAGTCGACTGGACGACAGCCTTCCTCGTGACAGGGCTCGTGCTTGCGGGCCCGGTCGCTGCGCTCGTGGCGTGGGCGTCGAAAGCTGCCGCGGCATCGGGTCTCGCTCAGCCGGAACGCCGTTCCACCTCGGAGTCGGGCGCATGGCGGCAAGTCTGCTCGGATCCGGGCTTCTATGCGCTGGCCCTGGGGTTCCTGGGTTGTGGTGCCACGATGGCCTTCATCGACGTGCACCTCGTGCCTTACTGGCAGGACGCCGGCACGCCGCGCGCGCAGATGGGATTGAGCATGAGCTTGCTGGGCGTGCTCGAGCTCGCCAGTGGTCTTGCCACCGGCTGGCTGGCGATGTGCTGCAGCAAGCGCGTGCTGCTCGGCGCCTTCTATGCCTTGCGTTCGCTGGCGATGCTCATGCTTCTGAGTGGCGTGCCCGTTGTCCACACCATGGGTTTCGCCGCCGTCTTCGGCGCCAGCTATCTCGGCACGGTGGTGCTGACCTCCATGTATTGCTTCGAGCGCTACGGCCCGCAGGTCAAGGGCCGGGTGTTCGGGGTGCTGTTCCTGGTGCATCAGCTCGGCGCATTCGCGTCGGTGCAATTCGGTGCCTGGTGCTATGACCTCACCGGCAGCTACCGGCTCTCCATCCTGCTGCTGGCGAGCCTGACCGTCCTCGCCGCGATCGCCAGCTGGATCGGCCTGCGCCATCCGTCGCGAGACCTGGGGCGCGACACGGCGCTCGTTGCAAGTGCTTGATGCGCAGGGGCAGCCGCTGATGCAGGCCCGCGACGCAACCCGCGCCGTTCACGTCGGACAGCATCAGGACCTGTCCGATGCCCATTGCGAACCCATTGCACTCACTTCCTCCTACGTGTTCGCGTCCGCCGCCGATGCTGCGGGCAAGTTCAGCGGCGCGGTGCCTGGCAACGTGTATTCGCGCTTCACGAATCCCACGGTCCGCGCTTTCGAGCAACGGCTCGCCTCGCTGGAGGAGGCCGAAGACTGCGCCGCCTTCGCGTCTGGCATGGCGGCCATCGTGGCCATCGCGCATGCCTGCCTGGCGGCGGGCAGCAACGTGGTCTGTTCGCGCGACGTGTTCGGCACCACGCTGACCGCCTTTCGCCGCTACTTCGGCAAGCTCGGCATCGAGCTGCGCGCCGTCGGCCTGACGCAGTTGCACAGCTGGCATTCCGCCATCGACGAGCGCACGCGGCTCGTGTTTCTCGAAACGCCCTCCAACCCGTTGCAGCAGGTCGCCGACATCGGCGCGATCGCCGCCATCGCGCATGCGGCCGGCGCATGGGTCGTCGTAGACAACACGATGCTGACCCCGGTCTGCCAGAAGCCGCTGCGCTTCGGTGCCGATATCGTCGTTCACTCCGCCGGCAAGTACATCGACGGGCAGGGGCGGTCGATCGGCGGCGCGGCGCTGGGCAGCGAGCGGCTGATGGGCGAACTGCGCGGCGTGCTGCGCACGCTCGGATCCAGCCTCGGCCCGATGAACGCGTGGTTGCTGCTCAAGAGCATCGAGACGCTCGCACTGCGCGTGCATGCGATCAACCAGACGGCCGGTCGGCTGGCCTGCTGGCTGGCAACCCATCCGAAGGTTGCCAAGGTGCACTACACGGGCCTGCCGGGCCATGCGCAACGCGCCCTCGTGCAACGTCAGCAGACGGGTTGCGGCGGGGTGCTGGGCTTCGAGATCGCCGGTGGCCGCGAAGCTGCATGGCAGCTGATCGATGCGCTGCGGCTGGTGTCGATCGCAACCAACATGGGCGATACGCGCAGCATGGTGACGCATCCGGCCACGACCACGCATGGCAGGCTCACCCCCGAAGAACGCCAGCTCTGCGGCATCACCAGTGGGCTGGTGCGCCTGTCGGTCGGCCTGGAGCACCAGGACGACCTGCTGGCGGACCTCGACCAGGCACTGTCCACGCTGCCGGACTTCGATGCCGCGGCACGCGCGGCCGACGATCTCTCCACAGCGCACGCGCCATGCAGACCGCATTGAAGCTGCTGTTCTTCGCCTGCGTCGCCGCGCCGATGATCGCAGCCATCGGGCATTCATCGCGGAGGATGGCCCTCGGGATCTGCGGCATCGCGTTGATGCTGTTCGTCCTTGCCCAGACGCGGGTCGACCCGCTCGCCGTCGGCTCGCTGCAGGTCGACGAGGCGCTGTTTCGCGGCTTCTGCGGGATTGGCCTACGCCCTTCGCGTTAGCGCGCATGGCCGATAGCCAAAAGTGCCGGCCGCCATCCACACTGCGCGTCGATGGACCGTTCACCCGGGCGGTCGATCCCGGAGGAATGGCAATGACCCAAGGTGGCTGGCGCGCGGCAAGGCTGTTGCCGCTTCTCGCATGCATGATCTTCGCGGTGGGTTCCAGAGCGCAGCAGCCCGGCGAAGTGCTCGACGAGGCCAAGCTGGCCGGCCGCGACGCGGCGTCGTTCACGCAGGCCTCGGAAGACTACTTCCACGACATGGATGGCGGCGTGGCACTCACGCAGGAAGAGATCAGGGGCCGCAACATGTGGCTGGTCTGGAGCGGCGGCAACGACCGCTTCTGGAACCAGATGACCGACTACACCTTCGGCGCCTTCGATCTGCTGAAGATCATCAGCTCGCACCCGAGCCTCGGCTATTCGAGGACCAACCGCTGGGACTATTTCGGCCTCGTGAACGAGCCTTGCTTCGAAAAGTCGACCGGCCCCGACAAGGCGCGCCGCGGCCTTTGGCTGGACGTGCGCAGCAAGAACTGCCCGGCCGATCCGTTCGAGAACGAAGGCAAGTACCCCGGCGTCGCGGTCGGCTCGCGCGGCAAGCCCCTGGGCGACGGCACCACGCAGCCCATCGGATCCTTCTACGGCTGGGGCACGGGCATTGCCGGCCTGCGCCTCTTTCCCAATCCGGACTTCGACGCGAAGGCGGCCAAGGCCTGGGACGCCGACAGGTACTACACCGACCCCAGCTACTACAACCGCAAGGACCTGGTGCGTCCTTACCGCGTCGGCATGTCCTGCGGCTTCTGCCACCTGGGGCCGAGTCCGGTGAATCCGCCGGCCGATCCCGCGAACCCGAAGTTCGCCAACCTCAGCTCGTCGGTGGGCGCGCAATACATGTGGGTCGACCGGCTCTTCATCTTCAATTCGAACAAGCCCGAAGGCCGCCGGAACTACATGTACCAGCTCGCCCACACCTACCGGCCGGGCACCATGGACACCTCGCTGGTCTCCACCGACAGCATCAACAATCCGCGCACCATGAACGCGGTCTACGAGTTCGTCGGCCGCATGGGCATGGCCAAGCGGATCGGCCAGGAGAAACTGGGCGGCGGCGAGCTCGACAACAAGCAGTTCAACGACTATCTCACCAGCGGGCCGCTGCTCGAATTCTTCTCCAAGGCCGACGGCACGGTCCACACGCCCCATGTGCTGAAGGACGGCGCCGATTCGGTCGGCCTGCTGGGCGCGCTCAACCGCGTCTACCTGAACATCGGCCTCTTCAGCGAGGAGTGGCTGCTGCATTTCAATCCGGTGATCGGTGGCAAGACCATCACGCCGATCAAGATCGCGTCGGCGCAGAAGAACTCGGTCTACTGGCAGGCGACCGAAGCCGGCACGCCCGACACCGCGCTGTTCTTCCTGAAGGCAGCCCAGCCCGATCGATTGAAGGATGCGCCCGGCGGCAGCAAGTACCTGAATGCGGACTCGGCCACGCTCGACCGCGGCAAGGTGGTCTTCGCCGACACCTGCGCACGCTGTCATTCGAGCAAGGGCCCGCCGCCGCCGCAGGCGCTCGATCTGCGTCCCGAGAAGTGCGCCGGTCCCGGCTACGTCGACTGCTTCAAGCGCTACTGGGGCTGGACGCAGACCGATGAATTCAAGGCCCAGATGCGCAAGGTCGTGCAGGCGCCGGACTTCCTGCAGGGCAACTACCTGTCGAGCGACGCACGCATCCCCGTGACGCTGCTGCGCACCAACATCTGCAGCCCGCTCGCGACCAATGCGCTGGCCGGCAACATCTGGGACAACTTCTCGTCCGACACCTACAAGAGCCTGCCGTCGGTCGGCACCGTCACGCTGAGCGATCCGTTCACCGGTGCGCCGCGGTCCTACGTCATGCCGGCCGGCGGGCGCGGCTACACGCGCGTGCCTTCGCTCATCAGCCTGTGGTCGACCGCGCCTTTCCTGCTCAACAACACGGTCGGCAAGTTCGACGGCAATCCCTCGGTCGAATCCCGCATGAAGGTGTTCGACGATGCGATCACGCAGATGCTGTGGCCCGAGAAGCGCGAGCAGGACGCGGTGCTGGGCGACAAGGTCGGCGGCACCATCGACCGCACGACCGAGCGCAGCGCGATCATCATCGCGCCCGGCTTCCTGCCCGAACCGCTGCAGCCGCTGCAGGGCGCGCTGCATCGCTGGCTGCCATGGCTGGTCGGCCGCGGCGACGATGTCACGCTCGGCCCGATTCCGCAGGGCGTGCCGATCGGCCTGCTCGCCAATCTCAAGCTGCGCGCCGAAAGCGACGATCTCGGCGACAAGGCCCAGCAGGTGCGCGACGCGGGCGACCTGCTGCTCAAGCTCAAGCTCGCGCTCGCCAGCGCGCCAGCCAATGCCACCGACGCCGAGCTGCGCCAGCATTTCGCGTCGCTCAGGGAGCCGATGCTGAAGCTCAGCAAGTGCCCCGACCTGGTGGTCAACCGCGGGCACTACTTCGGCACCGCGCAGTTCAACCGGCAGGAGGATCTGAGCGCCGACGAAAAGGCCTTCGGCCGCGAGCCGGAGCTGAGCGACGACGACAAGCGCGCGCTGATCGCCTTCCTCAAGACCTTTTGACCTCGACCTCCGACGCACCGATGGCCGGCGCCGACGCGCCCCGGTGGGACTACGTGATCGTCGGCTCGGGCGCGGGCGGCGGCACGCTGGCGGCGCGGCTGGTCGAATCGGGCATGCGGGTGCTGCTGCTCGAGGCCGGCGGCGATCCGCGCGCCGGCGGCGGGCGCCTGCCCGATGACTACGACGTGCCGGCCTTTCATCCCTTCGCCTGCGAGGACGCGGCGATGCGCTGGGACTTCCATGTCCGCCACTACGCCGACGAGGCGCAGCAGTCCAAGGATTGGAAATACCAGGCGGGGCAGGGCGTGCTGTACCCGCGGGCCGCGACGCTGGGCGGCTGCACCTCGCACAACGCGATGATCTTCATGCTGCCGCACGACAGCGACTGGGACCACATCGCTCAGCTTACCGGCGACCGTTCGTGGGTGGCTTCGCAGATGCGCCGCTATGCGCATCGCGTCGAGGACTGCCGGCATCGGCCGCTGTGGCGTCTGCTGCGCCATGTCGGACTCGATCCCACCGGTCACGGCTGGAACGGCTGGCTGCGCACCGAGAAGGCCATGCCACTGTCGGTGCTGGGCGACGAGGGCCTGCTGCGTCTGCTGATCGACAGTGCCGGCGCCTTCACGCACGGGTTGCCGGCGCCGCTGCGCAGCGCCTTGCGCTGGGTGCGCGGTGGCCTCGGCGATCCCAATGCGCGGCGCTTTCGGCCCGGCAGCTTCGAGGGCCTGTGCTACACGCCGCTCGCCACGTCCTCGCACCAGCGCACCGGCGTGCGGGAGCGCCTGCTGGCAGTGGCCGCGGCGCATCCGGGCCGGCTGCAGATCGAACTCAATGCGTTGGCGACGCGCGTGCTCTTCGATGCCGACGGCGCGGCCTGCGGTGTCGAATACCTGAAAGGCGCGCACCTCTACAAGGCCCATGCCGTGCCCAGCGAGAAGCCGGGCGATCGGTGCACGGCACGCGCGCGGCGCGAGGTCGTGCTGTGCGGCGGCGCGTTCAATACGCCGCAGTTGCTGATGCTGTCCGGCATCGGTGCGGCCGCGGAATTGCAGGCGCATGGTATCGCATTGCGCGCCGACCTGCCGGGTGTCGGCCGCAACCTGCAGGACCGCTACGAGGTCGCCGTGACGCACCGCATGCGCGAGCCCTGGCGGGTGCTGAAGGGCGCCCGCTTCGATCGCGACGACACGCTCTGGCGCCGATGGCAGCTGGAGCGCGAGGGCATGTACGCATCGAACGGCGCCGCGCTCGGCGTGGTCAGCCGCTCCGACGGCGCGCAGCAGCAGGGGCACGATCCGGACCTCTTCTGCATGGCGCTGCTGGCGCGCTTCGAAGGCTACTTCCCCGGCTTCTCGGCACGCATCCGCGACCAGGCCGACCAGATGACCTGGGCCGTGCTGAAGGCCCACACGCGCAACCGCGCCGGCACCGTGCGCCTGCGCTCGGCCGATCCGCGCGACATGCCGCGGGTCGACTTCCACTACTTCGAGGAGGGCGACGACCAGGCCGGCGAGGACCTGCGCGCCGTGGTGCAGGCAATCCGCCAGGTGCGCGCCATGACGGCGCCGCTGATCGCCAGCGGCTGGATCGCCGAGGAACTCGCGCCGGGCGCCGAGGTGCAGAGCGACGGGGCGCTGGCCGACTATGTGCGCCACACGGCCTGGGGGCATCACGCCTCGTGCTCGTGCCCGATCGGGCCGCCAGGGCAGGGCGGCGTGCTCGACAGCGCCTTCATCGTGCACGGCGTGCCGCGGCTGCGCGTCGTCGATGCCTCGGTATTTCCGCGCATTCCCGGATTCTTCGTCGCCGGTGCGATCTACATGGTGGCCGAGAAGGCCGCCGATGCCTTGCTGCACACGGCGTCGAAGACACCACTTTCGGCAAATTGACGCCCCCTTGCCAGGGGCAGACACTTTGCCGGCAACGAGGTTTCACCAGAGGAGAACGTGCATGGCCTACGACGTACAACAACTGCTCGACATGTCGCAGCAGCAACTCGACGACCTGTTCCGTGCCAGCCCGCCGGGCGACATCCCCTCCGGCGAGGCCGACGGCACCGCCATCATCGCGCCCGGCACGCGCTACACGCTGTCGATCGCGAAGACGATCAGCTACTTCGGCTGGCAGGGCAAGGTGTTCGATGCGGAGAACGGCGTGCTGAAGAACAAGGTCACACCCTTCGGCGTCAAGGCCATCGTGGCCAAGGTCTACAAGGGCGACAGCTGGCTCGACGGCAGGGAGTGCATCGTGCTGGACTATTCCGAGACCTCGCTGGTCGCGCACTGGATCCGCGACGAGATCCGCCTGATCTCCCCGAACTTCTACCTGGGCAAGGTCTACTGGGGCAAGGAACGGCTGATCGACTTCTGCCTCCAGTTCTGATGCGGTGACGCCCCAATCCCACTTCACGGTGGCCGCGCCGATCGCCCCGGGCCGCGAACCCGGCCTCAGGGCGATGCTCGACACGATGAACACCGAACCCGGCGTGGTCGACGCCGCGAATGCGCTGCTGCCTTTCGCTGCCTTCGAGCGGCTGCACTTCGCGCGCTTCGCGATCCTCGACGACATGACCATGGGCGACCTCGAAGTGTTCGGCCTGCTGCGTCCCGTGCTGCCGCGGTACCTGTCGTTCATGGGCGATTGCGATGGCCCGGCACGCGCGCAGCTGACCGAGCTGGTGCAGCGTGCGGGCGAGGGGCTGCGCCGGATCTTCTCCCACTGCGAAGGCTTCGATGCGGCAGGCGATCTGCTCGGCTGGCTCATGGCGCACGACCTGCCCGTGGCGACCCGCTATGTCAACTGGATCGGCCGCACGGTGCTGCAGGTGCACGAGGAGGCCGCGTTGCAGCGCGCGCTGTCTTCGCGGGTGCCGCGGCCTGCGACGGGTGCCGCGCAGGCCGATCCGCAGGCCACGCGCAACGCGCTGGTCGCCTTCGTGCGCGCCGAACAGGCCGCCGGCCGCCTCGCGCTCACGCCACCCGAGCCGACGCCGCCGGGATGGCAACTGCGCAACCTGCTGCACCTGATCGGCATCCCGGCGATCGGGCTCGTGCTGGTCGTGCTCGCGATCGTGCTGCTGCCGCTGGCGATCGTGCTGGCGGTATGGGCTGCCGTGACGCTTCGCCGCCACGAGCGAAGCGATCCGGAATACTGCCCGCGTCCCGACGCGGCGGCCGTGCTCGCGATGCAGCAGCTCGAGGACCATGACCTCAGCAACAGCTTCACGGCCGTGGGCGCCGTCAAGCCCGGCCGCTTTCGGCGCGCGCTGGTGCAACTCGTCCTGGTGCTGATCGACTATGCCGCGCGCCATCTCTTCGCACGCGGCCATCTCGCGCGCGTGCAGACCATCCATTTCGCACGCTGGGTCTTCCTCGACGACAGGACGCGGATGGTGTTCGCGAGCAGCTACGACGGCAGCCACGAGAGCTATATGGATGACTTCATCAACAAGGCGGGCTGGGGCCTCAACCTGGTCTTCAGCAACGGCTTCGGCTGGCCGCGCACCGCATGGCTGATCAAGCAGGGCGCCCGCCACGAGCTGCGCTTCAAGCACTACCAGCGGCGGCACCAGGTGCCGACCCAGGTCTGGTACAAGGCCTACCCCGGGTTGACGCTGACCGATCTCGACCGCAACCGGCGCATTCGCGACGGGCTGGAGCGGCCCGCGATGAGCGATGCAGAAACGCTCGAATGGCTGGGGCTGCTATGAGCGCGAGCACGAGGCGATCGGTCGAGTACGAGGACATCCAAGGCCTGGTGCGCTTCGGCTACGGCAAGCTCACCGAAGCCTGCTTCCTGCTGCTGCGCATCAAGGACCCAGCGGCTGCGTGCGTCTGGCTTGCGGGCGCGCCGGTTGCCAATGCGGTCGCTTGCGAACATGCGCCCGAGACCGCGATGCAGATCGCCTTCACCAGCGAAGGCCTGCGTGTGCTCGGCGTGGCCGAGGACATCGTGCAAGGCTTTTCGCCGGAATTCATTGCCGGCATGAACGGTGACCCGAGCCGCGCACGCCGGCTCGGCGACCTCGGCCCGAATGCGCCTGCCGAATGGGCATGGGGCGGTGCGCCGCAGCGCCTGCCGCATGTGCTGGTGATGCTCTATGCGATGCCGCACAGGCTGCAGCCGTGGCAGGACGACGTGTGCGCTGCGCTTGCCGCCGGCTTCGACCGGATCGACTGCCTCACGACCTCCGACATGAAAGGCTTCGAGCCCTTCGGTTTTGCCGACGGCATTTCGGAACCCATGCTCGACTGGAAGCGCACGCGCGAGGCGCGTGACCAGGAGCTGCTGACCTACACCAACCTGTCTTGCCTCGGCGAATTCCTGCTCGGCTACCCGAACGAATACGGCGAGTACACCGATCGTCCGCTGCTCGATGCCGAACGCGATCCGCGGGCGATGCTCGCGCGTGCGGAAGACGACGCCGGCAAGGCCGACCTCGGGCGCAACGGCAGCTACCTGATCGTGCGCACGCTGCGCCAGGATGTCGGCCGCTTCTGGCGCTTTCTCGACGCACAGGCCGGCGGCGATGCAGCGCGACGCGTGCAGCTGGCCCAGGCGATGGTCGGCCGCACGATGGACGGCGCGCCGCTCGTCGACTTCGCCGACAAGCGCATCGACGGCGAAGACGAACTGCGCAACACCTTCACCTACGACAAGGATCCGTCGGGATTGCGCTGTCCGTTCGGCGCCCACATCCGCCGCAGCAACCCGCGCAATGCCGATCTGCCGCCGGGCGATGAGGGCTTCATCTCGTGGGCCCGGCGCACGCTGGGATTCGACGCCGATGCGCTCGCCCGTGACCTGATCGCTTCGACACGTTTCCACCGCGTGTTGCGCCGCGGACGCGAATACGGCAAGGCGATGTCGATGGGCGAGGCGCTGGGCGGCGCGGCGGAAGGCGAAGACACGGGACTGCACTTCATCTGCCTGGGTGCCAACATCGCGCGCCAGTTCGAATTCGTGCAGGGCGCATGGCTCGCCGGCATCCGCTTCGACGGCGCACGCGACGAGAGCGATCCATTGATCGCCACCCATCTGCCGCGGCCCGACGGCACGCGCACCGACGCCTTCTCGATGCCCACGGCCTCGGGACCCGACGAGCGGATCGCGGGCCTGCCCCAGTTCGTCACCGTGCGGGGCGGCGCCTATTTCTTCCTGCCCGGCCTGCGTGCGCTGCGCTATCTGTCGAAGGTCCAGCCATGACGAATTCCAATGTCAGCCGTCCCGCGCCGAGGGCCAACACAGGCTCGGTGCTGCGCAACTTCATCAGCGACTCGGGCATGGCGCTGCTGCGCCTGGAGCGGCGCTTCGATCCCTTCGTGCGGCCGGCCTTCGACGCGCTGCTGCGCGATCCCCTGGCGCGCTTCACGACGGCGCTCATCAACAGCAAGCGAAAGGACGAAGGCCTCGGCATCGCCGAGGAAAGGCTGATGCCCGACGAGGAGAGCTTCACCGACTCGATCGTGCAGAGCTTCACGCGCCAGATGAGCGACCTCTGGAAGCCCGGCGGCTTCGAGCGCGGCGGCAACACCAAGACGCAGGGCATCGTGCGCGGCGAGTTCATCGTGCACGACGGCATCCCCGAACCGATGCGCCGCGGCATCTATGCGCAGCCGCAGACCTTTCGCGCCTGGGTGCGCTTCTCGGGCCCCGGTCCCTACATCACGCCCGACATCGACGACGTCGGCTTCATGAGCATCAGCATCAAGCTGATGGGCGTGCCGGGGCCGAAGCTGATGGACGACGAGCAGCACACGCTGGACATGTTCGGCGTCTCCACGCCGACCTTCGTGACGCCCGATGCCAGGGCGAATGCGGCGCTGCAGATCGAAAGCGTGAAGAACGCGCAGATCTTCTACTTCGTCAACCTGCACGATTCGCACGTGCTCGACCTGGTCATGCAGTCGCTCTTCATCAAGACGCAGAGCAGTCCCTTCGAAGCGCCTTACTTCAGCTGCGTGCCTTACCTGATGGGGGAGGGCCAGGCGATGCAGTACTCGGTGTGGCCGAGGTCGACGAAGCGCACGCCGATACCGCGGCTGCCCTTGCGCCCGCCGGACGACTACCTGCGCCAGGCGATGGTCGCCTCGCTGGCCGAAGGGGATGTCGAGTTCGACATCCGCCTGCAGATGCAGACCCATCCGCACCTCATGCCGATCGAGAACGCCGGGGTGCTGTGGCCCGAGAAGCTGTCGCCGCGCGTCACGGTGGCCACGCTGCGCCTGCCGCGTCAGACCTTCGATTCACCGCTGCAGATGGACTTCGCCAAGCGGCTGTCGTACAACCCGTGGCACACCATCGCCGAACACCGGCCGCTCGGCAACCAGAGCCGGGCGCGCAAGCGCATGTACTGGGAGCTGTCGAAGCTGCGGCATTCGATGAATGCGGTACCGCACTACGAGCCGACGGGCGACGAAGTGTTCGAATAGATGGAACCTCGGCAGCGGACCCCTGTCGAAGCCGCGAGAGGTGCATCGAATGAAAAAGCGCTGGATTGCCATGGCCGTGGTGGTTTATTGCGGAGCGGCCGTGATCGGCGCGGAAATTGCATCGGTGGTCATGAGCCCCGGATCTTCGGCCGCACCGGTCGCAAACGCTGCCCCGCAAGCCGCGCCGGCGGCCCCGGTCGTTGCGGCGGCCCCGGCCGCCGCGCCGGCCAACTTCAGGAAGATCGAATGGGATGCGCTGGTGCCCAAGGACTGGGATCCCCAGAAGCGCTTCCAGAATGCCGACCTGAATGCGTTGAGCGACTCGGATCCCAAGGCGAAGAAGCTGCTCGCGGACCTGCGGGCGGTCTGGGACAGTGCGCCGACGGTCAGCGCCCTGGAAGGCGCGGCGGTCAAGTTGCCCGGCTACGTGGTTCCGCTGGAGGAAGTCGACGGCAAGCTGAAGGAATTCCTGCTGGTGCCGTACTTCGGCGCCTGCATCCACACGCCGCCGCCGCCGGCCAACCAGATCGTCCACGTGATCACTGCCAAGCCTGAAGAAGGACTTCATGCCATGGACACCGTCTGGGTCAGCGGAACGATGCAGAGCGTCCGCTCCAATTCCGAGATGGGTGTCAGCGGCTACCGGATGGCCGAGGCCACGGTCGAACCCTACACAGCCCCCAAGCCGCAATGAACGTGGTCAGTTGGAGGTCAAGGTCGGCGGGTTACAAGCGCGAGGGGTGCCGTGGATCGGCACCGTCACACCGGGAGGGCCACCATGCCGGCCGATTGCCGAATCGTGCTCGTTCTTCTGCTCGCGGCGCTGGCGCCGCTGCAAGCCAATGCCGCGCTGGGCGGCCTCGTCTCGTCCGTCGAAGCCGACCAGATCCACATGCATGCCGCGCGCAAGGTGACGGCCGCAGGGGCCTACACCGTGCACGAGATCACGCTGCCCTCGGGAACCGCGGTCCGTGAGTTCGTGTCGTCCGCCACCGGGCAAGTGTTTGCGGTGGCATGGCACGGGCCCTTCATGCCCGACCTGAAGCAAGTCCTGGGCGATCAGTTCGATACTTTCGTCCAGGCCGCGGGCAGCGCCGGGCTTCGGCGCAGCAATGTGCTGGTCAACCGGCCCGGACTGGTGGTGCATTCGGGCGGACACATGCGCGCGTTTTTCGGCAAGGCCTATCTGCCCGGCCAGTTGCCGGCGGGAGTTCATGTTGAAGACATTCGCTGACCGCATCGGCCTTCGACGCCTGCGGGCCGCGCTCGCGGCCGGCCTTTGCGTTCTTGCCACGGGATGCGGCGGTGGGGGCGGTGGCGGCGGTGCGCTGCCGGTCCTTCCCGCCATCACGGGCACGACCACGGCGGCCGGCACCACCACGTCCGGCAGCACGACGGCGAGCACGTCGGGCTCCAACGTGGCCGCCATCAGCGTGGACGTCGGCCCAGCCGGCACGGCCAGCACGGTCAACTTCCCCTTTGTCAGCGTCAAGGTGTGCGCGCCCGGCAGCACCACCGTCTGTCAGACCATCGACCACATCATCCTGGATACCGGGTCGAGCGGACTGCGCCTCCTGGCCTCGGCCCTGAACATCCGCACCGGGCTGACGCCGCAGATCGACGGCTCGAGCGTGCCCTACGCGGAATGCGTGCAGTTCGTCAGCAGCTATGCCTGGGGCTCGGTCAGGCTGGCCGACGTCAGTCTGGCGGGCGAGACGGCGCCCTCGGTGCCGGTGCAGATCATCGGCGACCCCGACTTCGGCGTGGTGCCGTCGTCCTGCTCGACCAGCGGCGCGCAGGCCGACACGGTCGCGAGCTTCGGCGGCAACGGTCTGCTGGGTGTGAGCGTGTTCCGGCAGGACTGCGGCAGCGCCTGCGTCGGCAATGCCATCCCCGGCACCTACTACGTGTGCCCATCCGCAGCGTCATGCACTTCATCGACCATCACGCTCGCGCGGCAGGTCGCCAATCCGGTGGCGCTGCTTGCGTCCGACAACAACGGCGTGCTGATCCAGCTTCCGGCGATCGCCGCCGCCGGTGCCAAGGCCGTGGCCGGCTCCCTGGTGCTCGGCATCGGCACGCGCAGCAACAACGCACTGGGCAGCGCGCAGATCTACGGCCTGGACCGCTTCGGCAATTTCAGCACCACCTTCAACGGGCACGCCTACGCGCAGAGCTTCATCGACAGCGGCTCGAATTTCTTCTTCTTCGATTCGAGCACGCTGCCGGGGTGTACCAACGCGGGCGAAGCGGGTCTTTATTGCCCGACTGCCGCGCAGTCGCTGAGCGCGGTCAACCAGGGCACCAACGGCACCAACGGCACGGTGAACTTCAGCATCGGCAACGCCCAGGCGCTGCTCGCCGGCAATCCCACCGCGACGGCATTCGACAACATCGGCGGCAACATCCCGGGGATCGACGGCTTCGACTGGGGCCTGTCCTTCTTCTTCGGACGCAACGTGTTCACGGCGCTGGAAGGCGCCTCGACCGCCGGCGGGACCGGGCCCTACGTCGCGTACTGAGCGCTCCTCAGATCAGCCTGCGGATCGCCTTCTTGCGCCACACGAAGCGGTAGTAGCAGGCCTGCAGCGTCAGCATCGAGATGAAGGCCGCCGGGTAGGCGATCCAGATGCCGTTGAGGCCGATGCGATGGCTGAACCACCACGCCACCGGCACCTCGATCAGCGCGATGCAGAAGATCGAGATCGAGGTCGGCACCAGCACCGAACCGCTGGCGCGCATGATCCCCGACAACGCCGAGCCCATGCCGAAGATCACCGTGCTCCACAGCATGATGTGCAGCAGCGTCTGCGCGACCTCGATCACCGGATCGCTGGTGATGAAGAAGCCCATCAGCGAACGCGAGAACAGGTAGCCCAGCAGCACCAGCGCACCGGTGAGCACCAGGTTCATCAGCAGCGCCGTGCGCGTGATGGCGCCCAGGCGCTGCACCTGTCCGGCGCCGATGGCCTGCGCACCCAGGATCGAGGCCGTGATCGCGATCGAGATCGCCGGGAACTGCACGTAGGCCACCACCTGGTTCACCGCGCCATAGGCCGCCGTCGCATTGGAGCCGTAGCTGTTGACGAAGGACAGCAGCACGAGTTCGGCCAGCGACACCACGATCATCTGCACGCCGGTGGGCACGCCGACCTTGAGCACCGCCAGCAGCAGCTTTGGCCGCACGCGCAGGTGCCGAACGAAATCGGCATCGGGCGCGAGCGGGCTCTTCTTGCGCCGTAGATGGAAGGCCAGCCAGGTGGTCGCCACCACGAACGCGACCACGGTCGCGCTGGCACCGCTGGCCACGCCGAGCTGCGGCAGGCCGAACCAGCCGCGGATCAGCGCCGGCGTGATGACGACGCCGAGCCCGGTCGAGATCAAGAGCGTGTAGAGCGGCGCCACCGTGTCGCCGACGCCGCGCAGCATCGCGGTCGAAAGCAGGAACACGAACAGGCCCGGCATCGCGATCAGGATGATGCGTGCATAGCGCGTGGCGTCCGGCAGGATGTCGGCCGGCGTGCCCAGCGCGGCCAGCATCGGCTGCGTGAAGGCGCCGCCGAACACCGCCACGCACAGGCCGAACAGCACGCCCACCGTGAGCGTGGTGCCGGCGACCGCGCGCGCCTTGTCGAGTTCGCGCGCGCCCCAGGCCTGGCCGATCAGCACCGACGCACCGGCGCCGAGACCGATGGTGAAGGCGATGAAGAAGAACATCATCGGAAAGAAGCTCGACACCGCCGCCATCGCGCCGACGCCGATCATCTGACCGAGGTAGACGTTGTTGAGCGTGCCCGACAGCGATTGAAGGATGTTGCTCAGCAGCATGGGCGCGAGGAACAGCAGGAAGGTCTGCCATAGCGGCTTGTTGGACGCCATCGCTGCGGCGTGCCGGTTGGCGTTGGCTTGCGGCGCGATCGGCGGTGGCACGGGGTCGGCCACCGTCGCGGGCGGTGCGGCGATCTCGCCGGCGTGCTGGATGTCTTCGGGGTCGAGGGCGGCGTCGGGGGTCAGGGTGGGTCCTTTCATGATGCGGCGCTCCAGGCCGCGGCGGCAAGCTTGTGAAGGTGAGTGCGCAAATCCTGGGGCCAGGGCGCGACGAGTTCATCGAAACGCGAACGATCGCCGGCGAAGAGCGCGCGGGTCGCGTCCTCGAAACCCGGCAGGTCGCCCGCGATCGCGGTCATGAAGCGGTAGGTGGCTTCGCGCGCGCCGCGTTCGGCGTCGCGGCCGGCATGCACTCGGCGGGCCTCGTCGACCAGGCGCCGCAACGCCACCGAGGCGCCGCCGGGCTGGCGGCCGAGCCATTCCCAATGGCGCGGCAACAGCGTGACCTCGCGCGCCACCACGCCCAGGCGTGGGCGGCCGACGCCGCGCGCCGTTTGTCCTTCGGATGGCGTGGCGGCCGCTGCGGGCGCAGGGCCGTGGCGCAGATCGAGGTCGAGACGGTCGCCCGTGGCGTCGTCGAACACGAAGGGTGCCGCGTCCTCGGCATGGCGGCGCAGCTTGCGCAGCTTGGCGATCACCTCGGCGCGCGGGCCGGACGCGATGCGCCGGAATCCCGCGAAAGCGGTGAGGGTGGATTCGGGTGCGGGGGATGACATGGGCGCGAATAATACCCGGACAAAAACCCCTTGGCAATCTACCCGGGTGAAAATTCAGCGGATCAGGCGGTGCCGCGCCATTGGCGCCACCGGCGGCGTGCGCCATCCTTCAGGCGGCGCACGACACGCCAGGTCGCGCTCGCGCGCACGATCGAGAGCATGCGGTCCTTCCAGGTCTTCCAGCGCGGATACCAGCGCGCGAACAGCGGAATGCGCATCAGCGTCGGCTCCAGCAGCTGGAACAGCCGCGCCACGATCGCGGTGCCGATCACCTTGGCCGCCAACAGCAGCAACAGCGCGCTCAGTCCGTGGCCTTCGCCGAGCAGGAACAGCCCGAGCAGCTTGATCGGGAACAACACCCCCATCGGTACGAAGAACGCCAGCAGCGCAGCCCATGGCGGCAGGGACCTGAGCCAGCGTTCGAAGCGCGCCCACAAGGGCAGGCGGGTCAGTTGCGCCACGACACGGGCCAGCGGTTCCCAACCCCATTCCTCGAACAGCAGGATCGGAACGAGGAGGACGGCGGCGAGTGCGGCCAGGAGTTTCTTGAGCATGCGCATGCCGGGCCATTGTCGCCGCGGGCCCTATGGCAAACTTCCGCGCTTTACCCGCCCTGCGTCGCCGGCCCGTCGGCGGCGCGCTCCAGGAACGCTCCTCCAGACATGCAGAAAATCATTCGCCAGCTCGCGGCCGAGATCAAGGTCGGCGAGCACCAGGTGAAGGCCGCCGTCGATCTGCTCGACGGAGGTGCCACCGTGCCCTTCATCGCACGCTATCGCAAGGAGGCGACCGACGGCCTCGACGACATCCAGCTGCGCGAACTCGAAGCGCGCCTGTCCTATCTGCGCGAACTCGAAGACCGCCGCGCCGCCGTGCTGAAAAGCATCGAGGAGCAGGGCAAGCTCACGCCCGAGTTGCGCGCCGCGGTCGAGGCCGCGCCGACCAAGCAGGAGCTCGAAGACCTGTACCTGCCCTACAAGCCGAGGCGCCGCACCAAGGGCCAGATGGCGCGCGAGGCCGGCATCGAGCCGCTGGCCGACAGGCTCTTCGCTGAGCCGACGCTGAACCCCGCGGAAGAAGCCGCGGCCTTCGTCAAGCCGGCCGCCGACGGTCTCGATTTCTCGACCGTCGCGCTGGTGCTCGACGGCGTGCGCGACATCCTCTCCGAGCGCTGGGCCGAAGATGCGCCGCTGGTGCAGCGCCTGCGCGAATGGCTGTGGGCCGAGGGCCTTCTCAAGTCGAGCCTGATGAGCGGCAAGGACGAGAACAACGCCGACGTCTCCAAGTTCCGCGACTACTTCGACTACGACGAGCCGATCGGCCGCGTGCCTTCGCACCGTGCGCTGGCCGTGTTCCGCGGCCGCGCGCAGGACATCCTCGATGCCAAGCTGGTGCTGCCGGTCGAGCCCGAGCCGGGCAAGCCGTCGATCGCCGAAGGCAGGATCGCGCTGCACCTTGGATGGAGTCATGCGGGCCGGCCGGCCGACGATCTGATCCGCAAGTGCGTGGCCTGGACCTGGCGCGTCAAGCTCGCGCTGTCGACCGAGCGCGACCTCTTCACGCGGCTGCGCGAAGAGGCAGAGAAGGTCGCGATCAAGGTCTTCGCCGACAACCTGCGCGACCTGCTGCTGGCGGCGCCCGCCGGCCCGCGCGTCGTGATGGGGCTGGACCCGGGCATCCGTACCGGCGTCAAGGTGGCGGTGGTCGATGCGACCGGCAAGCTGGTCGAGACCGCCACCGTGTTCCCGCACGAGCCGCGCAAGGATTGGGAAGGCTCGCTGCACACGCTCGGCAAACTGTGCGCCAGGCACGGCGTGAACCTGATCGCGATCGGCAACGGCACCGCCAGCCGCGAGACCGACAAGCTGGCGGCCGACCTGATCAAGCTGCTCGCAAAGATGACGCAGCAGGCCGGCGCGCCGGCGGTGAACGTCGAGAAGGTGGTGGTCAGCGAGGCCGGCGCCTCGGTCTATTCGGCGAGCGAATTCGCGTCGCAGGAAATGCCCGACGTCGATGTCAGCCTGCGCGGTGCCGCGAGCATCGCACGCCGGCTGCAGGATCCGCTGGCCGAGCTGGTGAAGATCGATCCCAAGTCGATCGGCGTCGGCCAGTACCAGCACGACGTGAACCAGAGCGAGCTCGCGCGCACGCTGCATGCGGTGGTCGAGGACTGCGTGAACTCGGTCGGCGTCGACCTCAACACCGCGAGCGTGCCGCTGCTGTCGCGCGTCTCGGGCCTGTCGGCCAGCGTGGCCAAGGCGGTGGTGCGCTGGCGCGAGGCCAATGGTGCGTTCGCGAGCCGGCAGCAATTGCTGGACGTGAGCGGCTTCGGTGCCAAGACCTTCGAACAGAGCGCAGGCTTCCTGCGCATCCGCGGCGGCGCCAATCCGCTCGACGTGACCGGCGTGCATCCGGAAACCTACCCGGTGGTAGAAAAGATGATCGAGAAGACCGGCAAGCCGATCGCCGAACTGATGGGCCGCGCCGAGATGCTCAAGACGCTGCGGCCCGAGCTGTTCGCCAACGAGAAATTCGGCGTCATCACCGTCAAGGACATCCTCGGCGAGCTCGAGAAGCCGGGCCGCGACCCGCGACCCGACTTCAAGGTGGCGCGCTTCAACGACGGTGTCGACGACATCAAGGACCTGGTCGAAGGCATGGTGCTCGAAGGCACGGTGAGCAACGTGGCCCAGTTCGGCGCCTTCATCGACCTCGGCGTGCACCAGGACGGGCTGGTGCACGTGAGCCAGCTCTCGCACAAGTTCGTCAACGATGCGCGCGAGGTCGTGAAGACGGGCGACATCGTCAAGGTCAAGGTGATGGAGGTCGACGTCGCGCGCAAGCGCATCGGGCTGTCGATGAAGCTCGATGCCGCGCCGTCGCGGCGCGATGGTCCGCGCGAGAACCGCTTCGAAGGGGCAGGGCGCGGGCAGCAGGGACCGCGCCGCGACAACAGCCCGCAGCCTTCGGGGCAGATGGCTTCCGCCTTTGCCAAGCTGCAGGGCCTGCGCAAGTAAAGTGGGCGCATGAAGGCGCTGCGCATCCACGCCGGCCCCGCGGCGCGCGCGCACATCGAGGCCCATGGGCTGCGGCCGCAGGACGTGCGCATCATTCCCGGCGCGGCGGGTGGACCCAAGGGCTTGATCCTCGGGCCGATCGACCGCTTTCTTTTTTCCGAATGGCTGCCGCAATCGGCGCAGCCCGTCGATCTGGTCGGCGCATCGATCGGCGCCTGGCGACTGGCCAACGCCTGCCTCGACGATCCGAAGACGGCCTTCGAGCAGTTCGAGCACGGCTACATCCACCAGCACTTCGAAGTGCCGGCGGGCCAGAAACGTCTGAGCGCGAAAGAGGTCAGCGCGCAGTTCTGCGAAGGGCTGCGCAGCTTCTACGGCGGCCGCGTCGACGAGGTGCTGCGCCACCCGCGCTATCGGCTGCATGTGATCACCTCGCGCGGCCGGCACATCCTCGGGCGCGAGGGCAGGGCGCGCACGCCGGTCGGCTACCTGGGCGCCTTCCTCTCCAACAGCATGCATCGCCGCAGCCTGGGCGCATGGCTCGAACGCGTGGTGTTCTCCAGCCCGGGTGCGGTGCTGCCTTTCGGCACGCGGGACTTTCGCACGCGGCAGGTCGAACTGATGCCCTTGAATTTCGAGCTGGCGCTGCAGGCTTCCTGCTCGATCCCCTTCATGCTCGAGGCCGTGCACGACATCCCCGGCGCCCCCCGTGGCGCGTACTGGGACGGCGGCATCACCGACTACCACCTGCACCTGGACTACGGCAACGCCGACGGCATCGTGCTCTATCCCCATTTCCAGAAAGCCGTGGTGCCGGGTTGGCTCGACAAGGGCCTCAAGTGGCGCCATGGCGCGACCCGCTTTCTCGATCGCATGGTGCTGCTGGCGCCGGACCCCGCATGGGTGAAGAGCCTGCCCAACGGCAAGCTGCCGGACCGCAACGACTTCGTGCGCTATGGCAACGACGCATCCGCGCGCATGAAAGCCTGGCGCGCGGCAGCCGACGCGTCGCGCCAGCTGGCCGATGAGTTCGCGCAATGGCTGCATGCGGGCAGCGCGTGCGACGTGCTGCCCTTGTGAGGGCGCGCCGCGGCTACAGTCGGGCGTGCATCAACGGAGGATCTTCATGAATGCAACTCGAATCGTCGGCCTCGTGCTGATCGTGGCCGGCATTGCAGCCCTCGGCATGGGCGGCTTCAGCTTCACCAAGGAAACGCATCAGGCCAAGATCGGGCCGATCGAGCTCTCGCTGCAGGAAAAGCAGGAGGTCGACTTCCCGGTCTGGGCCGGGGTGGCGGCGATCGTCGTGGGCGGCGCGCTGCTGGTGTTCGGCGGCAAGAAGGGCTGAGTCCGGCGCGACGTCAGACCCAGCCTGCGATGGCCGCTCCGGCCGATGCGATCGTGGCATTGCGCGCATTGGCCGGCGCCTCCGTTTCCGTGAGATAGATGGTGACCAGGATCGGTGCGCGACCCGGCGGCCGCAGGATGCCGATGTCGTTGGTCGCGCCGCGTTCTCCGGAGCCGGTCTTGTCGCCGACCTTCCAGCCCGCGGGCAGGCGCGCACGCATCCGTTCATCGCCGGTCTTGTTGGCGTCGAGCCAGCGCAGCAGCTGCGCGCGCGAAGAGGGCGACAGCGCATCGCCGACGAGGATCTTTTGCAGGTTGCCGAGCATGGCGGCGGGCGTGGTGGTGTCGCGCGGGTCGCCCGGGCGGGCCTCGTTGAGCGAGGTCTCGTTCCGGTCGAGCCGCGTGAGCGTGTCGCCCAGCGAGCGCGCATAGGTCGTGAACACCTTCGGTCCGCCGAAGCTGGCGAGCAGCATGTTACCGGCCGTGTTGTCGCTGCGCGTGATGGCGGCTTCGCAGAGTTCGGCCATCGTCATGCCGTTGCCGCCGGCGTGCTGGCCGGTGATCGGCGAACCATCGACCAGATCGCGCGCACCGAAGACCACGCGGCGCTCCAGCCGTTCTTCATGCCGGTCGACGCGCGCGAGCACGAGCGCAGAAGCGAGCAGCTTGAAGGTGCTGCACATCGGGAAGCGCTCGTCCTCGCGATGGCCGGCGCGCTGTCCGGTGGCGGTGTCGAGCACGCCGACGCCGAGCCGGCCGCCGCTGCCGCGCTCGATCTCTGCCAGCTGCGCCGGCAGATCGGCCAGAGATTCGGCGCGAGCGAGCGATGACATGCCCAGGGATGCGAACAGTGCGGCGGAGAATTGACGTCGATGAATCATGGAAGGGTCCTGAAAAGCGAATGACTTTCGGCGATCCGCATCGACGGCACAAACGATAGTATTTGTTGCCTCGCCCCAGAAAAACTACCAGCTCGACGATGACGCGCCCGCACCTTCCGCTCAATGCCTTGCGCGCCTTCGAATCCTCCGCACGCCATCTGAGCTTCACGCTGGCGGCGTCGGAGCTGAACGTGACGCAGGCCGCGGTGAGCCAGCAGGTCCGCGGGCTGGAGGCGCGACTGGGCGTTGCGCTCTTTCGCAGGTTGCCGCGCGGCCTCGCGCTCAGCGACGAAGGGCATGCACTGCTGCCGGTGCTGGTCGATGCCTTCGGCCGCATGGAAGCAGTGATCCAGCAATTCGACAACGGCCATTTCTTCGAAGTCCTCACGGTCGGCGTGGTGGGCACCTTCGCGGTCGGATGGCTGATCCCGCGCCTGCGGCTGTTCCAGGAAAGCTGCCCCTTCATCGACCTGCGGCTGATGACGCACAACAATGTCGTCGACCTCGCCGCCGAGGGGCTGGACTTCGCGATCCGGTTCGGCGACGGCACCTGGCAGGGGATGCAGGCCGAGCATCTGACGGATGCGCCGCTGACGGTGCTGTGCGCGCCCGCCGTCGCGGCACGCATCATGCGGCCGCAGGCCCTTGCCCACGAGACGTTGCTGCGTTCGTACCGCCCGGACGACTGGCCGGGCTGGTTCGCTGCGGCCGGCATGGCATGCCCGGCGATTCGCGGGCCGGTCTTCGATTCCTCGCGGCTCATGGTGGAGGCCGCGATGCAGGGCGCCGGCGCGGCGCTCGCGCCGGCCTCGATGTTCGCGCAGGAACTGGCCGATGGGCGGCTGGTGCGGCCGCTCGAGATCGAAGTGATGACCGGGAGCTATTGGCTCACCCGCCTGCGGTCCAGGCCGCAGAGCCAGGCGATGCAGGCCTTTCGCCAATGGCTGCTGGAGCAGACCGCCGCCATCGGCGCCCCGAAGGGCCGGCCGGCGAGACGCCGACTGTACGATCCGGAGCTTCGCATCCAACCCGTGCCGTCTCGGACATGAACCCCACCCTTGCCGCAGTCGCGGCCGATCGCGCAGGCATGCCGCCGCTCACGCCCAAGATGGCCGGCGTGGTCGATCGCATGGCACGCGCGCGCAATCCGCCGCTCTACACGCTGACACCCGCAGAGGCCAAGGCCGCCTACGAGAAAGGCGCCGGCGTGCTCGAGGTGCCGAAGCCCGCGCTCGAGCGCGTCGAAGACTTCACGCTGCCCGCGCGCGATGGCCATGCCTTGCCGGCGCGGCTCTATGCGCCTTCGCATGAGGTGCTGCCGTTCCTGCTGTACTTTCATGGCGGCGGCTTCACGGTCGGGAGTATCGCGACGCACGACACGCTGTGCCGCGTGCTGAGCCGCCAGAGCGGCTGCGCGGTGGTCTCGCTCGACTATCGCCTCGCACCCGAGCACAAGTTTCCGACCGCCCAGAACGATGCCTGGGACGCACTGGCCGCGCTGGCGAAGAACGCAGCGCAATGGGGCCTCGACGGCACGCGCATCGCCGTCGGCGGCGACAGCGCGGGCGGCACGCTGGCTGCGGTCTGCGCGATCCTGGCGCGCGACGCCGGGCTGCGGCTTGCGCTGCAATTGCTCTTCTACCCGGGCATGACGGCGCACCAGGACACGCCCTCGCACCGCCGCTTCGCCGCCGGGCCCTTGCTCGGCGAGCCGCTGATCACGTGGTTCTTCGCCCAGTACGTCCACAATCGTGCCGAGCGCGACGACTGGCGCTTCGCGCCGCTGAATGCCGAGGACGTGGACGGTGTCGCACCGGCCTGGCTCGGCCTGGCCGAATGCGATCCGGTCGTCGACGAAGGCATCGCCTATGCCGACAAGCTGCGCGCCGCAGGTGTCGCGGTCGACCTGGAGATCTACCGCGGCGTGATCCACGAATTCGTCAAGATGGGCCGCGCGATCCCCGAGGCGCTGCAGGCGCACGCCGATGCGGCCCGCGCACTGAAAGAAGCCTTGCAACCATGACCGACAATCAGCAGAAATCCGACTTCCGATTCTTCCATCGCCTGCGCGTGCGCTGGGCCGAGGTGGACATGCAGAAGATCGTCTTCAACGCGCACTACCTGATGTACTTCGACACCGCCGTCTCGGATTACTGGCGCGCGCTGGCGCTGCCGTATGAAGAGGCGATGCAGTCGCTGGCGGGCGACCTCTATGTGCGCAAGGCGACCATCGAATTCAATGCCTCGGCCCGCGTGGACGATCTGCTCGACGTCGGCATGAAGTGCGTGCGCGTGGGCAACTCGTCGATCGTCTTTCACGGCGGGCTGTTCCGCGGCGACGATCTGCTGGTGAGTTGCGAACTGGTCTATGTCTTTGCCGATCCGGCCACGCAGACCTCCAGGCCGGTGCCGCAGGTGCTGCGCGCGATCTTCGAAGACTACGAAGCGGGAGGCTCCATGCGCGAGATCGTCACAGGGACGTGGGCCTCGCTCGGTGAGGGTGCGGCTGCGCTGCGGCGCGCGGTGTTCATCGAGGAGCAGAGGATCCCGGACGAACTCGAATGGGACGCGCACGATGCTATCGGTTTGCACTGCGTCGCACGCAACCGGCTGGGCCAGGTGATCGCCACCGGGCGGCTGATCGCGGACGGCACGGGCATCGGCCGCATCGGCCGCGTGGCGGTTCACCGCGCACTGCGCAGCGGTGGCCATGGTGCCGCGGTGATGCGCGCGCTGGAAGAAGCGGCGAAGGCGCGCGGCGATCGCGAAGTCACGCTGCATGCTCAGCGCAGCGCGCAGCCCTTCTACGCGCGGCTCGGCTATGCGCCGCACGGCGAGCCCTTCGAGGAAGCGGACATCGCGCACATCGAGATGCGGCGGCCGCTCCAGGACGCGCTCTAAGCCCTCAGATGTCCTCGAGCAGCGCGTAGGGCAGCGGCTCGATGGTGAGTGCAGCACCATCGACCGCGCCGGCGTGCAGGCCCCCGGCTTCCAGGGCCGCGATCTGGATCGAGATCAGCGCGGCCCATCCACCGTCCGGCGCCAGGGCGGCCTGGGCCACGGTGCCGACGGGCTGTTCGGCGTTGTGGGCGGCAAAGACTTCCTGGCCCGCGGCCAATGCGGCATCCGCCTTCACGAGGTAGGTGCGGCGCTTGAGCGTGCCGCGGAACTGGCTGCGCGCCACCACCTCCTGGCCCGGGTAGCAACCCTTCTTGAAGTTCACGCCGCCGACCGATTCGTAGTTGAGCATCTGCGGCACGAAGGCCTCGACCACCGGCTGGGTCAGCGTGACGATGCCGCTGCGCACCTCGCTCCATTGCCACAGCGCGAGATCGAGGTCGGCACCCTGGGGCGCCGCGCTGGCGGCCGGTGCGATCCATAGCGCGCGCGGCACGCCGTCGGAGGGATAGAGCGCGACCACCTGCGCCTGGCCGGCCACGCTGCACCGGCCCGGCGCCGAGCCGGCATCGATGCCATTGGCGGCCAGCGCAGTCCCTGCCAGGCCATGGAGCGCGAACTCCTCGCTGGCATCGCTCAGCTTCACCTTGGCGCGCAGCACGAACATCGACAGCCGCTTCAGCGTGGCGGGAAGGATGTCGCGGCTGCACACCAGCAGGATCCGATCGGGTTGCGGCCGGATACCGATGAAACTCGCGATCACGCGGCCCTTGGCCGTGCACAGTGCGGCCAAGCGCGCTTCGGAGGCACCGAGCAGCACGAAGTCCTGGGTCAGCTGGCCATGCAGGAAGTCGGCGGCATCGGGGCCTTCGGCGCGAATCACACCGAGGTGAGGGAGGGCGGTGACGCCATTCAGAACGACAGAGGTCATCGCTGAATTATCATGGTCGGCTTCGTTCCGTTCGACCCGCAGGGCTACCTGTTTTCTGTGTCCGCCTCTCTCCATCGGAATCCGTGCGCCGCTTCTTTCTCAAGCTCTTTCTCCTGGCTGCCGTGCTTGTGCTCGGCGCCGGCGCGGCAGGTCTGTGGTGGGTGAACCAGCCGCTGAAGCTGCCTGCGCCGGCCGTCGACCTGTCGGTCGAACCCGGCACCACGCCGCGCGGCATCGCGCAGGCCATATCGGACGCCGGCGTGGGCGCGCCCGCGCCACTGCTCTATGGATGGTTCCGCTTCTCAGGGCAGGCGCGGCAGATCCGGGCCGGCAGCTACGAATTGGAGCGCGGCGTCACGCCGCGCCTGCTGCTGAACATGCTGGTGCGCGGCGAGGAAGCCACGCGCAGCGTGGTGCTGGTCGAAGGGTGGAACTTCCGCCAGGTGCGCGCCGCCCTGGCCAAGGCCGATCAATTGAAGCCCGAGACCGTCGGCCGGACGGACGAGGAGGTGATGGCCCTGCTCGGCAAGCCGGGCCTGCACCCCGAAGGCCGCTTCTTCCCGGACACCTATACCTATTCCAAGGGTTCGACGGATGTGGCGCTGCTGCAGCGCGCCATGCGCGCGATGGACAAGAGGCTGGATGCCGCCTGGGCTGCGAGAGCGTCCAGCCTGCCGCTCAAGACGCCCGATGAGGCGCTGATCTTGGCCAGCATTGTCGAAAAGGAGACAGGCAAGGCCAATGACCGTGCCGAGATCGCAGCGGTCTTCGTCAATCGCCTGCGTGCGGGGATGCCTTTGCAGACCGATCCGTCGGTGATCTATGGCCTCGGCACGCGCTTCGACGGCAACCTGCACAAGAAGGATCTCCAGACCGACACGCCGTGGAACACCTATCTGCGCGGCGGCCTGCCGCCGACGCCGATCTCGATGCCCGGCAAGGCGGCGCTGCTGGCGGCGGTGCAGCCGGCGCAGAGCAGCTCGCTCTATTTCGTGTCGCGCGGTGACGGTTCGAGCCAGTTCAGCAACTCGCTCGACGAGCACAACCGCGCGGTGAATCGTTATCAGCGGGGCGGCGACCCCAGCCAGCGGAGCGGCCAATGAAGGGATTGTTCCTGACGCTCGAGGGCATCGACGGCGCCGGCAAGTCGAGTCACATCGATGCGCTTGAAGCGCTGTTCAAGGCCGAAGGCCGGCAGGTCACGCGCACGCGCGAGCCGGGCGGCACGCCGATCGCCGAGATCCTGCGCACGATGATTCTGGAGCAGCCGATGGACCCGCTGACCGAATCGCTGCTCGTCTTCGCGGCCCGTCGCGATCACGTGGTGCGGGTCATCGAACCCGCGCTGGCGCGCGGCGACGTCGTGCTGTGCGACCGCTTCACCGACGCCACCTTCGCCTACCAGGGCGCGGGCCGAGGCTTCGACACGGCCGTGTTGTCGATGCTCGAAGAATGGGTGCAGGGAGGAGGGCGCAGCGCCGGACCCGAGGCCTTGCTGCAGCCCGACGTCACGCTCTGGTTCGATCTGGCGCCGGAGCTGGCGGCCGAGCGGCTGGCCGGTGCGCGGCTGCCGGACAAGTTCGAGTCGCAGCCTGTCGAATTCTTCCGGCAGGTCGCGGCCGGCTATGCCCAACGGGCCGCAGAGACATCGCGTTTCCTTCGGATCGATGCGAGCCAGTCGCGCGATCAGGTCTGGCAACAGGTCGAGGCTGCCCTGGCCGGGCGCGGCGTGGTCGCGTCGCGGATCGGGAGGGCATCATGAACGCGTCCGCCCTGTCGCCGTGGTTGCGCGAGCCGCTGGTCGAACTGCTGCGTCAGCGCGGCCATGCCTGGCTGCTGCAAGGCCCTTCCGGCCTGGGGCAATACGAACTCGGCCTGGCGCTCGCAGCGGCCTGGCTGTGCGAGCAACGGGACGAGGAAACGGGCGAGGGCGCCTGCGGCCACTGCCCCAGCTGCCATGCGATCCAGGTGCGCACGCACGCCGATCTCTGCATGCTCATGCCCGAGGTGGCCATGCAGGAACTGGGCTGGCCGCTCGACGAAAAGGCCCAGGCCGACATCGACGACAAGAAGCGCAAGCCCAGCCGAGAGATCCGCGTCGAAGCGATGCGCGATGCGGTCGGCTTCGCACAGCGCACCAGCGGGCGAGGGCGAGGGAAGGTCGTGCTGGTCTATCCGGCCGAGCGCATGAACACCGTCACCGCGAACACGCTGCTGAAGACGCTCGAAGAGCCGGTCGGCGATGTGCGTTTCGTGCTCGCCACGGAGGCCGCGTGGCAACTGCTGCCGACGATCCGCAGCCGTTGTCTGGGGTTCACCTTGCCGTGGCCTGCGAGCGAGGAAGCGCGGGACTGGCTGGTGGCACAAGGCGTGCCGCCAGCGGATGCGCTCGGCTTGCTGCGCAGTGCCGGCGGCCGGCCCAGCGATGCGCTGCGATTGGCGGGCCAGGGACAATCGCCCAAGGCCTGGGCCTTGCTGCCCAAGGCCATGTCGCGCGGCGATGCGAGCGCCCTGGCGGACCATGCGCCATCGCAGGCCATCGGTGTGCTGCAGAAGCTGTGCCATGACCTGATGGCGGCGGGCAATGGCGCCGCGCCGCGCTTCTTCGAAGCCGCGGATCTGCCGCCAGCCCCTTCGCGGGTTGCGCTGGCCCGCTGGTCGAAGTCGCTCGCAAACGCGGCAAAAACCGCAGAACATCCGTTCAATGCAGGGCTGATGCTCGAGGCGCTTGTGAGCGAAGCGCGAACCACCCTAAACTCGGCGGGTCGTCGCCCATGAACACACCTGCACCACCCACGCCCCCCGCACCCGCCCGGCCCAGCGTCATTCAGCTGGCCATCAAGGAAAAAGGGGCTCTCTATGCAGCGTACATCCCGCTGTTCGCCGAGGGTGGGATCTTCATCCCGACCTCGCGCGAGTACCGCCTCGGCGACGATGTCTACGTGCTGCTCACCCTGCCTGAAGATCCACAGCGTTATCCGGTGGCCGGCAAGGTCGCCTGGATCACGCCGGCGCGCGCCGCTGGCAATCGTGCACCGGGTGTCGGCATCCGTTTCCCGGCCGACGAGAAGTCACGCCAGCTCAAGGCCCGGATCGAAGAGGCGCTGGGCGGCACGATGGCGTCCGACCGCCCAACACAAACTATTTGACTCGCCCCCAGGCTTGCCCACTTCGTGTGGCCGCCAACCCCCCTGCCGGGGGCGATACCGGCGGACCGGCTGAGCCGGATCCGCAGTATCTCTGAACTGGGGTGCGGGCACTAAACCACGATGTTCACCGATTCCCACTGTCACCTTACTTTTCCCGAGTTTGCGGATCAGATGCCGCAGATCCGTGCCGCAATGGCGGCGGCGCAAGTCGATCGGGCGCTGTGCATCTGCACGACGCTCGAGGAATTCGGCGACGTGCAATCGTTGGCGGCGCGCTATGACAATTTCTGGGCCAGCGTCGGCGTGCATCCAGACAACGAGGACATCGCCGAGCCGACCGTGGCCGATCTGGTCCGGCGCGCGGCGCTGCCCAAGGTGATCGCGATCGGCGAAACCGGGCTGGACTACTACCAGATGGAGGAGCGAAAGGGCGGCCGAAGCATCGCGGACATGGAATGGCAACGCGACCGGTTCCGGGTGCACATTCGCGCTGCGCAAGAGACGCGCAAGCCGCTCGTGATTCACACGCGGGACGCTTCAGCCGACACACTGGCGATCCTCAGGGAGGAGGGCGAGGACGGTGCGGGCCGCGCGGCCGGCGGCGTCTTCCATTGCTTCACCGAAACCGCGGAGGTGGCGCGTGCGGCCCTCGATCTCGGGTTCTACATCTCCTTCTCCGGCATTCTGACTTTCAAGAAGGCACAGGATCTGCGTGACGTGGCCGGGTTCGTTCCGCTGGACCGGATGCTGATCGAAACCGACAGTCCCTATCTCGCGCCTGTCCCGTACCGGGGCAAGACCAACAACCCGTCCTATGTGCCTTTTGTCGCGCAACAGATCGCCCAGGTGCGCCAGTTGCCGGTCGAAGCGATCGCCGAGGCCACCAGCACCAACTTCGAAGCCCTCTTTCCTGGGGCGAAAATATGAGAAGTCACTTGAAGAAAATCATCTATCTTTCTGTTTTTGCTTGCACTTTTGCAGCACATGCAGGCTCTTTCGACGATTTCTTCCGGGCCGTTCGCAGCGACAACGCCAGCGGCATCAGGACGTTGCTGAATCGTGGATTCGACCCCAACACGCGGGATGCGCAGGGCCAGACGGGCTTGCTGATCGCTTTGCGCGAGCCGTCGCCCAAGGTCATTCAGGTGCTTCTGGAATCGCCGCAGACCGACGTCGATGCGGGGAATTCCAAGGACGAGAGCCCATTGATGCTGGCAGCGATCAAGGGCGAGCAGGCTGTCGTCACGCGGCTGCTGGAGCGCGATGCCGCCGTCAACAAGCCCGGCTGGACGCCGCTTCACTACGCGGCGACCTCCGGGCAGTTGACCATCATGAAGCAATTGCTCGACCACTATGCATTCATCGACGCGCAGTCGCCCAACGGCACCACGCCTTTGATGATGGCCGCCATGTACGGCTCGACCGAAGCCGTGAAGCTGTTGCTGGACGAAGGCGCCGACACGCAAATGAAGAACGAGCAAGGCATGACGGCGCTCGATTTTGCGCAACGGGGGCAACGTCCGGATGCGGTCGAGCTGTTGACCGCTGCCATGCGTGGCAAGAAGCCGCCTGCGGATGGGAAATGGTGAGGGTCGACGGGATCATTTGCATGAGCTTGGTCGAGCTTGAGAATAATACAATGTATATTATGTAAAATAACATGTGCAGTGAATGGCTCAAAAGCTGAGCACGCTGCTGCCGCCATCGAGTTTCCGGCGTTGATCCGCGCTGACCTCGCCAAGTGGCCCGCCGCCCATCACCAAGGCCTCGGGCGCCAAAGTGGATCAGATCTCGACCCGCGTCCCCAACTCGATCACCCGGTTGGCAGGCAGCTTGAGGTAATCGGCGACATTGCCGATGTTGTGGGCCATGGCTGCGAACAGTTTCTCGCGCCATATCGGCATGCCCTCGCCCAGCGTGGGCACCACCGTTGCGCGACTCAGGAAGTAGGAGCTGCGTGCCGGCTCGAGCATGATCCCGTGCGCGCCGCAGCCCTCGAGCGCCAGCGGCACATCGACCTCGTCCTTGAATCCGTAGGCAATCGTGACCTGGTAGCAGTCGGGCGCCACCTCCCTCACGCTCACCCGATCGGACACCGGCACGCGCGGGATTTCCCGGTTCATGACGGTGACGAACAGCACCCGGTTGTGCAGCACCGCGTTGTGTTCGAGATTGTTCAGCAGCGCGTGCGGCACCGCATCGGCCTCGATCGACATGAAGATGGCCGTGCCGACGACACGCACCGGCGAGCGCGCGAGCAAGGATTCGAGGAAGGGTTTGAGCGGTGTCGCGCCGGCGCGCACGCGCGCCTCGTCCAGCATCATCTGGCGCCCACGGCCCCAGGTCGCCATGACGGTGAAGATCAGCGTCCCGATGAGCAGCGGGAACCAGCCGCCCTGCACGATCTTCAGCAGATTCGCGGAGAAGAAGGTCAGGTCGATCACGAAGAAGAAGCCGGTCGCCAGCACGCACAGCAGCCAGTTGTAGTGCCAGGCGTAGCGTATGACGTAGAAGGTGAGGCAAGTGGTGATCAGCATGGTCCCGGTCACCGCGATGCCGTAGGCCGCGCCCAGATTGGTCGACGACCCGAAGCCGATCACCGCCGCCAGCACGGCGGCCAGCAGCATCCAGTTGATGGCGGGCACGTAGATCTGCCCGATCTGCCGGTCGGACGTGTGTGTCACGCTCATGCGCGGCAGGAAGCCGAGCTGGATCGCCTGCTTGGTCATCGAATAGGCGCCCGAGATGACGGCCTGCGATGCGATCACGGTGGCCACCGTCGCCAGCACCACCATCGGCACCAGGGCCCATGCCGGGAACATGTGGAAGAACGGGTTGTCCAGCGCCGGGGGATCGCGCAGCAGCAAGGCGCCCTGCCCCAGATAGTTCAGCGCCAGCGCCGGAAAGACGAGCATGAACCATGACAGGCGGATCGGCGCCGCGCCGAAATGGCCCATGTCCGCGTAGAGCGCTTCGGCACCGGTGAGCGCCAGCACCACCGAACCGAGCGCGATGAAGGCAAGCCAGCCGTGGTGCATGCAGAAGCCCAGCCCTTCGAAAGGATTGAGCGCGGCCAGGATGGCGGGTGTCTGCAGCAGGTGGATCAAGCCCACGACCGCGAGCACGCCGAACCACGCCACCATGACCGGGCCGAACACCGCGCCGATGCCCGCCGTGCCCCACTTCTGCGCGACGAACAAGCCGACGAGCACGGCAAGCGTGATCGGCACGACGTACGGCGAGAGCTTGGGAGCGGCGATCTCGAGCCCTTCCACCGCGCTCAGCACGGAGATCGCCGGCGTGATGACGCCGTCGCCATAGAACAGCGCGGCGCCGAACACGCCGAGCAGCAGCAGGATCTGGCGCAACTGCGGCCGGTGGGCCACCGATGACGAGGCCAGCGCCAGCAGCGCCATGATGCCGCCCTCGCCGTGGTTGTTGGCCCGCATGATCAGCGTCACGTACTTGAGCGAGACGACGATCATGAGCGACCAGAAGATCAGCGAGATCACACCGACCAGGTTGGCGGTATTGAGAGACAGGCCGTTTGCCGGATCGAACACCGTTTTCATGGTGTAGAGCGGGCTGGTTCCGATGTCGCCGAAGACCACGCCGATAGCGGCCAGCGCCAGCCCTGGCAGAGCCGTCCGGTGCGGCGATGCGTGGCCGGCGGTCGCGCCGGTCGTGTGGGTGGCTGCAGGTGTCGTCATGTCTCGCCCTTTTTTGATCTCGCCAAGGCCACTCTCTCGTGCGTAGTATGGGCCGTTCAAACGGCCTTGTGCAGGGCTGGCGCCGACAAGGTGCGAGACATGAATCCCGCCGGATGGTGCCCATACGCGATCCGCAATGAAGTGGCGCGCCTCGCTATGTCAGAATGAATACGACGTTCCGGGCCGCAGGTGCGGAGAGCTTCAGGTCTTCGCCGCCCGCGGCCAACTTTTGCGATGGAGGTACGAAGCGATGCTCGTGCTTGAGCCTGATTCCGGCCTGACTTTGGCCATGCCACCACCTGCCCCGCGCCGCCCGGCAACGGTCGCACTCGACGTGGCAGGCAACGTGCCCAGGGCCTGCAGCTTCAGTCTGCAGGCTCTCAAACACTTGCCGAGGCAGGCGCTCGGGCCGACACAGATCCTCTGCTTCACCGGGCGCCATGTCGCGCAGGTGGAGAGCTACGCGGGGACGCGTCTGGTAAGCACGCGGTGCGCCGATCTTCACTATGTTTATAAAAATATAGTGAAAGAGGTTTTCTCGTCGATGAAGAGGAGCTTTTCTTTCAATGGCCCTCTACCCAAAGGCACTGACGACGATCACCTCGACCACACGAAGACTCCTCTTGCTCGCGACGGGGCTGCTGGCTGCTGACGGCGCCGTGGCTCCCGCCGGTGCGCAGGCCTACGCGGTGATCAAGGCTTCCAGCGTGACGATCGGCGCCGACTGACGCGTCGCGCGTGCGGCCGCGAGTCGATCTTTCTAGCGGATGTCCCGACGCGCCAGCAGCACGTTGCCGCCGGTGGTGTTGAACGAGATCGTCGGCGCGCTGAAATCGCTCAGCGGCGCGCCGAGGCCGATCTCGCCGCTGCCGTGCAGCACGCATTCGTCGCGCCGCAGCGCAATCTCGCCGCTTGCGCCCGCGGTACCATGAAAGCGCACCCATGTGCCGTAGGTGCTGACATCGACGAGCACGCAACTGCCTTGGCGCGCCTCGATCCTCGCGTGCAAGCGCGACACCCTCGGATCGTTGACGACGAACTGCGCCTCATCGACGCGGCCCAGATGGATCGGCAGTTCTTCGGCGCGGAACATCGACCGGACATCGAGCCACGCGAGTTCGATCTGCCCGAACGATGAATCGGCGGCGTTTCGAGCCGCTGGGACGAGCGATGCCGGCATCGTGAGAAATTCCGAGACTTCGTCCTGCCAATCGATTCGATGGACAGTCGGCATCTCGTTCTTGCCGCGGATGTTGATCGGACCGAGGCTTCGGTGGCGAACCTCGCCGCCGTGCAATTGATCGATCACCGATTCCGTGGCCCATATCTGGCTGGGGCCGGCGAGATCGCTCAAGCGGGAAGCCAGGTTGACGGCGTCGCCATAGCAGTCCCCATCGACTTCGACGACTTCCCCGCTCGCCACGCCGATCTGCAATTCCATTCGCAGCGGCGCCGGCCAGGTTTGCAATCGTTTCTGGTGATTGCGCTGCATTTCGAGGACGGCACGCGTCGCCGTGGTGCCATTCTCGAATATCGCAAAGACGCCATCGCCCAGCGATTTCACGACGCGGCCGCCGTGTGACTCGCACACGCCGCCGATCCACTGGATCAGCCGGGTGACGGTTTCCGTCGCACGTGCGTTGCCCATGGCCTCGAAGACCCTGGTACTCCCCGTCAAATCAGCAAATACGACAGTGGATTGCGCGGCCATGTTGTGAAGTTTTTGGTAGCTCTCTCGCGTGGATTATGGCAAAGCGGCAGAAGAGCGCCGTGCAAGGGGTTCAAATCGATCGCTGACAACAAAAGCTGTTGCTTTTTCATTCAGACACATCGCGTTTCCACAGCGAGACAGAGTAAGTACCACTAAGGTATCAATGTTCGTTTGGCGCTTGAAGAATTTCGTGAAGAATGTTGTTTTTGAACATGAAATCTTGTTTCCGGGCTTGTGTCGCCTCACCCCCCGTCTTAACGTAGCGGCACCCAGGCTTCCGGCAATCGCTTTTCTCCATGGCGTCCACCAGCAGTTTCTTTCGCTTTCTGTCTTCCTCGATGCGCGGCTTTCGCCGGTCGTCGGACCGTCAGATGGGCCAGATCCGCGCTGCCATGCTGTCGCTGCTGCAGGTTCACGGCGGCCATGCAGTTCAGCGGGTTGCCCAGCGCGTGCGCTTTGCGGGCGACCTCGAAGCACTCTGGTACCTGCGCCAGGACGTCCTGACCGCGCTCAGCGCCGTCGATGGCGAAGTCGCTGCCCGTGAGCAGATGCAGCAGATCAATCGCCTGTTCAAAGGCGGTCTGCCAGGCGCGATGGGCCCGCGCCACCATCATCGCATCACGACCTGAGCACGGCGCGTCCACTGCGCCCGTCCCAGGTCTGCGGCATGCTCAATGCGCGTGCCGATGTCCCCAGACCATGAAGACATCGCGGCCATCCGCGGCCAGTTCGATTTGCGCGCCGACAGGCAGCAGCACCTTGGTCGGAACATGACCGAACGGTAGGCCGGTCAGCACCGGAACCTTGATCAGCTCGCGCAGCCGTGCCACCACGGTCTGCATGCCGAAGCCGCGGTCATGCGGCACTTTCCTGATCCCCGTGAAGTGTCCGAGGACGACCGCCTTCTGGCGCGCCAGCACCCCGGCGTGACGCAACTGCTCAAGCATCCGCTCGACGCGATAAGGATGCTCGTTCACGTCCTCGAGGAAGAGCACGCCCTTGTCGATCGCAGGAAAGTAAGGTGTACCTAGCAGGCTCACCAGCACGCAAAGATTGCCGCCCCAGAGCGTTGCCCCATGGATGCTCCGAAGCGCCGGCACGGCCGCGCCGCGTTGCGCAGGCATGCGCCATCCGGTGCCCTCGCCCTGCCCACTCAGCAGATCGTCGAAGCAGGCTTCCATGATGTCATCCGCCCCCGATTCGGCGCCGAAGTCTTCGCCGACCGCAGGCCCGGCCCAGGTGGTTGCACCCGTCTTCGCCAGCAAGGCGCACTGCAAGGCAGTGAAGTCACTCAGTCCGATGAAATCGGTGCCTCGGTCGATGGCCTTGGCCACGGCCTTGTAGGGAATGGCATCGAGGATGCGCGTGAAGCCATAGCCACCGCGCGAAATCAGCGCCACGTCGGCACCGCTGCCCGCGGCGCGGGTGATAGCCGCAAGGCGGGTGGCATCGTCGCCGGCAAAGCGCTGATGGCTGGTGAGCGCTGCTTCGTCGATTTCGACCTCGTGGCCGAGCGACCGCAGCCGCGCCACACCGCGGCGGAACGCCGCCTTGTCGCGCACGGCGCTGGAAGGCGAGTAGATGTAAATGTGCTTTGTCACGAAGCGAAGTATCCCATTGCCTCCCGGACCAATTGCGCGGCCTGCGCAGCGGTCGGACCGGAAACGCCCTTCGGGATCGACCCCAGGGCACGCAACGCGGCTTCATGCCCGCGATCGGGAAACGGCGCTCGCCAGGCGGTGTTCGCATCCTGCCCGCAGTCGGGCGCGGCGAGCACGGCCACGAATCGACGTGGCGCCGAATCCTCGAGCAGCGAAGCGATCGCCCGAGCGGCCGCGCTGTGCACGAGCACGAGCGGCCCCGGCTGCAGCCAATCCAGCCATTCGAGCAGCACGTCGCGATGCCAGTCGAGCCGGTGCACCGCCTCGCGCTTCGGCTTGTCGCTGAGACCGAAACCGATCAGGTCCGGCGCCAGCACGCGCATGCCTTTCGCGCCGACGAGATGGCGAAAGAAGTAGCTCCACTCGCCCGGCCCGTGCAGGCACAGGCAGGCCGCTACGGCATCTGGCGGGCCTTCATCCAGGTAGTGCATGCGCCAGCCATGCAGGCTCGGGAGATCACTCATCCAGTGCGGTGCGAACGCATAGTCGGCCAGCATGCCGAAGCGCTCGATGGGCGTGCGCAACGCATCGTCGCGCAGCGGCTCGGCCACGTCTCGCGCGGCGCTGCGGCGCTGCTGGAAGAATGCCTGGAGCAGATCCTGACACGCCTGCGCCGACACACCTGCGACAACCCGGGTATGGTGATTGAGCTGCGTTTGCGCGAACAGATCGAGCACCGATCCGGCGGCGCCCGTCTTCGGGTCCGCCGCGCCGAACACCACGCGGTCCAGGCGCGCATGGAGTATCGCGCCCGCACACATCGCACAAGGTTCGAGCGTCACGAACAGTTCACAGCCATCGAGACGGTAGTTGCCGAGCGCCGCCGCGCCGGCGCGCAACGCATTGATCTCGGCATGGGCGCTGGGATCGCGCTGGCCGATCGGTGCATTGCGCCCCGAAGCGATCAGCACGCCATCCTTCACCAGCACCGCACCGACCGGCACCTCGCCCGCTTCGGACGCCTGTCGCGCCTGCGCCAGCGCCAGCTGCATCCAGTGCTCGTCGCTCGTCATCCCGGCCCGCGCCGCGCCTCACTGATCATCCGGCACCCGTTGCGACTGCTGCATCGCGGCGTCGAGCGACTTCTTGAACTGCTGCTGGATCTGCTGGCTCTGCGCGCGAACGTCGCCGGGCTGCGCACCCGCCGCCGCCTGGCCGGCAGGTGCGACGGGCGCGGCGATCGTGCTCAGTTGCCGCTTCGCCAGCAGCCCGACGATGACCAGTGCCAGCACGAGGCCGATCAGCGCAACCGCGCGCATCTCAGGCTCCTTCCACGCGCGCGGCGTCGGTGGTGGCCATGCCGAGCCGCTGCATCCAGCCTGCCAGCGCCTGCTCGTCGGGCGTACCCTGGCTGTAGGCCGCGTACATCGCGACGTGCGCCTCGCGGCGGTGCTGGTTGAGCTTGAGCTTGCATTGCAGCGCCGTCACCTCCAGCTCGAAACCGACGATGCCCTGAAGCATCTTGCGCTGGAACTCCTCGCCGAGTTCGCGCCATTGCTGCGCATAGGACGGTTCGTGCTGCGCGATCAGCCGCTTGAGCAGCGCGTCCTTCTCGGCCGGCTCCTCGATCAGGCGAGCCTGCACCGTGCAGTCCACCGCGAGATAGTTCCACGTCGGCACCCGCGCAAGATCCGGGTAGACCGACGGCGACAGATACGCATGCGGCCCCAGAAAGCTCACGACCGCGGTGGGCCGCGTCCGCAGATAGCGCCAGTGGGGGTTGGGCTTGGCGCAATGGCCGAGCAAGGCCAGCGCGCCCTCACCGCGCTCTTCCAGCACCAGCGGCAGGTGCGTCACGAAAGGCAGGCCCTCGTCGTCGTTCGAGATCAGGCTGGCGAACGGGTGCGAACGCATCAGCTCCGCAGCGAGCGTGCGGTCCTTGGCGTCGAATTGCGGCGGCATGTACATGGGTTCTTCCTGCAAGGGGATCGCCCGATTGTCCCCGAGCCTTTCGGCCCGCGCCAGAATCGCAGCCCATGCGCGCTCGAAGATTGTTCCTTCCCGGTCTCGTCCTTCCGCTCCTCGTCAGTCTGGCGGGCTGCGTCGCCGGTCGCGGACCGGGCGGCTTCGACCCGGTGGCCGCTGCGCGCATCGAGTCGCTCATCGGGCGCATGACGGTCGAAGAGAAGGTCGGCCAGTTGAGCCTCTACGCCCCTGCCGGCATCGACATCGTGGGCAATCCGCAGGCCGCGCGCCAGAGCCAGGCGCAACAGCTGGCCGACATCCGCGCCGGCCGCGTGACCGGCCTCTTCAACAACGAGGGTCGCGAAGGCAAGCGCCGCGCGCAGCGGGCGGCGGTCAACGAATCGCGCCTGGGCATTCCGCTGATCTTCGGCGCCGACATCATCCACGGCTTTCGCACCGTGTTCCCCGTGCCGCTCGCCGAGGCAGCCAGCTGGGAGCCGCAGCTGGCCGAGCGCACCGCGCGCGCCGCGGCTGAAGAGGCCAGTGCCGACGGCTTTCGCTGGACCTTCGCGCCGATGGTGGACATCGCACGCGATGCACGCTGGGGCCGTGGCGTCGAAGGCGCCGGCGAGGACGTCTACCTCGGGCGGCAGTTCGCCGCCGCCCGCGTGCGCGGCTTCCAGGGCAGCGATCTGTCGCGGCCCGACGCGATGCTGGCCACGCCCAAGCACTTCGCCGGCTACGGCGCCGCGGAAGGCGGCCTCGACTACAACACGGTCGACCTCTCCGAACGCACGTTGCGCGAGGTCTACCTGCCGCCCTTTCGCGCTGCGATCGATGCCGGTGCGCTGTCGATCATGAGCGCCTTCAACGAGATCGGCGGCATCCCGTCGAACGCCAACCACGCACTGCTGACGGACATCCTGCGCGGCGAATGGGGCTTCCAGGGCTTCGTTGTCTCCGACTACACGGCCGACGAGGAACTCATCGCGCACGGCTTCGCCGCCGACGAGCGCCAGGCCGCCAAGCGCGCCTTCCTCGCCGGCACCGATGTGAGCATGCAGAGCGGCCTCTACATGCGCCACCTGCCGGAGCTCGTGGCGTCGGGCGAGGTGCCGATGTCGCGGCTCGACGATGCCGTCCGGCGCGTGCTGCGGGTCAAGCAGCGGCTCGGCCTGTTCGACCATCCCTTCAGCGGCCTGGACGACAAGAGAGAAGGTCCAGGCTTCGACCTGGCAGCGCACGAGTCGCTGGCGCGCGAGGCGGCCGACCGCTCCATCGTGATGCTCAGGAACGACGGCGACCTGCTGCCGCTGCCGAAGTCGGGCACCCGCATCGCGCTGATCGGCCCGTTCGCGGGCACCTCCGATCTGTTCGGACCATGGCGCATCTTTCCCGATCAGGCGCCGCCCGTGGGCATCGAGCAGGCGCTTCGCAACGCGCTGGCCTCGCCGGATGCGCTCACGGTGGTGCGCGGTTCGGACGTCGATGCAGCGATCCCCGGCGGCATCGCCGCCGTCGTCGCCGCGGCACGGGCAGCCGACGTGGTGGTGCTGTCGATCGGCGAGAACGAACAGATGTCCGGCGAAGCCCGATCGCGCTCCGACATCGAGATCCCCCGCGCGCAACAGGAGCTCGCCGATGCCGTCGTCGCCACGGGCAAGCCGATCGTCGTGCTGCTGCGCAACGGCCGCGCGCTCGCGCTCAAGGGCGGCGTGCGGCAGGCGCGCGCACTGCTCGTCACCTGGTTCCTGGGCTCCGAGACCGGCCCGGCGATCGCCGACGTGCTGTTCGGCGACGTCAATCCGTCCGGCCGCTTGCCGGTGAGTTTCCCGCAGACGCCGGGCCAGGTGCCCTACTACTACAGCCACAAGCGCACCGGCCGGCCCGAGCTCGCAGACAATCCGAACCTTGCCTACAAGACACGCTATCTGGATGCGACGAACGAAGCGCTCTACCCCTTCGGCTATGGCCTTGGCTACGCGCCCATCCACTACGACGCGCTCGAGACGACGCCGGCACGCATGGCATGGGATGGCACGATCAAGGTCCACGCCCGCATCAGCAACACCGGACAACGCGAAGCCGAGGAAGTGGCACAGCTCTACATCGGCAACCGCGCCGCCAGCGTCACCCGGCCGGTGCGCGAACTCAAGGCTTTCCGCAAGGTCCGCATCGGCGCGGGGCAGACGGTCGACGTCGACTTCACGCTCTCGCGCACCGACCTGATGTTCATCGGGCAGGACATGAAGCCCACCGTCGAATCGGGCCGCTTCGACCTGTGGGTCGGGCCGTCGGCGACCCAGGGCCTGAAGACCAGCTTCGTGCTCGCGCCGGAATAGGATCGCGCTCGCCGATCCGCCGCTCACAAGGACCCGCACGCACACGCCATGCAGGAATCTCTCTTCGACGACCCGAACGAGCCGGACGGCCCCGCGCCGGCCCGCGCTCCCGTGCCAGCCAAGCGCGCGGCCGCGCGCGTGGCAAAGGTCCAGCCGGCGCAACCCGGCGCGGCGCAGCACGCGCTGGCCGACACGCTGCCACGGACCCTGCACCTCGGAACTTCGTCCTGGCATTTCCCCGGCTGGGCCGGCATGGTCTGGGACGGCGCGTACGAATCCTCGGCACTTTCGAAACACGGACTCGCTGCCTATGCACAGCACCCGCTCCTTCGCACCGTGAGCGTGGACCGCAGTTTCTACAAGCCGCTGTCCGCCAGCCAGTTCGCTGCATATGCCGCACAGGTTCCGGACGACTTCCGCTTCGTCGTGAAAGCGCCGAGCGTTGTCGCCGATGCGATGGTCCGCGGCGAGAACGGACGCGGCATGGAGCCCAACCCCGCGTTCCTCGATCCGCTGCTGGCGGCCGCCGAATTCGTGCAGCCCGCGCTCGACGGCCTCGGGCACAAGACGGGCGCGCTGGTGTTCCAGCTCAGCCCCTTGCCCGGGCCGATGCTGGCGCAGTTGCCCGACATCCTTCGGCGCCTCGGCGCCATGCTGCGCGCCCTGCCCGCCTTGCGTCCCATCGCACCGGATGGCGTGATCGCGGTCGAGACGCGCAACCCCGAATTCCTGATCCCCGCCTTTGTCGACGTCCTGCGCGAGGCCGGCGCGACCTACTGCCTGGGCCTGCATCCGAAGATGCCGCCGATCGCCGAGCAACTGCCACTGCTGCGCGCGCTCTGGCCCGGGCCACTGGTCTGCCGCTGGAACCTGAACCGCCGGCATGGCGCCTACGGCTACGAAGAAGCCAAGACCCTCTACGAACCCTTCGACAAGCTGGTCGATCCGGACTTGGAGACGCGCGCCACGCTGGCCCGCGTGATCGCCGGCACTACGGGCGCCGGACAGCACGCCTACGTGACGGTCAACAACAAGGCCGAGGGCTCGGCACCGTTGACCGTGCAGGCGCTGGCCGACGAACTTCGGCGTCTGCGAAATCCGCAGGCCGATCCTGCGCCGGATTGACTCTGCGCGCGCTTCGCCGCTCCTGGAAAATCGGGATCGCGTGCACACGGCCGCGCTACGCCCGTGCGTGCGCGGGAAAGTGCAGCTCGAATCGGATCGAGCCCGGCGTCGGGCTCGTGGCGCACGCTTCGCCGCCATGCAGCACCATGATGGCCTTGACGATCGCGAGGCCCAGGCCGTTGGATTCGGTATCGCGGCTGCGCGCCGCGTCGCCGCGGTAGAAGCGGTCGAAAAGGCGCGCGAGCTGCTCGGGCGGCACGGGAGATCCCTCGTTCTCGACCGCGATGGTCGCCGTGTCGCCATCCTGAACGCCGATCAGCCGCACCTTCGTTCCCTCTGCCCCGTAGCGCACTGCATTGACGACGAGATTGTTGACGGCGCGCCGGCACAGCGTTGCATTGACGAACGCAGTGCCGCTCGCTTGCACGTCGAATCGGATGCCGCGTTCCTCGGCCGGGCCTTCGAAATAGTCGGCAATCTTCCGCAGTTCATCGTGCAGCCCGAGCGGCGCGCGTTCGATCGTCAGCGCCGCATGGTCGGCCTGCGCCAGGAACAGGATGTTCTCTGCGATGAGCCGCAATCGGTTGAGTTCTTCGAGGTTCGACTCGAGCAGGTGCTGGTATTCGTCGACGCTGCGCGCGCGATGCAATGCCACCTGCGTCTGCCCGATCAACGCGCCGATGGGCGTGCGGGTCTCGTGCGCGAGGTCGGCCGAGAACTGCGACAGGCGCTCGTAGCCCGTCGCGATGCGATCGAGCATCGCGTTGAAAGCGACGACCATGTGCTGCACCTCTCGCGGCGCATCGTGCTCGGGCAGCCGCATGGCGAGGTTGATCGGATTGATCAGCGCCGCCTTCGCAGCCACCCGTCGCAGCGGCCGAAGCCCGTGCCGCAGCACCAGGTACGCCAGCAGCGTGGAGGCCAGCATGGCGACGATGGCGCCGAACACCACGCGGTCCCGGTTGGCGCGGATCATCCTCACTTCGTTGGTCAGCGGATGGCCGGCCACCACCTCGACCATGTCGCCGTCGCGGCCCGAGCGCGCGAGCGCCGCGACCCAGTGCATCGGCATGGCGGCGGTGGCCGGAATGCGCAGTACGTCGCGCACCGTCAACTCGCGCTCGGGCGCCGCCGCGGCGAGTGTGCCGGGCACGGGAAAGTGTGCGGGGTTGACGTCGATGAACGGCGCCTCGCCGGGCCGGCGCAGCAGCAGGACATCGTTCTCGGCACCGAGCATGGTCTCGAACAGCAGCGGCCGGTCGTGCAGGTCCGCAATGGTCTGCACATTGCCGACCAGGCGCCGGAAGTGCTCGACGCGGCCGATCAGTTGCGTGTCGAGATGCTCCATCACCGCCGTGCGCGCGGTGTAGAAGAAATAGGCGCCGAGCACGCCGGTGACTGCGCACGCGATCAGCCCGAGCAGCAGGGTCGCACGCACCGCCAGCGAGCGCGGCAGCCATGTCATGGGGCATCCCCGAACGCATAGCCGATGCTGCGCACCGTGTGGATCAGCTTCTTGTCGAAGGGCTGGTCGACCTTCACGCGCAGCCGCTTGATCGCGACATCGACGACGTTGGTGTCGCTGTCGAAATTCATGTCCCACACCTCGGAGGCGATCAGCGTGCGCGAGAGCGGCTCGCCCTCGCGCTTGACCAGCAACTGCAGGAGCAGGAATTCCTTGTTCGTCAGCACGATCTCGATGCCCTCGCGCGTGACCTTGCGGCGCAGCACGTCGAGCTTGAGATCGGCGAACTCGTAGAACTCCGCCTCGCGCACGATGCCGCGCCGCAGCAGCGTGCGGATCCGCAGCACCAGTTCGGTGAAGGAAAACGGCTTGACCAGATAGTCGTCGGCGCCGAGTTCGAGTCCTCGGATGCGATCGTCCAGCCCGTCGCGTGCCGTGAGGAAGAGCACCGGCAGATCGCGCTTGTCGCGCAAGGCCTGCATGATCTGCCAGCCATCGATGCCGGGCAGCATCACGTCGAGCACGACGAGGTCGTACGCGTTCTCCAGCGCCATGTGAAGGCCGTCGGTGCCGGTGCGCGCGAGGTCGACCGCGTAGCCGCTTTCCTTCAGGCCCTTCTTGAGGTAGTCGCCCGTCTTCGGGTCGTCTTCGATAACGAGGATGCTCATGGGAATGTGGCGGCCATTTTCTCGCGCCACGCAGCGCAGTGCCGCTTCATGACGCTTTTGTCATTCGAATGTCATGCCTGCGAGCTGGCGCGGTGCCTAGAGTGGACTTGTCTTCATTTTCTGGCACATGCGCATGAACACCGGATTCGGAAAACTCTTCAGGACCCTCGTCGCCCCCGCCGCGATGGCCGCCAGTCTGCTCGGCCTCAGCCACGGCACGCTGGCGCAGACACCGCCGGTCGGCGTGCGCGGCGCGATCACCGCGGTCAGCGATGACGCGATCAAGGTCCACACCAACCGCGGCGAAGACCTGAGCATCAAGATCAACAAGGACACCCAGGTGCGCGCGGTCACCCTGGCCAAGGTCACCGACATCAAGCCCGGCAGCTACATCGGAACCGCGGCGATCCCGCTGCCCGACGGCTCGCTGAAGGCGCTGGAAGTGCACGTGTTCCCGCCCGCGATGGCAGGCACCGGCGACGGCCACCGTGCCTGGGATCTCGGCTCCAAGAGTTCGATGACCAACGGCACCGTGGGCGACCTGGTGATGGCCAATGGCCGCACCCTGACCCTCAAGTACAAGGGCGGCGAGCAGAAGGTCGTCGTGCCGGACGACGTGCCGATCGTCAACCTTGAGCCCGGCGATCGCTCGCTGCTCGCCGTCGGTACCAAGGTCGTGCTGTTCGCGAAGAAGGAAGCCGATTCGAGCTTGTCCGCGGGCTTCATCTCCGCCGGCAAGAACGGCGTGACGCCACCGATGTGAGCATGAAGCGCGCAGTGATTCATCCGCTGGCGGTGCGCGCCACGCACTGGATCAACGCGTTCGCGATGAGCTGCATGCTGATGAGCGGCTGGGCGATCTACAACGCCTCGCCGCTGTTCGGATTCAGATTCCCGGCCTGGGCCACGGTGGGCGGATGGCTCGGCGGCTCGATCGCATGGCACTTCGCGGCGATGTGGCTGCTGGCGGTGAATGGGCTGGTGTACACAGCCTACGGCTTGGCCAGCGGGCATTTCCGGCGGCATCTGCTGCCCGTGCATCCGGCCGCGGTGGCGCATGACCTGAAGCTCGCGGCGAAGCTGAAGCTGCCGCATGCGAGCGGTTCGTACAACGCGGTCCAGCGGCTCTCGTACCTCGGCGTGCTCGCGCTCGGCGTGTTGGTGCTGGCGTCGGGGCTGTCGATCTGGAAGCCGGTGCAGTTCGATGGGCTGGTCGATCTGTTCGGCGGCTACGACTTCGCTCGCCGCGTGCACTTCTTCGCAATGGCCGGGATCGTCGCGTTCATCGTCGTGCACCTGCTGCTCGTGATCATCGTGCCGAAGACCTTGCTGCCGATGTTCACGGGCCGCGCCATGCGCGGCGAGCGCACCTCGCCATGAACGCAGGCGAAAAGAAACCGGCGATCCGGCTGGCCGACCATCGCAGCGGCCTGGTCAAGCTCGAACGCCGGCTGCTGCTGCGCTCCTCGCTTTCGCTCGGCGCGCTGGCGATGCTGTCGGGCTGCAACCTGCAGGACAACGATACGGTCGACAAGGTCCTGTGGGCCATGTCGCGCTGGAACGATCGCGTGCAGGCGCGCCTGTTCAGCCGCACGAAACTGGCGCCGACCTATGCGGCCAGTCAGATCACCCAGCCCTTCCCTTTCAATGCCTTCTATGCCGAGTTCGACGCGCCCGAGATCGATGTCTCGACCTGGCGGCTGGAGGTGTCGGGACTCGTGCGCAACAAGAGCCCTTGGACCGTCGAGCAACTGCGCGCCCTGCCACAGCAGGGTCAGATCACGCGCCATATCTGCATCGAAGGCTGGAGCGCGATCGGCGATTGGCGCGGCGTGCCGTTGCGGACTCTTCTCGAGCGCATCGGTGCCGACCTGACGGCGAAATACGTCGGCTTCAAATGCGCCGACCGCTACTACTCCAGCCTGGACATGGCAACGGCGCTGCATCCGCAGACGCTGCTCGCGCTGGACTTCGGGAGGGAGCCGCTGCCGACGCCCTTGGGCTTTCCGTTGAAACTGCGCGTGCCGACCAAGCTGGGGTTCAAGAATCCAAAGCACATTGCGGCGGTCTTCGTGACGAATGAGTATCCCGGCGGGTACTGGGAAGACCAGGGGTACAACTGGTTCAGTGGCGTGTAGGGAATATCTGCGATGGCGAGCCCTCGGGGCAGCCATCGGCGTCGCCTCACTCCCACTCAATCGTCGCCGGCGGCTTGCTGCTCACGTCATAGGTCACGCGGTTGATCCCGCGCACCTCGTTGATGATCCGCCCCGACACCTTCTTGAGCAGCGCATACGGCAGTTCGGCCCAGTCCGCGGTCATGAAGTCGCTGGTCTGCACCGCACGCAGCGCGACGACATAGTCGTAGGTGCGCCCATCGCCCATCACGCCGACGCTCTTGACCGGCAGGAACACGGCGAAGGCCTGGCTCGTGAGGTCGTACCAGCTCTTGCCGCTGGCCGCGTCCTTGAAGTTGCGCAGTTCCTCGATGAAGATCGCATCGGCGCGGCGCAGCAGGTCGGCGTAGTCCTTCTTCACCTCGCCGAGGATGCGCACGCCCAGGCCTGGGCCGGGGAAAGGATGGCGATACACCATCTCGGGCGGCAAACCGAGCGCGACGCCGAGTTCGCGCACCTCGTCCTTGAACAGATCGCGCAAGGGCTCGAGCAGCTTCAGGCCCAGTTGCTCGGGCAGGCCGCCGACGTTGTGGTGGCTCTTGATCGTGACGGCCTTCTTGCTCTTCGCGCCGCCCGACTCGATGACGTCGGGGTAGATGGTGCCCTGCGCCAGCCATTTCGCACCTTTGGCGCCGGCGCTGGTCAGCCTGGCCGCCTCCTGCTTGAACACGGTCACGAACTCACCGCCGATGATCTTGCGCTTGGCCTCGGGGTCGCTCACGCCGGCGAGCTTGCCGAGGAACAGGTCGCTCGCATCGACGCGGATCACCTTGGCGTGCAGTTGGCCAACGAACATGTCCATCACCATGTCGCCTTCGTTCAGACGCAGCAGGCCGTGGTCGACGAAGACGCAGGTGAGCTGGTCACCGATCGCGCGGTGGATCAGCGCCGCGGCAACCGACGAATCGACGCCGCCCGACAGACCGAGGATGACCTCTTCGTCGCCGACCTGCTCGCGGATCTTCGCGACGGCTTCGGCGACATGGTCGCGCATCACCCAGTCGGGCTTCGCGCCGCAGATGCCGAGCACGAAGCGTTCGAGGATCGCCTTGCCCTGCTGCGTGTGCGTGACTTCGGGATGGAACTGCACGGCGTAGAAATGCCGGTCTTCATCGGCCATGCCGGCGATCGGGCAGCTGTCGGTCGAGGCCATCAGCTTGAAGCCCGGTGGCAGCTCGGTGACCTTGTCGCCGTGGCTCATCCAGACGTTGAGCATGCCGTGGCCGTCCTCGGTCGTGAAGTCGGCGATGTCCTTCAGCAGCGCCGTGTGGCCGCGCGCGCGCACGGCGGCGAATCCGAATTCGCGCTTGTGCCCGCCCTCGACCTTGCCGCCGAGCTGGTGCGCCATGGTCTGCATGCCATAGCAGATGCCGAGCACTGGCACGCCGAGTTCGAACACGGCCTGCGGTGCCTTGTCGGTCGTGTCTTCATAGACGCTCGCATGGCTGCCCGACAGGATCACGCCCTTGAGCGTGCCGTCCTTGGCGTACTCGCGCACCCATTCGTCGCTGACGTCGCACGGATGGACTTCGGACAGCACATGCGCCTCGCGCACGCGACGCGCGATCAGCTGCGTGACCTGGGAGCCGAAATCGAGGATGAGGATTTTTTGATGTGACATCGACGCCAATCACTCCGCCCGATAGTTCGGGGCTTCCTTGGTGATCTGCACGTCGTGCACATGGCTCTCGCGGATGCCGGCCGTGGTGATCTCGACGAACTCGGCCTTGTTCTTCATGTCCTCGATGGTGGCGCAACCGCAGTAGCCCATGCTGGCACGCAAGCCGCCCGACATCTGGTAGACGATCGACACCATCGAGCCCTTGTACGGCACGCGGCCTTCGATGCCCTCGGGCACCAGCTTGTCGGCGTTGGGATTGCCGGTGGTCGATTCCTGAAAGTAGCGGTCGGCGCTGCCCTGCTGCATGGCGCCGATCGAGCCCATGCCGCGGTAGCTCTTGTAGCTGCGGCCCTGGAACAGCACGATCTCGCCCGGCGCCTCTTCGGTGCCGGCGAACATGCCGCCCATCATCACGCTGCTGGCGCCCGCCGCGATGGCCTTGGCGATGTCGCCGGAATAGCGGATGCCGCCATCGGCGATGAGCGGAATGCCGGTGCCCTGCAACGCGGTCGCGACGCTGTCCACGGCCATGATCTGCGGCACGCCGACACCGGCGACGATGCGCGTGGTGCAGATCGAGCCGGGACCGATGCCGACCTTGACCGCGTCGGCGCCGACATCGGCCAGCGCGCGCGCGGCATCGCCGGTGGCGATGTTGCCGCCGATCACGTCGACCTGCGGGTAGTTCTTCTTGACCCAGCGCACGCGCTCGATCACGCCGGCGCTGTGGCCGTGCGCGGTATCGACCACGATGGCGTCGACACCGGCCTTCACCAGCGCCTCGACGCGCTCCTCGGTGCCCTCGCCCACGCCCACTGCAGCGCCCACGCGCAGGCGGCCGCTGGCGTCGCGCGCGGCGTTCGGAAAGCTGGTCTGCTTGGTGATGTCCTTGACGGTGATCAGGCCCTTGAGCTCCCAGGCGCTGTTGATGACGAGCAGGCGTTCGAGCTTGTACTTGTTGAGCAGCGCCTTGGCATCGGCCAGCGTGGTCCCGTCAGGCACGGTGATGAGCTTCTCGCGCGGCGTCATGATCTCGCTCACCGGCACGTCGTAGCGGTTCTCGAAACGCAGGTCGCGTCCGGTCACGATGCCGACGACCTTGCCCGCATCGCAGACCGGAAAGCCCGAGATGCCCAGTTGCTCCGACAGTGCCATCACCTGCCGCACCGTGTGGGTCGGCGTGATGACGACGGGATCGCGCAGCACGCCGGATTCGTAGCGCTTCACCTTGGCGACCTGCGCCGCCTGCTCGGCCGCGGTGAAGTTCTTGTGCACGATGCCGATGCCGCCTTCCTGCGCCATGGCGATCGCAAGGCGCGCTTCCGTCACGGTGTCCATCGCGGCCGAAACCAGGGGCAGGTTCAGCGTGATGTTGCGCGAGAGTCGGGTGGCAAGGGAGGTGTCCTTGGGCAGGACCTGGGAGAACGCTGGCACCAACAACACGTCGTCGAAGGTGAGCGCTTTGCCGAGAAGGCGCATGGGTGAAGCTCCAAAAGACGGATTGTAACGATGGCTCGGTACTTACCCGGACGCAGGGAAATGGCGTTGCGCATTCGCGGCGAAATGTGTTCCGGATCACGCTCGGGCGTTGCAAATGTGCCCGCGCTGCGTTGCAAAACGTAAGGGCAGGCTAAACTTCCGCCATGAAAATCGCGCACCTGCTCGTCCTGGGAGTGGCCTGCTGCTTGCCACTGGCCGCAAGCGCCCAATGGCAGTGGCTCGACAAGGACAACAAGAACGTCTTCAGCGACCAGGCGCCGCCGCCCGAGGTGCCCGACAAGAACATCCTGCGCCGGCCCACCGGATTGACGCCGCGCGTGCGCTTCAGTACCGCACCAGCGGCGCCCGATGCCGCCGCGTCGGCGGCCAGCGCAGCCAGCCCTGCCAAGCCCAGCGGCGTGGACAAGGACCTCGCGGAAAAAGCGCGCAAGGCCGAGGAAGCGGAAAAGGCCCAAAAGGCGGCCGAAGCGCAGAAGGTCGTGCAGGCCAAGGCCGAGAACTGCACCCGCGCGCGCCAGGGCAAGGCCACCTTCGACAGCGGCATGCGCGTGGCCCGCCTCAATGCGCAGGGCGAGCGCGAGATCATGGACGACAGCGCACGCGCGGCGGAGCAGCAGCGCCTGCAGTCGGTCATCGACTCCGACTGTAAGTAGGGCTCGCCCCCAGGCTTCGCGCACTTCGTGTCGCTTCGCCTACCCCCTGCCGGGGGCAACACCGGCGGACCGGCTGAGCCGGATCCGCGGTGTTTCGCGAAGGGGCCCGCTGCGCCTTGGGGGCTTGCTCTCAATAGCCGGCTTTGCCGCCCTTGCGGCGGTTGGCGAACAGGCCCGTGCCTCTGGCGCCCTGTTGGCGGAATCGCTCGCGGCGCGCCACTTTCGGGTCGACTTGGAGCGGGCGGCACAGCTCGATGCGGTCGAGGTCCGACAGGCGCGAATCCCACGCCACCGCCCTGCCCCAGATGCCCGGCGTCAAGACCTGCCAGTCGAGTTGCGGAAAAGTTGGCTGAAGGCGGCTTGCCATCACCGCGTCGCGCACCGTCGAATCCGCCGCGAGGCTCAGCGTCTCCTCGAACACTTCGCGCGGAGCCGGCGAATAGGCCACCGTCACGCGCAGCATCAGACCTTGCCGTAGACGTGCTCGGCGCGCTTGACGAAGGCCTCCACCAGGTTGGAGGCGATCTTGTCGAACACCGGGCCGACCAGCGCCTGCAGCGCGAAGTTGCTGAAGCCGTAGCTGAGATCGAGGCCGACGCGGCAGGCGCGTTCGCCGGGCTCGCCGACAGGGGTGAATTTCCAGACCCCGTCGAGGTTGGAGAACGGTCCATCGACCAGCTTCAGATGCACCTCGCGCCCGGGCACATGGGTATTGCGCGTGGTGAAGCTCTGGTGGAAACCGCTGAATGCGAGGCCGACTTCGGCCGTCATGCCGGCCTCGTCCCGCTCGATCACGCGGGACTTGTCGCACCAGGGCAGAAACTCGGGATACTTCGCCACATCCGTGACGAGCGCGTACATCTCTTCGGCGCTGTACCAGATCAGGACGGACTTGTGGACTGTTTTCATAGAATGGACACAGCGTGCGCGACGGATTGTATTGAAGCCATGCAGCCTCACCTGATTCACCATGGCCACGAAAAAACAAGACCCTTCGACCCGCATCGCCGACAACAAGAAGGCCGCCTACAACTATTTCTTCGAGGAACGCTTCGAGGCTGGCATGGTGCTGGAGGGCTGGGAAGTCAAATCGCTGCGCGAGGGCAAGGTGCAACTGACCGACGGCTACGTGGTGATCCGCGACGGCGAGCTCTTCGTCATCGGCTGCCAGATCAATCCGCTGCGTTCGGCATCGACCCACATCACGCCCGATTCGGTGCGCACCAAGAAGCTGCTGCTGCACAAGGAGCAGATCCGGCGGCTGATCGGCAAGGTCGAGCAGAAGGGCTACACCCTGGTCCCGCTCAACCTGCACTGGAAGGCCGGCAAGGTCAAGTGCGAGATCGCGCTGGCCAAGGGCAAGGCCGAGCATGACAAGCGCGACACCATCAAGGATCGCGAAGGCAAACGCGAAGTCGAGCGGGCCATGAAGAGCCGCAGTCGCTGAAGGAAAGAACCATGGCGCTTCAACCGCTGGACGCGACCCGTGTCAATCCGCTCGAAGGCGGCCCGAGCTTCACGCTCGCGAACCGGCTGCACCGTGCGGCATGGAACCTGAGCTGGGCGCTGCTGGCCTCGTGGACGCCGCCGCAGATGCGCGCGTGGCGCCGCTTCCTGCTCAAGCTCTTCGGCGCACGCCTGGGCGTGTCGAGCGACGTGCGCGGCAGCGCGCGCGTCTGGTATCCACCCCACCTGCACCTCGAGGATCGCGCGCTGCTGGCCGAACGCGTGATCTGCTACAACATGGCGCCGATCACGCTCGGCCGCGCGGCGCTGGTGTCGCAGGGCGCCCACTTGTGTGCGGGCAGCCACGACATCACGTCCGCCGCCTTCCAGCTGACCGCGCAGCCGATCACCATCGGCGCCGGGGCCTGGATCGCGGCCGAAGCCTTCGTCGGGCCGGGCGTGACGGTCGGGGAAGGCGCGGTGCTGGGCGCGCGCGGCGTCGCATTCCGGTCGCTCGATCCGTGGACGGTCTACAGCGGCAATCCGGCCCAGCGGCTCAAGGCGCGCGTGCTGCGCGCCGAGTCGGGCAGCGCCGCCGGCGACCGGCCCTGAATCTTTTTTGGGTGCGGATGGAATAAACACCCGGGCGCCGGCGTTTGTGCAGGCAGTTGCCCATGAAGGGCGACGAGCCCCGAGGAGTTTCTCCATGTCGTCCGTCCATCTGCCCACCGCCCTGCTGGTTGCCTATCTCACCTTCGTGAGCGGCTACCTGGCCATCTGCGATCCCGAGGCCGCGGTGCCGATCTGCAGGGCGCCCCAGCGCTGAGCGCACATCCGGCATGGACGCCCGCTCGCTCGTCGACCACATCCCCTCGCTGCGGCGCTATGCCCGCGCGCTGACGGGCGACGCCTGGACGGCCGACGACCTGGTGCAGGACACGCTGGAACGCGCCTGCAGCAAGTGGCGCCTGTGGATCGTGGGCACCGACCTGCGGGCCTGGCTCTTCACTCTCATGCACAACCTGTTCGCCAGCCAGCTCCGGCGCGCACGGCCGCGCAGCACGGTCGATGTCGACGAGGTCGCGCATGAGCTGCGCAGCGTCGAAGGGCATCACGATCAGGCCATCGATCTGCAGCGCTGCCTGCTGCTCCTGCCCGAGGACCAGCGCGCGGTGCTGCTGCTGGTGGCGCTCGAAGACCTCTCGTACGCGCAGGTCGCGAAGGTGCTGGCGATTCCGGTGGGCACCGTGATGTCGCGCCTTTCCCGCGCGCGCGTTCGCCTGCAGGATCTGATGGAAGGCGCGCCGCCGTCGATGGCCAGCAAGTCCGGCCTGCGCCGCCTCAAGTAACCGACCCGAGCCGCCATGAACCATCCCACGCCGCCCATCGACACCGACCTGCCCGCCTGGCGGGCCCAGCGCGACGCCTTGCGCCAGCTGCACAGCGAAGTCCTCGACGAAGCGATTCCACCGGCCCTGCTGGCTGCCGCGGGCCTGGCGGCCGAACATCACGCCCGGCAGGCGCGCTGGATGCGCTGGGGCGGCATGGCGGCCAGCGTGGCGATCGCCTTCGGCGCCGGCTGGCTGGCCAATGGCCAATGGTCGACGGCAAGCGGCACGCTGCTGGCGCGCGCGCCGGCCACGCGCGAATTCGTGCATGCGGCGGAGGTCGCGCACGTGGTCTATGCGCCCGAGAAGCGGCATCCGGTCGAGGTGGCCGCGGCCGAACAGCAGCATCTGGCCCAATGGCTGTCGAAACGGCTCGACAAGGCGCTCAAGGTGCCCGATCTGTCGGCGCAGGGCTACGCGCTGGTCGGCGGTCGTCTGCTGCCGGGCAGCGAAGGCGCACGGGCACAGTTCATGTTCGAGCGGGCCGGCGGCGATCGGGTCACGCTCTACATCGGCAGCCTGGGCGCCGCGGCCGATCCGGCACGCGCCGGCGAGACCGCGTTCCGCTTCTCGTCCGACGGTCCGGTGCCGAGCTTCTACTGGGTCGACCACGGCTTTGGCTATGCGCTCGCGGGCGCCCTGCCGCGAGATCAATTGATGAGCCTCGCGACCGCGGTGTACCGCCAGCTCGAGAAGGCCGAAGGATAGACTGCCGCGTCCGCGTTCCTGTTTTTTAACCCGAAGGAGAAACTTCACCATGAAACTGATCAGTGCCTCGATCCTCGCTGCTGCCCTGCTCGCCGGTTGCGGAAGCATGTCCATGTCTTCGGCTCCGGACACCCCGACCCGCACCGCCGACGGCGTGCTGATCGGGCCCTCGGGCATGACGCTCTACACCTTCGACCGCGATGCGGCGGGCAGCGGCAAGTCGGCCTGCAACGGGCCCTGCGCCATGGCCTGGCCACCGCTCACGGCCACCGACACCGCCAAGCCGATGGGCGGCTACACCATCCTCATGCGCGACGACGGCAAGAAGCAGTGGGCCTACAAGGGCTGGCCGCTCTACTACTACTCGAAGGACGCCAAGGCCGGCGACAAGACGGGCGACGGCTTCAACAAGATCTGGAAGCTCGCGCGGCCCTGAACCCGCGAAGGCTCGTCATGCGACGGGCCTCGACACGACAAGGCCGGCCTCGCGCCGGCCTTTTTCATGGGCGCAGACCGAGCAGCGCGTTGAGCACCAGTGCCCCGATGACGAGCGTGCCGCCGGCCAGCACGCTGGCGGTCGGCGCTTCGCCCGCACCGACCCAGGCCAGCGCAATGCCGAAGATGACTTCGAGCAGCGCCAGCAGGGCCACCTCCGGCGCCTTCAGCACGCGCGCGCACACCATGGCGAGCACGCACGGGATCGCGAGCTGGAACAGGCCGAGGAAGGCCAGCAGTCCCAGATCGTGTGCATTCGCCTGAAAGGGCCATGCCAGCGGCAGTGCGACCGCCGCGGAGAGCATGGCGCCGATGAGCACCGCGGGCACCAGGTCGATCTCGCGGCCTTTCGCGTGCGCATGCTGGGCGACGGTCCAGTTGGCGGCGCTGGCCAGCGGCACGCACAAAGCGACCAGCGTGCCCAGCAGGACGCCCTCGCCCAGCTGGCTGCCGTACATCCAGCCGATGCCCAGCCCGGCCAGCACGATGGCGAACCAGGTGCGCGATGCCAGCTTGTGGCCGATGGCGATCCGCGCGGCCAGCGCCGTCAGCAGCGGGCTCACCGCCATGGTCACCAGCACGTCGGCCACGCGCGTCAGCGTGAGCGCGACCATGAAGGCGGTGAACATCACGCTCCAGCACAGGCCGGAGATCCAGAGCTCGCGCCCGCCGCGGCGGATCTTCGAGAACACGGCCCTGCCCTGCCACAGCGGCAGGATCACGATCAGCGACAGCGAGGTGAAGAAGCTGCGCCAGAAGGTCACCTCGAAGCTGTTCGCCTGCTCGAGCTGGCGCGTGACGACGCCGGCCGTGGCCCACATCAGGGTCACGACGACCATCAGCCAGGCCGCGCGGCCGTGGGTCAGCGCAGGCTCAGGCGGTCTCGCGGTTCGCGCGCTTGCGCTCATGTTCCTTCAGGTGGCGCTTGCGCAGGCGCACGCTCTTGGGCGTGATCTCGACCAGTTCGTCGTCCTCGATGAACTCGACGCCGTACTCCAGCGTGAGCTCGATCGGCGGCGTGATCTTGATCGCGTCTTCCTTGCCCGAGACGCGGAAGTTGGTCAGCTGCTTGGTGCGCGTGGCGTTGACCACCAGGTCGTTGTCGCGGCTGTGGATGCCGACGATCATGCCTTCGTACACCGGGTCGTTCGCGCGCACGAACATGCGGCCGCGATCGTCCAGCTTGCCCAGCGCGTAGGTGAAGATCTCGCCGTCGTCCATCGAGATCAGCACGCCGTTCTTGCGGCTGCCGATCTCGCCCTTGTACGGCTCGTAGCTGTCGAAGATGTTGGAGATCAGGCCCGAGCCGCGCGTCAGGTTCAGGAATTCGTTGGTGAAGCCGATCAGGCCGCGCGCCGGAATGCGGTACTCGAGACGCACGCGGCCGCGGCCGTCCGGCTCCATGTTGACCAGCTCGCCCTTGCGCTCGCCCAACGCCTGCATCACGCCGCCCTGATGCTGGTCCTCGATGTCGGCGGTCACCAGCTCGATCGGCTCGTGCCGCTCGCCGCCGATCTCGCGGAACACCACGCGCGGCTTGGACACGGCGAGTTCATAGCCCTCGCGGCGCATGTTCTCCAGCAGGATGGTCAGGTGCAGTTCGCCGCGGCCCATGACTTCGAAGATGCCTTCCTCACTGGTTTCCTTGACGCGCAAGGCCACGTTGTGCTGCAGCTCCTTTTGCAGACGGTCCCAGATCTGGCGGCTGGTGACGAACTTGCCTTCGCGGCCGGCCAGCGGGCTGGTGTTGACGCAGAAGTTCATGGTCAGCGTCGGCTCGTCGATCTTGAGCATCGGTAGCGGCGCCGGATTGGCCGGGTCGGTGACGGTGACGCCGATGCCGATGTCGGCGATGCCGTTGATCAGCACGATCTCGCCCGGGCCGGCCTCGGTGGCCTGCACGCGCTCCAGGCCCTGGAAGGTCAGCACCTGGTTGACCCGGCCCTTGACGGCACTGCCGTCCGGCCCTTCCATCACCACGACGTCCATCATGGGCCGGATGGTGCCGGCGTTGATGCGGCCGACGCCGATGCGGCCCACGAAGCTCGAGAAATCGAGCGCGGAAATCTGCAGCTGCAACGGCGCGTCGGCATCGCCCGCATGGGCCGGGACGTGCTTGAGAATCGTATCGAACAGGGCCGACATGTCGGGCCCCCACTGCTCGCCGTGCTCGCCTTCTTCGAGCGACGACCAGCCGTTGATGCCCGAGGCATAGACGACCGGGAAGTCCAGCTGTTCGTCGGTGGCGCCGAGCTTGTCGAACAGGTCGAACGCGGCATTGACCACGTAGTCCGGCCGCGCGCCGGGCTTGTCGACCTTGTTCACCACCAGGATGGGCTTCAGGCCCAGTGCCAGCGCCTTCTTGGTCACGAAGCGGGTCTGCGGCATCGGGCCTTCCTGCGCATCGATCAGCAGCACCACGCCGTCCACCATGCTGAGCGCACGTTCCACTTCGCCGCCGAAGTCGGCGTGGCCGGGGGTGTCGACGATGTTGATGTGCGTGCCTTGCCAGGTCACGGCGCAGTTCTTGGCCAGGATCGTGATGCCGCGCTCTTTCTCGATCGCGTTGTTGTCCATCACGGTGTCGACCACTTTCTCGTGTTCGGCGAAGGTGCCGGACTGCCGCAGCAGTTGGTCGACCATCGTGGTCTTGCCGTGGTCCACGTGGGCAATGATGGCGATGTTGCGGATCTGTGTGTTGCTCATGGTGTCGCTTCGGTCAAAAGTGTCTGCTGGATTTCGATGGGGTTCAGCAAGCGCCCCGGAATCAGTTCGCCGGCCGTGACGTGTCCCGTGCCGAGAAAGGCGTGCGGCTCGCGGCCGAACACGGCGACCTGCGCGGCATCGGGCCAGCCGCCGCGGCGGCGCAGGCCCGAAAGAAAGCGTGCCGCATCTTCGGTGTCGAGCGTGACGTTCGTGTGGCCGGCGACGAGGCTCTCGATCGGCAGCAGCTGCGCGAGGCGCTGCGCTTCGTCCATGGCTTCGAGCGCTTCCAGTGTCACGCATTGCGCGATGTCGAACACGCCCGTGGCGGTGCGCCGCAATGCGGTGAGATGGGCGCCGCAGCCGAGCGCTTCGCCGATGTCCTCGCCGAGGGTGCGGATGTAGGTGCCCTTGCTCACCGTCGCATCGATGCGGATGTCGCACGCCGACAAGGCCGAGAGCGCGAGCCTGTGGATCACCACATCGCGCGCCGCGCGCTCGATCTCGACGCCTTCGCGGGCGTATTCGTAGAGCGCCTTGCCGTCCTTCTTGAGCGCGCTGTGCATCGGTGGCACCTGGCGGATCGGCCCGGTGAATTTCGTCGCGACTTGCGCGAGATCACTCGGCGTGAATGCGACCGGCCGCTCGTCGATCACCTCGCCTTCGGCATCGCCGGTCGAGGTCTTCACGCCGAGCCGCGCCGCGGCTTCGTAGGTCTTGTCGGCATCGAGATGCAGCTGGCTGAACTTGGTGGCCGCGCCGAAGCACAGCGGCAGCACGCCGCTCGCGAGCGGATCGAGCGTGCCGGTATGGCCCGCCTTCTCGGCGCGCAGCAGCCACTTGGCCTTCTGCAAGGCCTGGTTGCTGGAAAGACCCAGCGGCTTGTCGAGCAACAACACCCCGTGCACAGGGCGCCGCTGCACCCGTGTGCGTGGCGCGTTCATCTTCAGTCGTCTTTGGAACGGGAAGCGACGGCCTGCGCAATGAGCGCATTCATGTCGGCGGCGCGCTCGGTCGTGCGGTCGAACTGGAAATGCAGCGTCGGCACCGTGTGGATGTGCAGGCGCTTGAACAGGCCGTTGCGCAGGAAGCCCGCAGCCTGGTTGAGCGCCTCGGTGGTTTCCACCGGATCGCCCACCAGCAGGCTGAAGAAGACCTTCGCATGCGCGTAGTCCGGCGTCACCTCCACCGCCTGGATCGTGACCATGCCCACCCGCGGATCCTTCAACTCGCGCGCGATCAGCTCCGTCAGATCGCGCTGGATCTGATCGGCGACCTTGAAGGCGCGGTTGGGGGTGGCGGCTTTGCGTTTGGGCATGTCAAAGACTCAGCAGACGCTCAGAGCGTTCTGGCGATTTCCTTGATCTCGAAGAACTCCAGCTGATCACCTTCCTTGATGTCGTTGTAGTTCTTGAGCTTGATACCGCACTCGAAGCCTTCGCGCACTTCGCGCACATCATCCTTGAGGCGCTTGATCGAATCGATCTCGCCGGTGTAGATCACCACGTTGTCGCGCAGCAGGCGGAAATGCGCGCTGCGGTTGACCGAACCCGCGGTGACCATGCAACCCGCGACCGTGCCGATCTTGGAGGCCACGAACACGGTGCGGATCTCGGCCGAACCGATGACCTCTTCGCGCCGCTCGGGTGCCAGCATGCCGGACATCGCGACCTTGATCTCGTCGACCGCGTCGTAGATGATGCTGTAGTAGTGCAGCTGCACGCCGTTGCCTTCGGCCAGCTTGCGCGCACCGGCATCAGCCCGCACGTTGAAGCCGATCACGATCGCCTTCGAAGCGATGGCGAGGTTGATGTCGCTTTCGCTGATGCCGCCCACGCCGGCGTACACCATCTGCACCTTGACCTCCTCCGTCGCCAGCTTGAGCAGCGACTGGGCCAGCGCTTCCTGCGAGCCCTGGACATCGGCCTTGATGATGATGCGCAGCGTCTGCACCTCGCCCGCCGACAGGTCGGTGAACATGTTCTGCAGGTTCGCGGCCTGGGCCTTCGCCAGCTTGGTGTTGCGGAACTTGCCGGCGCGGTAGGTCGCGATCTCGCGCGCGCGGCGCTCGTCGCCCATCACCATGAACTCGTCGCCGGCCTGCGGCACCTCGGTCAGGCCCTGGATCTCGACCGGAATCGACGGACCCGCGGTCTTGATGCTCTTGCCGTCCTCGTCCAGCATGGCGCGCACGCGGCCATAGGTCGAGCCGGCCAGCACCACGTCGCCGGTCTTGAGCGTGCCGGATTGCACCAGCACGGTGGCAACCGGGCCGCGGCCCTTGTCGAGCTGCGCCTCGATGACCAGGCCCTTGGCAGCGGCATCCACCGGCGCCTTGAGCTCCAGCACTTCGGCTTGCAGCAGCACCTGTTCGAGCAGGTTGTCCACGCCCTCCCCGGTCTTTGCGGAGACCGGCACGAAAGGCACGTCGCCGCCGTATTCCTCGGGCACGACTTCCTCGGCCACCAGCTCCTGCTTCACACGGTCGAGGTTGGCATCGGGCTTGTCGATCTTGTTGATCGCGACCACGATCGGCACGCCGGCCGCCTTCGCGTGCTTGATGGCTTCCTTGGTCTGCGGCATGACGCCGTCGTCCGCCGCGACCACCAGGATCACGATGTCGGTGGCCTGGGCACCGCGGGCACGCATGGCGGTGAACGCCTCGTGGCCCGGGGTATCGAGGAAGGACACCATGCCGCGCGCCGTCTCGACGTGGTAAGCGCCGATGTGCTGCGTGATGCCGCCGGCCTCGCCCGCTGCGACCTTGGCGCGGCGGATGTAGTCGAGCAGCGAAGTCTTGCCGTGGTCGACGTGACCCATGACGGTGACCACCGGTGCGCGCGGCAGCGCCTCGGCTTCCTGCGCCGACACGTCCTCGTCGGTGAAGGCTTCCGGATCGTCCAGCGCGGCGACCACCGCGGTATGGCCCATGTCCTCCACGATGATCATCGCGGTGTCCTGGTCCAGCGACTGGTTGATGGTCGCCATCTGGCCGAGCTTCATCAGTTGCTTGATGACTTCGGACGCCTTGACGGCCATCTTGTGCGCGAGCTCGGAGACCGTGATGGTTTCGGGCACGTGCACTTCGAGCACGCGCGCCTCGACCGGTGCGGCCTGCACGCGCTCTTCCTGGCCACCGCGGTCGTTGCCGCGACGCCCGCGCGGACCGCCGCGCCAGTTGCCCCGGCCGACGCCACCGCTGGCGTCGCCACGGGTCTTGATTTCCTTTTTCTTGGCGGTGTCGCCGGCCCAGCTCGACGAGAGCTTGGCCGACTTGACTTCCTTGCCGGCGCCGGGCGCCGTACTGCCGGGCGCGGCGGGCGCCGCGGTGCGGGCCGCGGGCGCGGCCGGCTTGTGCAGCGTGCCCTTGACGGCCGCCTTGGCTTCGGGTGCCGGCTTTTCCGGCGCCTTGTGGGGCACCAGAACGCGCGCAGGCGCATTCATCATGGCGCGGATGGCTTCCGCCTCGGCGAGTGCCTTGCGGCGGCGCTCGTCGAGATCCTTGGCGCGCGCGGCTTCCTCGTCGGCACGAGCCTTCGATTCGGCAGCAGCCTTGGCCTTGGCATCCGCCTTGGCATCGTCCTTGGCCTGCGTGGCGGCAGCTTCGGCGGCCGCCTTGCGATCGGCCACGGCCGGCGCTTCGGCGACGGGCTCCGGCGCGCCTTCGGTCACGACGGCAGGCGCCTCGGCCGCCTTCTTGCGGGCCGCCCTGGCTTCCTGTTCGGCCTTCTCGGCGCGCTCGGCCTGCTCGCGTTCGCGGGCTTCGGTTTCTTCGCGCACGCGGCGCTTTTCCACCAGCTCTTCTTCCTGGCGGCGGATCAGCTCGGCCTGGCGTCGCGCTTCTTCCTCGCGGCGTGCGAGCTCGGCTTCGTCGATGCGGGGCGCGGCCGGCGCGGCCGCAGGCGCCTCGGCCTGCGGTGCCAGCTCGGGCGTGGCGGGATGGCCTTCGTCGCGCTGGATGAAGGTGCGCTTCTTGCGCACCTCGACCTGGATCGTGCGCGCGCGGCCGGTGGCATCGGCTTGCTTGATCTCGCTGGTCGACTTCTTGGTCAGCGTGATCTTCTTGCGCTCGGGCTCGATCGTGCCGTGGCTGGCCTTGAGGAAGCCAAGCAGGCGCTGCTTGTCGGCCTCGGTGAGCGCATCGGACGGCGCGGCCTTGGCCACGCCTGCGCTCTTGAGCTGGTCAAGCAGGATTTCGGGAGTCTTCTTGAGCTCGTTCGCGAACTCGGCGACAGTGGTACTGGACATATTGGTTTCGTGCCTCCATGACCATCACTCTTGGCCGGCGAACCAGTGTTCGCGGGCTTTCAAGATGAGGTTCTTGGCGTCATCGGCGCTGTGGCCGGTGATCTCGGTGAGTTCATCGACCGCAAGGTCGGCCAGGTCGTCACGGGTGTGGACACCCGCCTCGGCCAATTTGGGAATCAGCGCCGGGTCGAGCCCTTCGAGGTCGCGCAGGTTCTGCGAGACGCCTTCGGCATTCTCTTCCTTGGCAATCTCCATGGTCAGCAGCGCATCCTTGGCGCGCGAGCGCAGCTCGTTGATCGTGTCTTCGTCGAAGCTCTCGATCTCGAGCAGTTCGGAAATCGGCACGTAGGCCACTTCTTCCAGGCTGGTGAAGCCTTCGGAGATCAGGATGTCGGCGATCTCCTCGTCGACATCGAGCCTCTCCATGAACAGCTTGCGGCTGGCATCGGTCTCGGTCGCCTGCTTCTGGGCCGATTCGTTGGCGTCCATGATGTTGATCTTCCAGCCGGTCAGGTCGGAAGCGAGCCGCACGTTCTGGCCGCCGCGGCCGATGGCGATCGCGAGGTTTTCCTCGTCGACCACCACGTCCATCGCATGCTTTTCCTCGTCGACCACGATCGACGACACGTTGGCCGGCGCCAGCGCGCCGATCACGAACTGGGCCGGATCCTCGCTCCACAGCACGATGTCGACGCGCTCGCCGGCGAGCTCGTTGGTGACGGCGTTGACGCGGGTGCCGCGCACGCCGACGCAGGTGCCGATGGGGTCGACGCGCTTGTCGTGCGAGAGCACGGCGATCTTGGCGCGCGAACCGGGATCGCGGGCGCAGCTCTTGATCTCGAGCAGGCCCTGCTCGATCTCGGGCACTTCCTGGCGGAACAGCTCGATCATGAACTCGGGCGCGGAGCGCGACAGGATGATCGGCGCGCCGCGCAGCGTGAGGTCGACCTCCATGATCATGGCCCGCACGCGGTCGCCGTTGCGCAGGTTTTCCTTGGCGATCATCTCGCTGCGGCGCAGGCGCCCTTCGACGCGGCCGGCCTCGACGATGATGTCGCCCTTGTCCAGGCGCTTGACGGTGCCGGTGAAGATCTTCTCGCCGCGCGACATGAAGTCGTTGAGCAACATCTCGCGCTCGGCGTCGCGGATCTTCTGCAGGATCACCTGCTTGGCCGCCATCGCGCCGATGCGGCCGATCGGCACCGACTCCACCGATTCCTCGATGTACTCGTCGAGCTCGATATCGGGCATTTCTTCCTTGGCTTCGAACAGGAGGATTTCCTGGTCGGGCAACTGCAGGCCGGCTTCGTCGGGCACCACGTGCCAGCGGCGGAAGGTCTCGTAGTCGCCGCTGTCGCGATCGACCGCGACGCGGATGTCCACGTCGCCCTGATAGAGCTTCTTGGTGGCTTGCGCCAGGGCGGACTCGACCGCGCCGAAGACGACGTCGCGTTCGACGTTCTTCTCGCGCGAGATCGCATCCACCAACATCAACATTTCGCGATTCATGCCACTACGCTCCTCGTTCAGTCCGACACCACCGTGCCAGGTTTGGGCCTGCGCCCCTTGAAATCCACTATCGGGGCCAGCCGCGCTTCGCGCAGCTCGTCCAGCGCAAAACCCAGCGCCTGCAGGGTTGCAGGTGCGCGCTTCTTGCTGATCTTCTGACCCGGCTTCGGCTGCGGTTCGTCGGTCCAGACGATCTGCCAGCCCTGCGAGCCGTCGGCCCCGGCGACCCGCTCCAGCGTGCCGCGAAACTTCTTGCGGCTGGCGGACACCTGGCCGCCGGCCGCCGCACCCATCGGCGCCTTGAGCGTGATGTCGATCACCTCGCCCGCAAAACGTTCGAAATCCTGCTCACTGCGCAACGGCCGGTCAATACCCGGCGACGACACTTCGAGCCGCTTGTAATCGGCGCCGTCCACCTCGAGCGCGAACTGCAGTTGCCGGGTCACCTTCTCGCAGTCTTCGACGGTGACGAAGGGCTCCGGCGCGCCGGCGGCCGCAGCTTCCGAATTGGGGGCATTCCATGGCAAATCAATCGTCACGCGCAGCAGTCCCCCGGCCGAGCGTTCGACCTCGATCAGGTCGTAGCCGAGTCCGGCCACGGTTTGTTCCACTGTCTGCTGCAATGCCACGTGTCTGTATGCGCCCTTGATGTTGCCCAGCCGCCGCCTGAACTGCTCGCTGCATTCCGCCCCGCCCGAATCCACCCGCCTGAATTCGCCTGCGAAATCAAGAATGCCCAAGAATGCTTCGACCAATAAAAAACGGGCGGTTGGTACCCGCCCGTTTGGTCGTGAGCCTCGAATTATATGCCAAACGCGTTACCCGGCAGGGGTTTCTACGTGGGCAATCGGCCTTGCGCAAGCCTGGAACGGCTCCAGACGTGCACGAACAGTGCCGCCCCGAGCCCCAGGGTCGCCGCCGCGACCAGCAAAGGCACGGTGAACGAGCCGGTGCGCTGGGCCAGTGGCGCGGCGAACAGCGGTCCGAGAATCTGCCCGACCCCATAGGACGCGGTCGCATAGCCGATCAGCCCGGCCGACGCATTTCCCCTCAGGCGCCGCGCATCCCGCATGGCGAACAGGGTGATGGCGGTGAATGGGAGGCCGACCAGCAGGCTGCCCAGCGCGAAGCCGGCGATCGTCGGCCACACGACCGACAGCACGATGCCGGAGGCCTGCAGCATGTAGGCGCAGGCCAGCAGCAAGCGGTTGTCCCACTCGATGGGCGCACGGGCACCGATCAGCGCGCCCACCACGACCGCGATCCCGAGCAGGGGCCAGAACAGGTCGGGCCAGGGCGAGCCCGGCAGCGCCTGCCGCGCGATCACGGGCAGGAAGGTGGCGGTGATGATGTAGCCGAAACCCGCCAATCCGTAGAGCGCGACGAGCCAGCCCGCATCGCTGCGCGCCGCGGCCGCTTCGGCTGCCGTCGGCGGCGCGCTTTGCCCGATGTTCGCGGCACTGGCCGGTTCACGGTCGCCGAAGATCCGCCAGATCACGGCGATCAGCAGCAGCGACAGCAATCCGAACCCGATCCAGCCCGCCTCCGATCCCCAGCGTCCGACGGCGCCACCCAGCAGGCCGGTCGCCACGATGCCGATGCCCGGACCCGCGTAGATCACGCCGCCCAAGGCGGGCGCTCCGGTTTCCGCCAGCCGCCGCAGACCCCATCCGGAAGCGAAGACGAAGGTCCAGGCGCTCACCACCCCGGCGGCCGTGCGCAGGATGCCCCACAGGGTGAAGTCCTGCACCAGCCCCATGCCGATCAGCAGCGCGGCCGTGGCGATCAGGCCGCCGCGCACCATGCTGGCCGCCTTCATGCGGATCGCCGCGCAGACGAGCGCACCAACGAAGTAGCCGAGGTAGTTGAGCGATGCCAGCACGCCGCCGCCCTGCAGGTCCAGCTTGCCCTCGTGCAGCATGATCGGCAGCATCGGCGTGAAGGCAAAGCGCCCCAGGCCCATGGCGACGGCCAGGGCCACCATGCAGGCCAGCGCGGCGCGCCAGGCGCCACGCGGGTCGTATCCGATCTGCGACATTCGTCTCTCCGCGTTTTTCTAATCGGCCAGCGCTGCGGCCACCAGCTTTTGCGTGTAGGGGTGCTCGGGTGCGTCGAGCACGCGCTCGACGGGGCCCGACTCGAGGATGGCGCCGTCCTTCATCACGATGACCTGGTGCGCCATCGCGCGGATCACCTCGACATCATGGGTGATCAACAGATAGCTCAGGCCGCGCTCGCGCTGCAGGCGCTGCAGCAGGCCGAGCACCTGCTTCTGGATGGTGACGTCGAGCGCGCTGGTGGGCTCGTCGAGCACAAGCAGTTGCGGATCGACGATCAATGCCCGTGCGATCGCCAGCCGCTGGCGCTGGCCGCCCGAGAACTCGTGCGGATAGCGCTGGAGCAGCGACGGGAATTGCGCCTCGGTGAGCCCGACATCGGCCAGCGCCGCGAGGGCGCGCATTCGGCGCGCGGCCGTGTCGAGTTCGGGTGCGTGCACCGTGAGGCCTTCGCCCACGATCTGCTCGACCGTCATGCGCGGCGAGAGCGAGGAAAACGGATCCTGGAACACGACCTGCATCACGCGGCGCAGCGCGCGGTCGCCACCGCGCGCGCCACCCCATTGACGGCCGGCGACATCCAGCAGGCCCCGGTGCGGCAACAGGCCGAGCGCCGCGAGCGCGAGGGTCGATTTGCCCGAGCCCGACTCGCCGACCACGCCCAGGGTCTCGCGCGGCGCGATGCGGAAATCGGCGCCGTGCACCGCCACGAACTCGTCCTTGCGGAACCAGCCGGCCATGCCCGGCCGCGCCATCGGATAGCTCACGCGCAGGCCCTTGGCCTCGAGCACCGGCGCCGCACTCGGCTCGACCGCGGCCGGCGCCACGTCGCGCGCCGGGCGGCTGTCGATCAGCTTGCGCGTGTAGGCATGCCGCGGCGCCTCGAACACGCGCGCGACCTCGCCGTGTTCCACGATGTCGCCGTTCTCCATCACGGCCACGCGGTCGGCGAAGCGGCGCACGAGGTTGAGGTCGTGCGTGATCAGCAGCACGGCCATGCCGTACCTGCGCTGCAGGTCGGCGAGCAGATCGAGGATCTGCGCCCGCACCGTCACATCGAGCGCCGTCGTCGGTTCGTCGGCCAAAAGCAGCCGCGGCCTGCAGGCGAGCGCCATCGCGATCATCGCGCGCTGGCGCTGGCCGCCCGACAGCTGATGCGGAAACGCCCTCGCCCGCCGCGCCGACTCCGGAATGCCGGTGTCGGCCAGCAGTTGCACGGCGGCTTCGTGTGCCGCGCGCACCGGCAGGCCCTGGTGCAGTTCGAGCACCTCGGCGATCTGGTCGCCGACCGTGTAGAGCGCGTTGAGCGCCGTCATCGGTTCCTGGAAGATCATCGCAATCTCCTTGCCGCGGATGCCGCGCAGCGCGCGCTCGGGCATTGCGAGCAGGTCGCGTGCACCCGTACCCTGCGCGCCGGCGAAGGTCGCGCGCCCCGAGAGCTCGGCGTTCTGCACCAGTCGCAGCAGGCTCAGCGCGGTCACGGTCTTGCCCGAGCCCGACTCGCCGACCAGCGCCAGTTTCTCGCCCTCGCGAATCGCGAAATCGATGCCGTGCACCACTTCCTTGCCGCCGAATGCGACGCGCAGTCCCTCGACGGTCAGCAGCACGCCGCTCACAGCTCGGCCTTCCGCGGATCGAGCGCGTCACGCAGCGCATCACCCATGAAGGTCAGCAGCATCAGCGTGATCACCAGCACGCCGAAGGTCGACAGCGAGATCCACCAGGCATCGATGTTGACCTTGCCCTGGCTCAGCAGCTCGCCGAGCGAGGGCGTGCCCGGCGGCACGCCGAGGCCGAGAAAATCGAGCGAGGTCAATGCAAGGATCGCCGCGCTCATGCGAAACGGCAGGAAGGTCACGACCGGCACCATGCTGTTGGGCAGGATGTGGCGCCACATGATCTGCAGGTTGCCGACGCCGAGCGCCCGTGCCGCGCGCACGTAGTCCATCTGTCGGTTGCGCAGGAACTCCGCGCGCACGTAGTCCGCGAGGCCCATCCAGCCGAACAGGCTCAGCAGGACCAGCAGCAATGCGACGCTGGGCGCGAAGATCGCGCTGAAGATGATCAACAGGTACAGCTCCGGCATCGAGCCCCAGATCTCGATGAAGCGCTGGAATGCGAGGTCGGTCTTGCCGGCGAAATAGCCCTGCACCGCGCCGGCTGCGATGCCGAGCACCGTGCCGATCGCCGTGAGCGCCAGCCCGAACAGCACGCTGACCCGAAAGCCGTAGAGCAGTTGGGCCAGCAGATCGCGGCCGCGGTCGTCGGTGCCCAGCCAGTTGTCGCGCGTGGGTGCGGCCGGGCTCGGCGACTTGGCGAAGTAGTTCAGCGTCGTCGGGCCGTAGGGATTGGGCGCATAGATCGCCCAGTTGCCGCCCCGGGTGATGCGCTCGCGAATGAACGGATCGAGGTAGTCGGCCGGCGTCTCGAAGTCGCCGCCGAAGGTCTTCTCCGAATAGTCGTGCAGCACCGGGAAATACAGCTTGCCTTCGTAGCGCATGACCAGCGGACGGTCGGTCGACAGCACTTCGGCAAACAGGCTCGTGACGACCATCAGCACGAACAGCACCAGGCTCCAGTAACCCAGCCGGTTGCGCTTGAAACGCAGCCACGCGCGGCGGCCGGGACTCAGCGGCATCGGGGCAGCAGGCAGCGCGCTAGTCAAACTTCACCCTCGGATCGACCCAGACATAGCAAAGGTCCGAGATCAGCTTGGTCACCAGGCCGATCAGCGTGAAGAGGTAGAGCGTGCCGAGCACCACCGGATAGTCGCGCCGGATCACGCTCTCGTAGCCCAGGAGGCCCATGCCGTCGAGCGAGAACAGCGTCTCGATCAGCAGGGCGCCGGTGAAGAAGGCGCCGATGAAAGCCGACGGCAGTCCGGTGATGATCGGGATCAGCGCGTTGCGGAACACGTGCTTCCACAGCACCTGCCGCTCGCCCAGTCCCTTGGCCCGCGCGGTCAGCACGTACTGCTTGCGGATCTCCTCGAGGAAGGCGTTCTTGGTGAGCATGGCCGTCACCGCGAAACTGCCGAGCACCATGGCCGTCACCGGCAGCGTGATGTGCCAGAGGTAGTCGACGATGCGCGCACCCCAGCCCATGTCGTCCCAGTTCGCCGAGGTCAGTCCGCGCAACGGAAACCACTGCAATTGCCCGCCGAAGATCACCAGCAGCGCCACGCCGAGCACGAAGCCCGGAATCGCGTAGCCGATCAGGATCAGCAGCGTGCTCACCAGGTCGAAGCGCGTGCCGGCGCGCACCGCCTTGGCCACGCCGAGCGGAATGGCCACGCCGTAGCTGATGAAGAAGGTCCAGAGGCCGAGGCTGATCGACACCGGCAGCTTCTCGAGGATCAGCGTCCACACGTCCTTGTTCTGGAAGAAGCTGCGGCCCAGGTCGAAGTGCGCGAACTGGCGCAGCATCAGCCACAGCCGCTCGGGCGCCGGCTTGTCGAAGCCGTAGAGCGCCTTGATCTCGGCCAGCCGCTTCGGATCGACGCCCTGGTTGCCGCGGTAGTTCGCGCCACCGGATTCGAAGCCGCCGCGGCCACTGCTCTTGGCCTCGGCCAGGTACTGCTCCACCGGACCGCCCGGCACGAACTGGATGACGACGAAGGTCACCAGCAGCACGCCGAGCAGCGTCGGGATGAACAGCAGCAGGCGCTTGACGATATAGGCCAGCATCGGACTTCCCTATTTGGCCCACCAGGTCGACATGACCCAGTCCTCGGCCTGCGTATAGGGCGGCATCGGCGCCTTGAAGGCGAGGCGCCACGCGTCGTAGACGACACGGTGCACCGTCAGCGTCCACTGCGGAATGATGTAGTGGCTGTGCATGATCACGCGGTCGAGCGCATGGCAGGCCGGCAGCAGTTCGGACTTGCTGTGGGCGCCCGCGATATCGGTCAGCAGTGCGTCGACCGCCGGACTGCTCACGCCCATGTAGTTGCCGGAGCCTTCCGTCTTCGCCGCCTTGCTGCCGAAGATGTCCGCCAGCTGCTGCCCCGGATCGTTGGTGCCCGGAAAATTGATGCTCGTGATGTCGAACTCGAACTTGTCCAGGCGCTGCTGGTACAGCGCGAAGTCGACCGTGGCGAAGTTGAGCCGGATGCCGAGCTTGTCGAGGTTGCGCAGCCAGGGCGACACCGTGCGCACGCCGCCTTCCTTGCTGTCGAGGTATTCGAGCACCATCGCTTCGCCCTGGGCGTTGCGCAATGCGCCGTCGCGGTATTCCCAGCCGGCCTGCTTCAGCAGATCGCGCGCGCGGCGCAGGTTGTTGCGCAGGGATTGGCCCGGGCCCTCGGTGGTCGGCGGCACGTACATCGGACCGAAGGCGGCGTCGGGGATCTTGCCGCGCCATGGCGCCAGCAGCGCGAGCTCTTCGGGCGACGGCAGGCCGTGGGTCTCGCAATCGGTGTTGCCGAACAGGTCCGAAACGCGCGGATAGCCGCCGTAGAACATCTGGCGGTTCATCCACTCGTAGTCCAGCGCCAGGCCCAGCGCCTCGCGCACGCGCGGGTCCTGCAGCTTGGGACGGCGACTGTTCAGCACGTAGCTCTGGAAGCCCGACGGCAGCTTGTGGGCGAACTCGTGCTTGACGAGCTCACCGGTGTCGAAGCGCTTGCCTTTCACGCGCCGCGCCCAGTCGCCGGCCGAATAGAAACTCATCATGTCGAACTCACCGGCCTTGAGCGCTTCGAGGCGGGCCGTGTTGTCCTGGTAGATCTTGACCGTGATCCGATCGAAGTTGGCGCTGCCGCGCTTGACGCCCAGATCGCGTGCCCAGTAGTTCGGATCGCGCACATAGGTGATGTCCTTGCCGAAGCGCACCGGGCCGATCTTGTAGGGCCCGCTGCCGATCGGGATGTCCATCACCACCTGATCGAAAGGCTTGGCCTTGCCGTTCTCCATGCCCCATCGGCGGCTGAAGATGGGCAGCGCGCCGACCAGCAGCGGCAGTTCGCGATTCGGCTTCTTGAAGGTGAAGCGGATGGTCCGGGCATCGATGACCTCGGCGCCGCTCACGTCCTCGAGCGTCGTCCTGTACGACGGCGAGACAAAGGGACCGACCAGCGTGTCGAAGCTGTGCTTGACGTCGCCCGCCTCGACCGGCGTGCCATCGTGGAAGCGCGCCTGCGGCCGCAGCCTGAAGGTCGCGCTCAGGCGATCGGGCGCGACGGCCACGTCCTCGGCGAGCAGGCCGTAGGCCGACGCGGTCTCGTCCATCGACGTGGCGAGCAAGGTATCGAACATCAGCGTCGCCAGGTAGGCCGGCGGCGCGCCCTTGATGGTGAAGGGGTTGTACTTGTCGAAGGTCGAATAGCGCTCATTGCTGACCAGGCGCAGTTCACCACCCTTGGGCGCCTCGGGATTGACGTAGTCGAAGGCGGTGAAGCCCGGCGGGTACTTGAGGTCGTCCCAGAGCGCGTAGCCATGCGCGGCCCAGGCGGGCATCGCACACCACATCAGCCAACAGACCCAGAGAACCCGCATGCGAGAATTCTGCACAAGATTTTCACGAGGTCGTCTTATGGGCTTTCTTTCCGGCAAAAAACTTCTGATCACGGGCGTGCTGAGCAACCGCTCCATCGCCTACGGCATCGCCAGGGCATGCCACGCGCAGGGCGCAGAGCTGGCCTTCAGCTATGTCGGCGAGCGCTTCAAGGACCGCATCACCGAGTTCGCGGCCGACTTCGATTCGAAGCTGGTCTTCGACTGCGACGTCGGCGACGACGCGCAGATCGACAAGCTCTTCGCCGATCTCGCGCAGACCTGGCCCAAGTTCGACGGCTTCGTCCACAGCATCGGCTTCGCGCCGCGCGAGGCCATTGCCGGCGACTTCCTCGAGGGCCTGTCGCGCGAAGGCTTCAAGATCGCGCATGACATCAGCGCCTACAGCTTCCCCGCCATGGCCCGGGCTGCGCTGCCCTACCTCAACGACAAGTCGGCGCTGCTGACGCTCACCTACCTGGGCGCCCTGCGCGCGCTGCCCAACTACAACACGATGGGCCTGGCCAAGGCCTCGCTCGAAGCGTCGGTGCGCTACATGGCCGAGTCGCTCGGCCCCCGCGGCATGCGCGTCAACGGCATCAGCGCCGGCCCGATCAAGACGCTGGCAGCCAGCGGCATCAAGGGCTTCGGCAAGATGCTTGCGGCCGTGGCCGAGGTATCGCCGATCCGCCGCAACGTGACCATCGAGGAAGTCGGCAACGTGGCCGCCTTCCTGCTGAGCGACCTCGCCAGCGGCGTGACGGCGGGCATCACCTATGTCGATGGCGGCTTCAGCCAGGTCGTCGGCGGGATGGCCGAACCGGCGGCCTGAGGCGAAGCGCGCGGCGGCGGGCCGGACCCGGTCGCCGATCTTTCATAATCTCCGGCATATCAAAAAATGTCGGGGAGTCGACCATGAGTTCAAGCATCCGTTCGCCCGGGGCCAGCCGGCCCGTGTCTCGCCGGGCCCTTCTCTTCACCGCCATCGGCGCCGCCTGCACCCTGTCGGCCCTGCCCGAGGCACAGGCCCGCAATGCCGCCACGGCCCCTGCTCTCATGCGGCCCGAGGTCTACCGCCCCGGCCTCGCGCTGAACGACCAATGGGTGAGCGAAAAATACGACGGCGTGCGCGGCTACTGGGACGGCAAGCAACTGTGGACGCGCGGCGGCGAGCGCGTCACGTCGCCCGCGTGGTTCACCGCCGCGTTGCCGGCAATGCCGATGGACGGCGAACTCTGGGCAGGCCGCGGCCGTTTCTCGCACGCAGTCTCCGCGGTGCGCAGCGAGACGCCGGTCGACGCGGCCTGGCGCGAGATGCATTTCATGGTGTTCGATCTGCCCACCGAACCCGGTGACTTCACGACACGCCTCGCCGTGCTGCGAAAAGTGCTGCCGATCACGGCAGCGCCCTGGCTGGTGCTTGTTCCGCAGCAACGCGCGACCACGCCCGAAGCGCTGCAGGCGCTGCTCGACAAGACGGTCCGGATGGGTGGCGAAGGCCTGGTGCTGCACCGCGGCGCTTCGCCCTACCGCGGCGAACGCACGGCCGACCTGCTCAAGTTCAAGCCCTACGACGATGCCGAGGCGCGCGTGGTCGCGCACGTCGCCGGCCGGGGCAAGTACGCCGGTCGGCTGGGCGCGCTCCTGGTCGAGATGCCGGACGGCAAGCGCTTCAAGATCGGCAGCGGCTTCAGCGATGCCGAGCGTGATGACCCACCCGCGATCGGCAGTTGGGTCACCTATCGCTACAACGGAACGAACCCCGGTGGCGTGCCGAGGTTCGCGCGTTTCATGCGCGTGCGCGACGACGTCGAGTCCTGAGCCGCAGCGCGCTTCAGCGCACGCAGTCCGCGTAGTAGCGCTTCTTGCCGGTCTCGTCGATGCGTCCGACCAGTCCGTGGATGTCGGTCTCGAAGCCCGGGCACTCGGTGTTGAATTCCCGCGCGAACTTCAGGTAGTCGACGATCTTCTTGTTGAAGACCTCGCCCGGAATCAGCAGCGGAATGCCGGGCGGATACGGCGTGATCAGGCTGGTGGTGACGCGGCCCTCGAGCTCGTCGATCTCCACGCGCTCGGTCTTGCGGTGGGCGATGTGGGCGAAGGCATCGCTGGGCTTCATCGCCGGCGTCAGGTCGCTCAGGTACATCTCGGTCGTGAGCCGCGCGACATCGAAGCGGGCATAGAGCTGGTGGATGTGCTGGCACAGATCGCGCAGCCCGAGGCGCTCGTAGCCCGGATGCTGCTGGCAGAACTCGGGCAGGATGCGCCACATCGGCTGGTTGCGCGCGTAGTCGTCCTTGAACTGCTGCAGCGCCGTGAGCAGCGTGTTCCATCGGCCCTTGGTGATGCCGATCGTGAACATGATGAAGAAGCTGTAGAGGCCGGTCTTCTCGACGATCACGCCGTGCTCGGCCAGGAACTTGGTGACGATGCTGGCGGGAATGCCCGTCGGCGCGAACTTGCCGTTGAGGTCGAGGCCGGGCGTCACGATGGTCGACTTGATCGGGTCGAGCATGTTGAAGCCATCGGCCAGCTTGCCGAAGCCGTGCCAGTTGCGCGCCGAGTGCTTGGTCTTGCGCTCGGTGCTGCCCTCGCCCTTCATGATCCAGTCGTCGGCGCGGCCGATGCCCTCGTCGACCAGCTTCTCGGGGCCCCAGACCTTGAACCACCACTCATCCTTGCCAAACTCGTCCTCGACCTTGCGCATCGCACGGCGGAAGTCGAGCGCCTCGAGAATGCTCTCCTCCACCAGCGCGGTGCCGCCGGGCGGCTCCATCATCGCGGCCGCCACGTCGCAGCTGGCGATGATCGCGTACTGCGGGCTGGTCGACGAGTGCATCAGGTAGGCCTCGTTGAACAGGTCGCGGTCGAGCGCGCGGTTCTGCGAGTCCTGCACCAGCACGTGGCTGGCCTGGCTGATGCCGGCCAGCAGCTTGTGGGTGGACTGCGTCGCGAACACCAGCGATTCCTTGGGCCGCACGCGGCGCTTGCCCATCGCGTGGTAGGCGCCGTAGAACGGATGGAAGGCCGCGTGCGGCAGCCAGGCCTCGTCGAAATGCAGCGTGTCGACGTAGCCGTCCAGCATGCCCTTGATGGTCTCGGTGTTGTAGATCACGCCGTCGTAGGTCGATTGCGTGAGCGTCATCACGCGCGGCTTGACCTTGTCGGCGTCCACGTGCGAGAGCAGCGGGTTGGCGCGGATCTTGGCCCGGATCGCGGCCGGCTCGAACTCGCTCTTCGGGATCGGCCCGATGATGCCGAAGTGATTGCGCGTGGGCTTCATGAAGACCGGAATGGCGCCCGTCATCACGATCGCGTGCAGGATCGACTTGTGGCAATTGCGGTCGACCACCACGACGTCGTCCGGCGCCACCGTGTGATGCCACACCATCTTGTTGCTGGTGCTGGTGCCGTTGGTCACGAAGAAGCAGTGGTCGGCATTGAAGATGCGCGCCGCGTTGCGTTCGCTGGCCGCCACCGGCCCGGTGTGGTCGAGCAGCTGTCCGAGTTCCTCGACCGCGTTGCAGACGTCGGCGCGCAGCATGTTCTCGCCGAAGAACTGGTGGAACATCTGGCCGACCGGGCTCTTGAGGAAGGCGACGCCGCCCGAGTGGCCCGGGCAGTGCCAGGAGTACGAACCGTCCTCCGCATAGTCGATCAGCGCCTTGAAGAACGGCGGCTGCACGCCTTCGAGGTAGCTCTTGGCTTCGCGGATGATGTGGCGCGCCACGAATTCCGGCGTGTCCTCGAACATGTGGATGAAGCCGTGCAGCTCGCGCAGGATGTCGTTCGGGATGTGGCGCGAGGTGCGGGTCTCGCCGTAGATGTAGATCGGCACGTCGGCATTCTTGCGGCGCACCTCGCCGATGAAGTTGCGCAGGTTCAGCACGGCGGGGTCGAGGTCGGGGCCGACGGTGAATTCCTCGTCGTCGATCGACAGGATGAAGGCGCTGGCGCGGCTTTGCTGCTGCGCGAACTGGCTCAGGTCGCCGTAGCTGGTGACGCCGAGCACCTCGAAACCCTCGCTCTCGAAGGCCTGCGCCAGCGCGCGGATGCCGAGGCCCGACGTGTTCTCGGCGCGGAAATCCTCGTCGATGATGACGATGGGAAAGCGAAATTTCATGAGCGGGGCTCCGGACGGGCAAATAGGCGCGAAGTGTACGGAATTCAGATGAAGGATCCGGTCAGCTTTTGACTCAGAATGTCGAGGCTTCAACTTGGAGAGGAAACGTCATGGCGGATTCCACCGTCTGGTGGCTGATCGCGGCGGCTGCCGTGGTGCTGGAACTGTTGTCCGGCACGGTCTATTTGCTGCTGCTGGGTGCGGGCTTCGCGGCTGCGGCGCTCGCGGCGTCGGCGGGTGCCGGCCTCACGCTGCAGCTTGTCGTCGCCGCAGTCGTCGGCGTCGGCGCGATGCTGGTCTGGTATGCGATCCGTCGCCGGCGCCCGGCCGAGCCGAAAGCCGGCGCCAACCGCGACGTCAACCTCGATATCGGCGAAACCGTCTACGTCGACCTGTGGAACCCGGACGGCACGGCCAGCGTGCGGTATCGTGGCGCGCAATGGACGGTCTTGCAGCGTCCGGGCGGCGCGCCGGTGCGCGGCGCCTACCGTGTGGTCGAGGTCGTCGGCAGCCGCCTGGTGGTCGACAAGATCTGACCCCGTCATTCAGGAAACAAGGGATCTCCATGGAAATCGCAGTCGCCATCCTCGTCATCGCCGTCATCTTCGTCTGGCTCACCATCAAGATCGTGCCGCAGCAGCACGCCTGGGTCAGGGAACGCCTGGGCAAGTACAACGGGACCATGACGCCGGGCGCCAATTTCCTGATCCCCTTCGTCGACCGCGTGGCCTACAAGCACAGCCTGAAGGAAATTCCGCTCGACGTGCCGAGCCAGATCTGCATCACGCGCGACAACACGCAGCTGCAGGTCGACGGCATCCTCTACTTCCAGGTGACCGATCCGATGCGCGCGAGCTACGGCTCGTCGAACTACATCGTCGCCGTCACGCAGCTCGCGCAGACCTCGCTGCGCAGCGTGATCGGCAAGCTCGAACTCGACAAGACCTTCGAGGAACGCGACATCATCAACGCCCAGGTGGTGGCCGCGATCGACGAGGCCGCGCTCAACTGGGGCGTGAAGGTGCTGCGCTACGAGATCAAGGACCTGACGCCGCCCAAGGAGATCCTGCAGGCCATGCAGCGCCAGATCACTGCGGAGCGCGAAAAGCGCGCGCTGATCGCGGCCTCCGAAGGCCGGCGCCAGGAGCAGATCAACATCGCCACCGGCGAGCGCGAAGCCTTCATCGCCCGCTCCGAGGGCGAGAAGCAGGCGCAGATCAACAACGCCCAGGGCGAGGCCGCCGCGATCACCGCGGTGGCGCAGGCGACTGCGGGCGCGATCGAACTCGTCGCGGCCGCGATCCGGCAGCCGGGCGGCGAACAGGCCGTCCAGCTCAAGGTGGCGGAACGTGCGGTCGATGCCTACGGCAAGGTCGCGGCCGATGCCAAGACCACGCTGATCGTGCCGAGCAACATGACCGAGACTGCCGCGCTCATCGCGTCGGCGATGCGGATGGTGCAGGCCGGCAAGCCGGCTGCGACGAGCTGAGGACGACGCGCCCGCTGCTACAATCGCGGGCTTCGGAGCGGTGGATGAGCGGTTTAAGTCGCACGCCTGGAAAGCGTGTGAGGGTTAACAGCCCTCCGCGGGTTCGAATCCCGCCTGCTCCGCCGACCATCCAGTAAATACGGGCCTTTGCGGCCCGTTTTGCTTTCCGTTCCCACAACCCGACCCACAAACCTAAGACTGGCCCATCCAGCCGTCGGTCACCCCCCTGGTCCCAAACGCCTGGCAGACGACGATCGGAACGACAAAACCGGCGAATCGCCGGTTTCGGCAGCTGCAGCGGCGGGCGCGCTGTGATCACGTGGCCCAGCGATTGCATACGAAGTTCGTCCGCAGTCATCAAGGGGCGGTTTTCCTCCTGGAACAGGGGCGAGCTCATGAACAGGCTCCCCGATTTCGTCGGGTATCCCTGCCGGCGTCGGCCTTCGGACTCAGCCGCCTAGCACCCGCCACGGTGGCGGGTGCTACTTGCGGGCCGGCTTCGTCGAAGATCGCGACTACGTGGTTCTCGCCCAGACGGGCGTAAACCCGCTGACCGGCGACCCGCAGCAGGGTCGACCGTGTAACGCTCAACTCTCGCCCGTCCAGGCCGCCGCTCATTGGGCAATCGACCGTGTATCGCGCCCGTGTAACGCTCTTTTTTTCGTTACACGGTCCCGAAGATCGGGCGCGCGCAATGCCCGTGTCCTGAGATCCCGTCCGAAGGACCCGGAGCGATCGCGCGGAGGGCCTTGCTCGGTCGCAAACGCTTGGCAGCGGGACTGACCGGATGACTTCCGGTCTGTGCACTGCGATCGGCGCCCGACCGCCGTCGTAAGAGAGACACAGTGCCTCGCTCGTCGTGCCGTTGGGATTGGTCACTACAAAAATTTTGTAGTCGTGGCATTCGGGCTGTGATTGCAGAGATCTTCTACTTCGACCAAGTGCACGGACCGCCCGAGGGCGCCGGAGTTCGCGCGGTCGACATCGATGGCGAGCCTTATTTCGTCGGCAAGGATGTGGCGGCCACCCTTGGCTATGCCAACGAGACAGACGCCATGAACACCCACTGCCGTGGGGTAGCCAAACGCTACCCCATCCCTGACGCGCTGGGACGATTGCAGGACACCCGGGTCATCTCTGAGCCCGACATGCTGCGCCTGATCGTGAACAGCACCTTGCTCGGCGTGCCGCCTTTCGGGCGGGCGATGCCAAGCGAACGAATTTCGTCCGGCTGGTCGATCTCATGGAAGTCCGCACCAATGACGAAGCGGACGCGGTGTTCGTTGAAGTTCCAACGCGCGGTACCTTCGGGGCGTTGGTGCACGTAGCCCTCGAAGTCGACGGGGACGAGTTCGCTATTCACGGTGTAGAAAACGTTTCCGGAAACTTCGGAGCCGTTTTCGCTGCCGAAGATTCCACCGAAGGTTCCGAAGGCTCCAAGATTCTGGAGACGGAATCTTCGGAATCTTCGTCGCCGAATCGGCGGCCGACTTCCGTTTCAAGGGATCTCTTCACGTTGGCCAAGACTTCTGCTCGTTCTTGAGCGAAAGTCTGGACGTGGACTTCTTCACCGCCAGTTCCGACGAGATTCGTCGGAACAATCCGGTCGCCCAGGCCGTCAAGACCATGACCAGCCGCGAGATCGCGGACCTCACTGGCAAGGAGCACAAGCATGTCATTCGCGACATTCGCGCGATGCTCGACGAGCTCGCCGAGGATGGTCCAACTTTGGGCCATGTCCAAGAGGACAAGGATGCGCGCGGCTATACCGCGATGTTCCACCTCGACCGCGAGCTGACCGACACGCTGCTGACCGGCTACAGCGCCGTCGCGCGGCGCCACCGGTGTTGGAACGGAGCTGCTCACCCTTTTGGGTGGGGACCTTGCTCGCGTTTTTACCTATCCCGAGCAGCCTCAGCCCTTGCCCCTTGTAGATCGAAACCTCGCTTTTGCGCTTTCTGAATTTGTCGTGCGAAGTTGCGAAGTAGCGAAGAATGAGCATCCATGCGGGTTGCAGCCCGATTCAAACTTCGCGAGGTTGGCGAAGTAGCGAAGTAAGAAGCGCTGCCGACGATGTCGCCAACCCACCCGCCACGGCCGCGGCTGGGTTCAACGGCACGCCGAGCAATGCACGCGCGGTTGAGGAAGAAGTACAGGCCAGGCTCGTGGGCGTTGTCATTTCTTGCAAACCGCCAGGGGGTCAGAACGGACCTGACCCCTTTCCACTCGTCGGGGACGTGCGAGATTGCGGCAGTGCCATTCCAGGCGGCGCTGGGCATCCCTGTCGAGAAGGTGCGCGAGGTCGCGATCGCCGGGCAGGCCTACCGGCCTCGAGTCAGTTCACTCTTGCGATGGCGTGAGGGTGCATCCGCCGAAGTCGTTCTCGTCGAACACGACTTCGGCCAGCGCGTACGGGGGACCGTCATACCAGCTAGGATCATGATCGTGATCGAGCTTCATCGCGACGATGACACGAGTGCCGATGTCGGTGCAGCGCCAGACCGACCCGCCACAGTAGAACACTCCGCCGATGACGAAATCGCCGAGTTCCATGTCCCGATGAAGCGAGTCCTGCTGAGGTGCGCTTTTCATGGCACGGATATTAGCCGTGTCCCGCGCTCGCTGCGCTCGGCGTGAGGGTTCGTCCAAGGGGTTCGCCGACCTGACGAAGAAAGTGCCCAAAGTGCTCGGGGCGCGTGCCGGAAATTTTTCCGGCACATACCAAAGCCCTGAGCCGGGCGGACGCACGCGCTATTTCACCGAGCCCGGGAAAGTCGCGATCTCGGGCGACAGATGGAGAGCCGCCATCTGCATCCCCTGAGCGAAGGCGCCTTCCATGGAATCACCTCGCAGATTCGTCGGTGATCGGCTCAGCGAGGTCCGAGGGCCGTCACCTTGCTGCAAGTAGACGTGGAATGGCCAAGCGTCGAAATTGATGTCGTACGCCGTCACGACCACGACGTGCGTCCCCTCGAATCCGCCCTCTCTCACGAAACGCGGGCCATTCTCCGTTTGCACAATGCCTTGAACCTCGGATTGCATATCGATCTCCATTCGGACAAGCCAAAGACTTTCGATCATTTTTGGGTGAAAGTACCGGAGGCCGGCCACGCACGGAATGCTTCATTTCGCTTCCCTGCGGCGGTGACAAAGGCGACTGCGCGCACCGGTTCGGCCCCGCCAAGCACATCCCAGTTCTGAAGCGCTCGCATGATGACGGTCTCAGCCTCGACGTCGAGATGCCAGGTCACCGCATCGGGGTCGTCCTTCTTGTCGTTGTGCCGCAGCCAGTTGAACATGCCTCGCATCAGGTTGATCGTGTCTTTTTCAGAGGCAGCGCCGCCACCTGGGTCGAGCCTCTGAGCGATTTCCTGAGCCGAGGAGAGCATCTGCACCCGCGCGGCCTCAGCGGACCGGCCCTGGCCCGTCAGGATGCCCTGCAAAAGATCCTCTGCGGACCCCGCAAGCACGATGGCCGATACGCAGTCGCTCGCGTCGAGGTAGAGCTCGATCGCGCGGTTGAGCAGGATGCCGGCGGCGTCGAGTTTGGTGATTGTGGCTTCCATGGGAGCGAATCGTAAGCCTCTCCCGGAACTGCATCGTGATTTATTGCCCTAAAAATCAAAATGACACAATGGGCGTTGTTCCGGATGTCATTTGATTTATGGGGCTTTCAATCAATGACACAATGCACCCATGTCGATCGACGAACTCATTGGACGCGGCGGCCCAGGCAGAGGTCAGGGTCGGAAGCCGATCTCGGATGACGCCAAGCCCTACAAGCTGCTGCTGCCGGCCGAACTGCGAGCGAAGCTAGTCGACCTCGGCGGCGCCGAGTGGTTGCGGGCTCAACTCGCGCTAGCGGCTCATCTGGATTCAATCAACTTGGAGGGTGCAGTGAACCTTGCGGCTCGATACATCAACGCGATGCGGCAACTTCCGCAGTACCACAACAACCTCGATCACCGCGGCCCGCTTGTGCACATCATGACCGGCGTCCGCGTGCTGCCCGTCGGCGATCTCACCGACGATGATGACGACAGCGGCGTCCTGGAGGTGGTCTATGCGGGCGGCCATCGCGCCGAGGTCAACGGACACGCCTTCTATCAGATGGCCGTGGCGGAAGGGGCTCGATGGGAAGTCGACAGCAATGTCGACGACATCCCCGCGCGCAAGCATGATGTCTATCAGCAGCGCATCGCGAGCCTGGATGAGCACCTTCGGCAAAAGCATGGACTGGACTGAGCCACCTCGACCAGCTGCGCGCCGCGCTAAGATCTTTCCGTTCAAGGCGGCCTGATGGGCGAAGCGCGAGTCAAGGAAGCCAGCGCACGGGACGCGGCATTCGCAAAGTCGAAGATGTGCATCTTCTGCGGCGGCGGCGTGGAGGCGGCGACCGTAGATCACTGCCCTCCGCGGTCAATCTTTTCGCACAGGAAATGGCCCGAGGGCTACGTCTTCCCCGCATGCAACGCTTGCAATTCGGGGAGCAAACTTGCCGAGAACTGGGTTGCATTCCTGTCGCGCATGCACTCTGCTGCGGGCGTGGTTGACGACGAACAGGCAGAGGTAGAGATGCGCAAGTTGGCAAAACCTCTGCTGAAACCCGAAGTGATAAAGGCAATGCAGTTGTCCGCCGCGAAGAAGCGTGCTCTGGCGCGCCACTTAGGCGTTGGCCCGAGCCCAGGCGAGACATTCGCCGACATGTCTCTCGTGGCGATCCCAGAAGAGGCCGCTGCTGCCATCCCCGTGTTCGCAAGGAAGATTGCAAAGGCGCTTCACTTTGAGCACACCGGGCAGATCGTTCCCAGCGATGCGGCGATAGAACATCGCTGGTTCACCAACTACAACCTGATCGAGGGCAAAGTGCCTGCGGAAGTCTTCTCGGTGCCCACAGGCATCGCCAATCTGCGCCGCGCGACCGTCGACCTCAGCAACCAGTTCAACTATCGATATGCGATCGCCGACGGTGGTGAGCTGAGCATCTTTACGATGATGTTCCGGTTCTCGTTCTGCCTTACCGTTCTTCTGACGCTCGACCCTACACTGATGGCTCGCGCGCTGGCCGAGGCGACTGAACGGGCAAGTGCACGGGCAGATGGATCGACGCCCTCCGGGGAATAGGTCGGAGAAGAAAGATCCTCTTCGCGCGCAACAAGCGCCGGCGCGCGATCGCGAAGACGGCGCCGCTGCTCAGGTGGCAGTCGAACTTGCCACCGCAATTGCAGGCGGTGCTCAGCGCTTGAAGAACAACCCGGCGATTGAAATAAGGGCCGCCAGACCCGAAAGGATCAACGAAAGGCGGTACTTCCAGCTCTCTTGCCTCTGCGTCGCCAGGACCGCAACGAGCAAGGGGAAGTGAACACAGTGAAATTTGTCGCCGACCTTCTTGGCAAAAAGATGCACTTGGCCACCGCCGTCCATCGCGTAGCTGTGGGTGTGGTCGAGGACGTAGTAGAGGCGTCCGTAAAGCAGTTCAGGGCTTGTATCGAGCCTCGAAGCCACGTCGTGGATGTCTATCTGCAGGTAGGGGTCATTCTCTGCCTTGCCGCCCCCAGGAGGCCGTCCGGGATAGGAGGCTCGGTACATGTCGAAGATGCGCTGCAGGATCTCGCGGTCAGTGTGAAATGACTTCCTCGACATCTTGTTCCCCCACCTTTCAACGCTCGCACTTGCAGGCGACAACGACTTTAGTCACGATGTATGGGGCCTTCTGCGGGCGAGGCCCTTGCGTTCAGCTACTTCGCGCATTTCCAAGTCGCTTGGAGCGCCGCAGCGATCGAAAAATCAGCGGATTTGTCCCAGGCTTCGGGATGCTTCTGCATGTAGTTGTAAACGACCTGCTTGACTTGCCCGACTGTGGCGCCGCTGGGCATGCAAAAAAGCACTCCATCTCCGAAGTCTGAAACCCCCACTATGTACCCTATTGCCGCACCTTGCTCGTAACTTGCCTGCCCCCGAAGGTCCTGCTCTAGCCACTGGAAAAGCTTCGAGCCAGACCAGAAGGATGCAAAAGCTGACTGGGCCGTAATAGACATGATCAATGCCATCGGCAACAGCGCAAATAATCGCTTGTTCATTTTCGAGCTCCTCGCCCGTTCAAGTGCGCCGTATTGCCAGGCTCGAGAAACGGCTTGCCGCCGGAATTCTTTCGAGACCTCGCGATTCCGGGCCTCGGCGTGAAATAGTGCTGCGCTCGCTGATGCCATCGCGGGTGATGGCTTCGCGGCCCGTGCTGATGCCGGTGTCGGCGAGTGCGCCTGGCGTAGTAGGGACGGCGGCTCCGCATGCCCGGATTTTCTGGCATGTCAGGCCATCGCTTTCTTCATCGCTTGTCGCCACACGTCGAAGCATTCGGCCACACCCTGATCGGATTTGAGTACTTCCGCAAAGGCGTCGACATCCCCCGAGCTGGCGAGGGCTCTGAGATTGCGCCTTCGCGTGTCTGCGTCATCAAGCGCAAGGCGAGCAATTGCGACCCGCCGCCAGTCTTCTGTAGACCCCATCTCTACCCTCATCGTTTGGGAGCCGCAGTATCGCGCGTTGTCGACGGCAAACGCTTCGCCCCGGAGAACACTACGAAAGCTTCGTAGTGACGAAGCACAGACGGCGCACGTAGCGCAAGTCAAGCAACCTGGGGTTTCCGATAATAAAGGCATTGCATTTATCCGCTTGTGTCGTGCGATAGTTGCATTACACTTATCGGATGACAAAGCGAGAACGTGAAGAATTGGCAAGAGGCCCAGGCAGGCCCGCGCTGCCACCCGCGGAAAAGGCTGTCACAAGTTCGCTGCGCTTGACGCCTGCTCGCTGGGAAAAGCTGCGTCGGCTGGGCATGCCTTGGCTCAACCGAGCGATCGACCGCGCGAAGGGGCCGAAGGAATGACCCAGGCTAAGAATGCTGCGGACGGCACGAACGCCGCGAATGCGCGTCGGGAGAAGCTGGCAGCTGCGCGTCTGGAACAGCGCGACGCTGTACTCGCTGAAATACCGGAGTTCAGCCGCATCGCGCAGGCGCTGCGCGAACTTGGCGAGTCCGCTCAGCACGAAGCGGTACGCCGCGAGATCCTGGCGCTCACTGAAACCATCCAACGCTCGCTCGATCTGCGTCAGCAGCAGGTCGACATGCTGGCCGGGCCGGGCATTTCGGAACTGCTTCTACCTTTTGGCGTGGCACATCGATTGCAGGAGGCTGACATCGTGACTGTGGAGCAGGTGCGCCGGGCGCTTGCAGACGGTGGCGCTCAACTGCGACGCCTGCCTGCGGTTGGCGAGGCCACGTGCGATGTCATCCGCGCGCACTTGGAAGCCCTCGATGCTGATAAGCCGCCGCCGGCAAAGATAGAGATCCGCAGCAAGAAGGTCACCTTGACCATGCGCGAGAAGGTACTGGCGGAAAAGATGGGCCTGTCGGCCGAACAAGCTGGCGAGTTACTGAAAAGTGAGCGCGCTGAGCGCAAAGGACCGGCACCAAAGGAATAACGCCGCGTCTCAGGGCGATCGTCAACTCGAAAGTGAGCTGACGATGCTGAGGCAATCAAGGCGCCGGCCAAGGTGGTGGTACACCGAGGCCGGCTAACCACAACGTGCAAACCAGCAAAGGAACCGCACATCATGGCTACCCAGAAGTCTACTCAACCCGCGCCAGCGTCGTCTGTGACGCAATCGACGAACCCGCAGCGCCAATTCCTAAGCCGCCCCTGCTCAGGCAAGATTCGCTCGAGGCTTTACCCCTTGACCCTGCGCAGGGATCTTGAGGCCGCCGCAGTGCAACTCGAGGCCGCCCTGGGCACCTCCGAGAGTTGCCAGCGGATGCTAGTGCACATGGCCTTTAGTCAGGTCAAGCAATTGAGCAGCGACTTGAGCTATTGCCCCATCAACGCCGCCAACAACGAGGAATTTCTCGATTGTTTTCCCGAGATCGTCGCATGCTTGCACGGGGCCATCGCGCTCGCCCGCGGAGGCGCCGTGGACACCCCGGCTCAGCTCTATCTCGGGTTGACCCGGCTTGGGCGAGCTCGAAAGGCACTGCGCACGCTCGTCGATCAGGTTACGGATCAATCTGGCCATGAGCACCGGATCGCAGCTGCGCTCAATCGGACGCGCGGTGCCGGACTTGCCTCCCTGTCCGCCGGCAACTCGATGCCATAGGGCTTGCGGTAGTAGGCCCGCCGGCGCTCCGAGATGTAGCCCGAACGTCTACGGCAGCACCGACCCGAACCCGAACGGCCCAGCCGGTGGCTTCGGCGCTGGCGGCGGCGCTGCTTTGGCTCGTGGTCCGACTTTGAGGCCTTCGATTAGCGTCTGAAGCGCCGCCAGCCCTGCGGCCATGGCCTCCTGACTCGGCCTCGGAATATACGAGGAGCGCGAATTGCCGCACCAGCCTGGCGACTACAAGGTGACGCCGGGCGATCGGTGGACCGTCACATCGCTCAAGACCGGAGAGACGGTCTACTCGGGCATCGGGCCGGTCGAGGTGGTCAGGTCGGCGGCGCCCTATTGAAGGCAGCTCGAACGTCAGAGGCGAGGTTGTTCAATCTCGGCCCGCACAGAGCCTGCGCCGCGCGACATGACGAAGCTGCTGATGCGCTTCGCCGAAGCGATCCCAAGTCGGTCCATCGGCGCAAGCAAAGTCGCGCTGCCGATGCAGACGGCCACGATTGAGAGGTTCAGCAGCAGCTTCTGCAGATCCGTAGGGGTCTCGATCCAACGGTAGGCGTTGTTGCCGTAGGCGAGCATCAGGGGCCGTGGACCAAGTAGAGCGGAAACGAGATCCGCCCAAAAAATCTGCTCACGCCACCAGACAGGAAGCCGGACAGCGGACGGCTGAATATGCCGCCCAACGTCAGAAGCAGGGCCACCGCAAAGTACGCCGCGTGATGCTCTTCGGCCTCCTTCGGCAAGAGACTGGCAGCGTAGATGCCGGGGATGATCAGCAACGCAGCGCTCCCCGATAGCTTGGCCACATGCTGCCCCCAGAACTCGGAGACGTGCACCTCTGCCAAAGCGAGCCCAACGACGAAAGCCGCGTAGATCGGATGAATCAGGTAGGCGACAACGGCCAGCGCAGCATAAACGTAGCCTCTGCGCTCAAGTCGCCCGGCGACGAACAGCGCGCCCAGTACCAGACACGAACCCCAGAGTTCAAATGGCATCGTCCATAGCGGGCCAATCAGCGTTGTCGCAGGGTTGAAGGCGAAGAACACATCGAAGACCGAGAACCGGATCACTTCCCATAGATTGGGTGCTGTGGGAAGGACACCCTGGAACTTTGGGAGACGCTGGTCAGCTGGAAGCACCATCCCCAAGGAGAAAAGCAGGTAGAGCAGCAATACGGCGCACAGGATCGGCACTGCCAAACGCACGTAGCGCCCGAGGGCAATCTTGGCAAGTGTTTGGCTATCGCGCCTGCGGCAGTAGGCGATCGCGAGTGAGAAGCCAGAAACGAGGAAGAACACCCAGACCGCCAGCACTCCGTTGAACATGAAAACGTGGCGAAGCGAGGCTGTAACTTCTGGATTGATCGGGAAGGCTTCCACGAACACATGAAACAGCAGGACGGCCGCCGCGCCCCAGCCGCGCAGCCCGTCGAGAAAATGCAGACGGTCGGCGGCAACGGTTTCTTTCATGGGTCGCCATTTTGCTCGGTCTGCGGGGCCCAAACGCGAAAAGGCCCCCGGCCGAAGCCGCGAGCTCCCCGAAGGCGCCCAGATGACGACTGGGCGAGTACGAACAGCGCTCGAGCGACATCATGCTACCGCCTCCGCTGGTTGCCGGTGTTGCCCACCGCCGGCTGGGGTTTAGGACAGCTCGATGCCCACGGCTCGAAGCGGCGCGAGGATCTTTTCCTGAGCATCGGGCAGATGCTTTCGAATGCCATCGTCGTAAGGCAACGTTGAGGCCACGCTCCTGATGCTGTCTGCATACCTCGCCAGCATGCTGGTGTGACCTGTCGGCGTGTTCGCACGCTGAGAGGCGGTAAGGAAGGTTCGAGCCAGCATGTCAGCAAGAGCGGCCGTTGCTCTCATGCCTGCGGTCGCGGCATCGACTGCATCGGATGCCTCGCGGTGTCGAGCAGTGCTCAGTAGATTGGCCGCCTGCAGGTAGCTGGCCAATGCATCGTTGAACGCCTCGCTGAGGGTCGCGTGCTGCGCCTGCAGCGGCGCCATCGCTTCATCGATAAGGCGCACCGCGGCCGCGGACGCAATGCCCGCGGCGGAGATGGCATCCAAGCGCCCGCGTGCAGCCTTCATCGCTTCGTCCGCCACGGCGGTGTTGGGTTTGCGCTGCTCGATCAACGCTTGACCGAGCTCGTTCTCGCGCATCCGTTGGGCTTCCGCAAGGTCGTCATTGGCTTGCACATGTTGGTCGCTCGCCTCTGCCAGAGTGGCACGCCTGGTCGAGAGCTCGTCGATCTCTGCTCCCTTCTGCCGGTAGGTTTCATGGGCGGCCTTGACTGCGGCGAGCAGATCGACGCAATTGGCTTCGAGCGCTTTGATGTTGGTGATCATTTTGGATTCCTATGGGTCGATTAATGACTGCCCTTGCGGGCCTTTTCTCCTGCAGCCAGGATTGCTTGCGCAACGCCGCGCGGCGTCGCAGGGTCAGGCCCGGGCATGCCATCGCCCGGGCCTACGTTTGGCGTTGAAATCTCTTCCATGCGCTGCGCCAGGCGGCCGCGTGCTGGGCGATCCAGCACCGCGGCGTCCAGCAGCGCTATTGCCTGCGTGCACCGCAGCTCGGTTTCGAAGGTGAGGCGATAGGCCTCAGTGGCGAGCCCTATCTGCAATCCGTGCCGGAAGATTGCGCCGCAGCGCGCACGCTCTTTGGCGACTGCGAGCGCACCGAGTTCGGTGCGTGTTGGGACCGGTGGGTGCGTCGTTGACGATCGCGAAGCTGCTTGCGATCCATCTGTGATCGGATGGCGCTTCGAATCAGCTGCTCGATGTGCGTGGGGCCTTATGTGCTTCGGGACGGCTACAAGCCCCGAAGTCTTCGCACCTCTGTCGGGCAGGCCAAGGAAATGTGCGAATCTCAGAGCGCCGGCTACAAGTCGATTCGGTGGCTTCGCGTGCGTGGAGGCGCTGGCGGAGGCGCTTTTCATTTTTAAGCTTCCTGGTGAAGTCAGACGGATAGTCATACAGGGGTGCCCGTGTTGGAGCCCACGGCCGTGACAGGATGGACGTGGCTCTTGTCGATCACGTGGCCGTCGTGCGAGATCGCGCCGCCGGTGTAGGTAACGGTCATGTTGTTGAAGCTCATGGTTCCACCGCCGCCGCTACCCCATTTGGCAGCGCCGCCGGCCACCATTGCGAAGTTCAGTGTGGTGAACAGCGCGTCAACGGTGTGATTCCCCGTCGAATGCACCAGAGGTGCATCGAGCGTGATGCTCGTGTCCGCCTTCAGCGTGATCGTCGGCGTGTTGTGCACGAGGATCGGCAGCCCGGCGCCGTTGACCTCGATGCCGGTGCGCTTGAGCCATACCGACTGGCCCTGATCGTCATAGATCGCGACCTCGCCGGGCTTGAGGTTCTTCAGCCGGTGGTTCTGGTCGTTGGTCGCGATGATCACGCCGTTCGAGCGGTCGCCGCCGATGAAGACCACGACGCCGTGGCAGCCTGGCAATGGCATCGACGTGAAGCCATACTCGGCGACCCGGATGGTGTCGTCGCGGATCTCAGCGGCGCTCAGTAGCACCTGCTGCCGCTGCACCATGCCGGAGTCGTCGCCGGTCGTGATGCGCCCGCGGCCCACCACGAGCAGCATGCGCCGCCAGAGCTTTTCGATGGCCGATATTTCAGCACTCATCTGCGCACCTCGTTGCCCCATGGATCGCCGATACCAGGATTGGCCGGGATGTCGTTGAACGTCGGCAATTGAAGAATTGGGATCGGCAGAAACGCCTCAGGCCGCATGATCGTCAGCGCAGCCGTGGTGCCGTCCGCATCGCGCCGATAGGTCACCTGCGTGACGAGCCACACCAGCTTGTTGTCCTCGTCGCCGCACTTCAGGGTAGGCAGCGACAGCGGCACCAGCGTGTTCGGCGTCCACAGCACGCCTGCCTGGTCGCGCCAGCTGTCGGTGACGAGGTTGAGCTGCTGCGAGCGCCCGATGCGGCGGTTTGCTTCCCATGTCGCTCGCTTCTGGGCGAAATCTCGGCCACCCGTGGGCGACTCCGAAATGATGTCGCGCGATCGATGCCTCGGCACGCCTTCGTCGGTTGCCATGGCCTGCAGGTTGCCGCCTTCGCCGACATCATTCATGACCTCGAGGCTTTGCTGGAAGCAAAGGTACACCGAGTACCGTTGATCCATCGACGTCGCCATGCTCGCGCTCTGGACGTTGACGCCTTCCGTGAAGCCGCTGGCGGCCACTACTTGCGCGGCCTGCGAAAGGATCAGGCTTCCGTCGGGCTGGTCGTATGCGAGCAGCGCGCCGTAGCGACACACGCGCTCGATGATCTCGAATGCGGTCTCGCCGTGCATCAGGTTGAACAGCTGGACGATCTCGCCCTTGCTGCCCGGCGCGCTCACGGTGATGGCATAGGGTTGCGCGAGCTTCTGGGCGATCCCGAGAGCATCGGAACCAGCGATCTGCATGCCCGGCCACTCGGCCGAGCAGTCGACCAGGTCCGCGCACTTGCTTCGACCGATCACCGTGACGGTGTGCTGATACGGCGCGAGCGCATAGTGAACACGATCGATCGCCCCGGTCAGCACCAGATCGGGCCCGAGGAGCACAGTACAGGCGTCGCCCGGCTGCACCACGAACGCGTCGGCTTCGCCCGGATAGCGCTCTGTCAGCGAGATCTCGAAATCGGACGGACAGTGCTCGATTCCACGGGTGACGCGGACAGTTGACCACCCGCTGAGTTGTCGACCGCCGACAGAAAGGGTAAGTTCGTCAGTCATTTGATTCCTTCTTGGGTTGACCGCGCTCCGGGCTGAAGCGCGTGTTTGGATGCCGGGCCATGACCGGCGGAGTGGCCGGGACGAGTGCGACGTACCTCATGCACCGCCTCGTTTGAAGTGGTCAAGCAAGTCGGTGCGCATGTGCAGCGGCGTCCTCAGGCATTCGGTCCGCATCTGTCTCCGGGCATCCTCGCTGTCGCCGAACTGATCGCAGACGCGCAGGGCGGCCTCGATCAGTTCGGCCGCGGTGTGTTCGGCGTCGCGAAGGAACTTGATCAACTCCGGTTTGTGGGCCACCAGCAATTCGCGCAGAGGTGGCGTCAACCGATCGGCAGGCTTCAGCACCAGCTCGGCGCCGTCGGCCCTGACCGTCATTCCGGCCGCGTAGATCGCGCGGCAGATCTCGACGGGGCTCACAGCCGGGCCTCCACAGTCGCGCTTTCGCAATCTGCCTGCGAAGTAAGCGAAGAATCAGGGCTGGCGCGGGTTTCCGCTTGATTTTTCGATCCGCGCGACCCGCGAAGTTGCGAAGTATCTATGCCTTCCCGCGGCCATATTTCGCCAACTTCGCTTTCTTTGCGAACATCAAAATCGGTCGCAAAGCCGCGTGGTTGCTCATTCTTCGCCACTTTCGCATTCTTAGCGCCGATCATTCGATAAACCTTGGACGAACGGCCTTGCGTCGGGATCGTCTCGACTTCGATCACGGGTGGAGTAGCTACAAGAAGCTCCTCAAGCGCAGCGTCGATCTTGTCCTTGTTGAGGTGTCCGCCGAAACATTCAGTCGTGATCGCGCTGCGCGTCGCTGTACCCCTCTCGCTGAGGAACCTTACGATGCGGTCCGCCGTGGCGCTGATCTCGGCGGCGGTCTCCTCATCCATGGCCGTCGCGAAGACGAACTTCACGGAATCGGACCAGTACCGAACCCAGGCGAGCGCGGCCTCGATGTGCTGCACATCGACTTCCTGGCTGATATCGCAGATCGCAAAGAGCATGGCCAGGCGAAGCAGCGTCGGGGCACGCCGCTCGAGCAGCGCGCTCACCAATTCGCCCGCACTCTGGTCGTTCAATTCCCCGAGGTACAGCTTGGCGTACAGCTTTTGCGCGGCGGGCGTGAGCACGGCTCGATGCGCATCGGTGTCCACCGGTCGGTCGGCGCCAACCGCCTTCAGCACCGTGATGATCTGCTCGGCGAATTCGTCGATCTTGTTCTGGGGCGTGGCCTGCGGAAACGGCAGGACGCGGTTGCGCTCGGCCCACACCAGCAGGAAGCGGTTGGCAAAGCCGTTGGTCAGCTCGCGAGCTGCGAGCATGGTGCGCATCTCGCCCGGGGTCACGGCACAGGACATCGTGACGTGCGGATCAGTCGCCCACACACGGTTTCCCTTGGTAGCGGGCCGGATCGAGACGCCATCCCAGCAGTCGCGCAGCGCGGCCGACAACGTATTGCCCTCGCGCTTTGTCTGGCTCAGGACGTTGGCGAACTCTGATTCGACGACCCAAAGGCGCTTGTCGTGCACGGCCTCGACCTCGGTCTTGCCTTCGCTGAAGCCGTCATGGATCAGGTAGGCAAGGCCTTCACGAGAGGACAGGCCGCCTCGGTGCACCTGCGGCGGGAGGTGTTCATTGCGCTGACGAATCGCTTTGTCGATGCGGTGAACGATGCTGACGGCATCACCCTTGCGGCCGCGGCCGGTGCGCCCGACATGGATCACGAACAGACGAGCGTGGTGCCAGGTGTTGCCCACCGGCAGGTATGTGCCCCGGCCCACCGCGGCGCTCATGTAGGCAATCATGTTGGCCGCCACCGCGAAGGGGTTGGCCTCCGTGGTCTCTGCCGCTGTCCGAGCGATCTCACCTATCAGGCCGTGAAGACATGCGGGCTCGGGCCGAGGTGCATTGCGATGGAGGTCGACGTGGTCATCGTCGGCATCGGAGACGGGCTGCGCTGCGTCGACAGCCTTCTTGATCACGTTCATCCCTGCATCTCCACCGCGCCGGCGAGTCGGTGCAAATCGTTGAAGTCAGTGTCATGGTCACCGCGCGGCAGGCCTTGGAAGTTCGGCACAGCAAGGAGGCCGCCGACAGCGCGAGCGGCCTCAGTCGCGGCGGCCAGGCCAGGATTGCCCTCGGTTTTCCAATCGTCGTCCCCGGCGAGCACAAGGGTGATGCACGGGAACTTCGAGCGCAGCGCCTTTGCGACCGGCAGCATGTTGCCGCTGTTGAACGCGATCGCCACGGCATGGCCGGTGTCTTCATGGATCGTGGCGCCGGTGGCATACCCCTCGCACACCACCAGCCGACCCGCGGGCTTGCCGATGGCGTGGTAGCAGCCCTTCACGCGGCCGCTGGGCATGAAGCGCTTCGATCCATCCGGTGCGATGCTCTGCAGGCTGTGCATGCGACCGTCGCCGTCACGCATTGGAATCAGCAGCGTGTGGCCGGCCTCGAGGCGGATGCCGTGGGCCTGGACGGCTTTGGAGCTCAGGTAGGGATGCTGGGCCGCCGGGACAGCAGCGGTCCATCGGATGGCAGCTGCTGCGGCCGCCTCGGCCTGGCGCTGGCGTTGCTCGGCATCGTGTTGCCGGCGCAGGGCATCCATGCGCCGCGAAAACGCCTTGCGCTCGGCTGGGGTCAGCTCGCGCCCATGCTGTCTGGTCTCAACAAGGCCGCAGCGAAAGCAGTGGGCCACCCCGTGGTCGTCGGCCGCGATGGTGACGCCCATCGTCTTGTCATTGGGCTTGCGCCCGCAGGCCGGGCACAAGACGCGATGGTCGCCGATGGAAAGGTCGGTCCAGACGATCATGCGGCCCCACCGATCTGCCGGAGGAATTCCTCGACGTCATGGAAATGGGTAAAGCTCCGGGCCTGGCCCCAGCGGCTGACAGTGCAGATCACGCGGCCGTCGCGGTTGCGCGCCACAGTCATCTCGTGCCCGGCCAAGGCAAACTTGGCTTTGAGCGTGGCCACCGTCTTGCTGTCCGCGCCGACGTGGCCGACAATCAAAACCTCTTCAGTGGTTTCCCCTGCGAATTGCCCGCCTGCCAGTGGGCTTTCGCGCTTCTGGGGCCCCGTCATTGCGCCATCTCTCCCTGCTTGTCCCGCCAAGCAATCAGCTCGTCGAGGCGGAAGACGGTGACACGAGGCCCGATCTTCACGGGGCGCGGAAAGTCGGGTCGCTCTTTCACCCACCGCCAGAGCGTCGTGTTCCCGATATTGCCGAGGAGTGCCCGAGCTTGGGGCGGCCGGACGGAGCGGGTTTCGATCTTGTCCATGTAGCTCTCCATGTAGTTCCGCGGTGCCTAAAGCGGCTGCGGCATGGAGAGGGACTGTCGTCCTGCAAAAACTACTGAACCAACCCTTCACTAGCGTCCTGAACCGAGTTCAGTCGCATTTGATTTTCTTTCCTCAGCTGTTTCCGAATATGGTCCGCAGAGCACCCATATCTCTTCGCAAGGATGCTGGCCACGTCCCTGCTGCCTTTGCCCTCTTCGACCAGCTTTTGACGTTCCTGGCGAAGCCTCTCAGGTGCTGGAACCTTGGAACTGGCTCGGCGTTTGACCGCGCTGGCCAAGCCACCAACTCGAGCGCTTCGGATCATTTTCTCGTAGGTAGCAGCCTTGAGCGGGCCGCCATCGATCCAGTCAATCAGGGTAGTTGCAGCGCGCGAGATAAAAGTAGCGACTTGGTGTCCAGGCTGCGCGTGCCGCAGCGCAAACTCAAGATCGATCATGATGAAGAAGTACTGCATCGCAGCGCGCTGCTTGGCATCCCACCTTGGCGCCTCGGCAAGTTCCTCATCTGACACGAGTTCCAAGGCTGCGATGCGGCTTTCGAGGGATTCGCGCAGCGTCGGAAATACCCGCCGCAGCTCCGCACGTGCGCGCTTGACCAATTTTCTGATCTCCCCACGATAGCTCTCCTCGTCATCGCCGAGCGTCAGGATTGGATGTTCGAAACCGTAGTAGCGCTCTTCACGACGGGGCAACACATCAAACTCTGGAATCTTGAGCCAGTTGTCTGGGTCCGCTTCGTTGATTTCCCAAGCGGCAAATTGAGCCTTGGTTAGCTTCATCGAGCAGCGCGCTGCAGCGGTAAGACTTTTGCCTTGTGCGGGCGCGATTCACAGAAATCCGCCCACGCCTGCATCATTTGGAGCCGCTTGGCGAGCATGTCGCCTCGTCGATAGGCTGCCTCAACCTTGCTTTCGATCGTGTGCGCGAGCGCCATCTCGGCGAGCTCGCGCGGAAAGTTCGTGCGCTCTGATGCCCAGTCACGGAACGTCGAGCGGAACCCGTGCGGTACGGCGTCGACGCCCATGCGGCGCATCACGGCGCTCAGCGTCATATCGCTCAGGACCTGGCCCTTCACGCCCCAAAAGACCACGTCTGAGCCTTCAAAGCGAGGGGTCGATTCAAGCAGCTTGATCGCTTGCTTGGAAAGTGGCACCCGATGTTCGCGGTGCCCTTTCATCCGCTCAGCCGGAACCGTCCAGAGCTTGGCCTTCAGGTTGAACTCGCTCCACAGCGCGCCACGGACCTCGCCTGACCGCGCTGCCGTGAATATGGCGAACTCGAGTGCGCGGGCACCCATTCCCGGAGCGGCACGCACCGCGGATATGAATCCCGAGACGGCATCCACCGCCACGGCGGGATGGTGTTCAACCTTCGATACCTTGGACGGCTTGGGCAGCAGCTGCTCAAGGTGGCCTTTCCATCGTGCCGGGTTGTCACCCTGCCTGTACCCTCGCACGGTCGCCCAATCGAGCACAGCTTCAATGCGACCACGCACACGAGTCGCCGTCTCGGTCTTCTCCTTCCAGATCGGCCGTAGGACTTCCAAGACGTGGGTCATGGTGATGTCGCGCACCAAGAGTTCGCCCAGCTTGGGATCGGCGTAGGTCTTCAGCGTGTTCGTCCACTGCTGACGGTGCTTTGGGTTGCGCCACTCTTCGCCCTTGTCCTCGATGAATGCCTTGTAGCACTGGGTGAAGGTCTTGGCAGTAGCGTTCTCGGCCATGAGCAGCGCCCTCGCCTGCTTGCGCTGCTCCACGGGATCGATGCCCTGCATGACCTGCTCCCGCGCCCGACGGGCCGCTTCCTTGGCCCCAGCAAGGGTGACATCAGGGTAACCGCCGAGCCCAATGTCCTTGCGCCGGCCGCCCACCAGGACGCGAAGCATCCAAGATCTTGCGCCGCCTACCTTGATGAACAGGTGCAGGCCAGCCACACCGCCGACGGCATGCCGCCCCGGATCCTTCAACCGACCAACCTGCAGTGCGCCGAGCTCTACCGCCTTCTTGGGCATCCCCACTCCATGTACATCTGTTCCCACAATGTATGCGGAATTAATCGGAACTACAAGGATCGACGTGGAACCGAGAATATGGGCTCTTCCCTGCTAGTCTCTGCAAATCTGGCATACCGCGGGACAACTCGGGCCATCTTTTTGCGGACGCCTGCTCCGCCAGACATGGTTGCGCCGTCCACCGCAGCCCACCCTCGCCTTCTCAAAAGCCCCTGTCCACGGGGCTTTTTCACGTGCGGCTTCCGTGACAGGATGTCCACCCTCTTGATGCGCGACCCGGGCCGGTCCAGTCCTGTGGTGTAAATTGCGCGCCGGGAGGAGAACACATGTCCAAACTGGCAAGAATGCTGGGCGCCGTGCTGGCGCTCATGGTGGTGGCACAGATCACGGTCGCACAGACGATCAAGGAAGTCAGGCAGCTCGAAGGCATCACCGAATACGCGCTGCCCAACGGCTTCAGCCTGCTGCTGGTGTCGGATGCATCCAAGCCGACGACCACGGTCAACCTGACCTACCGCGTGGGCAGCGGCCATGAAGGCTATGGCGAAACGGGGGCTGCGCACCTGCTCGAACACATGCTGTTCAAGGCCAGCGCCACCGTCGCCGACCCCAAGCTCGAGATGACGCGCCGCGGCGCGCGCTGGAATGGCACCACCCGGGTGGACCGCACCAACTACTTCGCCAGCTTCAACACCGACCCCGAGACGCTCGACTGGATGATCGGCTGGCTCGCCGAGGCGATGACGCAAGCGAAGATCCAGAAGAGCGATCTCGACAGCGAGATGACGGTCGTGCGCAACGAACTCGAACGCGCGGAGAACGTGCCCGCTGTCGTGCTCGGCTCGCGCATGGTCTCGGCGGCCTACGACTGGCACGGCTACGGCCATCACACACTGGGCGCGCGCTCCGATGTCGAAAACATCTCCATCGAACGGTTGCGAGCCTTCTACGTGCGCAACTACCGTCCCGACAACGCGGTGCTGGTGGTGGGCGGAAGCTTCGATACCGCAGCGGTGCTGGCCAAGGTCGAGAAGGCTTTCGGGCCCATCGCCCGGCCCGCGACACCGATCGAGCCGGCCTACACCGTCGAGCCGGCGCAGGACGGCGAGCGCAGCGTCACCGTGCGCCGCGCAGGCGGCAGCACCAGCGTGGCCGTGATGTACCACGTGATGCCGGCCACCTCACGCGAGTTCGCGGCCGTGGCCGTGCTGGCGCAAATGCTGAAGCTGGACAACGGGCCGCTCGGCGAAGCGCTGACGCGGCGCGGTACCGGCGTCGCGCAATGGGCCTACACGCTCAACGCGCGCGAGCCGGGATATCTCATGGCCGGCCTCACGCTGGCCGACAACGCGGACGAAGCCGGCGCGGCGCAGGCCGCCCAGGCGCTCGTGCGCACGATGGAAACGCTGCAAGTCGCCGACGCGCAGGTTCAACAGGCGCGCACCCTGGCGCTGAAGTACATCAACGATGCCCAGCGCGATCCCGAAGCTCTGAGTCTCGGCCTGAGCGAGTCGATTGCGTGCGGCGATTGGCGCCTGTGGTTCGCGATGCGCGACTGGATCGAAGGCGTGACGCCGGCCGATGTGCGGCGCGTGGCGGCCAACTACTTCCTGGCTTCGAACCGCACACTCGGCAGCTACCTGCCCGCGAAGGCGCTGCCGCTGCGGGCCCCGCTGCCGCCGCCGGTGGACGTGGCCGCGGAACTGGCCGACTACAAGGGCAAGGCCGTGGTGGCCACTGCGGTCGACTTCGAACTGACACCCGAGAACATCGAAGCGCATACCGTTTACCGGCGCCTGACCGTGAAGGGCGAACCCGGACTGCGCCTGGCGATCTTGCCGCGCCCCACCAAAGGCGATCGCGTCAGCGGCACGCTGCGGCTGCATTGGGGCACGGCCGAAACCATGAACGGCCAGGCCGTGCTGGCCGGCATGGTCGGCCCGATGCTGATGCAGGGAACTCGCCAACGCAGCGAAGACGATATTGCCAAGGCCCTGCTGGCGCTCGACGCCCGTCTGAGTATTGCCTCGGGTGCGGGGGGACTCACGGCCAACTTCGAACTGCCGGCCGGCAACATGCGTGAATTCGATGCCTTGCTGTCCGAACTTCTGCACGAGCCCAGCTTCGGCGAAATCCCCTTCGAACGCCGGCACAAGGCCATGCTCGCCATCATGCAGAACGTCCGGTCCGACCCGGCCGTGGTGGCCGACAATGCCTTGCAGCTCGTCTTTGCCGCACCCGCGAGGGACCAGGCCGGCCGCGACGCGGGCCGCTACGCCATCGGAGACCCGCGCACCGCGCGCACGCAGGAGCAATCCGAAGCGCTCGCACGAGGCATCACCGCTGCCCAGTTGCGCAGCTTCTGGGTACGTTTCGCGAGCGCCGCCCATGGCGAGCTGGCACTCGTCGGCCCGGTGCAGCCTGACGAGTTGGCTGCGCAGTGGCAAAGGGAATTCGGCGAATGGGAAGCGCCCGAGCCGCGCCGGCCCTGGTTCTTCGAATGGCCGACGGACCTCGATCGCATCCCGCCCTTGCCACCGCTGCAGGTGCCGGACAAGGCCAATGCCGCCTACGTGGCGCGCATCCCCTTGGCCATGGACTCCGACGATGCGGACTTTCCAGCGCTCTATGCCGGCATTCAAATGCTCGGCGGACGGCCAGGGACGGCGCTTTGGAAGCGGGTTCGTGAAGAAGAAGGCTTGAGCTACGGCGTCAGCTCTTCCTTGTTCGTGCCAGCACACAGCAGTCTGCAGCCCGAGGGCCGTGCAGCGTCGATCAGCCTCTCCGCGAGCTTTGCGCCGCAGAATCGCGAGAAGCTGCAGGTTGTTGTTCGCGACGAAATCTCGAGGCGTTCGGCTCACGGCTTCAGCGGCATCGAGGTGAGCTTCGCACGGCGTGCGATCCTGAGCGCGCGGGCCAATGCGCTGGCGCAACCGGCGAATCTGGCTGGGATCCTCGCGAACAACCTGCGCTATGGCCGCGATATGACACGCTATGCGCAACTCAACGCAGCCTATGACAAGCTCGACGCCGACACAGTGAATGCCGCGCTCAGGAAGTATCTCCGGGTGGAGCGCATGGTGGAGATCACTGCCGGCACTTTCCCGCGGGAGCGCGAGGGCGCCGGCAGCAACTAGCGCGTTCGTTTGACCCTGCATGCAGTACGCTCTCAGCCTTGCAAAAGATCCACGAGAACCCCATGCGATGCAGTGTCTGTGGCGGGCAGTCTTTCACCGCGCACCCAGTGCTTTGGCCGGCCCTGATCAATGAGTGGCAGCTCTCCGATATCGAAGCTGCCTACATCGACCGCCAACAGGGAGAGACGTGCAACGGATGCGGCTCGAACCTGCGCTCCATCTCGTTGTCCGATGCCCTGCTGTCCTACCTCGGCTTCGGCGGCACCTTGCGCCAAGCGACCCAAGTGGCGGCGGCCCAGGCGCTGCGCCTGCTGGAACTGAACGAGGCCGGCAACCTGAGCCCGGTCCTCCGCGCGTTTGGCGGTTACGCATTCGGCGCCTATCCAGAGGTCGACATGCACTCGATTCCATTCGCCAACGAAACCTTCGACGTCGTGGTGCACTCGGACACGCTGGAACATGTTCCCCATCCGGTTCACGCGCTCGCCGAATGTCGGCGCGTTCTGAAACGCGGCGGCGCGCTGTGCTTCACGGTGCCGGTCATCGTGGGCCGCATGAGCCGCGATCGCAGCGGCCTGTCGAAGAGTTTTCACGGCAGCCCGGCCACGGCCGTCGACGACTATGCGGTCCAGACCGAGTTCGGTGCGGATGCGTGGACCTATGTCATGCAGGCTGGATTCACGAAACTCTCAATCCATGCGGTTGCGTATCCTGCAGCGATTGCCTTCGCAGCGCTCAAGGATTGAAAAACCTCGGCGATCGCCTTCGGCCGCCTGCCCCGGCCAGAGCCGGAAGCTGCCGGAGACTCTCGCAGGGACTTTTCATGCGGGGCCATCGCAGTGAGGTCAGCCGGGCTTACCATCCTCCCCCTGTCGTTCTTCAATCTTTCCAGGAGCCTGGATGGCCCGACCTCACACATCTCGCGATCGAGCGCCGGCATCGCTCGATCAAACCCTCGACAAGACGGAAGCGGTCGCAGCCGATGTGCAGCGCGCATCCGACAACCTCGCGGTCATCAATACCGTGCTGGAGCAGGAGCTGCCCGACGACATCCAGGTGGGCGAGGTGGCCCAGGCCATCGAACATGCCGGGCAACTCGAAAAGAAGCTGGCGCAATCGGCGGAAACGCTGGCCGAGGTCAATGCCGCGCTGACCCAGGAAATCGAGCGGCGCGTCGAGGTCACGGCCGAGCGCGACGAAAACCAGGCCATGATCGACAAGCTGAATACCAAAGCCCGATCGTCCCGCGGCGCATCGACCGAGGGCTGACGCACGGCCGTCTGCTTTCTCCTACGCGATAGCGCGCTGCCGGCTCCTGGGCACTGCCCGGACACAAAGATTAAGTTGAGCAGCTAGTTTCGTAGGCATCCAGACGCATGGCCCTCTTCACGTTCCTTGTCGAAGACAACAGGACCATCCGAGAAAACCTGATCCCCGCACTGGAAGATCTGGCCGGCGTGCAAGTCGTCGGTTGCGCTGAAACGGAGGCCGCCACCATCGAGTGGCTCGCCGCCCATGCCGACGAATGGCAACTCCTGATTGTGGACCTCTTCCTCAAGGAAGGCTCCGGCCTGGGCGTGCTCAGAAGCTGTGCCAGGCGCGCACCGCAACAGCGCGCGGTGGTGCTCAGCAACTACGTCAATGCCGACATTCGTTCGCGCTGCAAGGCACTGGGCGCCGACGCCGTGTTCGACAAGTCGAGGGATCTCGAAGCCTTCTTCGACTATTGCAACAGCGACGCTGCGCCGACCGGCAGCACCTAACGAAAAAGGGGCCCGAAGGCCCCTTGTCTTTTGGCGCGATGCGCTCAGCGCACGACGGCGATCTGCACGCGCTGGCCACCCTTGTAGGTGTAGAGCGTCAGCGCACCGTTCTTGATGTCGCCCTTTTCGTCGAATGCGATCGGACCGGTCAGGCCCTTGTATTGGATCTTGCCGACTTCAGGCAGGTACTTCTCGGGATCGGCCGAGCCGGCCTTCACCATCGCGGCAGCCAGCACCTCCACAGCGTCGTAGACATACGGTGCATAGATCTGGACCTCGACGCCGTTCTTTTCCTTGAACTTCGCCTTCCAGGCCTCCAGCGGTGCCTTGAAGTCGCCTTCGACACCACCGGCTTCGGCGCAGACGACCTTGTCTTCGCCGATCGCGTCGCCGGCCAGCTTGGCCAGCTCGGCCGTGCACAGGCCGTCGCCGCCCATGAACTTCACGTCCATGCCGAGCTGCTTGACCTGCTTGAGCATCGGGCCGCCGACGGCGTCCATGCCGCCGAAGAACAGCACGTCGGGCTTGGCGCCCTTGAGCTTGGTCAGGATGGCGTTGAAGTCGGTCGACTTGTCGGTCGTGAATTCATGGCCGACGATGGTGCCGCCGGCAGCCTTGGCGGCCTTCTCGAATTCTTCAGCGACGCCCTGGCCGTAGGCGGTGCGGTCGTCGATCACGGCGATGTTTTTGCCCTTGAGCGTTTCGACCGCGTACTTGCCCAGCGTGCCGCCGAGCTGCGTGTCGTCAGCCACCACGCGGAAGGCCGTCTTGAAGCCCTGGCGTGTGTACTTGGGGTTGGTCGCCGAGGGCGAGATCTGCGGAATGCCGGCATCGCTGTAGATCTTGGAAGCCGGGATCGTGGTACCAGAGTTCAGGTGACCCACGACGCCGTTGACCTTGCTGTCGACCAGCTTCTGGGCAACCGCGGTGCCTTGCTTGGGATCGCCTGCATCGTCTTCGGCCACCAGCTCGAACTTGGCAACCTTGTCGCCGATCTTGACATTCGCGGCATTCAGATCCTCGATGGCCATGCGTGCGCCCAATTCATTGTCCTTGCCGAGGTGGGCGATGGGGCCGCTGGTCGGCGCGACGTGTCCGATCTTGACGACCAGTGCATCGGCGGGAGGCGCAGCCGCAGGTGCCGCTGCAGTGGGTGCGGGAGCCGCCGCGGGCGCAGCAGCTTCTTCCTTCTTGCCGCAGGCCGCGAGGGTGATAGCAGCAGCCAGTGCGACCGCAGTCCATTTCAATTGCATGGGAACCTCCAGAACATTGATGAATAGAGTTGAAAACCGGTCTTTCGATCCGGGCACAGCCACCGAGCAAGTACCGCGCCGAGGATGCACAGCGCCCTCGCGCTTTCGACCCGGCGCGCAGTTTAGCCCAAGGTTTGCGCGCGCAGCGCTGGCGTAGACCCTGTGTTGTCCGAAAGCTCGTGGGCCAGCGCTTCACTCACCAACGCACGCAAAACCGTCTCGATTTCATTGCGCAATCTGGGGATCAGGGCATCGAGTTGCTGCTGAACGGCAGCTGACACCGCGTCGCTCAGATGCTCCTCCAGGGACAGGTCGACGCGCTGCAGCACGCGATGCAGCAACTGCTCCTCGAGCCGGAAGATCTCGGCTTCGGACCGCTGCGCCTGCGGGTCCAGCGCGATGGTGCGCGACGGCTCGCTCACCGCTGGCGGCGGCACATCCGCAGGCAAGGTCGCCTCGGCGACAGGCGCGGCCTCCGGCGGCAGTTCGAGGACCGTCGTCAAGGTGGGAACGAAGCGAGGCGGTGTGCGCTGCGTGCCGGCCATCAGCTGGAGCTTCCTGCAAAGTCGTGGCGCTGGATCGCATAGCCGCGATCCGCGTAGTGCCGCCAGCGCTTGCGGGCTGCGGAGCGATCGGCGTCGTCGTCGCCGCTGACCGTGTCGATCAAGCGTTCGAAGCGCTCGAAGCCTGCGGGCAGTTCGGCGCCGAGATTCAGCAGCACCTGGCGGTGGGGCGATGGCGCATCGGCGCTGTCCGCCAGAACGACCGGCGAGCGCGACACGGTCTGCGGCTCGGCGGTGCTGCGGCAATGGGCGATGAATTCCGGCGGCGAGAAGGTCCACAGCATCTGGTCGAGCGCATCCAGCGTCGCGCCGTCGGCGACCACCACCACGCGCGCATTGCGGCCGCCGACCGCCTTGCGCAATAGCCGGCAGGCATAGCCCAGCTTGTCCGGCATGTTGAAGTGGAAGTCGATCTCGGTCACTTCGCCGACGCAGTCTTGCGAGCCTTGCGCGCCTTGGGCGACGCAGTCTTCGCGTTGTCCGAGGAAGCCCGGCCCAGCAGGTAGGCCAGCAGCAGTCCGACCGGCCGACCGGTCGATCCCTTGGCCTGCCCGCTCTTCCACGCCACGCCCGCGATGTCGAGATGCGCCCAGGGGAAGTCGGTGGTGAAGCGTTGCAGGAACTTGGCCGCGGTGATCGCACCGCCTGCGCGGCCGGCGATGTTGGCCACGTCGGCGAAGTTGCTCTTGAGGCCCTCCGCATAGTCTTCGTCGAGCGGCATGCGCCAGCAGCGGTCCAGCGACTCCTCGCCCGCGGCCTGCAACGCGCTCGCCAGCGCTTCGTCGGTCGCGAAAAGACCGCTGCGCACACCGCCCAGTGCGATCACGCAGGCACCGGTCAGCGTCGCGATGTCGATCACCGCGGCCGGCTCGAAGCGCTTGGCGTAGTTGAGCGCGTCGCACAGGATCAGGCGGCCTTCGGCGTCGGTGTTGAGCACCTCGATGGTCTGCCCGCTCATGCTCGTCACCACGTCGCCCGGCTTGAGCGCGCGGCCGTCGTTCATGTTCTCGCAGCTCGGGATCAGGCCGATCACGTTGATCGCGGGCTGGATGTCGCCGAGCGCGCGGAACACGCCCAGCACGCTGGCTGCGCCGCACATGTCGAACTTCATCTCGTCCATCTCGGCCGCCGGCTTGAGCGAGACGCCGCCGGTGTCGAAGGTGATGCCCTTGCCGACCAGCACCACGGGGGCCTGGTCCTTGGGCGCGCCCTGGTAGCGCAGCACGATGAAGCGCAGCGGCTCGGCGGACCCCTGGGCCACGCCAGCGAAAGCGCCCATGCCGAGCTTCGCGACCTCCTTCGGGCCCAGCACCTCGCACTTCACGCGCGGCAGCGCGGCCAGCTTGCCGGCGGCATCGGCCAACAGCGAAGGCGTGCAGTAGTTGGCCGGACGATTGCCCCATTCCTTGGCCAGCTCGACACCTGCCACCGTGGCAGCGGCCTGGTCGAAGGCGCCGCGCTGCGCGGCCGAATCGGCCACGCCGAAGACCAACTGCCGGATCGTGCGGGGCTCGGCCTTCGACTTGGTCGTGGTGTAGACATAGCTCGCATCGGCCGCCGCCACCACGGCGCTGCGCAGACAGGCAGCGTCCACGGCGCCGGCGAACACGATCGCGAGGCGCTTGGGGTTGGCGGCCTTGGCTGCGTTGACGGCCGCCGTCACCGCGCTTCGCACCGACGTGGGCTTGCCGTCGCCCGCCGAGACCAGCAGCACGCGCGGCGCAGCGATCCCTGGCGGGCGGTAGAGCGAAAGCAGTTTGCCAGCCTTGTCGGGCAGGTCGCCGGCCTTGCGGGCTTCGGCGATCAACGCCGAGAGCGCATCCTTGGAGGTGCCGGCCTGGGACGCCACGAGGACGATCAGCGCGTCGGTTTTCTCGGCCGCGGCCTGAGCGATGGAGAGGGTCTTGAGTTGAAAGTCCATAATCCTTTTTTTCCCTCGACGATGTTATTCCATTCCTCTCTACGCAAGGAGCTGTCGCGCAGCTTCGGCGCCACGCTCGTGGTGCTGGTCACCATCGTCATGACGATGATGCTGATCCGCACGCTGGGCCTGGCGTCCAAGGGCAGCGTCAATCCCTCCGAGGTCTTCCTGGTGATGACCTACACGGTGCTCGGCTACATGCCCACCATCCTCAGCCTCAGCCTGTTCATCGCCATCGTCGGCACGCTGTCGCGCATGTACAGCGACAGCGAAATGGTGATCTGGTTCTCCAGCGGGCGCGGCCTGGCCGATTTCGTCGAACCGGTGTTCCGCTTCGCATGGCCGGTGCTGGTGCTGATCGCGATGTTCGCGCTGATCGGCTGGCCGTGGGCCAATTCGCAGACCCAGGGCATGCGCGATCAGTACGAGCACCGCAGCGACATCGAGCGCGTGGCGCCGGGCGAATTCCGCGAGTCGGCCGGACGCAACCGCGTGTTCTTCATCGACAAGGACACGCCCGATGGCGCCACGGCATCGAACGTCTTCATCTCCTCGGTCGAGCGCAACCTGCAGATCACCACCTCGGCCCGCAGCGGCCATGTCGAGACCATCGGCGATGCGCGCTACCTGCTGCTGAGCAACGGCCAGCGCGTCGAGCGGCCGTTGTCCAGCACGGAGCTGAAGATCAGCGAATTCCAGACCTACGGTGCCAGGACCGGCGGCGACTCGGGCAATTCGGGCGACGCCGAGCCGGCCCGCTCGCTCACCACGCTCTCGCTGCTGCGGAAGCCGACCCTGATGAACCTCGGCGAGCTGGCATGGCGCTTCGGCATGGTGCTGGCGGGGGCCAATTTCGTGCTGCTGGCACTCGCGCTGTCCAGCGTGAATCCCAGGGTCGGGCGCAGCGGCAACCTGCTTTTCGCACTGTTTGCGTTCGTCATCTACTACAACATGATCAACCTCGGCCAGAGCTGGGTGTCGACCGGCCGTTACGGCATGGGCGGCTTCCTGCTTGCGCTGCATGGCGGGACCCTGCTGATCGGCCTGGCCTGGCTTGCCAAGCGACACTACAACTGGAGCCTGCTGCCACGTCGCGCCGGCAGGTCACCCGCGAACGAATCCCACGCGTGAAAACCATCCGTCGACTGATCTACGTCGAGGTGATCAAGGCGGTGGCCTTCGTCACGCTCGGCTTCCTGAGCCTGTTCTTCTTCTTCGATTTCGTCGACGAGCTGCAATCGATCGGCAAGCCCACGAGCCTGGGCTACGGGGCCGGCCAGGCGCTGATCTACGTCACCCTGCTGATCCCCAGCCACCTGTACGAGCTGCTGCCGATCACGGTGCTGATCGGCACCATCTTCGTGATGGCGAGGTTCGCCCAGAGTTCCGAATACACGATCCTGCGTACCAGCGGCCTCGGACCCTGGCGGGCGTTGCGGGCGCTTCTGCTGCTGGGTCTCGGCTTCGTGGTGCTGACCTTCGCCGTGGGCGACTATGTCTCGCCGATTTCGGATCGCACGGCCCAGCTGCTCAAATCGCGCTATCAGAACGTCTATGCGCTGGCCGGCAATACCGGCGCCTGGCTGAAGGAGAAGCAAGGCGACAAGTCCTATGCGGTCAACGTGATCTCGATGGGCCGCGACGGCACCCTCAAGGACTCGCGCATCTTCGAATTCGATGCCAAGGGCTTTCTCGTCGCACAGACCTCGGCTTCGCTCGCGCGCATCGAGAACGGCCAATGGCGGCTCTTCGGCGTCGAGCGCCAGCAGTACGAAACGAGCGGAACCGGTGACAAGGCGCGTGTCGTCACGAGCACGTTGCCGACCCTCGTCTGGCCGAGCTCCCTGTCCAGCGAAATGGTGTCGGTCGCCCTGCTGCGCCCGGACCGCATGCGCACGCTCGACCTGTTCGAATACATCCGCCACCTCGATGCCAACGGCCAGACGGCGCAGCGCTACGAGATCGAGTTCTGGCGCAAGGTGTTCTATCCGCTGTCGTGCCTCGTGATGGTCGTGCTCGCCCTGCCCTTCGCCTACCTGCACTTCCGCCAGGCGGGCCTGGCGACCTACGTGTTCGGCGGCGTGATGATCGGCATCAGTTTCTTCCTGCTGAACAACGTGTTCGGGTACCTGGGCAACCTGGGCAACTGGGTGCCGTGGTTCACGGCGGCGGCGCCGGGAATGATCTATTCGGTGATGTCGCTGGCCGCATTCACCTGGCTGGTATTGAGGCGCTAGCGACGATGGCTGCAATCGCCGGCATCGTGCTGTTCGCGCACGGTTCGCGCGACGAGCGCTGGCGCCTGCCGGTGGAGGCCGTGGCCCGACGCGTTCAGGCGCTGGACCCGTCCGTCCGCGTGGCCTGCGCCTACCTCGAGCTGGTCGCTCCCGATCTGCGCGAAGTCACGGCCGGCCTGATTGCCGGCGGCGCCACCGCCATTCGCATCGTGCCGCTTTTTCTCGGCATGGGAAGGCACGCGCGCGAAGACCTGCCGCATCTGGTCGACGAGATGCGCCGCCTTTATCCCAATGTGGCGTTCTCGCTGGCCAGGGCCGTCGGCGAGGAGCCGGACGTGATCGAACTGCTGGCGTTGAAGGCATTGGGCCGATGACCGGACGCCGATCCGACATAGACTCCGAAGGCATAATAAAAACCGAATTAAGACGGAATTTGTTATGAATCTTCACCAGTTCAAGTTTGTGCAGGAAGCGGTGCGGCGCAACCTCAATCTGACCGAGGCGGCCAAGGCGCTGCACACCTCGCAGCCTGGCGTGTCCAAGGCCATCATCGAGCTCGAGGAGGAACTGGGTGTCGAGATCTTCGCGCGCCACGGCAAGCGCCTCAAACGCGTGACCGAACCGGGCCAGCACGTGCTCGCGAGCATCGAACTCATCATGCGCGAGGTCGGCAACCTCAAGCGCATCGGCGAGCAGTTCAGCGCGCAGGACAGCGGCACCCTGTCGATCGCCACCACGCACACGCAGGCGCGCTACGTGCTGCCGGTGCCGGTGGCCAGGCTGCGCGAGGCCTATCCGAAAGTCAACGTGAGCCTGCACCAAGGCTCGCCCGATCAGGTCGCGCGCATGGTGATCGACGAGATCGCGGAGATCGGCATCGCCACCGAATCGCTGGCCGACTACGCCGAGCTCGTGACCATGCCGTGCTACGAGTGGCAGCACGTGCTGGTGCTGCCCAAGACCCATGCGCTGGCGGACAAGGAACGCATCTCGCTCGACGACCTGGCGAACGAGCCGATCATCACCTACCACCCGTCTTTCACCGGCCGCACGCGCATCGACCATGCGTTCGCACAGAAGAAGCTCACGCCGCGCATCGCGCTCGAAGCCATCGATTCCGACGTGATCAAGACCTATGTGCGGCTCGGCCTCGGCGTCGGCATCGTGGCCGAGATGGCAGTGCGCGACGACTCCAATGCCGATCTCGTCGTGCGTCCGATGGGCCACGTGTTCGGCGTCAACATCGCGCGTGTCGCGTTCAAGCGCAGCGCCTACCTGCGCAACTTCGTCTTCAAATTCGCCGAGTTGCTGTCGGACCGGCTCGACCGCAACCTGATCGCCAAGGCCTTGGCCGGTCACAACCAGGACTACGAACTGTGAGCTCCGCCCTTGCCCGCACGCCCGCCGTCACGACCAAGCTGCCTGCGGTCGGCACCACCATCTTCACCGTGATGTCGGCACTGGCCGCCGAGAAGAATGCGGTGAATCTCGGCCAGGGTTTCCCGGATTTCGATTGCGATCCGAGGCTGCTCGAAGCCGTCACGCGCGCGATGGCGGCCGGCCACAACCAGTACCCGCCGATGCCCGGCATCCCGGCGCTGCGCCAGGCGATCGCCTCGAAGATCGAGACCCTCTACGGCCACGGCTACGACCCGCAGACCGAGATCACCATCACCGCCGGCGCCACGCAGGCGATCATCACCGCCATCCTGGCCGTGGTGCGGCCGGGCGACGAAGTGATCGTGCTGGAACCCTGCTACGACAGCTACGTGCCCAACATCGAACTGGCCGGCGGCAGAGTGGTGCGCGTGCCGCTGACGCCGGGCACCTTCCGTCCGGACTTCGACAAGATCGCGGCCGCCCTCACGCCGCGCACGCGCGCGATCATCGTCAACACGCCGCACAACCCGAGCGCCACGGTGTGGACCGAAGCCGAGATGCGCGCGCTCGAGTCGCTGCTCGCACCCACCGATGTGCTGGTGATCTGCGACGAGGTGTACGAGCACATGGTCTATGCCGGCGCCCGCCACGAAAGCGCGAGCCGGTTCCCGGACCTGGCCGCACGCAGCTTCATCGTGAGCAGCTTCGGCAAGACCTATCACGTGACGGGCTGGAAAGTCGGCTACGTGGCCGCGCCGGCGCCGCTGTCGGCGGAATTCCGCAAGGTGCACCAGTTCAACGTGTTCACGGTCAACACGCCGATGCAGCATGCGCTGGCGAGCTACATGGCCGATCCGGCGCCGTACCTCGAACTCCCGGCCTTCTACCAGCACAAGCGCGATCTGTTCGCGGCCGGCCTCGCCAGCACGCGGCTGAAGCTGCTGCCCAGCGCGGGAACCTACTTCCAGTGCGTCGACATCAGCGAAGTCAGCGACCTGGGCGAAGCCGACTTCTGTCAGTGGCTGACGAGCGAGATCGGCGTCGCGGCCATCCCGCTGTCGGCCTTCTACGGCGATGGATTCGACCAGCGCGTGGTTCGCTTCTGCTTTGCCAAGAAGGACGAAACGCTGCAGGCGGCCATCGACCGACTGGCACGGCTCTGACATCCGCGGTAGAAGAGTCCTGACCGCGGGAAGGCGCGCCTTCCGTCGAGGGTGCCGAAGGAAGGCGTCGAGCATCGGCTCTTCCAAACATTCCGCCCTAGGAGAACTCCATGTCCCTGTCGTTGATCCTGCTGATCATCGTGATCCTGCTTCTGGTCGGCGCGCTGCCGAGCTGGGGCTACAGCCGCAGCTGGGGTTATGGTCCGAGCGGCGGCCTCGGTCTGGTGCTGGTCATCGTGATCGTGTTGCTCGTGATGGGCCGCATATAGAGCCCCCAGGCGTCGTTCGATACCCCTGCAGAAAGACCCGCTTCGGCGGGTTTTTCTTTACCTGCTCGGTTCGATGATGCCCGCTCAGCTCTCGCCGCGCGGCACGCCGGTCGCCAGACGGCCGCCTCCTGCAGTCGCGGCAGGCCGCAGATGGCGGCGCTGCGAATAGAAGTCCAGCACCCAATAGATGACGAACGACACCGCGACCGCCGAGACATAGAAAAGAATCGGCGAGCGCAGACCCGTCTGCTTGAGCAGGAAGTAGACCGACATGTGAACCAGGTAGAGCGGATAGGAAATATCACCCAGCAAACGCAGGACTGCGGATGCGCGCGCGTTCTGGATCGGCCTGCGCGCCAGGCGCACGAAGGCCCAGAGCACCAGGGCGAGGGTGCAGGCTTGCAGAAGGTTGTCGACGATGTCGTGCGTGAAGAAATCGGGCACCCCGCCGTGCTTCCAGCGCCAGCCGAACTGAATGGCCGCCGCGAGCAGGATATGCACCGTGAAGATAAGTGCGATGTCTTTCAGGACCGGCACTGGGTTCTGCAAATTCCTCGCCAGCCGCAGCCCGGCCAGCCAGATGAACGCCAGCAGCAACAAATTGGCGCCGTATCCGAGGCCGGCATAGTAGTCCAGATGGAACAAGGTGCGTCCGCAGGTGTACGCCACGTAGCAGCCGAATGACACGAACACGAGCTTTCGCAAGGTCGAGTCCTTCAGCGTGAAGAACAGGGGCGTGAGGCTGTAGAGCCAGAACTCGAGCGCGAGGCTCCATGCAGGCCCGACGAAGGAGGTCGCGGTGACGATCTGATTGAGGAACAGCACGTTGGCCAGCAGCGCCAGCACGGGGGGATGCGATCCGTGCTCCATCACGAACACGATGTACGCAAGGACGATGCTCGCCAGGTAGACCGGGTAGATGCGCTTGACCCGGCGAATCAGAAATCCGTCCGGCACCTTGATGAAGGAAGCACCGATGGAGTAGCCACTGATCAGCAGAAAGCCCAGCACCGCTTCGAAGGCACCGAGCTTCGGGATCAGGCTCCAGGCGCCGATGGGAACGTATTCGCGCAGGTGGTCGAAGGCAACGATGGAGGCGAGCAGAAACCTGAGCGCGGCCAATAGGCTCCATTTCTCGAACTGCGGCAGTTGCATCACGTGTTCCTAGGCTGATGGGGGGCCAAATTTCATCGACCCCACACGGCGAGGCGGGCTGGATCCCAATCGTAACGCAATGCATACTTTTGTATGCGAATATTTTCTCGCCCAAACGGCATATTTACATCGATAGCAGTGCCCAGAGCTTGTCCAGCCGCTTGACGCTCACCGGCTGCGGCGTGCGCAGCTCCTGGGCGAACAGGCTGACCCTCAACTCCTCCAGCAGCCATCGCAGTTCGCTCATGCGCTCGTCGACCTTGCCCTTGCGCTCGGCCACCAGGCGCCAGTAGCGCTGCTCCTGCGGCCGCAGCTCGGCCATCCGCTGCGTATCGCGCGCGGGATCGGCGCGCAGCTTGTCCAGGCGCAACGTGATGGCCTTGAGGTAGCGCGCGAAGTGCTGCAGCTGCGGCCACGGCGTTCCGATGATGAAGTCTCGGCCGATCAGGCGCTGCAGCTGCTGCGACGCATCCGCCGCGGTATCGGGCGCGGCCTTCGAATCCCTGATCTTGCGCAGCGCCGTGCCGTACTCGACGAGGATCACGCCGGCCAGCCGCGCGACCTCGTTGGCAATCAGCGTGAGGCGGCCGCGGCCTTCCTCGACGCGGCGCTTGAATGCGGTCTCGTCGGCCGGCAAGGGATCCTGCAGGAACGCACGCTCCAGCGCGACATCGATGATCTGCGCGCGCAGGTCCTCGAGCGTGCCGAGCGGCATGTAGAGCACCGCCATCTTCTGCAGGTCGGGGATGTTCTTCTCGAGGTATTTCAGCGCGTCCCTGAGCTGCAGCGCGAAGAGCCGCCGCAGGCCCGCGCGATGCTTCGCTGCCGCGACGGCCGGCTCGTCGAAGACTTCGATCGTGACCGCGTCGCCGCCGTCGATCAGCGCCGGAAAGCCGATCAGCGATTGCGCGCCGCGCCGGACTTCCATGAGTTCAGGCAGCTCGCCGAAGGTCCAAGCGGTATAGCGCTGTCCCGCGGGCGGCGCGGCTGCGGCCGGTTCCGCGGACCGGGCAACGCCGGCATCGGCGACCGATCTTTCCGGCCCTCCGGCGCCTGCGGGCGGCACCGAAGCCCTGACATTCAGGACGGCCAGTGCCTGGAACGCGCCGCGCGCCTGCGCGCCGAGCTCCGCCTTCAGCGCGCCCAGATTGCGCCCCATGCCGAGTTGCCGGCCATGCTCGTCGACCACGCGCAGGTTCATGAAGAGATGCGGCGGCAGCATGTCGAGCTTGAAGTCGGCGCGCTTCACGTCGAGGCTGGTCTCGTCGCGCACGCGCTTGAGCACGGCATCGGTCAACGCGCCGGCACCGAAGACCTCGGGCGCCGAGAGCTGTTCGGCGTAGCGCGCCGCGGATTCAGGCAACGGCACCAGCCGCGCGCGCGGCTTCTGCGGCAGGCTCTTTTGCAGCGCCTGGATCTTGTCCTTCAGCATGCCGGTGACCAGCCACTCGCAACGCTCCTCGCTGACCTGGTTCAGCACGAAGAGCGGCACCGTGACGGTGAGGCCGTCGCGCGCATCGCCGGGCTCGTGCAGGTAACTTGCCGCGCAATCGACGCCGCCGAGGCGCACGGTCGCCGGGAAGGACTGCGTCGTGATGCCGGCCGCCTGATGCCGCATCAACTCGTCGCGTGTGAGATACAACAGCCGCGGCTGTTCCTTCGACAAGCGCCGGTACCAGTTCTCGAACATGACGCCACTGGCCGCGTCGGCCGGCAGCTGGGCATCGTAGAACGCATAGATCAGCTCGTCGTCGACCAGCACGTCCTGCCGGCGCGACTTGTGTTCGAGCCCCTCGACCTCGCGCACCAGCTTGCGGTTGGCGGCTAGAAACGGCAGCCTGCTTTCCCACTGCCCGCCGACCAGCGCTTCGCGAATGAAGATGTCTCGCGCCGCGACCGGATCGACCTTGGTGAAGTCGACGCGCCGTCCGCTGTACACCACCAGCCCGTAGAGCGTGGCGCGTTCCAGCGCCGTGACCTGGGCGCTCTTCTTTTCCCAGTGCGGATCGAGCAGCTGCTTCTTCAGCAGATGGCCGCCGACCTGCTCCAGCCATTGCGGCTCGATGTTGGCGATGCCGCGGCCGAAGAGCCGCGTGGTCTCGACCAGTTCGGCCGCGACGATCCAGCGCCCCGGCTTCTTCTTCAGATGCGCGCCGGGATGGCGATAGAACTTGATGCCGCGCGCGCCGAGGTAGGCCTCGTCGTCCTCGGGCTTCCAGCCGATATTGCCGAGCAGACCGGCCAGCATCGACAGATGCAATGGTTCGTAGCCCGCCGGCTCGGCGTTGATGCGCCACTTGTGCTCGGTGACGACGGTCAACAATTGCGAGTGGATGTCGCGCCATTCGCGCACGCGGCGGATGTTGATGAAGTTCTGGCGCAGCAACTGCTCGTACTGGCGGTTGCTGAGCTTGTGGCTGTCGCCATGGCCGCCGCGCGCATCGTGGATCCATTTCCATAATCGCAGGTAGCCGCTGAACTCGCTCTTCTCGTCGTCGAACTGCGAATGCGCCTGGTCGGCCTGCTGTTGCGCTTCCATCGGCCGGTCGCGCACGTCCTGCACGCTGAGCGCGCTGGCGATCACCAGCACTTCCTCGAGCGCGCCGCGCGTGCGCGCTTCGAGGATCATGCGGCCGACGCGCGGATCGAGCGGCAGCCGCGCCAGCTCGCCGCCGGTCGGCGTGAGTTCATTCGCATCGTCCACCGCGCCCAGTTCGTTCAGCAACTGGTAGCCGTCGGCGATCGCGCGCCGCTGCGGTGCTTCGAGAAAAGGAAAGCGCTCCACGTCGCCCAGGTGCAGCGACTTCATGCGCAGGATCACGCCCGCGAGCGAGGAGCGCAGGATCTCGGGGTCGGTGAAGCGCGGCCGGCCTTCGAAATCCTTCTCGTCGTAGAGCCGGATGCAGATCCCGTCCGCCACCCGGCCGCAGCGTCCGGCCCGCTGGTTGGCCGCGGCCTGGCTGATCGGCTCGACCAGCAGCTGCTCGACCTTGCTGCGGAAGCTGTAGCGCTTGACGCGCGCGGTGCCGGTGTCGATCACGTAGCGGATGCCCGGCACGGTGAGCGAAGTTTCGGCGACGTTGGTGGCCAGCACGATGCGGCGGCCGGTGTGGCCGTCGAAGATGCGGTCCTGCTCGGCCTGCGACAGGCGCGCGAACAGCGGCAGCACCTCGGCGCTGCGCATCAGCGGCTGGTGGCTCAGGTGCCGCCGAAGATGATCGGCGGCCTCGCGGATTTCGCGCTCGCCGGGGAGAAAGACCAGGATGTCGCCCGCGTGGTGCGGATCGCGCCAGAGCTCATCGACGCCCTCGGCGATGGCGTCGTTCAGGTCATGGTCGCGCGACTCCTCGAAGGGCCGATAGCGCTGCTCGACCGGAAACATGCGCCCCGACACCATGATCGTCGGCGCCGGTCCCTTGGCAGAAGCAAAGTGCTGCGCGAAGCGATCGGCATCGATCGTGGCCGAGGTCACGATCACCTTCAGATCGGGCCGTCGCGGCAATATCTCGCGCAGGTAGCCGAGCAGGAAGTCGATGTTGAGCGAGCGCTCGTGCGCCTCGTCGATGATCAGCGTGTCGTAGGCCTTGAGCAGCGGATCGGTCTGCGTCTCGGCCAGCAGGATGCCGTCGGTCATCAGCTTGACGGAAGCGTCGCGCGACAGCCGGTCCTGGAAGCGCACCTTGAACCCGACCACTTCGCCCAGCGGCGTCTTCAGTTCCTCCGCGATGCGCTTGGCGACAGAGGACGCCGCGATGCGCCGCGGCTGCGTGTGGCCGATGAGCCGCCCCTTGCCAGCCGGCGCGTTGAGCTTGCCGCGCCCGAGCGCCAGCGCGATCTTGGGCAGCTGCGTGGTCTTGCCCGAACCGGTCTCGCCGCAGACGATCACGACCTGGTTCGCGGCGATCGCGGCCATGATTTCGTCGCGCCGGGCCGACACCGGCAAGGACTCGGGAAACTCGATTCGAAGAGGAGACGAAGACAAGGCGGGCAGTTCGGGGAAAATCGCCGATTATCTTGCGCCGGCCTTTCCGCCGCTCCCACCCTCCCCATGTCCACCGTTTTCAACTTCACCTTCGTCCCCTGGTTCCGCTCGGTGGCGCCCTACATCCACATGCACCGCGGCAAGACCTTCGTGGTTGCGATCGCGGGCGAAGCCATCGCGGCGGGCAAGCTTCCGAACATCGCGCAGGATCTGGCGCTGATCCAGAGCATGGGCGTCAAGGTGGTGCTGGTGCACGGCTTTCGCCCGCAGGTCAACGAGCAGCTGCGCGCCAAGGGCCATGCGGCGCGCTACTCGCACGGCATGCGCATCACCGACGAGGTCGCGCTCGATTGCGCGCAGGAGGCCGCAGGCCAGCTGCGCTACGAGATCGAGGCCGCATTCAGCCAGGGCCTGCCGAACACGCCGATGGCCGGCTCCACCGTGCGCATGATCTCGGGCAACTTCATCACGGCGCGGCCCGTGGGCGTGGTCGACGGCGTCGACTTCCAGCATTCGGGCCTGGTGCGCAAGGTCGATGCCGTGGGCATCCGCCGCGGGCTGGATTTCGGCGCCATGGTGCTGATGTCGCCCTTCGGCTTCTCGCCCACCGGCGAGGCCTTCAACCTCACGATGGAAGAGGTCGCGACCAGCGTGGCGATCTCGATCCAGGCCGACAAGCTGATCTTCCTGACCGAGATCCCCGGCATCCCCCTCGACACCAGCCGGCCCGTCGGCGAGGACAACCCGATCGACACCGAGTTGCCGCTCGACACCGCGAAGAAGCTGCTGGCCTCGCTCGCGCCGGCGCAGCGGCCGACCGACACCGCGTTCTATCTGCAGCACTGCGTCAAGGCCTGCGAGGCGGGCGTGGAGCGCAACCACATCCTGCCCTTCTCCGTCGACGGCTCGCTGCTGCTGGAGGTCTACGTGCACGACGGCATCGGCACGATGGTGATCGACGAGAAGCTCGAATCGCTGCGCGAGGCCACGGCCGACGACATCGGCGGCATCCTCCAGCTGATCGAGCCCTTCGAGCGCGACGGCACGCTGGTCAAGCGCAGCCGCACCGAGATCGAACGCGACATCGGCCAGTACACGGTGATCGAGCACGACGGCGTGATCTTCGGCTGCGCCGCGCTCTACCCCTATCCCGAGGCGAAGACCGCCGAGATGGCGGCGCTGACCGTGTCGCCGCAATCGCAGTCGCAGGGCGACGGCGAGCGCATCCTCAAGCGCATCGAACAGCGCGCCAGGGCGCTGGGCATCGAAAGCATCTTCGTGCTGACCACGCGCACCATGCACTGGTTCCTGAAGCGCGGCTTCCAGCAGGTCAACCCCGACTGGCTGCCCGAAGCGCGCAAGCGCAAGTACAACTGGGACCGCAAGAGCCAGGTGCTGGTCAAGCGGCTGTAGCCCTGACGCACACACGACAATCCAGGCCATGAACCCCCTGCTCGCCAAACTGCAGCCCTACCCCTTCGAGCGGCTGCGACAACTCTTTGCGGGCGTCACGCCCAATGCCGATTTCAAGCCGATCAGCCTCGGCATCGGCGAGCCCAAGCACGCGACGCCGCAGTTCATCAAGGACACGCTGTGTGCCAGCCTCGGCGCGCTGGCCGCGTACCCGGCCACGGCCGGCGAACTCAAGCTGCGCGAGGCCTTCACCGGTTGGCTGAAGCGGCGCTACGACCTGCAGCTCGACCCGGCCACGCAGGTGCTGCCGGTGAACGGCTCGCGCGAGGCGCTGTTCGCGCTGGCACAGACCGTGGTGGATGCGACGAAGACGCCGACGCCGGTGGTGCTGTCGCCCAATCCCTTCTATCAGATCTACGAAGGCGCGGCCCTGCTCGCGGGCGCCGAGCCGTACTACGTGCCGAGCGTGCCCGGGCGCAACTTCGCCGTCGACTGGGACAGCGTGCCCGAGGATGTGTGGCGCCGCACGCAGCTGGTGTTCGTCTGCTCGCCCGGCAACCCGACCGGCGCCGTGATGCCGCTCGACGAATGGCGCAAGCTGTTCGCGCTGTCCGACCGGCATGGCTTCGTGATCGCCGCCGACGAGTGCTACAGCGAGATCTATTTCCGCGACGAGCCGCCGCTCGGCGGGCTCGAGGCCGCGGCCAAGCTGGGCCGCAACGACTTCCGCAACCTGATCGCCCTCACCTCGCTGTCCAAGCGCAGCAACGTGCCGGGCCTGCGCAGCGGCTTCGTGGCCGGCGATGCCGCCATCATCAAGTCCTTCCTGCTGTACCGCACCTACCACGGCAGCGCGATGAGCGGCGCGGTCGCCGCGGCCAGCATCGCGGCCTGGAACGACGAGGCGCACGTGGTCGACAACCGCGCGCAGTACCGTGCCAAGTTCGCCGCCGTGACGCCGCTGCTCGAACCGGTGCTCGACGTGCGGCTGCCCGACGCCAGCTTCTACCTCTGGGCCGGCATCCCGGCTTCATGGCAGGGCGACGATCCGGCCTTCGCCCGCGCGCTCCACGCTCACTACAATGTGACCGTGCTGCCCGGCAGCTATCTCGCCCGCGAGGTCGGCGGCCACAACCCAGGCCGCGGACGCATCCGCATGGCGCTGGTGGCGGACACCGCCGAATGCACCGAGGCTGCGCAGCGCATCGTGAACTTCATCCAGAACCGAGCTTTCTCATGACCCAACAACTTCAGCAGATCATCGACGCCGCGTGGGAAGACCGCGCCAGCATTTCCCCCAGCAGCGCGCCGAAGGAAATCCGCGATGCCGTCGAGCACGTGATCGTCAAACTCAACAACGGCAAGCTGCGGGTCGCCACACGCGAGAGCGTGGGCCAGTGGACCGTGCACCAGTGGATCAAGAAGGCCGTGCTGCTGTCGTTCCGCCTCAAGGACAATGAACAGATCCAGGCCGGCGCGCTGGGCTTCTACGACAAGGTGCAGACCAAGTTCTCGCACCTGTCGGCCAACGAACTCCAGGAAGCCGGCGTGCGCATCGTGCCGCCCGCCGTGGCACGCCGCGGCAGCTTCATCGCCAAGGGCGCGATCCTGATGCCTTCCTACGTCAACATCGGCGCCTACGTCGGTGAAGGCACGATGGTCGATACCTGGGCCACGGTCGGCTCCTGCGCCCAGATCGGCGCCAACGTGCATCTCTCGGGCGGCGTCGGCATCGGCGGCGTGCTGGAGCCGCTGCAGGCCGGCCCGACCATCATCGAGGACAACTGCTTCATCGGCGCGCGCTCCGAAGTGGTCGAAGGCGTGGTGGTCGAAGAGAACTCGGTGCTGTCGATGGGCGTGTACATCGGCCAGAGCACGCCGATCTACGACCGCGCGACCGGCGAAGTCAGCTACGGCCGCGTGCCCGCGGGCTCGGTCGTGATCAGCGGCACGCTGCCCAAGGACAATGGACGCTACAGCCTCTACGCCGCGATCATCGTGAAGCGCGTGGATGCGCAAACGCGTGCCAAGACCTCGCTGAACGACCTGCTGCGAGACTGATCTCAACCCTGACGCCGAGGAGTGGACCGATGAACACGATGGAGCGAATTCTTCGCCTGATGGCCGAGCGCAAGGCCTCCGACATCTACCTTTCGGCCAACTCGCCGGCGCTGATCCGGATCAATGGCAACTGCCTGCCGATCAATGCGCAGGTGCTGCCGCCCGAGGCGCCGCTCAACCTGCTGGCCGAGGTGGTGCACGAAAGCCGCATCGCCGAACTCGAACGCAGCGGCGAACTGAACATGGCGATCGCGCTGCCTGGCGCCGGCAATTTCCGCATCAGCGCCATGCGCCAGCGCGGCAGCTACGCGGTCGTGGTGCGGCACATCGCATCGGTCATTCCGTCCTTCGACGAGCTGAATCTGCCGGAGATCCTCAAGACGCTCATCATGGAAAAGCGCGGCCTGATTCTGATGGTGGGCTCCACCGGCGCCGGCAAGAGCACCACGCTGGCGTCGATGCTCGACTACCGCAACGAGAACGCCACCGGCCACATCCTGACGGTCGAAGAGCCGATCGAATTCACCTTCACCAACAAGAAGTCGATGGTGAACCAGCGCGACGTAGGCAGCGACACGCAGTCGCTGCAGATCGCGCTCAAGAACGCCCTGCGCCAGGCGCCCGACGTGATCCAGATCGGCGAGATCCGCGACCGCGAGACCATGACGGCCGCGATCGCCTATGCGCAGTCGGGCCATCTGTGCGTGGCCACGCTGCATGCCAACAACAGCTACCGCGCGCTGAACCGCATCCTGAGCTTCTATCCGGTCGAGGTGCGTGCCACGCTGTTGGGCGATCTCGGCGGCGCACTGCGTGCGATCGTCGCGCAGCGCCTGCTGCGCACGCCCGCGAACACGCGCGTGCCGGCGCTCGAAGTGCTGCTGAACACGGCCCTGGTGGCCGACCTGATCGGCCAGGGCGACTTCTCGGCCGTGAAGGAGGCCATGGAGCAGTCGATGGCCGAAGGCTCGCAGACCTTCGAGGAGGACATCGCGCGCCTGGTCGTGGGCAACGTGGTCACGCGCGAGGAAGGCTTGTCGCAGGCCGACTCGCCGACCAACCTCATGTGGCGTCTGCAGAACCGCACGGCGCCGCCCGCGCGCAACGAGGACCGCGCCCTGCTCGACCAGGTCGAAGAGCCGACCTTCACGGACATCACGCTCGACGTCCGGTTGTAGAACTGAACCCCCGATGTCGCGAACGCTGCAGCTTGCCGAACAACTGATCTCCCGCCCTTCTGTCACGCCCGAGGATGCGGGCTGTCAGCAGATCCTCGGCGAGCGCCTGGCGGCCCTCGGCTTCCGGCTCGAAACCATCGAGGGCGGGCCGGCCGACTTCCGCGTGACCAATCTCTGGGCCGTGCGCCCGGGCTCCGCCGACGCGACGTCGGCGCGGACCGCGGCCTTCGCGGGCCACACCGACGTGGTGCCCACCGGCCCCATCGAGCAGTGGCGCAGCCATCCGTTCACGCCCACCCATCGCGACGGCCGGCTCTACGGCCGCGGTGCCTGCGACATGAAGACCTCGCTGGCGGCCTTCGTCGTCGCGATCGAGGAGTTCCTCGCCGCCACGCCCGAGCCGCGCCTCACGCTCGCCCTGCTGCTCACCAGCGACGAGGAAGGCCCCGCGCGCGACGGCACGGTGGTGGTCTGCGACACGCTGGCTGCGCGCGGTGAACGCATCGACTACTGCATCGTTGGCGAACCGACCTCGGTCGAGCGCTGCGGCGACATGATCAAGAACGGCCGGCGCGGCACGCTGAGCGGCAAGCTGACCGTGAAGGGCGTGCAGGGCCACATCGCCTATCCGCACCTCGCGAAAAATCCTGTGCACGCATTGGCGCCGGCACTGGCCGAACTGGTCGCCATCAACGAGGCCGGCGGCTGGGATGCCGGCAACGCGTTCTTCCAGCCGACCAGCTGGCAGGTGAGCAACATCCATGCGGGGACCGGCGCCAGCAACGTGATTCCGGGCTCGGCGGTGATCGACTTCAATTTCCGCTTCTCGACCGAATCGACCCCCGAGTCGCTGCAACAGCGCGTGCAGGCGGTGCTCGACAGCCACGGGCTGGACCACACGCTCTCATGGACACTCGGCGGCCTGCCCTTCCTCACGACGCCGGGCGAACTGGTCGAAGCGGTGCAGCAGGCGATCCGCGACGAGACCGGCATCGAGACCGAGCTGTCGACCAGCGGCGGCACCAGCGACGCGCGTTTCATCGCCAGGATCTGCAGGCAGGTGATCGAGATGGGCCCGGTCAACGCGAGCATCCACAAGATCGACGAACACATCGCAGTCGCCGAGATCGAGCCGCTGAAGAACATCTACCGGCGCACGCTGGAACGGCTCGAAGCGCTGCTGCCGACATGAGCAGCGTGATCGAGCTGATCGAAGCCGGCGCAACGCAGCTGACCGACGCCGGCGTCGCCTTCGGCCACGGCACCGACAACGCGTTCGACGAAGCAGCCTGGCTGGTGCTGTGGCGGCTGCAGCTGCCGCTGCACGAACTCGACGCGGTGACCGATCGCCCGGTCTCGCCGTCCGATGCGGCGCGTGTCGCCGAACTGTTCGCGGCCCGCATCGCTTCGCGCAAGCCGGCGGCCTACCTCACGAAGGAAGCGTGGCTTCAGGGCGTGCCCTTCTACATCGACGAGCGCGCCATCGTGCCGCGCAGCTTCATCGCGGAGCTGCTGGCGGACGGCAGCATCGATCCGTGGCTCGGCGCGCACACGCGGCGCGTGCTCGACCTGTGCACCGGCAACGGCAGCCTCGCGGTGCTGGCGGCGCTGACCTATCCGGAGATCGCGGTCGACGCCGCCGATCTGTCGGCCGAGGCGCTCGAAGTGGCGGCCATCAACGTGACGCGCCATCAGCTCGATGCACGCATCACGCTGCTCGCGTCCGACGGGCTCGCCGGCGTGCACGGTCCCTACGACCTGATCCTCTGCAACCCGCCCTACGTCAATACACAAAGCATGGCCGCGCTGCCCGCCGAATACCGTGCCGAGCCCGCGCTGGCGCTGGCCGGCGGTGCCGACGGCATGGACTTCGTGCGCCAGCTGTTGCACGATGCACCCCGATGCATGACGCAGGCGGCGGTGCTGGTGCTGGAGATCGGCAATGAGCGCGCCCACTTCGAGGCCGCGTTCCCCGCGCTTGAGGCCGTGTGGCTCGAAACCTCGGCCGGCGAAGACCAGGTGCTGCTGCTGACCCGCGACGCGCTGGCGACCCTGGCCGGCTGAACGGGCGCGCGGCATGACCGTGCTCGCGCCGACCTGCAGACGCAAAGAATGAACGTCCTTCTCGACACCCGATTGCCGCGCACGCTCGACGCCTGGGTGCAGTCGATGCTGGCCGACGGCCGCCCCGGCCTTCGCATCGATGCGTGGCTGTTCGAAGGGCTGGCCGCACGACGTGCCGCCGAACAACGCCTCGCGGAGGCCGGCATCGCGGCACGCTTTCACAGCGCCTACAAGCCATTGGTCCATCACTTCCAGGAAGAGGTCGACCTTGCCGGGCTGGCCAGCGTGACGGTTCACTGTCCGGTGCATCCGATGGCATCGGCGCGCCGCTTCGCGCTGGAGGCCTATCCGCTGGCGGAGATGCTTGCGGGCGTCGAACTGCAGCTCGTGCCGCAGACACCGTCCGAGGCCACGCCGTGCCACGAAATCGAACTGCGCTGGCACGATGGCAGGCAGCGCACCGACTGGGTCTTCGCACCCAACCGCGTGCACCAGGATGTGCTCTTCAACACCCTGCTGTCGCCCTGCGCCTGGATGAAGATCACGCAAGGCGAAGCGCCGGTGACGGACGGCGCGCGGCCCTCCGACTACGAAGCGCTGTTCCGGCTCGCGATGGACACGCTGCGCCAGCATCCCTGGCCGGCCACCGAACCCTGTTTCGAACGGCTCGACATCCGCATCGATCTGCCGGGCGTCGCGGCCACGGCGGAGAGTGGTGCACCCTGGGTCGATCTTCACGAGGCGCTGCACGAGGATCTGTACTTCTCGCTGCTGGAGCTGTTCCAGCAGCGCAGCGGACGGCCGCCCGGCGATCGCCGCTTGCAGCCGGGCCAGATCGTGCCGGACGTGCGCGTGAGTGAAGGCGAAGTGGGCTTGCGCATCGGCTTGCGCGAATACCCGGCACCGATCGCCGATGAAGCGGCCGCGAACGACATGCCGCTCGACAGGATTACGGCCCCGCTCGGCTTCGCGCGCATCGCGCAGGAACTTGCCGGGATTCCCGGTCAGCGCTTCGAAGCCACGAGCCGGCAAGGCCGGGCCGTGGTCGGCATCTACCATCCAGGCGCCGGTCCGGCGGTGATCGTCAGCGGCGGCCAGCATGCCAACGAGACCTCGGGCGTCGTCGGCGCGCTGCGCGCCGCGCGGCATCTGGCCGCGCAGCCGGACGCGCACTTCGCGCTGATCGCGCTCGAGAACCCCGACGGCTACGCGCTGCACCGCGAGCTCTGCGCGCACTCGCCGCAGCACATGCACCATGCGGCACGCTACACGGCGCTGGGCGACGACGTCGAATACCGCGAGCATGCGCCCTTCCACGAGCGCGAGGCGCGGTACGAAGCGCTGCGCCTGTCGGGCGCCGCATTGCACATCAACCTGCACGGCTACCCGGCCCACGAGTGGACGCGCCCGCTGAGCGGCTATCTCCCGCGCGGCTTCGAACTGTGGACGGTGCCCAAGGGCTTCTTCCTGATCCTGCGCTACCGCAAGGGATGGGCGGACACGGCGCGGCGGCTCGCCGAGCATGTCTGCGGCCGGCTGGCAGAGCGGCTCGAACTCATGGCCTTCAACGCGGCCCAGCTCGCCACTTACAATACGCATGCTGGCGAGCTTCCCTTCGAAGTCATCCACGGCACGGCCTGCTCCCTCAGCGAGGTCGACCGCCCCGGACCCGCCCTGACCCTGATCACCGAGTTTCCGGACGAAACGATCTACGGTGGTTCCTTCGTATTTGCCCACGACACCCAGACCGCCGCCGTGCTGGCCGCGGTCGAAGCCATAGGCCTGATTTCGCCGAGTCCATGATCACCCTGAAGAACGTCATCCTGCGCCGCAGCGCCAAAGTGCTGCTCGACGGCGCGAGCGTCACCATCAACCCCGGCGAGAAGGTCGGGCTGGTGGGACGCAACGGCGCCGGCAAGTCCACCTTGTTCGCGCTCTTCAACGGCACGCTGCACGAGGACGGCGGCGACTTCTCGCTGCCACGCCAGTGGCGCATGGCCCAGGTCGCGCAGGACATGCCCGAAACCGAGGAAGGCGCCAGCGATTTCGTGGTCGGCGGCGACACGCGGCTGGTGGAACTGCGCCAGGCCCTGGCGGCCGCCGAAGCGGCGCACGAGACCGACCCCGACGATCACGACATGGGCATGGCCCTGGCCCATGCCTACACCGACCTCGCCGATGCGGGCGAGCACGATGCGGTGCCGCGCGCCCAGGCGCTGGTCCTCGGCCTCGGCTTCAAGGTGCACCAGCTCGACCAGCCGGTCAACAGCTTCTCGGGCGGATGGCGCATGCGCCTGCAACTGGCGCGCGCGCTGATGTGCCCGAGCGACCTGCTGCTGCTCGACGAACCCACCAATCACCTGGACCTGGACGCCCTGGTCTGGCTCGAGTCCTGGCTGCAGAAATACGCCGGCACCATGATCGTGATCAGCCACGACCGCGAATTCCTCGACGCCGTGACCGACGTCACGCTGCACATCGAGCATGCCAAGCTCACGCGCTATGGCGGCAACTACAGCGCCTTCGAAACGCTGCGTGCGCAGCAGATGGAGCTGCAGCAGTCCGCCTTCACCAAGCAGCAGGACAAGATCGCGCATCTGCAGAAATTCATCGACCGCTTCAAGGCCAAGGCGAGCAAGGCCAAGCAGGCGCAGAGCCGGGTCAAGGCGCTGGAGCGCATGGAAAAGGTGGCGCCGCTGCTGGCCGAGGCCGATTTCACCTTCGAATTCAAGGAGCCGGGCAACATCCCGAACCCGATGCTCTCGATCAGCGATGCGAGCTTCGGCTACCGGGCCGAAGGCGAGCCGCCGAAGACCATCCTGCGCGGCGTGAGCCGCTCGGTGCTGGCCGGCCAGCGCATCGGCATCCTGGGTGCCAACGGACAGGGCAAGTCGACGCTGGTCAAGACCATCGCGCGCGAAATGGGCGCGCTGGCCGGGACGGTGACCGAGGGCAAGGGCCTCAACATCGGCTATTTCGCGCAGCAGGAACTCGACGTGCTGCGCCCGCAGGACACGCCGCTCGAGCACATGGTGCGCATGGCGCGCGAGCTCGGCGCGAGCGTCAAGGAGCGCACCGGCGAGCAGGACCTGCGCGGCTTCCTCGGCAGCTTCAATTTCAGCGGCGACATGGTCAAGCAGCCGGTTGGCACGATGAGCGGCGGCGAGAAGGCGCGCCTGGTGCTGGCCATGATGGTCTGGCAGCGCCCCAACCTGCTGCTGCTCGACGAGCCGACCAACCATCTGGACCTGGCGACGCGCGAGGCCCTGGCCGTCGCGCTCAACGAGTTCGAAGGCACGCTGATGCTGGTGAGCCATGATCGGGCGCTGCTGCGTTCCGTCTGCGACGAGTTCTGGCTGGTCGGGCGCGGCGTCGTCGCCGACTTCGACGGCGATCTCGACGACTACCAGCGCTACCTGCTGGACGAGGCCAAGCGCCAGCGCGAAGAGGCCAAGGCGGCCACGCGCGACGCGATCGCCGCTGTCGCCGTGGCCGAAGCGCCGCCGCCCGCCGTCCAGGCAGCGAAGACGCAGGCGCCCGCGGCCCCCGAGGCGGCGTCCGGCAGGACTCAGCGCAAGGCCGACGCGCAGGACCGCCAGCAGCGCAGCGACCAGGCCAAGCCGCTCAAGCGCGAGCTCGCGCAGATCGATCAGCGACTCGCCAGCGCCGGCGCCGAGAAGGCCTCGCTGGAAGCCCGGCTGGCCGCGCCGCTTGCAGCGGCGGAGATCGCCGAGGCCGGCAAGCGGCTCAAGGCCCTGAACGACGAGATCGGCGAGCTCGAGGAGCGCTGGCTGGCCCTGTCGGATCAGCTGGAGGCGCTCGCCGCATAACGAATAGGCGTGATAGGCTGCACGAAGCATGCCTTCGGCCATCGAACTTGCCCAGGGGGATCCCCAGCTCATTGCCGCGATCCAGCGCAGCCGGCGCCTGCTCGGGCGCAAGGCGCTCATCGCTGCCGCGGCGAGCGCGGTCCCGCTGCCGGGTGTCGACTGGGCCGCCGATGCTGCCCTGCTCACGCGGCTGGTTCCGCAGATCAGCGCCGAATTCGGCCTCTCGGTGACCCAGATCGAACGCCTGGCGCCGCACGAGCGCGACCGGATCCAGAAAGCGGCATCGGCGGTCGGCGCCTTGCTGGTCGGCAAGTTCGTGACGCGCGAGCTGCTGCTCAGGCTGGCGCGCCATGCCGGGATCCGGCTGACGGCGCAGCAGGCAGCCAAATACGTCCCGGTCGCGGGCCAGGTGGTATCTGCCGCGCTGGGCTACGCCGCGCTGCGCACGCTGGGCGAGCTGCACATCCGGGATTGCGTCAAGGTCGCGCAGTCTGTCGGACGCAGGCTTCCCTCGCCTCTGGCCCCCGAGGAAGGAGGGCCGGATAGGCCGCGAACCCCTTCGCGCCTCACTCGAACATGGGATCGCCTGCGGCTGCGATGAGGCCGACCATCGCAGGCCGTTTGCCCCCACAGGCTGTTGGCCTACCACGACACGCGATCCTGGACAATTGGCCAAGAGGGTCATAATCACCATACTCGGGTACGGATGCGGAGACGACCGGCAAAGGCGACACGAGACAGATCAAGGTGACGTCGTTCCGCACGGCGAAATCGGAGGAGCGGAAGATGAATGAGACAGACCTTGCAGCAGCGATAGAAAGGCTCATGGCCCGAGTCGACTACTACCTGCACTGCGAATTGGACGAAGAGTACGACCACGATCGGCCGGATACCGCGCGCCACCTGCTCGAAGCAGCGCTGAGGCAGGAACTGCTGCGCGCCAGCGCAGTCGGCATGGTGTCTGCCATCACCACCGCCGGCGCTTCCGCCCTGGACGACGAAACCCCCTGACACCGCTGCCGAAGCCTGCAAGCAGTCCTTGCAACGCTGATTGGGCTCGTCCCGCACCGGCCGGTGCGCTGGCGAACACGGTGCGCTAGAGTCGACCGCAGTGGACAGCCTCGACCTGATCAAGACCTTCTGCGAAGTTGCCGCGCACGGCAGCTTCTCGCGCGCCGCCAAGAAGCTCGACATGTCGAAGGCTTCCGTGAGCAAGTACGTGGCCGAGCTGGAAACCCGCTTCGGCGTGCGGCTGCTCAATCGCTCGACACGTTCCGTGAGCCTGACCGATGCCGGCGTGCTGCTGCTCGAGCGAAGCAAGCCCGTTCTCGAAATGGTGGAGCTCACCCAGGCCGAACTCCAGGAGCATGCGAGCCGGCCCACCGGCCGCCTGCGCATCGCGGCACCGCACGGCATGGGACAGGGCGATCTGCCCAAGCTGCTCGGGCAATTCATGGGGCACTACCCTGAAGTCAGCCTCAGCGTGCAATTCAGCAGCCGCACGATCGACATGGCCGAAGAAGCCATCGACCTGGCGCTGCGTTTCGGCCCGATCGAGGACGACAACCTGATCGTGCGCAAGCTGGCGCTCGTCAAGCTGGCCGTCTGCGCATCGCCGGCCTACTGGAAGAAGCACGGCACGCCGCTGCATCCTGCCGAGCTGTCCGACCACGAGGCGCTCACCCATTCGCGTTCCGGCCCGCATCCGCAGTGGCGCTTCGAAGTCGATGGCCATCCGCTCGACGTGGCTGTCAAAAGCCGGATGGATGCGACCGAGAACGCCGCATTGGTCCAGGTGGCGCTGCAGGGCTTCGGCGTGGTCTATATGCCGGCCCTCATGGTGCAATCGCACATCGACCATGGCGATCTGGTGCCTGTGCTGCAGGACCATGTTCGCAACGACATGTGGCTTTCCGCCGCCTACCTGCAGCGACGCCACAACAGCGCAGCCTTGCGGGCACTGCTGGATTTCCTGCAGACGCGGATCGGCGTGAAGGATGTCGCAGGGCGCTGAAGCGCAGGGATGCGGGTCGTCTGGCGGGGACGCCTCGCATCCGACGCAACCCGCCGATGCCCAATTTCGAATCCGGGTCGCACTCGGCCGGGCCGGCGATCGACGCCGCCCTCTCTTTATCTATGACTCTTCCGGCTAGCCCGTGAAGATGTTGTAGTCCGCACGATTCGCGTCATAACAGCTCAAGGGAAGGTGAGCCGCGCAAGCCGATCAAGAAGCCCAAGCGCACGCGGGGCGCAAGGCTGAGAAGAAAAGCGCATGACGATGATCACAGGCTCTTCGGGGCCTTCTTCGTGACGTGGAAGTGCCGGCAATCGGCGTGGCGACAAAACTAGATGCCACAGCCCTCAGCCAAACGCTTGTTCGCCAGATCCAGTCTTTCATTCATCCAGCCAAGCTTCGACTCATCGAAATCGCCGTCGCCCTCTTTCATGTAGTTCAGCATGGTGCCGATGCCTCTATCCATGCCGCGCAGTACGTGCCAAGGCCGTTCACAGGGCTACAGGCAAGGAAGATCTGATCTACCTCTCGTCGGAGTTCCTGCAACGTAGCTATCGGGCCTGACAGCTGTTCACGAGGAGTTTGAGGCCAGGCGGACTGCGTCTTGCCAGCGAAGGCGTAGGTCACCGAATTTTGAGATCTGCCCTTCTCTCTCAGCTTCCGCTGCGGCGGCGGCCTGCGTGGCCTGTTCTACCGTATGGGCATGCCATCCAAAGCCCGCTGCCACTGCGACAAGAACAGCTAGCACGAGCGTCCAAAAGACAAGTCGTTTCGTCATGGCAACAGATTGTGGAGCAGTAGTGCGGAAGTCCTTCTGGCAACAATCTGACAATGAAGCAGCCAAAGAAAATGCCTGCCACCGAATAGATAGCAGGCCTTCTATATTCCACGCGGGTTGAATGGTAGGACGTACAAGATTCGAACTTGTGACCAACGGATTAAAAGTCCGCTGCTCTACCAACTGAGCTAACGTCCCACTCTCGATTTCATCGACCCTGCGTTGCGCGGACGAATCCGGCAAAGCCCGAAATTATAGCGTGGTGCCGCGAGCCAGCCGGTCCATGACCCAGCCGGCGGCGCACTGGCCGAAGGTGGCCGTGACGCTCACCATCGAACCATAGCCATGGCAATTGAGCGAGCCATCGCCTTCCATGGCGCACGAGGCATCCGGGGGTGCGACGCTCTCGCGGCTGAAGACGCAGCTCACGCCGATCTTGCGTCCCTCGCGCGGCGCACCGTGCATCTTGCGCAGGCGCTGGCGCAGCTGCGCCAGCAGCGGATCGTGGGTGACCAGCGCGAGGTCATCGATGTCGACCTTGTGCGCCAGCCGCTTTCCGCCGGCCGCGCCGGCCGTAACGAAAGCCGTGCCCGACTCACGTGCCCATGCGGCCATCACGAGCTTGGCGCGCACCTGGTCGCAGGCATCGATGACGGCGCTCACCGGTCCGTGGGCTGCCTCTGCGCTTGCCAGCAGCGCCGCCCAGTTGCCGGGCTCGACGAATTCGTCGATCGCAAGAACCTTGCACGCCGGATTGATATGGGCAATGCGCTCACGCATCGCTTCGACCTTGGCCTGGCCCACAGTGGTGTCGAGCGCGTGGATCTGGCGATTGATGTTGGATTCTGCAATGTGGTCGAGATCGATCAGCGTCAAGCGGCCGACCGCGCTGCGTGCGAGCGCCTCGACCGCCCATGAGCCGACACCGCCGATGCCGGCGACAAGCACGTGGGCATCGCGCAGACGCGCCGCTCCTGCCACGCCGTAAAGGCGCTCCAGTCCGCCGAAGCGACGGGCCAGATCGGCATCGTCCGCCTGGACGATGGGAGACAGGGTGCTCGACACGCTGCGCGCCCGGCGCTATCGGAGTCGGGAGAGGCGCTCTCGCCCGGCCTGCGCGGCTTCCGACTGGGGATAGGCCTTGACCAGATCTTCCAACGTGCGCCGCGCCGCGCGCGTGTCCTTCAGCTCGATCTGGCAATTGGCGATCGACAGCACGGCCTCGGGCGCCTTCGCATGGTCGGGCGCGAGGGAAAGCATCGACCTGAAATTGGCGATCGCCTCGTTGTAGTTGCGCGTGGCGTACTGCGCATTGCCGAGCCAGAACAGGGCCGAGGCGTTGTAGCCGCTTTGCGGATAGCGCTTCACGAAGTCGGCGAACGCGGTCTGTGCCTGCGCGAACTGGCCGCCGCGAAACACGCCGAGCGCGGCATCGAAGTCGGCCTTTTCCTTGGGATCGGCGGTGAATTCGCGGCCGTCCACCGACACCTTGGTCGGCTCGTTCTGCTTGAGCTTGTCGCCGATCGCGGTCTGGTTCTGCTGCAGCTCGGTGATGCTGCGCGTGAGCTGCTCGTTCTGCCCGGTCAGGCGCTGCATGTCGCCGCGCATCTGCTCGATCTGGTTCTGCAGATCGAGCAGGCTCCGCCGCAACTGCGCGTTGTCGTCAGTTTGGCGTTGCTCGCTCTGCTGGCGCATGGCTTCGACGCGCTGGCGCAGATCGAGGATCGCCTTGCGAGCCTCGTCGTCCTCGAACAGCGCGGCGTGCGCGCCCAGCGAGGCGCATAGCAAGGCGGCGGCAATGGCCGCGCCTCGCAAGGAGGCGCGTTGCCTCATTGCCGGTAGGAGATCTCGGCGCGGCGGTTCTGCGCCCACACTTCTTCACCGGTACCCTGCACCGCCGGCTTTTCCTTGCCGAAGCTCACGGCCTCGACCTGGTTGTCGGAGACGCCGAGCAGATTCAAGGCCCGACGCACCGCTTCCGAACGCTTCTGGCCGAGCGCCAGGTTGTATTCGCGGCCGCCGCGTTCGTCGGTGTGTCCTTCGATCGACACATGACGTGCCGGGTTGGCCTTCAGGAAACGCGCATGCGCATCGATGAGCTGCTGGAACTCGGGCTTGACCGTGTAGCTGTCGAAGTCGAAATAGATGATCCGCGCGACGCCGACCGGGCCTTGCGCCGTGCCGGCGTTCGGGTCGATGGTCACCGGCGCCACACCGCTGGCTGCGCCGCCCGCGCCGCCCACGCCGCCATTGCGGTCGACCACCGGCGTGTCGTTCAGCTTGGTGCCGGACGAGCAACCGGCAATCAGCGCCACGATGGCCAGCGAATAAATCGTACGTCTTAACATTTCGAACTCCTCATGTGAATCATTGCTTTAGAAACGGACCCCAGTCCGGTTCCCGGATGTCTCCCGCCTGTCCTGCCAGTCGAGCTTTTATTTTTCCGTCGAGCGTGGTGGTCATCAATGCCTCGCGGCCTTGCAGGCGCGTGGCATAGACGATCAGCTTGCTGTTGGGGGCAAAACTCGGCCGCTCGTCGGCCGAGGTGTCGGTGATCGATTGGACATTTCCGGTCGCCAGTTCCATCACCTGGAGTTTGAACGCACCGCCAATGCGAGAGATGTAGGCCAACCACCGGCCATCGCCGCTGATCGCAGGAGAAATGTTGTAGGTGCCGGAGAAGGTCACGCGCGTCGGATTGCCGCCGCCGGCGCCCATCTTGTAGATCTGCGGTGCACCGCCGCGGTCGCTCACGAAGTAGATCGTGCCGCCATCGGCCGAATAGAACGGCTCGGTGTCGATGCTGTTGCTCTGCGTGAGCCGGCGCGGTTCTCCACCGTTCGAAGAGATCGTGTAGAGCTGCGACCCGCCGTCGCGGCTCAGCGTGACCGCCAGCGTGCTGCCGTCCGGTGCCCAGGCCGGCGCGCTGTTGGAGCCGCGGAAGTTGGCCACCAGGCGACGCTGGCCGCTGGAGACGTTGTGCACGTACACCACCGGCTTGCGCGACTCGAAGGACACATAGGCCAGCTGCGTGCCGTTGGAAGACCAGCGCGGCGAGATGATTGGCTCCGGACTGGCCAGCGCGGCCTGCGCGTTCTCGCCGTCGGCGTCGGCCACCCAGAGGTTGTAGCGCGCGCCGTTCTTCGTGACGTAGGCGATGCGGGTCGAGAAGATGCCCTTTTCTCCGGTCAGCTTTTCGTAGACGTAGTCCGCGATGCGATGCGAAGCCAGACGCAGGTCGCCTTGCGGCACGGTGTAGCTCTGGCCACCGAGGTCTTGCCCGCGGACCACGTCCCACAGCCGGAAGAGCACCTCGTAGCGGCCATCGGCCAATCGCTTGACGCTGCCCACGACCAGCGAATCGGCCGTGCGCTGGCGCCACAGGCTCAGGTCCGGATGGGAGGCCTCGTCCAGATCCTGCCCGGACGCGTCGACGCCGCGAAACTGCCCGCTGCGTTCGAGGTCGGCCTGGATGATGGCGGAGATCTTTTGCGGCGACGCATCCTGCCCCTTGAACGGAACCAGCGCGATCGGCAACTGGGTCAGCCCCACGCCGGAAACCTCCACCCGGAACTGGGCAAGGACCGGAAACGCGGGAGAGGCAACAAGAGCCGCAATCAGGGTGCGACGGGCCAGGAACGATGAAGAAGGGGTTGGGGAGATATCTTGCAACGGCTTGTTCATGCAGTTCGGAGAAGTTTCCGGCGATTAAGTTTCAAAGCCGGACGGGGCTCCATGGTACACATTGCAATGGATGCAGCGTCACAAGACGTAGAGGAAACCGGCTTGGTCCTACAGGCGCGACCGTAGAATCCGCCGCCATGCAGCCTTCCCCCGCCGCCGAGATCGCGCGCCCCCCTCTGAAGCGCCGACTCGCGCGACTCATGTCCTGGTTCGGCGGCTCGCGTCGCTGGTGGGTGATCGGCATCGTCTCCGCGATGCTGGCCGCGCTGACCGAACCCCTGATGCCCGCGCTGCTGAAGCCGCTGCTGGACCGTGGCTTCTCGCGCGGACAGCTTGCGCTCTGGACCGTGCCGGCAGCCATCATCCTGCTGTTCGCGGTGCGCGGTCTCGCGCAGTTCGTCTCGCAGTACGCGCTGGCGCGCATCGCCAACGAAGGCATGCAGCGGCTGCGCCGCGTGCTCTTCGAGCGCCTGCTGGCGGCCGAACTCGCGCTGTTCTCGCGGCAATCGGCCAGCGCGCTGTCGAACACCGTGGTCTACGAAGTCCAGACCGGCGCGATGCTGCTGGTGCAGGCGCTGCTGGGCGTTTCGCGCGATGGCTTCACGCTGATCGCGCTGCTCGCCTACCTGCTCTATCTGAACTGGAAGCTCACGCTGATCGTCGGCGTGCTCGTGCCCGGCGTGGCCTGGATTATGAAGGTGCTGTCCAAACGCCTCTACCACCTCACCCGCCTCGGCCAGCAGGCCACCGACGAACTCGCCTATGTGGTCGAGGAGAATGTGCTGGCCCATCGCATGGTGCGTCTGCACAACGCCGAAGCCGGGCAGACCGCCCGCTTCGAGCGCCTGAGCCACAGCCTGAATCGGCTCGCGGTGAAGTCGACCATCGCATCGGCCGCGATGACGCCGCTCACGCAACTGCTGGCCGCGGTCGCGCTGTCGGTGGTGGTGATGATCGCGCTCTGGCAAAGCGGCGAGCAGGGCCTGACGGTAGGCGGCTTCGTCGCCTACATCACCGCGATGCTGATGCTGATCGCGCCGATCCGCCGGCTCGCCGACATGGCCAATCCCATCACGCGCGGCCTGGCGGCGCTCGAGCGCGGGCTCGCGTTGATCGACAGCGTCGCCTCGGAACCGCAAGGCCGCTTCGAGCTGCCTCGCGCCGAGGGTCACATCGAGCTGCGCGACGTGCGGGTCAACTACCGCGGCGACGACGAGGCACGCGCGCTCGACGGCGTCAGCCTCGCCATCGAGCCCGGCGAGGTGGTGGCCTTCGTCGGACCTTCCGGCTCGGGCAAGACCACGCTGGTCAACCTGCTGCCGCGCTTCGTGCTGCCGAGCGCCGGCCAGGTGCTGCTGGACGGCCACGAGACCGCCGAATGGCAGCTGCGAAGCCTGCGCGCGCAATTCGCGATGGTCAGCCAGGACGTGGTGATGCTCAACGACACGTTGGCCGCCAACGTCGCGCTCGGTGCATCGATCGAGCGGCAACGCGTGCTGGAATGCATCGCAGCGGCCAACCTGACCGGGCATGTCGACAGCCTGCCGCAGGGCATGGACACCGTGCTGGGCCACAACGCCACCCAGCTCTCGGGCGGCCAGCGCCAGCGGCTCGCGATCGCGCGGGCGCTCTACAAGGACGCGCCGATCCTGCTGCTCGACGAGGCCACCTCGGCGCTCGACACCGAATCCGAGCGGCTGGTCCAGGACGCCCTCCAGCGGCTGATGCAAGGCCGCACCACGCTGATCGTCGCGCATCGGCTGTCGACCATCCAGCATGCCGACCGCATCGTCGTGATGGAACACGGCCGCATCGCCGAGCAAGGCAGCCATGCGCAGCTGATGGCGCTGGACGGGCTCTATGCGCGGCTGCAGACCAATGCGATCAAGAAGACCCCCGCGGGCCAGACAGCCACGCTCTGAAACACGCTGGCGCCCTGCCCCTTCGCGAAACACCGCGGAACCGGCTTTGCCGGGCCGCAGGTGTTGCCCCCGGCAGGGGGTTGGCGAAGCGACACGAAGTGCGCGCAGCCTGGGGGCGAGCTAGAGAAGCACGATGTCGTATTGGCCCTGGCCCATCGCAGGCTCCGCCTGCAGCGAAATGGGCTTGCCGATGAAGTCGCTCAGCCCCGCAAGATGCTGGCTCTCCTCGTCGAGAAACAGCTCGATCACCTGCGGCGAGGACACGATGCGGAACTCGCGCGGCGTGAACTGCCGCGCCTCGCGCAGGATCTCGCGCAGCACGTCGTAGGCCACGCTGCGCGCGGTCTTCACGATGCCCTGGCCCTTGCAGGCGGCGCAGGGCTCGCACAGCATGTGAGCCAGCGATTCGCGCGTGCGCTTGCGCGTCATCTCGACCAGGCCCAGCTGCGAGAAGCCGCCCGCCGTGGTCTTGACCCGGTCGCGCGCGAGCTGCTTGCGAAACTCGGCCAGCACCTGCTCGCGATGGTCGTCGCGCGCCATGTCGATGAAGTCGACGATGATGATCCCGCCCAGGTTGCGCAGCCGCAGCTGGCGCGCGATGGCCTGGGCCGCCTCGAGGTTGGTCTTGAAGATCGTGTCGTCGAAATTGCGCGCACCCACGAAGCCGCCGGTGTTTACGTCGACCGTGGTCAGCGCTTCCGTCTGGTCGACGACCAGGTAGCCGCCCGACTTCAGGTCGACCCGCCGGCCAAGCGCCTTCGCGATCTCCTCGTCGATCGCATAGAGGTCGAAGATCGGCCGCTCGCCCTTGTAGAGCTGCAGCTTGCCGGCTGCCTGCGGCATGAACTCGAGGCCGAACTTGAGCAGCGCATCGAACTGCTCGCGCGAGTCGATGCGGATGGTCTGCGTGTCTTCGCTGGTCATGTCGCGCAGCACGCGCTGCAGCAGGCTCAGGTCCTGGTGCAGCAGCGACATCGCGGGCATGCGCATCGACAGCTCGCGGATGCGCGACCAGGTCTTGCGCAGGTAGGCGATGTCCTCGGCCAGTTCGGCGTCGCTCGAATCCTCGCCATTGGTGCGCAGGATGAAGCCGCCCGTGTTGACCGGCAGCACACCGCCGCTCTCGGCAACGGCAGCGGCCTCGATCAGCGTCTGCATCCGCGCGCGCAGCGCATCGCGCAGGTCGGGCGGGATCTTCTGCGAGACGCCGACATGGTTGTCCTGCGGCAGGAACACCAGCAACCGTCCGGCGATGCTGATCTGAGTCGACAGCCGCGCGCCCTTGGTGCCGATCGGATCCTTGATCACCTGCACCAGCAGCGACTGACCTTCGAACACCTGCTTCTCGATCGGCACCATGGCGCTCGCGTTGCGGTGATCGCGTTCGGGCTGCACGCTGCTCGGCCGCGAGCCCGGCGTGAAGGGCGTCACGATGTCGGCCACGTGCAGGAAGGCGGTGCGGTCCAGTCCGATGTCGATGAAGGCCGACTGCATGCCGGGCAGCACGCGCGAGACCTTGCCGAGATAGACGTTGCCGACCAGGCCGCGCTCGAGCGTGCGCTCCACGTGAAGCTCCTGCACGGCACCTTGTTCGACCAGCGCGACGCGGGTCTCCTGCGGCGACCAGTTGATCAGGATGTCTTGAGTCATTGGCTCGCCCCCCAGGCTGCACGCACTTCGTGTCGCTTCGCCCACCCACCTACCAGGGGGCGCCACCGGCGGGCCGGCGGAGCCGGACCCTCGGCGGCCTTGGCATGGGGTGGTGGCAAGGCGCTTGTCATGGTCTCAGAGAGTAAAGCCGACTTTGCGCAGCAATTGCGCTGTCTCGAACATCGGCAGGCCCATGATGCCCGAATGCGAGCCGCTGATGTGTTCGACGAAGGCCGCGGCGCGTCCCTGGATCGCATAGGCACCGGCCTTGCCCAATGGCTCGCCGCTTGCCACGTAGTCGGCGATGCGCGCTGCACCAACGGCGGCGAAATGCACACGCGACACGCTGAGCGCCGCGTGCCTGCGCTGGCCGTGCTGCACTGCGACCGCAGTCAGCACGCGGTGCGTGTGTCCGGCGAGCAGGGCCAGCATGCGCTGCGCATCGCGTGCATGCTCGGGCTTGCCCAGAATCGCCCGGCCCAGCGCGACGGTGGTGTCGGCGCAGAGAATGGGCGCCGGGGGCAGGCCCAGGCGCCGATGCCGCGCCACCGCCGCATCGAGCTTGAGGGCCGTGACACGCTGGACATAGGCCGCGGGCGCTTCGCTCTTCATCACCGCCTCCAGTGCTTCCGCGTCTTCGTCGGGCGCGGCCAGCAGCAGTTCGTGGCGAACCCCCAGCTGCGTCAGCAACTGTGCACGGCGCGGACTCTGCGACGCCAGGTAGATGAAGCCGACCTTCATTCGCGGTGGTACGGATGGCCGGCATTGACCGACCATGCCCGGTACAGCTGCTCGACCAGCAACACCCGCGCCATCGCATGCGGCAGCGTCAGATCGGACAGCCGGATGCGCTCGTGCGCCGCGGCCTTGAAGGCGGGATCGAGCCCATCGGGGCCGCCGATCACGAGTGCGACGTCATCGCCCTCGCCTTGCCATGCCTGCAGACGGGCCGCGAGCGCCTTGGTGGTGAGTGCGGTGCCGCGCTCGTCCAGCGCCACGACGCGCATGCCCTTGGCGATCGACGCTTCGATGCGATCGCGCTCGGCGGCATGCAGCGTCTCGATCGTCTTGGAGCCGCGCGGCTCGGTCTTGACCGCGCGCAGTTCGAGCTTGAGTTCGGGCGGGAAGCGCTTGGCGTAGTCGTCCCAGGCAGTCTGTGCCCAGTCGGGCATGCGCTGCCCGACTGCGACCACCAGCAGCTTCATGACTTCGGCGAGGGGGTCTTGCGCGTGGCTTTCCTGGCCGTGGGAGCGGCCTTCCTCGAGGCGCCGGCCGTTGCGGCCTTTTTCGCGGGCGCCTTGTTCACGATGACTTTCTTCAGCACCGGTTTGGTCGCTGGCTTCTTCGCCACGAGCTTCGGCTTGGCCGCTTGCTCAGCGGCGCGGATCGCCGTCTTGGCGGCGCTGGTGCGGCGCAGGGAGGTGGTCTTTGCCGACGCCGGCTTGTTCTCGACCAGCTTCAGGACCGGAGGCGCTGCGGGCTTGGAAGCACCGAGCTTGGAACGCACCGGCTTGTCGCCCCAGATTTCCTCGAGATGGTAATACTGCCGGATCGCCGGCTGCATGATGTGCGCGACCGCCGCGCCGCAGTCCACGATGATCCATTCGCCATTGGCCTCTCCCTCGACGCGGGGCTTGCCGAAGCCGGCGTCGCGCACCGCATCGCGAACGCTGGCGGCGAGCGCCTTGGTCTGACGGTTGGATGTGCCGGAGGCGACGATCACGCGCTCGAAGAGCGGCGAGAGATGCTCGGTATCGAAAACCTGGATGTCCTGCGCCTTGACGTCTTCCAGCCCATCGACGATGGCTCTCTGGAGTTTCTGGGTGTCTTTCTTGGCGGCGGCTTCAGTGGTCATCAGGCGGAGTGGTAGAGGTGATGTCGGTCAATATAGCGTGCAACCGCCGCAGGAACCAAGCTGGAAATATCTTCGCCGTGCGCAACGCGTGTCCGGATCTCGGTCGCGCTGACGTCCATCGCGGGAAGCTCGAGGGGCTCGAAGCGCGCGGTGGCTGGCAGGTCAGGCAGGATTCTAGGGTCAAATCGATCGGCAAAGCCCGCGGCTGTTGCGCGATACGCTACAGAAACGATAGCGATCGACAAGATGTCCCGCCAGCCATGCCAGTTGGGAAGGGCCGTCGCCTGGTCGGCGCCCATGATCAGCACCAGTTGCGCCGCCGGCCGTTCCTGCTGCAGCTCGCGCAGGGTGTCGAGGGTGTAGGACGGCCCCGCGCGCCGGATCTCGCGGACATCGATCACCGTGTTCGCGAGGCCGGCAAAGGCCAGCTGCGTCATCGCCAGCCGATGCTCGGCAGCGCTCAATGCATGCTGCTTGTGCCAGGCCTGGCCGGTCGGAAAGATGCGCAGTTCGGCCAGTGCCAGCTGCGCCAGCGCCGCCTCGGCCAGGGCCCGGTGCGCGTCGTGCGGCGGATCGAAGGCGCCGCCGAACACGCCGATGCGCAGCGCCTGCCGCGCGTCGCCGGGGGGCGCGCCCGTCACAGCCATTCGCGCCGCACGATGAAGTGCTCGTACAGGGCGGCCTCCGCACTGCCCGGCGCGGGCTGTTGGCGATAGGCCCAGCTCGCGAGCGGCGGCATCGACAACAGGATCGATTCGGTGCGACCACCCGACTGCAGGCCGAAATGGGTGCCGCGGTCCCACACCAGATTGAACTCGACATAGCGCCCGCGGCGGTAGAGCTGGAAGGCCCGCTCGCGCTCGCCGTAGGGCGTGTCGCGGCGCCGCTCCATGATCGGCAGATAGGCCGGCAGCAAGGCGTCGCCGACCGAGCGCAGCATGGCAAAACTCCGAGCGAATTCCAGCTCAGCGAAATCGTCGAAGAAGATGCCGCCGATGCCGCGCTGCTCGTTGCGATGCTTCAGGAAGAAATACGCGTCGCACCACTTCTTGAAGCGCGGATATTTGTCGTCGCCAAAGGGCGCGAGCGCATCGCGGCAACTGCGGTGGAAATGCACCGCGTCGTCCTCGAAGCCGTAGTACGGCGTGAGGTCCATGCCGCCGCCGAACCAGCACACCGGCGGCGCGTCGGCTGGCAGCGCGGCAATCATGCGTACGTTCATGTGCACGGTCGGCACATAGGGATTGCGCGGATGGAACACCAGCGAGACGCCCATCGCTTCGAAGGGCGCGCCGGCGAGCTCGGGCCGGTGCTGCGTCGCCGAGGGCGGCAGCTTCGGCCCGCGCACCTGCGAGAAGCCGCAGCCCGCGCGTTCGAACAGCGGGCCATCCTCGAGGATGCAGGTCAGGCCGCTGCCCTGCAAGGGCTCGCCCGGTTCCTTGTGCCAGGCATCGCGCACGCAGGCCGTGCCGTCCGCCGCCTCGAGCGCTGCCACGATGCGCTGCTGCAGCCCGCGCAGGTAATCGCCGACCGCTTCCGGCTGCGAGGGCATCAGCTCTGCGCGCCGCGCGCGTGGACAGCGCGGTGCCCGATGTCCTTGCGGTACTGCGCGCCGTCGAACTGGATGCGCGCCGCCACCGCATAGGCGCGCTGCTGCGCCTGTTTGACGCTGTCGGCCAGCACGGTCACGCAGAGCACGCGGCCGCCACTGGTGCGCAGTTCCTTGCCGTCGAGCGTGGTCCCCGCATGGAACACCACGGCATCGGGCGCTTCGGGCGGAATGCCGACGATGCGATCGCCCTTGCGCGGCGCGAGCGGATAGCCGTGCGCCGCCATCACCACACCGAGCGCGACGCGGCGGTCCCAGTCGAGTTCGACCTGGTCCAGCGTGCCGTCGGTCGCATGCCAGAACACCTCGAACAGATCGGACTTCAGCCGCATCATGATCGGCTGCGTCTCGGGATCGCCCATGCGGCAATTGAATTCAAGCGTCTTCGGGTGGCCGGCGGCATCGATCATCAGGCCGGCGTAGAGGAAGCCCGTGTAGGGAATGCCGTCCTTCTCCATGCCGCGGATCGTCGGCAGGATGATCTCGCGCATGGCGCGCGCGTGGACCTCCGCGGTCACCACCGGCGCCGGCGAATAGGCGCCCATGCCGCCGGTGTTCGGCCCCTGGTCGTCGTCCTGCAGGCGCTTGTGGTCCTGGCTGGTGGCCAGCGCGGTCACGTTGCGGCCGTCGCACAGCACGATGAAGCTGGCCTCTTCGCCCGCAAGGAACTCCTCGATGACGACGCGCGGCGACGCCCTGCCGTCCTCGCCCTCGTTGTGCGAGACGCCGAACTTGTTGTCGACCAGCATGAAGTCGATCGCCTCGTGCGCCTCCTGGACCGTCATGGCGACCACCACGCCCTTGCCGGCCGCCAGGCCGTCGGCCTTGACGACGATCGGCGCGCCCCGGGCGTCGACGTAGGCGTGCGCGGCCGCGGCATCGGTGAAGGCCTCGTACTCGGCCGTCGGAATGCGGTGGCGCTCCATGAAGGCTTTCGAGAAGGCCTTGGAGCTTTCGAGCTGCGCCGCCGCCTTGGTCGGCCCGAAGATGCGCAGCCCGTTGGCGCGGAACTCGTCGACCACGCCGGCGGCCAGCGGCGCCTCGGGGCCGACCACGGTCAGCGCGATCTTTTCCTTCGCGGCCCAGGCCCGCAGGGCGGCGGGCTCGGCCAGGTCGATGCATTCGTAGCGCGAATCGGTGCGCGTGCCGCCGTTGCCGGGCGCCACGTAGACCTTGCTGACCCGTTCGGCCTGCGCCAGCCGCCACGCCAGCGCGTGCTCGCGGCCGCCTCCCCCGATCACCAGTACCTTCATGCGCAGGCTTTCATGGGTTGTGTCATTCGGACAGCGCGGCGTTGTGGTAGATCTCCTGGACGTCGTCCAGGTCTTCCAGCACGTCGAGCAGCTTCTGCATCCTGGCGGCTTCGTCGCCGGCCAGGTCGATGGTGTTCTCGGCCCGCATCGTGACCTCGGCCAGCTCGGGCTTCAGGCCCGCGGCCTCGAGCGCGTTCTTGACCGCCTCGAAATCGCCGACGGCCGTCAGCACCTCGATCGCGCCTTCGTCGTCGGTGACGACGTCCTCGGCGCCGGCCTCGAGCGCGACTTCCATCACCTTGTCCTCGCTGGTGCCGGGCGCGAACACGAACTGGCCGCAGTGCTTGAACTGGAAGGCGACCGAACCTTCGGTGCCCATGTTGCCGCCGTGCTTGGAAAAGGCATGGCGCACCTCGGCGACGGTGCGCACGCGGTTGTCGGTCATGGTGTCGACGATGATGGCGGCGCCGCCGATGCCGTAGCCTTCGTAGCGGATTTCCTCGTAGTTGACGCCTTCGAGGTTGCCGGTGGCCTTGTCGATGTTGCGCTTGACGGTGTCGGCCGGCAGATTGACCGCCTTGGCCTTCTCGACCGCCAGCCGCAGGCGCGGATTGGCGCTCAGGTCGCCGCCGCCGGTGCGCGCGGCCACCATGATTTCACGGATGGCGCGGGTCCAGAGCTTGCCGCGCTTCTCGTCCTGCCGGCCTTTGCGGTGCTGAATGTTCGCCCATTTGCTGTGTCCGGCCATGGCTTTCTATCTCGCTATCTTGTGTTTTCGAAGCAGGAAGCGAGTTTACTGTCCGCCGCGTACAACGCCCGGCGCATGCCTACAGGGCCGTCGATGCCTTTTGGGGATAATCGTCCAGGCTGATGCACCACGGCCCGGAAGGGGCATGGACCCCGAACCCTTTGAAGCCCTTGCGCATGAACACCACAACGACGAACGAAGCCGCAGCGATCGCGCAGGACACCTGCGACGTGTTCGTGATCGGCGGCGGCCCGGGCGGCTCGACGGCGGCCGCGCTGCTCGCCCGCCAGGGCCGCAAGGTCGTGATGGTCGAGAAGGCGCACCACCCGCGCTTTCACATCGGCGAATCGCTGCTTCCCGCCAACGTCGCGCTGTTCGACAAGCTCGGCGTGCGCGACCAGCTCGAGCGCATCGGCATGCCCAAATGGGGCGTCGAGTTCGTCTCGCCCGATCACGACTTCGTGACGCGCCTCGAATTCTCGGAGGCCTGGGACAAGACCATGCCCTATGCCTGGCAGGTCCGGCGCTCCGAGATGGACGAGATCCTCTTTCGCAACGCGGCAGCACAAGGCGCGCACACGATCGAAGGCTGCCGCGTTCGCGACGTCAGTTTCGATGCCGACGGCGCCACCATCCAGACGGTGCTGGACGACGGCGCCAAGCGCAGCTGGCGCGCCGGCTTCGTCATCGACGCTTCGGGCCGCGACACCTTCCTCGCCAACAAGTTCAAGGCCAAGGAGAAGAACCGCAAGCACAACAGCTCCGCCCTCTTCGGCCACTTCACCAATGCCGAGCGCGCGGCTGGCAAGCTCGAAGGCAACATCACCATCTTCTGGTTCGACCACGGCTGGTTCTGGTACATCCCGCTGGCCGACGGAACCACCAGCATCGGCGCCGTGTGCTGGCCCTACTACCTCAAGTCGCGCAGCAAGCCGTTGAAGGATTTCTTTGCCGACACCATCGCGATGTGCGCGCCGCTGGCCGAGCGACTGAAGAACGCCACGCTGGTCGACGATGCCGCCTACGCCACCGGCAACTACTCCTACACCAGCAGCCATTGCAGCGGCGAGCGCTACCTGATGCTGGGCGACGCCTTCACCTTCGTCGATCCCGTTTTTTCTTCCGGCGTCTATCTGGCGATGCACAACGCCTTCGAAGGCGTGGAGGTGGTCGGTGCCGCACTCGACCGGCCGCGCCAGGCCGCGGCAGTGCGGCGCCGCTTCGAGCGCTACATGCGCAAAGGCCCGCGCGAGTTCACGTGGTTCATCGTCCGCGTCACCAATCCGACCATGCGAGAGTTCTTCATGACCCCATCCAATCCGTTTCGCGTCGGCGAGGCACTCATGTCGCTGCTGGCCGGCGACATCCACGGCAAGACGCCGATCTGGCGCTCGCTGCGCATTCTCAAGCTGATCTACTTCGCCGTCTCCGCGGGCAATGCGAGACGAAGCTGGGATGCCTGGCAAAGACGCCGTCGCAACATCCGCGACCTCGGGCCGCTCGCCGGCGAAAACATCGTCGAGGCCAAGTGACCGCGCGCGATCCCCTCGGGGCCCCTCCCCTGCGCGTCGAGCGGCTGTCGCTGCCCGACAGTCTGGCCCTGGCCGCGGACGGCCGTTCGCCCTTCGGCGCGCTCGGCTACGGAACGCCCGACGATCTCGCATGGATGCCTACCGTCAACGCGCGCGTGCTGTCGCAGGCGGGCGCGATGGCCGATGTCTGGCATGCCAGCGAGCACATCGAGTCGGGCACCACCGGCGTCGTGCGCTGGCGCTGCGACGGCCACTGGATGCTCGGCGCCATCGACCTCGACGAAGCGGTCGAGAAGGAAGGCCTGGCCGTGCTGGCGCAGCGCGCCTACCACGACCTGTTCGAAGCTCTGGCGCAGACCGGTTGCGCGCACCTGCTGCGTGTGTGGAACTACCTGCCGCAGATCAACGGCGACGGCGGCGGCATGGAACGCTACCGGCAGTTCAACCTGGGCCGGCAGCAGGCCTTCATCGACGCCGGCCAGGCCGCGTTCGAAGGCGCGCCCGCCGCCTGTGCGCTCGGCATCCGGCAGGGCGCGCTGTGCATCCGCTTCCTGGCCGGGCGCGTCGCGCCCCTGCCGGTCGAGAATCCGCGGCAGGTCTCGGCCTACCGCTATCCGCCGACCTACGGCCCGCGTTCGCCAACCTTCTCGCGCGCCGCACTGGCGGAGATCGGCGGCGGCGACGTGGCGCTCTTCATCTCGGGCACGGCGAGCATCGTCGGGCACGAGACGGTGCACATCGGCGATGTCCGCACCCAGACCCAGGAAACACTGCGCAACCTGGCCGCGGTGATCGAGGCGGCCAATGCGCGCGCCACCACCCGCTTCGATCTTTCGCGCCTGGACTGCGTGGTGTACGTGCGCCATGTCGACCAGGCACCGATGGTGCGCCAGGTGCTCGAGGAAACGCTGGGCGCGGCGTCTCACACCGTGAGCCACGCCGTCTATCTGGAGGCCGACATCTGCCGCCAGGACCTGCTGGTGGAGATCGAGGCCCACGCGGTCACCGACGGCGCGTTGCGCCCCTGAATGCGCCGGCACCCAATGAACCCGCAGCTTCGCTGGGCCCTCTCGATTCCGCTGGCCCTGCCGCTCTATGCCCTGCTGCTGGGCCTGGGCAGCATCTCGCTGGTCTGGAACCTGATCGCGATGCTGCTCTATCCGGTGCTGCCGGCGGCCACCGGCCGTGCGCTCGGCCGCAGCGTCATCGCGCGGGCCTACCGTTTCTTCTGGGCCGCCGCCTCGGCCACCGGCATGATGCGCATCGACGCCGGCTGCCTGGACGCCCTGCGCGACGAACAGGGCCTGATCCTCGTGGCCAATCACCCGACGATGCTCGATGCGCTGCTGCTGGTGGCGCGCCTGCCGCGCAGTGCCTGCATCATGAAGGCCGACCTGATGCGCAACGTCTTCCTCGGTGCAGGCGCGCGGCTGGCGCGGTACATCTGCAACGACTCGGCGCGCACCATGGTGCGGCTCGCCGTGGCCGACCTCAAGAACGGCGGCCAGCTCGTGATCTTCCCCGAGGGCACCCGCACCGTCACGCCGCCGCTCAATGCGTTTCGCCCCGGCGTCACGTTGATCGCCAAGCTGGCGCAGGCGCCGATCCAGACCGTCTTCATCGATACCGAATCGCCCTACCTCGCCAAGGGCTGGCCGCTGTGGCGCGTGCCGCCGCTGCCGATCGTCTTCACGCTGCGACTCGGCCAGCGCTTCGCGCCTTCGCACGACAGCGACCTGCTGCTGCGCCAGATCGAACAGTACTTCCGCCATCCCTCGGAACAGCGCGCCCCCGAGGCGCAGCCCGCATGCCAGACGCCTCGCGCACCCACCTTGTCCTGATTCCCAGCTACAACACGGGTGAGCAGCTGTTCTCCACGGTCCGTGCGGCGCGTGCGCAGTGGAATCCCGTGTGGGTGGTGGTCGATGGCAGCACCGACGGCACCGGCGAGCGCCTGCAGCAGATGGCAGCCTCCGACCCCGGCCTGCGCGCGTGGCTGTTGCCGACCAATCAGGGCAAGGGCGCTGCGGTACTGCACGGCCTGCGCGCGGCTGCAGAGGCCGGCTTCACGCACGCGCTGACGATGGATTCCGACGGCCAGCACCCGCCCGATCTGATTCCGACCTTCATGCAGGCCTCGCAGGCCCGGCCCGACACCATGGTCCTCGGCCGTCCCGTGTTCGATGCCAGCGCACCGCTGCTGCGCGTGCGCGGCCGGCGCGTCTCCAACGGCTGGACCCAGGTCGAGACGCTGTTCGCGGGCATCGGCGATTCGCTCTACGGCTTTCGCGTGTACCCGGTCGCGGCGTTGATCGCCATCATGGCGCGGGAACCCTGGATGCGGCGCTTCGACTTCGACACCGAAGCCGTGGTCCGCCTCGCCTGGCGCGGCGTGAAGCCGGTCAACATCGACGCGCCGGTCAAGTACCTCACGGCCGCCGAGGGCGGCGTCTCGCACTTCCGCTACGTGCGCGACAACCTGCTGCTGAGCTGGATGCACGGCAGGCTCTTTCTGGAGTTCATCGTGCGGCTGCCTTCGCTCGTGCTCCGCAGGCTGCGTCGACGGCCGCCCTTCCAGCCCTGAGCAGGCTCAGATCATTCCGCCGTTGATCGAGATGATCTGGCCCGTGATGTAGGCCGCTTCGTCGCTGGCCAGGAAGCCGGCCAGCGCCGCCACTTCCTCGGGCGTGCCCGCGCGTTTGACCGGCACCAGCTGGTTGATCATCGCGGCGTCGAAAGCGCCGTCGGCCATCGGCGAGGCGATGATGCCCGGCGCGATCGCGTTGACCGTCACGCCGCGCGCCGCCACTTCGAGCGAGAGTGCCTTGGTCGCGCTGTTGAGCGCGCCCTTGGCGGCTGCATAGTTGACCTGCCCGCGGTTGCCGGCCAGCGCCGCGACCGACGAGATGTTGAGGATGCGGCCCCAGCGCGTGCGCAGCATCGGCAACAGCAAGGGCTGGGTGACGCGGAAGAAGCCGTTGAGCGAGACGTCGATCACCCTGTGCCACTGCTCGTGCCTCATGCCGGGCAGCACCGCGTCGTCGTGCACGCCCGCGTTGTTGACGATGACCTGCACCGGGCCGCCCTCGAGCATGCGCTCGCAGGCGGCGCGCGCCGCATCGTCGCTGCGCAGATCGAACACCACGCATTCGGCCTTGCCGCCGGCGGCGACGATGGCGGCGGCCAGTTGCCCGACCGCTTCGGGCCGCGAGTTGGCATGCAGCAGCACGGTGGCGCCGTCGCGCGCCAGGCGCTGCGCGATGGCCGTGCCGAGCGCGCCGCTGGCGCCGGTGACGAGAGCGCGTTTTCCTGTGAGAGTCATGAGAGAACCTCCGCCCTGCGGGCTGCGGTGCGAGCGCCTTCGGGCGGCCGGGCGGCGCTCATGGACTTTCCTTGCCGGCCAGCGGCGTGTTGAGGACGACCACCGCCCGGCCTTCGGCCAGCGCCCGGCCTTGCGCGTCCTTCACTGCGAATTCATAGAGGATCTGGTTGACATCGCCGGACATGCGCTGCGCATGCACATGGAGCGTGCCGGCCACGTCGTCCAGGCGCTCGACCGCCAGCCGCACATTGCGCGCGCTGGCGAGAAAGCCGGCCGAAGGCTCGCTGCCCTCTGCCGCCAGCAGGCCGCCATGCAGCGCCATCGCCTGCGCCGCGTACTCGATCGCGTTCGGCGACAGCAGGCCGCCGGCGGTGCGCAACGGATTCTCGGCCCGCGCATGCGTGGTGGTGGTGCAGTGAATGGCCTGCGCGTCCCACGATTCCAGCCGCTCCAGCAGGCACATGGTGCCGCTGTGCGGAATGCGTTGCGCGATGCCGGCCCGATCGAGCGTCTGGGGCACAGTCATGAAAACTCCTTGAGATCGGCCACGAGCAGCACGTTGGCGAACGGCGTGCCTTCGCTCATCGGCAGGCTCTGCACGGAAAAGCCAAGACGCTGCAGCAACGCCATCCAGTCCTTCAGCGGCCGGCCCCAGGTCGGCGAGACCCGATGGCCGCGCACGCGCGTCACGGTGCGGTCGACATACTGGCTGATCGCGAAGGCGCGCCGGTCGGCTGCATCGCCGATGCGCAGCAGCAGGCGGCCACCGGGCTGCAGCGCGTCGCGCACGCGGCGCAGCACGCCTTCCTGCGCCTCGAGGTCGACGTAGTGCAACACATCGAGAATCACCACCAGATCGGTCGCGGGCAAGGCAGCGGTGCACATGTCGGCACAGAGAAAGCGCGGCGCCGGTTGCAGATGGCCCACCGAAGCCTCGGCACGCGCCACGTCCTTCGGCATCAGTTCGATGCCGGTGTAGTCGGCCGGCGTCGCCGTGACGCACCAGGAGGCCGGCCAGCGGCCCGGCTGCGACTGCATCGCACCCATGGCCGACAGAAGGCTGGCGAACAGGCCCTGGCCGCAGCCGATGTCCACCACCCGGCTGCGGCCCTCGCCGATCAGCCCGCGCTCGACCAGTCCGCGGAACACCGGATCGCGACCGAGCTTGCCGCGCGCGAAATGCCACGCGAACTTGCCGGCCTTCTTGTACGGCGCAGTGGCGGCCTCGTGCAATTGACGCCACGCGGCGTCGGTCGACACTCGTGCATTCATGCGGCCAGCGCTTCCGGCAAGGTGACGGCACGCAGCCCATCGGCACGGATGCGCGCCAGCAGCGGCGGCAGCACTTCGAGCACCACGGGCCTCCCGGCCGCGGTGCGCGCCGCATGGCCGTCGTGCAGCAGCAGGATGTCGCCGGCCGCGAGGCCGCGCGTGAGGCGGGCCAGCACGGTGGCCGCATCGCGCTCGCGCGTGTCGAAGCCGCGGCGCGTCCAGCTCACCAGCAAGAGCCCCAGCCGATGCAGCACCGGCGCGAGAAAAGGATTGCGCAGGCCCGCAGGCGCGCGAAAGCAGCTCGGGCGCTGACCGGTGGTTTCTTCGAGCACCTGCTGCGCGCGCGAGATCTCGGCCGCGAAGCCGCGCGGCCCGAGGAAGGAAAAATTGTGGCGATGCTGTGCCGTGTGGTTCTGGATGCTGTGGCCGCGCGCGACGATCTCGCGCGCCAGCGCCGGGTGCGCGAGCACGCAGTCGGCGATGCAGAAGAAGGTGGCGCGCTGGCCGTGCGCGTCGAGCAGGTCCAGTACCCGCGGCGTGACCTCGGGGTCGGGGCCGTCGTCGATCGTCAGCGCGATCTCGCGCCGGTCGGCCGCGGCCTTCGGCAAGCGCGTGACGTTCGGGCCCAGCAGGCTGCTGCGCGGCGTGAGGCCGGCCGCGGTGATCAGCACATGGTTGAGCACGATCGCGCCGATGGCCCACGGCGCCGCGCCCGGTACGAACACCGCTGCGCCGACGGCCAGCAGATGCCAGCCCACGCTGGCGCGCACGATCGGCGGCCAGGGCCAGGATTCGGGGGCGGAAGCGATGGTCGACATGACGGCGGATTTTCCCATCAGCGCCGGGGCGGGGCCGGTGCGCGCGCAAAGGCGGCCGACAGCAGCAGCGCCAGCAAGGCGCCGGGCGCGACCACGCGTCCGATCGACGACAGTGCCGGAATGTTCGATATCGCGATCAGGCCAAAGGACACCACGGTCGTGAGATTGGCCAGCATCAATGACGCCAGCGTGTCTTCGTCGGCGCGGCCGGTCTCGCGCAGCTGATCGAAGAAGAGCGCGTAGTTGGAGCCGACGGCGACGATCAGCAGCAGGCCCACCAGGTGCAGGATCCCGAGCGGCACCTGCAGCGCCGCCATGCCGCCGAGCGTCAGCACCACCGCGACCACCAGCGGCTGGCACACCGCCAGCAGCCGACGTCCGGAACGCAGATAGAGGCCCAGCAACACCACCACGGCGAGCGCGCCCAGCATGACCTGCACGAAAGCCTCGTGCAGGTAGCGCTTGTAGAGGCTCGCGAGCTCGTCGCCGACGTTCACCACCTGCACGTCGGCCATGCCGTCGAGTGCCGCCGCGAGGCGCGCCGCATCGAAGCTGGCGCCGGGGTGCAACGCGATCAACGTCGACCAGCCGCCGGCCTGGCGCTCGAACATCAGCGCGTTGATCACGGCCTCGAGCGGGCTGTCCTGCAGGTCGGCGCGCTCGATCATGGGCTGCGTCCTGGCGGCCTCCACATCGGCAATGAAGGGCTCCAGCCGCGAGGCCGGCAAGGGCAGGCCCTGCGTCGCTTCGGCCAGGCGCGCGCGCAAGGTCGCGGCGTCCGGCAGGCTTGCGATGCGCGCGGCCTGCGCCGCCTCGCTCGGCAGCAGGCGCGAGACGGTCTCGTAGCCGGCGAGTTCGCCCTTGTCCACCAGCGCGTCGAGGCGCATGCCCGCCGCCTCCGTGCTTCGCAGCGTGGACTGCACGTCCGCGCCGTGGATCACGATCAGCGTGCCGCCGTCGCTGGCGCCGATGTCGCCGCGCAGCTCGGCATCGAGTTCCTGCGCGGCCTTGGGCACCGGGCTCATCGCGCCGAGATTGGCGCGCCACAGATCCCCGCCCTGCCACAGCACCAGCGCCAGCGCCGCGACACCAAGGCCGACGAACACCCAACGCAGCCGCGGCAGGTTGCGCACCAGCACGCCGGCGACCCGCGCCATCTGCCCGCGCATACCCATGCCGGTCGCGCCATCGGGCGCGAGCACGGGCAGCACGTAGCGCGCCACCAGCGCGGCGGCGATCAGCCCGGCGAGCGAGAACACCCCCAGTTGCGCGAGTCCCGGAAAGCCCGAGAAAACGAGCGCGGCAAAACCACACACCGAGGTCAGCAGGCCGAGCCGCACCGTCGGCCAATGGATGTCGCGCCAGCGTTGCCACCCGGTGCCCGGCACGGCCGCGCCGCGCGCCTGGATCAGGTAGTAGATCGCGTAGTCGACGGTCTCGCCGATCAGCGTGCTGCCGAAGCCCATGGTGAGGCCGTGCACGCCGCCGAACACCACGCTGACGGTGGCCGTGCCCGCGACCACGCCGGTGGCCACCGGCAGCAGCGCGATCACCAAGGCGCGCGGCGATGCGAAGGCCAGCAGCAGCAAGGCACCCATCACGATGCCGCCGACGATGGCCAGGTGGATCGCCTCGCTCTTGATCTGGTCGCGGCTCTGGACCGAGAACACCGGTGCGCCGCTGAGTTCCAGCCGCGGTCCCGTGCCGGCCATGTCGTGCGTCGCGGCATCGAAGGCGCCCTGAATGCGCGCGATCGCCGCCGCGACCGCATCGAGGTCGCTGCCGGCGGCGCGTGTGGTCGCCAGGATCAGCGCGCGCGGCGCACTGCGCGACACCCACACGCCCTCCTCGCTGCGCGGCGAGCTCGCCGGGATCAGCGCCTCGGCGATGCGCTGCGTCTCGCCGATGGGGTCGCGCTCCAGCAGCGGCTTGAGCGCGTTGCCGGCCGGTGTGCCGAGCATCGACAGTGCATCGACGATGCCGTCGCGCAATCCCGCGGCGGTGAAGCGCTCGGGCGTGACATCGGACGAGAGGCGGAACCGGTGGTCGAAGACCCAGGTGCCGGCCGACTTCCATTCGCTGGTGTCGCCGTTCTGGACCTGGTCGAAAAGCCGGCTCTCGCGCATCGATGCCGCCACCGCACGGGACACCACCGCGCGCTGCGCCGCATCCTTGCCGCCTTCGATGCCGATGAAGATCGTGCGCGACGCGATGCCGCTTTGCAGCTGCTCGATCAGCACGCGCTGCCGCGCATCGGGGCTCTCGGGCAGGAAGGCCGACAGGTCGGCGCTGAAATGGGTGCGCGCGATCAGCGTGATGCCGACCAGCAGCATCAGGAGCCAGATGCCGAGCGCCAGCGCGACATGCCGCCGGCTGGGTGCAGCGCCGCGCGTCATCACGGCGGCGAACGCGAAGGCGCCGTGGCCGGCGTGCCGGCGCTGCGTTCGGGCGTGATGGTCATCACCGAGCGGTCGCCGCCGATGAACACCATCTCGACCCCGAGCACCTCGCCGCCGCGTCCGCTGAGAACCAGCATGCGCACCTGGGCGGCCAGCCGCTCGTCGATCGGTGTCAGCGAGAGCGTCCAATGGTCGCTGGAACCCGCGACCGTGCTGCGGAAATAGCGCTGCAGGCTCTGCGTGTTGCCGCTCAGCGTGCCGCGCATGGCTTCCACCAGGCCGAGCAGTTCGGGCATGCTGTCGAGCGTGAGCGTGCGGGTGCGGCCGCCACGCGACAGCGTCAGCGTGTTGCCGTCGACGCTCATCGTTTCAGGCCGCGGCGTCAGCGTGCGCCGGGTCAGCTTGTCGGGCGCGGTGAAGCTCAGCACGCCGCTGGCATCGAGCGGGCCTTCGAGGCCGTGCACGAAGCGCTGTTCGGTGAAGCGCGCCTCGCCCTTCTTCTGCCGTGCCAGCAGGCCCATCAGCTCGGGCAGATCGAAGGCCCAGGCCGACGAGGCGGAGAACGCCAGCACGATCAGCAGGCCTCGGCACCAGCGGTCAAACCGAATCTTCGAGCCAGAAATCATGGAAGTTGAACCAGTTGTAGGGGTAGGCACGGCACAGCGCCTCGAGCCGCGTCACGTAGCTTTCGAGCGCGGCGCGGATGCGCCGCTCCCGTTCCTCGGGGTTGGTGATGCGCTCGCTGAAATCGGCCAGCGGCTCGAAGAGCACATCGTAACGGGCGCCGCCGGCATAGAGCCCGGCCATGAAGAAGACCTTGCGCCGCAGAAGCGCGGCGAGCCGGAACGGGCCATCGTTGAAGAGCGCCGGCGCGCCGAGAAAAGGCAGCGCGATGCTGCTGCCGCGCTGCTGGCCCGCTTCCTCGGGGCCGGACAACGTGCGGTCCGCCAGCAGGCCTGCGAGGCCGCCGGTATCGAGCCAGTCGCGCAGCGCCAGCATCGAATGCGGCCGGCCCAGCGCGATCACGTGCGGCCGCAGTTCGGGCAGCGCGATCGCATTGAGCACCGCGTTGATCTGCTGCGCGTTGTCCGGGTACATCAGCATCGCGAGCCGAAGATCCTCGGGACAGTCGCTCTGGTGCTTGCAGGCGCCGAGCGCCTCGAAGCTGCCGACGTGCGCACCGAGCAGGAAGGCGCCCCGGCCCGCCTGCGCTTCGGCCTCGACCGGCACGTTGCCCTGGACCTTGACGTCGAACAGGTCCATGCGGCCGCGCAGGAAATAGATGCGGTCCAGCACCGTCGATGCGAAGGCATGAAGCAGCTTGTAGCCGTCGCTCCATCCCGCATTCGGCCCGATCGCACGAAACAGGTAGCGCTTGATGTGACGGCGCGGCGTCGGCGAGAACAGCAGGAAGTACACGCTGATCAGGTGCAGCACCCCCCGCGCGAGCGGGCGCCCGCACTGGATGGCGATCCAGCAGATCACGCGCAGCGCCAGCATGTTGCTGCGCTCGGGCGTGCGCGACCATTCGGCCTGGCGCGACTTGGTGCCGCCGGCCTCGGGTGGCGGTCCGCTCATGCCGGCGCGCTCGCCGCCGGCGTCCAGCGCCCGCTGGCAGCGATCACGCCGTCGCAGCGGACCTCGAAACGCAGCCCGCGCGAGGCGCCCGTTTCAGGGACGAGATCGATCACGAGCGCGCTGCCCGGGCGCACGGGCGCGAGGAACTTGGCCGCGGCCAGCGTCGGCTGCGCGCCGATGCGGGCCGCCAGCGCGGGAACGCCGCGGATCACCTCCAGCACCTCGGACAGCAGCAGCGCGCCAGGCAGGAGCGGCTGGCCCGGAAAGTGGCCGGCGAAAGCCGGATGGTCCTGCGGCACGTCGCGCGTGATCTGCACCGGCGTGCCGTCCGAGGCCAGTTGGGCCAGTGCGAACTCGCGCAGCGAGCGCGCCGTGAGCTTGCCCGTGCCCTCGCGCGGAAACGCCGCAACCTGCACCACGCGGCGCGGCACGAACACCGCCTCCAGGCGCTCGCGCAGCGCCGCGATGATCGCGTGCGCATCGAGCGTCGGCGCCACCACGAAGGCGACCGGTCGCACCACGCCGTCGGTCACGTCGTCGGGCAGCCAGAACGCCCCGTCGACGACGCCGGGAATGCTGTTGAGATGGTGGTTGAGGTAGCCCAGCGAACTGCGCCGGCCGGCGACGTGGATCAGGTCGTTGGCACGGCCGAACAAGCGGAAGCGGCGCGCATCGAGCAGCTCCAGCACGTCGGCCATCGGCGTCGGTTCGGGAATGAAGTCGCCCTCGAAGACGAAGCGCTCGGCGCCCTTGTCGTCGCGCTCGGCATGCACGCGGATCTCGCCGAAGGTTTCCCAGATTTCGCTCTGGGTCGGCCGCCGCGTCGCGACCTGGCCGGATTCGGTGCTGCCGTAGATCTCGATCAGCGCACCGCCCATCGCCTGCTCCGCCTGCGCCGCGAGCTGCGGCGAGAGCGGTGCCGTGGCCGACAGGATCAGGTCCACCGGCGGCAGCTCGATGCCGGCCAGCAGCAGCGTCTTCAGGTGGAAGGGCGTGGTCACCAGCGCGCGCGGCTGCGGCACCGAGGCGAGCGTGCGCGCCACGTCGGCCGGAAAGAAGGGCCGACCGCTGTCGAATGCGGCGCCGCCCAGCATGGCCAGCAAGGCCGAGGACTCGAGTCCGTAGCTGTGCTGCACCGGCACCGTCGCGACCAGCGTCAGCCCGGCCAGCGAAGGTCGCCCGAGCATGCCGGACAGGCGATCGACCGCGGCAGCCACGTCGCCGACCAGCGTCTCCCAGGTCTTGGCATGCGGCTGCGGCGTGCCGGTCGAGCCCGAGGTCAGCAGGCTCACCGCATGCAGGCCGGCGTCGATCGCAGGCACGGGCTGATCGGGTGAAGCCACGGCAGCGGGCTGTGCCTCGAACAGCACGCGCGGCATGCCGGGCGTCTCGGTGTTGGCGGCGTCGGCAATGGCAAAAGTCCGGCCGCCGGCGTCGCACAAGCGGGCCAGCGTGTCGGGGCGCGCATCGGGCGGCAGCAGGCTGGTCAGTCCGCGCACCAGCGCGGCGCCCAGGCTGACGGCGAAGGCATAGCGATCGCCACAGAGATTGACGGCCGGACCGCCCGCAGGCAGCGTGGGGGCGAAGCGCGCCACGTCGGCGAGGAACTCGCGCGCACTCACCGGCACGCCATGGCGCCAGGCCAGCGGCTGGTCGAGGTCGCGGCTCGCGAGCAGCGGCAAGAGAGAAGAATGGCTCAACGTCGGAAGCTCGTCGTTCAACGGCGCGCGGCGGGATCGGCCGGCGCGCCATAGAAGGCGCGCACGGCATCGATCATGCGTGTGCGCTCGAATTCGGGATGCAGGCGATAGCGCAGCAGATGCTCGCCCACGAAAAGACCGACGATGCACAGCGGCGTCAGCAGATTGGCCAGCACCGACCAGGCAGCGAAGGACAGGCTCGCATAGACCGCGACCGAGGCCACGGCCATCAGCGCGAAGTACAGCGTCCAGACACGCGTCACGTTGCCGGTGTAGGTGCACATGGCCGGCGACATCGGATGCACGCGCGCGGCGAACTGGCCGATGAGGGACAGGCCGTCGCCGCGCAGCGAAGCGCCGAACCAGCCGCACAGCAGCACATTGATGCTCACGTGCTGCAGCATGTAGAGCAGGTTGGGGTCACCGATGCCGCCGCGCAGCACGAAGGCGAACGCAACCAGTCCGGCCACAGCGCCCAGCACCATGCCCCAGGCACCGAAGCGGCTGGCGACGATGCCCCATGCGGTGAGCCACAGCGGTCCGAGCAGCACCACCACGGCCCAGGGTGCGGCCGCATGGTAGAGCATCATCCATTGGGAAACGCCGGCATAGCTCACCCCCGCGATCAGCAGGAGCGCCATGCGCCATCGAGACATGGATCAGGAAGCGCCGCGATTCTGCGCGACGTGCGTCGCAAGACTGCGCAGCGACTCGAAGATTTGCTGATTGCGCTCATCGTCGGAGCGCAGCTGGAAGCCGTACTTGCGCGACACCTCGAGTGCGACTTCGAGGATGTCGATCGAGTCGAGCCCGAGCCCTTCGCCATAGAGCGGCGCCGTGGGCACGATGTCCGAAGGTGCGACCTCGAGATTGAGCGACTCGACCAGCAGCACGGCCAGCTCGTTCTCGAGAGGAGATTGTTCGGACGCGTCGCCAACGGCGGAAAGGGGGGACTGGGCACTCGATGACAAGGCAAACTCCGGGAACTTTTTCGGGAACTATCGCACGGTCCGGAATTATAGGAGGCCGGCTTCGATAGACTGCTCCTCGTACCAACGAACGGACCCCCCATGGCCGACCCCTTGCTGATCGCCCGCCACGACACCACCGAATGCAGCCTGCTGCCGGGCCTTGCCAACCGGCACGGCCTGATCACCGGCGCGACCGGCACGGGCAAGACCGTCACCCTGCAGACCATCGCCGAGAAGCTCTCCGGCATCGGCGTGCCCGTGTTCATGGCCGACGTCAAGGGCGACCTGACCGGCATCAGCCAGCAGGGCAGCATCGGCGACAGGATGGCCGCCACGCTGAAGGAACGCGGGCTCGAGCAGCCCGCCGCCCTCGCCTGCCCGGTCACGCTGTGGGACGTGTTCGGCGAACAGGGCCACCCGGTGCGGGCCACGATCTCGGACATGGGCCCGCTGCTGCTGGGCCGCATGCTCGACCTCAACGACACCCAGGCCGGCGTGCTGAACATCGTCTTCAAGATCGCCGACGACAACGGCCTGCTGCTGCTCGATCTCAAGGACCTGCGCGCGATGCTGCAGCACGTCGGCGAGAACGCCAGCCAGTTCACCACCCAGTACGGAAACGTCAGCGCCGCCAGCGTGGGCGCGATCCAGCGCGGCCTGCTGCAGATCGAGAGCCAGGGCGGCGACAAGTTCTTCGGCGAGCCGATGCTCAACATCGCCGACTTCATGCAGACCGTCGGCGGCAAGGGCGTCGTGAACATCCTGGCGGCCGACAAGCTGATGAGCTCGCCGCGCCTCTACGCGACCTTCCTCTTGTGGCTGCTGTCCGAGCTGTTCGAGCAACTGCCCGAGATCGGCGACCCCGAGCAGCCCAAGCTGGTGTTCTTCTTCGACGAGGCCCACCTGCTGTTCAACGAGGCGCCCAAGGCGCTGGTCGAGCGCATCGAGCTCGTGGTGCGGCTGGTGCGCTCCAAGGGCGTGGGCGTGTTCTTCGTCACGCAGAACCCGCTCGACATTCCCGACTCGGTGCTGGCCCAGCTGGGCAACCGCGTGCAGCACGCGCTGCGCGCCTTCACGCCGCGCGACCAGAAGGCGGTGAAGGCCACGGCGACCACCATGCGGCAGAAGCCGGGCCTGGACATCGAGGCCGCGATCACCGAGCTGGCCGTCGGCGAGGCACTGGCGAGCTTCCTGGACGACAAGGGCCGGCCGACCGTGACCGAGCGCGTCTATGTGCTGCCGCCCGGCAGCCGCATCGGCCCGATCACGCCCGAGCAGCGGCAGGCGCTGATGGCGAACTCGCTGGTGGCCGGTGTGTACGAGAAGACGGTGGACCGCGAGTCGGCGTACGAGAAGCTGAAGGGCCGCGCCGATTCCGCGCCCGATGCGCCCGTGGCTGCAGGCCCGGCGGGCGCACCGGCCACGCAAGCCTCGGGCGGCGGCGTGATGGGCAGCCTCAACGAGATCCTGTTCGGCTCGACCGGTCCGCGTGGCGGCAAGCACGACGGGCTCGCGCAGACGATGGCGAAGTCCGCCGTGCGCACCATGGGCACCACCGTCGGCCGCGAGATCCTGCGTGGCGTGCTGGGCGGGATCTTCGGCGCCAAGACGCGGCGCTAGCTTCAGAACCGATACAGGCCGGGTCGCCGGATCGGCGTGCGCATCGCCGCTTCGCGATGCGAGCCGTGACGATGATCGTCGTCATGCTCTAAAGTGTGTTTTTGGAGAACGCCATGCCATCCGTCGATGCCCCGTCGCTCAATCCTCCACCGGGGTCCGCCGCGTCGCCGCGCCACATTCGCCTGACCTCGCACGCAGGCGGCTTCGGCGCCCTGCCGATCCACTGGGGCGCGGCCACCGCGACCGAGCGCGGACCGGTCGTCGGCACCACCACCAAGCGCGCGCACCGCAACGTGATCGGCACGCACAGCGGCTCCTACAGCGTGTACCGCGCCCTGGCCGTGGCTTCGGGCGCGCTCGATCCGAAGCACAAGGCCGACCTCACCAACACCTCGCCGACCGACGTGATCGGCCCCTATCCGCAATGGAGCGAGCCCGGCCGCATCGTGTCGCTCGATCCCTGGGGCGCCTTGGTGGCCGACGTGTTCTCGGCCGAGCTCGCGGCCGGCTACGACATCCGGCCCACGATCGCCATCACCAAGGCGCACGTGATCCTGCCCGAGGTGATCGAGGCGCTGCAAAGCGGCCGCCTCAAGGCCGACGGCAAGTTCCTCACCGCCGGCGGCGCGGCGATGGTCACCAAGGCGGCGATCGAGCCGGTGTGGTTCCTGCCCGCGGTTGCGAAGCGCTTCGGCTGCTCCGAAACCGACCTGCGCCGCGTGCTGTTCGAGGAAACCGGCGGCATGTACCCCGAGCTCGTCACGCGCTCCGACCTCGAGGTGTTTCTTCCACCGATCGGTGGCCAGACGCTCTACATCTTCGGCAACCCGCGCGACCTCGCCAACCCGGAGGTCGAGCTCACGGCCCGCATCCATGACGAATGCAATGGCTCGGACGTCTTCGGCTCCGACATCTGCACCTGCCGGCCCTATCTCACCCACGCGATCGAGGAATGCATCCAGGGCGCGCAGCGCGGCGGCGTCGGCCTGATCGCCTATTCGCGCAAGGAAGGCCGCGCGCTCGGCGAGGTCACCAAGTTCCTGGTCTACAACGCACGCAAACGCCAGGTCGGCGGCGACACCGCCGACCAGTATTTCGCCCGCACCGAGTGCGTGGCCGGCGTGCAGGACATGCGCTTCCAGGAGCTGATGCCCGACGTGTTCCACTGGCTCGGCATCCGCAAGATCCACCGGCTGGTGTCGATGAGCAACATGAAGTTCGACGCCATCACGGGCTCGGGCATCGAGATCGGCACGCGCGTCAACATCCCCGACGAGCTGATCCCGGCCGACGCGCGCGTCGAGATGGACGCCAAGATGGCGGCCGGCTATTTCACGCCCGGCGCGGTGCCGGACGCCGAGGAACTGAAGAAGGCCAAGGGCCGAGGACTGAGCGAATGAGCAAGGACAACTACGGACTGGACCCCGACCGGCCGACCGCCAATGCGGCCGTGCGCAGCGCCGATGCGCACGGCCACGTCGACCCGCTGGTCGAGCTGCGCGACGACACCCGCCAACCCGCCGGCGCCGCGGCCGTGCTGCGCACCACCGCCGCGATCCGCGAACGCGCGGCGGCGCTGCTGGCGCGCGCGCGCCGCGGCGAATCGAAGTGGTTCACCATCGGCGACGACAACGCGATGGAGGACACGGCCCGCACCGTGTCCGAGGTGACGCGCGACCGCTATCCCTGGAACCCGATCCCGTACCACAGCCGCTGGCGCCATTTCGAGGCCGGCGGCGTGAACCGCCTCGCGGAACTCGACAAGCTGCTGGGCCGCGCCGACCTGCGCCAGCGCGCCCGCGCCCACATCGACCTGGTGCTGGTGAGCGTGCTGCTCGATGCCGGCGCCGGGCCCGACTGGCTCTATGTCGAAGCGTCCACCGGCCAGCGCTTCACGCGCTCCGAAGGCCTGGGCGTCGCGAGCTTCCATGCCTTCACGAGCGGCCTGTTCTCGTCCGACCCCGACCAGCCGCTGCAGGCCGATGCGGCCGGCCTGCGCGCCCTGGTGACCGACCGGCTGGGCGATGCCTTCCAGGCCAGCACCGCCAATCCGCTGGTCGGGCTTGCGGGCCGTGCCACCCTGCTGCGCCGCCTCGGCGAAGCGATGCACGAGCAGCCTGAGGTCTTCGGCGACGATGGCCGTCCCGGCGGCCTGTTCGATGCGCTGGTCGGCCCCTACGGCCCTGCCGCGCCGCCGACCGCCGAGATCTCCGCGCACGAGATCCTGTCGCTGCTGCTCGAATCGCTCTCGCGCATCTGGCCGATGGCCAATGCGATCGACAGCATCGCGGCCGACGGCAGCGACACCGCCGGCGCGATCGGCTCGGGCGATCCCGCGCTCGCGCTCGGCGACTGCTGGCGCCACAGCGCCGTCACAGGGCCCGGACTGACCAACGGCTGGATGCCCTTCCACAAGCTGTCGCAGTGGCTCGCCTATTCGCTGCTCGAGCCCTTCGAATGGGCCGGCGTCAAGGTCCGCCACGTCGACGCGCTGACCGCCTTGCCCGAATACCGCAATGGCGGCCTGCTGATCGACAGCGGCATGATCGTGCCGAAGGATGCGGCCTTGCTGGAGCGGACCTGGAAGGTGAGCGACGAATTCATCGTCGAATGGCGCGCCCTCACCGTTGCCCTGCTCGACGAACTCGCGCCGCGGGTGCGCAAGGTGCTCGGCCGCAGCGACGAGGAACTACCGCTGGCCCGCGTGCTGGAAGGCGGCACCTGGGCCGCAGGCCGCACGCTCGCACAGCGCCTGCGCGACGGCGCGCCGCCGCTGCGCATCGAGAGCGACGGCACCGTCTTTTAGACTCCACCCATGAACAACGTCCACCTCATCGACCATCCGCTGGTCCAGCACAAGCTCACGCTGATGCGCCGCAAGGAAGCCAGCACCAACAGCTTCCGCCGCCTGCTCAACGAGATCAGCATGCTGATGGCCTACGAGGTCACGCGCGACATGCCGATGCAGGACCTCGAGGTCGAGACACCGCTCGAGACCATGACCGCCAAGGTGATCGACGGCAAGAAGCTGGTGCTGGTGTCGATCCTGCGCGCCGGCACCGGCATCCTCGACGGCATGCTCAGCGTGGTGCCGGGCGCGCGCGTCGGCCACATCGGCCTGTACCGCGATCCCAAGACGCTGACCGCGGTCGAGTACTACTTCAAGATGCCCGGCGGCATGGAAGAGCGCGATGCCGTCGTGGTCGATCCGATGCTGGCCACCGGCAACTCGGCGGTGGCGGCGGTCGAACGCCTGAAGGAACTCAATCCGAAGTCGATCAAGTTCGTGTGCCTGCTGACCTGCCCCGAAGGCATCAGGACCTTGCAGGCCGCGCATCCCGACGTGCCGATCTACACCGCCGCGATCGACCGCGAACTCGACAGCCACGGCTACATCCTGCCCGGCCTGGGCGACGCCGGCGACCGCATCTTCGGCACCAAGTAGCCGTCAGGCGGCCGCCGTCGCGGTGCGCACCGCGAGGCCCGAAGGCGCGAGCTTGGCCTCGTGCTTGGCGATTGCCGCTTCGTTCGCCACTTCCTCGACCCGCCGGCACAGACCCGGCGTGACGCGCACCGCGCCGATGGAGAGCGCGGCGAAGGAGAACAGCCGCGCGGTGCCATGGCGGTCCTCGGCCTCGATGCCGCCGGCCGCGCGCGCCGGCTCGTCGTAGAAGTCCGCCGCCTCGCGCGCGAAGTCCTCGATGATCAGGCGGCAGCGCTGCTCCCAGTCGCGGCTCTGGAACAGGACGATGAAATCGTCGCCGCCGACATGGCCGACGAAATCGCGGCGCTCGTCGCAGCGCGCGCTCAGGAGCCGCGCCACCGCGCGCAGCATCTCGTCGCCGAGCCAGTAGCCGTAGTGGTCGTTGAAGGGCTTGAAGTTGTCCAGGTCCGCATAGCACGCCACGAAGTCGGCGCCACTGGCCAGCAGGCGCTCGATGTGCATGCTGATCGGCACGTTGCCCGGCAGGAAGGTCAGCGGATTGGCATGCCGCGCCGACTCGATGCGTGTCTCGGTGACCGCGCGCACCAGCTGGTCGCCGGTTCCCAGGCCCAGGTAGCGGCCGTTCTCGGCAATGATGAAGCCGTCGCTCAGGTAGCGCTGGTCCTGCGAGGTCAGGATGCCGATCAGCTCCTCGACATCGTCGTCGAGCTCGACCACCCGCGGCGTGCGGTTGGCATAGTCCACGGCGGGCCGGCGTCCGTGCACCTCGCGGAAATAGAGCCGCGCGTAGTGGTCCATGAAACTCTGCCGGTTGATCAGCGCCACCGGCTTGCCCTGGTCGACCACGGCCACCGCATGCAGGTCGGTGCGCCGCTGGAACAGCGCGGACACCGCGTCGTTGGTGGTCTGCGGGCCGATGTCGGGCGCCCGGATGATCGGCAGGCCGCGCAGCACGCCGACCCGGGCCAGCTGCCTCACGCCCGGCATCACGGCGATGCGCTTGTCCTTGACGACGCCCATCACCACGGCCGGTGCAGCCGTCGCCGGCGCCTTCTGCGGGCGGCCCAGCAGGTAGCCCTGGCCGTAGGCGACGTCGAGGTCGCGCAGCACGCGAAGGTCGTCCGCGGTCTCGATGCCTTCGGCCACGAGCCGGGTGCCGAAGGCCTCGCTGATGCCGCGGATGGCGCGCACCATCTCGAAGTTCTCGGTGTGGCTGGCAATGGCGTGGGTGAAGAACTTGTCGATCTTGACGAAGTCGGGCTTCAGCTCGGCCCACAGGCGCAGGCTGGAATGGCCGTCGCCGAAATCATCCAGCGCCAGCAGCGCGCCGATCGCATGCAGGCCTTTCACCGCCTGCTGCAGCACGCGGATGTCGCTGCTGCGTTCGCGTTCGGTGAGCTCGATCACCAGCGTGCGCGCCGAGACCTGCGAGGTCGCCAGCATGCGCTCCAGCAGGCACGAGGGCGTGCCGGTCATGGCATGCACGAGGCCGTCGGCGCTCAGGTTCACGAACAGCAGCCCGGGCTGGCCCAGGCGACCCCAGGCGTGCAGCGTGACGTCGACGCAGCGCAGTTCGAACTCCCTGGACATCGATTCGCGCGCCGCCAGCTGCAGCAGTTCGGCCGGCATGTGGAAGGGCCCATCGGCCGGGCCGCGGATCAGCGCTTCATGGCCATACACGGAACCCTTGCGCAGGTCCAGCAGCGGCTGGAAGACCGGGTACAGGCCGCCGCTGTCCATCAGGCGTTGCAAGGGGCCGTCGGCGTTCGGGCGTGGCCGGGGCGGGGCAGCGACGGCCGCGTCTGCGGGGTTCATGGTCGGGTGATGCATTCTGGAAATCCTGCGGCAGCATAGGAAGGTCGCACGTCGGCCGCATGACGCGCGCGCGATTCGATGCCCGCGGCGTGACATCCCTCACGAAGCTCGCCGCCGCTGCCGTGCCCTGCGCGCCCGGCTCGCGGCGGCACGCTCGTCCTGCCCGAGCGAATTTCGGCAGCGGCCATCGCGAAAAATGATTCTTTGTGCAGCAGAACCAGATGCCTAGCATCCGTCACAGCCCTGACATGCGCGCCTCTTTGCGTTCCGCGATGGTCAGCCGCACGGTCTCTTTCGCAATCTTCAAAGAGGAGTCTCCATGGAAGCTTCATCGAACATGCATCGCCGGCAACTGCTCAAGGCCTCGCTGGCCACCAGTGGACTGGCGCTCGGCGGCCTGATCTCCGTGGATGCGCTGGCGGCCGACAAGGCCGAGATCAAGATGCAGCTCGGCTGGATCGCCGGCGGCAACCAGATCGGCGAGGTGGTGGCCAAGCGCCTGGGCTACTACGAGCAGGAGGGTGTCGACTTCAGCATCATTCCCGGCGGTCCGAACGTCGATGGCGTGGCGGTCGTGGCGGCGGGCCGGCAGGAAGTCGGGCAGGTGTCGTCCAGCCCCTCGATCATGCTCGCCGTGTCGCAGGGCTTGCCGATCCAGTGCTTTGCGATCGGCGCCCAGCGCCATCCCTACTGCTTCTTCTCGCTCGAAAAGAAACCGGTGCGCAAACCGGCCGACTTCGTGGGCAAGAAGGTCGGCATCCAGTCCACCGGCGTCGTCCTGCTGCGCGCGCTGCTGGCCAAGAACGACATCCCCGAGAAGGACGTCAACATCATCCCCATCGGCGCCGACATGTCGCCGCTGCTGAACGGCCAGGTCGATGTGGTGACCGGCTGGCTCACCAACACCACCGCGCTCAAGGTGCTCGGCAAGGATCGCGTCGATCTGAGCCTGTGGGATTCGGGCGTGAAGCTCTATGCCCTGCCCTACTACGCCACGCCCGACACGCTGAAGAAGAACAGCAAGGCGATCGCCGGCTTCGTGCGCGCCACGGCCAAGGGCTGGCACTACGCGCAGGCCAACCGCGACCAGTCGGTCGATCTGCTGATCAAGGAATACCCGAACCTGGTGCGCGCCGACGAACGCGAGGCGCTGGATGTGATGCTCGCCTACGCCTTCACCGACACCACCAAGACGCAAGGATGGGGCACCATGGATCCGGCGATCTGGCAGGACCAGATCTCGCTGTATTCGCAGCTCAAGCAGTTCACCGCCAAGACGCCGAAGCTGGAGGACGTCATGACGATGGACATCCTCAAGACCACCGCCGCTGCCCGTACGGCGAAGGCCTGACGCGCGATGGCCGCCGTGCTGAACACCGATGCGCCCGCGATCGCGGCGCGCGACATCGGCGTGCGCTTCTTCACCGAGCGCCGCGACGTGGTCGCCCTGCAGTCCCTCGACCTCGAGGTGAAGCACGGCGAATTCCTCACGCTGCTGGGCCCGTCGGGCTGCGGCAAGTCGACCTTCCTGCGCGTGGTGGCCGACCTGCAGCCGGCGAGCCGCGGCAAGCTCAGTGTGCTGTCGGTCGCGCCCGAGGTGGCACGCGGCCATCGCGACATCGGCTTCGTGTTCCAGGATGCCGCGCTGCTGCCGTGGCGCACTGCGCTCGAGAACGTCCAGCTGCCGCTGCAGGTCGGCGGCGGCGCCGCACGCAAGGGCCGGCGCACGCCGCAGGAACTGCTGGAGCTGGTCGGCCTGAAGGACCGCGCCAACGCCTATCCGCACGAGATGTCGGGCGGCCAGCGCCAGCGCGTGTCGATCGCGCGCGCGCTGGTCTGCGACCCGAAGATCCTGCTGATGGACGAGCCCTTCGGCGCGCTCGACGAGATCACGCGCGACCGGCTCAACGAGGAACTGCTGCGCGTGTGGAAAGAAACCGGCGTCACGATCCTGTTCGTCACCCACAGCATCCATGAGGCGGCCTTCCTCGGCCAGCGCGTGCTGATGATGGCGGCCAATCCGGGCCGCGTGCGCGAGATCGTGCCGGTCGAGCTGCCCGACGAGCGCACGCTCGACATGCGCGACACGCCGGCCTTCGTGCAACTCACCGCACGGCTGCGCCGGCTGCTGGAAACCTGCTGAGAGGAATCGACCATGAGCGCCACAGCCCTTCATCCGGTTCCATCGAGCGCGCCGGCCGCCGATCCGGAATACGCCGCATGGGCGGTGCAACGGCGTCGCCGCCTGCGGCGCAGCCGCATCCTGCCGGCGCTGGGCATCGTCGGTCTGATCCTCGGCTGGTGGGCCATCGTCGTCTGGTTCGGCGTCAAGCCCTTCGTCGCGCCCTCGCCCTGGGTGGTGGTGGACACGCTCTGGACCAAGCGCGACGTGCTGCTGAGCAACCTGATCCCGACCGCCATCGAAGCGGGCGGCGGCTTCCTGCTCGGCAACCTCGCGGCGATCCTGATCGCGACCGTCTTCGTGCACAACAAGACGCTGCAGGAGATCTTCTTCCCGGTGGTGCTGATGTTCAACGCGATCCCCGTGGTCGCCAAGGCGCCGATCCTGGTGCTGATCATGGGCAACGGCATGGAGCCCAAGATCACGATCGCGGCGCTGGTGTGCTTCTTCCCGACGCTGGTCAACACGGTGCGCGGGCTGGAATCGGTCAATCCGCAGGCGATGGAATTGATGCGCGTGCTGTCGGCCAGCAAGACCGAGATCTTCTTTCGCCTGCGCCTGTTCAACGCCCTGCCCTTCCTGTTCTCGGCGCTGCGCATCGCAGCCTCGATGGCGGTGATCGGCGCGGTGGTCGGCGAATGGGTCGGCGCCAATGTCGGCGTCGGCGCCATGATCATCCAGGCCACCTTCAATTTCGATTCGGCGCTGCTCTATGCGGCGATCCTGATGAGCGCCAGCCTCTCGGGATTCTTCTTCCTGCTCGTCGTCCTGGCGGAGCGCTGGATCATCCGCTGGCAACCGGAAGACGCGCATTGAGGCCGCTGGGGTCCAGCAATCGCGAACGAATGCAAAGGAGTTGGTCATGAGCCGAATCGGAGACTGGATTCAGGAGCCCGCGCACGACGTGCGCGTGGCGGCCGAAGCCGACGTGGTGGTGGTGGGCGGCGGCCCGGCCGGCCTCGCGGCGGCCTACGGCGCCGCGCGCAACGGTGCCCGCGTCACGCTGCTGGAGCGCTACAACCATCTCGGCGGCCTGGCCTCGGGCGGCATGGTGCTGGTGCTCGACGACATGTGGGACAGCCACCTGCGCGAGATCTCGGTGCGCGGCACCTGCATGGAAATGATCGACCGCATGGCGGCGCTCGGCCTCGCGGCCTTTCCGAAGAGCCATGAATGGGGCAGCGCACCGGCCAGCATCGACAAGTGGCTGCGCTGGGGCACCTTCGATTTCCACAGCAAGGAGAAGCCGCACCCGATCTGCTTCGCCGCCGCCTTCGATCCCGACGCGTGGAAGCGGGTCTCGATGGAGAAGGTCAAGGAGCTCGGCATCGAGCTGCGGCTGCATTCGTGGTTCTCGCGCACGCTGGTGGAGGACGGCAAGGTGAAGGGCGTGATCTGCGACACCAAACAGGGACGCGAGGCGATCCTCGGCGGCGTGGTGATCGACACCACCGGCGACCTCGACGTGGCCGCCTCGGCCGGCGCGCCGCACGTCGGCGGCAGCTACATCATGACCACCGTGTTCCGCCTCGGCGGCGTCGACACCGACGAGGCCGAGCGCTTCGAACGCGAGGAGCCCGAGGCCTTCGAGGAGATCGACCGCGAGATCAAGCGCCTGCTCGGCGGCAGCTGGGCGCAGTGGTGGCTGAAGACGCCGCTGCCCGGCGTGGTCTGGTGCAACTGCCCGCACATGCCGGGGCTGGACGGGCTCAAGGTCGACGATCTCACGCGCGCCGAGGTCAACGGCCGCAAGGCGATCCACGAGGCGGTGAGCGTCATCCGCGCCAGGCTGCCGGGCTTTCGCAACTGCTTCGTGGTCGACCTCGCGCCGCAGACCGGCGTGCGCCAGACACGACTGCTCGAAGGCGAGTACGTGATGACCAAGGACGACGTGATGCATCGCGCGCGCTTCGCCGACAGCATCGCGCGCGGCCGCGACTACTACTACCCCTACCGCACGCTGGTGCCGCGCAGCGTCGACAACCTGCTGGTGGCCGGCCGCCACTATTCAGCCACGTCGGCGGCGCAGAAGATCTCGCGCGAGATCCCGCCCTGCATGGCGATGGGCGAGGCCGCGGGCGTGGCCGCCGCGCTGGCGCTCGATGCCGGTGTCGCGGTGCGCGATGTCGACGTCGCCGCGCTGCAGCGCACGCTGCGTGCGCAGGGCGCCGATCCGGGCGACCAGGGCGGACCCAACGCGGATGTGCCGCCGCTGGCATTGGCCGCACAACGCGAGGTCACGGCATGAACACCCATGACACCACGAAGCTGCCGCTCGCCGGCGTGCGCGTGATCGACTTCACGCAGGTGATGATGGGCCCGGTCTGCACGCAGATGCTGGCCGACCACGGCGCCGACGTGATCAAGATCGAACGCAAGGGCGCGGGCGACCTCAGCCGCTCGACCTTCGCGCCGGTGGCCGGGCACGACAACCCGATCTTCTGCAGCCTGAACCGCAACAAGCGCAGCGTCGAGATCGACCTGCGCGACGCGGCGCAGATGGACCTCGTGAAGGCGCTGATCGCCGACGCCGACGTGGTGGTGAGCAACTTCCGCGCGGGTGTCATGGAGCGACTCGGCCTGAGCTACGAGGAGTGCCGGCAGCTGAACCCGCGCATCGTCTACGCGATCGGCACCGGCTTCGGCGAGACCGGGCCCTATGCGCACAAGGGCGGCCAGGACGTGCTGGCCCAGGCCATGACGGGCGTGATGGCGCGCCGCGCCGACGACGACATCCCGGTGTCGATCTACCCGACCGCGCTGGCCGACTACACCGCGGGCATGCACCTGGTGCAGGGCATCCTGTTCGCGCTGCTGCAGCGCGAGCGCACGGGCGAAGGCCAGAAGATCGCGGTGTCGCTCTACAACTCCATGCTGGCGATGCAGATGCAGGAAGCGGCCATGATCATGATGGCCGACTCGGAAGTGAACTGGGCCGCGATGCCGCTGTCGGGCGTGTTCCAGACCACCACCGGGCCGCTGGTGCTGGTCGGCGCCTTCAAGCCCAATCCGCTGCGCGACATCTGCGCGGCGCTCGACCTGCCCGACCTGTCGCAGGAAGCGCGCTTCTCCAACCTCGAACAGCAGTTCGCTCACAAGGCGGAGCTGCACGGCATCCTGCGCAGCCGCTTCGCCAGCGACACGCGCGACCACTGGCTGGTGCGGCTCGAAGCGCAGGACCTGCTGTCGGCGCCGGTGCGCGACATGCGCGAGGCGCTGGTCGATCCGCAGACGCTGCACAACGAGATGATCCTCGAGGGCGCGGCGGCCGACGGGCGCGCCCTGCGCTTTGTCGCCAGCCCGATCCGGATGTCGGGCGCAGCCACCGGCATCCACCGCGAGCCGCCCCGGCTCGGCGAGCACACGCAGGAAGTGCTCGCGCAAGCGCGGGCGCTGCTGGCGGGAGCTGCGGCATGACGGTGCGCTACGCCGTCGAGGCGCACGTCGCCCGCGTCACCATCGACCGGCCCGCGGTGATGAATGCGGTGGACCTCGCGACCGAGGCCGAACTGCAGCGCATCTGGAAGGACATCGAGCAGCGCGACGACGTGCGCGTGGTGGTGCTGAGCGGCGAAGGCGAGCGCGCCTTCTGCGCCGGTGCCGACCTCAAGAACCCGTCGGTCAAGGGCGTCGAGTACTGGGCGGCCGCGCGCGAAGGCGGCTTCGGCGGCATCGCGCTGCGCGAGACGCTGGACGTGCCGGTGATCGCGCGCGTCAACGGCCTCGCGCTCGGCGGCGGCTTCGAGATGGTGCTGGGCTGCGACATCGTCGTGGCCTGCGAGGAAGCGAGCTTCGGCCTGCCGGAACCACTGGTGGGGCGCATGCCGCTGGACGGCGGCATGACACTGCTGCAGCGGCAGATCCCGTTTCGCCAGGCCATGGGGATTCTGTTCACAGGCCAGCGCGTGAGCGCGCGGCGCGCGCTCGAACTCGGTCTCGTCAACGAAGTGGTTCCGCGCGCCGAGCTCGACGCGGCCGTTCAGCGCTGGGCCGATCAGATCCTGGCCTGCGCGCCGCTCTCCTTGCGCGCCATCAAGCAGGTGGTGCGCCGCACCTCGACGCTCTCGCCCGCCGACGCGCAGGCGGTGCGGCTGCCGGCCGTCATGGCGGCGCTGCAATCGCAGGATGCCGACGAGGGCGTGCTGGCGTTCCAGCAGAAGCGCAAGCCGCAGTGGCTGGGACGCTAGGGCACCCGGGGCGATCCGCATGACCCACGTCATCGGCTCCGCCTGCATCGACGTCAAGGACGGCGCCTGCGTACTGTGCTGCCCGGTCGATTGCATCTACGAAGGTCAACGCACGCTCTACATCCACCCGGACGAATGCATCGACTGCGGCGTCTGCATCTCGGCCTGTCCGGTGCAGGCGATTTACGAGGACCGCCGTCTGCCGTCCGACCAGGCGAACTTCCTCGCGATCAACAAGGAATTCTTCGAGCCGCAGGTGTCCGGCCTCGGCGCACCGGGCGGCGCCTGCGACATCGCGAAGCCGGTCTGCGATCATCCGGTGGTCGTTGCCTGGCCGGTCGCTCGAACACCGCCCTGATCACGTGCAGCGGCTCACCGGAGACTCCGCGCCATGCACGCCAGCGTTCTGAAGTATTTCCTGGAAGTGGCCCGTTGCGGCTCGGTCCGCAAGGCCTCGGAGAACCTGTTCGTCGCCTCCAGCGCGGTCAACCGGCAGATCCTCAAGCTCGAGGAGGAACTCGGCCTCGAACTGTTCGATCGCCTGCCCGGCGGCATGCGCCTCAACACCGCCGGCGAACGCCTGCTCAAGCACGTGCAGGAGACGCTGCACGACTTCCAGGTCACGCGCGCCGACCTGCATGCGCTCAAGGGCGAGCACACCGGCCACATCAAGATCGTGGCGATGGATTCGATGTTCGAAGACGTGCTGCCGGCGGCGGTCGAGGAGTTCGCCGAGCTCTTCCCCGCCGTCACCTACACCCTCACCTCGGTCGCGCCGATGGATGCGCCCGCGATGGTGTTGTCGGGCCAGGCCGATGCCGCCGTGACTTTCGTCAGCCGCCTGCCGCCCGGCGTCAAGACCGCCGCGACGGTGAACCTGCCGCTGGGCGTGATGATGCCGCCCGGCCATCCGCTGGCGACGCGCGAATCCATCAGCCTGGCCGAATGCGTGGGCCAGCCCTTCCTGCGCTCGCTCGGCCAGCCGCCGATCAGCAGCTCGATGTGCCCGGAGTTCGGCGACTTCTGGGATCAGCTCGAATTCACCGCCACCTGCAACTGGACGCCGACGGTCAAGCGGCTGCTCATGGCCCGGCTCGGCATCTCCTTCTTCTCGAAGACCGCCTTCATCGGCGAGCTCGGCCGCGGCGAGCTGGTGTGGCGGCCTTTCGAGCTGCCCGCGCTGCGCGACCTCAAGGTCGGCATCGTGGTGCCCGCCCACCGCGACCTGCCTGCGGTGACGCAGAACTTCATCGGCCGCATGGCGCGCCGCCTCAAGCAGGTCGAGGCCGCTGCAGCGGCGGTCTGAGCCCGAACCCGGCGACGGCGGCAGAATCGCTTCCATGCTCGATCTTCTCGTCACCCACGCCACCCTGCCCGACGGCCGCACCGGCATCTCGATCGCGGTGCAGGACGGCCGCATCGCCGAAGTCACGCCCGGGCTCGACGCGCCCGCGCACGAGAAGCTCGATGCGCAGGGCCTGCTCGTCGCGCCGCATTTCGTCGACCCGCACTTCCACATGGATGCCACGCTCAGCCACGGCATGCCGCGCGTCAACCGGAGCGGCACGCTGCTCGAAGGCATCGCGCTGTGGGGCGAGCTCAAGCCGCTGCTCACGCCCGAGGCGCTGATCGAACGTGCGCTGGCCTACTGCGACTGGGCCGTGGCCAAGGGCTTGCTCGCGATCCGCAGCCACGTCGACACCAGCGACCCCAGCCTGCTCGCGGTCGATGCGCTGCTCGAAGTCCGGCGGCGCGTGGCGCCCTACCTCGAGCTGCAGCTGGTCGCGTTCCCGCAGGACGGCGTGCTGCGAACGCCCGGCGGCGTCGACAACCTGAAGCGCGCGCTCGACAACGGCGTGGACGTGGTCGGCGGCATCCCGCATTTCGAACGCACGATGGCCGACGGCGCCGCCAGCGTGAAACTGCTGTGCGAGCTCGCCGCCGAACGCGGCCTGCCGGTCGACATGCACTGCGACGAATCGGACGATCCGCTGTCTCGCCACATCGAGACACTGGCCTTCGAGGCGCAGCGACTCGGCCTGCAGGGCCGCGTCACCGGCTCGCACTGCACCTCGATGCATTCGATGGACAACTACTATGCGAGCAAGCTGATGCCGCTGATCGCCGAGAGTGGCGTGAGCGTGATCGCCAATCCCCTGATCAACATCACGCTGCAGGGCCGGCACGACAGCTACCCCAGGCGCCGCGGCATGACGCGCGTGCCCGAGCTGATGGCGCACGGCGTCAACGTCGCCTTCGGCCACGATTGCGTGATGGACCCCTGGTACGGCATGGGCTCGGCCGACATGCTGGAGGTCGCGCACATGGGCCTGCACGTCGCGCAGATGACCAGCCAGGACGGCATCCGCCAGTGCTTCGATGCCGTCACCACCAACGCCGCGAAGCTGATGCATCTCGAAGGCTATGGGCTCGAAGCCGGCTGCGACGCGAGCTTCGTGCTGCTGCAGGCGCGCGACCCGGTCGAGGCGATCCGGCTGCGGGCGACGCGGCTCAAGGTGTTTCGCCGTGGCCGGCTGGTGTCGGAAACGCCCGGCGCAACGGCGGCGCTGCATCTCGATGGGCGCCCGGGCGAGACTGCCTTCATGCCGAGGCGAGCTGCCGGGCCATCGCCCCGCTAACGTTGCCGCGGCGACGCCCGCTCCAGCGCATCCCGGCGCATGATCTCCTTCACCATCGCGGCGAACTGCCTGCCCAGCTCGCGGCGCACCGCCATCTTGCCGATCACGGGCGGCACGGCGAAGTCGGGGACCAGGCGTCCTGAATAGGACAGCCGCACTTCGCCGCTCGGCAGGTCCTGCAGCGTGTAGCGGCCCTCCATCTCCCGCAGGTTGCCGCCGACCGCGCGCGCGACGATGCGCTCTCGCGGCGACTCGACCACCGCCAGCCGGACCTCGACGGGTTGCTGGAAGAACAGGAAGCCGAATTCGCCCGTCTGCTCGACGACCAGCTTGTCGCCGTCGCGCTGGACCACGCGCGAACTGTGCATGTCGGGGATGAATTCGGCCAGATGGTCGTAGTCGGAAATGACGTCCCACGCGGTGCGCGTGTCGACCTGCATGTCGGCGGAGGCCGTCACGGTGATCGCACCGTCGCGGCCGGAGGTCTCGATGTTGAGCTGCTGCGCCAGCGCGGCCACATGGGCACAGAGCGCGCACGCCAGGATCAGCGCCGCCGTGCCCGCGCGTGCGCTCACGACAGCTTCCCAGGCACCAGTGAGGCCTGGCTGTCGACGCTGTGTGCACGAATGCTGAAGCGCAGGCTCAGGCGGTCCTGCACCTGGATCGCGCCGCCGAGGATCGAGAAAGGCTGGATGCCGAAATCGGACTGGTTGAATTCGAGCGCACCGGCCACGCTCAGCGCGTCGCGGCCGGTCGTCATCTGCGCCGGAATCTCGAAGCTGCGGGTCACGCCATGCAGCGTGATCGCGACGTTCAGCCGAACGCCCGTCGACGTCCGTGCGAGCCCGCTCACATGGATCTGCGCGAACGGGAACTGCTGCGTCTGGAGCACCTTGTCGAGCATGTTGGCACGCGTGCCGGCGATGTCGGCCTCGGTGGGCTGCGTGTCCAGGCCGGCCTCGGCGCGCAGCGCGGGCTCGTCGACCGCGAGCGTGTCCAACGCAACGTACAGATCCGCACGCCCTTCCTCCGGCGCGATGGCGCCCTGCGTGGCATGGCTGGCAACGATGTGGTCGTGCCCGAGTCGCGCGAGCGAACCGCTGCGCCGCACCGTGATCGACACCAGCGAGGCCGCAGGGTCGATGCGGTAGACGGGTCGGCCCTGCGCCGCGGCCCGCGCGTAGGTATCGGCGGGAAAATCCTTCGGCAGCTGGTGCGCCGCGGGCGCCGCGACAGGCGCTGTCTCGCGCGCCGGCTGCGCGCATCCGGCAATGAGCGCAGCGAAAACCACTGCAAGCTGCACGCGCCGCAAACCCATTCGGGAAACACCGCGGATCCGGCTCTGCCGGTCCACCGGTGTTGCCCCCTGCAAGGGGGTGCAGCGCCACACGAAGTGGGCGAGGCTGGGGGTGAGCTTCATCTTTTCAGCCGCACGTGGAATTTGACGGCCACGTCGGCACCGATCACATCGGTCGCCGTCCACTCGCCGGTGCCGATGCCGAAGGGCCCGCGCTTCACGCTGAACTCGCCGTCCATCGTCGCGCCATCGGCTGCGGCATGGAAGCTGAACGGCACCTCGACCGTCTGCTGCCCGCCCTTCAATGCCAGCGTGCCGCGGGCGACATAGCGATCGGAAGTTCCGCCCGTCGGCGCACGCCGGATGTCGGTCGCATGAAACTCGGCCTGCTGATGGCGCGCGAAGTCGAACCACTCGGCGCCGGCGATCGCCTTGTTGATGTCGGCGCTCGCCATGTCCGCGCTCGCCACCCGGATCGTGACGTCCAGATGGCCGCCGGCAGGCTTGTCCGGATCGAAGCCCAGGCGCACGTCGAAGTCCTTGAAGACGCCCGGCGCCGGCGTCTTCTCGAAGCTGGCGGCGAACTCGAGCTTGCTGCCGGACGGATCCATCTTCCAGTCGGCGGCGCGCGCTGCATTCACGAAGACAAGGGCCGGCACGAGCGCCAGCGCGGCGAACTTCTTCATCTCGAAGCACCTCTTGCCGGCAGCATCCGGCGCAGCACGTCGTCATGCTTGACGAAGTGATGGCGCAGCGCGGCGCCGATGTGCAGCACGAGCAACGCGGCCAGCGCGACGAAGAGCGAGAAGTGCACGGCGGCCGCGAGGTCCGCGGTCTGCTTGTCCGGCGCCACAATCGCGGGCAACGGGATGAGCCGGAAGATGCGAAAGGGCACGCCGGCCGCGGCGTTGAGGACCCAGCCGCTCAGCGGCATGGTGATCATCAGCAGGTACAGCAGCACGTGGCTCGCGCGCGCCGCGGCGCGCTCCCAGGCCGGGGTGTCGGCGGGCAGCGCGGGTGTCGGCGTGACCAGCCGCCACAGCAGGCGCAGCACGACCAGGGTCAGGATCAGCATGCCCGTCGACTTGTGCCAGATGAAGAGATCGAGCTTGGTGGGCGAGAGCCGCCAGCTCGCCGCGAGCCAGCCCAGTGCGAACTGCACGAAGATCAGCGCCGCGACGAGCCAGTGAAAGCACTTGGCCACCGCGCCCCACGGCGCATCGGCGCGTCGGGAGGCGCACCCACCGGCCCTGGCCCATGGAAAGTTCACTCGCATCGCGTGGAGTGTCGCAGCTTGGCCGTCGGCGCGTGCAAAAATGCGCGGCCCTGCCCCGCCGGCCATCGCACCGGCGGGGCAGATGCCGCGTCCTTTGTCACTTGCCGAGGAGTCGCGCCTTGTCCGCCCCGCTGATTCTGACGGACCGCATCGCGCGCACGCCGCATGCTGGTGCTGACCGAGGGCGTGGTGCAGCACTGGATCGTCGATTATTTTTCGCCGCAGATGATGCGCTTTCGCGATCGGCCCGCGATCCGGCGCGGCATGCAGAACGCGCCGTGGCGCTTCCGGCCCGAGGACTGCGACCGTTTTCCGCTGCTGCTGCTGCTGCTGCGCAGCTGGATCAGGCTGTCGTGGCCCTTGTCGCCGCCGGACAAGCGCGACGCGCTCATGAAGATGGCAGGGTACGTGGTGTTCGAGCAGGCCTGAACCACATCCGCGACATGGGCGCGCTCGAAGGCGAGACCGTTCTCAAGGCTGACGAACGCTGACCCCGGCTTCGACCGGCGCGGTTTCGAGCTGCGCCGACAGCTCGGCCAGCGCCTCGCCGACCGGACGTTCGATCTTGAGCGTCAGCAACGCGTCGGCCCGCGTGCGGCCCAGGTTCACCGCGGCGACCGGCTTGCCCGCCGCCACCGCGGCCTGGACGAAACGGAAGCCCGAATACACCATCAGCGACGAGCCCGCCACCAGCACCGCGTCGGCCTCGGCCAGGCCCGCGTGGGCCGCGGCGACGCGGTCCCTCGGCACGCTTTCGCCGAAGAACACGACGTCGGGCTTGAGCACGCCGCCGCAGCGCGGACAGGCCGGTACGTCGAAGCACGAGAAGTCGCGGCCGTCGAGATCGGCATCGCCATCGGGCGCGGCACGCGCCTGCAGCGCAGCCCAGTCGGGATTGCGGCGCAGCAGCTCGGCCTGGAGCGCCGCGCGCGGGCTGCGGGTTTCGCAGCCCATGCAGCGCACGGTGTCGATGCGGCCATGCAGGTCGATCACGTCCCGGCTGCCGGCAGCGTGGTGCAGGCCATCGACGTTCTGCGTCAGCAGCCGGCCGATGCGCCCCGCCGCCTCCAGCCGTGCCAGCGCGCGATGCGCTTCGCCGGGCCGCGCACGGCCCATGGTCGGCCAGCCGAGCAGGCTGCGCGCCCAGTAGCGGCGGCGCGTGGCCGCTTCACCCATGAAGGCCTGGTAGGTGACCGGCGAAGGGCGCTTCCAGTCGCCGTTGCGATCGCGGTAGTCGGGGATGCCGGAATCGGTGCTGCAGCCGGCGCCGGTCAGCACGAAGAGCCGGCGGTGGCGTGCCGCGAAGTCGGCGAGCGCGGAACGTGGGTCCATGCAGGCAAGCATACGCGGCGTGCCGCGCAAGCGCCGTGTGCGAGCCCGGCAGACCTGTCAGGCGTCCGTGGCCACGCTGAAGCCGACGGTCGTCATGCCGTCCTTCGAGCGCGCGAACACATTGCCGTGGTGCATCACCGCCACGGCCTTGACGATCGACAGGCCGAGGCCGTGGTTCTCGCCGCTGTTGCGGCGCGAGGTGTCGACGCGATAGAAGCGGTCGAACAGGCGCGGCAGCTGTTCGTGGCTGATCGGCGCGCTGGGGTTGGAAAAGCTCACCTCGGCCGCGCGGTCGTGCGCGCCGATGCGCACCAGCACGCTGGCGCCGGGGCGCGAATGCTGGATCGCGTTCTGCAGCAGGTTGGTCAGCGCGCGGCGGAACAGCGAGGTCTCGATCGGCGCCACCGCGTCGCCCTCGACCTGTACCGTCATGCCGGCCTCGTCGAGCAGCAGGTCCAGGAACTCGACCGTTTTGCCGACTTCCTGCGCGATCGACGAAGCCACCAGCCCGTGGGCGCGCACGCCCTGCTCCGCGCGGGCCAGGAACAGCATGTCGGCGACGATGGCGCGCAGGCGCTCCAGCTCCTCCAGGTTCGACTGCAGGACTTCCTGCAGCTCGGCCGCGTTGCGCTGGCGCGCGAGCGCCACCTGGGTCTGGCCGATCAGGTTGGCCAGCGGCGTGCGCAATTCATGCGCGACGTCGTCGTTGAAGGTTTCGAGCTGCCGATAGGCCGCGTCGAGCCGGTCGAGCGCCGCATTGAAGGAGCCGCCGAGATCGGCCAGCTCGTGCGGCAGGGCCGGCAGCTGCAGGCGCTGCGCGCGGTTGTCGGGACCGACGCGCTGGGCGTCGGCCGACAGCCGCTGGACCGGCTGCAGGCCGATGCGCGCGATCCAGTAGCCCAGGCCGGCCGCCAGCGCGGTGCCGGCGAGCGTCAGCAGCGCGAGCGCGGTCTCGAAAGTGCGCACGGTGTTGCTGAAGGGCTCGAGGTCGACGCCGGCCATGAAGCGCACCTCCGGACGCAACTCGGTGGCCGGCATCGTCTCGGCACGCACGCGCATGCGCACGCGATGCGGCGGCGTGCCGACCGGGACTTCCACGCTGCCCTGCTTGCCGGTGTCTGCAACCTGCGGCATGTCGTCGCCATAGCGGTACGCGGGGTCCGCGCTCCACATCCAGGAGCGGGTGCGCGTGTCCGCGGCGCTCAGGGTCTCGAGCTTTTCCTGGATGCGCTCGCCGAGGTTCGTGGCGCGCCCATGCTGCAGCATGTACGACATGTCCTCCAGGCGCGCGTCGATCTGCTCCTGCTGATGGCGCGCCAGTTCGCGCGACAGCACATGGTGCAGCGCGCCGCCGACCAGCGCGAAGCCCATCAGCGCCGCGGCCGCGAACATCAGAGCCAGCCGGATCGCGATCGAGTTCTTCATGGCTTGTCTTCGGCGCTGCGGTCCTCCAGCACATAGCCCATGCCGCGGATGGTGTGCAGCAGGTTCTGACTGAATGGTGCGTCGATCTTGGCGCGCAGGCGCTTGATGGCGACTTCGACCACGTTGGTGTTGCTGTCAAAGTTCATGTCCCACACCAGCTCGGCGATCACCGTCTTGGAGAGGATCTCGCCCTGGCGGCGCGCCAGCACCGCCAGCAGCGCGAACTCCTTGGCCGTCAGGTCGATGCGCTGGCCTTCGCGTATCGCCTTGCGCCCGAGCAGGTCGATGCGCAGGCCGCCGACGCGCAGCAGCGTCGATTCGTGGCTGCGGCCGCGCCGCGTCAGCGCCTGCAGCCGCGCCAGGAGTTCGAGGAAGGAGAAAGGCTTGACCAGGTAGTCGTCGGCGCCGTCCTGCAGGCCGCGTACGCGGTCTTCCACGCCGTCGCGCGCGGTCAGCATGATGACCGGCGTGTTCTTCACGCTGCGCAGCGACTTGAGCACCGAGAAACCGTCGAGGCCCGGCAGCATCACGTCGAGCACGATGACGTCGAAGTCGAAGTGCAGCGCCATGTGCTGGCCGTCGATGCCGTCGAAGGCGAGATCGACCGCGCAGCCCTGCTCCGTCAGGCCCTGGTAGAGGTAGTCGGCCGTCTTGCGTTCGTCTTCGACGATCAGCACCTTCATTCGGCGGGCACTCCCACCGCCGCTTCCGGCGGCCTGTGTTGCTGCTGCCGCGCCGCCTTGCGCCGCACGTACCAGTGGTGCGCGCGGTCGAGGTAGAGGTAGATCACCGGCGTGGTGAAGAGGGTCAGCATCTGCGACAGGATCAGCCCGCCCACCATCGCATAGCCCAGCGGTCGCCGCAGCTCGGAGCCGGCGCCGTGGCCGAGCATCAGCGGCAGGCCGCTCAGCAGTGCACACATGGTGGTCATCATGATCGGTCGGAAACGCAGCAGGCAGGCCTCGAAGATGGCGTCGCGCGGCGACATGCCCTTGTCGCGCTCGGCATGGAGCGCGAAGTCGACCATCATGATCCCGTTCTTCTTGACGATCCCGATCAATAGGATGATCCCGATCAGCGCGATCACCGTCAGATCGTACCCGCCCGCCATCAGGATCAGCAGCGCACCCACGCCGGCCGACGGCAGCGTGGACAGGATGGTGAGCGGATGGATGTAGCTCTCGTAGAGCAGGCCCAGCACGATGTAGACCGAGACCAGCGCAGCGGCGATCAGGTAGGGCTGCGTGCGCAGCGAATCGCCGAAGGCCTGCGCCGTCCCCTGGAAGGTGCCGCTCAGCGTGGGCGGAACGCCCATCTCGTTCTGCGCCGCGGTGATCGCGTTCACCGCCTGGCCGAGCGAGAAGCCGGGCTTGAGGTTGAACGAGATCGTGATGCCCGGGAACTGGCCCTGGTGGTTGATCGCCAGGTAGCCCATCTTGCTGGTGTCGATCTTGACGAAGGTCGACAGCGGGATCTGCTGGCCGTTGATCGGCGAAGTGAGATAGAGCTTGTCGAACAGCCTGGGATCCTTCTGCAGCGCGGGCGTGATCTCGAGCACCACGTTGTAGCTGTTGAGCTGCGTGAAGTACTGCGCCACCTGGCGCTGGCCGATCGCGTCGTAGATCGTCGCGTCGATCAGCGCCGGCGTGATGCCGTAGCTGGAGGCGCGCTCGCGGTCGATCGTCACCTTGGCGGTGGGCGCGGCGTTCTGCTGGTCGGACGTGACGTCGGTGAGCTCGTTCAGCGTGCGGAAGCGCTGCTCGAGCCGAGGCGCCCAGTCGTTGAGTTCATCGAGGTCGGAGTCGGTGACCGTGTACTGGTACTGGGTGCGCGACAGCCGTCCGCCGACGTTGATGTCCTGCCCGGCCTGCATGTACAGGGTGATGCCGCTCACCTTGGCCAGCTGCGGGCGCAGCCGCGTGATCACCTCGTCGGCCGTCGACTTGCGGCCTGCGTCGAGCGGCTTGAGGCCGATGAAGAAGTTGCCGGAATTGAAGGTGCTGGCGCCGGCCTGCATGCCGAAGGTGCTGACGTCCGGATCCTTGCGGATGATGTCGGCCAGCTTCAGCATGCGGCCGTGCATCACCTCCGAGGACGAATCCTGCGCGGCGGCGGCCGAACCGAAGATGAAGCCGGTGTCCTGCTGCGGGAAGAAGCCCTTGGGAATGATGACGAAGAGCACCACCGTGGCCGTCACCGTCGCCAGGAAGGTCATGAGCGTGATGAAGGGATGGCGCAGCACGACCGTGAGCCCGCGCTTGTAGCCGTTCAGCATGGCATCGAAGCCGCGCTCGAACAGCTGGAACAGCTTGCCGTGCTGCTCGCCGTCCTTGCCGCCCGCATGCAGCTTGAGGAATTTCGCGCACAGCATCGGCGTCAGCGTCAGCGAGATCAGCACCGACACCACGATGGTCAGCGTCACGGTCACGGCGAACTCGCGGAACAGCCGCCCGACGATGCCGCCCATGAGCAGGAGCGGAATGAACACCGCGATCAGCGACACCGAGATCGAGATGATGGTGAAGCCGATCTCGGACGCGCCCTGCAGCGCCGCGTCCAGCGGTTTCATCCCTGCTTCGACGTGGCGGTAGATGTTCTCGAGCATCACGATCGCATCGTCCACCACGAAGCCGACCGCGATGGTCAGCGCCATCAGCGAGAGGTTGTCCAGGCTGTAGCCCACGACGTACATCACGGCCGCGGTGCCCAGCAGTGCGAGCGGAACGGTCACGCTCGGAATGGCGGTGACCGTGGCGTTGCGCAGGAAGACGAAGATCACCCCGACCACCAGCGCGATCGACAGCAGGAGCGTGAACTCGACGTCCTTGACCGAGGCGCGGATGGTCTGCGTGCGGTCGATCAGCTGGTTGACCGTCACGCTCGGCGGAATCGAGGCCTTGAGCTTGGGCAGCGCGGCGTTGATGCGGTCCACCGTCTCGATCACGTTGGCGCCCGGCATCTTGGTGATCGCCAGCATGATAGAGCGGCCATCGGTGATGTTGTTGTCGGCGGGCGCGGCGGCGCCGGCGAAGCCCCAGGCCGCGATCTTGGCGTTCTCGGGTCCGTCGAGCGCGATGCCGATGTCGCGCACGCGCACCGGTGCGCCGTTGCGCCAGGCCAGGACCATGTCGTTCCATGGCGCGGCCTTGAGCAGTTGGTCGTTGGTGTAGACGTTGAAGGCCTGGGTGTCGCCGTCGACCGTGCCGGTGGGTGCGCTCACGGTGGTGTTGGCGATCACGCCGCGAACGTCTTCCAGGCTCAGGCCCAGCGCCTTGAGCTTGGCCGGGTCGGCCTGGATGCGCACCGCGGGCTTCTGCGAGCCGAAGATGTTGACCAGCCCGACGCCGTCGATGCGCGAGATCTGCTGCGCCAGCACGTTGTCGGCGTAGTCGTTGACCTGGATCAGCGGCAGCACCTTGGACTGCACGCCCAGGATCAGCACCGCCGAGTCGGCCGGGTTGATCTTGCGAAAGCTCGGCGGGCTCGGCAGGTTCTTCGGCAACTGGCCGGTGGCCGCGTTGATGGCCGTCTGCACGTCGAGCGCGGCGCCGTCGATGTTGCGGTCGAGTTCGAACTGGAGCGTGATCTGCGACAGGCCCAGCGAGCTGGTCGAGGTCATCTGGGTCAGCCCCGGGATCAGCGAGAACTGGCGCTCCAGCGGCTGCGCCACGTTGGCCGCCATGGTCTCCGGACTGGCGCCCGGCAACCGGCCTGTCACCTGGATGGTCGGGAAGTCGACCTGCGGCAGCGGTGCGACGGGCAGCAGCGGCCACGCGACCAGGCCGACCAGCAGCACCGCCAGCGCCAGCAGCGAGGTGCCGATCGGGCGCTTGATGAAGGCGGCGGAAATGCTCAAGGCTTCGCTCCCGATGCGACGGCCTGCGCGGCCGCAGGGCGCGTCTCGGTGACGCGCGCGCCGGGCGTGAGGCGGTACTGGCCGTCGACCACGACGCGGTCGCCCGCGGCCAGGCCACTGGCGATCGTGGACTTGCCGTCGGTGGTGTCGGTCACCTTGATCGGCTGCACGCGGACCTTGTCATCCGCACCCACCACGTAGGCGAAATAGCCCTCTTCGCTGCGCTGCACGACCGCCGATGGCACGGTCAGCGCATTGACACGCTCGCCGAGCACGATGCGGGCATCGACCGACTGCCCGGGCCACAGCTTGTGCTCGGCGTTGGCGAACTGCCCCTTCAGGGCGATGGTGCCGGTGGTGGTGTCGATCTGGTTGTTCAGCAGCACCAGCTTGCCACTGGCCAGCACCTCGCGGGTGGAACGGTCGATCGCCTGCACCTGCAGCGGCTCTTTGCTGCTGCGCAGCGCGTTGTTGACGGCCTGGAAGCTGTCTTCGGGCAAGGTGAACTGAACCGCGATCGGATCGATCTGGTTGATCACCAGCAGCCCGTTGGCATCGGCCGCATGCACGATGTTGCCGGGATCGACCAGGCGCGCGCCAATGCGGCCGCCGATCGGCGCCGAGATGGTGGTGAAGTCGAGCTGGACCTTGGCAAAGTGGATCTGCGCGTCATCGCTCTTGAGGGCCGCCTGCAGCTGGTTGACCAGCGCGCGCTGGGTGTCGAGCGTCTGCTGGCTGGTGGCGTCTTCCTTGATGAGGTCGCTGTAGCGCTTGAGGTCGGCGCGCGCGTTGGCGAGCGTCGCTTCGTCCTTGGCCTTCTGCGCGACCACCTGTTCGAGCTGGGCCTGGTAGGTGCGCGGGTCGATGCGCGCCAATACCTGGCCGGCCTTCACGTCCTGCCCTTCGCGAAAGTCGACGCTGTCGAGCTGGCCATCGATGCGCGGGCGCACGGTGACGGATGCCACGGTCATCACCGAGCCCACGCCGGTGGCGGCGATCGGCACGGTCTCGCTCTTCACGAGCGCGGTGCTGACCGGCACCGGCGGCGGACCGGCGGAGGGCCGCGGCGCCGGCTTCGAAAACCAGCGCCAGGCGCCGAACGCGATCAGGATCACCGCGATCAACATGACGACGGTGGAAAGCCGGCGCGAGCGCTGGCGGGGGGACGATGCGGGGGACTCCATGCTCTTCACTTCCCGGCCGAAGCCGTCTTGTCGGTTGCCTGCGGGCTGGCGGCGTCACGCGTCTGCAGCTGGTCGGCGTTCCAGCCGCCGCCCACCGCCTTGACCAGGGCGACGCTGGCGGCAAACTGCCGCCCCTGCAGCTCGAGGGACGAGCGTTCATTGGTCAATGCGAGCGCCTGGGCGGTGACCACGCTCAGGTACGTGGTCGTGCCGGCGCGGTACTGGCTGAGCGACACGCGTTCGGCATCGCGCGCCGAGGTCACGGCCTGATCCTGGGCTTCGCGCTCCCGTGCCAGGAGGTCGAGCGCCGCCAGGTTGTCCTCGACTTCCTGGAAGCCGGCCAGCACGGTCTTGCGGTACTGGGCGGCCGAGGCGTCGAAGGCGGCGCGCGCCTGCGCCACCTGGGCGCTGCGCTGGCCGCCGTCGAACAGCGTGCCGGCGACGGCGGCACCCAGGGCCCAGACCTTGTCGGGCGCGGCGGCCCAGCTCACGAGCCCGGCGCCGCTGAAGCCGCCGCTGGCGGTCAGCGCGAGCGTCGGGTAATAGGCCGACTGAGCGAGGCCGATGCCGGCATTGGCCGAGGCGGCGCGGCGCTCGGCGCCGGCGATGTCCGGCCGGCGCTCCAGCAGTTCGGAAGGCACGCCAACCGGCACCTGCGGCAGCCGCAGCGCCAGCGCATCCGGCGGCAGCGAGAACTGCGAGGGCGTCTTGCCGAGCAGCACCGCGATCGCATGCTCGAGCTGCCGCCGCGTGAGGTCGGTGTCGATGGCCTGCGCCTGGGCGTCCTGCAGCGTGGTGTTGGCCAGGGCCACGTCACCGCGGGTCACGATGCCGGCGCGGTACTGGCTTTGCGTGATCTGCAGCGACTTGCGGTAGGCCTCCAGCGTGCGTTCGTAGAGCTTCTGCTGGGCATCGGCGACGCGCAGTTGGATGTAGTCGTTGACCACCGCAGCCTGCACCGTGAGATGCGCCGCGGCGAGATCCGCCTCGCTGGCCTGGGCGGTGTCACTCGCGCCCTCGACTGCGCGCCGCACACGGCCCCAGAGATCGGGCTCCCAGGCGGCGTTCAGCGACCACGCATGGCCGTTGCCGAGCGTGGTGGGCCCGGGCGCGCTGCGGCTGCGCGCGCGGCTGCCCGCGACATTCACGCCGACGGTCGGGTACCAGGCCGCCTGCGCGTTCTGCACCAGTGCCTGGGCTTCGCGGTACTGGGCTTCGGCGACGCGAATGTCCTGATTCGCGGCATTGGCTTCGGCGACCAGGGCATCGAGCCGCGGGTCGCCGAAAGCCGTCCACCAGGGCTGGGTCGGGTCCACGCTGGAGGGGGTGGCCGCCTTCCAGTTGCCGCCTTCCCTGTAGCTCGGGGCGACTGCGCCTTCGGGCGGCGCGGGGCGTTGATAGTCCGGCCCCACCGCGCAGGCCGTGAGCGACGCGGCCAGTGCAAGGCACAGCAGGCGCGGCAAGAATTCAGGACGATGCAATCCGGGCATGCTGGTCACTCTAGGGAGCGCGCGGGGACAACAACCTGTCGGTCAGATGACATTGCTGTCAGCGCCGTGCCCCGAGCGTGCGGTGCGTCACATATTTCAAGCCCCGGCGGTCAGCGCGCGCCACATGTGGACTTTCGCCAGGAAAACGCCGTCGAGCGCCATGGCACAGGGCTCGACGCCGAAGATGCTGAAGCCGCATTGCTCGTAGAGGGCCTGCGCCGCAGCATTGCCCTCCGTCACGGTGAGCTGGACCAGCCGGACGCCTTCGCGCGCGGCGGCACGGTCGAGCACGGCCTGCACCAGCCGTCGCCCGAGGCCGCTCTGCCGGGCTGCCGGCGCCACGTACATGCCGAACAGGTTCGCCTTGTGGCGCGACTTCTCGCGCGATTCGAAGGACAGGCCTGCGGCGCCCGCGAGCCGGTCGGCATGGAACGCGCCGAGGACGATCTGCGCTGCGCCGGGCGAAGGATCGAGCCGCGCTTCCCACCATGACAGCGGCAGCACCGCGCGTTCACCGGCGCTGGACGTGAACGCGTCGGGATGCCGTTCGTAGGCCTCGAGCATCAAGGCCCGGTAGGCCGGCGCATCCGCGGGGGTGAGACGGCGAATGGTCATGGCGTCACAACGCCACCGCCTGGGCGTCGTAGATCTGCAGCGTCGGCGGCTCGGCCGCGAGCGCGCCGGCGGCCCTGGCGAAGGCACGCGAGGCCGGTACGGCGAAGTGCGCCAACAGCGCCGCGCGGTCGGCCCATTGCTCGACGAACACCAGCCGCAACGGGTCTTCCGCGTCGCGGTGCACGGCGTGCGAGATGCAGCCCGGCTCGGTGCGCGAGCGGCGCACGTGCTCGAGGCTCAGGGCCAGGGCTTCATCGACGCTGCCGGCCCGGGCAAGGATGCTGCCAGTCACCAGAATCATGGAGATCTCCTGTCGGCCTCGGTTGGAGAAGATCGGCTCACGCCTCTTCGGGCAAGGTGTAGGCGAAATCGTAGAAGTGCTTGCCGTCGGCGATCCGGATGGCCAGTGTGCCGCTCAGGCTGGCGAGCTGGCCGCTGCCCGAATCCGGCACCACGGTGATGGACAGCTGCTGCTCGCCGCGCGTCATTGTGCCGCTGTGCTGGAGCACGAAGCTGCCCGCGCGGCCGTGCAGCGTGGCGGTCACGCGTTCGATCGCGACATAGCCGGCGGAGCCCTGCGTGGGTGTACACGCGCTGAGCATCTCGCCCTTGCCGGTGCCGTCGAGGTCGCCGCTGAACTGCTTGTCGAGCGACATCCTGGCGAGCGTCGCGCCGCCCGCCTGTTCGTCCTGCGATTGCGCTTTCATCTGGACTTCGAAAGTGCCTGTTGCATGCTTCGTCATCGGGACCTCTTGGAGGAATGATCAGACCGCGGGCGCGATCGCCTCGGCATATTCGTACAGCGCGCCGAGGATTTCCTCGCCGCGTTCGTCCGCGGTCTCGGCCAGCACATCGATCTCGGCGAACAGCGCATCGACATTGCGCGCGCCGCCCTCGCCTTCGAGCAGCCGTGCGGCGCGATGGGCTTCCCAGCGCTCGGCCTCGTCGGCATTCAGCGTCTCGGCGAAGTTGCGCGCGCGGTAGCGGAACAGCAGCTCCTCGAGGCGCGCATCGTCGAAGCCGGTGCGCGCCTGCGCGAGCTGCGCGGGCGAGAGACCGCGCAGCTGCACGAGCCGCCGCCGGTCGGCATTGCCGACGAAGCCGCCATAGAGGTCCTCGTCGACATCCGGCGCCGCCTCGCGCGGCCGCTCGTACACCTGCGGCCAGATCGCGCTCATGTCGGGCAGGTTCGCGGCGGCGGCGGCGTGGCGCATGGCGGCCTCCAGGTCGATGCCCCAGCGCTCGGCCATCGCGGGCGCGAGGGTCTTGAGATTGCCCACCACCATCGGCGACTTGTTGAGGTGCACGCCCTTGACGGGCAGCCGCACGACGCCTTCGGGCAGGTCGGCATTGCGCGTGAACAGGCGCAGGCGCAGCGTCGCCACGTCGAGGTCGCGCAGCTCGTTGGGATCGTGCGCGAGGTCCCAGGCCAGCAGCTCGTTCTTGTTGGTGGGATGGCTCGCGAGCGGCCACATCACGCCGAGGCAGCCGCGATCGGCGGGAAACATGCCGGAGACGTGAAGAAAGGGCCGCGCCGTTTCCCGTGTCGCCGGCAGGCCGAGTTCCGTGGCGACGCGATCCTTGCGATGCAGCGAGAAGGCAAAGTCGAACAGCTTCGGCTGCCGGTCGCGGATCAGCCGCGCCAGTGCGATGGTGGCGCGAACGTCCGACAACGCATCGTGGGCCGATTCGTGCAGGAGCCCGTTGGCGCGCGCCAGGTCTTCGAGCTTGAAGCTCTGGCTGCCGTCGGCCTTCTTCGGCCATTCGATGCCGTCGGGCCGCAGCGCATAGGTGAGCCGCACGACGTCGAGCAGGTCCCAGCGCCCGCATTCGTTCTGCCATTCGCGCGCATAGGGATCGATGAGGTTGCGCCAGAACAGGAAACGCGTGACCTCGTCGTCGAAGCGGATCGTGTTGTAGCCGACGCCGATGGTGCCGGGCTGAGAGAAGGCCTGTTCGATCTGCGCTGCGAACGCATGCTCGGCAATCCCGCGTTCGAGGCACAGCTGCGGGGTGATGCCGGTGATCAGGCAGGCCTCCGGGCTCGGCAGGTAGTCGGGCGCGGGCCGGCAATAGACCATCAGCGGTTCGCCGATCTCGTTGAGCTGCGCGTCGGTGCGGATGGCGGCGAACTGGGCGGGCCGGTCCCGGCGCGGCACGGCGCCGAAGGTTTCGTAGTCGTGCCAGAGGAAGGTTTGAGCGGGCATGTCAGAGCAGAGGAGAAAACAATCGGGCCATCGCATCGCCGAGCCGGCGCACGAAGCGCTGCGGCCGGTGGCTGCGCACCGGCGCCGCGCTGTGGAGGTCGGTCTCGAACTGCGCGGCCAGCGGCCCGGCCAGGGCCGGGCCGTAGATCACGGCCGAGACCTCGAAGTTGAGCCGGAAGCTGCGGTTGTCGAAATTGGCCGTGCCGATCATCGCGCAGTTGTCGTCGACCACCAGCGTCTTGGAATGCAGCATGCGCGCCTTGTATTCGTAGACTTTGGCACCGGCACCGATGAGTTCATCGTAATAGGAGCGGGCCGCGGCGCTCACGATCAGCGAATCGCTGCGCCGCGGGACCAGCACCCGCACGTCGACGCCGCGCAGCGCGGCGCTGGTGAGCGCCATCAGCGCCGGCTCGCCCGGCACGAAGTACGGCGTCGTGAGCCACGCGCGCTCGGATGCCGAATGGATGGCCGCGACGTGCATGCGGTGGATGGCTTCGAGCGAGCTGTCGGGCCCGCTGGTGACGATCTGCACCGGGATGTCGCCCGCGCTTTCCTCGGCCGGCAAGCGGGGCATCAACTGCTCGATGCTGGTGTTCATCTGCCCCGGCGCCTCGCCTGTCGCATAGGTCCAGTCCTCGAGAAAGGTGGTCTGCAGCCATCGCACCGCACTGCCCTCGATGCGCAGGTGGACGTCGTGGTAGGCGTCCGCGCAGGTCCGCGCGTCTTCCTCGTCGGTGATGTTGACGCCACCGGTAAAGCCGACGCGGCCGTCGCAGACGACGATCTTGCGGTGGGTGCGGTAGTTGGTCACCGGCCGCAGGCGCCGGCCGATGCGCGTGTCGTGAAAGAGCCCGACGTGGATGCCGGCCGCTTGCATCGGCGCCATGAACTTGCGACCGATCCGCTTGGAGCCGAGCGCGTCGAGCAGCAGGCGCACCGTGACGCCCTGCCCTGCACGCTCGATCAGCAGGTCGCGCAGGGCAGTGCCGATCCTGTCGGGCTCGAAGATGTAGTACTCGAGATGCACGTGATCGCGTGCGGCGCGAACGGCCTCGAAGATCGCGTCGAAGGCGCATGCGCCTCCGGAAAGCAGCTCGGCCTTCGTCGCGCTCGAAACGGGCAGCCCGCAGGCCGCGACGCCGAGCGCCGCCAGGTGGCGCAGCGCCGCGGGCGCCCGCTCTCCCGCCTCCCGCAACATTGCCACATCGGCCGGCGCCTGCGCGTTGGCGCGACTGCGCAGCCGCTTGAGCCGCTGCTTCTTCAGGCGCTGGGGGCCGAGAAAATAGTAGATGACGAAGCCAGCCAGCGGCAGCAGCGCCAGCGACAGGATCCAGCTCATCGTCGACACCGGCGCCCGCTTCTGCATCACGATCCAGACCGAGAGCACAGCGATATAGCCGCTCCAGGCCAGGGAGAGGCCAGTTTTCCATTCGGGACTGAGGACGGGAAGGATCAAGGCAGGAGAACAGATACGCCAGCCAAAAAAAAGCCGGCAGCGAATGCTACCGGCCTTTCTCCCCACACCAGGAACACCGCGGATCCGGCTCAGCCGGTCCGCCGGTGTTGCCCCCGGCCAGGAGGTAGGCGAAGCGACACGAAGTGCGCGCAGCCTGGGGGCGAGCAAGCGCTACCGTGCCTCGGCCTCCTCGGCCTCGGGCTTGGCCCGCCCTTCCTTCTTCGAGAGCGGCTGGATGTCGAGCTGCACTTCTTCCTTGTCGTCGAGGTCGACCGTCAACCGGCCCCCCTCCTGCAGCCTTCCAAACAGCAGTTCGTCGGCCAACGCGCGCCGGATCGTGTCCTGGATCAGGCGCTGCATCGGCCGTGCACCCATCAGCGGATCGAAGCCCTTCTTGGCCAGGTGCTTGCGCAACGTATCGGTGAAGGTGACATCGACCTTCTTCTCGGCGAGCTGCGTTTCGAGCTGCAGCAGGAACTTGTCCACCACGCGCAGGATGATCTGCTCGTCGAGTGCCTTGAAGCTCACGGTCGCGTCCAGGCGGTTGCGGAACTCCGGCGTGAACAGGCGCTTGATGTCGGCCATCTCGTCGCCCGCCTGGCGCGGGTTGGTGAAGCCGATGGTCGCCTTGTTCATGGTCTCGGCACCCGCGTTGGTCGTCATCACGATGATGACGTTGCGGAAGTCGGCCTTGCGTCCGTTGTTGTCCGTCAGGGTGCCGTGGTCCATCACCTGCAGCAGCACGTTGAAGATGTCGGGGTGCGCCTTCTCGATTTCGTCCAGCAGGAGCACCGCGTGCGGCTTCTTGGTGATCGCCTCGGTCAAGAGGCCGCCCTGGTCGAAACCGACGTAGCCGGGAGGCGCGCCGATCAGCCGGCTCACCGCATGACGCTCCATGTACTCCGACATGTCGAAGCGGATCAGCTCGATGCCCATGATGTAGGCGAGCTGCTTGGCCGCTTCGGTCTTGCCGACGCCCGTCGGGCCGCTGAACAGGAAGGAGCCGATCGGCTTGTCCTCGCGGCCGAGGCCCGAGCGCGCCATCTTGACGGCCGAGGCCAGCACTTCGAGCGCCTTGTCCTGGCCGAACACCACGCTCTTGAGGTCGCGCTCGATGGTCTGCAGCTTGCCGCGGTCGTCGTTGGAGACGTTGGCCGGGGGAATGCGCGCGATCTTGGCGACGATTTCCTCGACTTCGGTCTTGCTGATGGTCTTCTTGCGCTTGTTGGCCGGCAGGATGCGCTGGGCGGCGCCCGCCTCATCGATGACGTCGATCGCCTTGTCGGGCAGATGACGGTCATTGATGTACTTGGCACTCAGCTCGGCCGCGGCCTGCAGGGCCGCCACGCCGTACTTGACGCCATGGTGTTCCTCGAAGCGCGACTTCAGGCCCTTGAGGATGTCGACCGTCTCCTGGACGGTCGGCTCGACCACGTCGACCTTCTGGAAGCGACGCGACAGGGCCGCATCCTTTTCGAAGATGCCGCGGTATTCGGTGAAGGTGGTCGCGCCGATGCACTTGAGCTGGCCGCTGGACAGCGCCGGCTTGAGCAGGTTGGACGCATCGAGCGTGCCGCCCGAAGCCGCGCCGGCACCGATCAGGGTGTGGATCTCGTCGATGAACAGGATCGCGTTGGGCTTGTCCTTGAGCGACTTGAGCACGCCCTTGAGCCGCTGCTCGAAATCGCCGCGGTACTTGGTGCCCGCCAGCAATGCGCCCATGTCGAGCGAGTACACGTGCGACTCGGCGAGGATCTCGGGCACGTCGTTCTGCGTGATGCGCCAGGCCAGGCCCTCGGCGATCGCGGTCTTGCCGACACCGGCTTCGCCCACCAGCAGCGGGTTGTTCTTGCGCCGGCGGCACAGGATCTGGATCACGCGCTCGACCTCGTACTCGCGGCCGATCAGCGGGTCGATCTTGCCTTCCTTGGCGAGCTGGTTGAGGTTCTGCGTGAACTGCTCGAGCGGAGATGACTTCTCGTTCTTCTCGCCGCCGCCCTCCTCGCCCTCGCCCGACGACGATTCGCTGCTGCCCTTGGCAGCCTCGGGCGGATCGCTCTTCTTGATGCCGTGGGCGATGAAGTTCACCACGTCGAGGCGCGTGACGCCCTGCTGATGCAGGTAGTAGACCGCGTGCGAGTCTTTTTCACCGAAGATCGCGACCAGCACGTTGGCGCCGGTGACTTCCTTCTTGCCGTTGCCGGTGGACTGCACGTGCATGATGGCGCGCTGGATCACGCGCTGGAATCCCAACGTGGGCTGGGTGTCCACATCGTCGGTGCCTGCCACCTGCGGCGTGTTGTCCTTGATGAAGTTGGTGAGCGACGCCCGCAGGTCGTCGACATTGGCCGAGCAGGCGCGCAGAACCTCTGCGGCACTCGGGTTGTCCAGCAAAGCGAGCAGCAGGTGCTCCACCGTGATGAACTCGTGGCGCTGCTGCCTGGCTTCGACAAAAGCCATGTGCAAGCTGACTTCCAGTTCCTGGGCAATCATGTGATTTCCTTTTGCCTTGCTGTAAATAATTTCTCAGATGGGTTGGAGCGCGCTTTATTCAACCGGTTCACTGACGCACTGCAACGGATGCCCGGCCTGGTGCGCCGCCTCCATCACCTGATTGACCTTGGTGGCCGCCATGTCGCGGGAATAGACCCCGCAAACGCCGCGGCCGTCCAGATGGATCTTGAGCATGATCTGGGTGGCTGTTTCCCGGTCCTTGTTGAAGAACTCCTGGATGACGACGATCACGAACTCCATCGGCGTGTAGTCGTCGTTCAGCATCACCACCTGGTACATCTGGGGCGGGGCCGTCTTCTGCGGTCGCCGTTCGAGCACGACCGAGTCACCGTCGTCCCGCGCTGGCTTCTGGGCCGGCGGCGTGGGTGGGGTCGAAGGGATTCTGGTTGCCATAAAAATGATTCTATAGAGCGTGCGGGTGCGGTGCCGGACCCTCTAAAAATGGTGGCGTCCTGGCGACAATCAAGTGACCGCAGCGTGAACTCTGCCGCGCTGGCGCAAAACCTTCGCGGCGGCCGGGCCGGCTGCGGTGGCGCCGAGCCAGTTCTCTTGGCGCCGAGGTCAATGTCGCACGAAAACAAAAAACCCCAGCACCTGCAAGGCACTGGGGCTGACGCGGGGCATCCGGTGGGCGCCGGACGGGCCTCACATGTTGTCGATCATGACCTGGCCGAAACCCGAGCAGCTGACCTGCGTGGCGCCTTCCATCAGGCGCGCGAAGTCGTAGGTGACCTTCTTGCTGGCGATGGATTTCTCGATCGAGCTGATAACCAGGTCGGCAGCTTCCTTCCAGCCCATGTGACGCAGCATCATCTCGGCCGAGAGGATTTCGGAGCCGGGGTTGACGTAGTCCTTACCGGCGTACTTGGGCGCCGTGCCGTGCGTGGCCTCGAACATCGCGACGGTGTCGCTGAGGTTCGCCCCGGGCGCAATGCCGATGCCACCGACCTGCGCGGCCAGCGCGTCGGAGATGTAGTCGCCGTTGAGGTTGAGCGTGGCGACGACCGAGTATTCGGCAGGCCGCAGCAGGATCTGTTGCAGGAACGCGTCGGCGATCGAGTCCTTGATGGTGATTTCCTTGCCCGTCCTGGGGTTCTTGAACTTCATCCAGGGACCGCCGTCGACCAGTTCGGCGCCGAATTCCTTGGCCGCCAGGCCATAGGCCCAGTCGCGGAAGCTGCCCTCGGTGAACTTCATGATGTTGCCCTTGTGCACGATCGTCACGCTGGGCTTGTCGTTGTCGATCGCGTACTGGATCGCCTTGCGCACGAGGCGCTCGGTGCCTTCGCGCGACACCGGCTTGATACCGATGCCCGAGGTGTTCGGGAAGCGGATCTTCTTGACGCCGAATTCGTCCTGCAGGATCTTGATGAGCTTCCTGGCCTTGTCGCTCTCGGCCTCGAACTCGATGCCGGCGTAGATGTCCTCCGAGTTCTCGCGGAAGATCACCATGTTGGTCTTGTGCGGTTCCTTGACCGGGCTGGGCACACCCTCGAAATACTGGATCGGGCGCAGGCAGACATACAAGTCGAGTTCCTGGCGCAGCGCCACGTTCAGCGAACGGATGCCGCCACCGACCGGGGTGGTCAAGGGACCCTTGATCGATACCACATAGTCGCGCACCGCGTGCAGCGTCTCTTCGGGCAGCCAGACATCGGGACCATAGACCTTGGTCGACTTTTCGCCGGCAAAGACCTCCATCCAGTGGATCTTCTTCTTGCCGCCGTAGGCCTTGGCGACCGCCGCGTCGACCACCTTGAGCATGACCGGCGTGATATCCAGGCCGGTGCCATCGCCCTCGATGAACGGAATGATGGGCTGGTCAGGCACATTGAGTGAATTGTCGGCATTGACCGTGATCTTCTGGCCTTCGGTCGGAACCTTGATGTGCTGATAGCTGGACATGAGAACGGAACTCTGGGTGGATTTAAGGGCCGAAAAGCACTTTGTTTTCAGATGGCTGAATAGCTTTAGAATTTTAGACGCAACCGGAGGAGCCCGAAGATTCTGTCAACCGAGCCCATCCTGGTCTCGTTGTTGGCTGACCTTCTGCTGGCCGGGAGGCGTTTTCAATCCATCTCCACAGAGGAATCCGTAATGAGCAAAGTTCTCGCAGTCATGATCGCCGGCCTGTTTGCGGCTGGCGCATATGCCCAAGGCAGCACCTCGCAAGAAGCCCAGCCCCAGCTGAACACCAAGCCGCAAGTGAAGGCCCAGGCCAAGGTGGAATCGAAGGCCCCCGGCGTCAAGGCGCAGGGCGGCGACGAAGTCAAGACGCCCGAAGGCGGTGCCGTCGGCGCCGACAAGGCTGCCGTTGCCGGCGAAAAGCGCGCATCGACGCGCGATACCCGCCGCCGCAACAAGGACGGCAGCCTCAAGCGCCGCAGCACGCAAGGCGGCACGCCCCAGTAAGCGCCCCGCGCTGCTGACGAAAAAAGCGTTCTGCGGAACGCTTTTTTTTCGCCTGCGCGACCCAGGCCTTCGCATGACGCCGGCGTCGAAGACAAGGTAAGCTTCGCACGCAAATTTGGTCGTGCCCGCAACAGCGGGCATTGTTGTTTACGGTGTCCGCCAGAAAGTCCACCATGCTGCGACGAATTCTTAGCCTCCTTGTGTTCTCGGTCCTGACGACGGCATTTGCGCATGCCCAGGAACCGCAGATGAATCTTCAGCGCACGAAGTTGTCGGTCGGCATGTACCAGATCGACGCACAGGTCGCGCAGACGCCCGAACAACGCGAGATCGGTCTGATGTTCCGCAAGGAGATGCCGCAGTTCGAAGGCATGATCTTCGTGTTCGAGCAACCGGCCACGCAGTGTTTCTGGATGCGGAACACGATCCTCCCGTTGACTGCGGCCTTCGTGGCCGACGACGGTCGCATCGTGAACCTGGCCGACATGCAGCCGATGACCGAAAACTCGCACTGCTCCGAGGAGCCGGTGCGTTTCGTCCTCGAGATGAACCAGGGTTGGTTCGCCCACAAGAACATCAAGAAGGGCGCGAAGCTCGGCGGCGTGTTGTTCGCGAACAGGCACTGAACGCCACGCCCCATGAAAAAAGCCGACCCACGAGTCGGCTTTCTTTCGGGCTGAATCGGATCAGCCGAAGTTCTTCGCCACGAAGTCCCAGTTCACCAGCTTGGCAAGGAAAGTCTCGACGAACTTGGGACGCAGGTTGCGGTAGTCGATGTAGTAGGCGTGCTCCCAGACGTCCACCGTCAGCAGCGCCTTGTCGGCCGTGGTCAGCGGCGTACCGGCCGCGCCGGTGTTGACGATGTCCACTGTCCCGTCACCCTTCTTGACCAGCCAGGTCCAGCCCGAGCCGAAGTTGCCCACCGCGGATTTGACGAACGCCTCCTTGAAGGCCGCATAGCTTCCCCACTTGGCGTCGATGGCCTTGGCCAGCGCGCCGGTGGGTTCGCCGCCGCCCGCAGGCTTCATGCAATTCCAGAAGAAAGTGTGATTCCAGATCTGGGCCGCGTTGTTGTAGATGCCGCCGCTGGACTTCTTGACGATCTCTTCGAGCGTCATCTTTTCGAACTCCGTGCCCTTTTGCAGGTTGTTCAGGTTCACGACATAGGCGTTGTGGTGCTTCCCGTAGTGGTACTCCAGGGTTTCCTTCGAATACTCGGGCGCCAGCGCGTCCATCGGATAGGGCAGAGGAGGAAGAACGTGTTCCATGTTGTATCTCTCAGGTTGGTTGTGGGATGAAGGATTCTAGAAAGGAATTAGGCGGCCGGCGTCGGACGCTTTCCCGTTGTCCCTGTTCTCAGCACCGTCAGATCGACAGCACCGTCGGCCAGACGCGCGCTGACCTCGTCGCCGGGCGCAAGCCGAGCCACGCTCGTGATCGCGTGACCCGTCGCGTCCGTCAGCCACGCATAGCCGCGCTGCAGGACCAATGCAGGATCCAGCAGCTGCAGTCGAAGTGCCGCCCGATCGAGCCGCTCGTGATGCCGGGTCAGGACGTCCCCGATCCTGCGTGGCAACTCGGCCTCCAGCGACTGCCGGGACTGCGCCAGGCGCTGCACTCTGGACAGAACCGCGTAGTGCAATCGCTGCGCCTGATGTGCCAGGCGCAGCTGCTGCCGCGCCGCCAATGCCGAAGGACGGCCGAGCCGGCTGGCCGCCAGGTCGAGGCGTTGGCTCAGCGCATCCACCCGAGCAGACAGCGCTTGGGTCAGGCGCTCTTCGAGCAATTCCAACGCACCCAGCCAGAGCTCGCGCGGGGCCGCGACGAGTTCGGCAGCGGCCGTGGGCGTCGGGGCACGCAGATCGGCGCAGAAATCGGCAATGGTGAAGTCCGTCTCATGGCCGACGCCGCTGATCACGGGCACCGGACTCTGGACGATCGCGCGGGCCAGCATCTCGTCATTGAAGGCCCAGAGATCCTCGATCGATCCCCCGCCGCGCACCAGGAGGATCACCTCGACGGCCGGCTGCAGGTCATACAGCGACTGCAGCGACCGAACGAGTTCCGCCGGCGCGTTCGCACCCTGGACGGCCGCCGGCGCGATCACCACCGGAATATGCGGCACGCGGCGGCGCAATGCGGTCACGACGTCGTGCAGTGCGGCCGCCCCCAGGGACGTGACGACGCCGATCGCGCCCGGCATGGCAGGCAGCGGTCGTTTGCGCGCGGTATCGAACAACCCTTCGGCTTCCAGCTTGGCCTTGCGCTGCAGGAATTGCTCGAACAGCGCGCCCTGCCCCGCGCGGCGCAGGCTCTCGACCACCAGTTGCAGATCGCCGCGCGGCTCGTAGACCGCCAACCGGCCGCGGACCTCGACCTGGTCACCGTCGCGCGGCGAGAAATCGAGCAAGCCGGCAGCGCGCCGGAACATGGCGCACCGCAGCTGACCGGACGCATCCTTCAGCGAGAAATAGCAATGCCCGCTGGCCGCACGGGAAAAGCCCGAGATCTCACCCCTTACCGCCACCGGATTGAAGCGCGCATCGAGCGCATCCGCAACGGCGCGGCACAGGGCGCCAACCGCCCATACCCGGGCCGTCGACGCCGGATAGGGCTCGCGTTCACCCATGGGCAGCCCTGTTACAGATCAGCAGTCGTCCACAGCCGACGAGCGCTCGTCCTCGGCACGGACCGAACCGGCACCACATGCACGGCTTTCCGTGCAAAACATTGATTTCATTGGAAAAAGCGGTGCTCAAAATTCGATCGATTCAATGGAAGGCCCTGGGCATGCGGGTCTGGATGAGTTGCTCGGCTTGTTAGCCACAAAGTTATCCACAGAAACTGTGCGGCAACGCCTACAGCGAATACAGGTCGAAGGCCAGACCGGCTCGGTGGATAATCGCCGCGCATTTGCAGTCCACCAGGACGGAGGATTTTTTTGTTTTCCATCATAGTTGCTGCGGGTTGGCCCATCTGGCCGCTGCTCGCCTGTTCGGTGATCGCCCTGGCGCTGGTCATCGAGAGATTCACGAACCTGAAAACCTCCAAAGTCCTGCCTCCGAAATTGCTCGATGAAGCCATCACGGTATCGCGCGCCGCCATTCCAGGCCCCGACGTCGTGACCAAGCTCGAACGGAACTCGGGGCTCGGCGAAGTGCTGGCCGCCGGCTTTCGCGCCATGAACGCCAATCCGCTCTCGACCGAGGACGACCTGCGTGCGGCGATGGAGGCCGCCGGGCGCATGGTCGCGCACCGGCTCGAGCGCTACCTGCCGGCATTGGCAACCATCGCATCGGCCGCACCTCTGCTCGGCTTGCTGGGCACAGTGATCGGAATGATCGAGATCTTCGGCTCCCAGTCACCGGCCAACGGCGCGGTGAGCTCCGGCAATCCGGCGCAGCTGGCACACGGCATTTCCGTCGCGCTCTACAACACGGCCTTCGGATTGATCATCGCGATCCCGTCGCTGATCTTCTGGCGCTATTTCCGCAGCCGCGTCGACGAGTACCTGCTGAACCTGGAACTCGCCGGCGAGCGCTTCGCGCGGCACCTGAACGCCCTGCGCCGATGAGAATGCATTTTCGCCATGGCTCGCGCGATGAACCCGAGATCAACCTGATCCCGTTCATCGACGTGCTGCTGGTCATCCTGATCTTCCTGATGTTGTCGACCACCTACAGCAAGTTCACGGAGATGCAGATTCGCCTGCCGGTGGCCGATGCCGAGGCGCAGCACGACTACCCGAAGGAAGTGGTCGTCGCGGTCTCGGCCGACGGGCGCTATTCGGTCAACAAGACGATCCTGCCGGACCGCAGCATCGAAACCGTGGCGTCAGCGCTCGGTGCCGCAGCGGACGAAGCCAAGGACAACGTCGTGATCATCAGCGCCGATGCCAGCGCCTCGCACCAGTCGGTGATCACGGTGATGGAAGGCGCGCGCCGCGCGGGCCTCATGCGCATCACCTTCGCCACGCAGACAGCCGCGCAAGCGGGACGCTAGCCTTGGCCTGGCTGCAGCGAGCCTGGCTGCAACGCGGCTTGATCGCGCGGCTGCTCTGGCCGTTGTCCCTCCTCTACGGCGTGCTGGCCGGCTGCCGGCGGGCGCTCTATCGCTTCGGGATACAGCCCGTCGAACGGATCGGCGTGCCGGTGATCGTGGTCGGCAACGTCGTCGCGGGCGGCTCGGGCAAGACGCCGGTGGTGATGGCGATCGTGCGGCACCTGAATGCACGCGGCATCACGGCGGGTGTGGTGTCGCGCGGCTACGGCCGGTCGACCGACGACTGCCGCGAGGTGTTCGACGACAGCGATCCTGACAAGGTCGGCGACGAACCCGCGCTGATCCGGCGCTCGACCCATGCGCCGGTTTTCGTCGCCCGGCAGCGTGCGGCAGCAGCCCGCGCCCTGCTTGCGCGCCATCCTGCGATCCAGGTCATCGTGAGCGACGACGGCTTGCAGCATTGGGCGCTGGCGCGCGACGTCGAGATCTGCGTCTTCGACGATCGCGGCACCGGCAATGGCTGGCTGCTTCCGGCCGGCCCCTTGCGCGAGCGCTGGCCCCGCTCCTGCGACTTGATCCTTCATACCGGGCGCCACCCGGCATTTGCCGGATTCGGCGCCCGCCGCATGCTGGCCGACCATGCGCTGCAAAGCGACGGCACGGCCATTGCGCTGTCCTCGTTGAGCGGACGGCACCTGATCGCCGTCGCCGCGATCGCAAAGCCCGACGCGTTCTTCCAGATGCTTCGCGAGGCCGGTCTGAGCCTGGCGCAATGCATCGCATTGCCCGATCACGACGATTTTCATCACTGGACGTCCCCGCCCAACAACGGCAGCCACACGCTGATCTGCACGGAAAAGGACGCCGTGAAACTGTGGCGAACAGCCCCTGCAGCCTTGGCCGTCCCTCTGGTGTTCGAACCCGCGCCGGCCTTTTTCGCCGCGCTCGATGCGAAGCTATCATCCCTCGATGGACACCAAGCTGCTTGAACTGCTCGTCTGCCCCGTGACCAAGGGCCCGCTGACCTGGAATGCAGAGAAGCAGGAACTTGCCTCGCGCAGCGCACGCCTCGCTTATCCGGTGCGCGACGGCATCCCCGTGCTGCTCGAGACGGAAGCACGCACCCTTTCCGACGAAGAATTGGGCCTTTGAGCCGGGCCGCGGCAAAGCGTGGTTTCGTTCACCGTTCTCATCCCTGCCAGGCTGGCGTCGACGCGCTTGCCGGACAAGCCGCTGGCCGACATTGCCGGCCTGCCGATGGTGGTTCGCGTTGCGCAACGCGCGCATCAGTCTGCCGCACGCAGCGTCGTGGTGGCCGCGGACGATGCGCGCATCGTTGCCGCTTGCGAGGCCCATGGCGTGCAAGCCCTGCTCACCCGCACCGACCATCCCAGCGGCAGCGATCGCCTCGCCGAGGCTTGCACCCTGCTCGGCCTCGCGGACGATGCGATCGTCGTCAACGTGCAGGGTGACGAGCCACTGATCGATCCGGCGCTCATCGATGCCGTGGCCCACACTCTGGACTCGCATCCCGATGCGGTGATGAGCACGGCAGCACACGCGATCGACTCGGTCGACGATTTCGTGAATCCGAATGTCGTGAAAACCGTGCTCGATGCGCAAGGCAACGCGCTTTACTTCAGTCGCGCGCCGATCCCATGGTGGCGCGACGGCTTTGCAGGGAAAGGCCCGACCACATTGCCGCGTGCACCGCAAGCGCTGCGTCATATCGGCATCTATGGCTACCGCGCCGGGTTCGTGCGCCGGTTTCCGGATCTGCCGCCGGCACCGATCGAGGGCACCGAAGCGCTGGAACAGCTGCGCGCACTGTGGCACGGGCACCGCATCGCGGTGCATGTCAGCGACCATGCGCCAGGGCCGGGCATCGATACGCCGGAAGACCTGGCCCGCGTGCGCGCGCTGCTGTCGGCCGCGTAGCCAGCCTCGCCCTGGTCCGCGATTCGGCCGCGGGACGCATGCTATCCTCGATCCAACTCCGCCCTGCGCCGCTCACGTGGCGAGTGTGCATGGCGCGACAGAATTCAAAGAACCGTCCGAGGACACCATGAGACTGATTTTGTTGGGCGCCCCCGGGGCAGGCAAAGGCACGCAAGCCGCCTTCATTTGCCAGAAATATGGCATTCCCCAGATCTCCACCGGGGACATGCTGCGAGCCGCGGTCAAGGCGGGTACCGCGCTCGGCCTGCAGGCGCAGGCCGTCATGGCATCCGGCGCACTCGTGAGCGACGATCTGATCATCAACCTCGTCAAGGAACGTCTCGCACTGCCGGATTGCGCGAACGGTTTTCTCTTCGACGGCTTTCCTCGCACCATTCCGCAGGCCGAAGCCATGCGCGCGGCGCAGGTCAACCTCGACTATGTGCTCGAGATCGACGTGCCTTTCGCAGACATCGTCGAGCGCATGAGCGGTCGCCGCTCGCACCCGGCCTCGGGACGCATCTACCACGTCAAGTTCAATCCGCCGAAGACCGAGGGCAAGGACGACCTGACGGGCGACGACCTGGTCCAGCGCGAGGACGACAAGGAAGCCACCGTGCGCAAGCGTCTCGAGGTCTATAGCCAGCAGACACGTCCCCTGGTCGACTATTACGCGGCATGGGCCAAGGCCGAGCCGGCTGCGGCGCCGAAGTACCGCGCCATCAGCGGTGTCGGCACGGTCGATGAGATCACTCAGCGCGCGCTCACGGCGTTGAGCAGCTGATCGGCCCCCTTCGCGCGAACATTCCGGTTCTCTCAGGCGGTCGATGGGCTGCCCAGGAGTTCCAGCATGAGGGCGATGCGCGCCTTCACCGGCGTCAAGGCGCCGACGCTGGGTATCGATTCCGCTTCGCCGGCTTTCGGCAGGATGCGCCCCTGCGCGCATCGCGTCGCACGCACCACGGCCACACCGGCGGATTGCGCCCGAAGTGCTGCCTCTTCGAGCGCATGGTGAAGCGTGCCGTTGCCGGTGGCCGCGAGCACCAGGCCTTGTACCGGCTCTGCCGCACCGAGCCGGCGCTCCTGGAGCAGTGAATCGACGATGCTCCCGCGCGCCTCTGCGTGGCTCACCAGGATCTCGACCCGAGGCCATGTCCGCGCTTCGATCATCCGTTCGAACAGGCCTGAGGCGACATCGGCGGCCGCGCCGGGCCAGCTTCTGTGGAGCCGCACAACGCCTTCCTCGACATAGCCCAACGGGCCCGCGTCACCGGAATCGAATGCATCGAGCCGATAGGTGTGGACCTTGCGCACATCGAACGCGCTGTGCACCGTCCCTGCACACACGGCCACGACGCCGTGTGCACCTGGCATCGCAGCGACCACGAGGGCATCGCGCACGTTCTGCGGTCCGTCGGGTGCCAGGGCAGTGGCCGGCCGCATCGCGCAGGTCAGAACCACGGGCTTGTGCGGCGAAAGCACCGATTGCAGGAAGAACGCCGTCTCTTCCAGCGTGTCGGTGCCATGCGTGATGACGATGCCCGCCACGTCGGGCTCGGCGAGCCAGTGAGCGCAGCGCAGGGCGAGCTCGCGCCAGACCACCGACGTCATGTCCTTGCTGTCGATCTGCGCGACCTGCTCCGCCAACAATGAAATTCCGTCCGGCGCCTCGATGCCGCTCAGCAGATCCGACACGCCCACCTGGCCGGCGGCATAGCCGATGTTGTCACCGGGCGCCGCCGCCCTTCCGGCGATGGTGCCGCCCGTCCCCAACACGATCACGCGGCGCCGGCCGTCTCGAATGTCCTGGGCCATGGCTTGCCAACTTTCTAAAACTGGTTAAAAATACAGGTACTGGATATTCAGCCAGTGCCGCAAGGAGTCATTCATGCAGTTTGCCGTCAAGCTTACCGCCCGTCAGCAGCAGATTCTCGACCTCATCCAGAGTGCCATCGCGCGCACCGGCGCTCCGCCCACTCGCGCCGAGATTGCCGCCGAGCTCGGCTTCAAGTCGGCCAATGCAGCCGAAGAGCATCTTCAGGCGCTGGCCCGCAAGGGTGTCATCGAACTCGTGAGCGGCACTTCGCGCGGCATCCGCCTCAAGGGCGATGCGCTGCGCTCCCTCAACGAATCCCGCAACAACCAGTTCTCCCTGTCCCTCCCCGGCATGGCCCAGTTGGCGCTGCCGCTGATCGGCCGTGTGGCCGCAGGCTCGCCCATCCTTGCGCAAGAACACGTCGATCAAACCTATTACGTGGAAAACACGCTGTTCCAGCGCCAGCCCGACTACCTCCTCAAGGTTCGCGGCATGTCCATGCGCGACGCCGGCATCATGGACGGCGATCTGCTCGCCGTCCAGGCCACCAAGGAAGCCCGCAACGGGCAGATCGTGGTGGCACGGCTGGGCGATGAGGTGACGGTCAAGCGCCTCAAGCGCAATAAGCAGGTCATCGAGCTGCATGCGGAAAATCCCGATTACCCCACCATCGTGGTTCAGCCCGGCGAGCCCTTCGAGATTGAAGGCCTTGCAGTCGGCCTGATCCGCAACACGATGCTGATGTAGCTGCGGCAGCCATCGCATGCAGCCGCATGCGCGAAGATCCCGGCCGCAACAGGTGGCGGGCGTATGGCGAAGGCCATCACCCTGTCGAAGCCGATGAAAGCAATCCTGCCTGTGTTCAACCTCTGATTTTCTGGAGTTCACATGGGAATCGCTCTTCTCAGCATTGCTGATTTTTTCACACCACTGCAATCGCTGGCGAGCCGCTGGATGCCGGCTCGTCGATCGCGCCGCACCGCTTCGGCTGGCCTGCGGTATGTGAGTGTTCGGCCCAGCTGCGCGGTGCACCCCGGCGCATCGGCGCAGGCCGAAGTGCCAGCGCCGATGCGTCCCTTGCGCGTCGTGCGCACGGTCGACGCCCAGCAATCTGGCGGGCGTGCCAGTCGCGTGTTGATTTCGGGCCGCATGGTCGACGTCTGCGCCGAGCTCGATCGGCTGGCCGCCCTGGAGGCCGCGGACGCAACACCACGAGCAGCCGGACTGCATTGACACGGAGCGGCCTGTCGCCGGCGCAGGTTCCAGACCCGCGCCGCGGACGTTCGCCGAGACGATGACCTCGCCGCACGCGCATCTGGCCGAACCGTGTCCAGCCACGCGCCGACACGGCGCGTTGGCAACGCGAGGCACAATGGCACGCCATGAACATTGTGATCCTCGACGACTATCAGGACGCGGTGCGCAAGTTGCGCTGCGCCGCCAAGCTCGATGCATACGCAGCCAAGGTCTATACCAATACGGTCAAGGGCATCGGACAGCTCTCGATCCGGCTCAAGGACGCTGATGTGATCGTGCTGAACCGCGAACGCACCCAGGTGTCCCGTCAACTGATCGAGAAGCTGCCCAAGCTCAAGCTGATCTCGCAGACAGGGCGCGTCGGCGCACACATCGATGTGCACGCCTGCACCGAGCAAGGCATTGCGGTGGCCGAAGGCACGGGTTCGCCGCTGGCACCTGCAGAGCTCACCTGGGCGCTCATCATGGCCGCGATGCGCCGCCTGCCGCAATACATCAGCAACCTCAAGCACGGCGCGTGGCAGCAGTCGGGCCTCAAGTCGGCCTCGATGCCGCCCAACTTCGGGCTCGGCTCGGTGCTGAAGGGCAAGACCCTCTGCATCTGGGGCTACGGCCGCATCGGCCAATTGGTCGCCCGCTACGGACAGGCCTTCGGGATGCAGGTGGTGATCTGGGGCCGCGAAGAAAGCTGCGCCAAGGCAAGGTCCGACGGCCTGCAGGTGGCCCCCAACCGGGACGCGTTCTTCATGGCTGCCGACGTGCTGTCGATCCATCTGCGCCTGACGGACGACACGCGCGGGCTGGTGACGCTGGAAGATCTGTCGCGCATGAAGCCGACCGCACTCTTCGTCAACACCTCGCGGGCGGAACTGGTCGAACAGGATGCCCTGCTCGCCGCGCTCAATCGCGGCCGGCCCGGACTGGCGGCGATCGATGTGTTCGAGAGCGAACCGCCGCTGCAGGGCCACGCGCTGCTGCGGCTGGAGAACTGCATCTGCACGCCGCACATCGGCTACGTCGAGCAGGACAGCTACGAGATGTACTTCGGCCAGGCTTTCGACAACGTCGTCAGCTTCATCAAGGGCAACCCCACCAACATCGTCAATCCCGGCGCGCTGCAGGTCCGTCGTTGAAGCAGCCCGCATTGCCGGCTGCATCGTGGGCGTTGCTGGCGGGTAACTTCGTGATCGGCACGGGCGTGATGGTGGTGCCCGGCACGCTCAATGAACTCAGCACCTCGCTGGAGGTCAGCGCCGCGACCGCCGGCCAGCTGATCACCGCAGCAGCGGTCGTGATGTGCCTGGGCGCACCCCTGCTGGCTGCCGTGGTCGCGGGGTGGGATCGCCGCATCCTGCTGAGCTGCACGATGCTGTGGTATGCCGCCGGACATTTGCTCGCCATGCTGATGCCCAACTTCGGCGGCCTGCTGGCGGTGCGCATGCTCACGGTCGTCGCGCCTGCCATCTTCACCGCACAAGCGGCCGCGTGTATCGGCATGCTGGTGCCCACCGAACAGCGAGGCCGCGCCGTCACCTTCGTCTTTCTGGGTTGGTCCGTGGCCTCGGTGCTGGGCTTGCCGATCGGCGCGGTCATCGGCGGCCACTTCGGGTGGCGGACGGCCTTCGCGGCGATCGCGTTTCTTTCCGTGCTGAGCGCATACGGGATCTGGTCCCGGCTTCCGGCCGGCATCCGCCCCGCCGCGTTGTCGCGCGAGGCCTGGGGACGCGTGCTCAGGAATCCCTTGCTGATGGGCGTCGTGTCCGTCACTGCCCTGCAAGGTGCAGGGCAATTTGTCCTGTTCAGCTATTTCGCGCCCGTTCTCCGGCAGACCCTGGGCGCGAACGCAAGCGAACTGGGCCTCGTCTGGGGCTGGTTCGGCATCTGCGGCCTCGCGGGCAACGTGCTGGTGAGCCGCTACATCGACCGCATCGGTGCGTCGCGCATGGTGTTGATCACCACGGTGCTGATCGGCGTGAGCCTGCTTCTGTGGCCGCTCGGAATCACGCTCGGATGGCTGGCGTTGATCCTGGTGCCCTGGGGCTTGGGCTGCTTCGCGGCCAATTCGGCGCAGCAGGCGCGACTGGTTTCGCTCGCGCCGGTGCTTGCGCCCGGCTCGGTCGCGCTGAACAGTTCCGGCATCTACGTGGGGCAGGCCGTCGGCGCTGCCACGGGCGGCTGGTTGCTGGCCCATGAGGCCGCCAGCTGGATGAGCTGGGTCGGCCTCGTGACGATGCTGTTGGCGCTGGCGCTCAGCATGGCGGTGGACCGCGCGCAGCTGGCGCGCGGCGCAGCGCTCAGCGTTTGACGGGCTTGACGGGCCGCGGCGCGATTTCCGCCTCGGTGGTCGGATCGAACAGTTCGAAGTCGATCACATTCGGGTCGATCGGCGGTACTGGCTTGGGCGTTTCCATCGGCGCCGCAATGGTCTCGTAAGCCGTCCTGTCGAATTCCGCAAGATCCATCTCGCCGACAGCTGCACTGTGCGACGCGCCATGAACCGGGCCCGGCGCCGCCACCGGCGCATCCGGAACCAGGACCGTATCGTGCTGCAGGCCGTGGTCGATCGCGCCATAGATCGATGCCGGCAGCGTCGGCCCATCCGTCACGGGCTCGGGCGGACTCTCGGGCTCGACAGGCGCCGAGGCCGTCGGTTGCTGGTCGTGCGCATAGGTATCGAGGAACGAATGCGGCGTGACCGGTGCGGGCGGCGCACTGTCCGGATCGATCACTTCCTTGGCCACCGAATACAGCAGCAGCAGCTCCTGGTAGGCGGCAAGGTCGAAGGCGTCTTCTTCGTGCGAACCGGGCTTGCGGAACACCAGTTCCTCGATCAGGGCCAGGGTGCCTGGCGCCGGCCACTGCGACTCGATGCGCGCCAGGGCACTGCGGTAGTGCTCGAGTCCTCTGCCCGTGTCGGTGAACTTCTCGAACACCGGCACATCGGCATTGAACGCACGCTCGAATTCCTCGGCCAGCCGCGCATAGTCCTCCTGGCGTCCCAGCGAGTGGAAGATCCGCAGGAGGTCGAGGTATGCCAGGGCGCTCGTGCCGGGATTGGCGGCGATGTGCTCGCGCAGCACCGCGATCGCCTGGTCATGCTGGCCCAGCGAGAGAAAGAAGTCCGACTGCTGCTGCACGTCGAACAGCTCTTCGGTGTTGACCGGCCGCACCGGCGCGCCATCGGGCGTACGCGCCGGATGCGGTATCGGTTCGTCGAAGCCGCTGTCCTCGTCGGGCTCCAGCGCCGCGAAAGGCGCGGCACCGAAGGTGGTGGAATTGGCGCTGCGACGTGCAGACGCCGGATCCTGGTCGGCATCCGAATCGAGTTCGTCGTCGAACGAAACGCTGCGCGGATTCGACCGAGTCGGCGGCTCCTCTTTGCGCGGTGACGCTTCGCCCCACCAGGCAGGTGCCGCAGCCCGTCGTGCCAGGCGCCACAACATAAAGATGGCCAGCAGAGCGAGCAGCAAGAGAAAGATCAGCGCATAGACGAGCGGGTTGCGATAGCGGCTCTCGCGCGCCTCGGCAAGTTCGCTTTGCACTGCGAGCAGGGTACGCTGGTTCTGGGCAGTCTGTTGACGCAAGGTCGCCAGGGTGGCCTCCAGCGTCTGCATGCGTTGCGCGTCGCGCTCGGCGGTTTCGGATCCGCTGCCCGTCATGGCACGCCACTGGCTCGCTGCCTCGGCGCGCCGGGCCGGATCTTCGGCGACCGGCCCCGCCGCAAGTTGCGAAGAAGTCTTGAGCCCCGCCTCCACGGCGGGAACGGGCTCCATCGGCTCCAGCTGAAGACGGGGTGCGCCAGTCACCACCTCGTGCTTCGGCTCGGCGGCCGGTTGCGGCGTCGGCGCAGCGGCACGCGGCGCGGCCGGCGCTTGCGCGACCACGACCCGATGCGGCACCGGTGCAGGACGGTGGCGCGGCGGCGGCGCGTTGCGATCACGCGCTCGCGCAACGGCTGCGGACGAGCTGCTGCGCCGTCGCTGAGACAGGTTCGACGACGTCCCGTTCTCCTCGCCGAACGATGACCCACGCGCGGCCCCCTGCGACCTATCGGACGATGCCTGCGGACCCGACGAAGAAACACCTGGCAAGGCGACATCCGCTGGCACGTCGGCGAGCAGCACGAAGACACGGGTGGACTTCATGTCGCAGCCCGCACGCACCGTCACCGTGACCACGGGCTCTTCAACCGGCGCTCGGGAACGGATGCGCATGCGCGGGTTGCTCGGACCTGAGCCTGGTTCAAGCGCTACAGTCACACGTCCATCGGCCACGGGCGTATCGCCCTGCACGACATCGGCACCCAGACACAGGGAATCCCCCGAGTCGGCGGCATCGAGCGAAAGCGGGATCGCCATGTCAAGCGGCTTGCCGATCCAGGTAGACCCCTGGGGCCGACCGATCGTCAAGGCGGATGATTCAATGGCGAATCCCAGGAGGACCAGGACCGTCGCAAGGCGTGGGAATTGCAAAATAAGCGGGGGTGCGAAAGGCAATCAAAAGTTGACACATTCTGACACGAGGGTCAGGGCTATTCATTCACCGAGGGACAATTATCAAATGACTGTGAACTTTTCCAACATAGGTGTTATCGGCGCTGGCGCCATGGGGCGCGGTATTGCCCAGATTGCAGCACAGGCCGGAAGCCAGGTTTTCCTGCTCGACAGCTTTGCAGGTGCAGCGTCGCGTGGACGCGACGCTCTCCTCGCGCAATGGCAAAAAATGGCCGACAAGGGCAAGCTCGATGCGGCACAGCGCGAGGCCTTGTCCGCGCGGGTGCACGCCGTCGAATCGCTGCAGGCCCTCGCCGGCTGCGATCTGGTGATCGAGGCCGTCATCGAGGACCTGGAGGTCAAACGCAAGCTGTTCCTCGAGCTCGAAAGCGTGGTGGCGCCCACGGCCACGCTGGTGACCAACACCTCGTCGCTGTCGGTCACCGCGATCGCGGCGGCGCTGGCGCATCCCGGGCGCGTGGCCGGGTTCCACTTCTTCAACCCGGTCCCGCTGATGAAGGTGGTCGAAGTCGTGGCCGGCTTCAAGACCGACCCGGAGGTCTGCCGGCAACTCGCCGGCTACGCGGCGCAGATGGGCCACACCGCGGTCCAGGCGAAAGACACGCCCGGCTTCATCGTCAACCATGCGGGACGCGGCTACGGCACCGAGGCCCTGCGCATCGTCGGCGAAGGCGTCGCGGATTTCGCCACCATCGATCGCATCCTCAAGGACCAGGCCGGATTCCGCCTCGGCCCGTTCGAGCTGCTCGACCTCACGGCGCTCGATGTCTCGCATCCGGTGATGGAATCGATCTACCGCCAGTACTACGAGGAGCCGCGCTACCGGCCCAGCGTCATCACTGCCCAGCGCCTGACGGCCGGCGCCCTCGGGCGCAAGACGGGTGAAGGCTTCTACCGCTATGTCGATGGCGTGATGCAACAGACGCCCGAACCGCCCGTGCCGGTGGTCGACACGACGCCTGCGGTGTGGGTGTCGCCGCGCGCGGCCCGGCGGCCCGAGTTGCTGCGACTGGTGCATGAGCTCGGCGCGCAGCTCGAAAGCGGCGCAACGCCCTCTTCCGCCGCACTGATCCTGGTCGCCCCGCTGGGCTTCGACGTGACGACCGTGGCCGCCGTCGAGCGACTCGATGCGACCCGCACGCTGGGCATCGACCTGATGGTGGACGATGCGGCGACCAAGCGCCGCGTGCTGGCGACCAATCCGGCCACGCGCCGCGACATGCGCGACGCGGCCCACGCGCTGTTCGCGCGCGACGGCAAGGCGGTGAGCGTGATCCGCGACAGCGGCGGCTTCGTCACGCAGCGCGTGATCGGCAGCATCGTCAACATCGCGGCCGACATGTGCCAGCAGCAGGTCTGTTCGCCGGCCGATCTCGAAGTCGCCGTCCGGCTGGGCCTCGGCTATCCGCAGGGTCCGCTGGCGATGGGCGATCTGTACGGCCCCACCAACGTGCTCGAAGTCCTGTTCAACCTGCAGACCGTGTACGGCGATCCGCGCTATCGCCCGAGCCCCTGGCTGCGCCGACGCGGCGCGCTCGGCCTGAGCCTCACCCACGAAGAAGAGTAGCGAGAAACGGATGACCGCAGAACTGAAAAGCACGAGCGAGGGGCACACCATGGTGCTCACGCTCTCCAATCCCGCGCAGCGCAATGCCCTGGGTCCCGAGATGTACGCGGCGGGCATCGAGGCGCTCAACGGCGCCGAGAACAGCGACGAGGTCCGGAGCGTGGTCATCGTGGGCGAAGGCGCATGGTTCTGCGCCGGAGGCTCGCTGCAGCGGCTGACTGCCAACCGCGAGCGCGAGCCCTCGGTGCAGGCCGAGAGCATCGAGGCATTGCACACCTGGATCGATTCGATCCGCACCTTTCCCAAGCCCGTCATCGCGGCGGTGGAAGGTGCAGCGGCCGGCGCCGGCTTCTCTCTTGCGCTGGCCTGCGATTTCGTCGTCGCGGCGCGCGACGCGGTGTTCGCGGCCTCGTACAGCAACGTCGCGCTGTCGCCGGACGGCGGCCTGAGCTGGCATCTCGCGCAGTCCCTGCCGCGCCAATTGGCCAGCGAGTGGCTGATGCAGGGCGAGCGCATCCAGGCACCGCGCCTGCATGCGCTCGGCCTCGTCAACGAACTCACGGAAAGCGGCCAGGCGCTGGCGACGGCCCTCGCGCTGGCAGGCCGGCTCAATGCGCGCGCGCCCAATGCGCTGGCCAGCATCAAGGAGCTGCTCAGCGACGCGCGCGGCGCGACGCTGGTCTCGCAGCTGGGCCAGGAGCGGGATCATTTCGTTCGCAACCTGCACCACGCCAACGCCGGCATCGGGATCGCCGCCTTTCTCGCCAAGCAGACGCCGCGCTACGAATGACGCCGCGCGTCTCTCGCGCGACAACCCTTCGCCCACCAGTCACCGACAGGACAGTCCATGGACGATCCCATTCTTACCATCGAAGAACGTGAGGCGATCAACAGTGGTCGCTGGTTCTCTTCCCTTTCCCCATCCCTTCGCCACGACATCCTCCGATGTGCTTTCGTCAAACGCTTCAAGGACGGCGAGCTGATCGCCGCGCGCGGCGATCCGCCCGAGCAGTGGATCGCATGCGCGAAGGGAGCGGTGCGCGTGAGTTCGACGGCAGTATCGGGCAAGCAGGTCACGCTGACCTATGTGGAGCCGGGCATCTGGTTCGGCGACGTGGCGATGTTCGACGGCGACCGGCGCACCCACGATGCGTATGCGCATGGCGACTCCACCATCCTGTGCGTGGCGCGCGCCGATTTTCGCAAGATCCTGTCGAACCACGTCGAGCTCTACGAAGCACTGATGCGCCTGCAGGCGCGCCGCATCCGCACCTTGTTCGGGCTGGTCGAGGACCTCAACACCCTGCCCCTGCGCGCCCGGCTCGCCAAGCAACTGATCCATCTGGTTCGCAGCTACGGCGTGCCGAACCTCGCGGACGGCAGCCAGATGCGCATCGGCCTGCAACTCGCGCAGGAGGAATTGGCACAACTGCTCGGCGCATCGCGCCAGCGCGTGAACCAGGAACTCAAGGCCATGGAGCGCGAGGATGCGATCCGCATCGAACCGGCCGGCCTGGTGGTGCTGGACCGCGCCGCGCTGATGCGCATCTCCGAAGCCGACGACCAATAGCGACCTCAGAGACATGACCCAGGACTTCGACAACTTCGTCGGCACCCGTGCCGTCTCCAAGCAACATCTCTTCGACGTCGATGCACTGACGGCCTGGCTCGAAAAGAACCTCGACGGCTTCAAAGGACCGCTGGCGGTCGAGATGTTCAAGGGCGGCCAATCCAACCCGACCTACAAGCTCGTCACGCCGTCGCAAAGCTACGTGATGCGCGCCAAGCCGGGGCCGGTCGCCAAGCTGCTGCCCTCGGCCCATGCGGTGGAACGCGAGTTCAAGGTCATGCGCGGTCTTGCCGGCACCAACGTGCCGGTGCCGCGGATGTATGGCCTGTGCGAGGACGAATCGGTGATCGGCCGCGCCTTCTACGTGATGGAGTTCATGGCCGGCCGCGTCCTCTGGGACCAGTCGTTGCCTGGCATGAGCAATGCGGAGCGCAGCGCCATCTACGATGAGATGAACCGTGTCATTGCCGCGCTGCACACGGTGGACTTCGCCGCGCGCGGCCTGGCCGACTACGGCCGGCCGGGCAACTACTTCGAGCGCCAGATCGGGCGCTGGAGCAAGCAGTACCTCGCCTCGGTCACGCAGCCGATCCCCGAGATGGACCGCCTGATGGAATGGCTGCCGGCCCACATGCCGGCCAGCGCGCGCGACGCGCAGATGAGCTCGATCGTGCACGGCGACTTTCGCCTCGACAACCTGATGTTCCACCCCACCGAGCCGCGCGCCATCGCCGTGCTCGACTGGGAGCTCTCGACGCTGGGCCATCCGCTGGCCGACTTCAGCTACCACTGCATGTCGTGGCACATCGCGCCGGGATCGTTCCGCGGCATCGGTGGCCTCGACCTCGAGAGCCTGGGCATTCCGACCGAAAGCGACTACATCCGCAAGTACTGCGAGCGCACCGGCATCACCACGCCCGAGGCGCTCGCGCCGGACTGGAATTTCTACCAGGCCTACAACCTCTTTCGCATGGCCGCGATCCTGCAAGGCATTGCCAAGCGGGTCGAAGCCGGCACCGCATCGAGCGAGCAGGCGGTAGCCTCCGGTCGCGGCGCACGTCCGATGGCCGAAATGGCCTGGCAATTCGCACAGCGGGCCTGAGGCCTTACCCCATTCACAGGAGGCAGCATGGATTTCGATTATTCGGCCAAGACCAAGGACCTCCAGAAGCGCGTCGCCGCCTTCATGGACAACCACATCTACCCGGCCGAAGCCGAGTACAGCGCCGAGCTGGCGGCCAACACCGCGGCGGGCAAGCGCTGGACCGCGCTGAGGACCGTCGAGAAGCTCAAGGACAAGGCCAAGGCCCAGGACCTCTGGAACCTGTTCCTGCCGGTCGACAGTGCCGCCGCCTCCGGCTACGAGGGCGCGGGCCTGACCAACGAGGAATACGCACCGCTGGCCGAGATCATGGGCCGCGTGCCATGGGCCAGCGAAGTCTTCAACTGCTCGGCGCCCGACACCGGCAACATGGAAACCATCGCGCGCTACGGCTCCGAGGAAATCAAGGCGCGCTGGCTCAAGCCGCTGCTCGAAGGCCAGATCCGCTCGGCCTTCGCGATGACCGAGCCCGACGTGGCCTCCAGCGACGCCACCAACGTCGCCACCCGCATCGAGCGCCAGGGCGACGAGTACGTGATCAACGGCCACAAGTGGTGGATCTCGGGCGCTGCCGATCCGCGCTGCGGCGTCTTCATCACCATGGGCAAGAGCGACCCCGACGCGCCGCGGCATTCGCAGCAGAGCATGGTGATCGTGCCGGCCGATGCCAAGGGCATCCGCATCGTGCGGCCGCTCAACGTGATGGGCTACGACGATGCGCCGCACGGCCACGTCGAGATGTATTTCGAGAACGTGCGCGTGCCGGTGGGCAACATCCTGCTGGGCGAGGGCCGCGGCTTCGAGATCGCGCAAGGCCGCCTCGGCCCGGGCCGCATCCACCACTGCATGCGCCTCATCGGCCTGGCCGAGCGCGCGCTCGAGCTGATGTGCCGGCGCGCGTCCTCGCGCGTGGCCTTCGGCAAGACCGTTGCGTCGCAGACCGTGACGCAGGAACGCATCGCCGAAGCGCGCTGCAAGATCGACATGGCGCGCCTGCTCACGCTCAAGGCGGCCTGGTTGATGGACGTGGCCGGCAACAAGGTCGCCAAGACCGAGATCGCGATGATCAAGGTGGTCGCGCCGAGCATGGCCTGCCAGGTGATCGACTGGGCCATGCAGGTGCATGGCGGCGGCGGCATGTGCGACGACTTCCCGCTCGCCTACGCCTATGCCGGCGCGCGCACGCTGCGCTTCGCCGACGGTCCGGACGAAGTGCACCGCAATGCGATCGCGAAGTGGGAACTGGGCAAGTACGGTACCGGCAAGACCGACAACGAGATGCCCGTCACCCGGTTCTGATCAAAGCTTCTTCTGCAGGAACATCGCCGAGCCGAAGGCCGGATCGAGCTGGAAGCCGGCGAAACCTTCGCGTTCGTACGCGCGCAGCGCGCTCGCGTTGCCCGACAGCACTTCGAGCGTGAGCTTGCAGGCGCCGCGTGAGCGCGCCTCGGCCTCCACCCGGCGCAGCATGCGCTGGGCTACACGCCGGCCGCGGTGGCTCGCCAGCACGACGACATCGTGCACGTTGACCAGCGGTTTGCACGCGAAGGTCGAGAAGCCCTCGATGCAGTTCACAAGGCCGATGGGCTGCTCGCCGTCATAGGCCAGCACGCTGAAGGCCTGCGGCCGGGCCGCCAGCGCGCCGGGCAGTGCGGCCCGCACCTCGGGTGCCAGCGGCGTCCCGCCGCCGGCCGGGTCGCACGCATAGGCGTCGAGCAGCGTGACCACTGCTTCGGCATGCGCGGGATGTCGATAGTCGGCCATCACGAGTTCGATCACGCGGATTCCTTCTTCAGGCGCGCATTGCGCGTCAGCCCAGGGTGGCGGCGAGGCGGTGTGCGCAAGCCTCGGCCTGCGCCGCATCGCGCGCCTCGACCATCACACGCACCAGTGGTTCGGTGCCGCTCGCGCGGATCAGGACACGGCCCGCTTCGCCCAGTTCCGCTTCGGTGCGGAGGATCTCGTCGGCGAGCTCGACATTGCCCTTCCAGTCCTGGCCTTCGGCTAGGCGGACATTGACGAGGGTCTGCGGAAACAGCGTCATGCCAGCCAGCAGCTCGTCCACCCGCTTGCCGCTGCGCACACAGGCCTGCAGCACCTGCAGCGCGCTCACGATGCCGTCACCGGTCGTGTGGCGGTCCAGCGCGAGCAGATGGCCCGAACCCTCGCCGCCGAGCAGCCAGCGGCGCTTCTCGAGTTCCTCCAGCACATAGCGGTCGCCCACGCGGGCGCGCACGAATTCGACGCCCTGCGCGCGCAGCGCCATCTCGACGGCCTTGTTGGTCATCAGCGTGCCGACCACGCCGGAAGGCTTCTCGCCGCGCACGATGCGCTCCATCACCATCAGGTAGAGCAGCTCGTCGCCGTTGAAGAGCCGCCCGCTCGCATCCACCAGCTGCAGCCGGTCTGCGTCGCCGTCGAGCGCGATGCCGTAGCTGGCGCCTTGCGCGCGCACCGCCTCGATCAGCGCCTGAGGATGCGTGGCCCCGAAGCCCTTGTTGATGTTCAACCCGTCGGGCGCGCAACCGATGCTGACCACGTCCGCGCCGAGCTCGTGGAACACCTGCGGCGCGACCTGGTAGGCCGCGCCGTGCGCGCCGTCGACCACCAGCTTCAGCCCGCGCAGCGTGAGGTCGTAGGCGAAGGTGCTCTTGCAGAACTCGATGTAGCGGCCCGATGCATCGTTGAGCCGGCGCGCCTTGCCGATCTGTGCCGAATCGGCCCAGACCGGCGGCTCCTCGAGCGCCGCTTCGACCGCCAGCTCCCATTCATCGCTGAGCTTGGTGCCCTGCGCGCTGAAGAACTTGATGCCGTTGTCGGGGTAGGCGTTGTGGCTGGCGCTGATCACCACGCCCAGGCTGGCACGCTGCGCGCGCGTGAGGTAGGCCACGCCCGGCGTCGGCAAGGGGCCGAGCAGCACGACATCGACGCCCGCGGAATTGAAGCCCGATTCGAGCGCCGATTCGAGCATGTAGCCCGAGATCCGCGTGTCCTTGCCGATCAGCACCGTCGGGCGCGCCTCGGTCTTGCGGAGCACGCGGCCCACGGCATGCGCGAGACGCAGCACGAAGTCGGGCGTGATCGGCGGCTTGCCGACCGTGCCGCGAATGCCGTCGGTGCCGAAGTATTGTCTTGTCATGGGTCTTGCCCTTCTTCTTGTCCTTGCTGTTTCATCGCTTGCCACACGGCCAGCGCCGCGACGGTCTCGCGCACATCATGCACGCGCACGACCGACGCACCGTGCTCGACGGCCAGCACGGCCGCTGCCACGCTCGGCACCATGCGCCCGGCCGCTGCCTCGATGCCGGCCACGGCGCCGAGCGAGGACTTGCGCGACCAGCCGGCGAGCACCGGCCAGCCGGCGGCGATCAGCTCATACTGGCGTGCGAGCAAGGCGAAATTCTGTGCGGTGGTCTTGCCGAAACCGATGCCGGGATCGACCACGATGCGCGCCGCGTCGACGCCGAGCGCCACCAGCGCCTGCGCGTGCTGCGCCAGGAACGAGCGTACCGCGGGCACTGCGTCGCCCTCCATCGGCGCCGTCTGCATGGTCTGGGGGTCGCGGTGCATGTGCATCAGGCAGATACCGCACGACGGGTGCTGTGCCACCGCTTCGCGCGCGCCCGGCCTGCGCAAAGCCCAGATGTCGTTGACGATGTCGGCGCCGAGCTCGAGCACGGCGCGTATCACTTCGGGCTTGGAGGTATCGACCGAGACCGGGACCCCGAGTTTGAGCGCCTCGCGCAACACCGGCAGCACGCGCGCCAGCTCCTGTTCCAGCGGAACGGCCGGACTGCCCGGTCGGGTCGACTCGCCGCCGATGTCGAGAATGTCGGCACCCTCCTCCACCAGCCGCACGCAATGCCGCACGGCCGCCTCGGTCGAGGCATGCGCGCCGCCATCGGAGAAGGAATCCGGCGTGACGTTGACGATGCCCATCACGCGCGGCTGCGCGAGGTCGATCGCGAAGCGCGTGGTACGCCAGACTGCCGTCATGCCGAAGCGGCCCCATGAAAAAACGGGGCCCGAGGCCCCGTCGATCGCCAGCGCAACATGCTCGGTCAGGCTGCGGTGGGTGCAGGATCCGGGTTCACCGCCGGCGTGCCGCCGCTGCCACCGCCACTGCCCGACGGCGGGATGCGCGGGGCCCAGTCCTTGGGCGGGCGCGGTGCGCGGCCGGCCATGATGTCGTCGAGTTGCTCGGAATCGATGGTTTCCCATTCGAGCAGCGCCTTCGCCATCGCGTGCATCTTGTCGCTGTTCTCCTCGATCAGGCGGCGCGCCAGGGCGTACTGCTCGTCGATGATGCGGCGCACCTCGGCATCGACCTTCTGCATGGTCGATTCGCTCATGTTGGTGGTCTTGGTGACCGAGCGGCCGAGGAACACTTCGCCCTCGTTCTCGGCGTAGACCATCGGGCCCAGCGATTCGGTCATGCCATAGCGCATCACCATGTCGCGCGCGATCTGCGTGGCGCGCTCGAAGTCGTTGCTGGCACCGGTGGTCATCTGGTGCATGAACACTTCCTCGGCGATGCGGCCGCCGAACAACATGCTGATCTGGTTGAGCATGTATTCGCGGTCGTAGCTGTAGCGGTCCTGCGCAGGCAGGCTCATCGTCACGCCCAGTGCCCGGCCGCGCGGGATGATCGTGACCTTGTGGACCGGGTCGCACTTGGGCAGGAGCTTGCCGATCAGCGCATGGCCGGATTCGTGGTAGGCCGTGTTGCGGCGCTCTTCCTCGGGCATGACCATGCTCTTGCGCTCGGGGCCCATGAAGATCTTGTCCTTGGCCTTCTCGAAGTCCTGCATCTCGACCACGCGCGCATTGCGGCGGGCGGCCATCAGTGCGGCCTCGTTGCACAGGTTGGCCAGGTCGGCGCCCGACATGCCGGGCGTGCCGCGCGCGATGATGCTCGGGTTGACGTCCTGGCCGAGCGGCACCTTGCGCATGTGCACGTTGAGGATCTGCTCGCGGCCGCGGATGTCGGGGAGCGTCACGTAGACCTGGCGGTCGAAACGGCCCGGGCGCAGCAGCGCAGCGTCGAGAATGTCGGGCCGGTTGGTCGCAGCGACCACGATCACGCCGAGGTTGGTCTCGAAGCCGTCCATCTCGACCAGCATCTGGTTGAGGGTCTGCTCGCGCTCGTCGTTGCCGCCGCCGAGGCCGGCACCGCGCTGGCGGCCGACGGCATCGATTTCGTCGATGAAGATGATGCAGGGCGCGTTCTTCTTGGCGTTCTCGAACATGTCGCGCACGCGTGCCGCGCCGACGCCGACGAACATCTCGACGAAGTCCGAGCCCGAGATCGAGAAGAACGGCACCTTGGCTTCACCGGCAATGCCCTTGGCCAACAGGGTCTTGCCGGTACCGGGCGGCCCGACCAGCAGCAGGCCGCGCGGGATGCGGCCACCGAGCTTCTGGAACTTGGCCGGGTCCTTCAGGAAGTCGACGACCTCCTTGACTTCTTCCTTGGCCTCGTCGCAGCCCGCGACGTCGGCGAAGGTGACCTGGTTGTTGTTCTCGTCGAGCATGCGTGCCTTGCTCTTGCCGAAACTGAAGGCGCCTCCCTTGCCGCCCCCCTGCATCTGTCGCATGAAATAGACCCAGACGCCGATCAACAGCAGCATCGGCCCCCAACTCACCAGCAGCGTCATGAGCAGCGAACCTTCTTCGCGCGGCTTGACGTCGAACTTGACGTTGTTGGCGATCAGGTCGCCGATCAGGCCGCGATCGAGGTAGGTGGCGGTCGTGCGGATCTTGCGGTCGTCGGTGGTGATGGCGACGATCTCGCTGCCGCTCTGACCTTCCTGGATCGTGGCGCTCTTGATGCGGTTGCCGCGGACTTCCTCGAGGAAGTCGGAGTAGCCGATATTGCCTGCACCGGCCGTCCCGCGAGTGTCGAACTGCTTGAACACAGTGAACAACACCATCGCAATGACGAGCCAGACGGCAACCTTGGAAAACCACTGATTGTTCAAACGAAGCTCCAGTCGAAGGCGCGTTGCATCGAAAAAAGAAAACGCGCTGAGGGCACGCAATTGGCACCCATTTTAGGCTTTTCAACCTGCGAAACGTGGCAATTTTCCGTGAGCGGCCATAGGGGCCGAGCGGTTTTAGGCCGAATTGGCGAAATCGCGCCGGCGTATCAATTCGTATCCGCCCTTTTGATTCCCATGCCCACCATGAAGGTCTCGGACGATTTGTCGCGCGAGGCCTTGGGCTTCATCGGCTTGACGACGCGGAAGTTGTCCTTGAAAAGCTTCGTCAGCTCGCTGTAGCCGCTGCCATGGAACAGCTTGGCGACCAGTGCGCCTTCAGGCTTCATGTGGTGCTGCGCAAAGTCGATCGCAAGCTCCACCAGGTGCGCGATGCGTGCCGCGTCGGCCGATTCGATGCCCGAGAGGTTGGGCGCCATGTCGGAAACCACCACATCGGCGAGCCGGCCACCCATGGCGCGCTCGAGCCGCTCCAGCACCTCGGCCTCGCGGAAATCGCCCTGAAGAAAAAGCACGCCCTCGATCGGCTCCATCGGCAGCATGTCCAGCGCGATGATCGTGCCCGCGAGTTCGCCGACCGCCGCACCCGTCGGCGACAGCCTGCGCCGCACATACTGGCTCCAGGCGCCCGGCGTCGAGCCCAGATCGATCACCAGCTGTCCGGGCTTGATCAGGCCCAGCGTCTCATCGATCTCCTTGAGCTTGTAGGCGGCGCGCGCCCGATAACCCTCCCGCGTGGCCAGTTTCACATACGGGTCGTTGATGTGGTCATGCAGCCATGCCTTGTTGACCTTCTTGCTTTTCGGTTTGGGGTTCATTGACACTCGATAATACGGGGATGCCCGCCATTCAACTGACCCCCGCGCAGCGCAAGGTGCACCGCTCCGAAGCGCACCATCTGGATCCGATCGTCATGATCGGCGGCGACGGACTGACGCCGGCCGTCAAGAAGGAGACCGATGCCGCCCTCAAGGCCCACGGCCTGATCAAGGTGCGCGTCTTTTCCGACGACCGGACGGCACGCGAAGCCATGCTGCAGACGCTCGCCGACGAACTGGACGCCGCGCCGATCCAGCACATCGGCAAGCTGCTGGTCCTCTGGCGGCCGGTGCCCGACAAGGAACGCGCCGTCGACGAGGACCGCATGCCCGGCCCGCGCGACGTCAAGGTGCTCAAATACAGCAAACGCGGCGGCCAGCGCCCCGAGATCAAGACCCTGCGCGTGCTCGGCAACCAGCGGCTCACGCCGGGCGGCACCGTCAAGCGCGCCAAGGCCAAGAGGCCGCTGTCGGTCAAGAAGCGCCGACAGGCCGACTGACAGTGACGGCCGTGGAGACGAAGCCTGGGGTTGCGCCAGCGACCCGGCACGTGCTGTGCATGAAGTGGGGCACCAAGTACGGCCCCGACTACGTCAATCGCCTCTATGCGATGGTGCGGCGCCATCTGAGCGGCGAATTCAGCTTCGTCTGCCTGACCGACGACAGCGAAGGCATCCGCAGCGAGGTCCGCTGTTTCCCGATTCCGCCGCTCGACCTGGAACTCGCGCCGGGACAGGTGGACCGCGCATGGAAGAAGCTCACCACCTTCGAGCAGGACCTGCACGGCCTGCGCGGCACGGCGCTCTTCGTCGACCTCGACGTGGTCGTGGTCGGCAGCCTCGATGCCTTCTTCGAGCAGCCCGGCGAATTCCTGATCATCCACGACTACGAACGGCCCTGGCGCCGCCGCCGCATCACGGGGAACTCCTCGGTCTATCGCTTCGAGCTGGGTGCGCATCCCGACGTGCTGGCGCATTTCCGCGCGAACATGGACGCGGTGCAGGCGCAGTACCGCAACGAGCAGACCTACCTGTCGGACTTCATGTACCGCAAGGGGCAGCTCGCCTACTGGCCCGAAGCGTGGTGCCCGAGCTTCAAGTACCACGGCATCCCGACCTGGCCCACCAACTACTGGCGCGAACCCTTCGTGCCGCCGGATGCGCGCATCGTGGTCTTTCACGGGGAATGCAATCCGCCGGACGCGCTGGCGGGCCGGCGCAACCGGCGCTTTCGCTTCATCCGGCCGGCGCGCTGGATCACCCAGTTCTGGAAGGCCTGATCAGGCAGTCCGGCGGCCCATCCGCCACAAGAGAATGCCCGCACAGACCCATTGGCCCAAGTACATGCCGCTGCCGAGGCCATGCCAGAGCCTGAGGTTCTCGCGCGCGAGGATGTGAGGTGCCACCGCATACTGCTGCAGCAGGGCCAGCAGCAGCGCGATCACGGTCAGGGAAATCGTGGTGCGCGCAGGGCCATCGATGGATGCGCCGGCGCCGGCCCGGGCGTGGACCAGCAGCACCAGCCCGCAGCCGAGTGCGATCCAGGTCTGCGCGGCGAACAGCTCGCCAGCGAAATTACCCGCGACGACCGGGTTGCCGAGGCGCGCGAACAGCATCGGCACCACCAAAAGGCGGCCAGCATCAGCGCGATCCGAGCCTTCATGCGCTCTCCGTCAGAGGTAGCTGACCTTGACGATCTCGTAGTGCTTCACGCCGCCGGGCGCCTGCACCTCGGCGGTATCGCCCTCCTCCTTGCCGATCAGCGCGCGCGCGATCGGGCTGGACACGTTGATGAGCCCAAGCTTCAGGTCGGCCTCGTCCTCGCCCACGATCTGGTATTTGACCGCTTCACCGGTCTTCTCTTCCTCGAGCTCGACCGTGGAACCGAAGACGACCTTGCCGCCCGCATCGAGCCCGGACGGATCGATGATCTGAGCGGCCGACAGCTTGCCTTCGATGTCCTGGATGCGGCCCTCGATGAAGCCCTGACGGTCCTTGGCGACCTCGTACTCGGCGTTCTCGCTGAGGTCACCCTGGGCCCGGGCTTCAGCGATCGAGTTGATCACCCACGGCCGATCGACGGTCTTGAGCCGGTGAAGTTCTTCGCGCAGCTTCTCTGCGCCGCGCTTGGTGATGGGAATGGTTGCCACGTTGTTTGCTCCATAAAGCGAAACCGCCGAACGATGCCGTTCGGCGGTCGAAGGGAGAGAAGATCAGACGAGCGAGCGTCCGGTCAGCCGGCTCAGGATGGCGAGCGGGCTCGAATCCGGATTGTATTGCCTTGCGGCGGGCAGGTGCAGCGTCTGCTCGAGCATGTACTGCCCGGACATCACGGCGTGCGAGGTCTGGTCCGAGAAACACACCCACACCGAGCCCGCGGGAAAGGGCACGGTCTCCTGCTCGGCGCTCTTCTGGTAATCGAGGTCCGACTTCATGCCATCGTGCAGCTGGAGCATCAGATGGTCGTACTCGCTGCGCAGCGACTTGGTCACGCGCAGCGCGCGCAGCAGCCGGGCCTGGATGCGCGAGTAAGGCTTGGCGCGCGGCAGGAAGCGCCGCGCCACCGTCTCGAAGGGCTCGCCGACGCGCCACACGCGCGGCGCGCCTTCGGGGTTGACGTTGGTGAACACGCGCAGGATGCGCTCGCCGTAGTTGGGCCGCGACGGGAACGAGTCGACGTGCAGGCGGCGATCGTCGGCGCGCCACGACTGCACGCGCGTTTCGACCTGTGCGGGCCGGTAGCTGGTCGGCGCCAGGCGCAGCGCCGGCGTGTAGTGCGGCAGCAGTCCGTGGATCAGCTGCTGCGCCTGCGCCCGGAAGCGCCCGACCATCGCCGCGACCGCGCGCTGCATCGCCTCGTCGCCGGCCACGCCCTTGAGCCGCCCGTTCGCATCGAGGCTGATGTTGCGGACCTCGGGCGACAGCACCGAAGGCGCAAGCAGCGCACGCTCGGCAGGCAGCAGCTCGAAGCCCAGGCGCGGAAAATAGAGCACCTTGCCGGCTTCGAGCGCGGCGATCCAGGCCTCGTTCGGCGCCGCGGCACCCCAGTCGGCCAGGTCGAGTTCGACGAGCTGGGTTGCCATCGGCGAATGCCTACGCCAGCACGAGCTGGGCGAGCTGTTCGTGCATCTCCTGGATGGAGATCACGCCCAGTTCGTCCATGTGCCGCATGCCTTCGACAGCCGCTTCGGCACCGAAGATGGTGGTGAAAGTGGTCACGCGGGCCAGCAGCGCCGAGGTACGGATCTGCCGCGAATCGGTGATCGCGTTGCGGCGTTCTTCCACCGTGTTGATGACCAGCGCGATCTCCCTGTTCTTGATCATGTCGACGATGTGCGGCCGGCCCTCGGTGACCTTGTTGACCACCGCGCAGGTGATGCCCGCCGCGTTGATCGCCGCCGCCGTGCCCTTGGTCGCGATGAGCTCGAAGCCCAGCGCGGCCAGTCCGCGCGCCACCTCCACCGCACGCGGCTTGTCGTTGTTCTTGACCGAGACGAAGACCTTGCCCGACTTCGGTAGGTGCGTGCCGGCGCCGAGCTGCGACTTCACGAAGGCCTCGCCGAAAGTCTTGCCCACGCCCATCACCTCGCCGGTCGATTTCATTTCCGGCCCGAGGATGGTGTCGACGCCGGGGAACTTGACGAAGGGGAACACCGCCTCCTTGACGCTGAAGTAGGGCGGTGTGACCTCGCGCGTGATGCCTTGCGAGGCCAGCGACTGGCCCGCCATGCAGCGCGCCGCGACCTTGGCAAGCTGGATGCCGGTGGCCTTGCTCACGAAAGGCACGGTGCGTGATGCGCGCGGGTTCACTTCGAGCACGTAGATAACGTCCTGCCCGTCCTTTTCCTGGATCGCGAACTGCACGTTCATGAGGCCGACGACGTTGAGCGCCTTGGCCATCGCCGCGCTCTGGCGCTTCAGCTCGGCGATCGTCTCAGCCTTGAGGCTGTAGGGCGGCAGCGAGCAGGCCGAGTCGCCCGAGTGCACGCCGGCCTGCTCGATGTGCTCCATCACGCCACCGATCAGGGTGGCGCCATCGGCATCGCGCAGGCAGTCGACGTCGCATTCGACCGCGTCGTTGAGGAAGCGGTCCAGCAGCACCGGCGAATCATTGCTGACCTTGACCGCCTCGCGCATGTAGCGCTCGAGGTCGCGCTGCTCGTGCACGATTTCCATCGCGCGGCCGCCGAGCACGTAGCTCGGGCGCACGACCAGCGGATAGCCCAGCGCGGCCGCCTTTTCGAGCGCCTCGGGCTCGGTGCGCGCGGTGGCGTTGGGCGGCTGGCGCAGTCCGAGTTCATGCAGCAATTGCTGGAAGCGCTCGCGGTCTTCGGCCGCGTCGATCATGTCGGGGCTGGTGCCGATGATCGGCACGCCATTGGCCTCGAGGTCGAGCGCCAGCTTGAGCGGCGTCTGGCCGCCGTACTGCACGATCACGCCGGTCGGCTTTTCCTTGTCGACGATCTCCAGCACGTCCTCGAGCGTAAGCGGCTCGAAGTACAGCCGGTCGCTGGTGTCGTAGTCGGTCGAGACGGTCTCGGGATTGCAGTTGACCATGATGGTCTCGTAGCCGTCCTCGCGCATCGCGAGTGCCGCATGCACGCAGCAATAGTCGAACTCGATGCCCTGGCCGATGCGGTTGGGTCCGCCGCCGAGCACCATGATCTTCTTCTTGTCCGTGGGCGCGGCCTCGCACTCGTCTTCGTAGGTCGAGTACATGTAGGCGGTGTTGGTCGCGAACTCGGCCGCGCAGGTGTCCACGCGCTTGTAGACCGGACGCACGCCGAGCGCACGGCGCTTGTCGCGGACCGCGGCGTCGGTGGTCTTCAACTGGCGCGCGAGCCGGCGGTCGGAGAAGCCCTTTTTCTTCAGCGCGAGCAAGGTGTCACGATCGATGTCGTCGAGCGACTTCGTCTCAAGCTCCAGCTCGATCTTCACGATCTCCTCGATCTGCACCAGGAACCACGGATCGATCTTGGTCAGCGCGAACACTTCGTCCACGCTCAAGCCCATCGCGAAGGCATCGCCGACGTACCAGATGCGGTCCGGGCCGGGCTCGCCCAGTTCTTTTTCGAGCACTTCGCGATCCTGCGTCTTCTCGTTGAGGCCGTCGACACCGACCTCGAGTCCGCGCAAGGCCTTCTGGAAGGACTCCTGGAAAGTGCGGCCCATCGCCATCACTTCGCCGACCGACTTCATCTGCGTCGTCAGGCGCGAATCGGCCTGCGGGAACTTCTCGAACGCGAAGCGCGGGATCTTGGTGACCACGTAGTCGATGCTGGGCTCGAAGCTCGCCGGCGTCGCGCCGCCGGTGATCTCGTTGCGCAGTTCGTCGAGCGTGTAGCCCACGGCCAGCTTGGCCGCCACCTTGGCGATCGGAAAGCCCGTGGCCTTGGAGGCCAGCGCGGACGAGCGCGACACGCGCGGATTCATCTCGATCACGACCATCCGGCCGTCCTTCGGATTGATCGAGAACTGCACGTTGGAGCCGCCGGTGTCGACGCCGATCTCGCGCAGCACGGCCAGCGAGGCGTTGCGCAGAATCTGGTATTCCTTGTCCGACAGCGTCTGCGCAGGCGCCACGGTGATCGAGTCGCCCGTGTGCACGCCCATCGGGTCGAGGTTCTCGATCGAGCAGACGATGATGCAGTTGTCGGCCTTGTCGCGCACGACCTCCATCTCGAACTCTTTCCAGCCGAGCAGCGATTCCTCGATCAACAGCTCGTTGGTGGGCGAGGCTTCCAGGCCGCGCTTGCAGATGGTCTCGAACTCTTCGGGGTTGTAGGCGATGCCGCCGCCGGTGCCGCCGAGCGTGAAGCTGGGCCGGATCACGACCGGGAAGCCGACCGTCTTCTGCACCGCCCAGGCATCCTCCAGCGAATGCGCAATGCCCGAGCGCGCCGAGCCCAGGCCGATCTTGGTCATCGCGTCCTTGAACTTCAGGCGGTCCTCGGCCTTGTCGATGGCTTCGGGCGTGGCGCCGATCAGCTCGACCTCGTACTTGTCGAGCACACCGTTGCGCCAGAGGTCGAGCGCGCAGTTGAGCGCGGTCTGTCCGCCCATGGTCGGCAGGATGGCGTCGGGGCGTTCCTTGGCGATGATCTTCTCGACCGTCTGCCAGGTGATCGGCTCGATGTAGATGACATCGGCGGTGGCCGGGTCGGTCATGATCGTGGCCGGATTGCTGTTGATCAGGATGACCTTGTAGCCCTCCTCGCGCAGGGCCTTGCAGGCCTGCACGCCGGAGTAGTCGAACTCGCAGGCCTGGCCGATGATGATCGGGCCGGCGCCGATGATGAGGATGCTCTGGAGGTCGCTGCGCTTAGGCATTCTTCTGGCCTTCCTTGTGACTTTGCATGAGTGCCGTGAAGCGGTCGAAGAGATAGCCGATGTCGTGCGGACCCGGCGAGGCCTCGGGATGGCCCTGGAAGCAGAACGCCGGCCGGTCGGTGCGCGCCAAGCCCTGCAAAGTGTTGTCGAACAGGCTGATGTGGGTGGGCCGCAGGTTGTCCGGCAAGGTCTTCTCGTCGACCGCGAAGCCGTGGTTCTGGCTGGTGATGCTCACGCGGCCGTTGTCCAGGTCCTTCACCGGATGGTTCGCCCCGTGGTGGCCGAACTTCATCTTGAACGTCTTCGCGCCGGAGGCCAGCGCCATGATCTGGTGGCCGAGGCAGATGCCGAAGACCGGGATGCCGGTGTCGATCAGTTCGCGCGTGGCTTCGATGGCGTAGTCGCAGGGTTCCGGGTCGCCCGGGCCATTGGCCAGGAAGATGCCGTCGGGCCGCAGCTTGAGCACGTCGGCCGCGGACGTTTGCGCGGGCACGACCGTGATGCGCGCGCCGCGCTGGGCGATCATGCGCAGGATGTTCTTCTTGACGCCGTAGTCGTAGGCGACGACGTGGAACTTGGGCGTGATCTGCACGCCATAGCCCGCGCCGAGCTTCCATTCGGTCTGCGTCCATTCATAGGTTTCCGCGACCGACACCACCTTGGCGAGGTCGAGTCCGGACATGCTGGGCGCGGCCTTGGCGGCGGCGATGGTCTGGTCGATCAGCGCCTGCGTCACGGCTTCGCCCTGCGCCAGTCCGCGGATGCTGCCGTTCTGCGCGCCCTGCGTGCGCAGATGCCGCGTGAGCCGGCGCGTGTCGATGTTGGCGATGGCGACGGTGTTGCCGCGCACCAGGTACTCGTTCAGCGTGGCGCCGGAGCGAAAGTTCGATGCGAGCAGCGGCAGGTCCTTGATGACCAGGCCCGCGGCCTGGATCCTGCCGGATTCGATGTCTTCCTCGTTGACGCCATAGTTGCCGATGTGCGGATACGTGAGCGTGACGATCTGCTGGCAATAGCTCGGGTCGGTCAGGATTTCCTGGTAACCGGTCATGGCGGTGTTGAACACCACTTCGCCGGTCGTGGCGCCGGTGGCACCGATCGAGTTGCCGAGAAAGACCGTGCCGTCTGCAAGCGCCAGGATGGCGGGCGGGAAATTTCCCTTGAGAGACAAAAGCACTGGGATCTCCGGATGGATGACGCCCAAAGCGAACCCAAGAGAGGACTCGGGCGGCGCGACTTTCGTCGAGGAGTTGGCTTGCGTGCGCTGTGGGCGGGGTGTGAGCGGGAAAGCCCTTGATTATAGCCGGCGGCGCCTCAAGAACCCGCCGCGGTGGCGCTCGCATGCAGGCAAATTGCCGCGGCCGCGGCGACGTTGAGCGACTCCTCGCCGCCCGGCTGGGCGATGCGCACGTGGCGGGCGGCACGGGCCTCGAGCGCGGCGCCGACGCCCTGCCCTTCATGGCCCATCAGCCAGGCGCATGGAAACGGCAACCGGGCCTCGTGAAGCCATTCACCGCGGTGCGAGCTGGTCGCGATGCAGGGCACGGCCAGCGCATCGAGCGCATCGATCTCGACGCCTTCGATCAGCCGCAGGCCGAAATGCGCACCCATGCCGGCGCGCAGCACCTTGGGCGCCCACAGTGCCGCGGTGCCCTTGAGCGCGATGACCTGGGTGAACCCGAAGGCCGCCGCGCTGCGCAGGATGGAGCCCACATTGCCGGCATCCTGCAGCCGGTCGAGCACCACGGTGGGCGCGTCGGGTGCGATCGAAGGCCGTGCCGGGACGTCGAGGACGAAGCCCATCGGCGCGGGCGAGCCCAAGCCACTCACGCCGGCGAGCAATGCGTCGGCGATCACGACCGTCCTGTCGGCGACATCCGCCCATTCCACCCGTGCGCTCGGCCAGACGGACTCGGCGAACACCGCGACCGCCGGCCGCAGCCCGCGTTCGCGCGCGGCCCGGCACAGATGGTCGCCCTCGAGCCAGATGCGGCCGGCCTTGCGATAGCCGCCCGGGTCCTGCGCCAGCTTGCGCAATTCCTTCAGCAGCGAGTTGTCGCGGGAAGTGACGCGGTCAACCTCGCCGACACTCATAAGACGACCTCCGCCCTGCGGGCTGCGGTGCGAGCGCCTTCGGGCGGCCGGGCGGCGCTCATGGCGCGGTCCGGACGTCGACGCGGGTTTCGACCCGCACCTCGATGCTCGCCGCCATCGACATGTCGGCCTGGGCCGCCGTCCTGGCGAGGGCCGCGGCAACCGGACTGAACGATCGACGGTGATGCACGCAGGCGCCATGACGCAGCAGCGCTTCGAGATGCTCGGGCGTGCCATAGCCCTTGTGGGCAGCAAAGCCGTAGTGGGGAAATTCGGCGTGCAGCTCTGCACACAACTTGTCGCGATGCACCTTGGCCAGGATCGATGCGGCCGAGATCGCCTTGACCCGCGCGTCGCCTTGCACGATGGCTTCGGCCAGCACGTCCAGCGTCGGCAAGCGATTGCCGTCGACCAGCACCTTGGCCGGCTTCAGCCGCAGGCCCTCGACGGCGCGCCGCATCGCCAGCATCGTGGCCTGGAGGATGTTGTGGGTGTCGATCTCCTCGACGCTGGCCTGTGCGACCGAACAGCACAGCGCGCGGGCGAGGATCTGCTCGTTGAGACGCTCGCGCTGCAGCGCGGTCAGGGTCTTGGAATCGGCCAGGCCGCGGATCGGCCGCTGGTCGTCGAGGATCACGGCCGCGGCCACGACCGGGCCGGCCAGCGGGCCGCGGCCGGCCTCGTCCACGCCGGCCAGGAGCCCGGGGGCATCCCACATCAGCTGGGCCTGCTCAGCCTTCAAGAACTTTCTGGATCGCATCGGCGCACAGTGTCGGCGTATCGCGCTGCAATTCGGCATGCAGCGCGCAAAAACGTTGTTGCAAGGCGTGAACCTTGTCCGGCGAAGCCAGCCAGGCCAACGTGGCCTCGCACAGCGCCTCGGGCGTAGCCGCCTCCTGCAGCAGTTCCGGCACCACGAAGTCGCCGCACAGGATGTTCGGCAGGCCGACCCATGGCTGCAACTGCTGGCGGTGCATCAGCCGCCACGACAGCCGGTTCATGTTGTAGGCGATCACCATCGGCCGCTTGAACAGCGCCGCCTCCAGCGTCGCGGTGCCGCTGGCGATCAGGGTGACGTCGCAGGCGGCCAGCGCGGCATGCGACTGGCCGTCGAGCAGCGTGACGCGGCCCGTCATGCCGCTGGCCTGCAGCAGCTGCTCGACCTCGGCCCGCAGGCCGGGCAGGATGGGCGCGATGAACCTGAGCGCGGGCTGCGCCTTGTGCATCAGCGCTGCGGCCGCGAAGAAGCGCGCGGCGAGATAGCGCACTTCGGAGCGCCGGCTGCCGGGCAGCAGCGCGACGACCTGCTCGTGCGCGCCGAGACCGAGCGCCGCACGGGCACCGGCCTGGTCCGGCGTCATTGGAACCACGTCGGCCAGCGGATGGCCGACGTAGCTGGCCGCGATGCCCTGCGCCGCGAGCAATGCGGGCTCGAAGGGAAAGATACACAGCACATGGCTGGCCGCCGCGCGCAGCTTCTCGGCGCGCTCCGGCCGCCAGGCCCAGATCGACGGGCAGACGAAATGGACCGTCTTCATGCCGCGGCTGCGCAGCGCGGCTTCGAGGTCCAGGTTGAAATCCGGCGCATCGACGCCGATGAAGAGCTGCGGCCACTCGCGCAGGAGGCGCGCCCGCAATTGACGCCGGATGCCGGCGATCTCGGCATAGTGGCGCAGCACCTCGACGTAGCCGCGCACGGCGAGCTTGTCCTGCGGCCACCAGCTTTCGAAGCCGCGCGCAAGCATCTGCGGGCCGCCGATCCCGGCCGCCTGCATGTCGGGCCAACGCGCCCGCAGCCCGTCGAGCAGCAAGCCGGCCAGCAGGTCGCCCGAAGGCTCGCCCGCGACCAGCGCGAACTGGCGTGCCGCAGCGGTCATCGCTCGTTCAACGCGCAATGCCGCGCGTAGCGTGGGTCAGGAAGCCGCTCATCAGCGCGACATCACCCGCCGACTCCGGCACTTCGGTTGCGAGGGCATCGATTGCGGTGCGGGCTTCTTCGAGCGTCTTGCCCTGGCGATAGAGCAGCCGATGCATCTGCTTCACTGCCGCGATCCGTGCCGCGGAGAAATCACGACGCCGCAGACCGACCACATTGAAGCCGCGCACGGCGAGCGGATTGCCGTCGACCAGCATGAAGGGCGGCACGTCCTGCGAGACTGCGCTGGCGAAGCCGACCATCGCGTGCGCACCGATCGACACGAACTGGTGGATGCCCGTCAAGCCGCCGATCGTCACCCAGTCGCCCAGATGCACGTGGCCGGCGAGTGTCGTGTTGTTGGCGAGCGTGGTGTGATTGCCGACCTGGCAGTCGTGTGCGATGTGGGTGTACGCCATGATCCAGTTGTCATGGCCTACGCGCGTGACGCCGCCGGCCCCGGGCACGCCGATGTTGAAGGTGCAGAACTCGCGGACGGTGTTGCGGTCGCCGATCTCGAGCTGGGTCGGCTCGCCCGCGTACTTCTTGTCCTGCGGCACGGCGCCGAGCGACGAGAACTGAAAGATACGGCTGTCGCGCCCGATGGTGGTGCGGCCTTCGATCACGCAGTGCGCGCCGACGGTGGTGCCCGCACCGATCTTCACGTCGGGGCCGATCACGGTGTAGGGGCCTACCGTGACCGAGGTGTCGAGCTGCGCCTTCGGATCGACGATGGCCGTCGAATGAACCTGGGTCATGCCGGCCGGAGCATCAGCTGATCTGGCGCATGGCGCACATCAGGGTGGCTTCGCACGCCAGCTCGCTGCCGACCAGCGCACGCCCCTTGAACTTGGAAATGCCGGCCTTCATGCGCTCGATCTCGACCTCGAGCGTGAGCTGGTCGCCCGGCTCCACCGGCCGCTTGAAGCGCGCACCGTCGATGGCGGCGAAGTAATACACCGTGTTGTCGTCCGGAACGATGTCGAGCGAATGAAAGGACAGCAGCGCTGCGGCCTGCGCCATCGCTTCGAGCATCAACACGCCAGGCATTACCGGGCGGTGCGGGAAATGGCCGTTGAAGAAGGGCTCGTTCATCGTCACGTTCTTGAGCGCAGTGATCCGCTTGCCCTTTTCCATCTCGAGCACGCGGTCCACCAGCAGGAACGGATAGCGGTGCGGCAGCAGTTTGAGAATTTGATGGATGTCGAGCTTCATGGTTGCGGATCCTGTTTCGTCGCTTTTTCGAGTGCCTTCAAACGCTCCCTCAACCCATGCAATTGCTTGAGCGTGGCGGCGTTTTTCTCCCAGGCCGCATTGTCGTCGATGGGAAACATGCCTGTGTACTGGCCCGGCTTGTGGATCGATCGCGTGACCACGGTCGCCGCCGAGATGTGCACGCCGTCCGCCAGGGCCAGGTGCCCGAGCACGATGGCGCCGCCGCCGATGGTGCAATGGGCGCCGATGACGGCGCTGCCCGCCACGCCGACGCAGCCGGCCATCGCCGTGTGCTTGCCGACGCGCACGTTGTGGCCGATCTGGATCAGGTTGTCGAGCTTGACGCCATCCTCGATCACCGTGTCCTCGAGCGCGCCGCGATCGATGCAGGTGTTGGCGCCGATCTCCACATCGTCACCGATGCGCACCGCGCCGAGCTGCTCGATCTTGACCCACGCGCCTTCGTGCGGCGCCAGCCCGAAACCATCGGCACCGATCACCACGCCCGGATGCAGGAGGCAGCGCGCGCCGATGACGCAGTCCTCGCTGACCGTCACCCTGGACTTCAGCACAGTCCCGGCACCGATGCGCGCGCCCCGCTCGACGACGCACAGCGCGCCGATGCGGGCGTCGGAAGCGACGTGCGCCTGGGAATCGATCACTGCGCTGGGATGGATGCGCTGTGTCTCGGCCACCGCATGCGTCTTCTTCCAGAGCTGCGTGAGGCGGGCGAAATACAGGTACGGATCGGCCGTCGCGATGAACGCGCCGCGCGCGGCCGCGGCCTCCCGCATCGCAGGCGAGACGATCACGCACCCGGCCCGCGAGGCCGCGAGCTCCTTGCGGTACTTGGGATGACTCAGGAAACTGAGGGCATCGGCCTCAGCCGTTTGGAGCGGCGCGAGCCGCTCGATGGACAGCGCAGGGTCGCCCTGCAGTTCGCCCCCGAGGGCTTCGATGATCGCGCCGAGCCGCAGTGCCACGCCGATTCGCGGCGTTACTTGCCGCTGGCAGGGGATGATGAAGGAGGCGTGGCGGAAGAAGCGTTCAGCGCCTTGATCACCTTGTCGGTGATGTCGTGCTTGGGATTGATGTAGATCGCTTCCTGCAGGATCGCGTCGTACTTCTCGGCCTCGGCCACCTGCTTCACCACGCGGTTCGCGCGCTCATAGACCTGCTGAAGCTCTTCGTTCTTGCGCGCATTCAGATCTTCCTGGAACTCGCGGCGGCGGCGCTGGAAGTCGCGGTCCTGGTCGATCAGGGTGCGCTGGCGCGCAGCACGCTGGCTATCGGACAGCGTGGGCGCCTCGCGGTCGAACTTCTCGGAGGCCGCCTTGAGCGCGTCGCCTTGCGCCGTGAGATCCTTTTCGCGCTTCAGGAATTCGGCCTCGAGCTTGGCCTGCGCCGCCTTGGCCGGCTGGGCCTCGCGCAGCACACGATCGGGATTCACGAAGCCGATGCGAAAGGTTTCCTGCGGCTGTGGCTGCGCGTGAACAGGCGCCGCAATGAGCGCGCAGGCGGGAATCAGCAGTGCACCGGCGGCGCGAAGCAAGAGGTTCATTAGAAAGAGGTTCCGATCTGGAATTGCACGCGTTGAATTCTATCCTTCGCGATCGGGTGCAGCAGGTCGGAGTCGTCCTCCTTCTGGTAGCGGATCGGGATCGCGTAGGCCAGCCGCAGGGGTCCGAGCGGCGAGATCCAGCTGACACCCAGGCCGATGGAGGCGCGGATCTTCTGCTGGGCCTTCCATTGCGCATCGGTGACGTACGGCTGACGGTCGCCGAACACGTTGCCGGCGTCGAAGAAGCCGTAGAGGCGCAGCGTGCGGTCGTTGCCCGCGCCGGGGAACGGCGTGCTGAGTTCGGCGTTGAAGATGGCCTTCTTGGTGCCGCCGAGTGCGGCGCCGTCCGTCTGGCCCAGCAGCGGAACGTCCTTGGGGCCGAGCGAGTTCTGCTCGAAGCCGCGGACCGAACCGAGGCCGCCCGCATAGAAGTTCTTGAAGATCGGGAACGCCTTGTTGCCGATCGCCTTGCCGTAGCCCACCTCGCCGTTGATCGAGGCGGTGTATTGCTTGTTGATCGGGAAGAATTGCTGGTACTGGTAGCTGGACTTGAAGTACCGCATGTCGCCCCCCACACCGACCTCGAGGTTGGCGCGCTGCAGGCGCCCCTTCGTCGGCACGAGTGCGCTGTCGCGATCGTCGCGCGACCAGCCGACGGTCAGGGGAATGCCCCAGATGTTGTCCTTCGAACAGGACGTGATGATGTCGAACGCATTCGCCGTGCAGCCGAAATAGGTCTGGTAGGCGTTGGGCACGAGGAACGTGAAGTTGGTGCCGGGGTTGAAGTGGTAGCGCTCGATGCCGGCGCCGAAGAAGACGGTATCGACTTCGCTGAACGGCACGCCGAAACGGATGCTCGCGCCGTCGTTGACCAGTTGATAGTCGCCGTCGGCACTGTAGTAGGGCCGTGTGGTCGTGTGGTAGAGGCTGAAGCTGCGCGAGATGCCGTCCTTGGTGAAGTACGGGTCGGTGGCAGTCACCGAGAGCGTGCGGGCATAGTGGCTGGTATTGACCTGCACGCCCAGGAAGTTGCCCGAGCCGAACACGTTCTCCTGCGAGATGCCGAAGGTGAGCGACACCTTGTCGGCACTGGAGAAGCCGGCGCCCAGTTGCAAGGTGCCGGTCGGCTTCTCGGTCACGCTGATGGTCAGATCGACCTGGTCGGGCGAGCCCGGGACTTCCTGCGTGTCGACGTTGACCTCGGTGAAGAAGCCCAGCCGGTCGACGCGGTCGCGCGACAGCTTGATCTTGTCGCCGTCATACCAGGACGCCTCGTACTGGCGGAATTCGCGGCGGATCACTTCGTCGCGCGTGCGGTTGTTGCCGCTCACGATCACGCGTCGCACGTAGACACGGCGTGCAGGTTCACCCTGCAGGGTCAGCGAGACGCGGTTGTTGACGCGGTCGATCTCGGGCTCGGCCTGGACGCGTGCGAACGCATAGCCGAAGGTGCCGAAGTAGTCGGTGAAGGCCTTGGTGGTCGCCGTCACGTCCTCGCCGTTGTAGGGCTCGCCGGGCTTGATGGTCACCAGCGACTTGAACTCGTCGTCGCGCCCGAGGTAGTTGCCGGCGAGCTTGACGCCGGCAACGACGAACTTCTCGCCTTCGGTGATGTTCACGGTGACCGACAGGTCCTTGCGGTCGGGCGAGAGGGCGACCTGCGTCGAGTCGATGCGGAACTCGAGGTAGCCGCGGGTGAGGTAGTAGGAGCGCAGCGTCTCGAGGTCGGCGTTGAGCTTGGCGCGCGAGTACTGGTTGGATTTGGTGTACCAGCTCAGCCAGCCGCCGGCGTCCTGGTCGAACAGGTCGAGCAGCGTGGATTCGCTGAAGGCCTTGTTGCCGACGACGTGCACTTCGCGGATGCGCGCGGCCTCGCCCTCGGTCACGGTGAAGGTGAGGTTGACGCGGTTGCGCTCGATCGGCGTGACGGTGGTGACGACCTGGGCGTTGTAAAGGCTGTGGCTGACGTACTGGCGCTTGAGCTCCTGCTCCGCGCGGTCGGTCAGCGCCTTGTCGTAGGGGCGGCCATCGGTCAGCCCGACCTCGCGCAGCGCCTTTTGCAGCGCGGCCTTGTCGAACTCCTTGGTGCCGACGAAGTCGACATCGGCGATGGTCGGCCGCTCTTCGACGATCACCACCAGCACGTTGCCGCTGACGTCGATGCGCACATCCTTGAAGAGCCCCAGGTCGAACAGCGCACGGATCGCCGCCGAGCCGCGCTCGTCGTTGTAGGTGTCGCCGACGCGCACGGGCAGCGAGGCGAAGATCGTGCCGGGCTCCACGCGCTGCAGGCCTTCGACCCGGATGTCGCGAATCGTGAAGGGCTCGACGGCCCAGGCTGCCGTGGCAGCCAGTGCACCGGCGATCACCGCGGCGACGCTACGCAGGCGAAAGCGACTGAATGATGTGTTCATCTGTGAATTGAGCCAGCGCGCAAAGGGCCGGCGGAAAGTTAACCAAAGAGCCGCGTCACGTCGTTGAAGAGTGCAATCGACATCATGACAAGCAGCAGCGCCACCCCGCCGCGCTGAAGCCGTTCCATCCATGCGTCGGAGACGCTTTTGCCGGTCAGGCCCTCCCAAAGATAATACATCAGGTGACCTCCATCGAGGACCGGCAGCGGCATGAGATTCAGCACCCCGAGGCTCACGCTGATGAGTGCCAGGAACAACAGGTATTGCGTGAAGCCCATGCTCGCGGACTTGCCGGCGTAGTCGGCGATGGTCAGTGGCCCGCTCAGGTTCCTGAGCGAGGCTTCGCCGACGACCATCCTGCCCATCATCCGCACGGTGAGGGCCGAGACCTCCCAGGTGCGGACCGTGCCGCGCCAGACGCCGTCGATCGGGCCCTGCCGCACGGTGACGGTCTCGGGCAATGCGCCGACATAGGCACCGATGCGGCCGACCTTGGCCGTTCCTTCCACGCGCACATCGGGCGCGACCTCGATGGGGATGATGTGGCCCGCGCGCTCGACCTGCCACATCTGCCTGTGCGCTTGGCCGCCTTCGACGGAACTGCGGATCACCTCGCGCAGTTGCTGTCCATCGACGATGTCCGTGGCACCGACCGACTGCACGAGGTCGCCGCTGCGAAGGCCCGCGCGCGCCGCCGCGCCGCCGGGCATCACTTCGCCGATCTCGGGACGGCTCAGCGGCGCGATGATGCCGATCTTGCGGAACATCTGCGCATCGGCATCCTTGGCTTCGATGCGGCTCAAGGGCAACACCAGCTGGCGCGCCGGCCGGCCGCCGTCGCCGGCGATCTCGAGCGTCAGGTCGCGGCCGTCGAGCGCGCCGCGCGTCATGCGCCAGCGCAGGTCCTCGAAGGACTGCACCGGTTCCAGGTCGCCGTCGAAACCGGCGCGCGTGATGTGCTCGCCGCCATGCAGACCCGCCTGCTCGGCCAGCGAGGCCGCCACCGGCCGCGCGAGCGCGGCGACGGGTTCCTGCACACCGATCCAGTTGACCAGCGTGTAAAGCAGCACTGCGAGCAGCAGGTTGGCGATCGGGCCGGCGGCCACGATCGCGGCGCGCGAGCGCAAGGGCTGCGTGTTGAAGGCGAGATGGCGCTCCTCGGGCGCGACCGGGCCTTCGCGCTCGTCGAGCATCTTCACGTAGCCGCCGAACGGAAAGGCGCCGATCACGAACTCGGTGCTTTGCCCCGCATGCTGGCGCCTGGGTTGCCAGCGATACAGGGTCTTGCCGAAGCCGATCGAAAAGCGCAGCACCTTGACGCCGCAGGCCACGGCCACCCGGTAGTGGCCGTACTCGTGCACGGCGATCAGCACGCCGAGTGCCACGATGAAGGCGATGACTGTGAGCATCAGGATCTCCGGAAGTTGGAGGCGTCAGGCCGCATAGCGCAACGCTGCTGCATGGGCCGCGGCCCGCGCGCTGGCGTCCAGCGCCAGCAGGTCCGCGAGCGATGCGGGCTTGGAGGGCAGGACCGCCTCCAAAGTTTCCGTGTTGACTGCATGGATGCGATCGAAGCGCAGCCGCCGATGGAGGAATGCATCGACCGCGACCTCGTTGGCGGCGTTCAGCACCGCGGTCGTTCCGGGTGCGGCGCGCAGCGCATGCCAGGCAAGCTGCAGACCGGGGAAGACCGCCGCATCGGGCGTGGCGAAGGTGAGCGCCGCCAGTTGCCGGAAATCGAGCGGCGCCGCGCCGCTCTCGATGCGCTCGGGCCAGGCCAGGCCGACGGCGATCGGCACGCGCATGTCGGGCGTGCCGAGCTGCGCGATCACCGAGGCATCGGTGAACTGCACCATCGAATGCACGACGCTCTGCGGATGGATCACCACCTCGATCTGCTCGGGCGCGACGCCGAACAGATGGCGCGCCTCGATCACCTCGAGCGCCTTGTTCATCATGGTGGCGGAGTCCACCGAGATCTTGCGGCCCATCACCCAGTTGGGATGCGCACAGGCCTGCTCCGGGGTCACGGTGCCGAGCGTGTCCGGCGAGCGCGTGAGGAAGGGGCCGCCGGACGCGGTGAGAATGATCTTGTCGACGCGCCGTGCCCAGGTGGATGGATCCTCGGGCAGCGACTGGAAGATCGCCGAATGCTCGCTGTCGATGGGCAGCAGCGTCGCCGCGCCCTCTCGCACCGTGGCCATGAAGAGCTCGCCGCCGACCACCAGCGCTTCCTTGTTGGCCAGCAGCAGGCGCTTGCCGGCACGGGCGGCCGCGAGACACGGCGCGAGCCCGGCGGCGCCGACGATGGCTGCCATCACGGCATCGGTCTCATCGTGCGATGCGATCGTTTCGATGGCGTCCTCGCCGCCGAGCACGCGCGTCGGCAGGCCGTTCTGCGCCAGCTTCTCTGCCAGCAGGCGGGCGTGCTGCGGACTGGCCATCGCCGCGTACTTCGGCGAGAAGCGCGCGCACTGGGCCAGCAGTTCGTCGACCTTCGTCGCCGCCGACAGCGCGAAGACCTCGAAGCGCTCCGGATGCCGTGCGATCACGTCGAGCGTGCTGACGCCGACCGAACCCGTCGAGCCGAGGACCGTGATGCGTTGTCTTTGCATGTTCACAGGAAAGCCAACATCATCGCAATGGGCAGCGCCGGCAGTAGCGCGTCGACGCGGTCGAGCACGCCGCCATGCCCCGGCAGCAGGTTGCTGCTGTCCTTCGCGCCGGCACTGCGCTTGATCAGCGACTCGACCAGATCGCCCACCACGCTCATCGCTGCCAGGAACACCACGCCGATCAAGAGCAGCCACCAGCCGCGCTGCGCCAGCCGCGTGTAGAGACTGGCGACCGAGGCCTGCGCGGCCGCATCGGCCCAGACCCACGCCAGGGCCAGCACGATCACGCCGGCCATGCCGCCCCAGACCCCTTCCCAGCTCTTGCCGGGACTGATCGCGGGGGCCAACTTGTTGCGCGTGAACCGCAGACCGAAGGCGCGGCCCGCGAAATAGGCGAACACGTCGGCCACCCACACGAGCACCAGGACCGACAACAGGAAATTGATGCCGACCCTGCGCGCCTGCACCGCCGCCAGCCAGGCAACCCACAGCGCCAGCAGTCCGCCGACCAGGCGCAAGGCCCTGGGCACCCGCGGCCAGCCCGGCACCGCGCCACGCAGCAGCCACGCGCCGCCCAGCACCCAGGCGGCACTGGCGACGATCCAGACCGGCAGCAGCGATACGTCGAGCATGCCCAGCCACCACGACAAGGCGCAGAGCGCGATCATCTCCACCCCCAGCAACACGGACAGGTTCGAACCGTAGCCGTTGAGCCGGCCCCATTCCCAGCCGCCGGCGGCGACCAGGACCAGCATCACGCAGGCAAAGGGGACGTAGGACGGATAGAAAAGCGCCGGCAGCAGGATCGCCAGCAGGACGATCGCAGTGATGATGCGTTGTTTGAGCATGCGCTCAGGCGGTCTGCTGATCGCGCTGCGCGTTGCCCGCGATCTGCGCGGACGTCTTGCCGTACCGGCGCTCGCGGCGCTGGAACGCTGCGATCGCCTCGTCGAGCGCGGCTTCATCGAACTCGGGCCACAGCCGATCGCTGAAGAACAGCTCGGCGTAGGCGCTCTGCCAGAGAAGGAAGTTGGACAGCCGCTGCTCGCCGCCGGTGCGAATGAAGAGATCGGGATCCGGAACATGCGCGAGCGCCATCGCCGCATCGAGGTTGGCCTCGGTGAGCGCTTCGCCACGCGCGACGAGTTGCGCCGCTGCGCGCGCGATGTCCCAGCGGCCACCATAGTTGAAGCAAACGTTGAGCACGAGGCGGGTATTGTGCGCTGTCGCCGCCTCCGCCTGGACAAGGCCGGCTGCGATCCTCTCGGACAGGCCGCCGCGCTCGCCGATGAAATGCAGGCGCACGCCGTCCTTGATCAGCTTCGGAACTTCACGGCCGAGCGCGACGACCATCAGGTCCATCAGGCCCGAGACCTCTTCGATCGGCCGATTCCAGTTCTCGGACGAGAAGGCGAACACCGTGAGGACCCGGACGCCGCGGTCCGTGCAGGCCTTGACGCAGCGGCGCAGCGACTCGACCCCCTGCTTGTGCCCCGCGATGCGTGGCAGAAAGCGGCGCGTGGCCCAACGCCCGTTGCCATCCATGACGATGGCAATGTGATGAGGAATGGCGGCAGCGGTCGTCATGTCAGACGGCCATGATCTCCGCCTCTTTGGCCGCTATCAGCCGATCGATCTCGCCGATGTGGCGGTCGGTCACTTTCTGGATCTCGGCCTCGGCGCGCTTCTGGTCGTCTTCCGATGCCAGCTTGTCCTTGACCAGTTTCTTGATCGCGTCGTTGGCATCGCGGCGCAGGTTGCGGGTCGCGATCTTCGCGGACTCGCCCTCGTTGCGCACCAGCTTGGTCATCTCGCGGCGGCGCTCCTCGCTCATCGGCGGCAGCGGCACGCGGATCAGGTCGCCCATCGACGCCGGATTCAGACCGAGGTCGCTCTCGCGGATCGCCTTTTCGATCTTCGCGCCCATGCCCTTTTCCCACGGCTGGACGCTGATGGTGCGCGAGTCGAGCAGCGATACGTTCGCCACCTGCGACAGCGGCACCGAGGAGCCGTAGTAGTCGACGTGGATCGAATCCAGCAATGCCGGATTGGCGCGGCCGGTGCGGATCTTGGTGAGGTTGTTCTGGAAGGCGGCGAGCGACTGGTTCATCTTGGCGTCGGTCGCGCTGCGGATCTCTGCAATGGTCATTTCTTCTTTCTCCTCAGGCGTGGACCAGGGTACCTTCGTCCTCGCCCATGACGACGCGCCGGAGCGCGCCATTCTTGAAGATCGAGAACACCTTGATCGGCAGGTTCTGATCGCGGCACAGCGCGAAGGCCGTGGCGTCCATGATGCCGAGATTCTGTGCGATGGCCTGGTCGAAGGTGAGCGACGCGTAGCGCGTGGCGCTCGGGTCCTTCTTGGGGTCGGCGCTGTAGACGCCATCGACCTTGGTGGCCTTGAGGACCAGCTCGGCGCCGATCTCCGCACCGCGCAGCGCCGCCGCCGTGTCCGTCGTGAAGAAGGGATTGCCGGTGCCGGCGGCGAAGATCACCACCTTGCCCTCCTCGAGGTACTGCAGCGCCTTCGGACGCACATAGGGCTCCACGACCTGCTCGATCGCGATCGCCGACATGACGCGGGCGATCAGGCCCTGCTTGTTCATCGCGTCGGCCAGTGCCAGCGCGTTCATGACGGTGGCCAGCATGCCCATGTAGTCGGCGGTGGCGCGGTCCATGCCGACCGAGCCGCCGGCAACGCCGCGGAAGATGTTGCCGCCGCCGATCACGACGGCCACCTCGACGCCCATGTTCACGACCTCGGCCACCTCGCCCACCATGCGGACGATGGTGGCGCGGTTGATGCCGAAGGCATCGTCACCCATCAATGCCTCGCCCGACAGCTTCAACAAGATTCGCTTGTGGGCCGGGCGGTCGTCGGACATGGATGGTTTCCTTTGGGGTTGGCGGGGCGAGTGTAAAACGTGGCTGCGGGAAGGCGGCCGGCGGCGACGGACGCCGCCGGCCTCGGGCGTGACTTAGGACGCAGCCTTGGCGGCCGCGACCTGCGCCGCCACTTCGGCCGCGAAGTCGTCGACCTTCTTTTCGATGCCTTCGCCGACCACATAGAGCGTGAAGCCCTTGATGGTGGTGTTGGCGGCCTTGAGCATCTGCTCGACGGTCTGCTTGTCGTTCTTCACGAAAGCCTGGTTGTGCAGCGAGACCTCCTTGAGGTACTTCTGCACGCCGCCCTCGATGCGCTTGGCCACGATCTCGGCCGGCTGCGGCTGCTTGCCGGCGGCTTCGGCGACCTTGCGGTCTTCCTCGGCCTTGCCGGCAGCGACCGCACGTTCCTTCTCGATCAGGTCGGCCGGCACGTCGGCGCTGGAGATCGCGACCGGCTTCATGGCGGCAATGTGCATCGCAACGTCCTTGGCCGAGGTGTCGTCGCCTTCGAACTCCACCATCACGCCGATGCGCGTGCCGTGCAGGTACGAGGCCAGCTTGCCATTGCCGGCGAAGCGCTTGAAGCGGCGGAAGCTCATGTTCTCGCCGATCTTGCCGATCAGGCCCTTGCGCACGTCCTCGAGCGTGGGGCCGAAGCCGTCCTGCGCGTAGGGCAGCGCACCGAGCGCAGCCAGGTCGGCCGGATTGTTCTTGGCGATCAGCATCGCGGCGGCATTGGCCATCGCGAGGAAGCTGTCGTTCTTGGTGACGAAGTCGGTTTCGCAGTTGATCTCGACCATCGCGCCGGCATCGCCGTCGACGAAGGCGGTGACCACGCCTTCGGCCGTGATGCGGCCCGAGGCCTTGCCGGCCTTGTTGCCCAGCTTGATGCGCAGCAGCTCTTCGGCCTTGTCCATGTTGCCGTCGGCTTCGGTCAGGGCCTTCTTGCATTCCATCATCGGCGCGTCGGTCTTTGCGCGCAGTTCGCCGACCATGCTTGCGGTGATTGTTGCCATGTGTGTTCTCCGTTCGGTTTTTCGTTGCGGCACCCTCGGGGTACCGCGAAATTCAGATTAAAAAAAAGGGGCAACGAAGCCCCTTCTTCAGGCTGGCCAGGGCACAGATCAGGCGGAAGCGCCCTCTTCCACTTCGACGAACTCGTCGCCACTGCCTTCGGCCACGGCCTTGACCACGTCGCTGGTGGCGCTGGAGCGGCCTTCGATGATCGCGTCGGCGATGCCGCGGGCATACAGCGTGACGGCCTTGGAGGAGTCGTCGTTGCCCGGGATCACGTAGTCGATGCCTTCGGGCGAGTGGTTGGAGTCGACCACGCCGATCAGCGGAATGCCGAGCTTCTTGGCTTCGGCCACGGCGATCTTGTGGAAGCCCACGTCGATCACGAAGATGGCGTCGGGCAGCGCGGTCATGTCCTGGATGCCGCCGATGTCCTTCTCAAGCTTCTCGATCTCGCGGGTGAAGGTGAGCTGCTCTTTCTTGCTCAGGGCGTCGAGGCCGGCTTCCTGCTGGGCCTTCATGTCCTTCAGGCGCTTGATCGAGGTCTTGACGGTCTTGAAGTTGGTCAGCATGCCGCCGAGCCAGCGGGTGTCGACGAAGGGCACGCCGGCGCGGCGCGCTTCGGCGGCCACGATCTCGCGGGCCTGGCGCTTGGTGCCGACCATCAGGATGGTGCCGCGGTTGGCGGTGAGCTGCTTGGCGTACTTCATCGCGTCCTGGAACATCGGCAGCGATTTTTCCAGGTTGATGATGTGAATCTTGTTGCGATGGCCGAAGATGAACGGGGCCATCTTGGGGTTCCAGAAGCGGGTTTGGTGACCGAAATGGACACCGGCTTCCAGCATTTCGCGCATGGTGGTCGACATAGAAGTAACTCCAAAGGTTGGGTCTAAAATCCAGCCCGTTTTGTGCTCTTGCGAAGAAGGCGCACAACACCTTGAAAGGGCTGGTTTGCGGATGTGTTTCGCACTCGGTAAATACCCTGAGCGAAACCCAACGAGTATAGCACGCACCTGCTCTTCTTCCCCCGTACCGACACCCGACCATGCCCCCTGACCTGCACGCCACCCGCCTCGCCCTGCTGGCGGGTTCCACCCATGCGGGCGCCGAGATGGAGCGGGCGATCGAGGCGGCCGAATCGCCGGCCTGCCGGCACGTCTTCGTGCGCACGATGTTCGACGAGGCGCGCGCGGCGGCAGCGGCCGCCGCACCGCAGCAGCGCCTCGCCGGCCTCGCGTTCTCGGTCAAGGACCTCTTCGACATCGCCGGTCAGCCGACGCCGGCCGGCTCCGTCGTGCTGTCCCATGCGCCGGCCGCCAAGGCGGATGCCCCGGCCGTCGCACGACTGCGCGCGGCGGGCGGTGTTCCGATCGGCCGCTCCAACATGAGCGAGTTCGCCTTCTCGGGCGTGGGCGTCAACCCGCACCACGGGACGCCGACCAACGCGGCCGATGCCGCCGTCGCGCGCATCCCGGGCGGCTCGTCGTCCGGCGCGGCGGTCTCGGTGGCGGCCGGTGCTGCCTTCATCGGGCTGGGCTCCGACACCGGCGGCTCGATCCGCATTCCCGCGGCGCTGAACGGCATCGTCGGGTTCAAGAGCACCGCGCGGCTGGTGCCGACCGACGGCGCCCTGCCGCTGTCGACCACGCTCGATACCGCCTGCGCCATGACGCGTTCCGTGCGCGACGCGATCACGGCGCACGAGATCCTCGCGGCGCGCCGCGTCACGGCCGGCGCCGCACCGCTGGCCGCCTATCGGCTGGCGGTGGTCAAGGAGCTGTTCCAGGACGGGCTCGATGCCACCGTGGCACGCGCCTTCGAACGCACCTTGCGCGCCTTGCGCGACGCCGGTGCGCGGATCGAGGAAATCGCCCTGCCTGAACTGGCCGACCTGTCATCGATCAATGCCACCGGCGGCTTTTCCGCCGCCGAATCCTATGCCTGGCACCGGCTGCTGCTGGAGCGCAGCGGCGCCGGCTATGACTCGCGCGTGGCGCAGCGCATCCTCAAGGGCGCCACCATGAAGGCGCACGAGTACATCGACCTCGTCCATGCGCGCCGCGGCTGGATCGCCCGCATGGAGCGCGCCATGGCGCCGTTCGATGCGATGCTGTCGCCCACCGTGCCGATCACCGCGCCGCCCATCGCCGCCGTCGCGCCCGGTGCGCTGCGCGATGACGAGTTCTTTCGCGTCAACGCGCTGCTGCTGCGCAACCCGTCGGTCGTCAACATGCTCGACGGCTGCGCCATCTCCCTGCCCTGCCATACGCCGGAGGAGCTGCCTGTGGGGCTCATGCTCTGGCATGCGGCCCTGCGCGACGATGCGGTGCTGGCGATCGCGCTGCAGATTGAAAGCGCGCTCGCGCCACAACAACAACAATAATCGGGACAAGGTCGGCGTGGCGCCGATGCATCTCTCACCGCAAAGAACCGAATGAAAATCGCGATCGTGGGCGCCGGCATCATCGGCGTCACCACCGCCTGGGAGCTGGCCTGCGACGGCCACGAGGTCGTCGTCTTCGAGCGCCGCGGCGCTGCGGCCGAGGAATCCAGCTTCGCCAACGCCGGCGTGGTTGCGCCGGGTTACGTGACGCCGTGGGCGGCGCCGGGCATGCGCGTCAAGGTGCTGCGATCGCTCTTGTCCACCCATGGCGCGATCAAACTGCGCTGGCCGCTGTCGGCGCGCGATATCGGCTGGATGTCGCGCTGGCAACGGGCCTGCAAGCTCGAAACCTACCTGGCCAACCGCGCGCGCATGCAGCGCCTGGCCTTCTACAGCCGCACGCGCCTGCACGAGATCACCGAGGCACAGGAGCTCAGCTACGAACGCAGCGATGGCTATCTCGTGCTGCTGCGTTCGAAGCGCGAGAGGAAGCTGATGCAGGCCGGGCTCGAGGTGCTGCGCACGGCGGGCAGCAATTTCCGCGAGATCGATGCCGACGAGGCGCGCCGGATCGAACCCGCGCTCAGCACCGACACCGCGCTCGCAGGCGCGATCCATCTGCCGGACGACGAGGTCGGCAACTGCCGCCAGTTCGCCTTGCTGCTCAAGTGGGAGGCCGAGGCGCTGGGCGCGCAGTTCCACTTCAACTGCGACCTGGCGCCGCTGAAGCGCTCGGCACCCACCGAAGTCTCGCTCGCGAGCGGCTCCGAGGGCCATCGCTTCGACGCGGTCGTGATGTGCGCCGGCGTCGCGTCGTCGCAGCTGCTGGCGCCGCTGGGCCTGCGCATTCCGCTGGCGCCGGTCTACGGCCATTCGATCAGCGCCAACATCCGCGAGCCGCTCAACGCACCGCACAGCGCGGTGATGGACGAGCGCTACAAGGTCGCGATCTCCCGTCTCGGCATGCGCGTGCGGGTGGCCGGCAGCGCCGAGCTCGGCGGCTCGCTCGACACGATGAACCCGGCCTCGCTGCAAACGCTCTACAAGGTCCTGCACGACTGGTTCCCCGGTGCGGCCACGCTGCAGGCCGGCGTGCAGCAGTGGAAAGGCGCGCGCCCGATGCTGCCCGACGGACCGCCGATCATCGGCGCGAGCGGCGTGCCCGGCGTGTGGCTGAACCTGGGTCACGGCTCGAGCGGCTGGGCGCTGTCGTGCGGCAGCGCGCGCGTGCTGGCCGACCTGGTCGGTGGCCGCGATGCGGGCGTCGATCTCGAAGGACTCGGCATCGAGCGTTTGCTGCAATACTGATGCGCCCGCCGCGCCGACGCTCATGCATTGCATCACCTCCGCCACTGCCGCCGATCTGTTCGACATCGCCGCTTCGCGCCGGATCGAGCAGGCTGCGGCGGCGAAGCTGCCGCCGCATGCGCTGATGCAGCGCGCCGGCCTCGCGGTCGCGCGTCTCGCGATGGCGGTCGCGCCGCATGCACGCACGGTCTGGATTGCCTGTGGCCCGGGCAACAACGGCGGGGATGGGTTCGAGGCCGCCGCCCGGCTTCAGCGCCGCGGCTTCATGACGGTGCTCACCCGGGTCGGCGACGAAGGCCGCCTGCCGGCCGACGCGCTGGCCTCGCTGCAGCGCGCACGCGCGGCCGGCGTGACGCTGGCCGATGCGCCGCCGCAGTATTTCGACCTCGCGATCGATGCCTTGCTCGGGATCGGGAATCTGCGCCCGCCCACCGGCGCGATGGCCGACTGGATGCAGCGCATGTATGGCAGCCCGGCGCCGGTCCTCGGGGTGGACACGCCCTCGGGCCTGAACACGGACACCGGCACGCTGTCGCTCGAATTGCCCGCGCACGGCGGACCGCGCGTCTGCCTGAGCCTGCTGACGCTCAAGCCCGGCCTCTTCACCGCGCAGGGGCGCGATGCCGCGGGCGACGTCTGGTTCGACGACCTCGGCGTCGGCACCGGCGCCGAGCCGCCCTCGGCGCGATTGGCCGGCGCGCCGGCGACGCCGCCGCGATCGCATGCATCGCACAAGGGCAGCTATGGCGACGTGGCCGTGATCGGCGGCGCGCCGGGCATGGCGGGCGCGGTCCTGCTCGCCGCCTCCGCCGCGGCGAGTGCCGGCGCCGGGCGCGTCTTCGTCGTTGCGCTCGACACCGCCATGATGGCGCTCGATCCGCTGCAGCCGGAACTGATGTTCCGTCGTTCCGACACGCTCGACCTCGCGGCCATGACGGTCGTCTGCGGCTGCGGCGGCGGCTCGGCCGTGCGCGCGCTGTTGCCGCAGGTTCTGCAGACCGCCCGCGCGCTGGTGCTGGATGCGGATGCGCTCAATGCGGTCGCGGCCGACGGCGCCTTGCAAGGGCTGCTCGAGGCGCGTGCCCGGCGCCGCGCCGCCACGGTGCTCACGCCACATCCGCTGGAAGCGGCACGCCTCTTGAACACCGGCACGGCAGACATTCAAGGCGATCGGCTGCATGCCGCGCGCCAACTGGCCGAACGCTTCGGCGCCGTGGTCGTGCTGAAGGGCTCGGGCACCGTGATCGCGAGCGCGGGAGAAACACCGGTGATCAATGCCAGCGGCAATGCGCGCCTGGCGACCGCGGGCACCGGCGACGTGCTGGCCGGCATGGTCGGGGCCGCACTGGCCGCCGGCCGCCCCGCGATGGCAGCGGCCTGCGAGGCCGTCTGGCGCCACGGCGACCTGGCCGACCGGTGGCCGGCCGAAGTCCCGCTCACGGCCGGCGCACTGGCACGCGGCCTGCCGCGGGCGCGCGGCTGAGGCCGGCCTATCCGCGCCCGACGAAGGGCATCTTGGTCGCCATGATCGTGTGGAACAGCACGTTGGCTTCCAGCGGCAGATTGGCCATGTAGAGCACCGACTGGCCGACGATGGCGACGTCGATCATCGGCTCGATCGCGATCTCGCCGCTGGCCTGCGGCACGCCCTTGCTCATGCGTGCGGCGAGCTCGGTCATCGCGTTGCCGACATCGACCTGGCCGACTGCGATGTCGTACTTGCGGCCATCGAGCGAGGCCGTCTTGGTCAGGCCCTTCACTGCATGCTTGGTCGCGGTGTAGGCGATCGAATTGGGCCGCGGCGTGGTGGCCGAGATCGAACCGTTGTTGATGATGCGGCCGCCACGCGGCGTCTGCGCCTTCATCGTGCGGAAGGCCTGCTGGATGCAATAGAACATCCCGCTCAGGTTGATGTCGACCACGCCGCGCCATTGCTCGGGCGTCCATTCCTCGAACGGGCCGGGCGGGTTGCCGACGCCGGCATTGTTGAACAGCAGATCGACGCGGCCGAAGCGCTCGACCGCGGCGGCGAACAGCGCCTGTACCGATGCGGGATCGGCGACGTCGGCAGAGACCGGCAGCGCGCGGTCGGCCGCGCCCGACTCGGCCGCCACCTGCGCCAGCGGCTCGAGCCGGCGACCCGCCAGCACCACGCGCCAGCCATCGGCCAGCAAGGCCAGTGCGGCCGCGCGGCCGATGCCGCTGCCGGCGCCCGTGACGACCGCGATGCGGCTCTGCTTCTCGTTGCTGCTCATGCGCTTCTCCTTCAACGGCGCGGCTTGCGCCCCTTCATCTTGTTGGCGGCCTTCTTCACGGCCGATCGGAATGCCTGCATCGCCGATTGCGGCGCGACGGCGGCGGCAGATCGCTCGCCGCGTTCGCTGCGTTCGGCGACCGGCGCGGCCTTGCTGCGCGCGCTGCGCTTGGCCGAGGCCTTGGCCGGAACGCCGCCGGTCGCAGCGCCCTTGTCCTTCATGGCGCGCGCGCTCAGCTCCTCGCCCTCGCGCACCAGGCGGAAGTCGATCTTGCGGCCGTCGAGGTCGACGCGGCTGACCTGCACGCGCACCCGCGTGCCGATGGCATAGCGGATGCCGGTGCGCTCGCCGCGCAGCTCCTGCCGCTGCTCGTCGAACTTGAAATACTCGCCGCCGAGTTCGGTGATGTGCACCAGTCCCTCGACGTACATCGCATCGAGCGTGACGAAGATGCCGAAGGTGGTTGCGGCAGTGACCGTGCCGCCGTATTCCTCGCCGAGATGCTCGCGCATGTACTTGCACTTGAGCCAGGCTTCCACATCGCGGCTGGCCTCGTCGGCGCGCCGCTCGTTGGCGCTGCAATGCAGGCCTGCGGCCTCCCAGGCCAGCACTTCCTTGGTCGGCGCGATCGTCGCCTTCTGCGGCTTGGTGCTCGGCGCCTTGACGCGGGATGCGAGTCGCTTGGCCAGCTTGGCGTGCGCTTCGCCCGGCGTCGGCAGCATCGGCAGCTGGTACCGGGTCTTGCCGAGGATGGCCTTGATCACGCGATGCACCAGCAGGTCGGGATAGCGGCGGATCGGGCTCGTGAAGTGCGTGTAGGCCTCGTAGGCCAGGCCGAAGTGGCCGCTGTTGATGGGCGTGTAGATCGCCTGCTGCATCGAGCGCAGCAGCATGGTGTGGATCTGCTGCGCGTCCGGCCGCTCCTTGGTCGCTTCGGCGATGGCCTGGAACTCGCCCGGCTTCGGGTCGTCGGTGATCGACAGGCCGACACCCATCGCCTTGAGGTAGCCGCGAAGGATTTCCTTCTTCTCGGGCGTCGGGCCTTCGTGCACGCGGTAGAGGCCCGGGTGCTTGCCCTCGGCGATGAAATCGGCGCTGCAGACGTTGGCCGCCAGCATCGCTTCCTCGATCAGCCGGTGGGCCTCGTTGCGCGTGCGCGGCACGATCTTCTCGATGCGGCCGGCGTCGTCGCAGATGATCTGCGTCTCGGTGGTCTCGAAGTCGACCGCACCGCGCTTGCTGCGCTGCTTGAGCAATGCGCGATAGACGTCGGCGAGGTTGAGCAGGTCCTTGACGCGGTCCTTGCGCTTCGCGGCTTCGGGGCCGCGCGTGTTGCCGAGGATGGCCGCGACCTCGGTGTAGGTGAAGCGCGCATGGCTCCACATCACGGCCGGGTAGAACTGGTAGGCGTAGATCTCGCCGTCGGTCGCCACCAGCATGTCGCAGACCATGCACAGGCGCTCGACCTCGGGATTGAGCGAGCACAGGCCGTTGGACAGCTTCTCGGGCAGCATCGGTATCACGCGGCGCGGGAAGTAGACGCTGGTCGCGCGGTCGTAGGCGTCGATATCGATGCCCGATCCGGTCTGCACATAGGCGCTGACGTCGGCGATCGCGACCAGGAGACGCCAGCCCTTGCCGCGGCCGACCTTGGCGGGCTCGCAGTACACCGCGTCGTCGAAGTCGCGCGCGTCCTCGCCGTCGATGGTGACCAGCGGCACGTCGGTCAGGTCGATGCGGCCCTTCTTGTCGGCCGGCCGCACCTTGTCGGGCAGCGCCTTGGCCTCGGCCAGACAGGCTTCGGAAAACTCGTGCGGCACGCCGTACTTGCGCACCGCGATCTCGATCTCCATGCCGGGGTCGTCGATTTCGCCGAGTACTTCGCGCACGCGGCCGACCGGCTGACCGAACAGCGCCGGCGGTTCGGTCAGCTGCACCACGACGACCTGCCCGACCTTCGCCGTGCCGGTCGCACCCTTGGGGATCAGGACGTCCTGTCCGTAGCGCTTGTCCTCGGGTGCGACGAGCCAGATGCCGCCTTCGTGCAGCAGGCGGCCGATGATCGGCTGCTCGGGGCGCTCGATGATCTCGACCACGCGGCCCTCGGGCCGTCCGCGCCGGTCCTGGCGCACGACGCGCGCCTTGACGCGGTCTTTGTGCAGCACCGCACGCATCTCGTTGGGGGGCAGATAGATGTCGGCTTCGCCGTCGTCGCGCTGCACGAAACCGTGCCCGTCGCGATGTCCTTGCACCGTGCCTTCCACTTCATCCAGCAAGCCGCTGGGATGGCCGTTATTTTTGATATGATCTCTCTCTTTCCTGAAATTCAAAACGCGCTGCAGGGACTTGTTCCAAGCAGCATGTGGGCCCAGATGGCGGAATTGGTAGACGCACTAGTTTCAGGTACTAGCGAGTAACATCGTGGAGGTTCGAGTCCTCTTCTGGGCACCAAGTTTATATAGACCCTTGTCGGGTTTCTCCATTCAAGCCACCGGTCTCCGGTGGCTTTTTTGTTGTCTGCTCGCGGCATCGATCAAACAGGCAGCGCGATCAGGTCGTGGCCTTCGGCGCCGACGATGCGGGCCCGCGTGAATTCACCGACCTTCAGCGTCTTGCTGATCTTCTCCGGCGGCAGCAGCCGCACGATGCCATCGATCTCGGGCGCATCGGCATACGAGCGGCCGACGCCGCCCTTGCGGCCCATGCCGGGTGCCGAATCCACCAGCACCTGCATCGTGGCTCCGACGCGCCTCTGCAGCTTGGCGATCGACACCGCTTCGGCCACTTCCATGAAGCGCGCGCGCCGCGCCTCGCGCTCGGCCGCCGGCAGCATGCCCGGAATGTCGTTGGCCACGGCACCCTCGACCGGGCTGTAGGCAAAGCAGCCGGCGCGATCGATCTGCGCTTCGCGGATGAAGTCGAGCAGGTGCTCGAACTCTTCTTGCGTCTCGCCGGGGAAGCCGGCGATGAAGGTGCTGCGGATCACGAGCTCCGGGCACACCTCGCGCCAGCGCGCGATGCGCTCCAGGTTCTTCTCGCCGCTCGCCGGCCGCTTCATGCGCCGCAGCACATCGGGATGGCTGTGCTGCAGAGGCACGTCGAGGTAGGGCAAGACCTGCCCGCTTGCCATCAGCGGGATGATCTCGTCGACGCTCGGATACGGATACACGTAGTGCAGCCGCACCCATGCGCCGTAAGGCTGCGCGATCTCGCCGAGCGTGCGCACCAGTTCGAGCATGCGCGTCTTCACCGGCTTGCCGTCCCAGAAGCCCGTGCGGTACTTGACGTCGACCCCGTAGGCCGAAGTGTCCTGGCTGATCACCAGCAGTTCGCGCACGCCGCCCTCGAACAGCGCCTTGGCTTCCGCGAGCACGTCGCCGACCGGCCGCGACACCAGATCGCCGCGCATCGACGGGATGATGCAGAAGGTGCACCGATGGTTGCAGCCCTCGCTGATCTTCAGGTACGCATAGTGCCGCGGCGTGAGCTTCAGACCCGCGATGCCGAAAGCCCCCGGCACGAGGTCGACGAAGGGATCGTGCGGCTTGGGCAGGTTGGCGTGGACCGCGTCCATCACTTCCTGCGTCGCATGCGGCCCGGTGACCGCCAGGACGCTCGGATGCATCTGCCGCACCAGATTGCCGCCCTGCTCGCCGGTCTTGGCGCCGAGGCAACCCGTCACGATCACGCGGCCGTTCTCGGCCAGCGCCTCGCCGATGGTGTCCAGGCTTTCCTTGACGGCGTCGTCGATGAAACCGCAGGTGTTGACGATCACCAGGTCGGCGCCTTCGAAGGTCTTGGAGGTCTGATAGCCCTCGGCGCTCAGCCGGGTCAGGATCAGTTCGGAATCGGTCAAGGCCTTGGGACAGCCCAGGCTCACGAAACCGACTTTGGGCACGGCCGGCGCGGCAATTCGTTCAGGGGAGGCAACTTCGCTCATATCCCCCTATTGTCCCAGCTATCGGCCGTGGCGCCCGGTCTAGGGCCGCTTGATGCCAAAGACGCCCAGAACCTGCTCGGTGTTCTTCTGCATCTGCTCTTGCATCTGCAGGAACACGGTCTTGGATTGCTCCACGTAATTGCCCATCATGCCCTGCAGCATCGGCGACTGCATGGTCATGAATTTCGACCACATCTCGGGCGTCAGGCCTTCGGCCTTTTCGGCCAGCTGCGCCTGCACCTCGGCCATCGCCTGGATGTTCTTCTCCAGGTAGACGCCCATGTAGCCCTGCATCGTCTGGCCATAGAAACGGATGATGCTGGCCAGCACCTGCTCGGTGAACATCGGCGCGCCGCCGGCTTCTTCCTCGAGGATGATCTGCAGCAGGATACTGCGCGTGAGGTCGTCGCCGCTCTTGGCGTCGCGCACCACGAACGCCGATTTGTTCATGACCAGCTGCTTGACCTCGGCGAGCGTGATGTAGCTGGAAGTTTCCGTGTCGTAGAGCCTTCGGTTGGGATATTTCTTGATCACCCGCTGGACCGGCTTGGCACCGGACTTCTTGCTCTGCACTACGGACTCCTTCAGTGTGACGCCATGGCGCGCAATCAATCGATTCTAGAAAGCCGCTTTGCTGCACCGCGCCAAGGTTTACCCTGACCGGCGGCGCTTCGGACGTCAGTCCAGCGAGGTGGCGTATTCGGCGCCGCACACCTTGCAGGATGCCGACTCCGGACGCTCCTCGGTGGTCTCGCGGTAGTGCAACGGGCTCTTGATGCCGTTGAAGACCCAGCAGCGCGGGCAATGCTCCTGACCCGCCACCGGCAGGTAGCCGCGGGCGCGCTGTTCGGCGCGCTCGCGCGTGACCGGCGCGCCCTGGCGCACGGTGCGGGCGACGTCCTCGGCCGCCATCGTGCCGGCGCGGCCATTGGCCCGGTCGTTGAGTCCGTAGACCACGCGGGCGAACTCGAGCGGCGCCTGCCGCACCAGTGTGGCGAGGCGGAGTTCTTCGAGTGCCGGGTCGGTCTCGGCCGCGGGCGTGGTCATCGGGGCGTGTGATTCATGCTGTGGAACGGTGATGAGCAAGTTACCACAACTGGCGGCGAATTCGCCAGCCGACGAAGGCCATAGGACTTCTACACTTGGCATACTTCCCGGCCGGCCGACTGCCCTGCAAGCTGGCATCCTCGCGGCCCAAGAGCGCTCGCCCAATCCCGTCGGGCGATGCACCATCATGAAGATCCTCCTCTATTCCCATGTCTTCCATCCCTCGACCGGCGGGGTAGAAACCGTTTCGATGGAACTGGCCCAAGGCTTCGCGCGCAGCGGCATCGAATGCAGGGTGCTGACGAGGACGCCACGAGAACCCGGCCGGGCCTTCCCCTTCGAAGTGATCGACAACCCGGACGGCAAGCGCTCGCGGGAACTCGTTCGCTGGGCCGACGTGGTTCTGTTCAATGGAGCCACGCTCTCGCTCACGCCCTGGGTGCTGCTGTATCGCAAGCCCTTTGTCTGGGTGCACACCGCTTATCAGGCCGCGTGCATCGACGGCGCCGGGTGGTACGACGGCGCTCGCGCACCGCTCACGCCGCTCGCTTCGGTACGCCACCACGCGGCCCTGCGCGGCTGGAAGCATGTCGTGCGCGATGCACTCAAGCTCGGTCTGCGCCGATTTGTCGCCACGTGGCTGGTGACGAAACATGTCGCCATCACCGACTGGATGCAGCAGGCGAACCCGCTTCCGCGGCAGGTCCGCATCTACAACCCATTTCCGACCGAACGCTTCGAGGCGGCATCGAGCGCCACGCAGGCACCCGAGTTCGACTTTCTCTATCTGGGCCGGCTGGTTTCCGAGAAAGGTGTCGACACGCTCGTCAAGGCGTTTGCGACCGTGGTGTCGCAGCGCCTGAATGCGCCACCGCGGCTGTTGATCATTGGCGATGGCGAACGCCGGGCCGAGCTCGAAGCCCTGGCCGAGCGGCTCGGCGTCGCTTCCTCGATCGTGTTTGCCGGCAACCAGCATGGCGCGGCGCTCGTCGACTGGGTGTCCAAGGGCCGCATCGCCGTCGTCCCTTCCGTCTGGTGCGAACCGATGGGTGGCGTGGTCGTCGAAATGATGGCCGCCGGCCGCAACCTGATCGTGTCCGAACGAGGCGGACTCGCCGAATGCATGGGAGACGCGGGCCTGGTGTTCGCCAACGGTGACGACGAGGCGCTGGCCCGGCGCATGCGCCAGCTCCTCGACGATCCCGCACTGCAGGCTGCGCAATCGGCGCGCGCCAAAGAGCGGGCTCTGGAATTCGCACCAGGGCCGCTCGTCGAGCAGTACATCAGGATGTTGGCTGAAATTGCAGGCCCACGCACGCCGCACGGATAGGCAGCAGAGTCGAGGCAGAAGAAGAAGCGAATCTCCCCGAGGGGTGAAGATGCTGAGTCTTCAGAGGAGAAAATTGGTAGGCGCGATTGGACTCGAACCAACGACCCCCACCATGTCAAGGTGGTGCTCTAACCAGCTGAGCTACGCGCCTAAGGATGTGTCCGAGAGGCCGAATTGTAGCAGGCCGCGAGAGCGCTTTTTCAGCGTCGCCGCGCAGAACGCACGCCGGCCACCGAAGCGACCACGTGAAGCACCTGCACAAGCCGCGCGGCGTCGGCGATCTCGATGGTGAAGGTCATCCACGCCGTGCCCTTGACGGACTGCGTCTGCACGCCGATCACGTTCATCTTCTCGCGCGCGAACACGTCGGAGATGTCGCGCAGCAGGCCTTGCCGGTCGGCCGCCTCGACGGCGACGTCGACCGCATAGACCGAGCCCGCATCCGGCTTCTGCGCGCCCCACTCCACGTCGATCACGCGCTCGCGGTCGCGCGTGGCCATCATGCGAAAGTTGCTGCAGTCCGCGCGATGGATGCTGACGCCGTGGCCGCGCGTCACGAAGCCGCGGATCGCATCGGGCGGCGCGGGCTTGCAGCACTTGGCGAGCTGCGTCATCAGCGACGAGACACCGACCACCAGCACGCCGCCCTTGCCCGCGTTGCCGCCAGCGCGCGCCTTCTTGATGATCACGCCGTCGTCGGGCCCGGGCGCGGGCTCGGGCGGCCGCAGCAGCATCTCGATGTTGCGCAGCGAAAACTCGTCCTTGCCCACCACCTCGAACAGATCGTCCGCGGCCTTGAAGCCGAGCTGCGATGCGAGATCGTCGAGCTTCAGCGCCGTCTTGCCTTCGCGCTGCAGCACCTTCTCGACCGCCTCGCGGCCGCGCGCCACGGTCTCGTGCGTGATCTGCGCGTTGAACCAGGCCCGGACCTTCGCGCGCGCCCGATGGCTCGCGAGATAGCCCAGCTCCGCATTGAGCCAGTCGCGCGAGGGGCCGCCTTCCTTGGCGGCGATGATCTCGACCGTCTGCCCGTTCTGCAGCGGCGTGTTGAGCGGGACCATCGCGCCGTCGACGCGCGCGCCGCGGCAGCGATGGCCCAGGCTGGTGTGGACCGTGTAGGCGAAGTCGACCGCCGTGGCGCCCTGCGGCAATTCGACGATGGCCGCATCGGGCGTCAGCACGTAGATGCGGTCGTCGAACAGGCCCTGTCCCTGCGAGCCGCCCGACAGGTCGCGCTCCCACGCCAGCAGTTGGCGCAGCACCGCGATCTTGGCGTCGTACTCGCCGCTCGCCCAGACGCCCGCATAGCCCTTGTGGCCGGCTTCCTTGTAGGCCCAGTGCGCCGCCACGCCGTGCTCGGCATGGTCGTGCATTTCCTCGGTGCGGATCTGGATCTCGATCGGCTTGCCCGCGTGGCCGTCGACCACCTCGCGCACCACCGTGTGCAGCGACTGGTAGCCGTTGGGCTTGGGCCGCGCGATGTAGTCGTCGAACTCCTCGTCGATGGGCTGGAAATGCGAATGCACCCAGGCCAGCGCGCCGTAGCAGTCCTTGACGTCGGCGACCACGACACGCAGCGCCATGATGTCGAACACCTGCCCGAAGTCGAGCGACTTGCCGCGCATCTTCTTGACGATGCTGTAGATGTTCTTCGGCCGGCCCTGCACCGTGGCCTTGATGCCCTCGCCCGCCAGCGCGCGCTCGAGCCGCGCGCGCAACTGTTCGACATAGCCCTCTCGCTCGATGCGCTTCTCGTCGAGCAGCCGTGCGATGAGCTTGTAGGTCTCGGGTTCCAGGAAGCGGAACGAGAGGTCTTCGATCTCCCACTTGACCTGCCAGATGCCCAGCCGGTTCGCCAGCGGCGCGAACACCTGCAGCGATTCGCGCGCGACACCCTCGGGCACCGGCTTCTTGCTGGCCGCCGCATGGCGCAGGGTCTGCAGGCGCGATGCCAGCCGCAGCATCACCACGCGCAGATCGCGCGAGAAGGCCAGCAGCATCTTGCGCACGTTCTCGGTCTGCGAGCCGGCGCCGTCGGCCAGATGCGCGCTCGCAGTGGCCGAGCGCGCCTGCTTCTGCACGTGCACGAGCTTGGTGGTCTCGACCGCGAGCGCGGCGAAGTTGTTGCCGAACACCTTGGCGATCACTTCCTGCGGCCGGTTCAGGTGCTGGCACGAGTAGACGAGGTAGCTCGCTGCCTGCATGGCCTCGGAGCCGCCCATGCGCGCGACGATCGTCGCCACCGCATCGGCATGCGAGAGCGTGTTCTCCCCGGTGTCGAGCATCTCGTCGGCGATCAGCGGCTCGGCAAAGGCGCGGGCGCGCGCCAGCATGTTCTCCATCACCGGGCTGCGCTCGGCGGTCGCCGCGGACAGCGGGTAGTCGACCACCATGGGATCCGGCGCGCCAGTCACTTGCAGGGATTGCTCGCGTTTCACGGCGCCCTCCATCGGGCCGGCCCGCAAGACCCACAGGCGATGGGAGGGGATGCAGGCTCGGTCATGGGACGGGAAAAATCGCGAAGAAAATGAATGTCTCGGTGCATCCTAATTCATTCGGAGACACCCCATGCGCTCGACCCCAAACCCGTACTTGCCGCGGGGTTCGGAAGCGGCAGCCGCCGCTATTTCAACTGCACCGATCCGGAGACGTTGACGACCACGCTGGTCTTGCCGGGCTCGACCGGCACCGGCGCGTCCGATGCCATCTTGGCCGAGGCCGACATCGCCATCATCCGCGGCTGCATGGGGCCGCCCTGGTTCGCATTGACCGACACTTCGCGCAGGGTATAGCCGCCGAAGCCGAAGCCCTTGGCCAGCTCGTCCGCCTTGTGCTTGAAGTTGTCGATCGCCAGGGTCTGCGCTTCGGTCTCGACCTTGGCCCGTTGTTCGCGGCTCAGGCCGAAGCCGATGTTGCCGATCGACAGCGTGGAGATCCGGCCTGCGGTCTGCGTGATGCGCGGGAAGTCCTTGCCCTCGAGCACCAGTTCGGCGGAGCCCTGCCAGCCGTTGATCTTGCCCTCGCGCGTGTAGCGCGGCGACAGGCTGAAGTTGCCCGTGCGAACGTCGAACTCGCCCGGCTGCACGTTCTTGCGCGCCTCCGCCAGCGCGGCATCGAGCGCCGTCTTGAGCTGTGTCTGCACCGTTGCCGCGTCCGCCGCGTCGCGCGTGGTGGCGAGCGTGATGCTCAGCAGGTCCTGCTGCACCTCGACCGTCCCGCTGGCCGAGAGCTGCAACACGTTCTGCGGTGGTGTCCATGGCGCGCCCTGCGCCCACGCGGCACCCGAGCACATCAATACGGCGCAAGCCGCAATCCGTCTGAAATGGTTCAAGGCAGGAAATCCCGAAGTGAATGAGAGAAAGCGCGGCTCGCCCCGCAGGGCGCGACGCTCAAGGACGCTGGCCCGGCAGCGTGCCGCCGCCCATCATAGGATTGGGCACCATGCGCTCGGCCGGCTGCGATTCCGCCGATTGAACCACCTGCGAGCGCGGCATCCATTGGCGGCGCACCTGCTCGCGCAGTTCGGCCAGTTCGGCAGGCGTCAGATGGCGGCCGGCCGCTGCCTCCTCGCGCCGCACCTCATCGCGACTGGCGGCCCGGTGCGCATCCACCGCGTCCCGCAGCTCGCTGCGGCGGGGTCCGCTCGCAGGCAGCACCTCCACCGAGTCGGCCCAGGCCGAAAGGCACAGGCTCGCGAGCAGAAAGGGCAAGGTGAGAAGAGTCGGCTTCATGGAGGATCGGTCAGGCATGTGGAGTCACTGTGCCATCTCCGAGCTACGCGCAAACGTCTGGACGGCTAGCGCCCGCAAGTTTTGTAACTTAGTGTCAAGGAGTAGGTAAAAGGCGCTCAATGGCACCCCAACACCCTCAGAATTGGTGCTGTTACAAATTCAGCGTTGTTGAAATGAATCAAGCTCCCGCCCGCACAGACAAGATCGTGATCGTCGACGACGACGCGCGCATCCGCGACCTGCTGCGCCGCTACCTGACCCAGGAAGGATTCGAGGTCATCGTGGCGGAAGACGGCAAGGCCCTCAACCGCATCCTGCTGCGCGACACCGTCGACCTGATCGTGCTCGACCTCATGATGCCCGGCGAGGACGGCCTGTCCGTCTGCCGCCGCCTGCGTGCCGCCAACGACCGCACGCCGATCATCATGCTCACCGCCAAGGGCGAGGACGTGGACCGCATCGTCGGCCTCGAAGTCGGCGCCGACGACTACCTCGGCAAGCCCTTCAATCCGCGCGAACTGCTGGCACGCGTGCATGCCGTGCTGCGGCGCCGGCCGCCGCTCGAGGCGCCAGGCGCGCCGTCGACCGACAACGAAACCGTGAACTTCGGCCCCTTCAGCTTCGACCTCGGTTCGCGCACCCTCAGGAAGGACGGCGAGGAACTCTCGCTGACCACCGGCGAGTTCGCGATGCTCAAGGCGCTGGTGCGCCATCCGCGGCAGCCGCTGTCGCGCGAGAAGCTCGCCCAGTTGGCGCGCGGCCGCGAGTTCGAACCCTTCGACCGCAGCCTGGACGTGCAGATCTCGCGCCTGCGCAAGCTGGTCGAATCCGACGCCGCCGCGCCGCGCTACATCCAGACGGTGTGGGGCGTCGGCTACGTGTTCGTGCCGGACGGCACGACCTGAGAAGCTGACCGACGTGGCCGCCCTCGGCCCCAGGACAACGTCACCCAGCCCCTTGGCGGACGACGGCCCGCAGGTCACGCTGCCAAGTCCGCTGGAGAACCTCGGCCCGCCGAGGCGCCGCGCGCGGCTGCAGCTCGGCCTGAGTCTTTTCTGGCGCACATTCTTCCTGCTGGTGCTGCTGCTGATCGGCTGCACGGTCGCCTGGCTGCAGACCTTCCGCGCGCTCGAGTACGAGCCGCGCGCCATCCAGACCGCGCACCAGATCGCCTCGCTGGTGAACCTCACGCGCGCCGCGCTGGTGTATTCCGACGCCATCACGCGCGTGTCGCTGATCAAGACCCTGGCCGACCAGGAAGGCGTGCGCATCCTGCCGCGCGAGCCGGTCGACCGCTTCCTGCCCTACACCAGCGGCACCCTCGACCAGCGCGTCACCGAAGAGCTGATCGACCGCCTCGGCGAAGGCACCACCATCGCCAGCCGCGTCAACGACGAGCCCGGGCTCTGGATCGGCTTCACGATCGAGAGCGATGCCTACTGGCTGCTGCTCGACCCCACGCGCTTCAGCCGGCTCGACCAGCGCACCTGGCTGGTCTGGCTGGCGACGACGATGGTGCTGTCGCTGGCCGGTGCGGCCTTGATCACGCGGCTGATCAACCGGCCCCTCAAGCAGCTCTCGCAGGCCACGCTGCAGGTGCGCGAGGGCGAGTACGAGGCGCACCGGCTCGACGAACGGGCCCGCACCAACGAGATCCGCGCGGTGAACGTCGGCTTCAACCGCATGGCCGACCAGCTCGCCAAGATCGAGCAGGACCGCGCCGTGATGCTGGCCGGCATCTCGCACGACCTGCGCACGCCGCTCGCGCGGCTGCGGCTCGAAACCGAAATGAGCGTGGCCGACGAGGATGCGCGCGACCACATGGCGGCCGACATCGCGCAGCTCGACGCCATCATCGACAAGTTCCTCGACTACGCGCGGCCCGACCACGTCGAGTTCAAGCCGGTGCTGCTGCGCGACGTGATCGATGCCTGCGCCTACGCGGTGCAGGACCACGAGGACATCAAGATCACCGTCGACATGCCAGCCGACCTGCGGGTGATGGCCGACGAGGTTGAGCTTCAGCGCGTGATCTCCAACCTGATCGAGAACGCGCGGCGCTACGGCAAGTCAGCCGCCACCGGCGTAGCCGACATCACGATCCAGGCGCAGGCGCACAACGACGCCGTGCTGATCAAGGTGCGCGACCACGGCGCCGGCGTCGCGCCCGCGCTGCTGTCGCAATTGACCAAGCCCTTCTTCCGCGGCGACGTGGCCCGCACCTCGGCGGCCGGCGCTGGCCTCGGCCTGTCGATCGTGACCAAGAACATCGAACGCATGGGCGGCACCTTCGCGCTCACCAGCACGCCGGGCCGCGGCCTTGCGGCGCACATCCGCATGCCGCGTGCGGCATCCTCCAAGGCGGACGTGCCGGCGGCCAAACCGGTGACAGCGAAGCCGCCGACGCCTCAGCGATGAATCAGGGCGATGGCGCGCGCCTCCATCGCTTTTCCTTCGCCCACCGCACCCAGTTTTTCGGCCGTCTTGGCCTTGACGTTGACTTCGTCGACCGCCAGCCCGAGCACCGCCGCGATGCGCGCGCACATCGCCGGAATGTGCGGTGCGAGCTTGGGTGCCTGCGCGATCACGGTGCTGTCGATGTTGCCGATCTGCCAGCCCGCGGCGCGCACGCGGCGCGCGGCTTCGGCCAGCAGCACGGCGGAATCGGCGCCGCGGAATTGTGCATCGGTGTCGGGGAAATGCCGGCCGATGTCGCCGAGGCCGGCCGCGCCGAGCAGCGCATCGGTGATCGCATGCAGCAGCACGTCGGCATCCGAATGTCCGAGCAGGCCCGTGGGGTGCGGCACCTCGACGCCGCCCAGGATCAGCTTGCGGCCCGCCACCAGTTGGTGGATGTCCCAGCCTTCACCGACACGCATCTGGAAGGCCGTCATGGCATCGCGCTCCGGCTGTGCAGCACCGCCTCCGCCAGCGCGAAGTCCTCCGCATAGGTCAGCTTCAGGTTCTGCGCGCCGCCCGGCACCAGCAGCGGCGCGAGCCCGACCGCCTCGATCGCGCCCGCCTCGTCCGTGACCGCATCGCCGGCGCGCTCCAGCGCATCGAGCAGCATGCCGATACGGAACATCTGCGGCGTCTGTGCGAGCCATTTGTCGGCCCGCATCAGCGTGCCGGCAACCCGGCCTTCGGGCGTCGCGGCCTTGAGCGTATCGGCCAGGCGATGGGCCAGCAGGCCGCCGACGGCATCGTGCTCGCAGGCGGCGATCAGCGCCTCGATCTGCGTCGGCGTCACGAGGCAGCGCGCGGCATCGTGGACCAGCACCCAGTCGTGCGGGCCGGCGCCGACATCGCGCAAGGCGCGCAGACCTTGCCGCACGGTGATGGCCCGCGTGGTGCCGCCCACCCGCAGCAGGTGTTCGCCCTCGGCCGGGAAATGCGGCAGTGCGGTGCCCACCTCCTTGTCGTCGGGCGACACCACCAGCGCGATGCCCGCGAAGACACCCGTCAATGCGCGAAAGGCCTCGATCGTGTGCGCCACCATGGGCTGCCCCGCGAGCCGCTGGTATTGCTTGGCGAGCGTGCCGCCCGCGCGGCTGCCCGCGCCGGCACAGGGGATCAACACATAAAGGCGCGAGAGGGACATGGAGCTTTGGCACGGGCCAGCGGCGATGGGGCAGCCATTCTAGAATCGCTGGTCACACCCCTCGCCGCACGGCGCGGGGTGTTCTGCATTTCCCAGGCACTTCATGGACCTCCCCCCTCTCTCAGCCGGCAAGCGCTTCACGCTCCCACGGCCTCCGTTGTCGGCCGACACCCTGCTGCTCGCGCAACTGGCCGAGCGCGAAAAGAAGGCGGACCGCGCGACCGCCGTGTTCACCGCCGACGCCAACGACGCGCAACGGCTGATCGACGAGATCGCGTTCTTCGCGCCCGAGCTTCGCTGCGCCCTGTTCCCGGACTGGGAGACGCTGCCCTACGACAGCTTCTCGCCGCACCAGGATCTGATCAGCGAACGCCTTGCCACCCTCTGGCGCATCAGCCAGAAAGAGGCCGACGTGGTGTTCGTTCCGGCCACCACCGCCCTCTATCGGCTGGCGCCGCCGGCCTTCCTGGCTGGCTACACCTTCCACTTCAAGACCCGGCAGAAGCTGCAGGAATCGAAGCTCAAGGCGCAGCTCACGCTGGCCGGCTACAGCCACGTGACGCAGGTCGTGAGCCCCGGCGAGTACGCCGTGCGTGGCGGCCTGATCGACCTGTTCCCGATGGGCTCGCAGGTGCCATTCCGCGTCGACCTGTTCGACGACGAGATCGACTCGATCCGTACCTTCGACCCCGACACCCAGCGCAGCCTTTACCCGGTGCCCGAAGTGCGCCTCCTGCCCGGCCGCGAATTCCCGATGGACGACGATGCGCGCGCGCGTTTCCGCAGCCGCTGGCGCGAACTCCTCGAAGGCGACCCGACGCGCAGCCGTATCTACAAGGACATGGGCAACGGCGTCGCGACCGCCGGCATCGAGTACTACCTGCCCCTCTTCTTCGAGGAGACCGCGAGCGTCTTCGACTACCTCGGCGCCAACACCACCGTGGTGCTGCACGGCGAGCTCGAGCCCGCGTTCCAGCATTTCTGGCAGGACACCCACGAGCGCTACCGGCTGGTGCGCGGCGACCCCGAGCGGCCGGCACTGCCGCCGGAGGCGCTGTTCCTCAACGCCGAGCAGTTCTACCAGCGCGCCAAGCCGCATGCGCAGCTGGCGATCCGATCGGGGCCGGACGACGCGGCCACGCCCTACGCCGAGTTCGAGCCGCTCCCCGCCTTCGCCGTTGTCCGCGGCGCCGACGATCCGCTGGTCAAGCTCAAGGCCCATATCGCCGCCACGCCGCACCGCGTGCTGCTGATCGCCGAGAGCGACGGCCGGCGCGAGAGCCTGCTCGACTTCCTGCGCGCCAGCGGCATCCATCCGCCGGCCTTCGATTCGCTGGCCGAGTTCGAGGCCTCGCCCGACGAGAAGACAGGCATCGCAACCGCCGCGCTGGTCGCCGGTTTCGCGTGGCGCGAACAGGGCATCGACTTCGTCACCGAGACCGAGCTCTTCGCGACCGCGCCGGCGACCCGGCGCCGCAACAAGAAGCAGGAGCAGGTCAGCGACGTCGAGGCGCTGATCAAGGACTTGAGCGAACTCGCGATCGGCGATCCGGTCGTGCATTCCGCGCATGGCATCGGGCGCTACCGCGGCCTCGTCAACATGGACCTCGGCCAGGGCGTCGATGCCGACGGCAAGCCGCTGGTGCAGGAAATGCTGCACCTCGAATACGCGGACAAGGCCACGCTCTACGTGCCCGTCTCGCAGCTGCACCTGATCAGCCGCTACACCGGCGTCAGCGCCGACGAGGCGCCGCTGCACAAGCTCGGTTCCGGCCAGTGGGAAAAGGCCAAGCGCCGCGCCGCCGAACAGGTGCGCGACTCCGCGGCCGAGCTGCTCAACATCTACGCACGGCGCGCGGCGCGCGAAGGCCATGCCTTCCGCTTCTCGGCCGCCGACTACGAAGTCTTCGCCAACGATTTCGGCTTCGACGAGACCGCCGACCAGAAGGCCGCGATCCACGCCGTGATCCACGACATGATCTCGCCGCAGCCGATGGACCGGCTGGTCTGCGGCGACGTCGGCTTCGGCAAGACCGAGGTCGCGCTGCGCGCCGCCTTCGTCGCGGTGACGGGCGGCAAGCAGGTCGCATTCCTGGCGCCGACCACGTTGCTGGCCGAGCAGCACCACCAGACGCTGGTCGACCGCTTCGCCAAGTGGCCGGTCAAGGTCGCCGAGATGAGCCGATTCCGCTCGACCAAGGAAATCAACACCGCCGCCAAGGGCCTGGCCGACGGCACCATCGACATCGTGGTGGGCACGCACAAGCTGCTGTCGCAGTCGGTCAAGTTCAAGAACCTGGGCCTGCTCATCATCGACGAGGAGCATCGCTTCGGCGTGCGCCACAAGGAAGCCATGAAGGCGATGCGCGCCGAGGTCGACGTGCTCACGCTCACCGCCACGCCGATCCCGCGCACGCTGGGCATGGCGCTCGAAGGCCTGCGCGACCTGAGCGTGATCGCCACCGCGCCGCAACGCCGCCTCGCGATCAAGACCTTCGTTCGCACGGAAGGCACGGGCGTGATCCGCGAAGCCGTGCTGCGCGAGCTCAAGCGCGGCGGCCAGGTCTACTTTCTGCACAACGAGGTCGAGACGATCCAGAACCGGCGGCAGAAGCTCGAGGAGATCCTGCCCGAGGCGCGCATCGCAGTCGCCCACGGCCAGATGCCCGAGCGCGAGCTGGAGCGCGTGATGCGCGACTTCGTCGCCCAGCGCTACAACCTGCTGTTGTGCTCGACCATCATCGAGACAGGCATCGACGTGCCGACCGCCAACACCATCGTCATGAGCCGCGCCGACAAGTTCGGCCTGGCCCAGCTGCACCAGCTGCGCGGCCGCGTCGGCCGCAGCCATCACCAAGCCTATGCCTACCTGATGGTGCCCGACATCGATGGCCTGACCAAGCAGGCCGCACAGCGGCTGGATGCCATCCAGGCGATGGAGGAACTGGGCTCGGGCTTCTACCTCGCGATGCACGACCTCGAGATCCGCGGCGCCGGCGAGGTGCTGGGCGAGAACCAGAGCGGCAACATGATGGAGATCGGCTTCCAGCTCTACAACGAGATGCTGGCCGAGGCCGTGCGCTCGCTCAAGGAGGGCCGCGAGCCCGACCTGCTGTCGCCGCTCAACGTGACGACCGAGATCAACCTGCATGCACCCGCCCTCTTGCCCGACGACTACTGCGGCGACGTGCACCTGCGCCTGTCCTTCTACAAGAAGCTCGCCACCGCGAAGACGCCCGATCAGATCGACACCCTGCTGGAGGAAATCGTCGACCGCTTCGGCAAGCTGCCGCCGCAGGCGCAGACGCTGATCGACATGCACCGGCTGCGCGTGCTCGCGCGGCCCTACGGCGTGCTCAAGGTCGATGCGGCGCCGGGCGTGATCCACATCACCTTCCGAAAGGATCCGCCGATCGATTCGATGCACATCATCAGCCTGATCCAGAAGAACAAGCACATCAAGCTGGCCGGCAACGAGAAGCTGCGCATCGAGCGCGAACTCAAGGAACCGAAGGACCGCGCGCAGATGGTGCGCGACGTGCTGCGCAGCCTCGGCCAGCCCAAAGTACAGGAAGCGACCGCCGCATGACCGCCCACGACATATCGCCCGGCCTGATCGTCCGGCATTTCACGCCACCGCTCGCGCTGGCCGATTTCAAGCTGATCTGCTTCGACATGGACTCGACGCTGATCAACATCGAATGCATCGACGAGATCGCCGACGCGGCCGGCAAGAAGGCCGAGGTCGCCGCCATCACCGAGGCCACGATGCGCGGCGAGATCAAGGACTTCAAGGAAAGCCTGCGCCGCCGCGTCGCGCTGCTGCAGGGCGTGCCGGTCGATGCCTTGCAGCGGGTCTACGACGAGCGGCTGCGGCTCAACCCCGGCGCGGCCGAACTGGTCGCGGTCTGCAAGGCGGCCGGTCTCAAGGTGCTGCTGGTGTCGGGCGGCTTCACCTTCTTCGCGAACCGCGTGAAGGAACGCCTGGGCATCGACTTCGCACGCTCCAACCTGCTCGACGAAGCCGATGGCGAGCTCACCGGCCGCGTCGCGCCACAAAGCTGGGGCGATATCTGCGACGGCGCGGAAAAACGCCGCACGCTGCTGGAAGTCGCGTCGTTGCTGGGCATCTCGCCGGCCGAGGTCATTGCGGTCGGCGATGGCGCCAACGATTTGCCGATGATGGCCGAGGCCGGGCTCTCGGTGGCCTACCACGCCAAGCCCAGGGTGCGCGAACAGGCGATGGTCGCGATCAACGAAGGCGGCCTCGACCGCCTGCTCGACATCTTCACGGAGAAGCCATGAGCAAGGACAGCAAGGACAATGCACGGGACGAGGCCGCGCCCGCCGCATCGGCCACGGTGCATGGCGACCGGCGCTTCGGCGTCGAGCACGGCGCCATCCACAAGCCGATCCACACCTCGGTCCAGTACGGCTTCGATCGGGTCGAGGACCTGATCGGCGTGTTCCAGGGCACCCTGAAGAACAGCTTCAACTACGCCCGCCAGGGCACGCCGACGACGGCGGCGCTGGAAGCGAAGATCACGCAGCTCGAACAGGGCCTCGGCACGCTGTGTTTCTCGACCGGCATGGCCGCGCTGTCCGCGGTCTTTCTCACGCTGCTGCGCGCGGGCGACCACGTGGTTTCCAGCGCCTTCGTCTTCGGCAACACCAACAGCCTGTTCGGCACGCTGCAGGACCTGGGCGTCGCGGTCAGCAAGGTCGATGCCTGTTCGGTGGAGAACGTGCGCGCCGCGCTGCGCCCGAACACGCGCATGGTGTTCGTCGAGACCATCGCCAACCCCGGCACGCAGATCCCCGACCTCGACGCCATCGGCGCGCTGTGCCGCGAGCACGGCCTGCTCTACGTGGTCGACAACACCATCACCTCGCCCGCGCTCTTCAGGCCGAAGCGCGTGGGCGCCGGGCTGGTCGTGAACTCGCTCACCAAGACCATCGCCGGCCATGGCGCCGCGCTCGGCGGCGCGGTCACCGACACCGGCGAATTCGACTGGCAGGACTATCCCAACATCGCACCGAGCTACCGCAAGTCGGACGCGCGCCAGTGGGGGCTGATGCAGATCCGCAAGAAGGGATTGCGCGACATGGGCGCATCGCTCTCGCCCGAGCAGGCGCACCGCATCAGTCTCGGCGCCGAGACGCTCGCACTGCGCGTCACGCAGACCAGCGCCACCGCGCTCTCGCTGGCGCGCCACCTGCAGGCGCACGAGGCCATCGCGGCCGTGCACTATCCGATGCTGGAAAGCCATCCGCAGCATGCGATGGCGAAGCGCCATTTCAAGGCCGGGTCGTGGCTCCTCGGCTTCGAGCTGCGCGACCGCGCGCGCATGCCGGCAGTGCTGAACCGCCTGCAATTGCCGATCAAGGCGACCGGCCTGGGCGACAACCGCACGCTGATCATTCCGGTCGCGCCGACGATCTTCTGGGAGGCCGGCCCCACCGTGCGCGCCGAGATGGGCATCGCCGACGGACTGGTGCGCGTCTCGGTCGGCCTGGAAGCGGCGGACGAACTGATCGAGGACTTCGACCAGGCGCTGCGCTGACGACCTACTCGGCCGCGGGCTCGACCGGCCGCGCCGTTCGCTGGCCGGGCCGGGCCAGGATCTCGACATAGGCCTGCGCACCGCCCTCTTTCGCGACGCCATCCACCCGCCCGATGAGCGCGGAAAGATGGACGGCTTCGGCGGTCTCGGCCGAAAGGCCGAAGCGGCAATCGAAATCCCAGAAGTCCGCGCCCTCGGGCAAGGCATGCGCGCGCTCGCGCTTGAGGTACTTGCGGATCTCGTGCTTGACGGCATCCAGGACCCGGTCGGGGTTCTTGCCTTCGGGTCGCAGCTGAAAAGTTTTTCTCATGGGGAAGCCTACAGCGCCGCACCGAGGCGCGCGATGCCTTCCTCGATCTTCTCGACGTTGGCCGTCGCGAAGCTCAGCCGCAGCGTCGCCACATCGGGCTTCTCGGCGAAGAAGGGTGCGCCCGGCACGAAGGCCACGAGCTTCTCGATCGCGCGCTTGGCGAGCACGTTGGCATCGGCGATCTTGCCGTTGGCGCCGGTGAGGCGCGCCCAGAAGAACAGACCGCCGCCCGGCTGCTCGAAGGTGATGGCGTCGCCCAGCTCGCGCTTCAGCGCCGCGCCCATGGCCAGCGCGCGCTGGCCGTAGACCTTGCGCACGTTGGCGAGCGTGTCGGGCATGCGGCCGCTCTTGAGGTACTGCGCGGCCGTCGCCTGCGCGAAGGTGCTGGTGTGCGCATCGCTGAACTGCTTGCACATGGTCGCCTTGGCGAGCAGTTCCGCCGGCGCGATCATCCAGCCGATGCGCAGGCCCGGGCTCAGCACCTTGCTCATCGAGCCGCAATGCGCGACCAGTTCGCGGCTGCCCGGCACGTCCTGGGTCAGCGACATGATCGAGGGCGGCGGCGCCTTGCCGAAATAGAGATCGCCGTAAGGGTCGTCCTCGACGATCAGCGTCTGGTGCTTGACCGCCATCTCGAGCACCTTCCTGCGCCGCTCCAGGCTCAGCATCGCGCCGCTCGGATTGCCGAAGGTCGGGATCAGGTAGACGAACTTGGGCTTGTGTTCGGCGATGAGCTTTTCGAGCTCGTCGGTGCGCACGCCGTCGGCGTCGATCGGCGCGCTGATCAGGTGGGCGCCGTAGAGGCGGAAGCACTGGATGGTCGCCAGGAAGGTCGGCCCTTCGACGATCACCTTGTCGCCGGGCGAGATCAGCGTCTTGCCCAGCAGATCGAGCGCCTGCTGGCTGCCGGTGGTGACGATCAGGCCGGAGGGCGCGACATCGACGCCCTTGCTCTTCATGAAGGCGGACAACTGCGTGCGCAGCGGCTCGTAGCCCTCGGTCGCGCCGTACTGCAGGGCGCCGCCGGGTTCCTCGGACAGGGCTTTCGCGCTCGCCTCCTTCAACCCTTCGACATCGAACATCGCGCTGTCGGGAAAGCCGCCCGCGAAGCTGATGATGCCGGGCGTGCCGAGCAGCTTGAAAAGTTCGCGGATGGCGGAGGTTTCGACGTTGTCGAGGCGGGATGCGAATTGCATGAAGAACCTTCTGTTCGGGAGTTGCAGGGCGCCATTGTCGCAAGTCCGCGCGCACAAGCCATAGACTGCGCCTCACGATGAAAAAATCTGAGATCAGCCTCTTCTTCGCCACCCTGCAGGCCGCCAACCCGACGCCGGAAACCGAGCTCGAATACACGACCCCCTTCGAGCTGCTGGCCGCCGTGCTGCTGTCGGCGCAGGCCACCGATGTCGGCGTGAACAAGGCGACGCGCAAGCTCTATCCGGTCGCGAACACGCCGCAGGCCATCCTCGACCTCGGCGTCGAAGGGCTCGAGGGCTACATCAAGACCATCGGTCTCTACCGCAGCAAGGCCAAGCACCTGATCGAGGCCTGCCGCATGCTCGTCGAGCAGCACGGGGGCGAAGTGCCAAGGACACGCGCCGAGCTCGAAGCCCTGCCCGGTGTCGGCCGCAAGACGGCCAACGTGGTGCTCAACGTCGCGTTCGGCGAGCCGACCATGGCGGTCGATACCCACATCTTCCGCGTCGCCAACCGCACCGGTCTGGCGCCCGGAAAGACGCCGCTCGAGGTCGAGCTCAAGCTCGAGAAGCGCGTGCCGCCCGAATACCGGCTTCATGCACACCACTGGCTGATCCTGCATGGCCGCTACGTCTGCATCGCGCGCAAGCCGCGCTGCTGGGACTGCGCGGTGGCGCCCTGGTGCGACTACAAGCCGAAGACGCCGGCGCCCAAGGCCTGAGCGCGCTTGCGCTTCAGGCCTCGATCGTCACGCACTCGCCGAAGGCGATCGGCTGCGACGGCCACTGGTCCGCACGGGCCACGCAACGCACGCCTTCATGCAGCAGCCACGCGGCGCGGATCACGCCCGCATGCGTGACCCACACCGCATCGCGACCGGTTGCGCGCCATGCATCGAAGGCCTCGCCGACGCGCTGCATGAACTGGCGCGTGCTCTCGCCGCTGCCGCCGGCACGCAGGTCGGCGAAGTCGCGCATCCAGGCATCGAACCCGGCACGGTCGATCGCGGACCACGGCGACTTCTCCCAGATCCCGAAATCCATCTCGGCCAGCCGCGGGTCGGCATGCGGATGCAGATCGGGCCGCAGTGCCGAGAGCGCCTGCGCGAGGCCGGCGCAGCGCTGCAAGGGCGAGCACGCCATGGCGATGCCGGCCGGCAAGTCCGGCGCGATGCGCTCGGCCACTGCCCGTGTCGCCTCGGGCGGCACCGGCACGTCGGTCCGGCCGTAGCAAAGGCCGGCCGCTGCCGAGGTCTGTGCATGGCGCACCAGGCGCAGCTTCATGCGCGCCACGCAAGCGCAAGGTAGAGCGCGAGTTCGCAGACCTGCTGCGTCGCGCCCAGGCCGTCGCCGGTGAAGCCCTGCAACCGGCGCTGCAGCAGCCGCGCCACGCACACCGTGGCGAGCGCGCCCAGCAGCAAGGCCATCCCTCCATGCAGCGCACCCATCACCCACAGCAGGAGCGCGGCCGCCGGCACCGACCAGGCGATGCCCACCAGCAAGGCGCCGCCGCCGATCGCATCGGCCAGCGGTTTGGCCTTGCTCGCCGCGCCCTGATCGCCGACATAGGGCAGCCACCGGATCAGGAACAACGGCGCGAGGCGCGAGAGCACATGCGCGCCGACGAGCGCGGCGGCCACGCACGCAGGGCCCTGCCCCGCGAGCACGGCCAGCAATGCGGCCTTCAGGCCCAGCGCAAGCACCAGCGCGATGGCGCCGAAGGCGCCGATGCGCGAGTCCTTCATGATCTCGAGCGCCCGTGCGCGGTCGGCCGAGCCGCCGAGTCCATCGGCCACGTCGGCCAGTCCGTCTTCGTGGAAGGCGCCCGTCATCCACACGGTGGCCGCAGTCGACAGCACGGCCGCAGCCACTGCACCGCCGAGGCCCGGCAGCCCGGCCTGCGCGCCGACGAAAACACCCGCGCCCACCGCGCCGACCAGCCAGCCGATACCCGGAAAATGCGCCGCGCTCGCACGCAGCATCGCCGGGCTGAAGCCGACCCAGCCGGCCAGCGGCCCGGTCACCGGCACGCGGGTGAAGAACTGCAGCGCCAGCAGGAAGTGGCGCACGCCATTCACGGCGTGTCCTGCTTGGAGACGCCGGCCGATTCGAAGCTCGCCATCTCGCGCAGGATGCGGCAGGCCGATTCGAGCAGCGGCCACGCGAGCGCCGCGCCCGAGCCTTCGCCAAGCCGCAGGTCGAGTTGCAGCAGAGGCGTCAGCCCGAGGCAGCTCAGCAGCAGCCGATGGCCCGGCTCGGCCGATTCATGCGCCGCCACGCAGCGCTGCAGGATCTGCGGGCGCAGCACATGGGCCACGAGCACGGCCGCGCTGGCAATGAAGCCGTCCACCACGATCACGCGCCGCTCCTCGGCCGCCTGCAGCACCACGCCGACCAGCGTCGCGATCTCGAAACCGCCGAAGGCCGCGAGCGCGGCGAGCGGCGCGTTCGCATCGGCATGCAGTTCCAGCACGCCGCGCAGCACCTTGCGCTTGTGCGCGCGTCCGGCCGCGTCGAGGCCGGTGCCGGCACCGGTGCAGCCATCGATGTCCTGGCCGGTGAGCCGCGCCAGCAGCATCGAGGCTGCGGACGAATTGCCGATGCCCATCTCGCCCAACAGCACCGCATTGCCGGGCAGCGCGCGAACGATCGCCATGCCGTTGGCGATGGCCTCTTCGCATTGCGCCTCGGTCATGGCGGGGCCGAGCGATGCGTCGGCGGTGCCCGGCGCGATCTTGCGGATCAGCAATCCTTCGCGCGCGGCGAAGTCGTGCCGCACCCCGCAGTCCACCACGGTCAGCGCGAGCCCATGCTGGCGCGCCAGCACGCTCACGGCCGCGCCGCCGGCCAGGAAGTTCTCGACCATCTGCCAGGTCACGTCGCTCGGATAGGCCGACACGCCACGCGCCGCAAGGCCATGGTCGCCGGCGCAGACCAGCATCTGCGGCGCAATCAGCGCGGGCGACTCGCTGCCGAGGATCGACCCCAGCCGCAAGGCCAGCGTCTCCAGCCGGCCGAGCGCGCCGACCGGCTTGGTCTTGTTGTCCAGCAGATGCTGCAGCCGCGTGGCGAGCGCCGCATCGTTCAGGTCGTCGATGGGAGGAAGTTCGAGTGTCATTGGATCAGGGAGCGCAGCACGCCCGCGTCAAAGTGGGAATCGATATGGTCGGCCAGGCCGTCGAACACGGTGTCGAGCGAGCGCGCGGCAATGCCGAACAGCGCCCGCAACACGCCCGCATCCTCGAACAGCCCATGCAGATAGAGGCCGAGCACATTGCCCGTGCCATTCTGCCAAGCGAGCTCGTCCGGCATCACGGCGATGGCGCGCTCGCCGGCGGCCGCCATCGCGGCGTGCTCGGCCGTGCGGCCATGATGGATCTCGTAGCCGCGCACGGCCAGGCCGGACAGCGCGGCCCACGGCCCGGTCAACGCGCCGAACGCGGCTTCGCGATGCCGCACCGTCTTGTCCGGCGCGAAGACCGTGACCAGCGGCAGCAGCCCGAGGCCGGGACCATTGCCGTCCACGCCATGCGGATCGATCAGCGCCTCGCCCAGCATCTGCAAGCCGCCGCAGACGCCCAGCACCCCGCCGCCGCGCGCCGCATGGGCGGCGACCGCGCGGTCGAGGCCCTGCGAACGAAGCCATGCGAGATCGCTGCTGGTGTGCTTGGAGCCGGGCAGGATGATCCAGTCCGCGCCCGCCACATCGGCCGGGCTGCGCGCCCAGCGCAGGCGCACGCCGGCGATGTTCTTCAGCGGCTGGAATTCGTCGAGATTGCTGATGCGCGGATAGGCGATCACGGCGATGGTGCGGGTGACCTCGCCCGCCGACACGCTGCGGTCGTCGAACACGCCGTCCTCTTCGGGCAGGCCGTGCTGCCACCACATCGGCAGCGTCGCGACGGTCGGAACGCCGGTGAGTTCCTGCAATTGCTGCGGCGCGGGCGCGAGCAGCGCCGCATCGCCGCGGAACTTGTTGAGCACGAAGCCGGCGAGCCGCGCACGGTCGTCCTCGGGCATCAGCGCCCAGGTGCCGTAGAGGTGCGCGAAGGCGCCGCCGCGGTCGATGTCGGTCACGAGCAGGCAGCGCGCATCGGCATGCCGCGCGACGCGCAGGTTGACGATGTCGCTGGCCATCAGGTTGATCTCGGCCGGCGAACCGGCGCCTTCGATCACCACGACCTCGTGGTCGGCGCGCAATGCGTCCAGCGCCTGCGCGATCCGTGGCCAGACACGCTCGCTGCGGCCGCGCCACGGCAGCGCCGAGAGCGCGTCATCCACCTGCCCCATCAGGACCACCTGGCTGTGCGTGTCGCGCTCGGGCTTGAGCAGCAGCGGGTTCATGCGCACGTCGGGCTCGGCGCGGGCCGCGAGCGCCTGGAAATACTGCGCGCTGCCGATCTCGCCGCCGGCCACGACCCGCGCGTTGTTGCTCATGTTCTGCGCCTTGAACGGCGCCACCTTGCGGCCCTGCCGTGCATACCAGCGACACAGCGCGGTGGCCAGCCAGCTCTTGCCGGCGCCGCTGGTGGTGCCGAGCACCATCACGCAGCGGGCCTGGCCAGGTCCCTTGTTTGGATTCATCGGCGCATTGTCCTTTACCACCCGGCGGACGCCGGCCGGCCGTGACATCCATCACGCTTCGGCACGGCAAGCCGTTACGGGCGAATCCATCGACGCGCCTTGGCCGTACTCGCCCTGAATCAACGAGGTGAGAGAGCCACGGTCCATGCCCTTACGCGATATCGCGCTCACGGTGGAAGAGCGCGCCACGAATCAATTCTTCTGGGTCCTGGTCGAAGCAGCGGACAGTGACTCGCCGGATGCCATCCACTACCGGCCGCTCCATTGCGCCTCGGCGCCTCAGTCGAGCTATTCGAGCGCGCTGGTGTTCGGTGTCGCGGCGCTGCGCAGGCTGGTCCAAGCGCAGGCGGTGCGCAGGTCCGAACCAGCGGGCTAGAAGGCGGCTGGGTTCGACCTGCAGGCAAACCCGACTTCAACCGCGTGCTGCGTCGCTCAATCGAGCCTCAGATCCGCGATTTTCACCACCTGGGTCCATTTGATCGATTCGGCCTGAACGAAAGCTGCGAAGTCCTTCGGGCCGCTGTACGCCACCTCGTCGCCTTGCGCTTCGAGCGCGGTCCGCACGGCCGGATCCTTGAGCGCGGTGGCCAAGGCAGTGTTGAGTTGCTTCACCACCCCGGCAGCGGTGCCTGCGGGCGCGAAGAGGCCCCACCACGCGTTGGCCTCGAAGCCCTTCATGCCCGACTCGTCCAGCGTCGGAAGATGGGGGAACGCCACCGAACGCTTCTTGCCGGTGGTCGCCAGCGCGCGAATCTTGCCGGCCTTCACCATGGCCTGGACCACGGGAATATGGTTGATCGAAAACGCCACGTCTCCGCTGATCAGTGCGGTGAGTGCAGCCGGCCCTCCGCTGTAGGGAATATGCGCCGTGGAAAGCTTGTTGGCCTGCTTGAACAGTTCCGCGGCCAGATGCGGAAAGGTACCGTTGCCGTTGCTGGCGTAGAACGCACGTACGCCCTGCTCCTTGAGGTACTTCGTCAGCTCGGCCACATCCACGGCAGGCACCTTGGAGCCGGTGACCAGCACGAGCGGCCCCGAGCTGATCTGCCCCACCGGCGCGAAGTCCTTCTTCGCGTCGTAGTGGAGGTTCTTGTAGAGGGCGGGACCAAAGACCTGTGTGGCCGAGCCGCCCAGCAGGATGGTGTAGCCGTCGGGTTTTGCCTTGGCGACGTAAGTGGCGCCGATGGTGCCGCCGGCGCCCGGCTTGTTCTCCACCACGACGGGCTGGCCGAGGGCGATTGACATCTTCTGGCCCACCATCCGCGCCACGACGTCGACGACGCCTCCGGCCGCAAACGGCACGACCAGCGTCACGGGCCGCGACGGAAAAGCTTGCTGGGCGCCGGCAGGCAGCGCGCAGGCGGCCAGGGCGAAGGTCATCATCAGATCGCGGCGGGAAATAATCATTTCGAGTCTCCTGGATTTCACGAGATCAGCATGGGCTGCTGCGGTTGGGGCGTCGATTGCTGGCGGCTCGCAATGGAGCCGCGCAGGGACCACACGAGAAGATCCTTGACGAGTCGCTCGCGCAATTCCTCGTGCTCGGAGGCGTTCCACAGGTTCCTCAGCTCGCCTGGATCCGTGTGCAGGTCGTAGAGCTCGCCGTAGTTCTCTCCGAGGTAGAACACCACCTTCCAGCGCTCGTCGCGGCGCATCACCATGTACTCCGCGCCGGTCTGGATGTGGTCGCGCGCAAGTTCCGAATACGCCTCGGTGCGGATCGCAGGCGCTTCTCCCTTGAGGATCGGCCACAGCGACTTCGCTTCGAACGACGTCGGCGGCGTGATGCCCGCGGCTTCGAGCACGGTCGGCGCGATGTCCATGAGCTGGACCAGCGAATCGTTCATGCGCTGGCCCACCATCGACTTCGACCAGATGATCAGCGGCACCTTCACCGAGCCCTCGTACATCGTCCATTTCTGGATGTGGCCATGGTCGCCAAGTGCATCGCCATGGTCCGACGTGAAGATGACGATGGCGTTCTCAAGATAGCCGCGCTCGTCCAACACCTGCATGATCTCGCCGACCTTGTCGTCGATCATCGTGACGTTGGCTGCGTAGTGGCGGCGGACTCGCAGCAGTTCGTCCTTCGACGGCCGGTCTTTCCAGGACACGGAGTCGTAGTTGTTGCGAATCATGTTACTGCGCAGCTGGCCGTGCGATGCCGGCTGGGCGGCGAGCTCTTCATCGCTGGTCTCCGGCACCGGGATGTCCACGTTCTCGTACTGTTCGAGATAGCGCGGCAACGGATCGTACGGAGGATGCGGCCCCGGAAAACCGATCTGCAGGAACAGCGGTGCGGCCGACTGGCGCTCCCTCAGCCACCACACGGCGTTGTCGCCGACGAACATGTCGGAGTGCATGTCTTCGTCCAACTGCCAGGGAAAGGCCCCCAGCGCATTGCGGTAGGCCTGCGGATCCTCCGAGAAACGCGTGTAGCGGCTCGGCTTTTGCAACTTGCGCGCGTGCAGCGCCTTGTCCCATTCGTCATACAGCGCGCGCGGGTGCTCGTGCAGGAAGAGCGGGCGGTCCTTGTTCTCCATGAAGAAGCGCTGATGAAATCCGCCCTTGGCGTCGTACGGGTTGATGTGCATCTTGCCGATGTTCACGCAGTGGTAGCCGGCATCGGCCAGGCACCGCACCCATGTCGGCTCCCACGGATGGAAGTTGGTGAAGACGCCCGTCGCGTGCGGGTACATCCCGGTGAACAGGCTCGCCCGCGAACCCACGCACACGGGCGAGGTGACGTAACAGTTGGTGAACGCTGCGCCCTCGCGCGCGAGCCTGTCGAGCACCGGGGTCTTCATCCACGGCGCACCCAGTGCATGGATGGTGTCGTGGCGCTGCTGGTCCGTCATGATCAGGATGATGTTGGGTTTCTCGTTCATGTCTTGGTCCTTGTGTCTTGCAGCGTGAGATAGGGCCGGAGCGCTTCGATCCGCGGCCGCGCGCCGAGGCCGGGTTCGTCGCCGAGGGTGATGGCGCCTTCGCGAACCGGCGGCAGCGCGCCGGCCAGCAACTCGCGCAAGGGATTGGGGTTGGCGTCGACTTCAGCGTAACCGTCGCCGCCGATCGCCGCCTTCAGGTGCAGACTTGCAAGCAGCCCGATGCCGCCGCCCAGCCAGTGCGGGCACAGCCATGCCGATGACGCTGCCGCCTGCTTTCCCAGAGGAAGACAGCCGCTGAAGCCGCCCCACTTCGCCACGTCGGGCTGCAGAACCTTGAGCGCACCGGACGCGAGGAAGCGGCCGAAGTCGCCTCCGCGCAGGTTCTCCCCGGAGGCAAGAGGAATCGCGCTTGTGCGCGCGAGCTGCACCCACGCATCGAGCGGCGCATCGGCGGCGAGGGGCTCTTCCAGCCAGATCGGACCGAAGCTCTCGAGCCGCTGCGACATGTGCACGGCCTCTTCGACATCCCAGGCCTGATTCGCGTCGACCATCAGCGTCGCCGATTCGCCCAGCGCGGCTCTCAGCGTGGCGAGGTTGGATTCGTCGCGCTCGGCGCCGAAGCCCACCTTCAGCTTGAACCTCGTATAGCCTTCCTGCGCCTTGGCCGCCGCGAGGCGCTCGGGCTGCGTGGGATTGAGCCCGGAGGCATAGACCTCGACGCGAGCCGACGTTCCACCAAGCAGGCGCCACAGCGGCTGCCTGGCCTGTTGCGCGACGAGATCCCACAGCGCGATGTCGACACCCGCTGCCACTTGCGCCAGGGGGCCGGGTTCGCCCGACTGGATCGCCAGGATGCGAATCGCTCGTTCGATCGCCGCATGGCATTCGGACGGCGATTGCCAGGCGCGCGAAAGAACAAGCGGCGCGACAGTGGCCATCAGCAGCCGCGCCCGGTGCTCGGCGCCCACCGTCGGAAAGTTGCACCAAGCCTCGCCCCAGCCTTGCGCACCGTCTGCATCCGTCACGTGGACCACGACCGCGGCGCGGTCGTTCAGCATACCGAAGGACGTTTGCACAGGCGTCTCCACCGGTACCCGGTAGACAGAAACCCCCATGGATCGAACGTCGACGGGATGCATCAGTTCTCCAGGTACACGGAGTGTTCCGTCGTGTAGAACGCGGCTGCGCTCGGGCCCACCGAATAAGCGCCGACGCCGGAAGCCTTGATCCCGCCGAAGGGCATATGGCTGTCGGGCACGGTACCGTGGTTCACATGCAGCATGCCGGTTTCGCACTCTTCGACAAAGCGTGCAATGACCTTCGCGTCGTTGGAGAAGAGCGCGGCGGTCAATCCGTAGTCGACGTTGTTGAGGATCGCGATCGCATCGTCGAACGTGTCGTAGTGGACGATGCTGATGACCGGCCCGAAGATCTCCTCGCGCGCGGCAGCCGAATGCGGTTCGACACGATCCAGGATCGTCGGTGCGAAGAAGTAGCCACCTTCGCAGCCCTGGACTTCCAACCCCTGCCCGCCCGCGACGACCAAGGCCCCTTCGCTGCGGGCCTTGCTCACGGCGGACATCACATGCTCGAACTGGGAGAGATGGGTGACGGGACCGAGCTGTGTGGCCGCGTCCATGCCATCGCCGACGCGCATCCTGCTCGCACGCTGCGCGAGACCCTTTGCAACCCGCTCACCCAGCGCACGGCGCACCAGCACGCGGCTCACCGCCGTGCAGCGCTGGCCGGAACACATCAGGGCCGCGCTTGCGACCTGATCGAGACAAGCATCGAGATCGTCCGCATCGTGGATCACGACGGCGTTCTTGCCGCCCAGCTCCAGCGAAAGCTCGGCGAGATTGTTCGCCGTGGCGGCAATGATGCGCCGGCCCGTGCCGACGGAGCCAGTGAACGTGACACCGTGCACCCCACGATGGCCGACGAGCGCGTTGCCGATGTCCGGGCCGCCATGCAGCACTTGCAGGAGCCCGTCGGGCAACATCCCTGTCGCAAGCTCGCCGAGGATGCAGGCTGCTGCAGGCGTGAATTCCGATGGCTTGATGATCGCCGCGTTGCCGAACCCCAGGGCCGGTGCAATCTTGCGCATCGGCGTCATGACGGGAAAGTTCCACGGGGTGATCGCGACGATCACCCCGCGCGGCCGGCGCAGCACGATATTGCGCACGCCTGCGCGCAGCGCGGGCACGTGTCGCGTGCCTTCGGCGGTCATCACGTGCTGCAGCATGAAACGGCTTTCCGAGCAGGCCTTGGCAATCTCGCCGCGACTTTCGAGGAGCGTCTTGCCCTGTTCGGCTGTGATGGCCTCGGCGAGCCGTTCCTTGTTCGCTTCGATCGCGTCGATGAAGCGGGCGAAGGACGCGCAGCGCTCCGGCGCTGGAAGCTTGCGCCACGCGCGTTGCGCGGCCGCTGCGGCAGCAACCGCTTCGTCGACCATTGCGGCCGTCGCCTGGCCATAGGTTCCAACGGGTTGCGAGGGCCGTGCAGGGTTCACGGTCCGGAGCGTCGATGGCGAGTCGCGCCAGATGCCGCCGATGAGGCTTCCGTAGACGAACTTCATGCGAGTGCCCCGAGTCCTGCCGAGCTGGCCTGCCGCGCTGCGGCGATGACCATGTCGGCGCCCTTCTCGCCGATCATGATGGTCGGCGCGTTGATGTTGCCCGACGTCATCCTGGGCATCACCGAAGCGTCGATGACCCGCAGCGCCGAGACCCCGTTGACCGCGAGCTCCGGCGATACCACAGCGCGTGCATCGCTGCCCATGCGACAGGTGCCGCTGGGGTGAAAAACCGTGCTGCCATGGTCGCGACCGAAACGCAGCAGGTCGTCTTCGGTCCGGTGCGTGGAATCGGGAAGCACCTGCGTATCCACAAGGTCCCGAAAAGCCGGCTGCGCATAGATGTCGCGCAGCATCCGCACCCCGTCGGCCATGGTTCGGCGATCGATCTCTTGCGTCAGGTAGTTGGCCTGGATGCGAGGCGCAGCCATCGGGTCCGCCGAAACGATGCCGACCATGCCGCGCGATTCGGGGCGGCATTGGCAGGCAGTGGCGGTAAAGCCGGAAAATCGATGCAGCGGCTCCCCGGGCTTGTCCACGGAAAGCGGCATCACGCTGAATTGGATGTCCGCACGGCTGCCGAGCGCATACCGCGTGCGCGCGAAGCCGCCGACCTGCCCGGCACCGACGGTCAGCGGTCCACGATTGAAGAGCATCCACTCCAGGCCCATCGATGCCAGCCTCAGCGGGTTGCGCACATGGTCGTTCAGCGAATGCGGCTTGCGCAGCTTGACGATCGTGCGGGCCTGGTAGTGGTCCTGCAGATTGGCACCGACCTCGGGCGAATCGACGACCACCGGCACGCCGGCCTGGCGCAACAGGGCCGCCGGGCCCACGCCGGACAGCTGCAGCACCTGCGGCGACTGGATCGCGCCGGCGCAGAGGATGACCTCGCCGTCGGCGATGGCGCTGGTGCGCGAACCGTTGCGGATCCATTCCACGCCGGCAGCGCGCGTGCCGGAGAACAGTACGCGCGTGACGTGCGCGGCGGTCACCACGGTCAGGTTCGGGCGATGCAGAACGGGCCGCAGGAATGCGACCGAGGCGCTGGACCGCCAGCCACCCGCGATGGTGAGGTGAAAGGCGCCGACACCGTAGTCCGTCTCGCTGTTGAAATCTGAGTTGCGGGGCAGCCCGAACTGTTGCGCCGCGTCGAGCCAATGGCCGCAATAGGGATGGTCGTCGCGCAATTCGGAGACGCCAAGCTCGCCTTGGGTGCCGTGATACCGGGACTCGGGGCCGGCGAATGCCTCGGACTTCTTGAAGTATGGCAACACGGATGCGTAGTCCCATCCTGTCGCGCCTTGCGCGGCCCATGTGTCGAAGTCCTCGCGCTGGCCCCGCAGATAGATGAGGCCGTTGATGGAACTCGACCCGCCCAGAACCCGGCCGCGCGGCCACGCGATGCGGCGCCCGTTCAGCGCGTCGCCGCCTTCGGCGTCGAACACGCGGGAGAACTTCGAGTTGTAGATGGTCTTGAAGTAGCCCACCGGCAAACGCAGCCAGAGATTGCGATCGGCCCCACCGGCCTCGAGCAGCAGCACGCGCACAGCGGGGTCGGCGGAAAGCCGGTTTGCCAGCACGCACCCAGCGGAACCGGCGCCGACGATGATGTAGTCGTAGCCGCCGCTCGATCGGTCGGAGCCCGTGAACTGCTGCATAATTGCTTAAATGCCTAAAAGCTAAAAGAATGGTTAATAGTACTTTAGAGCAGAAAGGCGCGTCAAGCCCTCTCGCAGACAGCCCGATGCCGCTCTATCTGCAGATCGCGGACATCCTGCGCGCGCGCATCGACAAGAAGGAGTGGCCGGCGGGCGGCCTGATCCCGACGCTCGAGGCGCTTGCCGAGGAGTTCCGCGTGGCCCGCGTGACCGTCAGGCAGGCCGTCCAGTTGTTGACGAAGGAGGGACTGCTTTCGCCACGGCGGGGGCTTGGCACGGCCGTGACGAAGAGAGACGACGAGCCGAACACGGTGGTGATGAAGACGTCGCTGCAGTCCCTGGCGCAGATGTACGAATCCACCAGCGCGAAGATGCTGACCTTCGACGAAGCCCACGGCACGCCCAAGGTCGGTTCCGAAGTGGGCAAGCTCGGCAAGAACTATGTTTACATGCGGCGGCTTCACTTCACGGAAGGCAGGCCCTATGCGCTGATCTCGCTGTACCTGCTGCAGGACATCTTTCAGCGCTCACCGGACGAATTCAGAACGCACGCCGTGATCCCGCAGTTGCTCCGCATGAAGAACGTACGCATCCAGCGCGCACATCAGACGATGTCGATAGCGACCGCTGACGCGGAAGCCGCGCGTCTTCTCAAGGTGAGGCCGGGCACGCCCGTGGCGCATGTCAGCCGCGTTTTCCTGGACCGGAACGAGCAGGTGCTGTATTACGCGGAGGTGATCTATCGCGGCGACTGGGTCAAGTGGGAGATCGAGTTGCAGCCTTGAAGCTCTGGCCCGCCGGCGCAGCTTCGGCCACCGCCGTCTCCCACCCACCCCCCAGCGCGCGAATCAACCCCACCGTCGCCTGGTACTGCGCCGAGCGCACCTGCAGCGCCTGGCGCCGGTTGCGCAGTTCGCTGCGCCGGGCGTCGAGCAGGTCGAGCTGGCTGACATAGCCATTGCGGTAGCGCGAATCGGACAGCGCGGTCGCGCGGGTTGCCGAGGCGACGGCCTTGGCCTGCACCTCCGACTGCGCGTCCAGGATGCGCAGTGCCGACAGCTGGTCCTCGACCTCCTTGACGGCCGTCAGCACCTGCGTGCGGTAGCTCGCCAGCGCGCCGTCGAGTTGCGCCGATGCGCTCTGCACGCCGGCCTCGCGGCGGCCGCCGTCGAAGAGCGGCAGCGACAGCAGCGCGCCAATGCCCCAGGAGCGCGCCGACCACTTGAACAGATCGCCGGCAGTCGACGATGCATAGCCCGCGCCGCCCGTGAGCGAGATGTCCGGGAACCACGCGGCCTGCGCAACGCCCACGCGCGCCTGCGCCGCCAGCACCGATTTCTGCGCCGCCGAAATATCGGGCCGCCGCGCCAGCACGGTGCCGGGAATGCCGGCCGGAATCACCGGCAAGGCGGCCGACCATGCGTCGGTCCGGAGACCGAAGTTCGATGCCGTATCGCCCACCAGCACGGCGAGCGCGTGTTCGGTTTCCGCGCGCTGACGGTCGAGCGTCAGCGCGTCGGATTCGGTGGCGGCCACTTCGGTCTCGACGCGCGCGACGTCGAGTTCGGCCAGGTCGCCGGCCTGGTAGCGGCGCTGCGTGAGGCGCAGCGTGTCGCGGTAGGCATCGACGGATTCGCGCACCAGCGCGCGCTCGGCATCGAGTGCGCGCAGCGACAGATAGGTCTGCGCGGTCTCGGCCTCGACCAGCAGCTTCGTGCTCTGCAGCAGGCCGGCGCGCGCATCGGCATCGAGCCGCGCCGCATCGCTGGCCTGCGACAGGCGGCCGAACAGATCGACCTCGTACGAGACGTTGGCACCGGCCGTGAGCAAGGTCTGGGCATTCGGACTCTGGACCCGGTCCAACCCTGCCGCGCGGTTCGCGCCCGCGCCGACGCCGATCTGCGGCGCACGGTCGGCATCGGTGCTGCGTGCCAGCGCACGTGCCTCGGCCAGGCGCGCGGCCGCGCCCTGCAGCGTGGTGTTGTTGGCATCGGCGCGTTCGACCAGCGCATCGAGCACCGGGTCATTGAAGGCGCGCCACCATTCGCCGCGCGGCTGCGCTTCGGCTGGCTGGGCGCGTGTCCACGTGCCTTCCTTCGGCGCGACGGCTGCGCCCTGTTCCTTGAATTGCGCCGGCGCGTTGACGGGCGGCAGTTCGGCCGGCGCGGTCGCGCAGCCGGCCAGCACGAGCGCCGCCAGCAGCGGGACCAGCGCGGCGTTCCAGCGCCGGCTCAGAGTTTGAAGATCGCGTGTCATGGTGCGTTGTCCTTTTCGAGCGGCCCCGAGGCCGCGGTCCGTGTCATCAGTCATGCGCCTTGCGCGGTGATGCAGGCATCGGCCGCAATCCGCCACCACCGGCCGCAGCCGACGGTGCAGCGGCCGGCTGGTCGCCCGACACGAAGGCATCGATATGCGGCACCTCGCCGTGCAGCTTGAGCGGCCTGTTGCCGGTCAGCCGGCGCAGCAGCACGTAGAACACGGGCGTCAGGAACAGGCCGAAAGCCGTCACGCCGAGCATGCCGGCGAACACCGCGACGCCCATCGCCTTGCGCATCTCGGAGCCCGCGCCGGTGGACAGCACCAGCGGCAGCACGCCCATCACGAAAGCCAGCGAGGTCATCAGGATTGGGCGCAGCCGCAGGCGGCTGGCCTCGATCGCGGCCTGGATCGGCGTTCGGCCGGCGAACTCCAGCTCGCGCGCGAACTCGACGATCAGGATCGCGTTCTTCGCGCTCAGCCCCACCAGCACGATCAGCCCGATCTGCGTGAACACGTTGTTGTCGCCGCCCGAGAGCCAGACGCCGGTCATCGCGGCCAGGAGGCCCATCGGCACGATCAGGATGATCGCGATCGGCAAGGTCAGGCTCTCGTACTGCGCGGCCAGCACCAGGAACACCAGCAGGATCGCGAGCGGGAACACCAGCAGCGCGGAGTTGCCGGCCAGGATCTCCTGGTAGGTCAGCTCGGTCCATTCGTAGCTCACGCCCTTGGGCAGGGTCTGCGCGGCAATGCGCATCACCGCGTCCTGTGCCTGGCCAGACGAATAGCCGGGCGCCGGGCCGCCGTTGATGTCGGCCGCGAGGTAGCCGTTGTAGCGCATCGCGCGTTCCGGGCCGAAGCTCGAGTTGACCTTCATCAGGGCCGACAGCGGCACCATCTCGCCGCTGGTCGAGCGCACCTTCAGGAGGCCGACGTCCTCCGCACGCGCGCGGAACGGCGCGTCGGCCTGCACGCGCACGCTGTAGGTACGGCCGAACTTGTTGAAGTCGTTGACGTACAGGCTGCCGAGGTAGATCTGCATGGTGTCGAAGATGTCCGTCACCGGCACGCCGAGCTGGCGTGCGCGCGTGCGGTCGATGTCGGCATAGAGCTGCGGCACGTTGACCTGCCAGCTGGTGAACATGCCGGCCAGCTCGGGCGCCTGCTGGGCCTTGGCCATGAAGGCCTTGACCGCCGCGTCCATCTGCTCGTAGCCGACCGAGGCGCGGTCTTCCAGCTGCAGCTTGAAGCCGCCCGTGGTGCCGAGTCCCGCCACCGGCGGCGGCGGGAACATCACGATGAAGGCGTCCTGGATGCCCGCGAACTGCTGGTTGAGCTGGCCCGCGATCGCACCGCCGCTCTGGTCGGCGCGCTGGCGCTCGGCAAAGGGCTTGAGCGTGGCGAACACGATGCCCGAGTTCGAGCTGTTGGTGAAGCCGTTGATCGACAGGCCCGGGAACGCGATCGCATCCTGCACGTTCGGGTTCTTCTTCATGATGTCGCCCATGCGCTGGATCACCTCGTCGGTACGGTCCAGCGTGGCGCCGTCCGGCAGCTGCGCGAAGCCGATCAGGTACTGCTTGTCCTGCGCCGGCACGAAGCCGCTCGGCACGGCCTTGAAGAGGCCGAAGGTGACGCCGATGAGTGCCAGGTAGACCACCAGCATCAGCGTCTTGCGCGAGATCACGCCCTTGACGCCGCCGCTGTACGCCTGGGCACCGCGCCGGAACAGCCGGTTGAAGCCGCGGAACAGCCAGCCGAAGACACGGTCCATGCCGCGCGTCAGCGCATCCTTGGGCGCGTCGTGGCCGCGCAGCAGCAAGGCAGCGAGCGCCGGCGACAGCGTGAGCGAGTTGATCGCCGAAATCACGGTCGAGATCGCGATGGTCACCGCGAACTGCCGGTAGAACTGGCCCGTGAGCCCGCTGATGAAGGCCAGCGGCACGAACACCGCGACCAGCACCAGCGCGATCGCGATGATCGGCCCCGACACCTCGCGCATCGCGCGGTAGGTGGCCTCGCGCGGCGTCAGCCCGGCCTCGATGTTGCGCTCCACGTTCTCCACCACCACGATGGCATCGTCGACCACGATGCCGATCGCCAGCACCAGCCCGAACAGGCTCAGCGCATTGATCGAGAAGCCCAGCACGTGCAGCACGGCGAAGGTGCCGATCACCGAAATGGGCACCGCCAGGAGCGGAATGATCGAGGCGCGCCAGGTCTGCAGGAACAGGATCACGACCAGCACCACCAGCATGATCGCTTCGAGCAGCGTGTGGATCACCGATTCGATCGAGGCGCGCACGAACTGCGTCGGGTCGTAGGCGATGCGGTACTCCACGCCCTCGGGCATGTTCTTCTGCAGCTCGTCCATGGTCTTGCGCACGTTGGCCGAGATGTCGAGCGCGTTCGAGCCCGGCGCCTGGAACACGCCCATGCCGACCGCCGGGTCGTTGTTGAGCAGCGAGCGCAGCGAATAGTCGGCCGCGCCGAGCTCCAGGCGCGCGATGTCGCGCAGCCGCGTCACCGCCCCGTCGGCCCCGGTCTTGACGATGATGTCGCCGAACTCGTCCTCGTTCTGGAGCCGGCCCTGGGCATTGATCGAGAGCTGCATGTCCGCACCCTGCGCACCCGGCGACTGGCCGACCACGCCGGCCGCGGCCTGCACGTTCTGGCCGCGGATCGCGGCCACCACGTCGTCCGCCGACAGGCCGCGCTGCGCGACCTTCTGCGGATCGAGCCAGACGCGCATCGAGTAGTCGCCGCCGCCGAAGATCTGCACCTGGCCTACGCCCTGGATGCGCGACAGCGGATCCTTGACATTGAGCACCGCGTAGTTGCGCAGGTAGTTCATGTCGTAGCGGTTGTTCGGCGACACGAGGTGCACCACCATCGTCAGGTCGGGCGCGCTCTTGACGGTCGTGATGCCCAAACGCCGCACTTCCTCGGGCAGCCGCGGCTCGGCCTGCGAGACGCGGTTCTGCACCAGCTGCTGCGCCTTGTCGGGATCGGTGCCGAGCTGGAAGGTCACGGTCAGCGTCATCACGCCGTCGGTGGTCGCCTGGCTGCCCATGTAGAGCATGCCTTCGACGCCGTTGATCTGCTCCTCGATCGGCGTCGCCACCGTCTCGGCGATCACCTTCGGGTTCGCGCCGGGATACTGCGCGCGCACCACCACCGAGGGCGGCGACACCTCGGGGTATTCGGAGATCGGCAGGCTGCGCAGCGCGATCAGGCCGGCGATCAGCATCAGCAGCGAGAGCACGCCGGCGAAGATCGGCCGGTCGATGAAGAACTTGGACAGATTCATTTTGGGATTCCTCCGGAAGCCCGGATCAGGATTTCGCGGCGACCACGGCCTGCGCCTGCGGCGGCTCGGCGCGGGCGTCCATGGTCACGCTCTGCGGCGCGACCAGCGCGCCGGGACGGATGTGCTGCAGGCCGTTGACGACGATGCGCTCGCCGGCCTTCAGGCCCTTGCTCACCACGCGCAGACCGTTCACCGGCGCGCCGAGCGTGACCTCGCGGTACTCGGCCTTGTTGTCGTCGCCGACGACCATCACGTACTTCTTGTTCTGGTCGGTGCCGATCGCGCGTTCGCTGACCAGCAGCGCGCTGTCGCTGCGCGCCTGCCCCATGCGGATGCGCGCGAACTGGCCGGGGATCAGCGCGCCGTCCTTGTTGTCGAAGGCGGCGCGCACGCGCACCGTGCCGCTGCGGGCGTCGACCTGGTTGTCGATCAGCTGCAGGCGGCCTTCGTAGGGCGTGCCGTCGAGGCCGGCGGTGCCCATCTGGACCGGGATGCCGTCGATCCTGCTGCGCGCGCTGGCGCCGCCGGGCAGGTCTTTCAGCGCCCGCACGACGACTTGCTCGTCGACATCGAAGCTGGCGTAGATCGGGCTTACCGACACCAGCGTCGTGAGCACCGGCGCGCCGGGGCCGGCGGCGACGAGGTTGCCGACCGTGACCTCCAGCTTGCCGATGCGGCCGGACACCGGCGCACGCACCTGCGTGTAGCCGAGGTTCAGGCGCGCGCTCTGCAGCGAGGCCTGCGCGGCATGCAGGTTGGCTTCGGCTTCGCGCCCGGCATTGACGCGCTCGTCGAGTTCACGCTGCGCGATGGCCTGCTCGTCCCACAGCCGGCGCGCGCGTTCCTGCTCTCTGCGGCTGAAGGACAGGCGCGCCTGCGCCGAGGCGACCTGTGCCTCGGCCCGCTCGACCTCGGCCGCATAGGGCGCGGGGTCGATGGTGATCAGCAGCTCGCCCTGCTTGACCAGCGAGCCTTCGCGAAAGTGCACCGCCTGCACCGCACCGGCCACGCGCGAGCGCACGTCGACCCGTTCGACCGCTTCGAGCCGGCCCGAGAACTCGTCCCAGGCATTGACGTCGGAGGCGGCGACGGTGGCCACCGAGACCGGCGTCGCGCGCGGCGCCGCGACCGCCTTGGCGTCGTTCGCCTCGGCATTGAAGCTGTGCAGGCCGAGCACCGCGCAGGCGATCGCGATCGCCGCGGTCAGGCCGGTCACGGTGGGCCAGACGCCGCGGCGGGCCAGGGAGGAGAGCTTTTGCTTCGTCATGATGAAACGTCCTTTTGGGTGACTCTTGGGATGCAAAGGGCCGCCCTGCGCGGATGGCGCGGGGAAGCCGGAAAACGGATCGATCGGTGGGCGCGGCGTCCCGGCATCGGGAAGGCAGGCGTCGCTCGGGAAAATCACTCTCCCCGCACGGTGGTTGTGCCACCGCATCGACAGAGAAACCATGACCTCGCCCATCAGGGGCGGTTCGTGCGACAGGGGCCTTCAGGGCCCTGGCGCCGCGGCCCGCCTAGTGCGGTGGCGGTGCCGCGCTGAAGAACTCGCGGAAGTGCTGCTGCACCGTCGCCTCGCAGGCTGCGCAGCCCGAGCTTTCAGGCTCGTACAGTGCATCGGGCCAGTTGTCGGCACCCGGCAGCACATGCCGGGTCACCGGAATGCCGGCCTCGCTCAGCCGGCGCGCGAAGTTCATGCCTTCGTCGCGCATCGCGTCGTCCTGCCCGACCAGCACCAGCGTCGGCGCCAACTGGGCCAGCCGCAGCGAGGCGCCGGGCACCGCATAGGGATGCGTGGTGTTCATCGGACAGGCCAGGTACTCCTGCCAGCCCGAAGCCCATCGGCAATTCGGCGTATCGCCGCTCGCCTTGCGCAGCGAGGCCGTGCCCGCGCAGGGGTCCAGCATCGGCGACAGCAGGATCTGGCCGGCCAGCGGCGGATGTGCCCGGTCGCGCGCCATCAGCGCCACCGCGGCGGCCAGGTTGCCGCCGGCTTCCTCGCCGGCCAGGAACATGCGGGCGCCCTTGCCGGCCATCTTCACGCGCTGCTTGTAGAGCCATTCGAGCGCCGCATAGCCGACCTCGATCGGCTCGGGGAACGGCGCCTTGGGCGCCAGGGGATAGTCGAGCGACACCACCACCGCGCCGGCCCCCGCCAGCAGGCGTGCCACGTTGCGGCCGTTGTCCAGATCGCCGCAGACGAAGGTGCCGCCGTGGAAATGCAGCACCAGCGGCACCGTGGCACCCCGCGCCCGCTGGCCGTACAGGCGCGCCGCGACCGGCTCGCGGTCGGGCAGCTCGATGCGGATGTCGGTTTCGGCGCCCGGTGCCGCCACGGGGGCGGCAGCAGGGTGCGGAGTCGGACGGGATGACATGGACAACCTCAGTGGGTGAACGATGGCTTGAATATAAGCCGCGCATTGACCACCGCAACGGGCCATCGAACCCCACTCTGTTTCCAATCAATCAACAATCGCTTCGGGGCAACATGTGAGAATCCCGCTCCGCCGGCGTTCGCCGGCCCCATGGAGAAACATCGAATGGACCAGATCCAGGGCATGCGGATCTTTGTCCGCGTCGTCGAGGCGGGCACTTTCACGCGCGCCGCCGACTCGCTCGGGCTGCCCAAGGGCACCGTGACCAAGCAGATCCAGGCGCTGGAGTCGCGCCTGCGCGTGAAGCTGCTCAACCGCACCACCCGGCGCGTGACGGTCACGCCGGACGGCGCGGCGTATTTCGAGCGCACCGCGCGCCTGCTGAACGACTTCGACGAGATCGAGGCCAGCATGACCAACGCGCAGGCCAACCCGACCGGGCGCCTGCGGCTGGATGTCGGCTCGGCGATGGCACGGCTGGTGATCCTGCCGGCGCTGTCGACCTTCTGCGACCGCTACCCCGACATCCAGGTCGACCTTGGCGTCAGCGACCGCACGGTGGACCTGATCACGGACAACGTCGACTGCGTGATCCGCGGCGGCGATCTGACCGACCAGTCGCTGGTCGCGCGCCGCATCGGCACCCTGCCCTGGATGACGGTGGCCTCGCCGGCCTACCTCAAGCGCTACGGCACGCCGCAGCATCCGGCCGACATCGAGAAGCGGCACTTGGTGGTGAGCTTCTTCTCGGGCAGCACGCGGCGCATCTTTCCCCACGAGTTCGTCAAGGGCGACGAGCACATCGAGCTCGCGGGGCCGTACCGCGTGTCGGTCAACGACAGCAATGCGCACATGACGGCGGTGCTCGGCGGCTTCGGCATCTCGCAGGTCATCACCTACATGGCCGAGCCCTACATCGCGAGCGGCGAGCTGGTCGAGATCCTGCACGACTGGATCCGGCCGCCCCTGCCGGTGCATGTGGTCTATCCGCCCAATCGCCACCTGAGCGCCAAGGTGCGGGTCTTCGTGGATTGGGCGGCAGAGCTGTTCGCCAAGCATCCGAGGCTGCAGCGCAGCTGAGCACCGACCGGACCTGTCGAGCGCTCAGGCGTCCGCTGCACGGGGCTTCACACGGTCCGCCAGTGCGATGGCCGCCGCGTCCTCGCCGCCGGGCACCGCGATGCGCGCATGCTCGACGAAGCGGCCGTCCTGCCAGCGATAGATCAGGGCATCGACATCGCTGTCGCCCAGCGTCATCCGCGCCGGCTGGCCCGCGACATCGCGGGCCAGCTGCGGCACCACCAGATAGCGCGTCGCGCCATGGACGAAGGTCTCCACCGCGCGCGCCGGCGGTGTCGAGTTCCTGAATGCAATGCATGGAGACGTCCGAGAGAAGTGAATGCGGCCAGCCTAGAAGCCGAACAGCCGCGCCGGGTTGTCGCGCAGGATTTTTTCTCGCGCCGCGGCATCGGGCACCCAATCGGCCAGGAGCTCAAGCAGTTCGCCGGTGTCGCGCCCGCCTTCGGGAATATGCGGCCAGTCGCTGCCCCAGATCACGCGACCGGGCACGGCTTCGACGATGGCCTGCGCGACCAGCCGCTCATCATGTACCCGCGCAACGCGGGCATCGGCCTCTACTGGAAAGTGCAGGAGCTGTGCGCCAAGGCCGGCTTTCGGCCGCGGATGGTGCAGGAGGCGCGCGATGCGTCCACCATCATCGGTCTCGTGGCCGCGGGGGGCGGCATCGCACTGGTGCCCAGCGACACCCAATGCATCCAGCTGGCGGGCGTGGTCTATCGGCGCCTGCTCGACAAGGAGGCGGTGTCCACGCTGCACCTGGCCTATCGCACGGCGCACGAGAGCGCCTACCTGCGCCTGTTCCTGGAACGGCTCCGGGCGGCGCCGCCGGCTTCACGGCGTGCCGGGCGCTGAGCCGCGACGCTCGGCCGTCCATGCGTGCCGCAGCGCTCGCTGGCTCGCGGGCGGCAACACACCGAGGCGCACATGGTCCGGCAGGCCGAAGGATGCGGTGTCGCGCAACTGGACGCCGGCATCGCGCAGCGCCGCGGCCCGCGCGGCATGGGGCGTGTCCGGGCGCGCGCAGAAGAAGTTCGCGACGCTGGGCAGGCAGGTCCAGCCGAGCGCTGTGCACATCGCCTGCTGCTCGGCCTTCCAGTGACGAAGCTGCGCCAGACTGTGCCGCAACCAGGCCTGAGCGTCCTCTTCGGTCCAGGCCGCGAGCAGCGCCACGCCATGCGCACCGAGGGGCCAGGAAGGCGCCAGCCGATCGAGGCGCGCACGCATTCCCTCTTCGCCGGCCGGCGCGATCGCGTAGGCCGCGCGCACGCCCGTCAGGCCCAGCGCCTTGTTCGGCGTCCAGAGCTGCCAGACGCGCGCCTTCTGCGCCGCGCCGAGCCCCAGGCGTCCTTCCAGGCGCAAGGGCTCATAGGCCAGATCGAGGACGCAGACGGCCTGCGCAGGCAGTGCGTCGATCACGCCCTGCAGGCCGTCCTGGGCCTGGCCGAGCGGACTCGACGGATCGCAGCACCAGACCAGGTCCGCATCGGCCGACGGTGACGGCGCGCATTGCACTGACAAGCCCCAGGCCTGGGCGGCGCGCAGGCAGTCGCCGTAGCTGCAAGGCGGCAGCGACACTCGGCGCCCGCCCTGCTGCGCGACGGCCGCGCTGATGCGTGCGATGAATTCGCTCGCGCTGGCCGCGATCAGGATGCGTTCGTCCTCGACACCATGGAACGCGGCGAGCCGGGTGCGCAGCGCGGTGAAGCGCGGGTCCGGGTAGCGGGCGGCGTCGGCAGCTTGCAGCGCGTCCAGCGCGGCGGGGCATGGCCCGCAGGCATTGCCGTTGGTGGAGAAATCGTGCGGCACGGCGCCTCGGGCGTCGGGGCCGCCGTGGACCGGGCCTGGATCCTCGAAGGCGCTCATGGCCATCCGATCGCCGACAGGCCCGCGATGGCGATCGCGGCGCAGACGGCCCATGCGATCACTGCACGCGAGGCCAGGTCCACGGCGCGCGAGGTGTCGGCCGAGGTCGCGGCTCGACCGGCCGCATGGAGCGTGTAGACGCCGGGCTTGGCGAGGCGCACATCGAGCAGCATTGCCATTGCGGCCATGGGCCAGCCGCTGTTGGGGGACGGGGTTTGATCGGCTTCACGGCGGATCGCCCCCACCCCGGCCTTCCCCCGGAGGGGGAGGGAGCAAAGCAAGAGCACCAGCGCGGTGAGGCGCGCGGGCGGCCACGAGAGCAGGTCGTCCGCGCGCGCGGCCCACTTGCCGGCCCATTCCCAGACACGGCCAGCGCGCTCGCCGCGGTAGCCCCACATCGCATCGGCCGTGTTGGCGAAGCGGTAGATCGCGGCGCCGGGCAACCCGCCGAGCACGAACCAGAACAGCGGCGCGACCAGCGAATCGTTGAGGTTCTCGGCCAGCGATTCGATCGCGCTTTCGCGCACTTCGCACTCGCTCAGCTCGTTCACGTCGCGGCTCACCAGCCTCGCAAGCTGCGCGCGGCCTTCTTCGAGCGAGCGGCCGAGCGCCGCCTCGACCGCGAGCACTTCGTCGCGCAGCATGCGCCAGGCGAGCAAGGGCTTGAGCGCGAGGCCGATGAGCACGGCAGCGGCCCAGGGTGGGAGGCGTTCGGCGATGGCAGCGACGATCCATGCGGCGCAGAAGACCATCGCGGCACCGCCCCACCAGGCAGCCGCGCCGGCGACGAGGCGTGGAAGATCGCACGCGCGTGACGCCATCTCTGCACGCGGCGCGATGCGTCGCCCGATCCATCCGAGGTAGCGGCCGATCCAGACGACGGGATGCCAACGAGGGGGAGGCTCGCCGAGCCAGCAGTCGATGGCCATGGCGAGCAACAAGGCCGCGACACTGATCAGCGCTGTCGTGCCCCCACCCCGGCCCTCCCCCAAAGGGGGAGGGAGCCAAACCGCCGGCGCGAACATCTCAGTCTTCAATTCCGCGCTGAGCGGGAATACCAGCTTTGAACGCATGCTTGACCATCTGCATCTCGGTCACCGTGTCGGCCAGTTCGATGATCTCGGGCGGGCAGCGGCGCCCGGTCAGCACGACGTGCACTTCCTTCGGCCGTGCGCGCAGTGTGTCGAGCACGCCTTGCAGCGGCAGCCAGCCGTAGATCAGCGGGTAGGTGACCTCGTCGAGCACCACCATGAAATGCTCACCCGAGAGGATCGCCGCCCTCGCCTTCTCCCAGCCATCGCGCGCGAGCTGCGCCGAGCGTTCCAGGTCCTGGCTCTTCCAGCTGAAGCCGTCGCCCAGGCCTTCGATGGGGATGCCGATCTGCTCGAACATGCGGTGCTCGCCGAAACGCGCGCTCGGCACCTTCATGAACTGGTAGATCTTCACCGCCTTGCCGCGGCCGTGCGCGCGCAGCGCGAGGCCGAAGGCGGCGGTGCTCTTGCCCTTGCCGTCGCCGGTGTTGACGATCACGATGCCGCGGCGCTCGCCTTCGGGCTTCTCGTAGGGTCTTTCGCTGGGCGGAGTTTCGATCTGCATGGGTGTCCTTCCTTCTTTCGTCAATGCGGTATCGCCATCCAATGGCCGGCCACGCGGTGAACCGTCACGCGCCCGTCGAAGACCGCTTCGAGCGCTTCGTGCGTCGCGGGGTCGTCGCAGGCGCCGTGGTGCAGCACGCGCCCCTCGGCCATCACCACCATCGCATCGGCGGCGAGCGCGGCGTTGAGTTCGTGCAGCACGCTGACGACCGTGCGTCCTTCGGCGGTCAGTGCGCGCGCGGTCTGCATCCAGTCGGCCTGATGCGGCGGATCGAGGTTGGCCAGCGGCTCGTCCATCAGCAGCAGCCCGGCTTCGACCGCCAGCGCGCGCGCCAGCAGCACGCGCTGCCGCTCGCCACCCGACAGCTGGCCGAGCGGCCGGCCGCGCCATGCCCAGGCCTGCGTACTGCGCAGCGCGCGTTCCACGGCGGCGCGATCGAGCGCGCTCGGTGCCGCGAGCCAGCGCTGGTGCGGCAGGCGGCCGAGCATCGCGACGTCGTAGACCATCAGGTCGTCGGCGCTGCCCTCGCCCGCGCCGCCCTGCCCGAGCCAGGACAGCCGCTGCGCGCGCGCGCGTCCGGACAGCGCAGCCAGCGGCTCGCCGAACAGATGCACGCCGCCCGTGTGCGCGAGCAGGCCCGCGAGCACCTTCAGCAGTGTCGACTTGCCGGCGCCGTTCGGCCCGACGATGCTGGTCCAGCGGCCGGACGCCAGCGACAGATCGATGCCGTGCAGCACCTCGGTGACGCCCAGCGTGGCGCGGACCTGCCGGGCCTCGAGCGCGATCTGCTGCGCGACGGGCGTGGCCATCAGAAGCCTCCGCGCGCGCTGCGCCGGTGCATCAGCCACAGCAGGTAGCTGCCGCCCAGCACCGCGGTCAGCACGCCGACCGGCAGTTCCTGCGGCGCGATCAGCCAGCGCGCCAGCAGATCGGCCGCCATCAGCAGCAGGCCGCCCATCGCGGCCGACAGCACCACCAGCCGCGCATGCGTGGTCTTGACGGCCGAGCGCACCAGGTGCGGCGCTGCAAGCCCGACGAAGGCGATGAGCCCGGTCTGCGCCACGGCCGTGCCCGTGGCCAGCGCCAGCACCGCGACCAGCGCCGCGCGCATCGCGCCCAGCGGCAGGCCCAGGCTGCTGGCAGTCGCCTCGCCGAGCGCCAGCCCGTCGAGCACCGGCGCCAGCGCCCAGCCGCACAGCAGGCAGAGCGCGCCCAGCCCGCCCATCACCGCACACGCGCCCCATCCCACCAGGCCGGTGCTGCCCAGCATGAAGCCCTGGATGGCCTGCAGGATGTCGGCCGATGCGATGGTGACCAGGTCCTTGACCGCACCGAGCACCACGCCGACGATCACGCCCGCGAGCAACAGCCGCAGCGTCTGCTGCACGCCGCGCGCCAGCAGCAGCGTGAGCAGCACGGCCAGCACCGCGCCGAGGAAGGCCGCGCCGGTCAGGCCCAGGCGCACCACCCATTGCGTGCTGGTCGGCGACACGCCGAACATCCACAAGGCCAGCGCCACGCCGAGCGAGGCGCCCGATGCGCTGCCGAGCAGATAGGGATCGGCCAGCGGATTGCGAAACAGCCCCTGCGCGACCGCGCCCGCCAGCCCGAGCAATGCGCCGGCCAGCCAGGCGCCCAGCGTGCGCGGCAAGCGGATGTCCCACACGATCTGCATCGCCACCGGATCGTCGCGCACCGCCAGCACGCGCTCGAAACCGGTGCTGCCGATGCCAGCGCCGAGCACGAGCAGCGCGGCGCTCAGCAGCAGCAGCGCCAGACCGAGCGCGAGCGCGCGGCGGTGCTGGCTCTTCATCCGCGCTCTCCGCGCGTCTTGTCGGTCTTGTCGAGCAGGCATTGCGCCATCAGCCGCGCGGCCTCGCCCATGCGCGGGCCGGGCCGCACCAGCACGTCGGATTCGGCGGCGGTGAAGCGGCAGATGCGGCCTTCGCGCACGGCGCGGATCGCACCCCAGCCCGGCCGCTGTTCCAGACCTTGCGCGCTGCGCGCGCCGACCATGATCAGGTCGGGATTGGCGCGCACCACGTACTCGGGATTGAGCTTGGGGAAAGGCCCGAGCGAAGCCGGCACGATGTTCCTCGCGCCGAGCCGCGCGAGCGTCTCGCCGATGAACGAAACTTCGCCGGCCGCATAGGGCGCGCTGTTGACTTCGAAGTACACGCGCGTGCGCTTCATCACTTCCGCGGGCAGCGATTGCGCCGCGGCCGAGACGCTGGCATCGATGGTGCGCCATACCTGCTGCGCATCGTCGACGCCGAGCGCACGGCCCAGCGCGTCGAGCACGCGCCGCACGTCGGCATGGCTCTTCGGTTCGAGCACCAGCACCTTGAGGCCGAGGGCCTCGAGCCGCTGCGTCACGCGCGAGGACTTGGCCAGCAGCACCAGATCGGGCTGGAGCGCGACGATCGCCTCGACATTCGGATCGAGCCCGCCGCCGACCTGCGGCAGCGCACGCACCGGATCGGGCCAGTTGGAATAGCGGTCGACGCCGACCAGCCGGGCGCAGGCGCCGAGCGTGCAGACCGATTCGGTCAGCGAAGGCAGCAGCGACACGATGCGCTGCGGCGGCCGCGGCAGATCGACGCGGACGCCGCGCTCGTCGGACACGACCACCGCTTGCGCGGCGAAGGCCAGTGCGCACAGCAGCACGGCGGACGCCAGGCGCAGAAGACGGTTCATCGGGGTTCCTTCAAGGCGAGCGGCAAGCCGGCCGCCATCAGCGTGACGCGGTCGCAGGCGGCTGCGACCTCCTGGTTGAGACGGCCCAGCGCATCGACGAAGGCACGCACCTCGCGGCCGAGCGGGATCACGCCGAGGCCGATCTCGTTGCCGACCAGCACGATGGGACCGCGCGCATCGGCCAGCGCCTTCAACAGCAAGGCTTGGGCGGTCACGATCTGCGGCGGCGCCGGGCTCAGCGCGGCATCGAGCGGCATCAGCAGGTTGGTGAGCCACAGGGTGAGGCAGTCGACTAACACCAGCGTTGCGGGCGCGCTGTGCGCATCGATGGCCTCTGCCAGCGCGACCGGCTCCTCGACCGTGACGAGCCCGGGCACGCGCTGGGCGCGATCGGCCCGATGGCGCGCGATGCGCTCGCGCATCTCGTCGTCGTGCGGCATGGCGGTCGCGATCAACACCGCATGGCGGCCCGGCGACGCGGCGAGCCAGTCGACGGCGCGCTGTTCGGCGCGCCGCGACTTGCCGCTCTTCTGGCCGCCGAGGATGAATTCGCGCTCAGCCATGGTCGAAGCCGATCGGCGCTGGCAGGAAGAGCCGCGCGGTGGCCGCGAAACTGGAATCGAACCACGCGTGGAAATAACTCGCGCGCACCGGCCCCTGCACATAGAGCGCTTCGCCTGCGCTCGCCGTGCGGCCGCCACCGGGCCGCACCGTATGGGCCGAGGGCGCCAGCGGTGTCTCGCAACTCGAGAAATGGAAGGTATGCCCGCGCAAAGTTGCGTCTCCGAGTGTCAGTTGCTGCGGCCCGAGACCCGCGAGCCGCTTGTGCATTCGCACATGGCCCGGCAGCAGGCCCCACATGCGATGCGCCTGTCCGTCGGCCGTGGTCAGCGTGTCGAACAACGCCATCATGCCGCCGCATTCGGCCCAGACCGGCTTGCCCTGCACGACATGGCGCGCCAGCGACTCGCGCAAGGCAACGTGGACGGCGAGCGCACCCGCATGCAGCTCAGGATAGCCGCCCGGCAGCCAGACCGCATCGCAGGGCGGCAGCACCTCGCCGGCCAGCGGCGAAAAGAACGAGAGCTGCGCACCGAGCGCGCTCAGCACATCGAGATTGGCCGGATAGATGAACGAGAAGGCCGCGTCGCGCGCGATCGCGAGGGTGCGGCCGGCCAGCAGCGGCGCGCTCGGCGCGGGCTGCGCCGGCGCGACCGCATCGAAGCGAACGCGCGGCAGCCCTTCGACCGGCAGCCGGCCCAGCGGCGTCGCGGCCAGCGCATCGGCGGCGGCATCGAGCCGGGCCATCGCATCGCCGAGCTCGCCGGTCGCGACCAGGCCGAGATGGCGTTCGGGCAGCGCGAAGTCCGTGCCGCGCGGCAAGGCGCCGAGCCACTGGTCCGGCTCGCGCAGCGCGTCCTTCAGCATGCCGGCATGGCGTTCGCCGGCCACGCGGTTGGCCAGCACGCCGGCCCATGGCAGGCCGGGCCGGAAGTTCTGCAGCCCGTAGGCCAGCGCGCCGAAGGTGCCGGCCATGGCCTGCGCATCGATCACGGCCATCACCGGCAGACCGAAGCGCTCGGCCAGATCGGCCGCGCTGGGCGACCCGTCGAACAGGCCCATCACGCCTTCGACGATCACCAGTTCCGCCGCGCTCGCCGCCGCATGCAGGCGCGCGCGGCAATCGGCCTCGCCGGTCATCCAGAGATCGAGCGAATGCACGGGCGCGCCGCTCGCGAGCGCGAGCCAGTGCGGGTCGAGAAAATCGGGGCCGCACTTGAAGGCCCGCACGCGGCGGCCCTGGCGCGCATGCAGCCGCGCGAGCGCCGCGGCCACCGTGGTCTTGCCCTGCCCGGAGGCCGGCGCGGCCACGAGCAGCGCGGCGCAGGCGGCAGGGGCCGCCGGGTCGCCGGCGTGCGCGTTCAGTGCGGCGTCCACTTGAGGCCGACGTAGGCCGAACGTCCCGCCATGGCGTAGGTGTTGGCCAGCATATAGTCCTTGTTGCCCACATTGTCGATGCGCGCCACCAGGCTCAGCTCGGGCGTGAGCTGCGTGCTGGCCACGAGGTTGAGCAGCGTGTAGCCGCCGAGCGTGATGGTGTTGGCCGAATCGTCGAAGCGCTTGCTCGAGGCCTGCACCTCGGCGCCCAGCAGCCAGCCGCCGACGCGCCAGTCGGCGCCGAAGCTCGCATGACGGCGCGCGCGGCGGGCCAGCAGGTTGTCGTTGCTGCGGTCGTGCGGATCCTGGAAGTCGAGCGAGCCGCGCAGCGTGACCTCGCCGATGCGGTCGTCGGCCGTGAGCGTGATGCCTTCGTACTCGGCGCGCCCGGTGTTGGCATAGCAGCCGAAGCCCGAACCGCAGGCCGTGGCGCCGCCGTCGAAGTTGATCAGGTTGGTCACGCGGTTGCGGTAGACCACGAAGCCCGCGTGCGTCGCGCCCTGCGTGTACTGCAGGCCGGCCTCGACGTTGCGGCTCTCTTCAGGCTTGAGGCTCGCCGAACCGTACTGGCTGAAGCGCTGGAACAGCGTCGGCACGCGGAAGGCGTTGCCGGCCGACACGGTGGCGCGCCATTGCGGCGTGATCGCGAAGCCGTAGGCCGCGCTGCCGGTGGTCTTGCCGCCGAACTCGCTGTCCTCGTCGTGGCGCACATGCAGTTGCAGCGAGTGCGGACCCTGCACGTAGCTGTAGCCGAGCGAGAGTGCGTTCTGGGCCCGGTCGCGCGACAGCTCGGGGCTGGTGGCCGAGGTGGCGGCGTTGTCGAGCGCGTCCTCGCGGCGTTCCAGCGCCGCGGTGAACAGGTGCGGACCGAAGCGGAATTCGTTCTGGAACAGGTAGCTGCGCAGATGCGTCTCGGTCTGGTAGAACGAAGGCTCGGTCTTGTAGAGGCTGTCGGAATCGGTCACCTGCACGCGCGTGCTGTAGACGTCGCTCCACTTCGCGAGCCAGGCCACGCTGGCGGTGCGCAGCCGGTTGTAGCCGATGTCGTCGGGGAAGAACAGGATCGGCTTCTTGACGCCGGAATTGTCGTAGCGCGCAGCCATGTCGTTGTAGAGCAGCGAGGTCTCGATGCGCTGCGAGGGATCGATCTGGAAGCCGAGCCGCAGGTTGCCCGAGGTGCTGTTGTAGCCGTCCTTGTCGGGGTCGGTGATGCCGACCTTCGAGATGTCGCGCTTGCTGACCGGCTGCACGTTGAAGCCGGTGTTCTCGTCGTGCGCGACGCCGAGCGAGTAGTCGAAGGCGCCGCTCGCGCCGCTGACACCGGCCTCGAGGTGGCGCAGGCCGTAGCTGCCGAAGCCGACACCCGCGTAAGGCGCCACGCCGGCCTCGCCCTTCTTCGTGAAAAGCTGGATCACGCCGCCGATCGCATCCGAGCCGTAGACCGCGGCGGCCGGGCCGCGCAGCACCTCGATGCGGTCGATCTGCGCGAGCGGAATGCTTTCCCAGGCGGCGCCGCCGGTGGATTGCGAGTCGACCCGCACGCCATCGATGTAGACCGCGGTGAAGCGCGTCTCGGCGCCGCGCAGGAACACGCTGCTGGTGTTGCCGGGGCCGCCGTTGCGTGTGATCTCGACACCGGGCAGGCGCGCCAGCACGCCGGCCACGCCGACCGCGCCGCTGCGCTCGATGGTCTCGCGGTCGATGATCGAGACGTCGCTGACGAGGTCGGACACGGGCTGCGCGACGCGGTTCGCGGTGACGACGGTTTCGCCGAGCGATGGCACCGCCTGCGCAAAGGCGTTGCCGCCGATGGCCGAGACGAGCGCGAGCGGAAGGCAGGCGAGCCGAAGGCGCGCAGGCGCGGATGCGCGGGAGAGGCGCGAGGAGGAAACACAGGTTTTCATGGGAACGACAAGAGATCAAAGCCCGCCACCGGCTTCCCCGCCAGTGCTTGGACGTCATGGCTGCCTGCAGGATCGCGCATGCGGCAGCCGCCTCGTTGGCCGGTATCCGGGCTGACAGCACTGCCCTCGCCGCCTTCCCAGGTGCCTGTTTCAGGGCACCCAGTGGCTGATTGACGAGGGTGGCATCCTTGATCGGGATGCCGGCTGCTTGACCGTTGCGGGGGCAGCGCAGGCTGGCTCGGCCCGGTGTGGGGCTTCGACTCCTGCTTCCCGTTGAACTGCGCCGCGTGAACCGCGGCGCGAGCACCAACGAAAGCATTTTAAGCTCGCCCGTCCGTGAGCCGCCGCGGAACCGGCTTCGCCGGGCCGCGGGCGGCGGCGCCTGCAAGGGGGTTGGCGAAGCGACACGAAGTGCGCGAAGCCTGGGGGTACATACAATGCTTCCATGCCCGCACCGAGCCGTATGGACCAGATCGCCGAGCGCGTCGAACGTTTGCTCGTACGCCACGAAGAAGTGCAGCGCACCAATGCGTTGCTGCAGGAGCAGGTGGACGCGCTCACGCGCGAGCGCGATGCGCTCAGGTCGCGGCTGGCTGCGGCGCGCACGCGGCTCGACGCCCTGCTCGAGCAGTTGCCGGCAGATCCCTCACAAGATTCGACCTCCTCCCGATGAAACAAATCGAAGTCCAGATCATGGGCCAGAGCTACCTGCTCGGCTGTCCCGAAGGCGGCGAGCAGCAGTTGCGCGACGCAGTCGAACGCGTCGATGCCGCGATGTGCAAGATCCGCGATGCCGGCAAGGTGAAGGCGCGCGACCGCATCGCGGTGCTGGCCTCGCTCAATCTCGCCTTCGACCTGGGCCAGCGCGAGGCCGCGCTCGCGGCGTCCGCATCTGCACCCGTACCCGCGCCTGCGCCTGCGCCCGCGAGCGAAGCCGGTGCGGTCGATGACGCCGCCGGCGAAACCCAGGCCTCGCAACTGATCCAGCGCCTGGACCATGCCCTCGCAGGCGACGGTCTTTTACTCTGAAGGACGACATGCACACGCCTTTGCAGGCGTAAAATCGGCACCGTCTGCGGTGACTGTCGGGCTTAATATTTCCTTGTACCAATGCTCTCCGGAGCAGGGCTTGGTATATCGCTTGGCGGGTGTGATCATCTCGCGTCAGATGAACCCGAAGCCTTGCTGCCCTCGCCCACCTGAACCCTGGTTCAGGATGCGAGTCCGGCCTCACTCGCAGACACCTTTTTCGACGACAACGGCCTCCTCGCGGGGGCCGTTGCTTTTGGATGTCCGAACGGCGATGGCCTTGGGTTTTTCGTCTTGGGCCAATGAAACGACCTTTATCTGTCTTGGCGCTCAGTTCATCGGTGCTACGCCGGCCAGCAGATGCTGCAGCATGCGCTGCACGTTCAACGGCAACTCGTCGTGCTGGCGCACGCAGGCCATCAGCTTGCGCTGGGCCCATGCATCGGTGAGCGGCACGCCGACCAGGCGCATCGACTTCGCACAGCGCACGGCCGCGGCCTGCGGAACGATGCCGATGCCGATGCGCTGCTCGACCATCCGGCACACGGCCTCGAAGCCGCGCACCCGCACGCGATAGACCAGGCGCTTGCCGAGCCGCTTCGCATGCTGCGCGAGGTGCTCCTGCAGCGGACTGCCCGGCGCCAGACCGACGAACTCGTGCTCGACGATCTCGGCAAAGGCGATGCGCCGCCGCCGCGCCAGATCGTGCCCGCGCGCAACGACGAGCACGAGGTGGTCGCTGCGGAACACGAAGCGCTGCAGCCCGCCCGCATCGACCGCATCCGAAACGATGCCGATGTCGCACAGGCCGGCGCGCACGGCATCGGCGATGTCCTGGCTCGCCTGTTCTTCGAGGTCGACCGAGACGTGCGGATGCGCCGCCAGGAAGCCGCTCAAGACCTCGGGCAGATGCTCGGTCATCGCGGAGGTGTTGCACAGAAGACGGACCTGCCCCTTGAGCCCGGCGCCGTACGCGCCGAGCTCGGCGCGCATCTGCTCCATCTGCGCGAGCACGAGCCGCGCATGATGCGCCAGCGTTCTGCCCGCGTCGGTGGCGCGCACGCCCTGTTTCTCGCGCACCAGGAGCGGCGTCGCCAGCACGTCCTCCATGCCCAGCACGCGCTGGCTGGCCGAGGCCAGCGTCATGTGCGTGCGCTGCGCGCCGGCGGTGATGGTGCCGGCATCGACGATGTTCAGGAACAGGCGCAGATCGATGAGGTCGAATCGCATGCGCCCAAGGTATCACGACAGCCTCAGCCTGCCACTGAGGACGGGTCTGCGATTTCCGCATTTTCGAGCGGCCGCATCGCCGGCAGACTGCGTGGCATGGACGGCCTGCCCTTCATCCATCCGATCGCCGCGACCGCCGCCATGGCCTGGCTGGCGGTGGCGGCCGTCTTCCTGGCGGCGGGCATCGTCAAGGGCGTCGTCGGCCTCGGACTGCCGACGCTGTCGATGGCGCTGCTCGCGCTGTGGATGCCGCCGGCCGAGGCGGCGGCGCTGCTGATCGTGCCTTCGTTCGTGACCAATGTCTGGCAGTTGCGGCCGTGGCCGGCGATCGGCCCGGTGTGGCGCCGTGTCGGCGCCATGCAGGCCGGCATCTTCGCGGGCACGCTGGGCGGTGCGCTGCTGTTCGGCGCGCCGGCCGGTGCCTGGGCCACGGTCGCGCTGGGCATCGCGCTGATCGGCTACGCGGCCTGGGGCCTGGCGGCGCGGCCGCTCCATGTGTCGGCCGGCCGCGAACGATGGCTCGGCCCGGCGGCGGGCGCGTTGACGGGAGTGGTGACCGCGTTCACCGGCGTCTTCGTGGTGCCGGCCGTCGCCTACCTGCAGGCGCTGAACATGACGCGCGACGAGCTGATCCAGGCCATGGGCCTGTCCTTCACCACCTCGACGGTGGCGCTGGGCATCGCCCTCGCGGGACACGGCAGCTATTCGGGCTCGCTGATCGGCGAATCGCTGGCCATGCTGGTGCCGGCGCTCATCGGGATGGCGGCCGGCCAATGGATCCGCTCGCGCCTGTCGCTCGCGACCTTTCGCCGATGCTTCTTCGTCGGGCTAGTCCTGCTGGGCGCCTACATGATCGCGCGGCAGCTCGCCGCCTGAACGCTTGCGGGCTACGGGTTGGCGAACAGCGCCTGGTGCTGCTCGCGCAGCAGCGCCTTCTGCACCTTGCCCATGGCATTGCGCGGCAGCTCGGCGACGACGAAGCAGCGCTTGGGAATCTTGAAGTTGGCCAGCTTCGCCTTGAGCTCGGCCAGGATCGCCTCGGCGTCCAACGTGGCGCCCGCCTTCGCGATCACGATGGCCACGCCGACCTCGCCGAAGTCCGCATGCGGCACGCCGACGATCGCGCTTTCGGCCACGCCGGCCATCTCATTGATGTAGCCCTCGATCTCGGCCGGGTAGACGTTGTAGCCACCGCTGATGATCAGGTCCTTGCTGCGCCCGACGATGGTGACGTAGCCGAGGCCGTCGATCTTGCCGACGTCACCGGTCCTGAAGTAGCCGTCCGCGGTGAATTCTTCCTTCGTCTTCTCGGGCATGCGCCAGTAACCGGCGAACACGTTCGGTCCGTCGACCTCGATGTGGCCGATCTCGTCCGTCGTGCAGTCCTCGCCCGCATCGCTGCGCACGCGCAGCTGCACGCCCGGCAGCGGAAAGCCGACCGTGCCGCCGCGGCGCTCGCCCTGGACCGGGTTGTAGGGGTTCGAGGTGAGCATCGCGGTCTCGCTCATGCCGTAGCGCTCGAGGATCGTGTGGCCGGTGCGCTCGCGCCATTCGTTGAAGGTCTCGATCAGCAGCGGCGCAGAGCCCGAGATGAAGAGCCGCATGTTCGCGCAGGCCTTGCGCGTGAGCCCGGGCTCGGCCAGCATGCGGCCGTAAAGCGTGGGCACGCCCATGAAGACGGACGCCTCGGGCAGCCGGTCCACCACGCGCTTCGGATCGAACCTGTCGAGCCAGATCATCCGGCTGCCGTTGAGCAGCGCGCCGTGGATCGCGACGAACAGGCCGTGCACATGGAAGATCGGCAACGCGTGGATCAGCACGTCACCGCCCTCGGCCTCGCTGCGCCAGCCCCAGTAGTCCTTCAGCACTTCGGCGTTCGACAGCAGGTTGCGGTGCGTGAGCATCGCGCCCTTGCTGCGGCCGGTGGTGCCGCTGGTGTAGATGATGGCGGCGAGGTCGTCGTCGTTCTTGTGCGCGATTTCGTGGCGATCGCTGCAGCGCGAAGCGACTTCGAGCAGCGTGCCGGTGCGGTCGCCGTCGAGCGTGAAGACGTGCGGCGTGCCGGCCGCGGTCGCGATGGGCGCGAGCCAGGCCGCGTTGGCGCTGCTGCAGACCACCACCGCGGGCTCGGCGTTGCCGATGAAGTAGCCCATCTCGGCGCTGCGGTAGGCGGTGTTGAGCGGCAGGAACACGTAGCCCGCGCGCAGCGTCGCGAGGTACAGGATCATGGCCTCGACCGATTTCTCGACCTGCACCGCGATGCATGCGCCCTCCTCGAGATCCAGCGCCTTCAGCAGATTGGCGATCATCGCGCTGGCGCGGTCGAGGTCGCGCCACGAATAGCGAAGGCCGGTGTCGGTTTCGACCGCGATGCGGTCCAGGTCGGCCGGAAAGCCCGCGCGCAGCGCGGCAAAGAGGTTGGCGTGGGTCTTTGCGTTCATGGAGTGTCCTGGAAGCGAAAGCCTAGAGAAAGAGACCGTCGATGTCGCCCGACACCGCCACCTTGCCCTGCGCCAGCAGCGCGCGGTGCTTGTCGAGCCGCTTCAGATCGTAGAGATAGTTGACCATCAGCCCGTAGGATTGCTTCAGCCCCTTGGCCGACAGGTCGCCGGCCCAGTCGAGCTTCTCGACGCGCGCGCCGTTGCCGAGATGGAAGCGCGCCACCGGATCTACCGGCTTGCCGTCGGCAGTGGCGCGGCCGAGGTATTCGGCCGCCGACTGCAGCAGCAGCTGCCGCACCGGCGACTTGGCATCGAGCGTCCTGGCCTCTTCGGCCGCCGACAGGAAGCGCTCTGCCGTCGGCGGCAGCGAGCCGAGCACGCGACCGAGTTCGGCGGCGCGCTTCTCGTCGAGCTTCGCGAGCAACGTGCCCGCATGCTTGGCCAGCCAGCCGCGGAAACCCGGGATCGGCGATAGCGTCGCGAAAACTTTCAGACGCGGCAGCTCGCCCTGCAAGGTCTCGACCACACGCTTGATCAGCGAATCGCCGAAGCTCACGCCACGCAGGCCGGTCTGCGTGTTGCTGATCGAATAGAAGATCGCGGTGCTGGCCTTGTCGGGCTGCACCAAGGCCGCCGCTTCATCGAGCAGCGGCTCGATGCCCTCGCTGATGCGGTTGACCAGCGCCACCTCGACGAAGATCAGCGGCGTGTCGGGCAGGCGCGGATGGAAGAAGCCGTAGCAGCGGCGGTCGCTGTCGAGCCGGTTCTTGACGTCGGCCCAGCTCTTGATGTCGTGCACCGCCTCGTACTGGATGAGCTTTTCGATCAGCGAGGCCGGCGAGTCCCAGCTGATGCGGCGCAGATCGAGGAAGGCGACGTCGAACCAGGTCGAGAACAGGTGTTCGAGCTCGGCATCGAGCGGCAGCAGGCGGCGGTCGTTCCTGAGATGCGGCAGCAGTTCGGCGCGCAGGTCGACCAGGAAGCGCATGCCGTCGGGATCGATCGCGAAGCGCTGCAAGAGGCGCGCGCGCGGCGCGGCCAGCGCGCGGCGCAGATGCACCTCGGCCTGGCCTTCGTCGGGCGTGCCGGCCGCGGCTTCGTGCTTGTCGCGCGCGCTGCTGAGCTTGCGCGCATCGGGCGCGAAGCGCTCGCTCATCAAGAGCCACACATCGTGCCGCTCGCCAGGATCGCGCCCGGCATACCACTGCACGACCGCATGCGCGCGCCGGCCGGCCTCGACATCGCTCACGCTCGGATCGAGCACCGCCTGCAGTTCGGCCAGCGCGCGCCGCAGCGTGCGCGGCGCCATCGCCTCGCCGGGGCGACGCAATGTGGCCTCGAGCCGTTCGGCGAGCGGACGCGCATCCCCGAAGAGTGCGGTCTTGGCGTCACCCGCCTTCTTGATGCCGGCCGCGGCCGTCGACTTGACGGCCGCGTCGCCGGCCGTCTTGAGGCGCGAGACACCGCGCGTGATCCAGTCGCCGGCGGCCATGACGATCAGCCGCGCGCCGGCATCGCGGCACGCGCCGGCCGCGCGCTGGCATAGAGCCAGACACCGAACACGATCATCGGCACGCAGAGCCACTGGCCCATGCTCATGTTGAGCGCGAGCAGGCCGAGGAAGTCGTCCGGCTCGCGGAAATACTCGGCGATGAAGCGCATCAGCCCGTAGCCGATCAGGAACACTGCCGACACGCGGCGCTCGCGCCGATCCTTGCGCGCATAGAGCCAAAGGATGGTGAACAGCAACAGCCCTTCGAGCAGGAACTGGTAGATCTGCGACGGATGGCGCGGCTGCATCGATCCGCTCTGCGGGAACACCATGCCCCAGGGCAGATCCGGGCTGCAGAAGCGGCCCCAGAGTTCGCCGTTGATGAAATTGCCGACCCGGCCCGCCGCCAGGCCGGTCGGCACGCAGGGCGCGACGAAGTCCATCACCTGCCAGAAGCGCCGCGAACGCGAGTGCGCGAAATACACCATCGATCCGATCACGCCGAGCAGCCCGCCGTGGAAGCTCATGCCGCCCTGCCAGACGAAGAAAATCTCCAGAGGATGCGTGAGGTAGAAGCCCGGCTTGTAGAACAGGCAGTAGCCGAGCCGGCCGCCGATGATCGTGCCCATCACGCCGAGAAAGAGAATGTCCTCCACGTCCTTGCGGCTCCAGGCCTGCGGCCCGGCCAGAGAGCGGAACGGCTCGTGCCGCAGCCGCCGCGTGCCGAGAAAGTAGAACAGTGCGAAGCCGACCAGATAGGTCAGGCCATACCAATGGACGGCGATCGGACCCAGTTGCAAGGCAACCGGATTGATCTGGGGATACATGATCATATGGAGAGCTATTGTGCCAACGGATGCGAGAGCCCTTGGTCCTCGACGAATCGGACGAAGCGCGCAAGCGCCGCGTTGTCCGCACGGCTCGGCCAGACCAGGCTGGTCTCGCAGCCCGGCAGCGGCGCGGCGGTACGGCGGCGCCCGGCCGGCGCGAATTCGCTGGCCGCACGATAGACCACGCCGGCGCGGCGGAATTGCATGACGCTCTCCGGCACCCAGGCGATGCCGAGGCCGCCCCAGACCAGGTTGACGATGGTCTGCATCTGGATCGCCTCCTGCGCGATCACGGGCGCACGGCCGGCCGCGTGGTAGAGGCCGAAGATCGCATCGTGCAGCGAGGGCACGATGCGCCGCGGAAAGATCACCAGCGGCTCGGCCAGCGCGGCGGCCAGCGGCACTTTCTCGACCCGCGCCAGCGGATGCTTTGCCGGCAGCGCCAGCACCAACCGCTCCTGCGCCACGGCGAGGCGCTCGAGGCCGGGCGGTGCGAAGCCGGGCGAATGCAGCATCAGGCCGGCGTCGATCTCGCCGCGCGAGAAGGCTTCGAGCTGCACGTCGCCGGTGGCCTCGACCAATTCGAGCGCGACCTGCGGGCAATGCAGGCGGAACTCGCGCACCCACGCCGGCAGGCGCTCGAAGCCGATGGTCGAGACGAAGGCCAGGCGCACGCGGCCGACCTCGCCCGCCGCGGCGGCCCGCGCCCGGGCCGGCAGCGCCTGCGCGCGAGCGAGCAGTTCGCGCACTTCCGGCAACAGCGCCTCGCCGGCCGGCGTCAGCGCCACGCGGCGGCGCGTGCGGTCGAACAGCATCACGCCCAGCGTTCTTTCCATCTGCGCGATGGCCTGCGTCACGGGTGGCTGGGTCAGGTGCAGGCGGGCGGCGGCGCGGCCGAAGTGCAGTTCCTCGGCCACGGCGACGAACTGGCGCCAGGCACGCAGGTCGATGGGGTTTTCCTTCATATGCACAGCATATCAATCGGCCGTCCAAATCGGATTGGAAGCAATCAGTCAATCGTCGGATACTTGGCTTCCCCCGATTCCCCCCGACAAGAGACACCATGGCCACTTCACCGATCCAGATCAACCGCCGCAGCGCCAACATCGTCGAAGGCAAGAGCCGCGCACCCAACCGCTCGATGTTCTACGCGATGGGCTACCAGGAAGGCGACTTCAAGAAGCCGATGGTCGGCGTGGCCAACGGCCACAGCACCATCACGCCCTGCAACTCGGGCCTGCAGAAGCTGGCCGACGCGGCGATCGCCGGCATCGAGGAAGCCGGCGGCAACGCGCAGGTGTTCGGCACGCCCACCATCTCGGACGGCATGGCGATGGGCACCGAGGGCATGAAGTACTCGCTGGTCAGCCGCGAGGTGATCTCCGACTGCATCGAGACCTGCGTCGGCGGCCAGTGGATGGACGGCGTGCTGGTGGTCGGCGGCTGCGACAAGAACATGCCCGGCGGCCTGATGGGCATGCTGCGCGCCAACGTGCCGGCCATCTACGTCTACGGCGGCACCATCCTGCCGGGCAGGTACAAGGGCCAGGACCTGAACATCGTCAGCGTGTTCGAGGCGGTCGGCCAGAACGCCGCCGGCAAGATGAGCGACGAGGAACTGCGCGAGATCGAGATGCGCGCGATCCCGGGCACCGGCTCCTGCGGCGGCATGTACACGGCCAACACCATGAGCTCGGCCTTCGAGGCGCTCGGCATCTCGCTGCCCTATTCGTCGACCATGGCCAATCCGCACGACGAGAAGGCCAACTCGGCCAAGGAGTCGGCCAAGGTGCTGATCGAGGCGATCAAGAAGGACCTCAAGCCGCGCGACATCGTGACGAAGAAGGCGATCGAGAACGCCGTGGCCGTGATCATGGCCACCGGCGGCTCGACCAACGCGGTGCTGCATTTCCTGGCCATCGCACATGCGGCGGAGGTGGAATGGTCGATCGACGATTTCGAGCGCATGCGCAAGAAGGTGCCGGTGCTGTGCGACCTGAAGCCCAGCGGCAAGTACCTCGCGGTCGACCTGCACCAGGCCGGCGGCATTCCGCAGGTCATGAAGGTGCTGCTGAATGCCGGCCTGCTGCACGGCGACTGCATCACCATCACCGGCCAGACCATCGCCGAAGTGCTGAAGGACGTGCCCGACGCGCCGCGCGCCGACCAGGACGTGATCCGTCCGATCGGCAAGCCGATGTACGCCGAAGGCCATCTGGCGATCCTCAAGGGCAACCTCTCGCCCGAAGGCGCGGTCGCCAAGATCACTGGACTCAAAAACCCGGTCATTACCGGCCCGGCGCGCGTGTTCGACGACGAGCAATCGGCGCTCAAGGCGATCCTCGACGGCAAGATCGTGGCCGGCGACGTGATGGTGCTGCGCTACCTCGGCCCCAAGGGCGGCCCCGGCATGCCCGAGATGCTGGCGCCCACCGGCGCGCTGATCGGCGCCGGCCTCGGCGAAAGCGTGGGCTTGATCACCGACGGCCGCTTCTCGGGCGGCACCTGGGGCATGGTGGTCGGCCACGTGGCGCCCGAAGCGGCGGCCGGCGGCACCATCGCTTTCGTGCACGAGGGCGATTCCATCACCATCGACGCGCACGAACTCAAACTGGAACTCAACGTGCCGGAAGCCGAGATCGCGAAGCGCCGCGCGGCCTGGAAGGCACCGGCCCCGCGCTACACGCGCGGCGTGCAGGCCAAGTTCGCGTTCAACGCATCGAGCGCGAGCTCGGGCGCAGTGCTCGACAAGTACTGAGCCGCTGCCGAGCCGCTCAGCGGCCGCCGCGGCGGCGGTTGGAGCGGCCGTTCAGCATGCCGAGCGCGCTGCGCTGGCGATCGATGCGCTCCTGCTTGCGCGCGTTTTCCTTTTCGATGACCTTGCGTTTGGTGTAGCCCGACATGTCCGCGTAGGCCCACCACACCATCGCGAGCCCGAAGGGAATCAGCACGACCCACCAGCTGAGCCTGCCGACAAAGCCGACCTCGAAATATTTGAGCACCATCCCCAGCACGCCCAGCAGCAGAAACCACATCGCGGATCCCTCCTTTTTCTTCAGGGACGCGTCGAGGCGGCCGCGCACAGCGCTGCCTACAATCGCGTTGGATCGACTTTAACCCACCCACGCCACGCAACCCCATGAAAAAAGCGCTCATCCTCGCCGCGCTGGGCCTCGGCATCGCCGTCCCGGCGTTCGCCGACCTCGCCCTCGCCAGTTCGAAGAACTGCATGAGCTGTCATGCGGTCGATCGCAAGGTGCTCGGGCCTTCCTTCAAGGACGTGGCGGCGAAATACAAGGACAACAAGGGCGCCGTCGACCTGCTCGCCGCCAAGATCATGAAGGGCGGCTCCGGCGTCTGGGGGCCGGTGCCGATGCCGGCCAACAACCAGGTCAACGAAGCCGAGGCGAAGAAGCTCGCGGCCTGGGTGCTGTCGACCAAATAGCGGCGCTCAGACCGCCGGCGGCATCACGGCCGCGGAGCTCGCCGGCCTGCGCTCGAAGCGGTCTTCCAGCTGCCCGAGGTGGGCAGCGACCGTGTTGTCGGTCTGGTCGGCACGCAGGCGGATCGCGTTCTCGAGCTGTTCCACGCGCGCCAGCAGGGCGGCATGGCGTTCGGCATTGCGGGCCATGTGGGCGTTCTCCTGGCTCTCGAGAAAGTTGCGCAGCTCGGTGAAGCGCGAGGCTTCGGCCCGATCGGCCAGATCGCGCTGGGCCTGCAATTCCTTCGTGTGGCGGCGCGACTCGAAGAACACCGTGCTGTGCAGGTAGACGACGTAGGCCGCGAAGAAGATCGCCAGCAGCGCCGTCAGCCCGAGCATGATCAGACCCAGCGGCGCGGTCACCTGCATGAAGCCCAAGGACATCACCGTGGGCGCCGCGAGCACGCTCCAGTTCAGCGCGGCCAGCGCCGCGATCAGCAGCACGACGACTGCCAGCACACCAGTTCTCAATCCCATGGTCTCTCCTCGAGCATCGATGGGCCTTTGTAACCCATCCGCGCCACCCAGCCTGTCAGACGAAGGAGCCCATTCCGGAAACACCGCAGATCCGGCTCAGCCGGGCTGCAGGTGTTGCCCCCTGCAAGGGGGTTGGCGGCTACACGAAGTGAGCAAGCCTGAGGGTGTGCTCAGTACGCTTGGCCCAGTTGCTCGAGGATGGCCGGATTCTCCAGCGTCGAAGTGTCCTGCGTGATGGCCTCGCCCTTGGCGATGCTGCGCAGCAGCCGGCGCATGATCTTGCCGCTGCGCGTCTTGGGCAGGTTCTCGCCGAAGCGGATGTCGCGGGGCTTGGCGATCGGGCCGATCTCCTTGGCCACCCAGGCGCGCAGGTCGGCCGCGATCTGCCGGGCCTCCTCGCCATCTGGCCGTCCGCGCTTCAACACCACGAACGCGCACACCGCCTCGCCCGTCACGTCGTCCGGGCGCCCCACCACCGCGGCCTCGGCCACCAGGTCGGTCTTGGACACCAGCGCCGATTCGATCTCCATCGTGCCCAGACGATGGCCCGAGACGTTCAGCACGTCGTCGATGCGCCCGGTGATGCGGAAGTAGCCGCGGTCGGCGCTGCGCACCGCGCCGTCGCCTGCCAGGTAAATGGTGCCGCCCATCTCTTCGGGGAAGTAGCTCTTCCTGAAGCGCTCCGGGTCGTTCCAGATGGTGCGGATCATCGCCGGCCAGGGCCGCTTGATGACCAGCATGCCGCCGGCGCCGTTGGGGATGTCGCGGCCGGTCTCGTCGACGATCGCGGCCATGATGCCGGGCAGCGGCAGCGTGCAGGAGCCGGGCACCAGCGGCGTGGCGCCGGGCAGCGGCGTGATGACGTGGCCGCCGGTCTCGGTCTGCCAGAAGGTGTCGACGATGGGGCATTGCTCGCGCCCGACGTTCCGGTGGTACCACATCCAGGCTTCGGGGTTGATGGGCTCGCCCACGGAGCCGAGGATGCGCAGGCTGGACAGGTCCCAGTTCTTCGGATGGACTTTCTCGTCGGATTCGGCGGCCTTGATGAGCGAGCGGATGGCCGTGGGCGCGGTGTAGAAGACGGAGACTTTGTGTTTCTCGATCATCTGCCAGAAGCGCCCGGCATGCGGGAAGGTGGGGATGCCTTCGAACATGAGCTGCGTGGCGCCGGCGGCCAGCGGGCCGTAGGCGACGTAGGTGTGGCCGGTGACCCAGCCGATGTCGGCGGTGCACCAGAACACGTCCTCGGCACGGATGTCGAAGGTCCAGTCCATGGTGAGCTTGGCCCACAGGAGGTAGCCGCCGGTGGAATGCTGCACGCCCTTGGGCTTGCCGGTGGAGCCGGAGGTGTAGAGGATGAAGAGGGGGTGCTCGGCACCGACGGGCACGGGGGCGCATTCGGTGCTCTGGCCCTGCAGCGCCTGGTCGAAGGTCTGGTCGCGGCCGGCGACCATGTGGCACGGCGTCTGGGTGCGCTGGTAGACGAGCACCGACTTGATCGACTCGCAGCCGCCCAGCGCGATGCCGTCGTCGACCACCGCCTTGAGGGGCAGTTCCTTGCCGCCGCGCAGCTGGTAGTTGGCGGTGATGACGGCCACGGCGCCGGCGTCGATGATGCGCTCTTGCAGGGCCTTGGCGGAGAAGCCGCCGAAGACGACGCTGTGGGTGGCGCCGATGCGCGCGCAGGCTTGCATGGCGATGACGCCTTCGACGGTCATGGGCATGTAGATGACGACGCGGTCGCCCTTTTTGATGCCCTGGGCCTTGAGTGCGTTGGCGAACTGCGAGACGCGCGCGAGCAGTTCCTTGTAGGTGAAGCGGGTGACGGCGCCGTCGTCGGCTTCGAAGATGATGGCGGTGCGGTTCTCCACCGGGGTGCCGATGTGCTTGTCCAGGCAGTTGGCGCTGGCGTTGAGTTCGCCGTCGTCGAACCATCGGTAGAACGGGGCCCTGGATTCGTCGAGGGTCTTGGTGAAGGGCTTGGTCCACGCGACGTTGTCGCGCGCCAGGCGCGCCCAGAAGCCTTCGAAGTCGTCGGCGGCTTCCTTGCACAGGGCCTCGTAGGCGGCCATGCCGGCGATGCGTGCGCCCTTCATGGCGCGCGCGTCCGGCGGAAACACACGGGTCTCCACCAGGATGGATTCGATGTTCTTGGATGCGCTGCTCATTCTCTCTGTCTCCTATGCCAACGGTATGACGGGCGCTAATGTCGGCGGGCGCACTTACGCGTCACTGACGCGAACATGTTAACGGCAGGGCTGTGCTGTGGAAGGCGGCGCGGGCATCCTAGAATCGCGCGCTTCCCCTCGCTTGCCCAACCCACTTCCCAATGTCGAATCCCGATCCATTCGCCGTGATCAGCGGCAGGACCCAGCCGCTGCGACCGCTGCCGAACCTGATCTTCGCCAGCCGCTGGCTGCAGCTGCCGCTGTACCTCGGCCTGATCGTCGCGCAGGCCGTGTACGTGGTGCACTTCCTGGTCGAGCTGGCCCACCTGGTACAGGCAGCGTTCGGCAGCAAGGGGGCGCTCGAAGCACTGATCACCAGCATCGGCTACAAGACCACGGCACCGATCACCACGCTCAACGAGACGGTGATCATGCTGGTGGTGCTGGCGCTGATTGACGTGGTGATGATCTCCAACCTGCTGATCATGGTGATCGTCGGCGGCTACGAGACCTTCGTGAGCCGCATGGACCTCGAAGGCCACCGCGACCAGCCCGAATGGCTGAGCCACGTGAACGCCTCGGTGCTCAAGGTCAAGCTGGCGACGGCCATCATCGGCATCAGCTCGATCCACCTGCTGAAGACCTTCATCAACGCGGACAACTACACCGATCGCGTGCTGATCGCGCAGACCGCGATCCACATCACCTTCCTGCTCTCGGCCATGGCCATCGCGGTCACGGACCGGCTGATGGCCAGGCCGCCCGACGCCCACTGAAGACGCACCGCGGGCTCAGCGTCCGGTCATCGCCTCCGGCACCACCCAGGCGTCGAACTGTTCCGCCGCGAGGTGCCCCGAGGCGATCGCGGCCTCGCGCAGGCTGGTGCCTTCCTTGTGCGCCTTCTTGGCAATGAAGGCCGCCTTGTCGTAGCCGATGTGCGTGTTGAGCGCGGTCACCAGCATCAGCGAGCGCTGCACCAGCTCGGCGATGCGTTCGCGGTTCGGCTCGATGCCGACCGCGCAGTGGTCGTTGAAGCTCGTCATGCCGTCGGCCAGCAGGCGCACGCTTTGCAGGAAGTTGTGCGCCACCATCGGGCGGAACACATTGAGCTCGAAGTTGCCGGAAGCGCCGCCGATGTTGATCGCGACGTCGTTGCCGAACACCTGCGCCGCCAGCATCGTGACCGCCTCGCTCTGGGTCGGATTGACCTTGCCCGGCATGATCGAGGAACCCGGCTCGTTCTCCGGGATGCTGAGCTCGCCGATGCCGCTGCGCGGGCCGCTGGCCAGCCAGCGCACGTCGTTGGCGATCTTGTTCATGCTGGCGGCCAGCGTCTTGAGCGCGCCATGCGCATGCACCAGCGCATCGACCGAAGCCATGGCCTCGAACTTGTTGGGCGCGGTGACGAAAGGCAGGCCGGTGAGCCGGGCCAGCTCGGCCGCGACCTGCTCGGCATAGCCCTTGGGCGCGTTGAGGCCGGTGCCCACCGCCGTGCCGCCGAGCGCGAGCTCGCACAGGTGCGGCAGCGCGGCGCGCACGTGCGCCTCGCCATGCGTCAGCTGCGCAGCATAGCCCGAGAATTCCTGGCCGAGCGTGAGGGGCGTTGCATCCTGCAGGTGCGTGCGGCCGATCTTGACGATGTCCGCGAAGTCCTTCGATTTCTTCTCGAGCGTGGCGCGCAGCTTCGCGATCGCCGGCAGCAGCCGGTGGGTGATCGCATCGACCGCGGCCACGTGCATCGCGGTCGGGAAGACGTCGTTCGACGACTGGCTGCGGTTCACGTCGTCGTTGGGATGCACCCGCCGCGCTTCGCCGCGCTCGCCGCCCAGCAGCTCGCTCGCGCGGTTGGCCAGCACCTCGTTCACGTTCATGTTGGTCTGCGTGCCCGAGCCGGTCTGCCAGACCACCAGCGGAAACTCGCCGGGATGCTGGCCGGCGATGACCTCGTCGGCGGCCGCGACGATGGCCTTCGTCTTCTTCTCGTCCTGAAGCCCGAGTGCGTGATTCACCACGGCCGATGCCCGCTTGACCTGTGCCAGCGCCCGGATGATCTCGCGCGGTTGCTGTTCACCCGAGATGTCGAAGTTCTGCAGCGAGCGTTGCGTCTGCGCGCCCCACAGTTTGTCGGCCGGCACCTCGATCGGACCGAAGGTGTCGCGCTCGACGCGGCTCTTGAGGGGTGTCGTCATGAAAATGCTCCGCTGCCAGCAAGAAAAGAGTGCGGGTGCGACGCGCACGCACCGGATGACGGGCCAGTATCGCCGCGAACGGGAACACCCTTCCCGAACAAGCGTTTTCCCTTGGAGGCTGCCGCCGCAGCGCAAAGGCCGGCCCCTTCGGCAAGCATCGCGTCCCGCTTTCGATATAGGCCGGAAACGTGACATTTAGTACTCATTTATTGACCCATTCTATTTATCATTTTGGATTAGGCCGGCCAGAGACCCGGCTATCGGAGCGAGCGATGAGAATGGATGAAAACAGCACCGTGGCAACCGCGCAGGCTCGCCCGGCGTGCCGCGTCTGGGCCGACGATGCCCAGGCGTTCACCACCCTGGCGATCGGCCGCCTTCACCACAACTTCCACGAACATCCGCTGCTGCAGCTCGACGAGCTCGAGCGGCTCGCCCATGATCTCGTGCCGTTGCGCCAATGCCGCTTCGTCAAGCCAGGCATCACCCAGGCGTCGAACTTCCACCATGACCCCACGCATCCCGACGGGCTCGGCATCGACGAGGTGTTTCGCCGCATCCAGGAGGCGGGCTCCTGGGTCGCGCTCTACAACGTCGAATCGATTCCGCGCTACCAGGCGCTGCTCACCGAGATCCTCGACACGGTCCGCCCCATGATCCGGCGCGATCAGGGCAGGACCTTCCTGGAGACCGGATTCATCTTCATTTCGGCACCGCCCTCGGTGACACCCTTCCACATCGATCGCGAGAACAATTTCTGGCTGCAGTTGCACGGGCGCAAGACCATGAACGTGTGGCCCCACACCGACCGGGTCACCGTGGCGGCCGACGTCGTCGAGGACTACATCGTGGCCCACAACGCCTCGAAGGTGAAGTTCAAGGAAGAGCTGCGAGCGCGCAGCCACGAGTTCGACGTCGGGCCGGGCGATGGCGTGTATTTTCCGAGCACCTCCCCGCACACCACGCGCTCGGAGCGCGACTGGGTGCGGCCGGGCGACGGTGTCTCGGTGTCCTTCGGCGTCAATTTCTACACGGACGCCACGCGCCGCACTGCGCGCGTGCACCAGGTGAACCGTCTGTTGCGCAGGAGTCTGGGCATGGCGCCCACCTATCCCGGGATGTCGCGCCCGATCGATGCGCTGAAGGCGCCGCTGGGCCAATTGATCGGCGTTTCGCGCCAGATGGCCAAGACCGTGCTGGCCCCGTTGCGCGGCCGCAGCGCGTTGCCGCCGCCGCCCGGCTCCTACTGACGGCGGCGCCCGAAGCCGGGCGCAGACGATAATTGGAGCGGCAAAACAACCGCTCCACGCCCATGACCACCATTCAACAGGCCGACCTGATCGAGTCGGTCGCAGCTGCGCTGCAGTACATCAGCTACTACCACCCGACCGACTACATCGCTCACCTGGCCAAAGCCTATGAACGCGAGCAGAGTCCCGCGGCCAAGGACGCGATGGCGCAGATCCTCACCAACAGCAAGATGAGCGCGACCGGGCACCGCCCGATCTGCCAGGACACCGGCATCGTCAACGTGTTCCTGAAGGTCGGCATGGACGTGCGCTGGGCCGGCTTCACCGGCAGCCTGGACGACGCCATCAACGAAGGCGTGCGCCGCGGCTACAACCATCCGGACAACACGCTGCGCGCCTCGGTCGTGGCCGATCCGCAGTTCGACCGCAAGAACACCAAGGACAACACGCCGGCCGTGATCTTCACCGAGATCGTGCCCGGCAACACCGTCGAAGTGACGGTCGCAGCCAAGGGCGGCGGCAGCGAGAACAAGAGCAAGCTGGTGATGCTGAACCCGGGCGACAGCGTGGTCGACTGGGTGCTCAAGACCGTGCCCACCATGGGCGCCGGCTGGTGCCCGCCGGGCATGCTGGGCATCGGCATCGGCGGCACGGCCGAGAAGGCCGCCCTGCTCGCCAAGGAAAGCCTGATGGACGACCTGGACATGCACGAGCTGCAGGCCAAGAAGGCATCGGGCGCCGAGTTGACGAAGGTCGAGGCCCTGCGCATCGAGCTCTACGAGAAGGTCAACGCGCTCGGCATCGGCGCGCAGGGGCTGGGCGGACTCTCGACCGTGCTCGACGTCAAGATCAAGATGTATCCGACGCATGCCGCCAGCAAGCCGGTGGCGATGATCCCGAACTGCGCAGCCACCCGGCATGCCCACTTCGTGCTCGACGGCTCGGGGCCGGTGTACCTCGAGGCGCCGTCGCTCGACCTCTGGCCCAAGATCGACTGGGCGCCCGACTACGACAAGAGCAAGCGCGTCGACCTCGACAAGCTCACGCCGGCCGAAGTCGCAAGCTGGAAGCCGGGCGACACGCTGCTGCTCAACGGCAAGATGCTGACCGGCCGCGACGCCGCGCACAAGCGCATCGCCGACATGCTGGCCAAGGGCGAGAAGCTGCCGGTGGACTTCACCCACCGCGTGATCTACTACGTCGGCCCGGTCGACCCGGTCAGGGACGAGGCCGTGGGCCCGGCCGGCCCGACCACTGCCACGCGCATGGACGGCTTCACCGAGATGATGCTCGCACAGACCGGCCTGATCGCGATGATCGGCAAGGCCGAGCGCGGCCCGGTCGCGATCGAGGCGATCAAGAAGCACAAAAGCGCCTACCTGATGGCGGTCGGCGGCGCGGCCTACCTCGTGAGCAAGGCGATCAAGACGGCCCGCGTGGTCGGCTTCGCGGACCTCGGCATGGAAGCGATTTACGAGTTCGACGTGGTCGACATGCCGGTCACGGTCGCGGTCGATGCCGGCGGCACCAGCGCGCACATCACCGGGCCGGCCGAGTGGCAAAAGCGCATCGCGAGCGGCGAGTTCAAGACCATCGCGCTGGAACCGGCTTGAGCATCGTGCCGATCGGCGATCGGACGAACGCCGCTCTGCCGATCGGCGTGTTCGACAGCGGCGTGGGCGGCCTGAGCGTGCTCAACGCGCTGCGAAGCGAACTGCCGCGCGAGCACTTCGTGTACTTCGCGGACACGGACCATGCGCCCTACGGTGAGCGCAGCGATGCCTACGTCACGCAGCGCAGCCTCGAGGTCACGCGCTACCTGCTCGAAGCGCATCGCATCAAGGCGCTGGTGGTCGCCTGCAACACGGCGACGGCCGCCGCGATCCATCGGCTGCGCGCCGATCACCCGAGCTTGCCGCTGATCGGAGTCGAACCCGCGCTCAAGCCGGCAGTGGCGATCAGCCGGACCGGGCGCATCGCCGTCATCGCGACGCGCGTGACGCTGGAGAGCCGCAAGTTCGAGGCGCTGCACGCATCGCTGGCCAGCCAGGCGCACTTCAGCATCGTGCCCTGCGATGGCCTCGCGGGTGCGATCGAGCGTTCCGACGCGGCGCAGATCGCGGCGCTGTGCGAACGGTATCTCGGCGCGGCAGGCCGCTTCGGCACCGAGCCAGGGCAGATCGACACGCTGGTGCTGGGCTGCACGCACTACCCTTTCATCGCCGACGCGCTGCGCCGCTGCACCGGCGACACGGTGCGTTTCATCGATACCGGGGCGCCGGTCGCGCAGCAGACGCGGCGGCTGCTCGCCGCGGGCCATCGCCTGAACGATGAAGGACCGGACGGCAGCGTGACGCTGGTCTGCAGCGGCGCGCCGGAATCGCTCGACACCGCAGGTGCGCGCTGGCTCGACCGTCCGTTCCGCTGCGCCACGCGGGCATCCGCCCTCGTTCCGACCTCCGCGTGATCCATCGCATGCGCCGCTACCCTTTCGTCGCCGGTCTTCTCGCCACCTTCTGCATCGCCGGCCATGCAGCCTGCGACACCGGCCTTGCAGAGCGCATGCATGCCAAGCTCCACCCCCAGCGCCAGCTCGACCACGAACGCGCCGTGTGCGAGCCCTGGCGCGGCTTGCCGGGCCGGTTCATTGTGGTGCTGCCCCTGCCACGGCCGTCATCGCGCCCCGACGCGAGCGAATTCGATCTCGACGTGCTGGTCGTTCAGCAGGCCGACAACGGCAACACCGACCGGGCGAAGATCGTCAGCCGGCTCTTCGAGGAAGCGGCACTGACCGAAGACGCCGTGCGCATCAGCGCGATCAAGGTCGACACCGCGCGCTACGTGCTGGCGCCGGATGCGCGGGCTTTCGGGCTGCGCATCCTCCACCAGGGCTCGTCGCGCGATCATCCCTATTCGAACGAGACGCTCACGCTGTATCTGCCGCAGGGGCAGCGGCTCGTCAAGGTCCTGGACAAGTTCGAGACCGTCATGGAGCTGGGCGCATGGGACACCAGCTGCGAAGGCAATTTCGAGACCGTCCACAGCAGCCTTGCGCTCGCGCGCAGCACGAGCAACGGCCTGGCCGACCTGAACGTGCGCGAGACGCGCTCGGAGAGCCGCTCCATCCTGCAGGGCGAGGAATGCGTGACGCAGGACAGGCCGGCGAAATTCAAGTCGACGATGCTGCGCTACAACGGCAAGAGCTACCGCGCGTCCGGGAACGTCGCCGCGGATTGAGCGGTCGGCGGCGCGCCCTTCGGCTCAGGCATTCTCGCGGCGCAATGCCGCGGCGCGGCCTCGCTGCAGGTCGATCGGCAGCAGCAATGCGAGACCGCCGACAAACAGCACGCTGGTCGCGAGGATCGCGATGCGCTGGTTGCCGCCCGTCGCCCAAGTGATCGCGCCGTAGCTCAGCGGCCCGACGATGCTGGCCAGCCGGGTGGCGAAGGTCCAGAGCCCGAAGAACTCGGCGAGTTGCCGCGGCGGCGCCAGAACGCCCGTCATCGCTCGACCCGCCGACTGGCTCGAGCCCATGGCCAGCCCGGCGATCGTCGCAGCCCACCAGAAGCCGCCCTTGGTGCTGACCGATGCAGCAATCACGCACACGACGATCCAGGCCACCAGCGTGCCCGCCAGCGAGGGCTTGTGGCCGAGCCGGTCCTGCAGGTAGCCGAAGCCGAAGGCGCCCAGCGCTGCCGCGATGTTGAGCACGAAGATCAGCATCATGGTCTCGCTGGCGACGAAGCCGATCACCTGCTCGGCATAGATCGCGGCCAGCGTGATTGCCACCGCCACGCCGCCCTGGTAGCAGACCGTGCAGGCCAGCAGCCACATGAAGTCGCGGTAGGCGCGCGCTTCGCGAAAAGTGGCACCGAGCTGCTGCCACGCGCCTTGCCGCCCGGCGGCAGCCTGCGGCACCGCGCGCTCGGGCAGCAGCGCAAAGGTGGCACAAGCCGCGACACCGTAGATCGCCGCGGTGATCAGCATAGTGACCGGCACGAAATGCGCAGCCGGCAGACCGCGGGCCTGCGCCCAGAGCACGTAGGCCAGGCAGAGGCCGAGCGCCAGCATGCCGCCGAGATAGCCGAACGCCCATCCCCAGCCGCTGACCTTGCCCATGCCTTCGGCCGTCGCGAGTTCGGGCAGGAAGGCGCCCGTCAGCGATTCGCCGTAGGAGTAGAAGGTGTTGGAGACGATGACCAGCGCCATCGCCAGTGCGACCGCAGACATGCCGCCGATATCGGACGTGAGCGCGAGCGCCGCGGTACCCGCGACGCAACCCGTCGTCGCCATCGCCAGCACGCGCTTCTTGGCCGCATGCAAATCGGCCCAGGCCCCGATGGCCGGCATCGTGAACATCACGATCGCGTACGAAATGCTGAGCGCCACCGTCCAAGCGAAAGGCCCCCAGGGCGCACCCTTCGCAATGCCGCCGACGAAATAGGCAGCGAACACCGCCGTGATGACCACCGTGGTGTAGCCCGAGTTGGCGAAGTCGTACATGGCCCAGCCGAAGACCTCGCGCTTGCGCACGCCCGGCTGCAAAGCGGATTGGGGAAAAAGGGCCACGCGACGTCTCCAGACAAGAACCGCCGCGAGCATAGCGGAGCACGAAGTGGACCCAGCGCATTCCAGGCACGCGCCGCGGAACTGGCTATGCCAGGCCGCAGGCGGGGTCCCCTCCTCGGGAGGTGGCGAATTACACGAAGCGAAGCGCAGTGAAAAGCCGGGAGGCTAATGAAGATGCCGAGGACGACGACCGCCGCCATGGCCGCCGCTGCCCGCACCGCCGGTGCCACCGCGCGGGCGCTTGCCGATCTCGAGCGAATTCACCAGCGCGTCGAAGCGGTCTCCGAACAGCTTGTCGATCTCGGCGACCACGCCACCGAGCTCGGCGCCGTCGAAATGGCGCTCCATGAGGCTGACGACATCCTCGACCAGCAGGTCGCGCTGCACCTGCATGATCGCGGCCGGATTGGGGCCGACGAACAGCATCAGGAAATCGTCGCGCGATTCTTCGTCGGGGTCGCCCTCTTCCTCGTCGAAGTCGGTGTCGTAGAAGGTGACCTCGAGGGCCGCACCCTGCTCCGAGAGTTCGTTGAGTGCCATGCACATCTCGTCGAGCGCCTGACGGAAATCGTCGTCGCCGGCAACCGTCCAGCAGATCTGGAGCATGTGCTCCTTCTGCTCGAAGCGGATGCCGGGCTCTTCTTCGTAGACGCTGGTCGCGCCGTCGGCCAGCGACTTGGCGCCGGCATATTTCCAGAGCGGCCCGAGCGCCTCCTGGATCTGGTCGAAGCTCACGTCGGAACGCAGCGGCACGTCGCCATGCACGTGGATTTCAAACGGAGCGTTGTAGCGAGGCATGTCTTGCTCCCTTGTGATGTGGTGGTGCCCGGAACCGGGGTCGAACCGGTACGCCCCTTATGCAGGAAGCGGCGGATTTTAAGTCCGATGTGTCTACCAATTTCACCATCCGGGCGTCGGGTCGGATATCGACGATACCCCAAACAAAAGCAGCTCCGACAACGAAGGTTGGCGGAGCTGTTCGATGAGGGTCATGTAGGGTGGAGGCGCGACCCGGAGTCGAACCGGGCTAGACGGATTTGCAATCCGTTGCATAACCGCTTTGCTATCGCGCCACGCTGCTTTGAACTCGCGAAAAAAAGGGAAGCCTGAGCTTCCCTTTTTCAAAACTGGAGCGGGAAAAGAGTCTCGAACTCTCGACCTCAACCTTGGCAAGGTTGCGCTCTACCAACTGAGCTATTCCCGCGTTTCGAGCCTCGAATTATATAGCAGTTTTTCGGGCTCCCGCAACTCTCGATGCTCAATGTTTGACCGGCCCTTCGACGGGTTGCGGCGCGCGCTGCTTGGCCAGCTCCGCGACCGCAGCCGCGGATGCGGCCACCTCTTCGTCGGACAGCGGCGTGGGCATTTTCTCGAGCGCGATCTCGAGCACCTTGTCGATCCACTTCACGGGGACGATCTCGAGGCCGTTCTTCACGTTCTCGGGAATGTCCTGCAGGTCCTTGGCATTCTCTTCAGGGATCAGCACGGTCTTGATGCCGCCGCGCAATGCAGCCAGCAGCTTCTCCTTCAGGCCGCCGATCGCCGTGACTTCGCCGCGCAAGGTGATCTCGCCGGTCATCGCCACGTCGCTGCGCACCGGGATGCCGGTGAGCGCCGACACGAAGGCCGTCGTCATCGCGGCGCCCGCGCTCGGGCCGTCCTTGGGCGTCGCGCCGTCGGGCACGTGGATGTGGATGTCGCGCTTCTCGAACACCTCGTCCTTGATGCCCAGGCGCCGTGCGCGGCTGCGCACCACCGTGCGTGCGGCCTCGACCGATTCCTTCATCACGTCGCCGAGCGAACCGGTGCGGCTGATCACGCCCTTGCCGGGCATCGTCACGGCTTCGATGGTCAGCAGGTCGCCACCGACTTCGGTCCATGCGAGGCCGACCACCTGGCCCACCTGGTTCTGCTTTTCGGCCAGGCCGAAGCTGTACTTGCGCACGCCGAGGAAGTCGTTGAGGTTGGCACCATCGACGGTCACCTTGGGTTCCATCTTCTTGAGCAGCAGGCCCTTGACCACCTTGCGGCAGATCTTGGACAGCTCGCGCTCGAGCGAGCGCACGCCGGCTTCGCGCGTGTAGTAACGCACGATGTCGCGCACCGCCGCTTCGGTGATGAGCAGCTCTTCTTCCTTCACGCCGTTGTTCTTCATCTGCTTGGGCAGCAGGTACTTCAGCGCGATGTGGGTCTTCTCGTCCTCGGTGTAGCCCGCGAGACGGATGACTTCCATCCGGTCGAGCAGCGCCGGCGGGATGTTCATCGAGTTCGAGGTGGCGACGAACATCACGTCGCTGAGGTCGAAGTCGACCTCGACGTAGTGGTCGCCGAAGGTGTGGTTCTGTTCCGGATCGAGCACTTCGAGCAGCGCGCTCGACGGGTCGCCGCGGAAATCGGTGCCCAGCTTGTCGATCTCGTCGAGCAGGAACAGCGGATTGCGCGTGCCGACCTTGTTGAGGCTCTGCAGCACCTTGCCCGGCAGCGCGCCGATGTAGGTGCGGCGGTGGCCGCGGATCTCGGCCTCGTCGCGCATGCCGCCCAGCGCCATGCGCGTGTACTTGCGGCCGGTCGCCTTGGCGATCGACTGCCCGAGCGAGGTCTTGCCGACGCCCGGAGGCCCGACGAGGCACAGGATCGGCGCCTTCACCTTATCGACGCGTTGCTGAACCGCGAGGTATTCGAGGATCCGGTCCTTGACCTTCTCGAGGCCATAGTGGTCCTCGTTGAGCACTGCCTCGGCATTCGCGAGGTCGTGCTTGATCTTGGTCTTCTTGCTCCACGGCAGGCCGATGAGCACGTCGAGGTAGTTGCGCACCACCGTGGCCTCGGCCGACATCGGCGACATCAGCTTGAGCTTCTTGAGCTCGCCCTCGGCCTTCTTGAGCGCTTCCTTGGGCATCTTGGCGAGCTTGATCTTTTTCTCGATCTCCTCGATGTCCGCGCCCTCCTCGCCTTCGCCGAGTTCCTTCTGGATCGCCTTGACCTGCTCGTTGAGGTAGAAGTCGCGCTGGTTCTTCTCCATCTGGCGCTTCACGCGGCCGCGGATCTTCTTGTCGACGTTGAGGATGTCGACCTCACGTTCGAGCTGGCCGAACAGGTTCTCCAAGCGTGCCTTGATGTCGTCCAGGTCGAGCACCGCCTGCTTGTTGTCGAGCTTGAGCGGCAGGTGTGCCGCGATGGTGTCCGCGAGCCGGCCCGGATCGTCGATGCTGGAGATCGAGGTCAGAATCTCGGGCGGGATCTTCTTGTTGAGCTTGACGTACTGGTCGAACTGCTGCATCACGGCACGGCGCAGTGCCTCGATCTCGGTGCCCTTCTGGGCCGCGGCGTCGACGATCTCGACCGGCGTCACGTTGGCCGAGAAATGGGTCTCGCCGTCGTCGATGCGGTTGACGCGCGCGCGCTGCTGGCCTTCGACCAGCACCTTCACGGTGCCGTCGGGCAGCTTCAGCATCTGCAGGATCGTGGAGATGCAGCCGACCTCGAACATGTCCTCGACCGAGGGCTCGTCCTTGGCAGCAGCCTTTTGTGCCACCAGCATGATGCGGCGCTCCGCTTCCATCGCGAGTTCGAGCGCCTTGATGCTCTTGGGGCGGCCCACGAACAGCGGAATGACCATGTGGGGAAACACGACCACATCGCGCAGCGGAAGCAGCGGCAGATCGAGTTCGTCGGCAGGCAGGGGGGTATGACCGGACATGGAAATCCTTTACTTGATCATGGAAAGATGGTTGGCCGCGCGCGCTTTTCAAGCCTGCGGACACGGTATTCGCCGAAGACGCCGGACGCCCGGAGGGAAGCGGCCGGCCCGAAGTTCACTCAGGCCTTCTTGGCCGCCTCGCGGTACACGAGCAGCGGCGGCTTGTTTTCGTCGATTGTGGATTCTTCGACCACGACCTTGTCGACGTTGGTGGCATTCGGCAGTTCGAACATGGTGTCGATCAGCGATTGCTCGAGGATCGAGCGCAGTCCGCGCGCGCCCGTCTTGCGGGCCAGCGCCTTGCGCGCGATCGCCTTGAGCGCCGCGGGACGGATCTCGAGGTCGACGCCTTCCATGAGCAGCAGCTTGGTGAACTGCTTGACCACCGCGTTCTTCGGCTCGGTCAGGATCTGCACCAGCGCGTCTTCGCTGAGCTCGGCCAGCGAAGCGACGACCGGCATCCGGCCGACGAGTTCGGGGATCAGGCCGAACTTGATCAGGTCCTCCGGCTCGACTTCCTTGAACACCTCGGTGATGCTGCGCTGCTTCTTGCTCTTGACCGAAGCGCCGAAGCCGATGCCCGAGGCTTCGGTGCGGTTCTCGATCACCTTCTCGAGGCCGGCAAAGGCACCGCCGCAGATGAACAGGATGTTGGTGGTGTCGATCTGCAGGAAGTCCTGGTTGGGGTGCTTGCGCCCGCCCTGCGGCGGCACGCTGGCCATGGTGCCTTCGATCAGCTTGAGCAGGGCCTGCTGCACGCCCTCGCCCGACACGTCGCGCGTGATCGATGGGTTGTCGGACTTGCGCGAAATCTTGTCGATCTCGTCGATGTAGACGATGCCGCGCTGCGCGCGCTCCACTTCGTAGTTGCAGCTCTGCAGCAGCTTCTGGATGATGTTCTCGACGTCCTCGCCGACGTAGCCGGCCTCGGTCAGCGTGGTGGCGTCGGCCATCACGAAGGGCACGTCGAGCATGCGCGCCAGGGTCTGGGCGAGCAGCGTCTTGCCGGAGCCGGTCGGTCCGATCAGCAGAATGTTGCTCTTGCTGAGTTCGACATCGTCGCTCTTGGCCTTTTCCTTGTGGCGCAGACGTTTGTAATGGTTGTAGACCGCGACCGCCAGCATGCGCTTGGCGGGCTCCTGGCCGATCACATAGCTGTCGAGGTTGGACTTGATCTCGAGCGGCGTGGGCAGGTCGCTGCGCGCCTCGCGCGTCTCTTCACCGGCGGGAAGCTCGTCGCGGATGATCTCGTTGCACAGGTCGATGCATTCATCGCAGATGAAGACCGAAGGTCCCGCGATGAGCTTCTTGACCTCGTGCTGACTCTTCCCGCAGAACGAGCAGTAAAGCGTTTTTTCGCTGGAGGAGCCTTTTTTCTCGGCCATGGGCAAATGCCTCGTAACAGGGGTGTAGCAATGATAGCGAAACAAAAACGGCGTTCTCCGTGTGGAAAACGCCGCTGTTGCCGGGACGCCGCAGCGCCTTGGAACTCAACTGCGCTTGGCGATCACTTGGTCGATCAGGCCGTATTCCTTGGATTCGTCCGCGGTCAGGAAGTAATCGCGTTCGGTGTCGCGCGCGATCTTCTCCAGCGACTGGCCGGTGCGCTCGGCCAGGATCCGGTTCATCTGCTCGCGCGTCTTGAGGATGTCGCGTGCGTGGATCTCGATGTCGGTGGCCTGCCCGCGGGCGCCGCCGAGCACCTGGTGGATCATGACCTTCGAATTGGGCAGCGAAAAACGCTTGCCCTTCTCGCCGGCCGCCAGCAGGAAGGCGCCCATGCTCGCCGCGAAGCCGATGCACAGCGTCGACACGTCGGGCTTGATGAACTGCATGGTGTCGTAGATCGCCATGCCGGCGCTCACGCTGCCGCCGGGGGAGTTGATGTAGAACGAGATGTCCTTGTCGGGGTTCTCGCTCTCCAGGAACAGCAGCTGCGCGACCACGAGGTTGGCGGTCTGGTCGTTGACTTCGCCGACCAGGAAGATCACACGCTCCTTGAGCAGGCGCGAATAGATGTCATAGGACCGCTCGCCGCGACCCGATTGCTCGATGACCATCGGAACCATGCCGAGGCCCTGAATTTCCTGTGCGCTCATGTTTGCTCTCCAGAGGGGTTGGTACTGTACCCAGACGACATGGGGCTCGTGCTGCAAAGCACAAGCCCCATGGATCGCAGGCCGGCCGGCGTGCTCAGCCCTGTTGCGCCATCAGCTCGTCGAAGGACACCGACTTGGCATTGACCTTGGCCTTGCCGAGCACGAAATCCGTCACGTTGTTCTCGATCACGACCGCCTCGACCTCGGCCAGCCGGCGGTTGTCGCTGAAATACCAGCGCACCACGTCGGCCGGCTTCTCATAGCTGGCCGCGAGTTCGTCGATGTGGGCCTTGATCTGCTCCGGCTTGGCCTGCAGGTTGTTGGCGCGCACCAGCTCGGCCACCACCAGGCCCAGGCGCACGCGGCGCTCGGCCTGCGGGCGGAACACGTCGTCGGGGATCGGCGCCTTGTCGGCATCCTTGATGCCGCGCTGCTTGAGTTCGGCGCGCGCGCCCTCGACCATGCGGTCGACCTCGGCCTGCACGCTCGACTTCGGCAGGTCGAGTTCGGCGTTGGCGATCAGCGTGTCCATCACCGCGTTCTTGTTGCGGGCCAGCAGGCGGAACTTGACTTCGCGCTCCAGGTTGCGCTTGATGTCGGCGCGCAAGCCCTCGACCGTGGCTTCGGCGATGCCGAGCGACTTGGCGAGCTGCTCGTTGACTTCGGGCAGGTGGGTGGACTCGATCTTCTTCACGGTGACCATGAAGTCGGCCTGCTTGCCGGCCACGTCCTTGCCGTGGTAGTCGGCGGGGAACGAGAGCGGGAAGGTGCGGCTGTCGCCGGCCTTGAGACCGCGCACCGCGTCCTCGAATTCCTTGAGCATCTGGCCTTCGCCGATGATGAATTGGAAGTCCTCGGCCTTGCCGCCCTGGAAGGGTTCGCCGTCGATCTTGCCTTCGAAATCGACCGTGACGCGGTCGTCGTTCTGCGCGGCGGCGTCCTGCGCGCGCTGCGCGAAGGTGCGGCGCTGCTTGCGCAGGATGTCGAGCGTCTTGTCGATCGCCTCGTCGCCCACGTCGGCGCTGAGCTTGTCGACAACGGCTGCGGACAGGTCGCTGATCTTGACGTCGGGGAAGACCTCGAAGACGGCGTCGAACGCGAGTTCGCCTTCGGGCGAGTCTTCCTTCTCGGTGATGCGCGGCTGACCGGCGACGCGCAGCTTGGCTTCGTTGGCCGCCTGCGAGAAGGCCTCGCCGACCTTGTCGTTCATGACCTCGTAGTGGACGGTATAACCGTAGCGCTGGGCCACGACGTTCATCGGCACCTTGCCTGGACGAAAGCCGTCCATCTTGACGGTGCGGGCCAGCTTCTTGAGGCGCGAATCGACCTCGGACTGGATGGTGCCGACGGGCAAGGTCAGCGTGATCTTGCGTTCGAGCTTCTCGAGGGTTTCAACGTTCACGGTCATTTTGTGTCTTCCTTGTGAGGGTCTGTGTCTGGTGCGCGGGGCCGGACTCGAACCGGCACGCCATTGCTGGCGTCAGGACCTAAACCTGGTGCGTCTACCAATTTCGCCACCCGCGCGGTCCCGTATTTCAGGCAACCGCGCATTTTAAACGCTAACCAGACCCTCTTCCGGCTGCACCTCACCCTCGCGCCGGACCCGGAACCAGGCGGCATACATCGCAGGCAATGCCAGCAGCGTCAGCACAGTGGCGACGATCAGCCCGCCCATGATCGCGACCGCCATCGGCCCCCAGAACACGCTGCGCGACAGCGGGATCATCGCCAGCACCGCCGCCGCCGCGGTCAGCACGATCGGCCGCAGCCGCCGCACCGCGGATTCGACGATGGCGTCCCAGGTCGGCACGCCGGCCGCGCGGTCGTGCTCGATCTGGTCGATCAGGATCACGGCGTTGCGCTGGATCATCCCCATCAGTGCGATCACGCCGAGCAGCGCGACGAAGCCGAAGGGCCGGTCCAGCACCAGCAACGCCATCGCCACGCCGGCAATGCCCAGCGGCCCGGTGATGAACACCAGCAGCGAACGGCTGAAGCTGTGCAGCTGCAGCATCAGCAGCGTGAACACCAGGAACAGCATGATCGGCACGCCGGCCACGATCGAGGCCGAGCCCTTGCTGCTCTCCTCGACCGCACCGGCGACCTCGATGCGGTAGGCGCCGTCGCCGTCGGCATGCCATTTGGCTTCGAGTTCGCGCAGCTTCGGCAGCAGCTGGCCGGTGACGGTCGCGCCCTGAAGCCCTTCGACGATGTCGCCCTGCACGGTGATCGCGTAGTCGCGGTTCTGGCGCCACATCACGCCGGGCTCCCAGGTGAAGACCGCCCTGGCGATCTGCGCCAGCGGAATCGACGCGCCCGAACTGGTCGGCAGGTAGGCATTGCCGATGTCCGAGATCGCCTCGCGCTCGTCGGGCGACTGCCGCAGCACGATGTCGATCAGCAGATCGTTCTCGCGGTACTGGCCGACCGTCGTGCCGCTGAACATGGTGCGCGAGGCCTGCGCGATCGCCTGGCTCGTCACGCCGAGTGCGCGCGCCTTGGCCTGGTCGACGTCCAGGCGGATCACTTTCACCGACTCGTTCCAGTTGTCGTTGACGCCGCGCATGTTGGGGTTGCCGCGCATCACCGCCTTCACCTCGTCGGCATGCACACGCAGCTGGGCGGGGTCGGTGCCGATCACGCGGAACTGCACCGGGTACGGCACCGGCGGCCCGTTGGGCAGCAGCTTGACGCGGCCGCGCGCCTCGGGCGCCTCCTCTGCGAGCACGGCCGGCAGCTTGATGCGCAGCGTCTCGCGCACCTTCAAGTCCTTGGCCAGCACGATCATCTGCGACACGTTGCTCTGCGGGAAAACCTGGTCCAGCGGCAGATAGAAGCGCGGCACGCCGGATCCGATCCAGCTGGTGACAGTGGCGATGCCTTCCTCTTTCAGCAGCCGCGCCTCGACCCGTTTGGCCACCTGCTCGTTGGCCGCGAAGGAGGTGCCTTCAGGAAACCACAGTTCGACCAGGATCTCGGGCCGGCTCGAATCGGGAAAGAACTGCTGCTGCACGCGGCCCATGCCGGCGATGCCGAGCGCAAAGGTCAGCAGCGTCGCGCCGATGGTGAGCCAGCGGTGTTCCACGCACCCGTTCACCATGCGGCGGAAGGTGTTGTAGAAGGGCGTGTCGAAGAGTTCGTGCGGCGGCGCTTCGGGGTCGTGCGGCTTGACCTTGAGCAGCAGCGTGCCGAGGTAGGGCACGAAGTACACCGAGACGATCCAGCTCAGCACCAGCGCGATCACCGTGACCGCGAAGATCGCGAAGGTGTATTCGCCCGTCACCGATTTCGCAAGGCCGATCGGCAGGAAGCCGGCCGCCGTGATCAGCGTGCCCGTGAGCATCGGCTTGGCCGTCACGTCGTAGGCGAAGGTGGCGGCGCGCACCTTGTCGTAGCCTTCCTCCATCTTGCGCACCATCATCTCGACCGCGATGATCGCGTCGTCGACCAAGAGGCCGAGCGCGATGATCAGCGAGCCGAGCGATATCTTGTGCAGCCCGATGCCGAAGTAGTTCATGGCCAGGAAGGTCACGGCCAGCACCAGCGGAATGGTGATCGCCACCACCAGCCCGGGCCGGATGTCGACGTACCAGCCGAAGCGCCCGCCCTTGTGCAGCCCGAGCGCGATGAAGCTCACGGCCAGCACGATGGCCACCGCCTCGATCAGCACGCCGACGAATTCGTTGACCGAGTCGGCGACCGACACCGGCTGGTCCTGCACCTGCGCGAGGTTCACGCCGACCGGCAACTGTTTCTGGATGCCGGCCGTGGCGAGCTTCAGCGCCTTGCCGAGCGCGATGATGTCGCCGCCCTTGGCCATCGAGACGCCGAGCGCGATCACCTCGTTGCCCTGGTGCCGCACCTTGACCGCCGGCGGATCGACGTAGCCGCGGTGGATGTCAGCGATGTCGCCCAGGCGCAACTGGTTGCCGGAACTGCCCCGGATCGGCATCGCGCGCAGCTGCTCGACGCTGGTGAACTGCCCGGCAACGCGCACCTGCACCACGTCCTGCGGCGACTGGATGGTGCCCGCGCTCTCGACCGCGTTCTGCGATCCGATCTGCGCCAGCACCGCATTGAAGTCCAGCCCGAGCTGCGCCACGCGCTTTTGCGACACCTCGACGTACACCTTCTCGTCCTGGATGCCGAACGGATCGACCTTGGCGACGTCCTTCACGCGCAGCAGCCGCTGACGCACGTCGTCGGAAAAGGTCTTGAGCTCGGCATAGCTGAAGCCGTCGCCTTCCAGCGCGTAGATCACGCCGTAGACATCGCCGAAATCGTCGTTGAAGAACGGCCCCTGGATGCCCGCCGGCAAGGTGCTGCGCATGTCGCCGATGTCCTTGCGCACCGTGTACCAGACGTTCGGCACGTCGGCCGACTTCGACGAATCCTTGATCTCGAAGATGATCTGCGACTCGCCGGGCTTGGAGTAGCTGCGGATCTTGTCCGCATAGGGTGCTTCCTGCAGCGTGCGCTCGAGCTTGTCCGTCACCTGCTCGGCCATCTGCTGCGCGGTCGCGCCGGGCCAGTAGGTGCGGATCACCATCGCACGGAAGGTGAACGGCGGATCCTCGTCCTGCCCGAGCTGGAAGTAGGACGCGAAGCCCAGCACGATCAGCACCACCATCAGGTAGCGCGTGAGCGGCGCATGGTCGAGCGCCCATTTCGAGAGATTGAAGCCGGGCTTGCCGGTCTCGGCGGTCTGCGAGCTCATGAACGCGGACTCAGCGCAGGGCGACCGCAGCAGCGGTCGCGGGTGCCGGCATCCTGCCGTCCTGCTGCGCCGGGCCCGCCGGCGCTGTGGCCGACTTTTCCCGGTAGATCGACACCTTCTGCCCCGGCGACAGCACGTGCACGCCGGCCACCACCACCAGCATGCCCGGCTCGATGCCTTCGGCGATCACCGCGTCGTTGCCGTCGGCGGTCGCGACCTGGACCGGCTGCGAACGCACGGTCATGCTGTCCTTGTCGAGCACCCAGACCGCCGTGCCCTTTCCTTCCTGGCGCAGCGCGCTGGTCGGCAGCTTCAGCACCGGCGCGCCGGCGTGCGACAGCGCCTGCGGCCGTGCGTAGACCGTCGCACCCAGCGCCGGCGCTGTCGCCGGATCGATCGCCACCTTGACCGCATAGGTGCGCGTGACGGCATCGGCGCTGGCCGCCACTTCACGCACCTTGCCCTCGAGCGCGCTGCCGCCGGCCCAGCCGCGCACGCTGACGGGTGAACCCGGCTTGATGAGCGCCGCGCGGTCTTCGGGCACGGCGAACACCACGTCGCGCGCGCCGTCCTGAGCGATGCGCAGCACCGGCATGCCGGCCGAGACGACCTGCCCCGGCTCTGCCTGGACCGCGGTCACGATGCCGGGAACATCGGCCACCAGCGTCGTGTAGGCGGCCTGGTTGCCCTGCGAGCTCAGCTGCGCCTGCGCCTGCTCCAGTTGGGCCTGCGCGGCCTTGTAGGTGGTCTCGCGCTTTTCCAGGTCGGCGCCGCTGATGAATTTCTGCTCGAGCAATTGGCGATAGCGCTTGAGGTCCGCGGCCGCCAGGTCGCGGTTGGTCAGCGCGGCGGCCTGCTGCGCACGCGCGGCCTCGGCAGCGAGCCGAAAGTCCTGAGGGTCGAGCTGCGCCAGCACCTGGCCCGCCTGCACGTGCTGGCCGAGGTCGACCTGCCGGCGCGTGATCTTGCCGGCCACCCGGAAGCCGAGGCCGGATTCGATGCGCGCCTGCACCTGCCCGGAAAACTCCGGCTCGGTGCCATAGGCGCTGGTACCGACGGCCATGACCTTGACCGCGCGCACCGGCTCCTCGGCGGCAGGCGGCCGCGAGCAGCCGGCCAGCGCGAGGACGGCCAGCAACAGCCAGGCGCGGGGGTGAGTCGGAGAGAAAAGCGACGCGGTCATGGAACACCCTTGAAAAGCCGAACGGGGTCATTAATGACCAGCCGGTTAGTAATCTAGGGTATACGCCAATCGCTGTCAATGACAGCCTGCGCGGCGTCGCTAAGTCCGCTGTCCCATTTCGACCAGCCGGTTGCCGGGCAGTTCGAAGTAGTCGGACGCGCGTCCGGCGTTGCGCTGCATCCATCCGAACAAGGCCCGGCGCACCGGGTTCATGCCCGGCAACTGTTCGTCGCCCACCGAGGCACGGGAAACGAAGTACGAGGTGGTCATCGAATCGCAGGCCAGGCCCTTCTGGTAGGCCAGGATACGGATGAATTCGGGCACGTCGGGCCGCTCCATGTAGCCATGCCGCGCGGTGACGACCCACACGCCGTGGCCGAGCGGCTCGGCCTCGATGCGCAGGCGAGCGTCGACGCGCGGCGTGTCGCAGGTCAGCACGCGCAGCACGATCACCTGTTCGTGCAGCACCTGGTTGTGCTTGAGGTTGTGCAGCAGCGCATGCGGCACCGAATCGGCATCCGCGTTGAGGAACACAGCCGTGCCCCTGACCCGGTGCGGCATATGGGCCGCCAGCGACGCGACGAAGGGCACCAGCGGCAGGCGCTCCGCCTCCGCCGCCTCCAGCCCCAGGCGGCGGCCCTTGGCCCAGGTGGTGAACACGATCATCACGAGCACCGCCACCGCCAGCGTGATCCAGCCGCCTTCGGCGATCTTGAGGCTGTTGGCGATCACGAAGGTCACGTCGACCACCGCGAACAGCAGCACGCTGATCACGACCGCCACGCGGTTCCAGCGCCAGAGCCGGAACGCCACCACGCCGGCCAGCAGCGTGGTGGTGACCATCGTGATCGAGACCGCGATGCCGTAGGCCGCCGACAGCGCGCTCGAACTGCGAAAGCCCAGCACCAGCAGCAGCACGCCCACCATCAGCAGCCAGTTGATGCCAGGCACGTAGATCTGTCCGATGGCGTCGCCCGAGGTCTGCACCACGCGCATGCGCGGCAGGTAGGCCATGCGCATGGCCTGCGCCGTGAGCGAGAACGCGCCCGAGATGACCGCCTGCGACGCAATCACCGTGGCCATCGCGGCCAGCACCACCATCGGCAACACCGCCCACGAAGGAAAGAGCCGGAAGAAGGGGTTGTCGATGGCCGCGGGATTCGCCAGCACCAGCGCGCCCTGGCCGAAATAGTTGAGCACCAGCCCGGGCAGCGCGATGAAGAGCCACGCCAGCCGGATCGGCTTCGCGCCGAAATGCCCCATGTCCGCATAGAGCGCCTCGCCGCCGGTGAAGGCCAGGAAGACCGCGCCCAGCACCGCGAGCGATTGCGCATGGTGAACCACGAGGAAGCCGATCGCGTAGCGCGGATCCAGCGCGGCCAGCACCTGCGGCTGCCGCAGCACCTGCCACAGGCCCGCCAGTGCGATCACGAGAAACCACAGCAGCATCACCGGGCCGAACACCTTGCCCACCACCCCGGTGCCCTTGCGCTGCACGGCGAAAAGGCCGATCAGGATCAGCATCGTGATCGGGATCACGAAGTGCTGCAGGCCCGGCGCCTCCACCTCCAGCCCTTCGACCGCCGACAGGACCGAGATGGCGGGCGTGATCAGGCTGTCGCCATAGAACATCGCGGCGCCGACCAGGCCCAGCAGCCCGATCGCGTGCCAGACCCAGGGCCGGGTCGTCGGGCCGGTGACCGCGTTGCGCGCCAGCGCCTGCAGCGCCAGGATGCCGCCCTCGCCGTCGTGGTCGGCACGCAACACGAACACCACGTACTTCAGCGTCACGACGAACATCAACCCCCAGAAGATCAGCGACAGCAGCCCCAGCACCGCCTGCGGCGTGAACGGCACGCCGTGCGCCGGGTTCATCGTCTCCTTGAAGGCATAGAGCGGCGAAGTGCCGATGTCCCCGAAGACCACGCCCAGCGCGGCGATCATCAGGGCGGGACCGGCGTGCGCACGAGGCGCAGCATCCGCGGGATTCAGTTTCTGCGTCGTCGTGTTCATCGAATGGAGCCGTTGGCGGGGCCGATCGTACCGGGTCGTGCCGCACAATCCGCCGCGTGCCATCCACCCACTACGAGAATTTTCCGGTCGCCTCCTGGCTGTGCCCACCGCGATTGCGGCCGCCGATCGCCGCCATCTACGGCTTCGCGCGCACGGCCGACGACATCGCCGACGAAGGCGACGCCGACCCGGCGCAGCGGCTCGACGACCTGCATGCCTTCCGCGCCGATCTCGGCGCCGTGGCACGCGGCAAGGCGCCTTCGGCGCGCTGGCCCGGCGTGTTCGGTCCGCTCGCGCAGGCAATGCACGCGTTCGCGCTGCCCGAGCGGTTGCTGGCCGATCTGCTCTCGGCCTTCATGCAGGACATCGAGAAGACGCGCGACGGCAGCGGCTATGCCGACCGCGGTGGACTGCTGGACTATTGCCGCCGCTCGGCCAACCCGGTCGGCCGCCTGCTGCTGCATCTCTACGGCGTCGATGACGCGATCGCGCTGGCGCAGAGCGATGCCATCTGCAGCGCCTTGCAGCTCATCAACTTCTGGCAGGACCTCAGCGTCGATCTTCCGCGCGGCCGCTTCTATCTGCCGCGCGCCGACAGCGCGATGCACGGCCTGGCGGGCCGGGACTTCAGGACGTTCAGGCCGCTCGCGCCCGCCGCGCCGCCGCCGGCCGCCATCGCACTGGTGGCGACCGAAGTGGCCTGGGCCCGCGCACTGATGCGCGAGGGCGCGCCGCTGGTGCACCGGCTGCCGGGGCGTGCGGGCTGGGAGCTGCGCTTCGTCGTGCAGGGCGGCCAGCGCATCCTCGACCGGATCGAGGCGCAAGGCTGCGATAGCTTCTCGCGGCGCCCGACCCTCGGCAAGGCCGACATGCTGCCGATGGCCTGGCGGGCCTTCGGGATGCGGAGACAATCGCCCGCATGATGAGGCCCTCACGATGAATCCCGAGCAGTACGTCCAGGACAAGGCGGCGGCCTCGGGCAGCAGCTTCTACTACGCCTTCCTGTTCCTGCCGAAGCCGCGGCGCGCAGCCATCACCGCCTTCTATGCGTTCTGCCGCGAGATCGACGACGTGGTCGACGAAGTCAGCGATCCCGGCGTCGCGGCGACCAAGCTCGCATGGTGGCGCACCGAGGTCGCCCAATCCTTCGCCGGCCAGCCGCACCATCCGGTGATGCAGGCGCTGATGCCGCATGCCGCGGCCTACGGCATCGAGGAACGCCAGCTGCACGAGGTCATCGCGGGCTGCCAGATGGACCTCGAGCAGACGCGCTACCTCGACTTTCCCGCGCTGCGGCGCTACTGCCACCTGGTGGCCGGCGTGGTCGGCGAAGGCGCGGCGCGCATCTTCGGCCAGACCGATCCGCAGACCACCGCCTATGCCCACAAGCTGGGCCTGGCGCTGCAGCTGACCAACATCATCCGCGACGTCGGCGAGGACGCCTTGCGCGGACGCATCTACCTGCCGGTCGACGAGCTGCAGCGTTTCGACGTCAAGGCGCACGAGATACTGAACCGCGTGCACTCCGAACGCTTCGTCGCCCTCATGAAATTCCAGACGGCGCGCGCGCAGGCGGCCTACGACGAGGCGATCGCCCTGCTCCCGCCGGCCGATCGCCGGACGCAGAAACCGGGGCTGATGATGGCCAGCATCTACCGCACCCTGCTGCGCGAGATCGAGCGCGACAACTTCCAGGTGCTGCATCAGCGTGTCAGCCTGACGCCGGTGCGCAAGCTCTGGCTGGCCTGGCGCGTGCAGGCGCTCGGCAAGCTATGACGGCACCCCCTCGGCGGCGGCCTTCGCGTCCATGAAGGTCGCGATCGTCGGCGCCGGCTGGGCCGGCCTGGCCTGCGCGATCGAAGCCACGCGCGGCGGACATTCGGTCAGCGTTTTCGAGGCCGCGCGCACGCTCGGGGGACGCGCACGCGCATTGCCGGCGCAGATGCCAGACGGTCAGCCGGTGATGCTCGACAACGGCCAGCACATCCTGATCGGCGCCTATGCCGCCACGCTGGCGCTGATGCGAACGGTCGGCGTCGATCCCGAGACGGTGCTGCTTCGCTTGCCGCTCACCTTGCGTTTTCCGGATGGCGGCGGTCTGCAAGTGCCCCGATGGCCGCCATCGCTCGACCTGCTGGCCGGCATCGTCCATGCGCGCGGCTGGTCCTGGCGCGACAAGACCGCGCTGCTGCGCACCGCCATCGGCTGGCGCGCGAGCGGCTTTCGCTGCGAACCCGGCGCCACGGTGGCCGCGCTCTGCGGACCGCTGACGCCGCGCGTCGTGCGCGAACTCGTCGAGCCCCTGTGCGTCTCGGCGCTCAACACGCGCATCGAACAGGCCAGCGGCCAGGTCTTCCTGCGCGTGCTGCACGATGCCCTGTTCGCCGAACGCGGCGGCGCCGACCTGCTGCTGCCGCGCGTCGATCTCGGCGCCCTGCTGCCGGATGCAGCGGCGCGCTGGCTCGGCGTGCAGGGCGCGACGGTCCATGCCGGCACGCGCGTCCACGCCGTCGTGCGTCGCACGATCGGCTGGGAGATCGATGGCCAGCACTTCGATCGCGCGGTTCTCGCCTGTTCGCCATGGGAAGCCGCGCGCCTCGCCGCTGGCGCGGAGCACGCCGACGCGACGGCCTGGTCGCGGACGACCGAGGCACTGCAGCACGAAGGCATCGCCACCGTCTATGTCGCGGCGAACGCCTCGCTGCCCGCGCCACTGCTTGCATTGCGCTCGGGCATCGGCGCACCGGCGCAATTCGTCTTCGATCGTGGCCAGCTCGGCGGGCCTCGAGGCTTGCTCGCCTTCGTCGTCAGTGCGAGCAACGAGGCGCGTGACGCGCTGCAAAGCCAGGTGCTGGCGCAAGCCCGGCAACAGCTCGGGCTGAGGGACCTGCGCGCCGTGCAGACCGTGGTCGAACGCCGCGCGAGCTTTGCCTGCACGCCGGCGCTGGTGCGGCCGGGACTGCACATCGCGCCGGGCCTGCTGGCCTGCGGCGACTATATCGATGGCCCCTATCCTTCCACCATCGAAGGCGCGGTGCGCAGCGCGCTCGCGGTGGTGCAGGCACTCTGACGCTGCGCGGCCGCTGCCCTTGGTCTTCGGTCTTCGGTCTTCGGTCTTCGGTCTTCGGTCTTCGTCATGTTCGAGACCCGCATCCGGATCGACTGGCCGCCGAGCATCTTCGATACGCATTGAACTCTGCTGAGCGCAAATAGAAGTTCTAACGCATTGATTTGGAATTATCAAATCAATGCGAGAGTGCAAATCTGAACAATGATGGCGAAATGCAGAGAGTCCTCGCAATGCGGCGAATGGCTCTCGGCGAGTGGGTACTATTGCCCATCGCACTTTTCTTGCATCCAATCGCGCAGATGATTCTTTGTGGAGATTGAATCCATCATTCATCGCACTCACTCATCTCGACGAATCCGGATGCCGCATCGAATGTCGAATGGAAATGAAAAAAACGGTTCGTATCAGTGCCGATCTTCTGCCGGCTTCGCTGGGCATGCGATTCGACGCATTGTTCAATGTCGCCCGGACGCGCAGCATCGTTCAGTGGGAGTCCGTGGCACCGATCGGCGCGGATGTCGTGGTGGTCGATCGAGCCATTGAAGTGCGCGCGGATGCTGTTGCCCTTGTCATCGGCGATGCGCCGAAGCAGGCATGCCCGATTCAGGCCGTTCGACTGGAAGCCGCATACGGTGTCGCATCGCTCATTGCGGCACTCGACCTGGCGGCCGTTCGTATTCTCAATCTCCGGGATGCCAACAACAAGTCGCAGCCGATGCCGCTCGGCGGCGACATCGCACTCGCTTTCAAACTCCGGCATTGGGTCAGCCTGGATTCGGGAATGGCAAGTCCCGCGCATTCGAGAGCATTGGCGGCCATGGCGAGAAAAGCGGTGACACGGGACTGGATTGTCAAGAATTGCGAATTGAGTGCCACCCAGATCGATGCATTGCTGAATGCCCTGCAACGCAGGGATGCCCTGTATATCTCCGAAGCGCCCGCCGCCGCACTCGTCAATACGACCATCGGCGATCGCCAGGCCACGCCCGGCTTTATCGGCAAGCTAAGGCAATGGCTTTCCGGCGCACGATCGACGCCGGTGCCCACGGGGCCGCACACCTCATGAATGCACCACGCATCGTGCTTTTCGGCGAGATGGGCATCGGAAAGACAACGGCCGTGCGCGCGCTCTGCGGCGACACGGTGGTGGATTGCGATGTCGCCAATCTGGACACCGAGCGCCACGCGAAGGCCACGACCACCGTTGGCGCGGACTTCGGCATCGTGCGCTTGGGCAACGGCGATGAATTGCACGTCTACGGCAGTCCCGGTCAAAGCCGCTTCGATTTCATGCGCCGCTGGCTGCTCAGCTTCGCGATGGGCGTGATGGTGCTGGTCGATCTCGCGGAGGCCGATGCCATCGACCATGCGCAGCACGCCATCGCGATGACAAGCGAACTCGCGCCCGAAGCGGCCGTCGTCGTGCTGGTTGCGCGGCCGGCGGATCCCGCGCTCATCCAGCACTTTGCCGAAGAACTCGCCGGCCGTGTCGGCTGGGCGGTTCCGGTGATGCAGGTCGACGTACGGGACAGGCAGCAGATGCTCGATGCGCTCGAACTGCTGGTCGCCGTGCTGCCGGACCCCACGTACTGACCAGCACCATGACCAATTCCCGCCACCGCAAGCCATTCGTCTCGGCGCATCACGCCAAGCGAGACCGGTATGTCGCCGTCCTGAAGCAACACACCGAGTCGCACTCCAAGGTGACGACCGTGGTGCTGGCGACGCCGGATGGCTTCGAGGTCGCCGCGGTCCACTACCAGGGCGAGCCTCGATCGGCCCAATTCGCAGCCATGGCGGGTTCGCTGATCGCCGTGGCGCGCGCCGCCAGCCGCGAAGTGGGCCATGAAGGCTGCGACGGCCTGATCGTGGAGAGTCCGAACGGCAAGTTGCTCATACGCCCGGTGGGCAAGGGCGACGGGCTGCTGCTGTGCATGGTGCTGGCACCCGGCATGCTGCTGGGTGCCGCCCTGTGGGCCGCCGATGAGATCGGCAAGGCCATTTCTTTGATCTAACGTTCTGCAATTGCAATGAAAGGGAGTAGATAACCATGGCATCCATCGAACAATCCTTGAGCCAGGCCATGTCGATCGACGGCGCGATGTGCGCCGCGCTCGTCGACAGCAACTCGGGCATGGTGCTGGGCCAGGCCGGCTCCGGCGTCGACATCGAGCTGGCGGCTGCCGGCAATACTGAAGTGGTGCGCGCCAAGATACGCACGATGCAGTCGCTCAAGTTGAACGACAGCATCGACGACATCCTGATCACGCTGGGCAAGCAGTACCACATCATCCGCCCCATCGCGTCGAACGCGGGCCTGTTCTTCTATATCGTGCTCGACAAGGCCCGCGCCAACCTGGCGCTGGCGCGCCGCAAGGTGCAGGACGCCGAAGCCATGATCAAAGTCTAGGCCGACCTGAGCGTCCGGGCGGCGGCAGGGGGATGTCTGTCGTCCCCTTCCGCAGGGACATACAGCGCATGCATTCGCGCCGATCATTCCTGCGCAGGAGACACGCAGATGAACCGGCCGATTCCGTACGAATTCGAACCCCACCCCGGCCCGGCCGACATGCAGCAGATCGTCATCATCGGCGCGGGCCACGCAGGATTCCAGTGCTGTGCATCCCTGCGCCAGGAAGGCTTCGGCGGCAAGATCCTGCTGGTGGGCGATGAAGCGAGCCTTCCCTACCAGCGACCGCCGCTCTCCAAGGCTTACCTTCTCGCCAAGGCATCGGCTTCCGATCTGCATTTCCGTCCCGAACGCTTCTTCCAGGATCAACACGTGCAGCTCGTGCAGACACGCGCCGAATCCATCGATCGGACGGCGCAGCGAATCTCGCTGCAATCAGGCCAGCGCATCGCTTACGACCACCTCGTGATAGCCACCGGTTCGAGCCCGCGGAAGATGGCCCTGCAGGGTGCCGATCTCGACGGCGTCGTGGGTCTGCAGACCCTGGGCGACGCAGACGGACTGCGACCACGTCTCCAACCCGGTCGGCGCGCCGTGGTGGCCGGCGCAGGCTTCATCGGGCTCGAGTTCGCCGCCGTCGCCCGCACGCTCGGGCTCGACGTCACCGTCATCGACGTCGCAGCGCGTGCATTGGCCCGCGCCGTGTCGCCCGAATGCGCGCGAACCATCGCCGATTCGCACACGGAGAAAGGTACGCGCCTGCTGTTCGGCTGCGGCGTCTCCGCGCTCGAAGGACGAAACGGCAAGATCGCCGCCGTGCATACCGCGGACGGCAAGACGCTTCCGGCGGACATCGTCGTCGTCGGCATCGGTGCGCAGCCCCGAACGCAGCTTGCAACGCAGGCCGGACTGGCCGTCGACAACGGCATCTCGGTCGACGAAAAGCTGCTCACCTCCGATCCGGCGATCTCTGCCATCGGCGACGTGGCAGGTTTTCCCGACGCGGCATCCGGTCGGCGGATACGGCTCGAATCGGTTCAGAACGCGTCCGACCAGGCCCGAAGCGCGGCCGCACGACTCATGGGCAAGGCGGTCTCGCACAACGCGGTCCCGTGGTTCTGGAGTGACCAGGGCGACATCAAGCTGCAGATTGCCGGCCTGCGTTCGGTGGATGACGAGCACGTGGTACTGCCAGAGCCGCAAGGGCGGACGCACACCGTCCTCTGCATTCGCAACGAGCGGCTGGCGGCTGTGGAAACCATCAACCGCCCGGGCGATCACATGCTCGCACGCCGGCTGCTGGCAAAGGGCGTTCGCCTGGCCGCCGAGCAGGCAAGGGCACCCGCCTTTCAGCTCAAGGATCTGCATTGAGCCATCGGCCGCCCCGGCGCGGCGGCATCAGGCCTCGATCTCGCCGCGATCGAGCAGCAGTTGCCGGATGTCCTTCTTCGCGATCTTCCCGTAGCCGGACTTCGGCAGCATGTCCCAGAAGAACACGCGCTGCGGCCAGCGATAGCGTGCGCAGCGGCCGTCCAGATGCGCCATGAGCGCATCGCTGTCCACCTGCGCGCCTTCGCGACGGACCACGATGGCCACGCCGACCTCGCCCCATCTGGCATCGGGCACGCCCAGCACCGCCACCTCCGCAACGGCGGGATGCGTCAGCAGCACTTCTTCCACTTCGCGCGGATAGACGTTGGAGCCGCCCGAGATGTACATGTCGGATTCACGGCCCGTGATGTAGAGCAGCCCGCGCGCGTCCATGCGGCCGAGGTCGCCGGTGTGGAACCAGCCGCCGCGCAGCGCCTTCCCGGTGGCCTGCGCGTTGTCGTGGTAGCCCGAAAACACGGCCGGCCCCCGGCAGCAGATTTCACCGACCTCCCCCGTCGGCAGCCGCTGGAGCGCGGCATCGAGGATCGCCACTTCCATGCCGGTGCGCGCCCGGCCGCACGATCCGATGTTCGCATTCGGGTCGGCATCGTCATCCGAATGCATGGCGGGCGGCAGCACGGTGATGTTGCCGGTCACCTCGCCGAGCCCGAAGTACTGCACGAGCACCTTGCCGAGCTTCTGCAGCGCCAGCTTCTGGTCGGCGCGGTACATGGGCGCGCCGGCATAGATCATGTAGCGCAGCGAACTGTGGTCGTAGCGGTCCACCGCCGGGTGCTCCACCAGGAGCTTCACGATCGTGGGCACAGTGAAAAGATTCGTGACCCGATGCTTCTCGATCGCCTGCCAGACCGCCTCGGCGTCGAGCTTCTCGCTGGCGGGCAACACCGTCGCCGCGCCGCGCGCCACGTTCAGCAATGCGTGAATGCCCGCGCCGTGCGACAGCGGCGCCACCGCGATGGAACGGTCGTGCTCGGTCGTTCCCGGGATCAGGTCGGCCAGATGGTTCGTCACGACGAAGGCCATCTGCCCATGCGTGAGCACACCGGCCTTGGGCCGTCCGGTGGTGCCCGAGGTATAGAAGAACCAGAGCGGATCGTCGCTGGCGACGGTCTCGTGATCTGCGGACTGGCCGCGATGTTCGCGCACCAGTTCCTCGTAGGCGTGCTCACCCGCACGCGGCCGGCCGATCGCGATCACGTGCTTCAGCGCCGGCGATGCTTCGCGCACGGCATCGGTGTGGCCCGCGAACACGTCTTCCACGATCATGGCGCTTGCCCCGCTGGACGCACCCAGGTAGGCGACCTCCGGCGGCGTCAGGCGAAAGTTGGTCGGCACCCAGATGCAGCCCAGCCGGAAAGCGACCCAGCAACTCTCGAACATCTGCAGGTTGTTGCGCGACTGCACGAGGATGCGGTCCCCCTTGCGCAGCCCCAGCTTGTGCAGCGCCACGGCCATCGCGGCCACGCGCTGTTCCATCTCGCCCCAGGTCCAGGTCGGCCCGCCTTCCTGGATCAGCGCCGGCCGATCCCCGAACAATTGGGCCGTCTGCGTGAGCAGGCGCCCGAGGTTCATGACCTGCGCCGCATTCACGAGACGGACTCCAGAATGCTGAGATAGCTGGCCACGGCCGAGCCGCCCATGTTGAACACCGCACCCATGCGCGCGCCATCCACCTGCATGCCGCCGGCGGTGCCGGAGAGCTGCATGGCGGCCATCACATGCTGCGACACGCCGGTCGCGCCGATCGGGTGACCCTTCGACTTCAACCCGCCCGAGGGATTGACGGGCAGCCTGCCGTCCTTGCGCGTCACGCCGTCGAGAATCACGCGCGCGCCCTGGCCGTGCGGCGCGAGGCCCATGGCTTCGTACTCCAGCAATTCGGCGATGGTGAAGCAATCGTGCGTCTCGACGAAAGAGAGATCGCCCAAGCTCGCATCGGCCGAGGCCAGCCCCTTCTGCCACGCCATCGCAGCACCTTCGAACTTCGTCGGGTCGCGGCGAGACATCGGCAGGAAATCATTGACATGGGTGCGCGAGCGCCAGCGCACCGCCGGCGCCCGGGCGCCCGGCAGCGGCTCGGTCGACAGGACCAGCGCCGCGGCGCCGTCGGACACCAGGGAGCAGTCGGACCGCTTCAACGGCCCCGACACGAAGGGGTTCTTCTCGGACGGCGTGCGGCAGAAGTCGAAGCCGAAGTCGCGCCGCATGTGCGCGTAGGGGTTGTGCATGCCGTTGGCGTGGTTCTTCGCCGCGATGGCGGCCAACGCGTCCGACTGGTCGCCGAAGCGATCGAAGTAGCTCGTCGCGATGCCGCCGAAGATGCCGGCGAAGCCGGCCGGGTCGCTGCCCTCTTCCTTGACGTAGGCGCACTTGATGAGCGTGGCGGCCACCTCCGGCGTTCGCAGCCCGTTCATCCGTTCCATGCCGATCACCAGCGTGCGCTTCATGCGGCCTGCAGCCATCGCATCGAGCGCCGCCCAGATCGCTGCCGAGCCGGTGGCACAGGCGTTCTCGGCGCGCACGGCCGGCGTGTGGCGCAAGGCGGGTATCGCCACGGCAGGCAGCGCGGCGGTGAAGTCCTGTCCGACGAAGCCAGCGTTGAAGTGGCCGACGAAGATGCCGTCGATATCGCCAGCGTCCACGCCGGCGCTGTCCAGTGCCGGCTGCACCGCATCGCGAATGAGCTGTTCGAGTTCGACGTTGTCCAGTTTGCCGAAGGCCGTGTGGCCCCAGCCGACGATGTAGGCGTTGTTCATGAGGGTCCCTTGAAATGAAGGATGGAAGATTCAGGGTGCGGCGGGCCGCAGGGCTGGACACGACCATGCCGCTGCACCAGGGTCAGGGCAATCACGCCCGTGGATGCCGCCAGCACGCCGGTGGTGAGCGACAGCACGGCCGCGCTGCCGCTCCTGTAGAGCAGCCCCATCCAGGTGCCGCAGAGGAAGGCCGCGGCGGCGAACACAAAGCCGCCGAGCGCGGAGGCAGCGCCGGCCTGCAGCGGGAACGGCGTGGCCATGCCGACGTGGCCGCAGGGCTGGTGGATGCCGTAGGCCAGCAGCATCAGCCAGAGCCCCGCCGTGAGCGTGACGGGCGAGTGCGCATCGGCAAGCTGCGGCACGATCAGCAGCGTCGCCGCCGCCAACGACAGGAAGCCGGCGCGGCGCACCGAAGCCACGATGCCGTCCGCCGCGATCCAGCGCCGGCACAGCATGGTGCCGATGAGGTACGTGATCGACGCACCGCCGATCACGAGCCCGAAGCCCACGCGCGTGACGCCGAAGGTCTCGATGAAGAGATAGGCCGAACTGGAAAAGAAGCCGAAGTTGGCCGCGTAGCCGAAGGAATTGAGCAGGGTCCAGGACCGGAAGGCCGGGTTGCGGGCGATGCGTGCATAGCCCGCGAACAGCGGCCGCAGCCGCAGCGCATCGGGTTTGAGCGCAGGTGCCGTCTCGGGCACACGCAGCAGCACCAGCACGGCGCCGCCCACGCCGCACAGCGCCATCGACCAGAGCGTGGAGCGCCAGCCCAGCGCCTCGGTCAGCAGTGCGCCGGTCACGGGGATCAGCATGGTCAGAAAGGCCAGCATCGACATGGCCATGGTCATGACGTGCGTGCCGCGTTGCTGCTCGAACAGGTCGCGCACGATGGCGCGACCGCACACCATGGTGGCGGCGATGCCCAGGCCCTGCATGGCGCGCGCAGCAATCAGCACCTCGATGCCCGGTGCCAGCGCACCCAGCGCTGCCCCGGCGGTGTAGAGCAGAAAACCCGTCAGCAGCACCGGCCGCCGGCCGAAGCGATCGGCGGCCGGCCCCCACAGCAGCTGGCTGAGGCCGAAGCTGAACACCAGCACGGCCAGCGTGAGCTGCACCACGCCCACCTTCGCCGCGTACTCGTTGCGGATGGCGGGCAGCGCCGCCAGGTAGAGGTCGGTGCCCAGCGGCTGCATCGCGGTGGCCAGGGTCACGACGACGACGATCAGCGCCAGCCCCATGGCGGCCTTGGCGTTCAAGCTGTCATGGCGCCAGCATTCCGCGCTGCTGCAGCCAGCCACGGATCAGTTCCGTCGCTTCCTGCAGCAACTCCGGCTGGCCGGCGTAGTAGTGCGTCGCGCCCTTGATGATGCGGAAGGTCTTGTCGGGCGAGGCTGCTGCCTCGAACAGCATCTTCGGATGCGTCTGGGGTGCCGCGTCGTCGGCGCTGTTCTCGATCACCAGCAGCGGCGCGCTGATCCGCCGGGCGCCTTCCAGGCCATTGCCGCAGGAGTCGTCGAGCGACCATTGCGACAGCCACGAACGCAGGGTGGTGAAACGCGCCAGCCCCACCGGGCCGGTGTTCACCGTCTCCGGGTTGCCCATGTAGCACCAGTGCGGCTTGCGGTCGTTGAGGTCGAGCGTGGGGTCGAGAAATCGCGGATCGGCAAGGGTGCGGTGCACGATGAAGGGACGTTCGATCTCGCCGGTGCCGCGCGCCTTCAATTCGGCCAGCGTCTGCTTCGCCCAGGCCGTGATGCGCCGCATGCGTGCCAGCTGTGCGGCACGGTAACGCTCGATGTAGGCGGGCGAGTACGGCGGCTGATGGGGGTTGCGCGGATCGTAGATGTCGAGTTCGAGGTCGCGGCTGTCGGGATTCAGCTCATCCGTCACCGAGGGGTCGATGGCCTCGGCCAGCAAGTGGGCGCGTGAAAGATGCGCCGCCTGGTAGACCACGGCGTCGGCCGGGATCAGTCCGGCGCCTTTCACATTGACCGGGTCGCCGGCGGGTGTATGGGTGATGGAGGGCGCCTGCGCCTCGGCCTGGTAGCTCACGGCCAATGCGCCGCCGCCGGACCAGCCGACCAGCACCACCTTGCGGTAGCCCCAGACCTCCTTGGCGTGACGGATGTAGGCACCCAGATCGAGGAACACCTTCTCCATGATCAGCGCGGTGTCGTTGCGTTGATAGCGGCTGCCGGCGCACAGCACGTGCGCGCCGGTCGCTGCCATGGCGCGCGGCACCGGCAGCAACTGCAGCGTGGAGGCCGGGTGCATGAACACCATCAGCGTTTCGGATTCATGGCCGGCGGGCCGCAAGCGAATGCCCTCGAGGTTCACCGCCCCCTGGTTGCCGGAAAAGCCGTAGGTTTCGGTGAAGGCGGCGCGCTCCTCGTATTGGAGATGCACCCATTCGGTCTCGACGTTGAAGGCTGCGTTCATGGCGTCAATGTACGCCGCGGCTTCGGCCGCCACAGTCCCCCGGCGGCGGTACATGCCGGCACGCCGTCCCCTTCGAGGGGACTGACATCGACATGCCCCCGCCGGACAGTTGCACCATGACAGATTCCTGGCTGCAACTCGAAGACAAGGTCTGCGTCGTCACCGGCGCAGCAGGCGGCATCGGCACCGAGATCGCGCGCGAACTCGCGCGGGTCGGCGCCAGGGTCGCGTTGCTCGACCGCGATGAAACTGGCGCGGCCCAGGCCGCCGCCGGCATCGCGCAGACGGGTGCGCGCGCCATCGCGGTCGGCTGCGACATCACCGACAGAACGAGCGTGGAGCGCGCCGCGGCGGCCGTGGCGCGCGACCTGGGCCGCTGCGACGTGCTGGTGAACAACGCGGCCACCATCTACGCCGCGGCGCTGATGGACATCGAGCTCGACCGCTGGAACCAGCTGATGGCCGTGAACCTCAGCGGCTTCCTGCTGTGTGCGCAGGCCTTCGGCCGGCAGATGATGGCCGCGGGCGGCGGCAGCATGGTGCACGTCGCCTCGATCTCGGGGCGCGTGCCGCAGCCGTACAGCGGTCCGTACAGCGTGAGCAAGGCCGGCGTGAAGATGCTGTCGCAGTTGCTGGCGGTCGAACTGGGCGAACATCGCATCCGCAGCAACGTCGTCAGCCCGGCGATGGTGCGCACGCCGCTCACCGAAGGCATCTACCGGCAACCGGCGGTGCTCGCGAGGCGCGAATCCATCGTGCCCGCGGGGCGCATCAGCGGACCCAAGGACATCGCCGACGTGGTCGCCTTCCTGGCCAGCCCGCGCTCGGGCTACGTGAACGGACAGGACGTGCTGGTCGACGGCGGCCTCAGCACCACCTGGCTGTCGCTGATCCCGCGGCCGGGCTTCGAGAAGCAGGACGCGCAAGCATGAGCCGCCCGGCCGTTCCGAAGGCGAATACCGAAGCGCTGCTGCGCGAAGGTACTCCAGTAAACCGTGCGCGGCCGGGCGGCCTGGCGGCGCTCGCCACGGTCCACTTCTGCAGCAGTGCCATGATGCGCGCCTGCGATCCGATGCTGCCCTCGCTGGCACAGACCTTCGGCGTCACGGCCGGGCGCGCTGCTCTCACCGTCTCGGTCTACGCGGTGGCCTATGGCCTGCTGCAATTGCTGTTCGGCCCCCTCGGCGATCGCTACGGCAAGCGGCGCACCATCGGCTTCGCCGCGCTCGGCTGCGTGCTGGGCAACGTGCTCGCGATGTTCGCGGCGAGCCTCGAGATGCTGGTGCTGGCGCGCTTTCTCGCCGGCGCCGCCGCGGCAGGGATCATCGCGCTGGTGCTGGCCTGGGTGGGGGACACCGTGCCCTACGACGAGCGGCAGCCGGTGCTGGCGCGTTTCCTCATGCTCTCGCTGGGCGGAATGATCGCCGGACAGTGGGTGTCGGCCGTCTTCACCGAGTGGCTGGGCTGGCGCGCCGTTTTCGCGCTGCTGGCCGGAGTCTTCTGCATCGGCGGCCTGGCGATCAGCCTGAACCGCGAGGTGCGCACGGAGGCCGTGCGCGCGCCCTCCCCGCATGGCCACGTGCGCGACATCGTGCGGGTGCTCTCCGAACCCTGGGCACGCTGGATGCTGCTGGTGGTGGCGGCAGAGGGCGCCTTCGCCTTCTCCGGCCTCGCCTTTCTGCCGGCCTATCTGGTGCGCGAGTTCGGGCTGGCCCTGTCGGCTGCGGCCGGCGTGGTCGTCCTGTACGGCATCGGCGGCTTCTTCTACGCCTTCGCGGCGCGCCGCCTGCTGGCCAGGCTCGGCGAGAGCGGCATGGTCTTCACCGGCGGCATCGCGCTCGGCATCGGCTGGCTGGTGCTCGCCGTGGGCCGCCACTGGGCGCTGGCGCTACCGGCGTGCCTGGTCGCGGGCGTGGGCTTCTACATGCTGCACGGCACGCTGCAGACACTGGCCACGCAGATGGTGCCCGCGCTGCGCGGAACGGCCGTGAGCCTGTTCGCCTCCACGATGTTCCTGGGCATCGCCGCCGGCGTGGCAGGCGCCTCGGCGGTGGTCGACCGCATTGGCGCGCGGCCGGTGTTCATGGTCTGCGCGGCGGCGCTGCTGGCGATCGGCGCGGCGTTGGCGCTCAGTCTGCGGCAGCGGGCTGCGGCAACACGCCTGCGCCCGACGTCCTAGCGCATCAATCCGCGACGCGTCCAAGGCCTGCGCGAATGATCATCCCGGGCGCCGGGTCGAGCAGGTTGACCTCGCTGCGCTCGAACAGTGCCGTGCCGTATTGCCTGCGTTGCGCGGCGAAGGCCGCCTGCAGTGTCTCGTCGCCGTCCATCGACCTGCGCCCCGCGTGCCACGCAGCCGCATCGGGCCATGCATAGAGCAGCACGATCTTCTGCATGCCGGCACCCGCGGCCGTGTCCCAGACGGCCAGAACCCGGGCGCCGGCCTTGCGCACGCGCGGCAGCCACGTCTCCTGAAGAAAGGCGTTGGCATGCGCGTTCTGGCCTGGCGCGATCTGCTGCTGGACCAGCTCGTGCAATCCGCCGATCGCCGTCCCGGCATCGCGTGCCAACGGCGCGGGCCACGCCGCGTTGGGCTTGAGGAAGAACAGATCGTGCCGCTCCACCATCTCATGCCCCGCATTGGTCTCGGCGCGGATGCGCCACCACTCGGCGTCCGCATAGAAGCTGGCCCACACCGCCTCGCGTTGCGCGTAGTCGCGGTAGGCCATCAGGTAGACGAAGCGCGGCGCGTCGGGACCGGCCACGGCATTCCAGCGCGCCACGCAGTCCACGCCGTGCTTGGCGAACAGTGCCGGAAAGTGCTCGTTGAAGCGCGCGTGGACGTCGGCCATGCGCCCCGGCGCGACGGCGTAAAGACGAAGCTCGTAGATCATGGAACGCCACCTTAGCGGCCCGGCGGCGGCTGTCTGTCCCACCCGAGGGGGGCATACCACGCGCAAGCCGCTGCCTATGCTCGCCGGATGAAAGCAATCATCTCCACAGCGCAGGGTGCGCAGTCGGCCGACGTGCCGCCGCCGCAACCCGGATCCCACGAAATCCTGGTGCGCGTGAAGGCGGCCAGCCTCAACCGCGCCGATCTCGCCGGCCTCGCCGCGAAGGACGGCAAAGTGATCGGCATGGAGTGGGCGGGCGAAGTGGTGGAGGCCGGCCCGCAAGCCGGCCCCTGGAAAGCCGGCGACCGCGTGATGTGCACCGGCGCCGGCGCCTATGCCGAGTACGCGGTCACCGACGGCGGCCGTGCCTGCAGGATTCCCGACAGCACCCTGCCCTTCGAGGAGGCCAGCGTCCTCACCCTGGCGCTGCAGGCCATGCACGACGCCATCGTCACCCACGGCCAGCTGCGTCGCGGGCAGGACGTGCTGATCCACGGCGCGAGTTCCGGCGTCGGCCTCATGGGCCTGCAGATCGCGCGGCTGCTCGGCGCGCGCCGGGTGATCGGCACCTCCACCCATCCACAGCGCCGCGCGCGGCTGGCCGAATTCGGTGCCGACCTGGCGCTCGATCCCGGCGAAGCCGACTGGCATGAGCGCGTGCGCGAGGCCACCGGCGGCAAGGGCGTGGACGTGGTCGTCGACCAAGTGACGGGCGCGCAGTTTGCACAAACCATGCAGACCGCTGCGACCGGCGGACGCATCGTCAACCTCGGACGCCTCGGCGGCGCCGGCGGCAGCTTCGATTTCCAGCTGCACGCGCTGCGCCGGCTCAGCTATGTCGGCGTCACCTTCCGCTCACGCTCGATCGAGGAGATCCGCACGCTCAACGCGCGGATGCTCGCCGACCTCGGCGAGGCCATCGCCGCCCGGCAGCTGAGGCTGCCGATCGACAGCCGCTTCCCGCTGTCCGACGCCGCCGCAGCGCTCGCGCGCATGAGCAGCAACGCGCACTTCGGAAAGATCGTGCTCACCGTCTGACGCACGCCCCAGAGAACAAAGAACCCACAAGCAATGGCCCACATCACCATCGTCTACTACAGCAGCACCGGCCACACCTGGCAGATCGCGCGTTCCATCGAGGAAGGTGCGCGCGCTGCCGGCGCGCAGACACGCCTGCGCAAGGTCCGCGAACTCGCGGATGCGCAAGCCATCGAGGCCAAGCCGGCCTGGAAGGCGCACCTCGAGGCCACGCAGGACGTGCCCGAAGCCACGCTCGACGATCTGGACTGGGCCGACGGCTTCGTCTTCGGCACGCCCACGCGCTTCGGCCTGCCGGCGGCGCAGCTGAAACAGTTCATCGACACGCTCGGCCCGCTGTGGGCGCAGGGCAAGCTGCAGGACAAGGCGGCCGCCGCATTCACCGGCGCAGGCAACCTGCATGGCGGCCAGGAATCGACGCTGCTCGCGATGCACAACGTCTTCTATCACTGGGGATCGATCATCGTGCCCGTCGGCTACACCGACCCGCTGCTGTATGCGGCCGGCGGCAACCCCTACGGCGTGAGCTTCACCGACGGCCGCGGCAAGGGATTGCCCGAGGAAAAACTCGCCGCCGCGCGCTTCCAGGGCCAGCGCGTCGCACGCTTCGCCGCCCTGCTCGCGACGGCCCGCGGCTGAGGCGAGTCGATCCGAAAGGCCCATGCTAGGCTCGTGCGGATGGACCCATCCCCACCCATGATCGATGCAAAGTCTCCAGGAAACGGCGACGGCGGCGGGGGCGCGAGCGACGAAGATGCCGGCGGCGTGCAGGCCGTGGATACCGCGGTGCGCGTGCTCTCCGCGCTGATCGACACCGGCGCGCCGCTGATGCTCAAGACGGTGGCCGAGCGTGCCGAGATGCAGCCGCCGAAGGCCCACCGCTACCTCGTGAGCTTCTGCCGCGGCGGCCTCGCCGAACGCGATTCCGCGAGCGGCGGCTATCGGCTCGGGCCGCTGGCCGTGCGCATCGGTCTGGCGGCACTGCGCCGGCTGAACGTCGTTCAGGTCGCATCGCCGACGCTGGGCGAAATGCGCGACGAACTCGGCTTCACTGTCGGCCTCGCCGTCTGGGGCTCGGCAGGTCCGACCTACGTGCGCTTCGAGGAAACCAACGATGCGCTCGTCATCAGCGGCCGGCCGGGCTCGGTGATGCCGATGCTGACCTCGTCCACCGGGCAGCTCTTCGGTGCCTACATGCCCGCATCGGTGACGGCACCGTTCATCGAGCGCGAACTGGCAGGCGTGCAGCACCCGGGCGCCATCCCGAACAAGATCGCCCGCACGATGAGCAAGGCCGACGTGCGGGCCCTGTTCGAGGCCGTGCGCAAGCGCAAGCTCGCGCGCATCGAGGGCGACCTCAATCCCGGCCTGCACGGCATCTCGGCGCCGGTCTTCGATCACGCCGGCGCGGTGGCGGGCGTGATCACCGTGATGGGTCCGGCCGGCCGGATCGACACCCGTTTCGACGGCCCGGTCGCCAAGGCCCTCGCGGCGCGCGCCGAAGACGTTTCGCGGCGCATGGGCTGGGGTTGAACCGCGGCGCGGCACCCATCGAAGGGTTTATCCGGAGACACACGAGATTTCAAAGAGCGTAATCTGATTACGGAGTTCGAAACTTGCCCGGAACACAGAAGTCCGGGCAGCTGGCGCCCCAGGGCGCATCCCAGCACCCAGGAGACAACCATGATGACGGTGATGATTCAGGACCGGCCAGCGGTCGCCCACAGCTCCGAGACGCTCCTTGCGCAGCTCGTCGACTGCATGGGCAACGAGCGTTTCGGCCCGGCCTTCGCGAACTATCTCCACTCGCTGTGCGGCGCCGATCACTTCGCGGCCTTTCGCCTCGGACGCGACGAGCTGCGCGAAGTCGCGGCCTGCTGCGTGCAGCCCGAACGCACCGCGCGCGACCGCGTCGAGAGCTATGTCAACCAGGGCCTCTGGAAGCACGACCCGGCCATGACGGAGGCGCAGCGCCGCGTCGACGGTGCCACCGCCACCATCATCCACGTCGACTTCAGCGACCACGAGTACGACGACCTGCGTCCGCGCGTCTACCCCCACGTGCGGGACCGCATCCTGCTGTGCGGCCGCGGTGCCAGCGGCGCCTTCGGCCTGAGCGTGCTGCGCGCCGACCCGCACACGCCCTTCGCGCACGAAGGCATCGAGAAGCTGGCCCAGGCGGCGGAGTTGCTGCTGGCCATGCTGTCCAAGCACGCGGACGTCTGCCAGAGCCGGCCCAACGTGGCACAGGCGCTGACCACGCTCGACGAGATCGAGAGCTGCATCGTCGCCACCAGCGCGCTGCCGCGGCGCGAGGCCGAGGTCTGCGCGCGCATTCTCTACGGCCTGTCGTCGGTGGGCATCGCGCTCGATCTCTCGGTGAGCGAAGAGACCGTCAAGACCTACCGCAAGCGCGCGTATCAGCGCCTGGTCATCGGCAGCGAACGCGAGCTGCTGACCTGGTACCTCGCACGCTGGGGCCGCTGGAGCGCCGAGCGCTTCCAGACCGCCGCCTCCAAGGCGCTTCACTGAGCGTATCCGGCGTCCCCTGCAGTGGGACAGACCGTGGCGCGCGGCTGTGCGCCAATGGAGCCAAGCCCATGTGCCGCCGATGCCCTCCTTCCAGCCCTTCGCCGTCCAGCTGATCCGCGAGGACCATGAAGCCCTCGCGACAGTGCTCGGGGCGCTGCGCAACGCCGTCGAGCGTGTCGGCCGCTCGGGCCAGGCGCCGGATTTCGACGAGCTGCGCGCAATGCTGTTCTACCTCGACGAGATGCCTGCGCGCATGCACCACGCCAGCGAGAGCGAGCTGCTTTTCCCGAAGATCCGCGAGCGCTGCCCCGCGCTGCATCCGGTGCTCGATCGGCTCGAGGCCGAACACGAGCGCTGCGATTGCGCGGTGCGCGAACTGGCGCACGCCCTCACCGCCTGGGAAGTGATGGGCGAGGTGCACCGCGAATCCTTCCAGCTGCTGCTGCACGCCCACGGCACGCTCTACCTCGGTCACATGGAAGTCGAGGAAAGCTACGTGCTGCCGGTGGCGGCCGACTACCTTTCGCCGGCCGACTGGCGCGAACTGGCCGAGGCGCTCGCGCACCAGCGCAACGACACCGACCCATCGATGACGCAGGGCCACCGCGCCCTGTTCGCGCGCATCAAGGCCCATCCTTCCCTTCAGAAATGACCATGAAAGACATCGACATTCCCGTTCTGATCGTCGGCGGCGGAGGCTGCGGCCTCGCCGCGTCGCTGTTCCTCTCCCGCCAGGGCATCCGCAGCCTGCTGATCGAGCGCCATCCCGCGCCCGGGCGCCTGCCCAAGGCGCGCTACATCAGCCAGCGCACCATGGAACTGCTGCGCCAGTTCGACGCGGCCCAGCGCGTCTACGAGCGCTCGATGCCGCTCAAGCACATCTCGCACATCCGCTGGTGCACCTCGCTCGCCGGCGACGGCGAGCTCGACCGCCGCACCTTCTACCGCATCGAATCCTTCGGCGGGGGTTCGCTCGCGCAGCACTACGCCAAGGACAGCCCCTGCGAGTCGACGCTGTATCCCCAGGTGCGCATGGAGCCGCTGCTGCGCGAGATGGCCGCGGCCGAAGACCTTGCGCAGGTGCGCTACAACCATCAGCTGCAATCGTTCGGGCAGGATGACAGCGGCGTCACCGCGCTGGTGCTCGACCGTGCCAGCGGCGAGGAATTCCGCGTGCGCGCCAGGTACCTCATCGGCGCCGATGGCGGCAAGACCGTCGGGCCCGCCGTGGGCGCGGTGATGACCGGCGCGACCGACCTCGCGCACATGGTCACCGTGTACTTCCGCGCGGACCTCTCGCAGTACTGGGACGACGACGATTCAATGACGACCTGGTTCGTGAACCCCGAAGGCGGTTCGTGGGCCAGCGGCGTGCTGGGACAGCTCGGCCCCACGCGCTTCGGCCGGCACTCGCAAGAGTGGATGTTCCACTTCAGCTTCCGGCCCGACGATCCCTCGCGCTTCGAGGAAGCCTCGCTGCTGCCGCGCATGCGCGAACTCCTGAAGATCCCCGATCTCGACCCCGACATCATCGGCATCGGCCACTGGACCGTCGAAGGCGTGCTGGTCGACCGCTACCGCTGGGGCCGCGTGCTGCTGGCCGGCGACGCGGCGCATCGCCATCCGCCCACCACCGGCCTCGGCCTGAACTCCGCGATCCAGGATGCGCACAACCTCGCCTGGAAGATCGCCGCGGTGCTGAAGGAACAGGCGCACGACAGCCTGCTCGACAGCTACGAGGCCGAGCGCCGGCCGGTCGCTGCCGCCAACATCCAGTGGGCGCTGATGACCTTCCAGAACCACCAGCTCACCGACGCCGGCATCGGCCTGGTGCGCGGCAATGCCGAACTGAGCCAGGCCAACTTCCGCCGCTTCTTCGCCGACGACCCGGAAGGCCGCACCCGCCGCGCACGGCTGGCACAGATCATGGAAGTGCAGCGCATGGAATGGCAGGCGCACGACATCGAGCTCGGCTACCACTACGACATCGGCGCGGTGATGCCTGACGGCACGCCCACGCCCGAACGCGACCCGCTCGGCCAGACCTACGTGCCGACCACCCGGCCCGGGCATCGGCTGCCGCACGCGTGGCTCGAACGCGATGGCCGGAAGATCTCCACGCTCGATCTCGTGCAGCCGGGCCGCTTCGTGCTGCTGACCGGGCGCGGGGCATCGGCCTGGGCCGATGCGGCGGCCACTGTGGCGCGGCGCGGCGGCGTGCCGCTCGACGTGGTCGAGATCCACGACGAAGCCGCGGTGCGCGATGTGGAAGGCACCTGGCGCTGCCTGCGCGGCGTGTCGTCCGACGGCGCGATCCTGGTGCGGCCCGACCAGCACGTGGCCTGGCGCGCCATGGGCCGCAGCGACGCGGCGCAGTCCCAGCTGGCCGCGGCCTTCTCGAGGATTCTTCAGCGCGACCTCACGGCATAGACGAAGCGACCCGAACGAAGAGACATCACCATGCAAAGACGCTCCCTGCTTTCCCTGCTCGCCACCGGTTCGCTGGTCCCGGCGGCGTTCCCGGTCCTTGCGCAGGCGGCCTGGCCCAGCCAGCCGATCCGCCTGATCGTTCCCTACCCGGCCGGCGGCGGCACCGACTACTTCGCGCGGCTGGTCGCGCCCGGCATGGGCGAGGCACTGGGACAGCCCGTGATCGTGGAGAACCGGCCGGGCGCCTCCGGCATCATCGGCGCGACGGCGGTGGCCAGGCATTTGCCGGCCGACGGCTACACCTTCCTGCTCGGCGACATGACGACCTATGCCGTCAATCCCAGCATGTTCGAGAAGCTCGCCTACGATCCGCTGAAGGATCTGGCGCCCGTGACCATGACGGCCAAGTTCGACTTCCTGCTGGTGGTCAATCCCACGGTGCTGCCGGTGCGCAACGTGCCGGAGCTGGTGGCGCTGGCGGCGCGCATGCCGCAGGGGCTGAACTATGCCTCCCCGAGCGTGGGCACCACGCACCACCTGGCGACCGAGCTGCTTGCCCGCGAGACCGGCATGAAGGTGGTGGCCATCACCTACAAGGGCGGAGGTCCGGCGGTGCAGGATCTGCTCGGCGGACAGGTCGGCATGATGTTCCTCGATCGGGCGTCGGCGCGCTCGCACATCGAATCAGGCCGGCTGCGCGCGATCGCCGCCGCCGGCGCCCATCGCATCCCGGCCTACCCCGACCTGCCGACCGTCGCCGAGCAAGGCATCAAGGGCTTCGAGGTCGAAGGCTGGCAAGGCTTCACCGTGCGCGCCGGCACGCCCGCGCCGGTCGTGCGCGCGTTGAGCGCCGCGTACCTCAAGGCGATCGCACCCGCCGAGGTGAAACAGAAGCTCAACGAGAACGGCATCGATCCGGTCAGCGGCACGCCGGAACAGTTCACCCGCTACATCGAGGCGGAGACCGAGAAGTGGCGCCGCGTGGTTCGCGAGCGGAACATCAAGGCCGAGTAGCGACTGCTGCAGGCCGCGACCCGGTCGCGGCCGATCGGGCCTCTGCTCGATCACGCAATCAGGCCCGCACGGCCGAAGTAGTGGTCGGCGATCACCGGATCGTTCGCCAGCGCGCAGGCCTCGCCCTGGTGAACGACGCGGCCCTGCTCCAGCACCGCGGCGCGGTGCGCGGTCTGCAGCGCGAGGCGCGCGTTCTGCTCGACCAGCAGGATCGTCACGCCCTCGCGGTTGAGCTGGACCAGCGCGCGAAACACCTCCTTGATGATCACCGGCGCCAGCCCGAGGCTCGGCTCGTCGAGCATCAGCACCCTGGGCCGCCCCATCAATGCGCGGCCGATCGCCAGCATCTGCTGCTGGCCGCCCGACAGCGATCCCGACAGCTGGTTGCGCTTGTCCTTCAGCACGGGAAACAGCGCGTGCACGCGGGCGAGGTCCTCTGCATCGCTGCCGCGCACGCCCGCCGCCTGACGACCCAGGTCGAGGTTCTCGGCCACCGACAGCGGCGCGATCACGCGCCGCCCCTCGGGCACCTGGATGATGCCGGCACGCGAACGCAGGTGCGCAGGCAGCCGCCCCAGCGGACGGCCTTCGAAGAGGATCTCGCCGCCGGCGGGCACGATGCCCGACAAGGCATTGACGAGGCTCGACTTGCCGGCGCCGTTGGGGCCGATCAGGGCGAAGATCTCGCCCTTCTTCACCGTCAGGTTCACCCCGCGCAGCGCCTGGATGCCGCGGTAGTGGACGTCGAGATGTCGGATGTCCAGCATGTGTCAGGCTCCCAGATAGGCTTCGATCACCTTCGGATCGCGTCCCACGGCCTGCGGCGGTCCATCGGCGATCAGCCGGCCCGAAGCGAGCACGTAGAGATCCGAGCACAGCGACATGACGAAGCGCATGTTGTGCTCGATCAGCAGCACGGCCACGCCGCTCGCGGCCACCTTGCGAAAGATGCCCGCGAGGCTCTCGGCCTCGGCGTCGTTCATGCCGGCCACCGGCTCGTCGAGCAACAGCAGCCTGGGGCTGGTGGCCAGCGCGCGCATCATCTCGATGCGACGCTGGTGACCATAGGAAAGGCTGCCCGCGCGGTGCTCGGCCAGCGCCGTCATGCCGAACTCATCGAGCAGTTCTCGCGCGCGCTCGTTCATCCGGCGTGCCTCGGCGCGTGCCGACGGCAACCCCAGCAGGTTGGCGAGCAGCCCGGACTTCTCGTGCCGATGAAAGCCGGCGACCACGTTCTCGACCACGGTCGCGTCGGGCACCAGCCGGATGTTCTGGAAAGTGCGCGCCACGCCGGCGCGCGCCAATGCGGGCGCCTCGTCGCGCGAGACGTCGCGCCCGTCGAGCAGCACCCTGCCGGCGGTGAGATGCAACAGGCCGGTGATCAAGTTCACCACCGTCGTCTTGCCGGCGCCGTTGGGCCCGATCAGGCCGGTGATCCGGCCGGCCGGCACCTGCAGGCTGAGGCCGTCCACCGCGGGGACGCCCCCGAAATGCCGGGCCACGCCCTCAAGGACCAGGGTTGCGGTCATGGGCGCGCGCCCCCTTCGATCGAGGTGTTGACAGTGACGGTCTTCGTGATCGCCGGCAGCGATGCCTGTCCCGCGCGCGCGCCGCCGGCCCGGTGCCGCAGGCGGCGGTCGCGCAGCATGGCGATCAGCGTGTCGGCCACGCCGCGCGGCAGGTACACGATGACCAGCATCAGCAGGATGCCTTCCACCACATTGCGGTAGTCGGCGAACACGCGGAAAAGCTCGGGCAGCGTGGTGAGGATCGCGGCGCCCGCCAGCGCACCCCACACCGACGTGCGGCCGCCGAGCACCACCATCGCGAGCACAGTCACCAGCATGCCGAAGCCGAACTCGCCGGGGGTGATCGCATAGCTGCTGGTCGCCTGCAGCGCGCCGCCCAGGCCCGCCAGAAAGCCCGACAGAACGAACGCGATGCGGTGGTAGTGCGGCACCGAGATGCCCAGCGACACCGCCACCGTCTCGTCCTCGCGGATCACGTCCATGGCGCGGCCGATGCGGTAGCGCCCCATCGCGCCCAGCACCGCCACCACCACGACCACGGTCAGCAGCAGCTCGCCGGTGCCCGCCACCTTGGGGATGCCGTTGACGCCGAGCGCGCCGTTGGTGACGCTGACCCAGTTCTGCGTGGCCGACAGCACGATCTGCACCATCGCCAGCGTGGCCACCGCCTGGAACACGCCGCGCAGCCGCGACAGCGGCATGGCCAGCAGCCCGCTCGCGACCGCGCCGAGCAAGGTGCCGGCGACGATGGCCGCGAGCGGCGTCCATCCGGCCTTGGTGATCAGCAGCGCGCACGCATAGGCGCCCAGGGCCGCGAAGCCCGCAGTGCCGAGCGAGAACACGCCGGCGCGCAGCACGACGTACTGGCTCATCGCCAGCAGCGCGTAGACCAGCACATGGTCGAGCAGCGACTGGTAGGTGTAGAAGAAGTTCATCATGCGCGTTGCACCCGCATCGCGGCGGTGGACTGGCCGAAGAGCCCCGTCGGCCTGAGCAGGATGACGACGAAGAGCGCGATGAACACCACCGCCTCGGACACGCCCGACGACACGTAGGCCACCGCGAGCGTCTGCACGATGCCGATCGCGAGCCCGGCGATCAGCGCGCCCGGAATGCTGCCCAGCCCGCCGAGGATGATGATCGCGAAGGCGCGCAGCAGCAGCGGCTCGCCCATCGCGAAGTGCACCGAGTTGAAGACCAGCCCGATCAGCACGCCGGCCATGCCCGCGAGCGCGCCCGAGATCAGGAACACCTGCATGTTCACCGGCCCCGGGTTGATGCCGAGCAGGCGCGAGGTCTGCTCCGAGTAGGCGACGCAGCGGATGCGCTGGCCGAAGCCGGTGCGGTAGAGGTACCAGAACAGGCCGAACACCATCGCGATCACCAGCCCCACGATCACCAGTTGCAAGAGTTGCACGCGCACGCCGCCGATGGTGTAGACCACCACCGGGAACGCGTCGAACGGAAAGCGCATGACCGCCGTGTTCGACACCTTTTGTGCAATCGCCAGCAGCACGAGGTCGGCACCGATGGACGACACGATGGCCGAGAACTCCGGCGCATTGCGACGCCGCAGCGGACGGAAGGCGAACACATCGAGCGCCACCGACACCAGCCCCCCCGCGAGCATGCCCAGCAGCAGCGCAACGTAGATCGGCGCGTCGAGCATCGTGACCGCGTACAGGCCCGCGAACGCACCCCACATGAACACCGAGCCGTGGGCCATGTTCATGATGTGGTTCACGCCGAACAGCAGGGTGAACCCGAGTGCGAACAGGGCGTAGACGCTGCCCACGACCACGCCATTCAGAAGTTGTTGCATCAGCATGGCCGGCATCATCGGGACGCGGCCGCCGCTTGTATGTCCCCCGGCGGTGGTACGGATCGGCCCGCAGCCCATGCGGCCAGCCTGCGCGTCCCCTGCGATGGGGACTGACGCGGGTCCGGCGCATCGCGACACTGGCCGCATGCGACCACCCCCGGGGACCCTCATGCGCTTTCCGCACCTGCCCGTCGAAGACGAACTCGAGATCCGTTCCGTCTTCGCCCGCTACGGCCATCTGGCCGACGCCGGCGATCCCGACTTCGTCCAGCTCTTCACCGAGGACGCCAGCTGGACCCGCGCCAACTCGCCGCCGGCCTCGCAGGGCGGCAGCGGTCTTCCGCCGGAAACCATCCGCGGCCGCGACAAGCTGCTCGCGCTGATGGACGAAGTGATGAGGAAGAAATTCAGGCAGCGCATGCACCACCAGATGACCGACTTCTACGCCGTGCCCGGCGCCAGCGCCGACGATGCCATGGGCCATGCGCGCGCACTCATCACCGATTGGCGCGACGGCCCCGGCAAGATCGCCATGTTCGGCAAGTACGACCTGCGCTTCCGGCGCACCGACATCGGCTGGCGCATCAGCGACGTGACGGTCCGCGTTCTGCCCAGCCAGGAGTGAGGCCATGAACCACGCCGCCACCAACGACATGGCCGACGCGCCGGTCCTCGACGAGGACCCGTTCTCGGACGAGAACATCGCCAACCCCTACCCGCTCTTCGAGCGCATGCGCGAGATGGGGCCGGCCGTCTTCGTCGCGCCGCACGGCTACTACGCCGTGACCCGCCATGCCGAGGCCGGCATCGTGGCGAGCGACCACGCGCGCTTCACCGTCGAGGGCGGCGTCGGCATGAGCGACATCCGCAAGCCCGGCGCCTGGCGCACGCGCAGCCCGATCTCGGAGATCGATCCGCCGGAGCACACGCGCGTGCGCGCGGCACTGCAGAAGATCCTCTCGCCGCTGGTCGTCAAGACCTGGAAGGACAAGTTCGCCCAGCGCGCCGAGGAGATTGCCGAGCAGGCCGTGGCCCGCGGCCGCATCGACGGCGTGGCCGACATCACCGAAGCCTTCGTGCTCGAGGTGTTTCCTGCCGTGCTCGGCATCGACGTGCCGCCGGAGCGCATCAAGCTGACCGGCGAGCTCAACTTCAACCAGCTCGGACCCAACAACGAACGCGTCGCGCGGACCCTGGAGCGCGCCGCGCCGATCATGGACTGGTACCAGCAGGTGCTGCAGCGCGATCACATGCGCCCGGGCGGCTTCGCCGAGAAGATCTACGAGGCCGAGGACGCGGGCGATTTCGACGCCGGCACCGCGCCGCTGCACGTTCGCTCGTTCTTCCGCGCGGGTGTCGACACCACCATCGCCGGCATCGGCTCCACGCTCAAGCTGCTGTCGGAACACCCCGAGCAGCTGGCCCTGGTGAAGGCCAATCCCACGCTTTTGAAGAGCGCCTTCGAGGAAGCACTGCGCATGGAATCGCCGGCGCAGGTCATGTTCCGCACCACCACCGGCGAGCTCGAACTCGGCGGCGTGCGCCTGCGGGCCGACACCAAGGTCGGCTACCACATGGGCGCTGCCAACCGCGACCCGCGCCAGTGGGAAGACCCCGACCGCTATGACGTGACGCGCCAGACCGCCGGGGTGCATCGCGCCTTCGGCGTGGGCGCGCACGTGTGCATCGGCCAGATGATCTCGCGGCTCGAGGCCGAGAGCATCCTCGGCGCGCTCATCCGCCGCGTGCAGCGCATCGAACCGGCGGGCGAAGCGCGCTGGCGCCCCGTCAACACGCTGCGCACGCTCGACGTGCTGCCGCTCACGCTGGTGGCCGGATAACGGCCGTCACCTCCCGATCAACCATACCAAGGAGACACCCATGACCCTGCATCGCAGAGCCGTACTCGCCGGCGCCATCGCCCTTTCGATCAGTGGCCTGAGCCACGGACAGGACAAGGAAATTCCCGTCGGCGTCTTCAACTCGCTGACCGGCACCTACGCCTTCGGCGGCGTGCCGATCCAGAACGGCATGAAGCTCGCGCTGGAGGAAGCCAATGCGAAGGGCCTGCCCGGCGGCAACAAGTTCAGGATCGTCGAGGCCGACACCGCCGGCGACAAGGGGCAGACCATCAGCCTGGTCAACCAGTTCGTCAAGCGCGACAACGCGATGCTGATCCTGGGCCCGACCGTGAGCGCCGACGCCCTGGGCGCCGCGCCCGTGGCCAACGACCTCAAGGTGCCCATCCTCGCCATCGGCAGCTCGCCCGGCATCCTTGCCACCGGCCCCTGGGCCTTCAAGATCCAGGCCACGCCCGTGGACATCATGGGCTATCTCGGCAAGCTGGCGGTCGAAAGGCTCGGCGTCAAGCGCATCGTGCTGCTGCACGACCAGAGCAACGACGGCTACATCGGCCAGAAGGACGCCCTGGCCGACTACCTGCGCAAGGCCGGCGTCACGATTGCCGCCGACGAGAAATTCGTCTCGGCCGATTCCAACTTCCTCGCGCTCGCCACCAAGGTCGCCACCATCCCGACCGACGCCATCTTCATCGCCGCGCCGGCAGAGGTTGCGGCCAACCTCATCCTGCAGATCCGGCAGGCCGGCCTCGATCCCAAGGTCAAGTTCGTCGGGCCTTCCACGCTCGGCTCCGCCGGCTTCGTGAAGGCGGGCGGCAAGGCCGTGGAAGGCACCTACTTCGTCTCCGACTATTCGCCCAACGACCCGTCGCCGATGAACCAGGCCTTCGTGAAGGCCTACCAGGCCAAGTACAAGAGCGTTCCCGACAACTGGGCCGCGATGGGCTATGCCCTGGGCCAGGTGGCCGTGCAGGCCGTGAGGAACGCCGGGCCGAGTCCCGATCGCACGAAGATCCGCGACGAACTGGCCAGGCTCAACAAGGTGCCGATGGTGCTGGGGAACGGGACCTGGAGCGTCGATGCGGGGCGCAACCCGAGCTATGGCGGCGTGCTGCTGCAGGTCAAGGCAGGGAATTTCGTGACCGTGCAGTAGGGCTCGCGCACGACGCGGGCGCAGGCATCCCGCGATGCCTCACGCCCCTCAGGCCGTCATGCCGCCGTCGACGTTGTAGACCCCGCCGGTGACGAAGCTGGCCTGCGGTCCGAGGAGCCAGAACACCAGGTTCGCCACTTCCTCGGCCGTCGCGGCCCGCTTCAAGGGCTGGTTCAGGAAGTGCTGCTTGAGCGCCGCCTCGGCCTGCGCCTTGGTGCGCCCATCCACCCGGAAGGTGCTGCGCAGCAGCGGCGTATCGATCGGCCCCGGGCAGATGGCGTTGATCCGGATTCCGTGCGGCGCGAACTCCAGCGCCGCCTGCTGCGTCATCCGGATCACGGCCGCCTTCGAAGCACCGTACACACCCAGCCCCGCTTCGGCGCGGCTGCTGCGCTGCCCCGACACCGACGCGGTGTTGACCATCGTCCCGCCGCCCTGCGCCCGCATCGCACGGCCCACGGTCTGCATGCCCAGCAGGACGCCGCGCACGTTGACGGCGAAGATCCGCTCGAAGTCCTGCATGCGGACATCGAGCAGCGGCGATTGGGGGCCGACGATGGCGGCGTTGTTGTGGAAGAGATCGATACAGCCGAACTTGCGCATGGCCGTGTCGACGTAGCGCTGCACGTCCGCTTCCTGCGCCACGTCAGCGGCCACGCCGATGGATCTTGCAGGGTCCAGCGCTTCGAGTGCGCGCTGCAATGCGGCTTCGTCGCGGTCGACCACCGTGACGCGGGCACCGGCATCGAGCAACTGCCGCACGAGCGCCAGCCCGACGCCGCTGGCCCCGCCAGTGACGACGGCCACTTTGTCCGCGAACATGGCCGCCGTCATTGCAGCGTCACCGGCAGCGCGCTGGGTGCGCGAAAGACGAAGGTATGCATGTGCCGCGTGTCGTCGGGTTCGGCCAGCCGCATGCGCGGAAAGCGCTTGGCGAATTCCTCGAACACGATCTTCATCTCCAGCCGCGCGAGCGGCGCACCGAGGCAGAAATGCACGCCGTTGCCGAAGGTGAGCTGCTTGCGCGCATTGGCGCGCCGGATGTCGAAGCGATGGGGATCCTCGAACACATCCTCGTCGCGATTGGCCGACGCGAAGGACAGCATGATCGGCGCGCCCTCGGGAATCCGCACGCCGCGGAACGCGACGTCTTCGAGGGCGACGCGGCGCCAGCCGATGACGGCGCCGGCATAGCGCATGCCCTCTTCCACCGTGTTGGCCGCCAGCGCAGGATCGGCGCACAGCGCTTCCCACTGGCCGCGGTTCTGCAGCAGGCTGCGGAAGGTGTTGGTGAGCTGGTTGGTCGTCGTCTCGTGGCCGGCGAAGGCGACGCCGAAGGTGTGGGTGATGATCTCGGGGATGGTCATCACGGCGTCGTCGCCGTTGCGGATGGCGAGCATGCGGCTGGTGAAGTCGTCCTGCGGATGCCTGAGCCGCTCGTGGACCATCTCGGTGCAGTACTGCCAGAACGCGACCATGTTGCGCGCGCCTTCGATCTGCTGCGCGTGGGTGGCGGGACTGAAATCGATGACGCTGCGCGCACCCGCCCAGTGCTTGACGTCGGGAATGTCCGAATCGGGAATGCCCAGGACCTTGAAGACGACCTGCGCCGGCAGCTCGTAGTTGACGTCGCGCAGCAGGTCGACCGGATCCTGTCCGTCGATGCGGTCCAGCACCTCGTTCACCAGGCGGCGGATGTGCGACTCGAGCTTGACGAATTCGCGCAGATTCAGCACCTGGCCGGTGACGCCGCGGATGCGCTTGTGCACGGCGCCGTCCAGGCTCGAATGGCTGCCGGTCTGTGCATAGCCGCCCTCCTTCAGGATGGCCTGCGCGTCGGGGTGCATGGGCGTGACGGGCCGCGTGGTGTTCTGCGACGAGAAGCGCGCGCCGTCGTGCAGCACCGCGTAGACATCGGCATGCCGGGTCAGCACCCAGTAGCCGATCTCTTCGCTCCAGAAGACCGGTTCGTCGCGCCGCTGGCGTTCGAATGCGGCGTGCAGTTCGGGGCTGTAGTACGGCTTGAAGTCGCTGTTGGCCGGATGGAAGGGGCAAGCGTCGATCGCGTTCATCGTGGATCTCCTTCAGGGGTGGTCAGCGCATCAACATGCCGCCGTTGACGTCGAGGGTGGCGCCGGTGACGAAGCCGGCGCCGGGCGAGACGAGGTACGACACGGCGGCAGCGATTTCCTCGGGCAGGCCGATGCGGCCCAGCGGCACGGCCGCGGTGCCGAGGTACTTCCGGTCACCGGCGCCGGCGGGCACGGTCTGGTGCAGCATGGGCGTGTCGATCGGTCCGGGCGCGACGGTGTTGACCGTGATGCCCAGCGGCGCGGCCTCGCGCGCCACCACCTTCGACAAGGCCAGCACCGCGCCCTTCGACGCGCTGTAGGCCGCTCCGCTCTGCATGCCGCCCATCTGGCCGGCGAGCGAGGCGACGGTGACGATGCGGCCGTGCTCGACGGCCCTTCCGTCGCAACGGCGCAGCATCTCGCGCACACACAGGAAAGTGCCGAGCGCGTTGACGCGCATCACGGCGTCCCATTCCTGCAGCGTGATGTCGACCGTGGGCAGCCGGCCCGGCGACGGCTGGGCGCTGAGGATGCCGGCGAAGCAGACGAGCACGCCGACAGGGCCGAGCCTGTCCTGCACCGTGTCGAAGGCGGCGCGCACGCTGTCCTCGTCGGCCACGTTGCAGGCCAGGCCGATGTGACCGGCGCCGGGCAGCGTGGCGGCGGCGCGCCGGGCGGCCTCCGCATGCAGGTCGGCGACGGCGATGGTCAGTCCCTCTTCGGCCAGCCTGCGGGCGCTGGCCAGCCCCAGCCCGCCCGCGGCGCCGGTGATCAATGCGATGCGCATGAAAAAACTCCAGGGATTCAGTGGTCGGGATGCGCGTCGACCCAGCACTGCACCAAGGGCTCGCTGAGGTAGGCGCTGGTCGTCTGGCCGCCGTCGACCGCCAGCACCTGGCCGGTGACGAAGCCCGCGTCGTCGCTGCACAGAAATGCGGCCGCGCCGGCGATCTCTTCGGGCAGGCCGGGCCGGCCCATCGGCGTGGTGCCGACGATCGTGGCCTGGAAGCGCGCGGTGCCGAGGCGCCCCGCGGTCTGCGGCGTCGCGATGATGCCGGGTGCGATGGCGTTGACGCGGATGCCCTGGTCGGCGTAGTCCGCGGCCAGGTTGCGCGTGAGGCCGATCACGCCGGCCTTCGCCATCGAGTAGACGGCCTGGCGCCGGTAGCCGACCACACCCAGCGTGGATGCGATGTTGAGCACCACGCCGCCGGACCGGATCAGTGCGGGAAAGGCAGCGCGCGTGATCATGAAGGTCGCCTTCTGGTTGATGCCGGCGTACTTCTCGTAGTCGGCGTCGGTGGTTTCGTGGAAGGGCGGGCAGTTGCCGAGGCCCGCGTTGTTGACCAGCACGCGAATGCCGCCGAACGCGCGCAGGCATTCCGCGACGATCGCCTGCGGCGCGCCCTCGGCGGTCACGTCGGCCACCAGGGTGCACAGCGTGTCCGAGCGCGGCAGCGCTTCCAGCGCCGCCGCGTTGATGTCGACCGCGAGCACCCGTGCGCCCTCCTCGTGCAGCCTCAGCGCAATGGCCCGGCCGATGCCGGAGGCGGCGGCGGTGACGATGGCCGGCCGGCCCTCGAAGCGCTTCATGCCACTTCCCAGATGTCGTACACCGGCCCGTCGGGCTCGCGGGTTCCGGTGCCGATGGCGATCCGGTCGTTGAGCCATTCGAGACCGGGCGCGGCCGTTTCGAACTGGACGGCGACGCGGAAGTAGTCGGCGCCGCGTGGAATCGGCTCGCGGTTCACGATCTTCTTCATGATCGCCGGCGTGGGTCCGTTTCGCCGCCCGCTGTAGGTCATGTAGACCAGGCCGCCGGTGTCGGTCTCGAGCACGAGGCGCACGTCCAGGTGCAGCCCGCCATCCGGGCGCTCGAGCACGACGTCGGCGCCGCCGGGCAGCACGCGCCCGCGCAGGCGCTCGCCGTCGAAGCGGCCTCCGCTCACGCACATCACGCGCCGCGTGTAGCCGTGCGGCACGGCGCCCACGAGTTGCGGCGGCGCAGAGACCTCCGCCTTGATCGTGAACAGCGGGCGCAGCGCGATCGGGGTCATGCCTTCTCGTCGTAGCGCTTGCGCACGTCCTTGATGAGCTCGAGCAGCGCCTCCGGCACGTCGCGCCCTTCGGCCTTCGCCTGGCGCTTGCAGTCTTCCCACAGCTTGAGGTCGGCGTAGCCCTTGTCGGTGTGGCGGTTCCACTCCTTGTCGAGCGGCGTGGTGACCTCCAGCCGGATGCCCGCCGGATCATGGAAGTAGATCGACAGGATCAGACCCTTGTGGTCGGTCGGCCCGATCACCTCGACGCCCTGCGAGGTGAGCCACTCGTACCACTTCATCACCTCGGCGCGGTCCTTCGCCTGCAGCGCGATGTGATTGAAGATGTCGTAGGCCGGATGGCTGGCCTTCGACGGCGGCGGAACGCCCGGCGCCTCGAAGAAGGCCAGGGTCGAGCCGTCGCCCATGCGGAAGAAAATGTGGAAGTAGGGAATGGCGTCGCCGGTCGACGGCACGCTGTCGTCCAGCACCGTGCTGGCCAGCTCCATGCCCATGATGCGGGTGTAGAAGTCGGTGGTGGCCGCCGCGTCGGGCGTCACCCATGCGGCGTGGTTGAGCATCATCGGCGTGAGGCCGGGATTGGGTGCCAGCGGTGTCGGGGGCTTGGCGCTGACCTGGGATGCGGTGACTTGCATGAAGCGTTTCTCCGTGTTGAATGCGGTTCTTACAGTTGCGGGTCCGCGATGCGCACGGCAATGCCGTCCAGCGCATCGCTCATGACGATCTGGCACGACAGGCGGCTGCCCGCTTCGCGCGGTGCGGCCGTGTAGTCGAGCATCTGGCTTTCGGTGTCGACCACGGGCGGGATCCGCTCGAGGAAGGCGTCGTCGACGATCACGTGGCAGGTGGCGCAGCTCATGACGCCGCCGCAGTCGCCGACGATGCCTTGCACGTCGTGGGTGGTGGCGGCCAGCATGAGGCTCTGGCCGTTGGCCACGTCGAGCTCGGTGCGCTCGCCGTTCGGATGGATGTAGATGGCACGGGGCATGGTGTGACTTTCTCTCAGGCGCGTGCGCGCGTCAGTCCCCTCGACGGGGACGTTCGCCGGCACGTCGCGCGGCCAGGCGGCGCAGGCTGCTGTTCACCAGGCCGACGAAGCCCTGCGGCATCAGGAACATGCACAGGATCAGGAAGCCCGCGAAGATGGCCGAAGGCGCGGACTTCGAGATCTGGTCGGCGACATTGGGAATGAACTGGATGAAGGCCGCGCCCACCAGCGCGCCCGAGATCGTGCCGAGGCCGCCCACCACCACGCCCACGAGAAAGAACACCGACACGAACATGCCGAAGCTGTCGGGTGCGACGAAGGCCGTGGCGATCGCACCGAGCGAGCCGGCCACGCCGGTGTAGAGCGCGCTGATGCCGAAGGTCATCGCCTTCACATAGGGCACGTTGATGCCCATGGCGGACGCCGCGATCGGTTGTTCGCGTATCGCGATCGTGGCCCGGCCGAGCCGGCCCCGCAGCATGTTCCACGCGCAGAGGAACATCAGCACCGCCACGGCCAGCACCACGAGGTAGAGCCACTGGTCGGACGAGAGCTTGAGCCCGAAGGGCGCGTCGGGCTTCATCAGCGCGATGCCCTGCACCCCGCCGGTCCAGGGCTCCAGCGCCTTGTGCTTGAGCAGCTGCGGCGTGGCCAGCGCGAGTGCAAAGGTGGCCAGCGCGAGGTAGTGGCCCTTCAGGCGCAGCGCAGGCCAGCCGAACAGGAAACCGAATGCGAAGCACACCACCGCCGACACCGGCAGCGTGGCCCACCACGCGAAGCCGGCGTGCTCCATCAGCACCGCCGTGACGTACGCGCCCAGCGCATACAGCGCGCCGTGGCCCAGCGAGAGCTGGCCGTTGTAGCCCACCAGCATGTTGAGCCCGAGCACGCCGATCGCGGTGATCAGCGTCATGGTGGCAAGGAAGATGCGGTAGTCGGACAGCGCGAAGGGCACGGCCAGCGCCGCGAGAGCCAGCACGCCCAGGGCGAGCGCTCGCCACGAGCTTCGCGCGGCGCGGGTGGATGGCGGGACCAAGGTGGAGGGCTGCTCGCTTGAAAGAGGCAATGCCGACATGCTCAGACCCTCGCCACCAGCTTGCGGCCGAAGATGCCCGAGGGCCGCACCAGCAGCACGCCGACGATCAGCAGCAGGGCCAGCGAGAGCTTGAGCTCGGTGCCCACCACATAGGTCCCGGCCAGGTTCTCGATCACTCCCACGATCAGCCCGCCGGCCACCGCGCCCCAGGGGTTGTCGATGCCGCCGAGCAGCGCCGCCGCAAAGGCGTAGATCAGCACGCCGCCCATCATGTTGGGCTCGAGGAAGACGACCGGCGCCACCATCAGCCCCGCCACCGCGCCGATCAGCGCCGAGAGGCCCCAGCCCAGCGAGAGCATCCACGAGACCGGGATGCCGGCGAGCCGCGAGGACACCGGGTTCTCGGCCGAAGCGCGCATCGCGAGCCCGATCCTGGTGAAGCGCAGGAATGCATACAGCACCGCCATCACCAGGAGGACCACCACCACGGTGCCGAATTCGTGGCCCGAGATCAGCGTGCTGCCGCCGAAGACCTTTTCGGGGAACGGACTCGGGAAGGGCTCCAGCTGGTGGCCGAAGATCCATCCCGCCAGCGAATTGATGCCGACGAAGAGGCCGATGAAGACGACGATGACCGACAGCTCCGGAACGTCCCCCAGGGGCCGCAGCACCAGGCGTTCGATGGCGAAGCCGGCAACGAAGCCGAAGGCCAGGGTCGCGATCGCCGCGGCCCAGTACGGCAGCCCCCATTTGAGCAGCAGGAAGGCGATGAAGGTCGAGAACATCGCCATCTCGCCCTGCGCGAAATTGATGTGGTGGGTCGACTGGTAGATCATCACCAGCGCCAGGCCGAGGCAGGCGTAGATCGCGCCCATGGCGATGCCGGAGGCGATCTGTTGCAGCAGGCTGTACATGGAATGGGTCCTTCTCAGAAGCCGAGGTAGGAACGGCGGATCTGCGCGTCGTCGCGCAACTGCTTCGCGGTCCCGGAGATCACGGTGCTGCCGGTTTCGAGCAGCCACGCGTGGTCGGCCAGGTCGAGCGCGCGCGCCACGTTCTGCTCGACCAGCAGGATGCCCACGCCCTCCTGCCGGTTGACGACGCGCATGATGTCGAAGATCTCGCGGATGATCAGCGGCGCGAGGCCGAACGAGGGCTCGTCCATCAGCAGCAGCCGGGGCCGCTGCATCAGCGCCCGGCTGATGGCCAGCATCTGCTGCTCGCCGCCCGAGAGCGTGCCGGCCTGTTGCTGACGCCGCTCGCGCAGCCTGGGAAAGTACCCGAACATGCGCTCCATGCCTTCGTCCACCTCCGCCTTGCGCCGGCGCAGGTAGGCGCCGACGCGCAGGTTCTCTTCCACCGTCATGTTCACCAGCGTGCCGCGTCCGTCGGGCACGTGCGCCATGCCGAGCGCGGCGATCTTCTCGGTGCTGTGGCCGTCGATGCGCTGGCCGGCAAGGCGGATCTCGCCGGTGCGGCGGATGAGTCCGCTGAGCGCGCGCAGCGTGCTGGTCTTGCCCGCGCCGTTCGCGCCGAGAAGGGTGGTGATCCCGCCTTCGGCGACTTCGAAGCCGATGCCCTTGAGCACGCGGGTCGGGCCGTAGAAGGCCTCGAGGTTCTTCACTTCCAGCAGCGCGGCCATCAGGCGGTCTCCGTTCCCAGGTAGGCGCGCACCACCTCCGGATCGGCCTGCACCTCGGCCGGCGGCCCGTCGGCGATCTTGCGGCCGAAATTCATCGCCACCACCTGGTCGGACACGCGCATCACGAGATTGAGGTGGTGCTCCACCAGCAGCACGGTGACGCGGAACCGGTCGCGCACGTCCACGATCAGCTGGCGCAGGCCATCCACCTCTTCGTGATTGAGGCCTGCCGCCGGCTCGTCGAGCAGCAGCAGCTGGGGCTCGGCCACCAGCGCACGCGCCATCTCGACGCGCTTGCGCGTGCCGAAGGACAGGTTCTTCACCGGCGTCTCGGCCGCTTCGGCAAGGTCGAGCAGGCGCATCACGCCGTCGGTGCGCTCGCGCACCTGGGCCTCCTCGCGCCGCACGGCAGGCAGACGGAAGGCATTGGCGAGGTAGCCGGTGCCGGTGCGGCAGTGGCGCCCGACCATCACGTTCTCGCGCACCGTCATGGCCGGGAACAGCGCCACGTTCTGGAAGGTGCGGCCGATCCCCGCGGCCGCGATCGCGTGCTGCGGCTGGGCCAGCAGATCGATGCCATCGAAAGTGATGGCGCCGGAGGCCGGCGTGTAGAGGCGGCTCAGGCAATTGAAGAGCGTGGTCTTGCCTGCCCCGTTGGGACCGATCAGCCCGCAGATCTGACCGCGCCGCACATCGAAGGAGATGCCATCAAGCGCGACGATGCCGCCGAAGCGGACACACAGCTGGCTCACGCGCAGCAGGACATCGGAGGGTGAAGACATGGCCGCAGTATTCGGGCGGCGCGCCGGACCGTCAGTCCCCTGCGCGTGGTACAGACGCGGCGTTGTCCCTTGCCATGGGGACAGACGCCCCGCGCGCTCGCTGCCACATTCGGCGCACTCAATCCCATGTGGAGGTGTTCGCCATGGACTACGGACTGCAGGGCCGCCTGATCTTCATCACCGGCGGCGGCAGCGGCATCGGCCGCGCGATCGGCATCGAAGCCGCGCGCGGCGGCGCCCGGGTCGCGGTGGTCGATGCCGTGGCCGAACGCGCCGCGAACGTCGCCGCCGAACTGCGCGACCTCGGCGCGCGGGCGATCGCCCAGACGCTGGACGTGCGCGACGCGGCCGCCTGCGAGGCCGCCGTCGTGCGCGTCGAGGAACAGATGGGCGAGATCGACGGCATGGTCGCCTGCGCCGGCATCTCGCCACCTTCCGCCGCCGATACGATGCCCGACGAACTCTGGACGCGTTGTCTGGACGTCAACCTGACCGGCATGTTCCGCTCGGTCCAGCCGGTGGGCCGGCGCATGGTGGCGCGGCAGCGCGGCGCGATCGTCACGGTCGCGTCGATCGATGGCCTCGGCGGCCACGCGGGCCGCGCGCACTACAGCGCGTCCAAGCACGGCGTGATCGGCCTCACGCGCGCATTGGCCATCGAATGGGGACGCTTCGGCGTGCGCGTCAACGCGCTCGCGCCGGGCGTGGTCGACACGCCGCTCCTGAAGGCCAACATCCCGTCGGACCACCTGCAGTACGCGATGGTGGACCGCAACCCGCTCGGACGCCTGTGCCGGCCGGAAGAACAGGCCGGCCCTGGCCTCTTCCTGCTGTCCGATGCGGCCAGCTATGTCACCGGCTCGGTGATGACCGTCGACGGCGGCAGCGCCGCCGGCTTCTTCACGCGCTGGAACGGCGCCGACCTCGGCTCGCGCGCGCTGCTCGAGGCCGGCGCGTACGGCACACCCCCTCACTCTCCTGAAGGACACACACCATGAAAAACCTCTTCGACCTGCGCGGCGAGCGCATCCTCGTGACCGGTGCGGGCGGCGCCATCGGCGGCGCCACGGCACGCGTCTGCGCGGCGCTGGGCGCCGAACTGTTCATCGCCGACCTCACGGCGCCGACCGCGCTGGCCGAGGAGCTGAAGGCCCGCGCCGCCTCGCTCGACAACACGAAACGCGAGGACGTCAACGCATTGCTCAAGGACATCGGCGAGATCGACGCGCTGATCGACACGAGCGGCTACTACGTCAAGGGCGACTGGCTCGACGGCGGCGACGAATGGGAAGCGCTGTTCGAACGCACCATGGCCGTCAACGTCAAGGGCCCGGTCAACCTGTTGCGCGCCGTGCTGCCCGGGATGATGAAACGCGGCAGCGGCCGCATCGTGCTGACCAGTTCGATGGCCGCACGCAATGCCGGATCGACCCTGGCCGTGGAGCCGGCCTATGCGGCATCGAAGGGCGGCCTCTCGGCGCTGGTGCGCTACTTCGCCCGGCAGGCTGCGGCCTCCGGCGTGGTCGTGAACGGCGTGGCGCCGGGCCCGATCCTCACGCCGCTGCTGCTCTCGGCCAAGCAACCCTTCACCGTCGACCAGTATCCGATGCAGCGCCTGGGCCAGCCGGAAGAGATCGGCTGGCCGGCCGCCTTCCTGGCTTCGCGCGGCGCCAGCTTCACCACCGGCGCGGTACTGGACGTCAACGGCGGCATGTGCTTCTCCTGAAATGAACCCGCTCGACGCGCTGTGGGAGCCGGTGCGCATCGGCCCCGTGCAGACACGCAACCGGATCTACCTGCCCGCGCACCAGGTGAGCCTGCCGCCGCCGGCCTATGGCGCCTACCTGGCCGAACGCGCGCGCGGCGGCGTCGGCCTGATCGTGACGCATGGCTTTCACGTGCACCCGGCCAGCGCGCGCGCGGGCGTCTCGCCCTGGGAACCGGCCTGGGCCGATGCGGTGCAGGCCTTCGTCCAGCCCAGCAAGCGACACGGCGTTCCGGTGTTCGTGCAGGTCACGCACATGGGCGCCAGCGGCACGCGGCGCACCGACGACATCGACCACTGGGGCGCGGTGATGGCGCCCTCGCCGCTGCCCTCGCCCGTGCACCGCGCGATGCCCAAGCCGATGGAGGAAGAAGACATCCGCGAGGTGATCGCCGGCTTTGCGGCCACCTGCGCCAACGTGCAGGCAGGCGGCGGCGACGGTGTGGAGATCCACGGCTCGCACGGCTATCTCGTCAGCAACTTCCTGTCGCCCTACTGGAACCGGCGCGACGATGCCTGGGGCGGCGACACCGAGCGCCGCGCGCGGCTGGCACTGGAGATCGGCAAGGCGGTGCGCCAGCGCTGCGGCAGCGAGTTCGTCGTGGGCATCAAGCTGAGCCTCGACGAATACCTCGGCGAGGCCGGCACCACGCCGCGCGAGACCGTCCGCGTCGTGCAGTTGCTGGAACAGGCGCGGCTCTTCGACTACGTGTGCCTCTCGCACACCGACTACCACCAGAACCACAAACTCGTGCCGCCGCAATCGAGCGGAGAAACCGCGCCGCTCGCCGCCGGCGCAGCGCCGGTGCGCGCGGCGTTGGCGGGCCGCATTCCGCTCTTGATCCAGGGCTCGGTGCGCAGCATCGAGAAGGCGGCGGAGATCGTGCAGCGCGGGCAATCGGACCTCGTCGGCCTGGTGCGCGCGCACATTGCCGACCCCGAGATCGTGCGCAAGGCGCAACAGGGCCGCGCCGAAGAAACGCGCCGCTGCGTCGGCGCCAACCAGGGCTGCTGGCGCCGGCTCGGACAGAACGTGAGCTGCACCGTCAACCCGGTGGCCGGCCGCGAGCTGCAATTCGGCGCGGCCGTCGTCATCAAGCCGCCCGCCGGCGCACGAAGGGTTCTGGTGATCGGCGGCGGCCCCGCCGGCCTCAAGTTCGCGGACACCGCGGCGGCGCGCGGGCACCGCGTCACGCTGTGGGAGCGCAGCGGCCAGCTCGGCGGCCAGATCCGCAAGGCCGGCCTGTTGCCGGACTACGCATCGTGGAACTTCCTGGTCGACGACCTGGAAGCCTCGGTGCGGCGACGGGGCGTGGAGATCGTCCTGCACCGGGAGGCCACGGCCGCGGCGGTCGCAGCCGCCGGTGCCGACGAGGTCGTGGTGGCCACGGGCGCGCGCTGGCAGACCGGCGGGCGCTCGATGTTCCGCACCGACCGAGACACGATGGCTGGCGCGGAATTGCCGCACGTGATGGATGTGCTCTCGGCGCTCGACCAGCTCCCGGTCTGCGGCCGGCGCGTGCTGATCGTGGATGACAACGGCGACTACCTGCCGCTGGGCCTGGCGCGATTGCTGGCGGCCACGGGGCGCGAGGTCACGGTGGTCACCGCCGATGCGATGCTCGGGCACAAGCTCGAAGCCACGCTCGACTGGCCATGGCTGATGCCGCGCGTGACCGAAGCCGGGGTCGCGATGCGCGCCTCGACCCGGGTCGACAGCATCGCGCCGGGCCACGCCATTCTGAGCAGCACGCTCGGCGGTGCGGCCGAGGCGCTGGCAGCCGACACGGTCGTGCTGTCGATGCAGCGCACCAGCGAGGATGCGCTCTACCACCAGCTGAGCGCGCGCGGCCTGCCCGTGCGCCGCATCGGCGATTGCGTGGCGCCGCGCGAAGTCGACGATGCGGTGCTCGAGGGGTTTCGCGAGGCGCAGGCGACGGCCTGAATCGGCCGGACATTCGCACAAGGAAAAAGGCCGCGCATGCGGCCTTTTTCCTGGAGATCCTTTCCGCCATCAACGCTCGATCGTGATCAGCTCCGTCATCGGCTTCCACGACTTGCCGTCGAACTGCGCCAGGCGCGCCTGGCGGATCGGGTAGTAGTCGTCGGCACTGAAGTTGATCTTCATGCCCGGCAGCAGCATGCCGAGTTCCACATCCTTGAGGCCCTGCACCTGCTTGAGGAAGTTCTCGCGCGTGAGGTTGTCGCCGCAGCGCTCCAGCACCAGCGCAGTGAGCTGCGCGCCCATGTAGGTGTAGACCGAGGTGGTGTCGCCCGGATCGTCATTGGGGAGGTATTTCTTGAAGAAGGCCAGGTACTCCTGCATCGCCTTGTCCTGGGTCCAGGTCGGATCGGACGGCGTCTTGAACCAGTAGCTCGACACCAGGCCCACCGCGTTGTCGAGGCCGGCCGGCGCGAGCACGCCGGTGATGGAACTCGAGACATAGGGCACGATGTAGAAAGGCTTCCAGCCGATCGCGGCCACCTTCCTGATCGCCTGGGCCTGCGCCTTGTTCGAGGTGAACGCCACCAGCACGTCGGCGCCCGAGGCCTGCAGTTGCAGGATCTGCGAATCGACGGTCGGGTCGCTCATCTCCTGGCTGACTTCCTTGACGATGTTGCGCTGCTTGTCGCCCAGGGCCTTGCGAAAGCCGCGCATGTACGACTTGCCGACATCGTCGTTCTGGTAGAGCACGCCGATCTTGGCCTGCGGCCTCGATTCGGCCAGATACTTTCCGTAGATCGACCCTTCGATGTCGTAGGCGAAGGAAAACGGCACCGTCCAGGGCGTGGCCTTGGCGTCGTGCAGGCCGGGGCTCGACGCATAGAAGAACACCTGCGGCACCTGCTTGGCATTGAGGTACTTCTGCACCGAGGTCTGCGCGGCCGTCCCCATCGAGTTGACCATCGCCAGCACCTGATCGGACTCGACCAGCTTGCGCGTGCCCTCCACCGTCTTGGGCGGACTGTAGGCATCGTCCACGGACAGCAGATTGATCTTTCGTCCGTGGATGCCGCCCCTGGTTTCGTTGAGCATCTTGAAGTAGGCCACCGACATGCGGCCGACCATCGCGTAGGCCGAACCGGGACCGCTGTACGCCACCGTCTGGCCGAGCTTGATCTCGGTGTCGCTGGCGCCGGGGCCGTAGTTCTTCTGGGCATACGCCCCCGCGCCGGATGCGAGGGCGATGGAGGCCGCGAGGGCAAGGAGGGAAGCGCGCATGTTGTGTCTCCTGAGTCGTTCGATGGATGGGCGCGAGTAAATCAAGCTGCGGACGGAACGTCTGTCCCCATCCCGCGTGACAGCGCACGCCGCCACGGAATCTCAAGGCGCGTCCCGTCCCCGGTAAGGGGACAGACGGCGCCTAGGGCAAACCCCAAACTCGACGCATTTCCCACGTCAGGAGCCTGTGCATGACCTCCAACGCCGAAGCCGTCGCGTTGCGCGAAGCGCCCGTGCTGGACATCGATCCCTATTCGATCGAGGTCCTGCGCGATCCCTATCCGTTCCATGAAGCGCTGCGCGAAGCGGGGCCGGCGGCCTACATCCAGCCGCACGGCATCTACGCCGTGGGCCGTCACGCGGAAGCGAAGACGGTGCTGTCGGACCACGCGCGCTTCACCAATGCCGGCGGCATCGGCATCCAGGACATCCGCAGGCCGGGCGAGTTCCGCATACCGAGCCGGCTGCTCGAAGCCGATCCGCCGGACCACACGAAGATCCGATCGGTGGTGACGCGCCTGCTCTCGCCGCTGGTCATCCGCAAGTGGAAGGAAGGCTTCGACCGCAAGGCCGAGGCGCTGGTGGACGAGTTGCTGGCGCGGCGCGAATTCGACGGTGTGGAAGACTGCGCCGAACGTTTTATTCTGGAAGCCTTTCCGGCGGCCGTCGGCGTGCGCCTGCCGCGCACCGAGACGCTGGCCATTGGCGAGATGCGTTTCAACCAGAGCGGCCCGCGCAACGCGCTCTACGAGCGCGCGATGGAGGCCGCGCAACCTTATCTCGCATGGTTCGAGGAGAGCGTGTCGCGCCAGGGCGTGATCCCCGGCTCGATCGCCGAGCTCCTGTTTCGCGCGGAGGACGCGGGCGAGCTCGATGAAGGCATTGCCTCGAACGTGGTGCGCAGCTTCGTGGGCGGCGGCACCGACTCGACCATCGCGGGCATCGGCTTCACCTTGCACCAGTTGGCGAAGAGCCCGGCCCAATGGGAGCGCGTGCGCAGCGAGCCCGCGAAGGTCAAGGCGGCCTTCGAGGAAGGCATCCGGCACGAGACACCGTTCCAGGTGACCTATCGCACCACGCGCGGGGAAACCGAGCTCTCCGGCGTGCGCCTGAACGCCGACACGAAGATCGGCGTCTTCATGGGTGCCGCGAACCGCGACCCGCGGCAATTCCCGGAGGCCGAGCGCTTCGATGTCGATCGCCCTGCCCTCGCCGGCAACCACGTGGCATTGGGCCACGGCATTCATGCCTGCATCGGCCAGATGCTCGCGCGCCAGGAATCCGAAGCACTGATCGGCGCACTGAGCCGCCGCGTGGCCCGCATGGAACTGACCGCGCCGGCCACCTATCGCCCGATCAACCAGATGCGCACGCTCGACAAGTTGCCGATGCGCATCGTGCCGGCGTGAGCGCCAACGGGCCGTCGAGCGGCCCAAGCCGCTTCCCATCGTTCGCCAGGAGACTTTCACCATGATCGAAACCGACGTCCTCGTCATCGGCAGCGGTGCCGCCGGCCTCACCGCGGCCATCACCGCGCGTCAATCGGGTCTGGAGACGCTCGTGATCGAGAAGACCGCGCTCTTCGGCGGCACGACCGCCTACTCCGGCGGCGCGCCGTGGATCCCGTGCAACCACGTCATGCAACAGATCGGCCTGGACGATTCCCGCGAGGCCGCCGAGACCTATCTCCATGGCGTGCTGGGCGATGCCTACCGGGAAGACCTCGTCGCGAGCTACCTGGACAACGCGCCCGCGATGCTGAAGTTCATGGAACGGAATTCGCAGGTGCGCTTCAAACCGTTCCCGCTGCCGGACTACGAGTCCGAGCTGCCGGGCGCCGCGCGCTGCCGCTCGCTGCTGACCGAGGCCTTCGACGGCCGCCTGCTGGGCCATCGCCTCGCCGATCTGCGGATGCCATTGCCGCAGCTCATGCTGTTCGGCAGCATGCAGATCGAAGGCGCCGACATCCACCCGATGCGGCACGCCTTGAAGACCTGGGCAGGGTTCAGGCACACCGCGGGCGTCATGCGACGCTTCATGCTGGACAAGCTCCAGCACGGCCGCGGCACCCGCATCGTCAACGGCAACGCGCTGGCTGCGCGCCTGTTTCATTCCGCCATCCAGGCCGGCGTCACCTTGTGGAAGAACTCGCCCGCACTCGAACTGACGCTGAAGGACGGACGCGTGACCGGCGCGGAAATCGAGCACGAGGGCCAACGCATCCGCGTCGCCGCACGCTGCGGCGTGCTGCTGGCGACCGGCGGCTATGGCGCCAGCGAACAGATGCGCAGGAAGCACATCCCCTTCGCGGAACATCACCACTCGCTGCAGCCGGAAGGCAACGTGGGCGATGGCGTGCGGTTGGGCCGCAGCGCAGGCGGGATGCACGATCCCGCGCATGCCGGCGATTGCATCTGGACGCCGGTGTCGGTGCTGCGCAAGCCCGACGGCAGCATGGTCAGGTATCCGCACATCTTCATCGACCGCGCCATGCCCGGCTGCATCGCGGTGGGTCCGGATGGGCATCGATTCGTCAACGAAGGCACGTCCTACCAGAGCTTCGTCGGCACCATGCACCGGCGCGGCATCACGACCGCGCATCTGATCGCCAATCGGGACTTCCTGCGCACCTATGGCCTGGGCCTGGCGCGCCCTGCCCCCTTCAGTGCGCGTGCGCTCATCGATGCCGGCTACCTCGTGGAAGCCCCGACGCTCGCGCAGCTCGCCGGCCGGATCGGCATCGACCCGGCCGAACTCGAAGCGACGGTGCGGCGCTTCAACGAGGGCGCCGCTCGCGGCGAAGACCCCGAGTTCGGCAAGGGGGCCGATGCGCACTCCCGCTTCCGGGGCGACCAGACCCATGCGCCCAACCCGGGGATCGCCCCCATCGGCAACGGCCCCTACTACGCCGTCGCGCTCCATCCCGGCGATCTCAGCACGGTGGGCGGCCTGGAGACCAACGGCCAGGCGCAGGTTCTGACGCCGCAGGGCAACCCGATCGAAGGGCTGTATGCGGCCGGCCTCGACATGAATTCGATGATGCGCGGCCGCTATCCCGGCGGCGGCAGCAGCATCGGCCCGGCCATGACTTTCGGCTACATCGCCGCGCGCCACATGGCCGGCACCCGGACACGGACTGCGGTGATCGAGGAGGAGGCGGCCGCAGCCTGACACGCCCGACAGGCCGGCCACCGATCCTTGCGGGCGGACAACGTGGTGTGGTGGTGTCTAGGCCGTGTCGAGCGCCACGCACAGCGCGTGCAGATTCGGCACGATCAACTGCGGGCGCGCGCCGTGTTCCCACGGCCGCTCGTCGCGCACCAGCCAGGCGGCCTGCATGCCGGCATCGAGCGCACCGACCACGTCGAGCGCCGCGTCGTCGCCGACGTGCAGCACGTCCTTCGGCAACAGGCCGACCGACGCCGCCGCGGCACGAAAGATCGGCGCATGCGGCTTGCCGCTGCCGAAGGCGCGCGCATTGAAGGCGGCGCGGAACCAGCGGCCGACGCCCGTGAGATGGACATCGGCGTTGCCGTTCGAGATCGCGACCAGCGGATAGCGCTCGCTCAACCACTTGAGCGCCGGCAGAACGTCGTCGTAGAGCGTCACGCGCTGGCGCTCGGCAAAGAAGATCTCGAAGGCGGGATCGGCCAGCGCCGGGTCTTCGCCCCCGCGTCGCAGCGCCGTGCGGATCGATTCGCGGCGCAACGCGCTCAGATCGTGGGCCAGGTCGGAGCGCTCCTTGGCGGTGGCTTCGCGCAACTCGCTCAGCATGCCGGGCGTGAGCAGCAGCGCGGCCGTCTTCGGCGCTTCGCGCGACAGCCATGCGTGCAGCGCGCGCTCGGCGCGTTCGATGGTCGGCCAGATCGGCCACAGCGTGTCGTCGAGATCGAGCGAGATCGCAGCGATGCGCCGCACGTCGAGGGCCAGGGGATCAAGGGTCGCGGAATCCATGACCGAGAATATCGCATGCCCTTTCGCGCCGAACCGCCCGCCCCCGAGAGCCCCCAGGAGCGCACTGCGGTGCTCTGGTGCAACCTCGGCTCACCCGACGAAGCAACGGCGCGTGCCGTGCGCCCCTACCTGGCCGAGTTCCTCGGCGACCCGCGCGTGGTCGAGATTCCGCGCGCGCTGTGGGCGCTGATCCTGCACGGCATCATCCTGCGCACCCGGCCCGCCAGGTCGGCCGCCAAGTACGCGGGCATCTGGACCGCCGAGGGCTCGCCGCTCAAGGTCTGGACCCGGAAACAGGCCACCTTGCTGGCCGGATGGCTGGGCGAGCGCGGCCATCGCGTGACGGTGCGCGACGCCATGCGCTACGGCCAGCCGTCGATCGCGGCGCAGCTCGATGCGCTCAAGGCCGAAGGCGTCACGCGCGTGCTGGTGCTGCAGGCCTATCCGCAGTATTCGGCGACCACCACCGCCAGCGTGATCGATGCGGTCAACGCATGGTCGGCCCGCGTGCGGCGGCTGCCCGAGTTCCGCTTCGTCAGCCACTACCACGACGAGCCGCTCTACATCGAGGCGCTCGCGCAGAGCGTGACCCGCCACTGGCAACAGAGCGGCCGGCCCGACCAGTTGCTGATGAGCTTCCACGGTATTCCCGAGCGCAACATCCGCCTGGGCGATCCGTACCAGCGCCAATGCCTCGCCACGGCAAGCCTGCTGGCCCGGCAGTTGAAGCTCGAGCCCTCGCAGTACCGCGTCACCTTCCAGTCGCGCTTCGGGCGCGCGAAGTGGCTCGAGCCTTATACCGAGCCCGCGCTGCGAGCGCTCGGCGCGGCCGGCGTCTCACGCGTCGACGTGATATGCCCGGGCTTTCCGGCCGACTGCCTGGAGACGCTGGAAGAGATCGCGATGGAAGGCCGCGACGCCTTCCTGCAGTCGGGCGGCAAGGAATTCCACTGCATCCCCTGCCTCAACGACAGCCCGGCCTGGATCACGGCGCTGGCCGCGATCGCGGAACGCCACCTGAGCGGCTGGCCCACACAGCGTTCCTCCTAGAGACGGCCGAGATAGTCGAGCTTGCCGAGCGGCACGCCGCTGTGGCGCAGCACGTCGTAGGCGGTCGTCACGTGGAAGAAGAAATTGGGCAGCGCGAACTGCAGCAGATAGCGCTCGGCGGTGAACTGGATCTCGGTGCCGCGCACCTTGATGACGACGGCGCGGTCTTCGTGGCCGTCGATCAGCGCGCGGTCCACCGTGCGCAGGAATTCGACCGTCTTCGCGACGCGGGCCTGCAGCTCTTCGTAGCGCGTTTCGGTATCGGGAAAGCTCGGGCCGGTGATGCCCGCGATGCGCGCGGCGCCGAGCTTGGAGGCGTCGCTCGCGGTCTGCACCTGGCCGGCCAGCGTCAGCATGTCGGGCGCCAGGCGCGCGGCGACGAAGGTTGCCGGATCGATGCCCTGCGCGCCCGCATGGGCCAGCGCCTTGTCGAGCACATGCGAGAGCTGCCCGAGCCCGCGAATGAAAACCGGAATGGAAGCCTCGTACAGCGACAGCGCCATGGGAATCTCTCTTTGGAATGGAAGGGGCGCGATTGTCGCGCGCCGCTCAAGAATTCGCTTGAACGAAGCCGGACACCCTTTCGAGCTGCTCCGGTACGTTGAGCGCGGGTGCATGGCCGCAACCCGGCACCTCGAAGGCCTCGAAGCGCCCCTTCGCGCCCGGCCCGCGGCGATGCATCGCTTCGACCGTCTCGCGCAGCACCAGGTCGGATTCGGCCCCGCGCAGCAGCAGCACGGGCGCTTCGATGGCGTCGTAGTGCTGCCAGATCGCGTAGTCCTCCGGATGGGCGCTGAACTGCCGCACCATCGCCGGGTCGTAATGCGGCGTGACGCGGCCGTCGGGAAGCCGGCGTGCCGAGGTCTCGGTCAACCGGCGCCACTGCGCGTCGCTGAGCCAGCCGTAGGGCTTGTAGACCGTGCGGAAGAAGGCTTCGAGTTCCATCACCGTGTCGAAGGCCGGCGGCTGCCCCGCATAGGCGCGGATCCGCTCGACGGCCGATGCCGCGATCTGCGGCGCGGTGTCGTTGAGCACCAGGCTCGCGATGCGCGGCTTCATCGACGGCTCGGCCAGGCCCGACGCGCAGACCATGCCGATCGCGCCGCCCATCGAGGTGCCGACCCAGTGCACGCGCGCGAGCTGCAGCGCATCGCAGAGCCCGGCGGCGAGCCGCGCGTAGAACGAGAGCTGGTACTCGTCGTCCGGCGCCGGGCTCCACTGGCTCAGCCCGCGTCCGAGGGTGTCGGGGCAGATCACGCGATAGCCGCACGCGACGAAATGCGCGGCGAGTTCGTCCATGTCGCGGCCGGTGCGCGCCAGGCCGTGCCAGGCGACGACCACCGGCGCATCGCGCTCGCCCCAATCCATCCAGTGGATCTCGCGTCCGGCGATCTGCACGAAATTCGATGTCGGCCTATTCATCGCAAGCTCCTCGCCCTCAGTCGTCCGACGACACCGGTCGGAAAGTAATAGACCGAGAGCACGAACAGCACGCCCAGCCACAGCAGCCAGCGGTCCGGCGAGAGAAGCGCCGCCAGCCAAGGCAGCGCGCTGGCCGATTCGCTCGCCAGACGCAGCAGATCCTGCAGGTAGCTCTGCGCGACGACGAAGAGCACCGCGCCCACCACGGCGCCATACATCGTTCCCATGCCGCCGATGACCACGATCAGCAGCACGTCGATCATGATCTCGAAGCTCAGCGAGGTGTCCGGCCCGTTGTAGCGCAGCCAGATCGCGAGCATCGCGCCGGCCAGCGTCGCGAACAGCGCCGACAGCACCGACGCCGTCGTGCGATAGACCACCACGCGGTAGCCGATCGCCTCGGCGCGGAACTCGTTCTCGCGGATCGCCTGCAGCACGCGGCCGAAGGGCGAGTTGACGATGCGCAGCAACGCGAGCACCAGCACCACCGCGACCACGAAGAGCAGGTAGTAGCACAGCAGCCGGCCGTCGAGCGAGACGCCCAGGAACGGATCCTCGCGGAACTCGAAGCTCGGCGAGATCAGCTCCGGCAGCTTGAAGGTCAGGCCGTCCTCGCCACCGGTGAAGGCGGAAAGCTGCGAGGCCAGCGTCTGGAAGGCCGAGGCCACCGCCAGCGTGATCATCGCGAAGAAGATCGCGCGCACCCTGAGCGAGAAGAGACCGATCGCGAGCGACAGCACCAGCGACAGTGCCAGCGCCGCGCCGAGCCCGGCCCCCATCGCGCCCCACCCCGCGCCCAGCCGCGTCGCCGCGATCGCGATGCCGTAGGCGCCGATGCCGAAGAACATGGTGTGCGCGAAGCTCACGATGCCGGTGTAGCCCAGCAGCAGGTCGAAGCTCGCGACCAGCACGATGAACACCAGCACCTTCGCTGCAACGCTGAGCGCCTTCACCCCCGGAAAGATGAAGGGCGCGAACGCCAGTCCGAGCACCAGCGCGACCAGCAGCACCGCGAGCACGCGGCTGCGCGGCAGGTCGTTGGACAGGAGACGCTTCAGCATGATCATCCGCTCATCTGTTCGCCACAGGGTAGACGCCTTGCGGGCGCCACAGCAGCACCGCGACCATCAGGAAGATGCTCGCGAACTGCGTCGCCGTGGGCAGCAGGAAGCCGACGTAGTTGGTCATCAGGCCGACCAGCAAGGCACCGATCAGCGCGCCGGTGGTCGAGCCCAGGCCGCCGATGATGATGACGATGAAGATCAGCACATTGACCTGCGCGCCCATCTGCGGCACCAGGTTCTGCTGGAACAGGCCCCACATCACGCCACCCAATCCGGCCAGCGCGCTGCCGACCACGAACACGCCGACGAACAGCCGACCGATGCGATAACCGAGCGACTCGACCATCTCGCGGTCCTGCACGCCGGCGCGGATCAGGAGGCCGATCTTGGTGCGGCCCAGTGTCCACGCGAGCAGGCCGAACACCACGATGCCGACGGCCACCGCCAGCAGGCGGTACTTGCTGATCGCCGCATCGCCGACGAACAGCGAACCGCGCAGCGCCTCGGGCAGCGGCAGCGGAATCTGCGCCGGGCCCCAGATCACCTTGATCAGTTCCTCGCCGATGATCATGCCGCCCATGGTGATGAGGATCTGCTTCAGGTGCTGGCCATAGACCGGCCGCACGATGAAGCGCTCGAAGGCGAGGCCGACCGCGCCGGCCGCTGCCATCGCGACCAGCATCGCGGGAAAGACGGCGACCAGGTTGCGCCAGAGTTCGCCCGAGCCCGTCCAGTCGCCCATCGCACCGAGCACGCTGCTGGCGACGAAGGCGCCGAGCGCGATGAAGACGCCGTGGCCGAAATTGAGCACGTCCATCAGCCCGAAGATCAGCGTCAGGCCCGAGGCGATGATGAAGATGATCATGCCCATCGCCAGGCCCGCGACGGTGAGCGTGAGCCAGGTCGATGCGGAGCCGGTGAGCGGCAGCGCGATCAGCGCGATGACCGGCACGAGCAGCAAGGGCTTCCAGTCGAACTCGATCTTCATAACGCCAACCCCAAGAGCGACTGCTGCAGTTGCGCGTCCGCCGAGAACGCCGCCATGCTGCCGCTGTGCACCACGCGCCCGTTGTCCATCACGGCCACCGTGTCGCCCAGGCGCTGGGCGAAGTGGATGTTCTGCTCGACCAGCAGGATGGTGACGCCGCTGCGCTTGAGTTCGCCGAAGGCGTCGATCATGTTGTTGATGATGGCGGGCGCAAGGCCCTTGCTCGGTTCGTCGACGATCAGCAGCTCGCGTGGCTCGACGATCGCGCGCGAGACGGCCAGCATCTGCTTCTGTCCGCCCGAGAGCTTGCCGGCCGGATGGTTCCAGAACTTCTCCACCGCCGGGAAGAGCTTGAAGATCCATGCGAGGCGCGCCTCGTCCAGCTGCTCGGCATGCCTCGCGCCGCGCGCGGCCAGCAGCATGTTCTCCTTGACCGTGAGGTCCGAGAAGATGCCCATGTTCTCCGGCACATAGGCGATGCCGAGCCCGGCGATCTGCGGCGTGTGCAGCGCCGTGATGTCGGTATCCCCGAAACGCACGCGGCCCTGCGATGCAAGCCACAGGCCCATGATGGTCCTGAGCGTGGTGGTCTTGCCCGCGCCGTTGCGGCCCAGCAGCATCGTGAGCTGGCCGCGCGGCACGGCGAGGTCGACGCCATGCAGGATGTGGTACGCCCCGATGTGCGTGTGCACGCCCTCGAGGCTGAGCAGATTCGCACTCATGTGTCTTGCTCCTTCCCCCTCTGGGGGAAGGTTGGGATGGGGGCCGCCTCCTTCGCGACCCCAAGGTAAGCCTCCTGCACGATGGGTGACGCGATCACCTCTGCAGGCTCGCCATCCGCCACCAATTGCCCGTTGTGCAGCACGATGATGCGATCGGCGAGCTCTCGCACCACGTCCATCTTGTGCTCGACCAGCAGGATGGTCTTGCGCTTGTCCTGCTTCAGCTTGCGGATCAGGTCCAGGATCACCGGCGCCTCGGCAGCATTCATGCCGGCGGTCGGTTCGTCGAACATGAAGACCTTGGGCTCGAGCGCCATCAGCAACGCCACTTCCAGCTTGCGCTGGTCGCCGTGCGGCAGGCTTGCGACGACTGCATGCTCCCTGGCCTTGAGGTTGATCTGCGCGAGCAGTTCATCGGCGCGCTCGGTCAGCGCGCGGTGATCGCTCCAGATGCTCCACAGATTGAGCCCGCGCCGGTGCGCGCCCCCGCGCGTGGCCTGCACCGCGAGCCGCACGTTCTCCAGCACCGTGAGGTGCGGAAACAGGTTGGTCAACTGGAACGCCCGCCCGAGCCCGGCCCGCGTGCGCGCCGAGGCCGGCAGGCCCGAGAGCAGTTGGCCGTCGAGCGACACCGTGCCCGCGCTCGCCTTCAACTGACCCGAGATCAGATTGAAGTAGGTGGTCTTGCCCGCGCCGTTCGGCCCGACGATCGCCGTCAGCGTGCCGGGTGCAAAACTGCAACTGACATCGTTGACCGCGATGTGGCCGCCGAAGCGAACGGTGAGTCCGCGCGTCTCCAGCATGCGCCGGCTCAGCGCTTGTTTCGGATGGGGATGTCCATTTCTTCGGGCTTGATCTCGTGCACGAGTTCAGGCACGCCCCACGCGAAGGCCGGGTCCACCTTGATCTTGAAGTGGTACATGCTCTGCATCGCCTGATGGTCTTCCTTGCGGAAGGTCATCTTGCCCTTGGGCGTGTCGAAGCTCATGCCTTCCATGGTCGAGATCAGCTTGTTGGTGCCGGTGTCGCCGCCCGTCTTCTTGAGCGCGGTCACGATCGCCATCGCGGCCGAGAAGCCGCCGGCCGTGAAGAAGTCCGGCGGCGACTTGAATTCCTTGTAGTGCATCGACACCATCGCATCGTTGACCGGGTTCTTCGGAATCCCGAAGTAGTAGTAGGCCGCGCCCTCCATGCCGGGCAGGCTCTTGTAGGCCGCCATCGCCGGCAGGATGTTGCCGCCGGTGGAGATCTCGATGCCGTAGCGCTTGAGGTCGAGGTCCACGATCTTGAACGGGTTGCCCGCGCCGGCCCAGACGATCCAGATGATCTTGCGGCCCGGCTGGTCCTTGAGCTTGTCGATCAGGTGCTGCGCGCCGGCGGTGAAATCGGTGGTGGCCGGCGGCAGGTATTCCTCGTGCACGACCTTGGCCTTCTTGATCGCATCCTTGAAGGCCTTGACGCCGTCGCGGCCGAAGGCGTTGTCCTGCGCCAGCGTCGCGATCGTCACGCCGGGCTTGTCGACCGCCACCGCGTTGGAGATCGCATCCTGCGAGCTGTTGCGGCCGGTTCGGAAGATGTACTTGTTCCACTTGTCGCCGGTGATCGAGTCGGCCACCGCGGGCTCGACCAGCAGGATCTTCTTGTACTCCTCGGCCACCGGCAGCATCGCGAGCGCGACGCCCGAGGCCGTCGGGCCGATCGCGAGCGCGGCCTTGTCGTCGGCATAGGCCGCCGCGAGCAGCGACTTGCCGAGATCGGGCTTGCCCTGGTCGTCCTTCTCGATCACGACCAGCTTGTGGCCGTTGACCATCATGGTGCCGCCGGTCGCGTAGTCGAAGCCCATCATGAGGCCGGTCTGTGTCTGCTTGCCGTAGGCCTCGAGCGGGCCGGTCTTGCTGTAGATGTGGGCGATGCGGATGTCGTTGGACTGGGCCCAGACCGGTGCGGTGAAGGCGGACGCGGCGAGGGTGGCGATCGCTGCAATGGCGACGACGTGGCGACGATGCATTTGTTTTGTCTCCTGAAGATGATGGCTGAATACTGCAAAAGCTGTACCAGCTCGCCCCCAGGCTTCGCGCACTTCGCGTCGCTACGCCAACCCCCTACCGGGGGCAACACCAGCGGGCCGGCCGAGCCGGATCCGCGGTGTTTCACGAATGGCGTTGCTTCGCTTGGCGTGGCTGAGGGGGAGACAGTCAGATTGCCTCATTTTCAGACATCTGCCTGTTGTTCAGTCAGGGTTTTCCAGACGTTCGTAGAGGGTTGCGCGGGAGATGCCGAGCAGGCGCGAGGCAGCGAGCTTGTTGCCGCTGGTGGCGGCCATCGCGGCGGCGATGGCCTTGCGTTCGAGTTCGGCGATCTGCTGTGCGAGGGGGCGCAGCAGCGTGGTCGATGGCTGCGCGGGGTCGGCGGGCGGCGGCTCGGCGGGAGCGATCTTTTCCAGGCCGGCCTCGCGCAGGATGCGCTCGAGCTGCGCCGCGTCGATGCGCTGCGAGTCGCTGCGCATGGTCACCTGCTCCAGCACATTGCGCAGCTCGCGGATGTTGCCGCGCCAGTGCTGCGCGGCGAGCAGCGCCAGCGCATCGGGCGTGAGTTCGGGCGGCGCCTCGCCGCTGCGCAGGGCCATGTCCTCGCCCAGCGCCTCGACCAGCGCCGGGATGTCGGCGCGCCGCTCGCGCAGCGGCGGCACGCGCACCGGCAGCACGTTGAGGCGGTAGTACAGGTCTTCGCGAAAACGCCCTTCGCGCACCAGTGCCGCGAGGTCGCGCGAGGTCGCGGCGATCAGGCGCGCATCGAAGGGCACCAGCTTGTTCGAGCCCAGCGGTTCGATCTCGCCCTCCTGCAGCGCGCGCAGCAGCTTGGCCTGCAGGCCGAGCGGCATGTCGCCAATCTCGTCGAGGAACAGGGTGCCGCCGTCGGCCAGCTTGAACTTGCCTTCGCGCGCCTTGCGATCGGCGCCGGTGAAGGCGCCGGGCGCGACGCCGAAGAATTCGGCTTCGAGCAGCGTGTCCGGCACGGCGGCGATGTTGACGCTGACGAACAGCTTCTTTGCGCGTGCCGAGGCCGCATGGATCGCATGCGCCAGCAGCTCCTTGCCGGTGCCGGTCTCGCCGAGCAGCAGCACCGGGCTGGACGACTGCGCCGCGCGCCGCGCATGGCGCTTGACCTCGACCGCCGCCGGACTGCTGCCGATGAAGCTCGCGAAGGTGTACTTGGAACGCCGCTGCCCGTCGGCCGATTGCTGGTAGAGCGGGTTGTTGCGCTGGCTCGCGAGCTCGCGCCGCGCATCGTCGAGGTCGCGCTGCAGCAGCGCGAACTTGCTGATGAGCGGCTGCAGCGTGGTCTCCGGATGGTCGAACAGCACGATGCCGATGGCACCGATGACCTCGCCCACCGCGCCTTCGCGCTCCTCGCGCAGCGGAATGCGGCTGACGACGAAGGTGCCGGCCTTGTTGGTGAGCAGGTCGATCAGGAAGGCCTCGCCGGTCTCCAGCACGCGGCGCATCTGCGTGTTGGGGATCACGTCCTCCACCAGATGGCCGAGGAACTGGTCGATCGACGAGAAGCCGAGCGCCGGCAGGAACCGGCGGTAGCCTTCGTTGACCCACACGATGCGCCCGCCGCGATCGACCAGGAACATGCCCTGGCTGATGCTGGAAAACAAATGAAACATCGAGCGCGCGGCAAGTGCAAGGATGCCATCGGCGTCGAGAGGCAGTGCGGGTTGAACGGCGGTGGCGGCTGGCATGGCTGGATCGTAGCGCGAGCAAAGCCCGGCGCCGCACTGAGTCGCGACCGGACAATGCGCCGCCCACCTACCCCGGCACGCTCCGGCTTCGCACACCGTGGGCGCCCGTGCAGCGGCAACATGCCTTCTTGTCCACCGACCGGAGCTTGCGCCATGCATCGATTCCGTCTTCAGGCCACGGGCCTCGCCGCTGCACTGCTGATGGCGGCCGCCGCTCATGCCCAGCCGGCACCCGAGCTCGCGCAGGCACAGCAGCGCTACGAGCGCGAGATCGCGGCCTGCAACAACGGCAGCCTGCCCGCGCCCGCACGCGAAGGCTGTATCCGCAATGCGGGCCAGGCGCTGGACCGCGCACGCGGTGGCCCGGCGACGGATGTCGTGGCACCCACACCCGACGGCCGCGCGGTCATCGTCAGCCCGGCAGGCGCGACGCCGCCATCGAGCGGCTCCGATGCCACGACCTCGCGCGACGGGCGCGCGACCATCGTGCTGCCGGCGGACGCTCCGCCAGCGAAATAAGTCACGGCGGCCGGTCGGGATTGGCCCGTCGCGACCGGGCCATTGGCTCCTGCGAGCGATGCGAAAAACGGTGGCGCGCACGACACTGCCTCTGCTTGCTGTCACGCATCCCTTAGCCACTCGGAACGCCATCATGGACACACTGCTGCTGATCGCCTTCAACCTCGTCTTCGTTCCTTTCCTTCAGGAAGCGGAAGCACTGGGTCGGGAACAACGGCAAGTCCCTGGCGTTCCGAGTGTGCTCAGGCTTGCACGCACGCGCCGGGCGCGCTGGTTCAAACCCTTCTGCGTGCTGGCGCTTCTCTTCTACGGCGCCCTCATCACTGTGCCGGCAAGACACCACTACCAGGGCATGATCCTGGCGTTGGATCTGCTGCTGATGCAGGTCTTCCTCTGGACGGTCGTTATCCGAAAGATCCTCCAGACGGCGCGCAAGCAAGCCGGCAAGGCGGAGCGCTTTCCCTACGGCCCGCGCCCGCTCTCCTCGCTCACGGTCTATTGATGCGTCGGGCGCTCAGCCCGCGTTCACCGCCCGCAGCTTGCGCTCGCCCATCCGCCGGGCCACGCGCGGCAGGATCATGACGGCCAGCACGATGACGATCAGCACGATCGACATCGGCCGCTGGAAGAAGACCACCGCGCTGCCCTCGCCGATCGACATCGCGTTGCGCAGCTGGGCCTCGGCCAGCGGCCCGAGGATCATGCCCACCACCACCGGCGCGGTCGGAAAGTCGAAGCGCCGCATCAGCACGCCGAGCACGCCGATCACATAGAGCAGGAACAGGTCGAACGCACTCTGGCGCATGCCGTAGGCGCCCACCGTCGCGAAGATCAGGATGCCCGCATAGAGCTGCGGCTTCGGAATCTTCAGCAGCTTGACCCAGAGCCCGACCATCGGCAGGTTGAGCACCAGCAGCATCACGTTGCCGATGTAGAGCGAGGCGATCAGCGCCCACACCAGCGCGGCCGAGGTGGTGAAGAGCTGCGGCCCGGGCTGGATGCCGTAATTCTGGAAGGCACCGAGCAGGATGGCGGTGGTGTTCGAGGTCGGGATGCCGAGCGTGAGCAGCGGAATCAGCGCCGCCGTCACCGTCGCGTTGTTGGCGGCTTCGGGACCGGCCACGCCTTCGATCGCGCCCGCCGTGCCGAACTCGGACCGGGCCTCGCCCTTGGCCAGCTTCTTCTCGGTCGCATAGCTCAGGAAGGTCGGGATCTCGGTGCCGCCGGCCGGAATGCAGCCGAAGGGCGTGCCGATGGCCGTGCCGCGCAGCCAGGCCGGCACCGAGCGCTTCCAGTCGCGCGCGCTCATGTGCACGCGGCTCAGCCTGTTCTGTGCCTCCACGACCTTGCCTTCGTAGAGCACCGCATACAGCACCTCGGCCACCGCGAACAGGCCGACCGCGACCAGCACGATCTCTATGCCGTCGAGCAGTTCGGGAACGCCGCCGGTGTAGCGGCCCTGGCCCGAGATCTGGTCGAGCCCGACACAGCCCGCGGCCAGGCCAACGAACAGCGCCGTCATGCCACGCAACGTGCTCTTGCCGAGCACCGCGCTCACGGTCGTGAAGGCCAGCAGCATCAAGAGGAAATACTCGGGCGGCCCGAGCTTGACCGCGAAGTCGGCCACGAAGGGCGCGAACAGCGTGACGATCACGGTCGCGATCGTGCCGGCGACGAAGGAGCCGATGGCCGCGGTCGCGAGCGCCGCGCCCGCGCGGCCGCTCTTGGCCATCTTGTTGCCCTCCATCGCCGTCACCATGCTGGCCGTTTCGCCCGGCGTGTTCAGCAGGATGGACGTGGTCGAGCCGCCATACATGGCGCCGTAATAGATGCCCGAGAAGAAGATCATCGAGGCCGTGACGTCGACCTTGCCGGTGATCGGCAGCAGCATCGCCACTGCCACCGCCGGCCCGATGCCGGGCAGCACGCCGACCGCCGTGCCGAGCGCGCAGCCGACCAGGCACCACAGCAGGTTCGCCGGCGTGATCGCCAGCGCGAAGCCATGCATCAATGCATTGAAGATATCCATTCAGATCCACCCCGTGGCGCTCAGGCCTGGCAGGTTGATGGCGAGGAATTTCGTGAAAGTCCAGAACACCGGCGCCGAGATCAGGAGGCCTGTCACGCAGTCGACAAGCCAGGTGCGCGGCGCATTCACGCCGCCCTGCCCGCTGGCCCGGCGCAGGCCCTGCACCGCGAGCAGGTAGCACAGCGTGCAGCTGAGGACGAAGCCGAGCGTCGTGATCAGCGCCGCATTGAGCAGCAGCCCCGCCGACACCCAGACGAAGCCGGCCCAGTCACTGTGCGTCGCGCCCGAAGGCGCATCCATCTCGCGAAAGCCGCCGGTGCGGGCCTCCCAGACGATCCACGCACCGCACACGGTGAGCGCGACCGCCACCAGCCACGGCAGGAAATTGGGCCCGACGCCGCCGTAGCCGGCCTCGGACGAAATGCCGATCGCGCCGAACGCGAGCGCCAGGCCCACGACCAGAACGCCGACCCCGACCAGGGTTTGCGGCCAGAGCGCTGCTGGCGTGTCAGCGGACGCCCCGACCGGAGGGTTCGAGCTTGTTGTCATTTGTTCTGTGCTCCAAAAAGCAATCGAGGTGCCGCCTGTCCCTTCCAGAAACACCGCGGATCCGGCTCTGCCGGGCCGCAGGTGTTGCCCCCTGCAAGGGGGTTGGCGAAGCGACACGAAGTGCGCGAAGACTGGGGGTGGGCTTAGACCATTCCCGATTTGGCCATCGTCGCGCGCAGGCTCGCGAACTCGTCATCGACGAACTTGGCGAAGGCGTCGCCCGACATGACGGCCGGCGTCCAGTCGTTCTTCTTCAGCGCCTCGTTCCACGCCGGGGTCTTGAGCGCAGCCAGCACCATGTCGGTCAATGCCTTGCGCTGCTCGGCCGTGATGCCCGGCGCGCCATAGACGCCGCGCCAGTTGCCGATCTCGACGTCGATGCCCTGCTCCTTGAGCGTCGGCACGTCGATGCCGGGCAGCCGCGTGCCGGAGGTGACCGCGATGGCCCTCATCTTGCCGGCATGGATGTACTCCGCGAATTCGCTGTAGCCGCTGCCGCCGACGGTGACGTTGCCGCCCAGGATGGCCGCCGTCGCCTCGCCGCCGCCGCGGAAGGCGACGTAGTTGATCTTGGACGGGTCGACGCCGACCTTCTGCGCGATCATCGCCGCCGCGATGTGCTCGGTGGAGCCGCGCGAACCGCCGCCCCATTTCACGCTGCCCGGATCCTTCTTGAGCTGCTCGACCACGTCCTTCATGGTCTTCAGCGGCGAGGCGGCCGGCAGCACGAACACGTTGTATTCGCTGGTGATGCGCGCGATCGGCGTGGCCTGCGACAGGTTCACCGGCGGCTTGCCGGTGATGATGCCGCCGAGCATCACGGCGCCCATCACCATCAGCGCATTCGAGTCGCCCTTGGAACCGTTCACGAACTGCGCCAGCCCCAGCGCTCCGGCGGCGCCGCCCTTGTTGTCGTAGGTGACGGTATCGGCCAGCTTGCCGTCGGTCAGGGCCTTGCCCAGCGCGCGGCCGGTGGTGTCCCAACCGCCGCCCGGGTTGGCCGGGATCATCATCTTGACGTTGGCCGCGGCCCAGGCCGAGAGTGGCAACGAACCGGTGGCCGCGAGCGCGGCCAGCGATTTAAGGAAAGTGTCTCTGCGCATCCGTGTCTCCTTCGAAAAATCAAACCTGACCAGAACCTGATCGCCGCTATGATGCGCCGCCGCCCTGTCAGTTGGCTGTCGCGCGCATTGGGGTAAACACTGAAATTCAGGGCATGAAGCTGCTGCTAATCGAAGACGATCCGTCGATGCAAACCACGCTGCAGCGCACCCTGGGCCGCCGCCGGATCGACGTGCGCATCTGCGGCGACGGCGCCCTGGCGCTGGCCCAGTGGCGCGCGCTCGAGCCCGACGTGGTGGCGCTCGACCTCAACCTGCCCCATGTCGACGGCCTGCAGGTGCTGGCCCAGGCGCGCGCGGCCGGGTTGCGGACGCCGGTGCTGCTCCTGACTGCGCGCGGCACGGTGGGCGACCGGGTCATGGGCCTCAACGCCGGCGCCGACGACTACCTGCCCAAGCCCTTCGACCTCGACGAACTCGAAGCCCGGCTCCGGGCGCTGAACCGCCGCCACGGCAACGCCGGGCCGGAGCCTTCCGGCAGCCCTCGCGAGGTCGGCGGCCTGCGCTACGAGATCGACAGCGGCGCGATCTACCACCGCGCCGAGGTGCTCGAACTCACGCCGCGCGAACTCGCGCTGCTCAAGGCCCTGATGGTCAAGCCCGGCCATGCGATCGCCAAGGAACGCCTGTTCGAACTCGTCTTTCCCGGCGAGGCGGAGGTGCAGTACGAGGCGGTCGAGGTCGTGGTCTACCGGCTGCGCAAGAAGCTGGCCGGCACCGGCGCCGCGCTGATGACGCTGCGCGGCCTGGGCTACCTGCTGCGCGAAGAAGAAGAAAAAAAGGCATGAGCCGCGCCTCGTCGCTGCGTGCCCGGCTGCTGCTCGGCATCCTGGTGCCGATCGCGCTGTTCATCGTGATCAACAGCGTGAGCCTGTACCGCCAGAGCCTCGCGGCTGCGACCACGGCGTACGACCGCACGCTGCTCGCCTCGGCCAAGACCATCGGCGAGCAGTTGGACGTCGAAGGCTATGACGAGGCCGCATCGCTGCGCGCGATCGTTCCCTACTCGGCCCTCGAAGCCTTCGAGGCCGACAACCAGAGCCGCATGTACTACCGCGTGTCGGCGCAGGACGGCGAGATGATCTCGGGCTTTGCCGAGCTGCCTTTCTGGCGCGGCAAGCTGCCCGACCGTCCGCCCTATGCGGCGCTGGTCGATTTCTACGACGACCGGTTTCGCGACCGGCCAGTGCGCGTGGCGGTGCTGCTGCAGCCGGTCGCGAGCGCGCGGGGCCGCGGCATGGCCGTGGTGCAGGTGGCGGAAACGCTGGAACTGCGCGAGACGCTGGCGCGCCGGCTGCTCGTCGCCACGCTCTGGCGCCAGCTGGCGCTGCTCGGCGTGATCGCAGGCGTCACCGTGGGGGTGGTGCAGCGCGCGACGCGGCCGGTGCGCGAGCTGGGCCGCGCGATCGAGGCGCGCGCGGCCGACGACCTGTCGCCGATCGACGCACCAGACGCGCCGCGCGAACTGCGGCCGCTGATCGACGCCACCACCCAGGCCATGGGCCGCCTGCAGCGGCTGCTCGACCACCAGAAGCGCTTCGTGCGCGACAGCGCGCACCAGCTGCGCACGCCGCTGGCCGTGCTCAAGGCGCAGGTGCAGTCGGCGCAGCGCGGCGACGTGCCGGCCGCGCAGGCGCTGGGCGAGATCGCGCACACGGTGGAGCGCGCGACCACGCTGGCCAACCAGATGCTGTCGCTCGCCAAGGTCGAGCAGTTGCGCCAGCAGCCCGAGTCGATGGTGCTGGACCTCGGCGAGATGGTGCGTCAGGTCGCGCTCGACCTCTCGCCGCTGATCGCCGACAAGGCGCTCGACTTCGAGCTCTCAGCCGCGCCGACGCTGGTGCGCGCGCACCGCTGGATGCTGCAGGAACTCGCGCGCAATCTGCTGCACAACGCCATCCGGCACAGCCCACAGGGCGGCGCGCTCGCCGTGCGCGTGCAGGCCGAGGGCGACGATGCCGTGCTGGCGGTGCAGGACGAAGGCCCCGGCATTTCCGCCGAGCTGCGGCAGCGCCTCTTTGCCCCCTTCGCTGCCGGCGACATCGCCAGCGGCTCCGGGCTGGGCCTGGCCATCTGCCGCGAGATCGTGCTGGCGCTGGGCGGCCGCATCGCATTGGACAACAGGGAATCCGGCGCACGCAGGGTCGGGCTGGACGCTGTCGCGCGGCTGCCGCGCGTCCGCGACAATTCCTGAACCATGGACCGTCTACGCATCGACAAATGGCTCTGGGCCGCGCGCTTCTTCAAGACCCGCTCGCTCGCGGCCGACGAGATCGGCAAGAACCGCATCCAGGTCAATGGCGACATCGCCAAGGCCTCGCGCGAGGTCAAGGCGGGTGACACCGTGTCGATCCGGCTCGGCAGCCTGACCCGCGTGGTACAGGTGCGCGGCCTCAGCGGCCAGCGCGGGCCGGCGCCGGTCGCGCAACAGCTCTACGAGGAAACGCCTGAAAGCCTCGCGGCGCAGGCGGTGGCGCGCGAGCAGCGGCGCATGGGCACCGAGCCGGCGCTCAGCATCGAGCAGGGACGGCCCACCAAGCGCGATCGGCGCAGCCTCGAGGGCGTGGCGCGGCACCCCGAGTGGGACAACCGCTGGAGCGCTTCGCTGGACGCCGAGGACGAATAGGTACGTCCAAAAAAAACGGCTCGCATGAAGCGAGCCGAATGATTGCGCTTTGAGCAATCCCCTAAGAGAAACCGAGACTGCAGTTTGAACCCTATTGCGCTGGAATGCACGTGAACTAATTGGCATGAACGCGCTTCAATCAAAGGCCCTCGCCTGTTCGGGGGACCTCATTGGTACACATCCCGGGGCACCGCACGCCGGCGCCCTTCCAGCCCTGTGCAAGGAGACCTCCCGTCATGGCCAGTTTCAAGAAATACCGCGTCGGCCGCAAGTTCAAGCTCGCAGACGTCGACCCGGGCGACACGCCCTTCCTCGGCGGCTCCGAGTCGGCGCAGCGCGAGCAGCTCGACACGCTGGCCGTCGAGCTCGACGACCTGCAGAACGTGCTGCATGCCGAAGGCCGGCGCAAGCTGCTGCTGGTGCTGCAGGGCATGGACACGAGCGGCAAGGACGGCACCATCCGCTGGGTGTTCTCGCGCACCTCGCCGCTGGGCGTACGGGTGGCCGCGTTCAAGGCGCCGAACGACGAGGAACGCGCGCACGACTACCTGTGGCGCTGCCATGCGGTGGTGCCGCGCACGGGCGAGATCACGGTCTGGAACCGAAGCCACTACGAAGACGTGCTGGTGCCCGTGGTCGAAGGCTGGATCGACAAGGCAGAGACCGCGCGCCGCTATGCGCAGATCAACGACTTCGAACGGCTGCTTGCCGAGACCGGCACGGTCGTCATCAAGTGCATGCTGCACATCGGCAAGGACACCCAGCGCGAGCGGCTGCAGGCGCGCGTCGACGAGGTCGGCAAGCGCTGGAAGTTCAGCATGGGCGACCTGGCCGTGCGCACGAAATGGGATGCCTACCAGCGCGCCTACGAGAAGGCGCTGGCCGCCACCTCGAGCGCGTGGGCACCCTGGCACGTGATACCGGCCAACAGCAAGCGCCATCGCAACCTGATGATCGCCCGCCTCCTGGTCAAGACGCTGCGCGAGATGAAACTCACGCTGCCGCCGTCCGATCCGGCGCTCGACGGGCTGGTCGTCAAATAAGGAGCGCCCGGCACGGCGCTGTCTCTCCCCCAAATGGTGTATTGAAATGTAACGGCGCTGCTGCCAGACTACGCGCCTTCCCCATTTCGAACCACCGATGGCAGGACTTCGATGAACGCATTCACATACATGGACTTGCTCGTGGCGCTCTTTTCGGTGGTGGGCGCCGGCGTCCTGATCATGGTCGCGGTCAGCCGATCGCCGAAGATCCTGCACGACGAGATCACGCAGCGCATCGAGCAATCGATCACCGTGATCGACGAACTCAGGCACGACCGCCACGGGTCGTGAGTACCGCCGCGGCCCGCTCAGCGCGGGTCGGGCTGGCTCTCGTACTTGTTGCGATAGTCGAATTCGAGCTTGGCGCAGAAGCGCCGCTTCGCGTCCTGCTGCGTTGGATCCGGAAAGTCCTTGACCTGGGCCCGGCAGCGATCGATCTCTTTCGCCTGGGCCTCCTTGTCGCGGGCGCTGCAGGCCGCCAGCGCCAGGATCGGCAGCAGCGACACGATCAGCAGGCGTCGGGGAAGCGTTGGGCTCATCTCGGCATCCTCTTCAAAGGGAACCATCATAGGCAGCGCCGCAAGGCCCGCCGCGCCTCATTGCTTTGCCGCGCCCGGCCTTCCTTCGATCGCGGCCTTCAGGTCGGCCGGCACGTCGATCGCGCGATGGGTGTCGAGGGAGGTCAGCACCAGCACCTGCCGCATCTGCATGCGCAGTTCGCCGCCGGCGCCGACACAGCGCAATGCCAGCGTCAGCGAACGGCCGCCGAGGCGCTCGACTTCGAGCGACAGCGCGACACGGTCGCCCATCCGGCTCACCGCCCGGAAATCGGCTTCGAGCCGGACCGTCGGCAAGCCGATGCGGCGCTCGATCACCAGCGCGCGATAGCCGATGCCCAGCGCCTCGTCGACCCAGTCCTCGACCAGCCCGTTGAACATCACGAAGTACTGCGGATAGAACACGATACCGGCCGGATCGCAATCCGAGAAACGGATCAGCCGCTCGCGCACGAAGGGCATGGCGCCTGGCCGCTGCGCCGCATTCATGCGTCGTTGCGCACCAGGTGCACGCGCAGCTGGCCCAGGTGGGTGTGCAACTGCTGCACCGTGCCCACGTCGAGCGAGGAGAACATCTCGAGGACCCACTGTTCGTGCTCCTTGGCCATGGCCTCGAAGCTGCGCCGGCCCTTGGGCGTGAGGCTCACGATCCACGAACGGCGATCGTCGGGGCTGCTCTTGCGCACCACCGCGCCCTCGCGTTCGAGCTCGTCGGTCAGGCCGGTCACGTTGCCGCCGGTCACCATCAGGTAGCGCGACAGCACGCGCATGGTCAGGCCCTCGCGGTAGCGGTAGAGCTGCGCCATGTAGTCGAAGCGCGCCAGCGAGATGCCGAAGCGTTCGCGCAGGCGCGTGCGGATTTCCTTTTCGATCTGCGTCGTGCTGGCCAGCATGCGCAGCCACAGCTTGAGCACCGCGTGGTCGCCACTGCCGGCGCGCGCCTCGTGGCCGAGTTCGCGCGCGTCGCTCAAGGCGGCGTGCGAGGCATCGTGGCTCTTCATGTCACCTCTCCGCCCGACACCGAGATCGACTGCCCGTTGATCGATGCCGCGCCTTCGCCGCACAGCCAGCGCACCGCGTCCGCCACCTCGGCCGGCTGCACGATGCGCTGCTGCGGATTGCCGGCGGAGAACTCGGCCATCGCGTCCTGCGCGCTGCGGCCGGTCTTGGCGACCACGTTGGCCACGCTGGCACGGAGGATGTCGGTGTCGGTGTAGCCCGGACAGACCGCGTTGACGGTCACGCCCTTCTTCGCCACCTCGAGCGCGAGCGAGCGCGTGAGCCCGACCACGCCGTGCTTGGCGGCCGCATAGGCGCTCACGTACGGATAGCCCTTCTGCCCCGCCGTGCTGGCGATGTTGACGATGCGTCCCCAGCCTGCCTGCAGCATGTCGGGCAGCGCCGCCTGCGCGCACAGGAAGCTGCCCGTGAGATTGACGCCGAGCATGCGCTGCCAGAGCTCGGCCGAGGTCTTGAGAAAGGGCGCGCTCTCGGCCTGCCCCGCGTTGTTGATCAGGATCGCGAGCGGCCCGCGTGCCGTGCGCGCCTCGGCGAACGCGGCGGCCACCGACTGTTCATCGGCCACGTCGGCGACCACGATCCCGTGGCCGCTGCCCGGCAGCTCGCCGGCAAGGCGCTGCAGCGTCTCGCGCTGGCGGCCCAGCAGCGTGAGCCTGGCGCCGGCGGCGGCCAGCGTGCGCGCGATCTCGGCGCCGATGCCGCGCGCAGCGCCGGTGACCAGCGCATGTCGGTTCTCGAGAAAGGCAGATTCGGGCATCGATGTCTCCAGCGCACGCAACAGGGTTCGGTGCAATTAGTTTACTTCTAAATCATTTCGGCGCTGCGCAACGGCCGGCGGTCGAGTGCATCGGCCGGCCTCCTCAGGCCCTGGGCGGCGGCCGCGACGCAGGTCCGCGGTCCCACGTGGCGGCGGTGACGCCGCGCTCGCGCAGCCTGAACTTCTGCACCTTGCCGTTCTCGGTGCGCGGCAGATCCGCGAAGAGCTCGATGTAGCGCGGCACCGCGAAATACGGCAGCCGCGTTTCGCAATAGCGCACGAGTTCGGCCATGTCGACGGCCACGCCGGGCCGTGCGACGAGCGCCGCCATGACCTCGTCCTCGGCAAGTTCCGAGCCCACCGGATAGACCGCCACGGCCGCGACCGACGGATGGCCGAGCAGCACCTGCTCGACCTCGTAGGAAGAGATGTTCTCGCCGCGCCGCCGGATCGCGTCCTTGAGGCGGTCGATGAAACGGAACGCGCCGTCCGCCTCGCGCAGCACGCGGTCGCCGGTGTGGAACCACAGGTTGCGCCAGGCCTCGACCGTCTTGTCGGGCATGCCGAAATAGCCGGTCGCGAAAGCGAAAGGCTCATCGGCGCGCAGCAGCAGTTCGCCCGCCTCGCCGTCGGGCAGCGCGGCATCCGTCGCATCGGCCACCCGCGCCTCGAAGCCCGGCTGCAGCCAGCCCATCACGCCCGAACGGGGCGCATCCGGGCGCGTCGCGATGACGAAGTTGGTCTCCGTCGAGCCATAGCCTTCGAGCAGCCCGACGCCGGTGCGCCGCGCGAAAGCCTCGCCCGCCGAGGCCGGCACGCCGGGCCCGAGGCCGATGCGCACGCGGTGCGCGCGCTCGTGCGCGCCTTCGGGCTGCGCGAGCAGGATCGGCACCATGGCGCCGAGCAGATAGACCACCGTGGCGCCGCAATCACGCATCGCCGACCAGAAGCCCGAGGCCGAGAAGCGCGGCGCATAGACCACCCCGGCGCCCGTGAGCGCGGCCTGCGCGAAGGTGTTGAGCGCATTGATGTGAAAGAGCGGCAGCGTGGTGCACAGCACGTCGTCGCGGCCGACATCAAGGATGCGCGCCGTGTGCACGCCCCACCAGTAGTACTGCGCATGCGGACAGATCACGCCCTTCGCGGGACCGGTCGTGCCCGAGGTGTAGAGGATCGCGAGCGTGTCGCCCGGCTGCACCTCGGCCGGCTCCGCGGCAATGCCGGGCGCGGGAAAGGCTTCGACCGGCACGTCGCCGCAGTGGTCCGCCGCCGCGTCGCCCTCGCCCACCGTCCAGATCGCCGCGAGCGCGGTCTGCGACAGGTCGGCGGTGCGCAGCCGTTCGATGAACGCGTCGTCGATCAGCAGCAGCCGCGCACCGCTGTTGGCCAGGAAGTACTGGATCTGCGGCCCCATCGATGCGGTGTTGATCGGCACCGCCACCGCGCCGATCCAGCCGCAGGCCAGAAAGGTCTCGAGGCATTCGACGCGGTTGCCGCACATCAGCGCCACGCGCTCGCCGCGCTGCACACCCGCGCGCTGCAATGCGGCCGCACGCCGCGCGACGATGGCGGCCGCGTCGGCATGCGTCCAGCGCGTGCCGGCGATCGACAGCAGCGGCCGCGCACCGAAGGCCTCGGCCTGCCTGCGCAGCATCGCCGGCAGCGTTCGTGCCGCGGGCGGCAGCACGTCGAAGGCGTTCTCAGTCATCGTCGTGCGTGCCGCCGCCGAGGTAGGTGGCCTGCACCCGCGGATCGCTGGCCAGTTCCTGCGACTTGCCCGACAGCGCGATCTCGCCGGTCTCCAGCACGTAGCCTTCGTCGGAACTCTCGAGCGCCGCGCGCGCGTTCTGCTCGACCAGCAGGATCGACACGCCGTCGTCGCGCAGCTTTCGCACGATGGTGAGGATGTCGCGCACGATCAGCGGCGCGAGGCCGAGGCTCGGCTCGTCGAGCATCAGGAGGCGCGGCGCCGACATCAGCGCCCGGCCGACGGCGAGCATCTGCCGCTCGCCGCCCGAGAGCGTGTTGGCGCGCTGCGTCCTGCGCTCGGCCAGCCGCGGGAAGCGGTCGTACACCGATTGCAGCCGCTGCTTCAGCGCATCGCTGCGCAGCCGCTTCGTGTAGGCACCGAGCTGAAGGTTGTCCAGCACCGTGAGTTCGCCGAAGAGTTCGCGCTTCTCGGGCACCAGGCACAGGCCGCGCTCGACGCGCGATTCGACATCGAGCGCGTGCAGATCCTCGCCCTCGAAGCGCAGCACGCCCTTCGAGGGCAACAGGCCCATTGCGGCCGCGAGCAGCGTGGTCTTGCCGGCGCCGTTGGGGCCGATCACCGAGATGATCTGGCCCTTGGCCAGCGACAGCGACACGCCGCGCACCGCATCGACTTGCCCGTAGGACACATGCAGATCGCCGATTTCGAGCATCGCAGTCATACGACACTCCCGAGGTACGCAGCCTGCACGCGCTCGTCCGCCCGCACCGCCGACGGCACGCCCTCGATCAGCTTGGAGCCGAAGTTCATCACCACCAGCCGATCGACGAGTTTCATCACGAAGTCCATGTCATGTTCGACGATCAGGATCGTCACCCCCTCCTCGCGCAGCTTGCGCAGCAGATCGCCGAGCGCCATCTTCTCCTTGCGCCGCAGGCCCGCGGCGGGTTCGTCCAGCACCAGCAGCACCGGGTCGGCGGCCAGCGCACGCGCGATCTCCAGGATGCGCTGCGTGCCGAGCGGCAGGCTGCCCGCGAGCTCGTGGGCGCGATCGCCGAGGCCGATGCGGTCGAGCTGGCGCCGGGCCTCCTGCAGGATCTGGCGCTCCTCGGTGCGGTCCAGCCGCAGGCCCGCGCGCAGCAGGCCGGCGCGCGTGCGCGAATGCGCGCCGAGCGCGACGTTGTCCAGCAGGTTCATGTGCGGCCGCAGCTTGACGTGCTGGAAGGTGCGCGCCAGCCCCAGCCGCGCGACCTCGCGCTGCGGCATGCCGGCGATGTCGTGGTCCAGGAAACGCACGCGCCCGGCCGTCATCGGCAAGGTGCAGGTCAGCAGGTTGAACATGGTCGACTTGCCGGCGCCGTTGGGACCGATCAGGCCGATGATCTCGCCCGCGTTCACATCGAAGCTCACCTCGTTCACCGCCACCAGCCCGCCGAAGCGCTTGACCGCACCATCGACCGACAGGATGCGCGTGCCGCGCTCCGGCAGCTTGCGGTGCGCCAGCGGCGCGACCGGCACCGCGAGCTCGGCCGCCGGCGGGCCCGACGCCGCGAAGCGCCCGCGCGTCATGCGCCGCACGAAGCCCATCAGGCCGCCGCGCGCGAAGTGCACCAGCAGGATGAAGAGCGTCGCGAACGCGATCGCCTCGAGCTGGCCGGCGCGCTGCGTCAAGAGCGGCAGCACGTCCTGCAGGCCGTTGCGCAGGATCAGCACCAGCGCCGAGCCCAACAGCGCACCGCCGAGTTGCCCCAGGCCGCCGGCCACCGCCATCAGCAGGTACTCGATGCTGGCCTGCACGTCGAAGGGCGCCGGGCTGACGAAGCGGTTCATGTGTGCATAGAGCCAGCCTGCCAGCCCCGCGAACAAGGCGGCCGTGACGAACAGCGACAGCCGCACGCGGTACGCATCCGCGCCCACGCTGGCCAGCAGCGTGGCGCCGCCGCGCAGGCTGCGGATGGCCCGGCCCGGCCGCGAGCCCAGCAGGTTGTAGCTGAACAGGAACGACAGCCCGACGATCGCCCAGATCAGGTAGTAGATCGCGCGCGGCTCGATCAGCGACCAGCCCGCGATCCGCAAGGCCGGAATGTTCGACAGCCCGGTGTGACGGCCGAGCGCATCGACGTTTCCGAACAGCATCGCGATCGACAACCCCCACGCGATGGTCGACAGCGGCAGGAAATGCCCGCCCAGGCGCAGCGTCAGCATGCCGATGAACAACGCCGACAGCCCGGTGAGCAGCAGCGCAAACAGCAGGCCGATCCAGGGCGACACCGCATGCGCGGTGGTCAGCCAGGCGGTCGAATAGGCCGCGATGCCAACGAAGGCCGCTTGCCCGAAGGAGGTCGCCCCGCCGACGCCGGTGAGCAGCACCAGCCCGAGCGCGACCAGCGCGCCGACGCCGATGTCATTCATCAGCGAGACGGTGAAACTGCCGATCAGCAGCGGCGCGATCGCAATCGCGACCACGATCACGCCGACGAGCAGGCGGACGTTCGAACGGTGGTTCATTGGTCCACCTCTTCTTCCTCTTCCTCGACGTGCCGGCTCATGAAGGATTGCAGCATCAGCACCGGGATCAGCAGGCTGAACACGATCACGTCCTTCAGTGCGCCGCTCCAGAACGAGGCGAAGCTCTCGACCAGGCCGACCGCGAGCGCGCCGACCGCCGTCATCGGATAGCTCACCAGCCCGCCGATGATCGCGGCGACGAAGGCCTTCAGGCCGATGATGAAGCCCGAGTCGTAGTACATCGTGGTCACGGGCGCGATCAGCACGCCGATCAGCCCGGCCAGCAGCGAGGCAGCGCCGTAGGCCAGCATCGCGGTGCGCGCCGGCCGGATGCCGACCAGCCGCGCGCCGACGCGGTTGACCGCGGTCGCGCGCAGCGCCTTGCCGGCCACGGTGCGTTCGAAGACGAGGAAGAAGAGCCCGCTCAGCACGATGGCCGAGGCCACCATCAGGATCACCTGCCCGCTGACGGTGAAGCTGTCGCCGATCGACAGCGCCCCGGTCGCCAGCGGATTGGTGCGCGAGCCCTCCGGCCCGAAGAACAGCAGGCCGAGGCCCGACAGCAGGAAGTGCAGCGCCAGCGACACGATCAGCAGCACCAGCACCGAGGCATCGGCGATCGGCTGGAACACGATCCGCGCGAGCAGCGGCGCGATCGGGACCACCAGCAGCACCGCGGCCGCGATCCTGAGCGGCGCCGGCGCGCCGAAATGCGCCGCCAGCCACGCCAGCGCGCAGGGCACGGCGGGCCCCACGGCCCAGAGCGCGATCGACTTCGGAATGCGCGCGAACTCGCGCCGCCGCGCGAGGCCGACCACCTCGGTCAGCGTCGCCAGCGCTGCCAGCGTCAGCACCAGGCCGATGGTGGCCGGCACGCGGCCGGTCTCGAAGGCGGCCAGCGTCAGCGCGGCGAAGGCGGCGATGTCGCCGAAGGGCACGAACACCACCCGCGTGACCGAGAAGATGAGCACCAGCCCGAGCCCGGCCAGCAGATAGACGGCACCGTTGGCCAGCCCATCGGTGATCAGGATGAGCGCCACGTCCCATGTCATTGGAAATTCCTCCCCATGCCTTTTTTCTCGACGCGCGCGTTCAGGGCGCGAGCTTCCATTGGCCGTTGTCGAGCTTGACGATCACGCGCGCACGCTGGTCGACGCCGTACAGGTCGCCGGGCTTGAAGGTGTAGACGCCGTGCGTGCCCACCACTTCCTTGGTGCTGAAGATCGCATCGCGCAGCGCGGTGCGGAACTCCGGCGTGCCGGGCTGCGCCTTGTTGCCCACACGCGCGGCGGCATCGGCGAACACCAGCCAGCCGTCGAAGGAATAGGCCGAGAAGGCATCGGTGGTCGGGGCGTTGTTGACCTTCTGGAACACCTCGCGGAAGGCCAGGCCGATCTTCTTGGTCGGGTTGTCGTCGGGCAGCTGCTCGGCCACGATCACCGGGCCGGTCGGCATCAGCGCGTCCTGGCCGGCGGCGCCGACCACGCGCACGAAGTCGGGGTTGATGAGCCCGTGCTGGCCGTACACGCCGCCCTTGAAGCCACGCTCCTTCAGCGCGAGGAAAGGCAAGGCGCCGGGCGTGCCGGCGCCGCCGGTCATCACTGCGTCGGGCTTGAGGGCGACGATCTTCAGGATCTGCCCGGTGACCGAGGCGTCGGCGCGCGCATAGCGCTCGTTGCTCACCACCTTGATGCCGGCGGCCGGCGCGGCCTTCATCAGCGCGTCGTAGACCAGGTCGCCCCAGGCGTCGGAAAAGCCGATGTAGCCGACCGTCTTCACGCCGTTGCGCTTCATGCGCTCCACCACCGCGTCGATCATGAGCTGCGTCGGCTGGGCCACGGTCATGACCCAGGGGTTGTCCTTCGGATCGAGCGCGATCGGCGTCAGCCCGATCATCGGCGTCTTGTCCTCGCGCGCCACCTGCGCCATGGCGATGGCTGCCGGCACGCCCGAGGTGCCCATCAGCACATCGACCTTGTCTTCCTCGATCAGCTTGCGCGCATTGCGGCCGGCCGTGGTCGGATCGGAACCGTCGTCCAGCACGATGAGCTGCACCTTGCGACCGTTGATCTCCGGCTTGTAGGCCTGCGCGGCCTGCATGCCCTTCACGTAGGGCACGCCGAGCGACGAGTTGGGTCCCGAGAGCGAGACGCTCAGCCCGACCTTGTAATCGGCAGCCAGCGCGCCGGAAGCGAAACCGGTCATCGCGGCCACGGCGGCGGCCGCGATGGCGCCGCGGGTCAGGGTCTGGGTCAGGCTCTTCATGTCTTTGCTCCTGGAAGGGTGATGGATACGAGTGGGAAAGCGCGTTCAGATGAACAACTGGATGGCCGGCAGCGCACGCTCGGGCTGCAGCAGGTCGATGCGCTTCTGGCGGATCAACAGGCCGCCCGCGCCGCGCACCAGTGCGTGGTGGCAGACGCCGGTGAGCAGCACTTGCTGCTCGCCGCGCATCTCGATGTAGATGAAGGGCGTGCGCAGCGCGGCCGTGCCGGCTGCCGCATCGATATGCTCGATGCGCGAGCACTGCAGCACGTGCTGGCAGTGGCTCGGCGGATGCTGCGAATGCGCACGCGGATTCTTCAAGCGCTCGATGCGCAGCTGCAGCAGCAGCCGGTCCTCGTAGGCGATGGAGTTGTGCGAGAGCGGATCGGCCTGGCGCGCGCCGAGCAGCGGCACCCAGTAGCGGCCGTCCTCGGCGAACAGCGCGAGCCACTCGTCGAAGCGGCCTTCGTCGATCAGTGCGGCTTCGGCGGCGACGAAGTCGCACAGCGCGGTCGGCGCGAAAGTGGTGTCCACCGTCAGGCTCATGCCGCGGCCTCCACCATGTCCATCGTCATGAACTCGGCCCAGGCGCGGAACTGGTTGCGCATCAGAAGCTCGTTGGTGCCGTTGGTGGTCTGCGCCGGCGCATCGAATTCGCCGGCCTTGTAGTCGCGGTGCAGGCTGACCCATTCGTTGCCCTCGCCGCGCAGGCCCTTCTGCATGCTCTCGAACAGATGCACGTCGTCGTGCGCGACCACCGACATCGGCGAGAACACGAGCCGGTTGTAGCTCATCGCGCGCTCGAACAGCAGCTCGGGCGCGCCCGCCGCGCGGAAGGCCCAGGCCTCGACCAGCGTGCGGTCCGCGGCCAGCGGCCGGATCACGCGGATCGCCTGCGGCGAGCCCTTGACCGACAGGCTCGGAAAGAACACCGAGTTCTGCGGCGAGCGTTGCAGGATGTCGGCCGCGCGCTCGGCGCCATGGGCCTCGCGCATCGCCTGCTCGTACGCGGGCAGCGGCGCGTAGTTCGAGTGGATGCTGAAGTTGACACCGAGCACGCTGTGCCCGTGCGCGAACACGCGCCCGCCCATCCTGTCGAAGAAGTCGTAGCCCGAGCCGAAGGGCAGGATCTGCTCCATCGCCATCGGCTTGGGCTCGTCGGCCGCGCGGCCCTGCCACAGCGCATTGGCGGCGGCCGTCGCCGATTCGTGGGTCGACATCGGATGCACCGTGTCGTTGATGTTCTCGAGGTACATCTTCCAGTTGCAATGGATGACGTTGCGCATCGCGCCGCCGGCCAGCGTCAGGCGGCCTTCGGGCGAGCGGTCGACCATGTTGTCGATGGCCTGCAGCACCTCGCCGAAATAGGCTTCGAAGTCCGGGCCTGCGTCGCCGAGCCGCACGAAGACGAAGTCGCGGTAGACCGCCACATGCTTGAGCGCGACCAGCCCCTGCCCCGATTCGCATTGCTTCAACCGCGTGCCCTCGTAGCCGCTCTTGAGCGGCACCGCGAGCGGCGCGCCGTCGAGCTTGTAGGTCCACGCGTGATACGGGCAGCGGAAGAACTTGCCGGCGTTGCCGCATTCATCGCTGACCAGTTGCGTGCCCTTGTGCGCGCAGCGGTTGTAGAACACCCGGATGCCGCCATCGGCCTGCCGCACCATCATGAGCGGCCGGCCCGCGATGTCCTGCGCCCGGTAGTCGCCCGCATTCGGCACCTGGCTCGCGTGGCCCAGGTAGTTCCAGGTGTTGGCGAAGAAGTGATCCTGTTCGAGCGCGAACAGCTCCTCGCTCAGGTACAGGTCGCGATGCACGCGGTCTTCCTGTACCAGCGCGCGGATGACGCGAGCGTCATTGCGATAAGCGCTGGTCATCTCAAAAGCATCCTGTCCATCGTGCTCCCCGCATTCGCGCGCGAACACCGCGGAACCGGCCTCGCCGGGCCGCCGGTGTTGCCCCCGGTGAGGGGGTTGGCGAAGCGACACGAAGTGCGCGAAGACTGGGGGAGAGACATTACGGCACCAGCTTCCACTGGCCCTTCTCCATCTTGATGATCACCACGGCACGTTTGTCCGAGCCGTAGCCATCGCCGCCCGCCTTGAAGTTGTAGACGCCGTGCGTGCCCACCAGCTCCTTGGTGCTGACGATCGCATCGCGCAGCGCCGTGCGGTACTGCGCCGTGCCGGGCTCGCCCTTGGCGCGCGCGGCCGCATCGGCAAGCAGCAGGTAGGCGTCATACGTGTAGGCCGAGAAGGCATCGGTCGGGACCACGCCGTTGTTGGTCTTCTCGTAGGCGGCGCGAAAGGCCATCGACACCTTCTTGATCGGGTTGCTGTCCGGCAGCTGGTCGGCCACCAGCACCGGTCCGCTCGGCACCTCCAGGCCTTCGATCGAGGCGCCGCCGACGCGCACGAAGTCGGCGTTGATGAGGCCGTGCGTGCCGTAGATGCGGCCCTTGTAGCCGCGCTCCGCGAGCGCGAGGTAGGGCAGCGCGCCCGGCGTGCCCGAGTTGCCCGCGAACACCGCGTCCGGGTGCTGAGAGACGATCTTCAGGATCTGCCCCGCCACCGACGAATCGCTGCGCCCGTAGCGCTCGTTCGCCACCACCTTGATGCCCGCAGGCCCGGTGGCCTTCAGCAGCGAGTCGTAGGACAGGTCGCCCAGCGCATCGGAAAAACCGATGTAGCCGACCGTCTTCACACCCGCCTTCTTCATGCTGTCGACCACCGCCGCCACCATCAGCGGAAAGGGCTGCGACACCGTCACCGTCCATGCCGCGTCGGCGGGCGCGAGCGTGACCGGCGTGGGCGAAATCAGCGGCGTATTGAGCTCGCGCGCCACCGCCGCGATCGCCATCGCCCCCGGCACGCCCGAAGTGCCGATCAGCACGTCGACCTTGTCGTCCACCACCAGCTTGCGTGCATTGCGCCCGGCCGTGGTCGGATCGGAAGCATCGTCCAGCACGATCAGCTCGACCTTGTGACCCGCGATCACCGGATGCTCCGCGATCGCCGCACGAATCCCCTTCTCGTACGGAATCCCGAGCGCCGCGACCGGCCCCGACAGCGAACTGATGAAGCCGATCTTCAGATCGGCCGCGAAGGCCTGAGCAACGCCAAAGGCGAGTGCGGAAACAGCGAAGCAGCGAGCAAATGTACGAGTCATATGAATTTCGAGAGAGGCGCGTCAAGCGCCGAGTCACTTCCAGAAATACCGCGGATCCGGCTCAGCCGGTCCGCTGGTATTGCCCCCGGCAGGGGGTGGGCGGCCACACGAAGTGGGCAAGCCTGGGGGCGAGCTAAGGAACCAGCTTCCACTGGCCCTTTTCGAGCTTCACGACCACGCGCGAGCGGTCGTCGGAGCCGAAGCGGCTGTCGGGCTTGAAGTTGTAGACGCTGTGCGTGCCGACCAGTTCGTGCGTGCTCTCGATCGCGTCGCGCAGCGCTGCGCGGAACTGCGGCGTGCCGGGCTCGGCCTTGACGGAGGCGCGCTTGGCGGCATCCATGGTCACCAGCCAGGCGTCGAAGCTGTAGGCCGAGAAGGTATCGGTGGGCACTGCGCCGTTGGCCTTCTGGTAGGCGTCGCGGAACGCCATCGCGACCTTGCGCATCGGGTTGCCGGCCGGCAGCTGGTCGGCCACCACGACCGGGCCGGTCGGCACGATCACGCCTTCGACGGCGGGGCCGCCGACGCGGATGAAGTCGGGGTTGATCAGCGAATGCATGCCGTACAGCTTGCCCTTGTAGCCGCGCTCGGCGAGCGACAGGTAAGGCAGCGCGCCGGGCGTGCCGGAGGCGCCGGTCATCACCGCATCCGGGTGCAACGCCACCGTCTTGAGCACCTGGCCGGCCACCGAGGAGTCGGCCCGCGCGAAGCGTTCGTTGTTGAGCACCTTGATGCCGTACGAGGGCGCGCCCTTGGTCAGCGCGTCGTAGACCAGATCGCCCCAGGCGTCGGAGTAGCCGATGTAGCCCACCGTCTTGACGCCCGACTTCTTCATGTTCTCGAGCATCGCGCTCATCATCAGCGAGGCGGGCTGCGGCAGCGTGAACATCCAGGCGCCGTCTTCCTTGGGAAGATCGGCGTACGCGATCGAGATCTGCGGCGTCTTGGTTTCGCGCGCGACGGCCGCGATGGCCAGCGACGACGGCGTGCCGGCCGAGCCGATCACGATGTCGACCTTGTCCTCCTCGATCAGCTTGCGCGCATTGCGCGCGGCGGTCGAGGGATCGGAGGCGTCATCGAGCACGATCACCTGCACCTTGTGGCCGTTGAGGTCCGGCATGTAGGCCTGCGCGGCCCGGATGCCCTTCTCGTAGGGAATGCCGAGCGAGGACACCGGCCCCGACAGCGAGGTGATCAGGCCGACCTTGAGGTCGGCCGCCTGCGCGCCGGCGGCGCCCAGGGTGGCGATACCGAGGGCGAGGCTCGCGGCGCGGATTCGGGTCAGGACTTTCATGGCAGTGCTCCGGAAGTGGACAGGGTGAAGACGAGTGAACGGCGAACGAAGAGCTGTCTCGGGGCGGGATCGCGACGCAAGCTTCGCGCCAACCGCATGATTTATGAAATGTTTAGGTGTCAACGATACTAGCGAGACGCCGCCGCGCTGACAATAGAAGGAACGCGAAGACGACGGCGCGCGTACCAGACTCATGGCGGCTACAGGGCCAGGCTGCCGACGCTGGTGCCGCCGCACACATAGAGCACCTGACCGGTGACGAAGCTGTTGGCCGCGTCGGCGAAGAAGCTCACCGCGCGCGCCACGTCGGCCGATTCGCCGAGGCGCTTGACCGGGATCGAGGCCGCGAGCGCGCGTTCCTTCTCGCTGCCCTGCTCGACCACGTCGTAGAACATGTCGGTGCGGATCGGCCCCGGCGCCACCACGTTGACCGTGATGCCGTCGGCCGCGAGCTCCAGCGCCCAGGTGCGCGCCATGCCGAGCATGCCGGCCTTGGTCGCCGAATAGCTGGTGCGTGTCGCGAGACCCACCGCGGCGCGCGAGGACAGCAGCACCACGCGGCCGAAATGGCGCGCGCGCATCGCGGGCAATGCGGCCTGCACGAGCAGGATCGCACAGCCGAGATGCAGTTCGACGAGCGCATCGAGATCCTCGAGCTTGACATCCGGCAGCAGCGCGGCACGAATCACGCCCGCGTTGTGCACCACGGTCGTCACGTCGAAGCGATGCACCAGCTTGTGCACCGCCTCGGAGGTGGCGGCGCGGTCCATCAGGTCGACCTCGATGCTGTGCATCTTCGGATGCGCGATGTCGCTCGGGCGGCGCGCGAGCGAGATCACCTCGTAGCCCTTGTCGAGCAGGTCCTGGCAGATCGCGCGGCCGATGCCCGCGCTGCCGCCCGTGACGGCGGCCACCTTCGGCGCGCTCACGATCCGCCCTCCACCAGGGCCAGCACGCGCAAGGGACTGCCGCTGCCCTTCTCGATCTTCAGCGGCGGACAGATCAGCACCGCGCCGGTCGGCGGCAAGAGGTCGAGATTGCACAGGCACTGCAAGCCATAGCGTCCCGCGCCGTGCATGTAGTAGTGGCACGGATAAGGCGGACGCAGGTGATAGCCCTGCCCCGCATCGGTGCCGATGGCCTCGGAGCCGAAGCCCAGCACGTCGCGCTGCTCGACCAGGAACTGGACCGCCTCCGAGCTCGGCCCGGGCGTGTGCTGGCCGGTCTCGTCGAAGTTCTGGTAGGCCTCGGGGTCGTGGCGCTGCGACCAGTCGGTGCGCATCAGCACCCAGGCGCCCTTCGGGATGCGGCCGTGCGCCGCCTCGAAGCGCTCGATGTCGGCCACCGTCATCAGGTAGTCGTGGTCGGCCTTGACCTGTGCGGAGCAGTCGATCACGCAGGCTGCGGCGACGAAGTTCTGCACGGCGATGGTGTCGACCGAGTTGTTCGGCAGGTCGCGGCCCGAGATCCAGTGGATCGGCGCATCGAAGTGGGTGCCGGTGTGCTCGCCGCACGAGAAGTTGTTCCAGTACCAGCCCGGTCCGCGCTCGTCGTACTTCGACACCTCCTCGATGCGGAAGGGCCAGCACTGGCCCATCTCGGGCGGCAAGGCGATCTGCGGGAATTCGGGCGTCAGCGTTTGCGTGAGGTCGACCACGCGGATGCGGCCGGTCGCCATCGCGCTCACGAGGCCGCCGAGGATTTCGGCGGCGGAGCTCAGGGTGCTTGTGGTCATGTGTTGTTCCTTCGGGCTCAGCTGCCGCCGGCCGCGAGTTCGCGCTCCAATATCTTCGGGTTGTCGCGCCAGCGCTCCAGCCATTCCTGCGCGACGTCGCCGGGATACACGTCCTCCACGCCATCGCGAAGCGCCTTCACGATCGCACTTGCCAACGCGCCTGGCGCGACCTTCGGCGGCGGCACGTGCTGGTTCCACTCGTCGTCGATCGGCCCCGGAAACACATTGATCACGCGGATGCCGGCCGGCCGCATCTCGGCGCGCAGGCACTGCGCGAGCGAATGCGCCGCCGCCTTCGACGCGCTGAAGGTGCCATGCGGCGGAAAGTTGCTGAGCGCATAGATCGACAGCAGGTTGACCCACGCGGTCGCGCCCGTCGTGCCGTCGGCCGAGCGACCCTTGAGCGCCGGACCGAACTCCTGCGCCAGGCGCAGCAGGCCGAAGTAGTTGATGTCCATCTCGGCGCGCGCGACATCGGTGCCGCGCCGCGCGCCGATGCCGAAGCTGCGATGCACCTCGGCGTTGTTGATCACGATGTCGACCTTGCCGCCGATCTCGCCCGCGAGTTCGCTCACCGAGCGGCCGTTGGTCAGGTCCAGCGGCACCAGCGTGACTTGCGGCAGCGCCGTGATGTCCTCCAGGCCGCCCGTCTTCTTCCACGGCTCGGCATGACCGACCCAGACGATGTCGGCACCGGCCTTGACCAGCGCGCGCACGATCGCCTGCCCCACTTCGGTCTTGCCATCGGTGACCAGCGCCTTGCGGAACTTCGGGTCGCTGGTCATTTCCCTGAGCATCTTGTCGTCGGCCATATGGGCGCTCCCTTCGTTCGGAAATCCAATCAATACCGCCTGCCCGGCGCGATCGAGCCGCGCGCCGACGCGCACGCGCGCCGGCGCCTCGCCCACCTCGCCGTGCATGTGCACCATCAGCGTCGGGCCCGCATCGAGACGGATCAGTCCCAGGCGCCAAGGCAGCCGCTCGCGGAAGAACAGGTCGTTGCTGTGGTGCAGCGTGGTGGTGGCGAGCAGTTCGCCCTCGCCCGACTGCGCGCGCCAGCGCAGGCGCGCCGACAGGCACTTGTGGCAGGCTTCGCGCGGCGGGTACTGCACGGTGCCGCAGACCTCGCAGACCTGCAGCTCGAAACGGCCCTCGGCCGCCGCGGCCGTGATGCCGAGCGCGACGCGGCCGCGCGCCCAGGGCGGCAGGTTCATCTGCCGCGTGCGCAGGACCGGGTTCTTGCGCTTGGGGTGCATGAGCGGCATCGTCATGCGGACCTCCCGAGGATCACGGCACCGGTGCACAGGCAGCGGTCATACGTGACCATGCCGAAGCCCGCGACCAGGCCCAGCCGCGCATCGGACACGGCGCGCGGTCCCGCATCGCCGGTGAGCTGGCGGATCGCCTCGGTCATGCCGAGAAAGCCGCCGGCCGCGCCGGCCTGCCCGGCCGAAAGCTGGCCACCGCTGGTGTTGTTGGGAAAGCTGCCGTCGTGCGTCAGCGTGTTCGCCTGCACGAAGGCCGCACCCTCGCCCTTGTCGCAGAAGCCCAGGTCTTCGAACTGCATCATCACGATCACCGGGTAGTCGTCGTAGGTCTGCACGAAATCGAGCGCGGCGGGCTGCACGCCGGCCTGCGCATAGAGGTCGTCGCGATCCGCCAGCCAGCCGCCGCGCACCATCACCGGATCGTCGGCAAAGGCGTTGTGGCGCTCGATCGCGCCGCGGACCACGGCGTGCGCCAGGCCCAGGTCGCGCGCGCGTTCTTCCGTCATCACGAGGAAGGCCTCGGCGCCGGCACAGGGCATCACGCAGTCGAACAGATGGATCGGGTCGGAGATCGGCCGCGCGCCCATGTACTCGTCGAGGGTCAGCGGCTTCTTGAACATCGCGTTGGGATTGCCGAGCGCATTGCTGCGCTGCGCGACCGCGATGCGGCCGAAGTCCTCGCGCCGGGCGCCGTAGGTGCGCATGTAGTGGGCGGTGATGAAGGCGAAGATCGAGTTCGGGCCGCCCGAGCCGTAGGGATAGGTCGCATCGCGCGCGAAGTTGCTGAAGGCACCCAGCGTCTGGCGGAACGAGTCGACATGGTTGGTGTCGGCGGCGACGCAGGCGACCACCTCGGCATCGCCGGCCTGCACAGCGCGCGCCGCTCGCCGCAGGCACATCACGCCCGAGGCGCCGCCGGTCGGCACATGGTCGAGCCAGCGCGGTGACAGGCCCATGTGCTGCGTGACGCCGACCGCGGTGTCGGGCGCGAGCGAGAAGCTGCTGAGGCACAGGCCGTCGATCTGCGCCTTCGGCACGCCGCTGGCGTTGACCAGCGCCTCGAGCGCCTGGCCGATGAACCAGTGGGCGCCGAGCGTCGAGTAGCGCACATAGGGCACGGTGACCGGCACGGCCACTGCGACGCCCTCGTAGGAGAGACGCCGGCTCATGGGGTTTGCCTCTTCTTCATCGACCGCGTGTCGACGCAATGCGATTGGCCCGGGAGCGCCTGCGCCATCTCGCGCAGCTGGCCGCGCTGGATCTTCTGCGACGGCGTCAGCGGCAGCTCGGGTACGAAGGCGACATAGCCGGGCGCCTTGTAGTAGGCCAGCTGATCGAGTGCATGCTGCACGATGCCGGCGGCGACGGTGGCGAAGTCGGCCTCGGCCACCGACTCGCGCGCGACGATGCAGGCCAGCACCTCGTCGCCGCGCACGCTGTCGGGCGTCGCGGCCACAGCCGAGGCCTTGACCGCCGGATGCTGGTTCAGCACGCTCTCGACCTCGACCGCCGAGATGTTCTCGCCGCTGCGGCGGATCACGTTCTTCTTGCGGTCGACGAAGAAGAAGTTGCCTTCGGCATCGCGCCGCACGAGGTCGCCGGTATGGAACCAGCCGCCGGCCCAGGCTTCGCGCGTGGCGTCCTCATCCTTCAGGTAGCCCGAGAAGAAGGCACGCTTCGGATCGCTGCCCGCGGAGCGCACCCACAGCTCGCCCGGTGCGCCGGCTTCGGCGTCGCGGCCCTGGTCATCGACGAGGCGGATCTCGACGAAGTCTTCCTGCCGGCCGAAGCAGCTCCGGCCGACCCGGCGCGGCTCGTGGTGCGCCATGATGCAGGCCGCGACGCCGGTCTCGGTCATGGCCCAGGCCTCGACCAGCGGAAAGCCGAAGCGGGCCTCGAAGGGCGCGTGGTTCTTGGGGTCGACGCCGGCGCCGAAGGCCCAGCGGATCGCATGGTCGCGATCGGCCGGCGACGGCGCCGCCGCGAGCAGCATGGCCGGCATCACGCCGAGGTAATGCACGATGGTGGCGCCGCTTTCGCGCGCGCTCTGCAGCCACTGCTTGGGATGGAAGCGGTCGAGCTGCACCAGGCAGCCGCCGGCCACCAGCACCACCATCGTCGAGCAGGCCATGGCGTTCATGTGCGTGAGCGGCAGCGGCGTCATCACGCGCTCGGTGTCGCGGCGGATGCTGCAGACGCCGTCGAGTGCCGCATACCATTCGCCCGCATTCAGGAAATAGGTGTTGCTCAGGATGCAGCCCTTGGGCCGGCCGGTGGTGCCCGAGGTGTAGAGCAGCGCGCATTCGGTATCGGCGCCGATGGGCTGGCCGGCGCGCGGCGGTGCGGTCTTCGCGGACGGCACGTCGCCGTCCGCATGCATGGTGTCGAAGGCGATGCCCGCCTCTGCCGCGGCGGCGTGCAGGTCGGCCGCGCGCTCGGGCAGCGTGACGGCCAGGCCGATCTCGCTGTGGCCGATCAGGTAGGCCAGCTCCGCGGAGCGCATCTCGCCATTGATCGGCACCACGCTCGCACCGAGCGCATTGAGCGCGAACCAGTGGAACAGGAAGGCCGGGCGGTTCTCCAGCAACAGGCCGACGCGATGCCCATGGCCATGGCCGGCCTTCGCATAGGCGGCGCGCAGGCGCTCGACTTCGGCGGCGGCCTCGCCCCAGCGGATCGGGCCGGCCGCGATCCCATAGGCCGCGGCCGTCACCGATTCGGTGAAGAGAAACTCGGCATCGGGCGTGCGCGCGGCCGTGGCCGAGAAGACGTCGTGGACGGTGGCGTGCATCGTGGCGCTAGATGAAAAGCTGGATGGCCGGCAGTGCGGCATCGCAATTGAGCATGTTGACGCGCTTGAGCGTCATGCGCAGCGCGCCGTCCTGCAAGCTCAGGTGATGGAAGAAGGTGCCGACATAGAACTGCAGTTCGTCGCCCTGCGATTCGGTGTAGTGGAATTCGGTGCGCAGCACGAAGCGGTTGGCGGCCTCGTCGAAGGTCTCGACGCTCGGCAGCTGCAGCAGGTGGTGGCAGCGGCTCGGCGGCTGTTGCGAGAAGGCTCGCGGGCTTTTAAGGCGCTCGATGCGCAGGTCGCGCAAGAGCTTGTCTTCGTACAGGTGCGAGGTGTGCTGGATGCCGTCCTGCTGGTCGGGCACCAGCGGCACCCAGTAGTAGGCGTCGTCGGCGAAGAGCGCATTCCATTCGTCGTAGCGCCGGTCGTCGAGCAGGCGCGATTCGTTGACGACGAAGTCGATCAGGTCCTGGCGTGTGATGGCGGTCATCGTGGTGGGCCTCACATCATCGCGGTCATGTAACGCTCCCATGCGCGGTACTGGTTGCGCATGGAAATTTCGCTGGTGCCGACTGTCGTCACATCCTTCTGCCCGACCTCGGCCGGGTCGAAGTCGCGATGCAGGCTGACCCATTCGTTGCCGCTCGCATGCAGGCCGGCCTGGATGCCGCGATAGGCCTGCAGGTCGTCGTGTCCGACGACCGAGAACGGCGAGTTGATCAGGCGGTTGTACATCGTGGTCCGGTGCAGCAGCTCGGGCGGCGCACCCTTGAGGCGGAAGGTCCAGCTCTCGACCAGCGTCTTGTCGACCGCGATCGGCTTGACCACGCGGATGGCCTGGATCGCGCCCTTGATCGTGAGGTTCGGGTAGTAGACCGTGTTGTGGCGCGCGAGTCCGAGGATCTGCGCGGTGCGCTCCTCGCCGTAGGCCGCCTTCATGGCCGCGTCGTACTCGGGGATCGCCGAGTACTTGCTGTGGATGCTGTAGTGCACGCCCGAGAAGCTGTGGCCGTTGTCGAACACGCGCACGCCCATGTCCTCGAAGAACTTGTAGTCCGAGACGAAGGGCACGAACTGCTCGACCGCCATCGGCTTGGGCGCGTCCGCGGGCTCGCCGGCCCAGAGCTTCTTCGCGGTGCCGGCGGACGATTCATGCACCACCATCGGATGCATGGTGTCGTTGAGGTTCTCGACGAACATCTTCCAGTTGCACTGGTGCACGAAGCGCAGGCAGCCGCCCGCGATTTCCAGCTCGCCTTCGGGCGAGCGGTCCGCCATGTTGTCGATGGACGAGAGCGACTCGCCGAAATAGTCCTCGAAATCCGGGCCGCCATCGTTGAGCTTGACGAAGATGAAGCCGCGGTACAGGCGCACGTGCTTCACCGGCGTCAGGCCCTTCGACGATTCGCACTCGGGCAGCGCCGTGCCTTCGTAGCCGTTCTTCAGCGGAATCGACAGCAGCGAACCGTCGGTCTTGAAGGTCCAGGCGTGGTACGGGCAGCGGAAGAACTTGCCGGTGTTGCCGCAGGGCGCGCTGACCAGGCGCGAACCCTTGTGGGCGCAGCGGTTCATCAGCACGCGCACGGATGCATCGCTGTGGCGCACCACGATCAGCGGCCGTCCGGCGATTTCGTTGCGGATGTAGTCGCCCGGCTTCGGCAGCTGGCTGTCGTGGCCGACGTAGTTCCAGGTGTTGGCGAAGAAGTTCTCCTGCTCGAGTTCGAACAGCTCGGGGTTGATGTAGAGGTCGCGGTGCACGCGATCTTGCTCGACCAGGGCGCGAATGGCCTCGGGGTTTCCACGATAGGACGTCATCGTCGGGTCTCCTAGATGTCCAGCACCAGGCGCGCGCCCTTGGCGCGCGAGATGCAGATCTGCATCACGTTGCCTTCGGCCTTCTCGCGCGCCGTCAGCACGTAGTCGCGATGGTCGATCTCGCCTTCGAGCACCGGCGTCGCGCAGACGCCGCATTCTCCGCGCTTGCAGTCGAACATCGGGTCGCAGCCATGGTCGATCAGGCAGTCGAGGATGCTCTGGTCGGCCGGCACGGTGTAGCGCTGGCCGGACTGGGCCAGCTCGACCTCGAAGGGATGGTCGCCCTCCTCCACCATCGGCGTGGTGAAGAGCTCGAAGTGCACGCGTTCGTGCGTCCAGCCGCGCTTCTGGGTCGCGGCCAGCACGGCGTCGAGCATGACCTTGGGACCGCAGACATAGAGTTGGTCGTCGGCAGCGCAGCCATCGAGCAGCGCCTCGACGTCGAGCGGCGCGCCGGCTTCCACGTCGGCATGCAGCACGAGGTCCTCGGACAGCAGGCCTTGCAACTCGGGCAGGAAGGCCATCAGCGCGCGGCTGCGGCCCGCATAGTGCATGCGCACCGGCGCGCCCTCGGCCTTGCGGCGCGCGGCCATGCTGACCAGCGGCGTGACGCCGATGCCGCCGGCGATCAGCACTGCCTTCGCACCGCCTTCATGCAAGGGGAAATCATTCTTCGGCACTTCGATGGTCAGCGTGTCGCCCTCCTGCAGCCGCTCGTGCATGAAGCGCGAGCCACCGCGGCCATCGTCCTCGCGGCGCACGGCGATCAGGTAGTCGTGCGGCGCAGCGGTCGCGTCCGGCTGCGGCTCGGTGTTGATCAACGAATAGTGCCGCCAGTCGTGGCTGCCATCGGCCAGCGTGACCTTCACGCGCACGTGGGCACCGGCCGTGTAGCCAGGCAGCGCCGCGCCGTCCGCGGCGCGCAGGCGGAACATGCGGATCAGCGGATTCAAGGTGCGCGCTTCGACGACGCGCAGGTCGAGGGTGGCGGCTCGTTCGTGGGACATCGCGTCGGTTTCCTCTCAGGCGAGTGCGTGCTGCGCCAGCGCGGCGCGCAGCTTGTGGCCATGTTCGTCGGCCAGCGCCGCGTCGCGCAGTTCGCGCAGCGTGGCCGGCGCCAGCGCGGTGCCGGCGCGCTGCGCAGCTTCCATCACGACCTCGTAGTTGCGCAGGCCGCGCTCGTGGGTGTCGCTGTAGCCCTTGACGAGGCGCTGGCATTCCGCGATCTCGACCGCCAGCGCAGGATTGAAGGCGGCCGTCTGCGCGATGCGCGCCAGCCATTGCTCGATGAGCCGGTTCTCCTCGGTGAAGCGCATCGTCGAGCGGCGCCAGCGCTTCATGCCGGCCACGCAGCGCAGCATCAGGAAGCCGTGCAGCGAGCTGGTCTGGATCACGCGGCCCTTCTTCGTGAAGCGCTCGACCAGCCGGCGCGGGGCGCTCGAATTCATCAGCCAGCGGCCGATGCCGCCGGGCAGCGTTTCGCAGATTTCCTGCAGGCGCGGATGCATGTATTCGTTGATGGCCAGCACCTGGCCGGACTGCACGCGCGCCTCGCCGCGCACGCGCTCGAAGCGCGTCGCGCGGGTCTTCAGCGCGGCGACGCGGGCCGTGTCCTCGTAGGACATCCAGAGCGCGAGATGGCGCGCGGTCGTTTCAGCGAGGCGGCCGTCGTCGTTCGCTTGCAGCGCATGGATCTTCTGCATGCGGTCGAGGTAGGTGCCGGCATAGGCCGGGTCCTGGTAGTCGATCAGGCGGCGCACGCCTTCGAACAGGATCTCGTGCGCCGAGGCCGGAAACTGCTGCACGCGCTCCACCAGCGCGCGCACGGCGGGATCGCGAGGCTGCGGCGCGGGCTTGGCGGCCGGCGGCGGCGCGGTCTCCGATGCGTCGGCGTCCGGCGCTTTCTGCGCGCGATCGAAGGCAGCGCCGAAGGCTTTGAGGCTGGGCTTCACGCCGACGCCGCCGCGCTCCACCGTGGCCTCGAACTGCGCCCGGCCGAAGGGCAGCACGCCGGCGCCCGCGAGCGCACCGAACAGCACGGCGCTGATCACGCTGCCCGCGCGTTCGGCGGCCTCGGCCATGTCGAAACGGATGAAGCGCTTGGCGGCGCCGTCGGCATGCGCGAGCAGCTGCGCGCTATCGACGCGGCCGTCGCCCATCGCGCTTTTCTCGGCGATCGAGTAGACGCGGTGGGTCGAGGCGATCAGCGTCGTGCGATCGCGCGTGACCAGTCCGCGCTGCACCGCGCGGCCGGCTTCCATCAGCTCGGAGGCCAGCACGATGTCGACGTCGCCGGGCAACGGCATCAGCGCCAGCACCGGCTGGCCACCATCGGCCGCGGCCTGCGCGCCGGGATAGAGCTCGACGTAGTAGATGGTCGCGCCGGTGCGCTGCGCGACGCCGGGCACCGAGGTGGTCTGCGCGATGAAGCCGTTGTGTTCGCCGAGATCGACGATCCAATCGGCCAGTACGCCGCCGCCCTCGCCGCCCATGGCAAGGATCGCAATCTTGATAGGTTGAGTTGCCATGGTCAGAACGCCATCCGTTCGCGCCGCCGCGCATCGCCGCGCTGCAGCCAGCCGATCACGGCCGCGCGCACGCGTTCGCGAAAGCGATCCCAGCCGTTCGGGTTGCTGACGATCTGCGCCTTGTAGAACGAGGGGCACAGCACGGCCGCATGCGAGACCTCGCCGCAGACGCCGCAGCCCACGCAGCTGTCGAGCACCGTCGCGATCGGGTCGGTGCGCAAGGGGTCGGGATTGGGCTTGATCGACAGCGAAGGACAGCCCGAGAGGCGAATGCACGAATGGTCGCCGGTGCAGGTGTCGGCATCGACGCCGAACTTCTCGCGCACCATGCGCTTGCCGTCGGCGATCGCCTTGCGCACCAGCGGTTTTTCGCGGCGCTGCTTGTTGAGCATGCATTCGGATTGCGCGATCAGGACCTTCGGGCCCTTCTCCGTTGTCGTCAGCGCTTCGCGCAACGCATCGCGCATGCCTTCGATGTCGTAGGTGCGGCGCAAGGTCTTCACCCACTTGACGCCGACACCGCGCACCGCCTGCTCGATCGCGTGGCCGGTGCTGCGCGTCGGATTGATCGCGGCGGACGACAGCACGTCCTGTCCGCCGGTGGCCGAGGTGTAGTTGTTGTCGACCACGATCGTGAGGTTGTCGCTGCGGTTGAAGACCGCGTTGGCGACGCCGCTCGTCAGGCCGTTGTGCCAGAAGCCGCCGTCGCCCATCATCGAGATCGCGCGCTTGCCGGCCGGCACGTTGAGCGCCGCGGCGCCGGCCGAGCCGAGGCCGTAGCCCATGGTGGTGTTGCCGAGGTTGAAGGGCGGCAGGATCGAGAACAGATGGCAGCCGATGTCGGCGCTGATGTGGTGCGGGCCGAGCTCGCGCTCGACCAGCTTCATCGCGCTGAAGATCGGCCGCTCGGGGCAGCCGGTGCAGAAGCCCGGCGGGCGCGCATGCACGGTCTCCTCGATCGGGCGCGAGGGCTCCGGCGCCGAATCGACCCCGATCGGCGCCACCGCGGTCAGCGGGATGATCTTGCGTGGCGGCGCGGGCAATGGCGGCACGCGCTCGTAGCACTCGAAGAAGGCGCGCGCGCCCTTGAGCACCGCGGCCGCCGTGTATTCGCCGGCGACCGGCAGCATGTCCTTGCCGTGCAGCGCGGCGCCGACGCCGGCCTGGCGCAGGATGGATGCGAGGTTCTGCTCGACGAAATTGGGCTGGCCTTCCTCGACCAGCAGCACGGCGCGCTTGTTCTTGCAGAAGCGCACGACCTCGCTGTCGATCACCGGGTAGGCGACGTTCATCACGTAGAGCGGCACCTTCGATTGGCCGTAGACGTCGGCCAGGCCGAGCCGCTCGAGCACGCGCACCAGCGTGTTGTAGCTGCCGCCCTGGACGATGACGCCGATGTCGTCGGCATCTTCGGCGAAGAATTCGTTGAGCCGGCGCGCCTCGATGAAACGCACGGCCGCGGGCCAGCGGTCCTGCACCTTTTCCTGCTCGTGCGTGAAGCTCGCGGGCGGCAGCACGATGCGGCTGGTGTCGCGCTGCGGGCTTTCGAGCGCCTCCTTCAGCGTGAAGGCGGAGGGCCGGTTGTCCGAGGCGACGAACTGGCCATGCACGTGGCAGGCGCGGATGCGCAGCTGCAGCATCACCGGCGTGCTGCTGGCCTCCGAGAGCTCGAAGCCCTGCTTGACCGCCTCGACGATGGACGGCAGGTTGGGCCGCGGATCGAGCAGCCAGATCTGCGACTTCATCGCGAAGGCATGGCTGCGCTCCTGCATGATCGACGAGCCTTCGCCGTAATCTTCGCCGACGATCACCAGCGCGCCACCCTTCACGCCGCCCGAGGCAAGGTTGGCCAACGCATCGGACGCCACGTTGGTACCCACCGTGGCCTTGAAGGTGACCGCGCCGCGCAGCGGGTAGTTGACCGAGGCGGCCAGCGTCGCGGCGGCGGTGGCTTCGCTGGCGCTGTTCTCGAAGCGGATGCCCTGCTCCGCGAGGATGTCCTGCGCGTCGGCCAGCACGTCCATCAAATGCGAGATCGGCGCGCCCTGGTAGCCGGCCACGTAGGCGACGCCGGACTCCAGCAGCGCCTTGGTCACCGCCAGGATGCCTTCGCCGCTGAAGACCTCGCCGGCGCCGAGCCGCAGTTTCTTCACTTCCTCGACAAAGGACCGTTCAGCCATGATGCTCCTTGAAAACCCTCGGACCGATTGGACCGAAGTGCGTATATTCTTTAGAAGTCAATCTATCCACAATCATGAATAACCCTAGACACGCAAGCAATGTGCCCGCCAAGCTGCCGCGCAACGGCACGGCGGCCGCAGCGGCCGTGCCCCGGCGCTTCGTGGACGATTACCTGCCGGCGCTGCTGGCGCAGGCCAGCCACCTGATCTCGTCGGAATTCCACAAGGTCGCGCGCGAGCACGGTTTCTCGGTCTCGGAGTGGCGCGTGATGGCGACACTGGCCGGCGGCGATGCGATGAGCATCGGCCGGCTGGCGCAGGTGGCGGTGATGAAGCAGCCGACGGTCACGCGCATGCTCGACCGCATGAGCGCCAGCGGCCATGTCGAGCGCCTGCCCCACGACAGTGACCGCCGCATCACGCTGGTGCGCATCACCGAAGCCGGCGAGCGCACGGTGAAGCGGCTGATGGAACTCGCGCGCGAGCACGAGCACCGCGTGCTGGAGCCCTTCGGCCTGGCCAGCGCCGAGGCGCTGAAGACCACGCTGCGGCGGATGATCGAGCTGCACGAGAACGCGCCCTCGGAAGAGACGCAAGAGGACGAGTGAGACAGCGCACGGTGACGCCGCGCCACGAAACATCTTGAGCGCCAGCGGGCCGATCTGGCACCATCTCCGTTCCTTGGTACGGCAGGAGAAATTCCATGCAATCCGCTTCAACGCGCTCGGTCACGGCCATCAGCCCCGACCGCAAGGTGCTCACGAGCCAGGGCCTGCCCTACTTCATCGGCATCTCCGGCCACAGCGCCGGCGCGCTCGGGCTGTCGATGCATCTGGTGGTGATTCCGCCGGGCGCGCGCTCCGAGCCGCATCTTCACGAGGGCCATGAAACGGCGATCTACGTGCTGCAGGGGCGCGTCGAGACGCTGTACGGCGATGGGCTGGCGCAATCGGTGATCAGCGAGGCCGGCGACTTCCTGTTCATTCCACCCGACGTGCCGCACGTCGCAATCAACCTCAGTGCTACGGAGCCGGCGCGCGCCATCGTGTCGCGCAACGACCCGGCCGAGCAGGACAAGGTCCGGCCCTATCGCATGGAGCGCCGCGAGACCTGAGTCGATGCATGTCATCCTGGTTCACGGCCTGGGGCGCACATCCGCATCGATGCTGCTGCTCGCCGGGCGCTTGCGCTCGGCCGGCATGACCACCCATCTGTTCGGCTATTCGGCCGCGTTCGAGCGCTGGCGCCCTTGTGTCGAGCGTCTGCGCAGATTCATCGCCGCGCGCACGCAGGGCGAGCGCTTCATCGTCGTGGGGCATTCGCTGGGCGGTGTCCTGCTCAGGGCAGCGCTGCCGGGCCTGGCATGCGCGCCGGAACTCGGCGTCTTCCTCGCGCCGCCGAGCACGGCCTCCCGCTTCGCGGTCAAGCTGTCCAAGTGGTGGCTGTTTCGCTTGCTGACGGGCGAGATGGGCCAGTTGCTGGCACGCCGCGATTTCATGGAAGGCCTGCCGATTCCGGACATTCCCTTGCGCATCTATGCGGGCACCAAGGGTCCGCGCGGCCGGTGGACGCTGTTCGGCAACGAACTGAATGACGGCATCGTCTCGGTGAAGGAGGTGCAGCTGGGATCGATGCCCCTGCAACTGCTGCCGACCTTCCACACCGTCATCATGAATTCACGCCAGGTGGCCGCCGACATCGCGACGCTCGTGAAGCCGTAGCACGACGCAGAGCGCCGTGCTCACGCGATCACGCGACAGCGGGGTCCGGCACCAGCACCGCGCGGCCGCGGTGCCCGCGCTGCGCGATCCATTCGAGCGCGCTCGCCGCTTCGGACAGCGCGAAGCTTCGAACCTCGAGCCGCAGGCGGCCATCGCCCAATCGCGCCAGCAAGGCCGGCGCCATCGCGCGGCCGACGGCATCGCGCCGGAACATGTTGAGCGGCAGCAGGCTGACGTCGCGCAGCATGAAGTTCGCGAGCTCCAGCCTGAGTTCGTTGCCGGCGGTGTAACCGATCAGCACCGCGCGACCGCCGGCGACGACTGCCGGCAGCGCGGCCGCCAGCACCGGTCCGCCGACCGTGTCGATCAGCGCATCGACACCGAGCCCGGACAGCGCGTCGGCTGCGCCGTCGAACACCACGGCGTCCACACCAGCCGGCAGCGCGGCCGCAGCGGCCGCGTCGCTCACGACCGCGCTCGCCTTCGCGCCGAGTTCGAGCGCCAGTTGCAGGACCAGCGATCCGACCGCGCCGGTGGCCCCCGTCACGAGCACGCGCTCGCCAGCCTGGAGTTTGGCGATCTCATGCAGCGCGACCCAGGCCGAGGTGCAGGGCGAGAAGAAGGCCGCGCCGAGCGGCATCGGGACGTTGTCGGGCAGGAGGCCGAGCGCTTCGTCGGGCGCGGCGATGCATTCGCGCCAGGTGCCGTCAGTCAGCGTGCCGAGACCGGCGCCGCGCAGCCAGACGCGCTGGCCAGCCTGGAAGCGATCGCTCTCGATCACGATGCCGGCCGCTTCGACGCCGGGCACATAGGGCAGCGGCGGATGCCGCAGAAAGCGTCCGCCCCAGACCGTGCGGTCGATGTGGCCGACCGTCGCCGCCTGCATCCGCACGAGGCTCCGTCCTGCGCTGCGCGCAGGCGGATCGATCTCTTCGATCGAAGGCGGCTGGCTCCAGCCGTGGATGCGCACGGCCTTCATCGCAGGCCGTCCAGGAAATCGAGCACCGCGCGCGCGAAGGCCTCGGGCAACTGGTCGGGCAGCGGCACCATGCCGCCCTCGATGTCGACGACACGCGCGTCATGCAGGTGCGCGGCCAGCTCGGCGGCATGTGGCGACGCGAACGGATCGTCCGGCGCGCGCACGACGAGCACCGGTTGCGTGACGCGGCCGATGCGGTCTTCCATGCGGTACGAGGCCACCGCGCGATGTCCGCCCTCGATGTCGCCCGATGCCTTCAGGCCGTCGAGCACGAAAGCCTCCAGCAGATCGGGCCGTCCCTTCGGATAGAAGGATTGCCGGTTGCGCCACATCTGCATCAGGTGCGCGCCGTCTTCGCGGCGTTCGACCGCATCGATCGGCGGCCGCCCGGCGCGCGCACGGCGGAAAGCCTCGTCGGTGAACGGCGTGGACGAGAGCACCAGCGAGGCGACGCGCTCGGGAAAGGCCGCGGCCAGCTCGACGGCGATGACGCCGCCGGTGTGATGGCCCACGACATGCGCACGGCGAATGCCGAGCGCATCGAGCAGCTCGGCAGCGACCTGCGCCCAGCGCTCGATGCTCGGCGGCCAGGGCAGCGGCGCCGAATCGCCGAAGCCCACCGTGTCCATCGCGATCGCGTGGTAGCGCTGGCCGACGAGGGGCAGCACCGTGCGGTACTCGGTCCAGCTGCGCGGCGACTGGTGCAGGAACAGCACCGCGGGCGCGGCCGGATCGCCGGCGGATGCATGGTGGACCTGCCCGATCGACAGGTCGGCGAAGGCGCGGCGAATGCGCGGTGCGCTCATGGCATGGTCCTCAATCGATGGTCTTGTCGGCGGGCGGTTGCCACAGGCCCGCATGCCTGAGCATGCCGAGCGTGCGCAACAACACGTCGCCGCGGTAGGCCGCGACGTCGCGGCCCTGGTAGTCGTAGAAGCCGCTGCCGGTCTTGAGGCCGAGGCGGCCCTCGCTCATCATGCGGTCGAGGATGGCGGGCGCCTGGTAGCGCGCGGCATCGATCGAGGCCGACATCTCGCGGCTCGCGTGATGCAGGATGTCGGCGCCGCCGAAGTCGATGAACTCGACCACGCCGAGCGCCGCGAAGCGCAGGCCGAGGCCGAAGCGCGTGGCCTTGTCGATCTCCTCGGCGGTGGCAGCGCCCTCCTCGATCATGCGCGCCGCTTCGTTCATCACCAGCGCCTGCAGCCGCGGCACGATGTAGCCCGGCGTCGGGCCGCAGACCACGGGCAGCTTGCCGATCGATTCCATCAGCGCCCTGGCGCGCGCGAGCACGGCCGGGTCGGTGCCGGCGTGATGGCTCAGCTCGACCACCGGGATCACGTAGGCCGGATTCAGCCAATGGATGTTGAGGAAGCGCTCGGGTCGTTTCACGAACTCGGCGATCTGCGTGACCAGGATGCTGCTGGTGGTCGAGGTGAGGATCGCATCGTCGCGGCAATGCGCATTGATCTGCGCGAAGGCCTCGCGCTTGGCGGCGAGCGTTTCGGGCACGCCTTCGAACACCAGTTCCGCCGCTGCCAGCGCACGCGGCGCGTCGTCGGCCCGCACGATTTCGACGCGAGCCGCGATCGCAGGCACCTGCTCGCCGGCGAACACGCCGAGCCGGGCCAGGCCGTGCAGGCTGGATTCGATCTCGGCGCGCGCCTCGTCGCGCAGTGCGTGCCATGCCGCGTCGTCGCGCACGCGCAGGTCGATGAGCGAGATACGATGGCCGGCATAGGCGAAGGCGATCGCGATGCCGCGCCCCATGCGACCGGCACCGACGGCCGCGAAGCGCGGCGCGGACTCAGGCGCCGTCATGCAGACGCTCTTTCAGCGCATCGCGGCTCAGCCCGCTCAGGCCCAGCGCTTCGAAGGTGCGCGCGCCCTGGCGCAGGTCGCGGCCCAGAAAGCCGCCGACGATGGCCAGCAGGCCGTGCGCGATCGGCGCATCGACGCCGGCATGGCGCGCGGCCGAGGCGAGGAAGGCGAGGCCGAGCTCGGTGTCCTCGGTGATGTAGCGATGGCCATAGAGGTCGATGTTCTCGCGCCAGTCGCCCGACTTCACGAGCTGCTTGTGGGCGTCGCCGTACATCCACTGGTCGTTGTTGTAGTGGTCGGCCAGCGGGTAGTGCGGGGCGGTATGGCCGAAGGCCTCGCGCACCGCGATGCGCTCCAGGTCGAGCCGGTCGGTCACGGCGCGGACCGCGCGCTGCGTGCCTTCGTTGTGGATGTCCCAGCGCTCGAAGTGCTGCAGCGGCGCGGCGTTCATCACCATCAGCGGCGGGTGGATCACCGGGCCCGCGTTCATCAGCGCGCCCGACAGCGCGTCGCCGCAGCCATGCACGCTGGGGTAGGCCTCGCGGATCCGCGCGATCGCTTCCTTTTCCTTGCGCGCCGGATAGACGCCGGTCGGCAGGCGCACCGCGCGCACGGTGACGTTGACCTCGCGCTCGCCGTGCTTACGCGCGAGGTACGGCAGCGTGCCGGTTTCGGCCCACGCCACGTCGGCGCGGCTGCCGGCCTCCCGCGCGATCTGGGCCATCACGTAGCTGCCGAAGGTGCCCGGCGGCAGGAAGACGACCTGGCCGTCGGCCAGGTGCGGCGCCATCGCACGCGCGATGTCCGCCTGCGCGATCGCGGGCGATGGGATCACGATCAGCTCGGCGCCGCGCAGGGCGTCGCCGATGTCCGCGGCGGCGGCGGCGATCTTCACGTCGCGCGCGCCCTCGGCGTCTTTCAGGCGAATCGAACCGGCCTCGATGACAGCAGCGAGCGCCGCCGCATCGCGACGCCAGAGGCGCACCTCATGGCCGGCTTCGGACAGGTCGGCGGCGGCGGCATAGCAGCCGTGGCCTCCGCCCAGGATGGCAATTTTCATGAACCGGCACTCCGCGAGATAGAGAGGGATGGACCGCCGCGCATGACGGCGCGCGGCGTGCAGGTACATTACTTTTCAAATGTTTATATGTCAACCAGATTGACCCGAAGAAGGGTCAGCGGTGCCGGGTCCGCCATGTCCAGGGCGGCACCGGCTGGGCATCGCTCCAGAGCCCGCGCCGGGCCCGGTGCGCGTCGCGTTCGGCGCGCTCGTAGGCCAGGCGATCGGGGATGCGTTGTTCGCCGGCGTATTGGCGATACCACCACGCCATGCCGCGCTCGATCTGCATCCGGTTCACGTCGATCTCGCCCAGCCGCACCACGCCCACCGAACGGCCGTAGCGGTCGAGCCGGTCCACCTGCACCTGCACGGTCTTGCCGGCGATCAGTTGCGCCAGGCTCGCGCGCGAGCGGCGGCCGAAGGGCTGGCTCCATTCGGGCGCGTCGATGGCGCCGAGTCGGATGCGGTGCTGCACCTTCAAGGCATCGAGCACCACGATCGTGTCGCCATCGGCCACGGTGACGACGCGGCCGTCGATCCGTTCGGCCTGTGCATGAAGGGCCGCCAGCGCCAGCAGGATGGCGGCCAGGGCTCGAGGGACGGACGGATGCGCGCCGCGATGCAGCGCGGGAATCACGGGACGGCGCGGCCGCTGCTGCTGCCGTCGCCCTGCGAAGGCCACCATGCACGCCACCAGGGGCGCTTGCGCTCGCGCGCGGGCGCGGCGGCGCTGGTCATCAGTTCCGCGGCGACCGATGCACGGACACGTTCGCGCAGCGCCGTCTCATAGGCATGCGCGGGCGCCCGCGCGCTGCGGTCGCCGCGCAGAGCCTGCCGGCGCCATGCCTTGGCGTGCTCCGCGAGTTCATCGTCCGTGAGGTCGTCAGGGTGAGGGAGAGACTGCGTCATGCTGGATGACATTGTGGCGCGAAGCGGGCGCTCAACGCCCGATGAAACGCCTTTCAGGCGTCATCGCCCGTCAGGCTTTGCAGCCTTTAGCCAACACTCGGGCGGCGCGGCTCAGGCGTACCTGGGTGCGTTGCCCCGGCTGAAGAATGCCGCACGCAGGCTTCCCTGGCGCGCCGCGTCGGTGTCCATGAAGTCGTCGAACACGGTCGCCAGGCGCAAGGCTTCCTCTCGGGGCAGGAACTGCGTGTCGTACAGGAAGCGCAGCTGGCAGTCCCCCACGGTGATCGCATCGCCATTCTTCAGCGCATGCTCCCAGATCCGTTCCTTGTTGACGAAAGTGCCGTTGCGGCTCGACGTGTCCGTCAACATGAAGCGGTCGCCGGTCCAGCGGATCGCCGCATGGTGCCGGCTGACGCTCCGGCTGTCGATGTGGACACCGCAGGCGGGATCGCGCCCGATGGTCGTGAGCGGCCCGCGGATATTGACCTGCTTCACGCTGTTGTGTCGGGCTAGAACGATGAGTCTGGACATGGCCTGCTCGCTATTCGATGGATCTGCACTGCTTCCATTTCGGCGGCCACTGTTCTTTTCTGAAGCCGCGTCGATCAAAGAAAAACAAAAAGTTGAGAGCACGCAAACTTAAGTTTTGCAGCAAGCGGCCGATAAGGAAGGACAGCGGTTGTGCAGCACCCGCGACAACCCGACCTCCAGAACGCAGCTTCCATGACCGCTCATCTCCTGCCCCACCCTCTTCTTCGCTCCGCGAGCGAAGGAATCAGCCCGGCCTTTCATCACTGGCAAGTTCTGACCGATGCCTATGCGAGGCAGCTCGAAGCCTTGCGCCGCCGGGAACCCGGTGCCTCGGCCGCGCTGACCCGAATCTCCAGTGACCTGGCGGCGTTTCAGAAGGATCCGACCCATTTCGGGCCGCTCTCCCGCTAGACGCAAAAAGCCCGTCTTCTTTCGAAGACGGGCTTTTCGACCGTTGCGGCGAAGACGCCGCGCCGGAATCAGCGCACCCAGTGGCAGACGCGGTGGTGGTGCGGGCCCGTGTGGCACACCTTGTGACGGTGCGGCGCAGCGGAAGCGATGGTGGGTGCCAGGACGGCGAGGCCGGCGAAGGCGACGAGGCTGGAGAGAATCAGTTGCTTGATCTTCATGGGGTTCTTTCTGAAAGCGGTGGCACCAAAAGGTTACGTCTGTCGAGTGACGCCCCTGTTGAACGGCGCGCAGGGTCAATCGGATGACGCCGCGGCAGAAGAAAAAAGCATGAAAGCGCAAGAAGGGCCGACGGCCCTTGCGCGCGACAGACCGGCTAGAACGGCAGTGCGTGCTTCGGAAACAGTTTGCGCGCGATGAGCCGGAAGGCCAGATCGGCCACCAATCCCATCAGGCCCAGCGTCAGGATGCCTGCGAAGGCATTGGCGGTCTTCAGGAACAGGCGTGCGTTGTAGATCATGAATCCCACGCCTTCGTTGGCCGCGATCATCTCGGCCGCGACCACGCTCATGAACGAGAAGCCCATGCCCACCCGCATGCCCACCAGGATGGCTGGCACAGTCGCGGGCAGGACGACCCGCCACAGAACCTGCCGCCGGGTCGCGCCGAGGCACAAAGCGGCGCGGCTCGGCGTTTCATCCACCGCGGCGGCGCCGGCCATCGTGTTCATGAACACGGTGAAAAGAGAAGTGTAGATGATGATCGCAACCTTCGATCCTTCGCCGATGCCGAACCACAGGATGGCGACACCGAGGAACGCGATCGGCGGCACGAAGCGGAAGAAATTGAAGAACGGCTCGACCAGTTGGCGAACGAATCCGATCCGGCCCGCGGCGAGCGCCAGCGGAATGGCCGCGGCGCAACCGACCGCCCAGCCCACCAGGATGCGGAAGTAGCTGATGCCGACGGCATGGGGCAGCGTTCCGTTGGCCGTGAGCTCCACCAGCGCCTTGCCGACCGCAAGCGGCGAAGGAAAGAAGAAAGGCGAAGAAAACGCGGACACGAGCGTCCAGAGCGCCAGTGCCATCAGCAGCGCCAGCAGCGTGATGCCGTACCGGCCCACGCGCCATCCGCGTGGTGCCTTGGGAAGTTCCACGGTCGCGGGAACCTGTTCGATCGCATCCATCACTGCGTGGCCTCCTGGTGCTGCGCGTGCCCGGCTTCGGCGTCGATGGCCTCGCTCAGGCGATTGAAGAGATCGATGAAGCCGGCGGTCATGCGTTCGCGCGGCCGCGGCAGATCGACCTCGAAGATCTCGCGGATGCGCGAGCCGGGTCCGCGCGTCATGATGCCGATCCGGTCGGCCAGCCAGATGGCCTCGGCGATGTCGTGGGTCACGAAGACCACGGTGCGCCGCGAAGCATCCCAGATGCGCGTGACTTCCTTTTGCATGACGCCGCGCGTGTAGGCATCGAGCGCCGCGAAGGGCTCGTCCATCAGCAGGATGTCGGGACTGTTGGCCAGCACCCGCGCGATCTGCACGCGCTGCTTCATGCCGCCCGACAGTTCGCGCGGCAACTTGGAACGATGGTCCCACAGGCCGACCAGCCGGAGCATGTCGTCCACGACGCCGCGCCAGTTCGTGCCCGCCAGGCCGCGCATGCGCGGCCCGAAGGAAACGTTCTCTTCCACGGTCAGCCAATCGAACAGGGCGCGGTCGGACTGGAACACCACGCCGCGGTCCTTGTCCGGCTTCGTCACGGCGTGGCCCCGGATGTCCACCTGGCCCGCCGTGGGCGTGACGAAGCCCGCGATCAGGTTGAGCAGTGAGGTCTTGCCGCAGCCGGACGGGCCGAGCAGGCAGAAGAACTCGCCGTCGCGCACGTCGAGCTGCACGCCGCGCAACGCCAGGTAGGCGCTTCCGTCGCGACCGCCGGAGAAATTCATCTCCACGTCGCGCATGCGAATGGCACTGGGCATCATCTCGGCCTAGTACTTGTACTTGGACAACAGCACGCGGCCCGGCGCCACTTCCTTCAGCCATTTGCTGCTGATCCAGGCGCCCATGTCGGGCATGCCGTCGAGTTCCTTGTTCGCCTTCAGGTAGTCGCCGTAGGTGTAGTACATGTCGATCTGGCCGTCCGTGAGATTCGCCGGCCAGCCGCCGGGCCAGCCGCCGTCCTTCCAGATCTTCTTGACGTCGTCCGGCGTGAGCTGCAGCGCCTTGGCGGTGATCCTGGCGCCGGCATCGGGATTCGACTTCAGCAGATCGACGGCGTCGATCCACGCGGCCACCAGCTTCTTCATGCCGTCGTCGCCGTTCTTCCTGACCCAGTCGCAGGTCACGTTGACGACCGACACGTCCCGGAACGCGGAACCGATGTCGCCGAAGCGATGTACCGCCGAGCCGCCCACCTCGAGCGCCAGCGACGGCGTCGGCTCGGGCCAGATGATGCCGTCGACACTGCCCTTGGCCAGTGCGATCGGCAGATCTTCCTCGGCGATGTTGACGGTCTGCACCTTGGCCCGGTCGATGCCCTGCTTGGCGAGCCACATGTGCAGCGCGACCTCGCCGATGCCGCCCTTGCGCGTGCCGATCTTTCGCCCTTCGAGTTGCCTGGGCTGGGTAATGTCGGCCTTGGTGACCATGTTGACCGTGTTGACGTCGACGAAGGCGATGCCGCCCTTGAAGCAGGCCTTGCCGCTCTTGAGCAGCGGCAACAGGATGCGGGTGTTCGGGAACGCGACGTCCAGATCGCCGGCCAGCGCGGCCTCCATCGTGGCGATGCCGGAGTTGAAGATGCGCGACTCGATCTTGAGTCCATGCCTGGCCGCGATGCCGTTGCTGCTGTCGGCCAGCACGAACACCGGCCCGAACAGCACGTTGGACGCCGCGCCGATGCGCAGTGTCGTCAGGTTCTGGGCGAACGCCGCTTCGCCCAGCGCGAGAGTGGCAATCAGAGCGCCGGCGACGCATCGCAAGGCACGCAGACCGAGGGCAGGCATCTTCATTTCTATCTCCTTGTTGACTGAACGTGAAGCCGGGCTTCGCCTTGCAGGGCAGCCGCCGGCCGTCTGAACTCATTCATTGGCTGCGCACCGCCGCTTCCCACAGGCCGGCGATCGCCTCGCCGTTCGCCTGGCCAAGTTCGATGTCGACCCGGTCCAGCGTGCCTTCGAAACGGAAAGGCGCTTCGTAGCGATCGGACACCGGCGAGGGACTGTTGAGGCCGCACTGCGTGCTCAGCAGGCCGAAACCCGCGGGAAAAGCCATCGGCAACACGGCGGATGCGAGCGGCTGGTCGTCCAGCGTCAGCACTGCGCGAGCGCCGTCCTTCTCGATCGTCACCTCGCAGCCGAGCACGTGCGCACCGGTCGGCAGTGCCCCATCCGCGGACACGACCGTGTGCCGGCCCGCGAGGTTGTAGTCGAAGCACAGCCGGTTGTGCTGGATGAACAGCGAGAAGCCGGCGGCGCGGCGACCGTAGGCCAGCAGCACGCCCTCTTCGCTGGTCGCTGCACGGTCGATGCGGGCGCGGATGCGGAACGGCCGCAGCGCGAAGTTCGGACCCGTGACCGGCGTCAGCAGGCGCGTGCCGGGATAGAGCCTGAAGTGCAGCCGGCCATCGGTGGCCGGATCGCGCGCGAAGGCACGCGCCTGGGCGCGATCGTCCAGCGGCATGACATGGAAGGCCTCCGCTTCGCGCCACCAGAGCGCGATCATCTCGCGCAGCCGCTCGGGCTCGTCGGCCGCGCGGTCGACGGTCTCCGAGTAGTCGCTCTGCAGATCGTAGAGCTCCCAGCGGTCGGCGTCGTAGTCGTCGCCGGAGCGATGGTGGGTGACGGCCTTCCAGCCGCGGTGGTAGATGCCGCGCTGGCCGCCCATCTCGAAGTACTGGGTCTCGCGGGTCGACGCGGCCTCCGGGTCGGCGAACGAATAGGCGATCGAGGTCCCGTGCACCGGCAACTGTTCGACGCCGCGATAGACCGCGAGCGCCGGCACGCCGGCCAGATCGAGCATGGTGGGCGCAAGGTCGATCGCATGGTGGAACTGAGTGCGCAGTCCCGCTTCGCCGAGCGCTGCCGGCCAGTGCACGATCAGCGGCGCACGCACGCCGCCGCCGAAGGTGTACTTCTTGTAGAACTTGAGCGGCGTGTTGCCGGCCTGCGCCCATGCGGCCGGATAGTGGTTGTGGGTCCAGGGGCCGCCGAGCTTGTCGATCTCGGCCAGATTCTCCTCGAGCGAATCGGGCAGGCCAAGAAAGTAGCGGTACTCGTTGACCGAACCGAACTCGCCGCCCTCGCCGCTCGCGCCATTGTCCGACAGCACGACGAACAGCGTGTCGCGCAGCTTGTCGCGCTTTTGCAGGAACTCGACCAGGCGGCCGATCTGCGCATCGGTGTGCTCGGTGAAGCCGGCAAAGACCTCCTGCATGCGCGCGACCAGCCGGCGCTCGTCGGCACTCAGCGTGTCCCACGCGCGAACGCCCGGATTGCGCGGCGCGAGTGCGGTGTCCGGCGGCACGATGCCCATCTGCTTCTGGCGCGCCAGCACCTTGTCGCGCTCCGCATCCCAGCCCGCATCGAAGCGGCCGCGGTACTTGTCGAGAAAGGATTGCGGCGCCTGGTGCGGCGCGTGGCAGGCACCGAACGCGAGGTAGAGGAAGAAGGGGTTGTCCGGCGTGGCCGACAGATGGTCCGACAGGAATTCCTGCGCCCGATCGACCAGGTCTTCGCTCAGGTGGTAGCCCTCGCGTGATGGCGGCGGCACATGGTGCTGGTCGTACCAGAGCTCGGGCGCCCATTGGTCGTCCTCGCCGCCCAGAAAACCATAGTAGCGATTGAAACCGCGCTGCGTGGGCCAGTTGTCGAACGGGCCGACCGGGCTGCATTCGGCGGGCGGCACCAAGTGCCACTTACCCAGCGCATAGGTGCCGTAGCCGCCCTCGCGCAGCATCTCCGCGAGCGTCGCCGCGCGCGCCGAGATCGCCCCGCGTGCGTTGTCGAATCCGGTATCGAAGTCGGCCAGGTAGCCCATGCCGGCCGCGTGATGGTTGCGGCCCGTGAGCAGGCAGGTGCGCGTCGGCGAGCACATCGCGGTGACGTGGAAGTTGGTGTAGCGCAACCCGCGGCTGGCCAGGGCGTCGATCGCCGGCGTCTCGGTCGATGCGCCATAGCAGCCGAGCTGCGCGAAGCCGCAGTCGTCGAGCACGACCCAGACGATGTTGGGCGCATCGGCCTTGGGGCGCGGTCGGCGCGGCCAATGCGGCGCTGCTTCGTGGACCGTGCGTCCCGTCATGGCAGCGCGTGGGTCGTCTTGCTGTTTCTGCATTCGAATCTCTCCGTGTCCATCGACAAGCGAGGCCTCAGCCGCGCAGCGCGTGCATGACCGGCCGCAACGCGGGATAGCCGGCAAGGTAGTTGCGGTAGAGCGCCTCGTAGCGCGCGACGGCGTCGGGGTACGGCTGCGCACGATCCACCAGATGCACCCAGCCCTGGCCCACGGTCTCGACCGCGGTCAGGCCGGCGCCGAGCGCGGCCAGCATCGCGGCACCGAGGCTGGCCTCGACCTCTTCGTGGATCGTGCGCACCGGTCGGCCGGTGACGTCGGCAATGATCTGCATCCAGAGGTCGGACCGGCTCGCGCCGCCGACCACCACGAGCGCATCGTCCAGCGGCTGGCCTTCGCGGCAGCCGGCCTCGATGTTGTGGCGCAGCGCGCAGGCGACGCCTTCGAGCACCGCACGGTAGAGATGCTCGCGCCGGTGATGCAGGCCGAGGCCGATGAAGGCGCCACTGGCCCTGGGATCCCAGATCGGACTGCGCTCGCCCATCAGGTAGGGCAGGAAGAGCAGGCCCTGCGCGCCGGGCGGGAGCTCGCGCGCAGCCTGTTCGAGCTGCGCGTGCGCATCGGCCGTGTGTGTTGCCCTGCCCTGTTGCGGCTGCATGAGATCGAGGAACCAGGTCACGCTGGCCCCGGCGGTGATCGCGCCGCCGAAGACATAGAGATCGCGCAGGCCGCCGACCACGTGCGGCATGCTGACCAGGCCGTCGCGCGCATCCGCGTGCTGGCGGATGGTGCCCCAGCACATGCTGGTGCCGATCATCGCCACGTGGCTGCCGGGCCGGTTGGCGCCGGCCGCGAGCGTCGCGACGGCAGCATCCACGCCGCCGGCGATCACCGGCAGGCCGATGGGCAGCCCGAGCGTCTGCGCCCAGTGCGCCGTGAGCCCGCCGACTGTCTCGCTCGACTCAACCAGCCGCGCCGGCATCATCGACGCCGGAATGCCCAGCGCGTCCAGCATTTCCGCCGACCAGCGCCGCGCCTTCATGTCGTAGACGCCGCCGATGTTGCCGGCCGAGCTGTGGTCCACCGCGACCTCGCCCGTGAGCTGCGCATTGACGAAGCTGTTCGGCGGCAGGAAGGCGCGCGTGCGCTGCCAGGCATCCGGCCGTTTCTCGCGCAGCCAGAGCATCTTGGTGAAGCCGTGATAGCTGTCGACGCCGTTGCCGGTGATGTCGTACAGGCGCTCCAGGTCGACGTGGCGGCGCACCCATTCGACCTCGTCCTGCGCACGCCGGTCCATCCAGATCAGGCAGGGGTGCGTGGGCTGTCCTTCGGCATCGACCGGAATCCCCGAGCCGCCGTAGAGCGAACTCACGCACAGCGCCTTCACCGAGGCCGTGTCGATCGCCGCCTCGCGCACCACGCGCGCGATGCAGCGCACGACGGCCGTCATCCAGACCTCCGGCCATTGCTCGGCCCACAGCGGTTCGGGCGTGTCGACCTGGTAGGCCTCGGAGGCCTGCGCGAGGATGCGGCCGGCCTCGTCGACCAGCAGCGCCTTGGTGCTCTGCGTGCCGATGTCCACGCCGATGACATGGCACGTCGCGCGGCTCATGCTGGCGCGCCCGGTTTGAGCAGCACCTTGATGGAGTCGAGCGAGTTGGCAAGACGGAAGGCTTCTTCCCATTCCGCCAGCGCGAAGCCATGCGTGACGATGCCGCGCGAGGTGACCAGACCGCGCTCGAACAGATCGATGGCCACCGGATAGCAATAGGGACCGAGATGCGCACCGCGCACGTCGAGCTCCTTGCGGTCGCCGATGATCGACCAGTCGACGCTGGTCTCTTTGCCGAACACGCTGAACTCGACGAAGCGCCCGAGCTTGCGCACCAGCTCCAGCCCCTGGCGCACGCCGACCGGCGCGCCGGTGGTTTCGATGTACACGTCGCAGCCATAGCCGCCCGTGAGCGCATGGACGATCGCCTTGGCATCCTCGCGCTCCGGATCGATGACGACATCGGCACCGAAGGCCTGCGCCAGCGCGCGCCGCTGCGGCACGAGGTCGATCACGACCAGCTTCTTCGGCGTCTTGAGCTTCGCGACCTGCACCATCGAGAGCCCCAGCGGCCCGGCGCCGGCGATGACCACCACGTCGTCGAGCTGGATGTCGCCGCGGTTGACCGCGTGGATCGCGCAGGACATCGGCTCGATCATCGCCGCGTCCTCGAGCGACAGGCTCTCGGGCACCTTGTGCACGCGCGCCGTCGGCGGAATGCGCATGTACTCGGCCATGCCGCCATCCGCGACCTCGCGCTGGAAGCCGAAGATGTTGTGGACCTCGCACATCCAGTACTGGCCGCTGGTGCAGTAGCGGCACTTGTTGCAGGGCACGATCTGTTCGGCGATGACGCGGTCGCCCACGTCGACGCCGAAGTGCTGCGCCGCGCCGGCGCCCACCTGCACCACGCGCCCGAAGAATTCATGGCCGGGAATCACCGGTGCCTTGACCCATGCGGGTTGGCCGCCACCACCCCAGAACATTGCGGCACCCGAGTAGCACTTGCAGTCGCTGGCGCAGATGCCGCAGGCACTGATCTCGATGACCAGCTCGTGGGCGCCGGCTTGCGGCCGCGCCGGTCTTTCGAGCCGGTAGTCCTCGGGGCCATGGCAGACGACGGCCTGCATGCCTTGCTGGGATTTCGCTGTCATTTCGGTGCCTTGGCTGGTCATTGCATGATTTGCACAATCGATTGTGCTATTCTGCATTCAACGCCATGACGGTCGATCCGCATTTACCCGCAGAGCACAATGCGTGCGCAACGGGACAAGCCGACTCGCCAATGAGCCTCAAGAAATCCACCATCTACGACCTCGCCAAGCTGGCGGATGTCTCGGCCTCCACCGTCAGCGCCGTGCTCGCCGGCAACTGGCGCGAGCGGCGCATCGCCGAAGCCACGGCCCTGCGCGTGCAGCAGATCGCCGAGCAGCACAAGTTCAACGTGAACCGGCAGGCCAGCGGGTTGCGCAAGAGCCGTTCAGGCCTGATCGGGATGATCATCCCCCTGCACGACAACCGCTTCTTCAGCGGCATGGCTCAGACCTTCGAGAAGCTGGCGCGCGAGCGCCACTGGTACCCGATCGTCGTCAGCACGCTGCGCGACCCGGCGCTCGAACTCGAAACCGTGAGCACGCTCATCTCCTACCGGGTCGAGTACCTGCTTGTCGTCGGCGCAACCGACCCCGACTCCGTCAGCCGCGTGTGCCGCAACCACGGCGTCGCGCATGTCAATGTCGACCTCCCCGGCACGCAGGCGACCTCGGTGATCAGCGACAACTACTGGGGCGCGCAGCAGCTCGCGCTCGGCCTCATCGATCGGTCACGCGCGCTGCGATCGAGCAAGCGCAACAAGGCCTTCTTCCTGGGCGGATTGGCCGGCGACTACGCGACGCGGCGGCGCATCGAAGGCTTCAGCGACGTGGTGCGCGAACGCTTCGGCAGCATCGAGCCCGCGCAGATCGATGCCTGCGGCTACGAATCCGATCTGGCCGAGGCTGCCACTGCCGCGCTCTACCAGCGCCTGGGCGGCCTGCCGCGCGCGCTGTTCGTCAATTCGACGATCGCGCTCGAAGGCGTGGTGCGCTTTCTCAAGACGTTGCCCCACGATGAACTGACCCAATGCAGCTTTGGCTGCTACGACTGGGATCCTTTTGCGAGCGTGTTGAGCTTTCCCTTGCTGATGGTCCGGCAGAACGTCGAGGGCTTGCTGCAGGAGGCCTTCGGCATCATCGACGCCGGCTCGTTCGCGGACCGGAAGATCATCGAGATCAGGCCGCAGTTGCTGTCCTTGTAGCGGATTCGGGCGAGCGATCCCCACCGGACTCGCACAGGCCTCACTCGGTGGGCCGCGCAAGCGGGGGGTTCCGCTTTTTCAAGCCGTCCTTGATTTTCAGGAGCGGCGTTTCGATCAGCCAATAGCTCAACGTTGCGGCCGCGAAGGCCTGCACGATGTTGAACGGAAAAGCGAACGCCAATGGCGACTGCTTGAAAAGAAAAAGCTGCTGCCAGAGATAGAGACTGTAAGAGATGGTCCCGACGAAAACGAAGACGCGCGTTCTCAGAATTCTCGAGAGCCAGAACTGCTTCATCGTTGTCACGGCCATGATGATCAAAGCGACGATCGACGCCGTGACCGTCGCACCATAGGTCACCGACCATGCGCCGCCAAGCCTTGCCCCCAGTTCGGGTATGAGAAATATCAGCGCAATGAAACTTGCCGTCACGAGAGCAGAACTGTATTTTTTCGATTCGAGAAAGGTCTTGATGCGCTCCTGATTCAACGCCGTGTAGCAACCGATCAGTATGGAATCCACACCGGTGTGGAGCATCATCAGCAACTGTCCACGCAGGGACGGAACCAGGAAATAGGAAGCGATTCTGATCAAGGGGATGGACAGAATCAGCAAGACCAGAAGTCGTTCACTGCGCCTTCGCAGCAGGAAAATCAGTAGAGGTGGCCAGAACCAATAGAACTGCTCCTCGAGTGCAAGCGTCCAGAAATGCCCCAGATACCACGTTCCGTCGCCATGGGCCGCATTGATCGGGCCGAGGCCAAGAGCCTCCGAGTAGTTCCATACATGCAGCGCGGCGAATGCGAACTGCTCGTACGCGATGTCGATCACCTGACGGTACGTCAGGAACGCAAGGACCACCAGGAAGACGTAGAAGGCCGGCCAGATCCGCAATGTACGGCGGAGGTAGAACCGAACCAGATCGATCTTTTGGGTTGCCTTCCATTCCGAGTTGAGGATGTTGGTAATCAGGAACCCGCTCAGCACGAAGAATATCTGGACGCCAAGGCCGCCATTGGTGAAGAAATTCAAAGGCTGAAGCCAACCGGTGTACCCCCCGGCAACCGTGGCAGACGCGTGCGCGAAAACAACCATCATGACCGCGAGGCAGCGTAGACCGGTGAGTTCAGCTATCCGTGCCTTCATATTCCTTCTTCGGACCTTGCGGTCGCGGCTCTGCGTTGAGCGCGAAAGAGTAGCACGAAGGTCGCACATCGTTAGGGCGCATGCGCCATCCCACCGGCAGCGGCTGCCAAGTTTTACCGGCAGTCGATCGAATAATGAAAAAGCCCCGTCGCAGATGCTGCGCGGGGCTTTGGGAGATTCAACGATATGAATATTGGCGGAACCGGAGGGATTCGAACCCTCGATGAGGCTCTACACCCCATACTCCCTTAGCAGGGGAGCACCTTCGGCCACTCGGTCACAGTTCCTGAACCTTGGATTATGCCAGCTTCACGCGACCGGTTGATCGAGATCGAAGGCCTTGTGCAGGGCGCGCACGGAGAGTTCCATGTACTTCTCGTCGATCACCACCGAGGTCTTGATCTCGCTGGTGGAAATCATCTGGATGTTGATGCCCTCCTCGCTCAGCACGCGGAACATCTTGCTGGCGACGCCGACGTGGCTGCGCATGCCGATGCCGACGATGCTGACCTTGCAGATCTTGGTGTCGCCCACGATCTCTGCCGCGCCGAGCGTGGGCAGCACCTTGGCCTTGAGCAGATCGACGGCCTTGGCGTAGTCGTTGCGGTGGACGGTGAAGCTGAAGTCGGTCTTTCCGTCCTTGCTCAGATTCTGGATGATGACGTCGACCTCGATGTTGGCGTCGGCGATGGCGCCCAGGATGTGGTACGCGATGCCCGGCTTGTCGGGCACGCCGAGCACGGAGATCTTGGCCTCGTCGCGGTTGAATGCGATGCCGGATACGACGGCTTGTTCCATTTTTTCGTCTTCCTCGAATGTGATCAGCGTGCCGGACCCGGCTTCTTCATCGATGTCGATGTCCCACGGCGTGAAGCTGGACAACACGCGCAGCGGCACCTTGTACTTGCCCGCGAATTCGACCGAGCGGATCTGCAGCACCTTGGAGCCCAGGCTCGCCATCTCGAGCATTTCCTCGAAGCTCACCGTGGCCAGGCGGCGCGCCTCGGGCTCGACGCGCGGATCGGTGGTGTAGACGCCGTCGACGTCGGTGTAGATGAGGCATTCGCCGGCCTTCATCGCCGCCGCAATCGCGACGGCGGAGGTGTCGCTGCCGCCGCGTCCCAACGTGGTGATATTGCCCGCGTCGTCCACACCCTGGAAGCCGGTGATGACGACCACACGGCCGGCATCGAGGTCGGCGCGCACGCGTTCGTCGTCGATGCTTTCGATGCGCGCCTTGGTGAAGGCGCTGTCGGTCTTGACCTGGACTTGCCAGCCCGCATAGCTGACCGCCTGCAGCCCCTCGGCCTGCAGCGCGATCGCCAGCAGGGCCGACGACGCCTGCTCGCCGGTGGCGGCCAGCATGTCGAGTTCGCGGCCGTGGGTGTCGTCGGGACGGCTGGGCGCGAGTTCCTTGGCGAGGCCGAGCAGGCGGTTGGTCTCGCCGCTCATCGCGCTCGGGACGACGACCATCTGATGGCCGGCACGTGCCCACTTGGCAACGCGCTTGGCGACATTCCGGATGCGCTCGGTCGAGCCCATCGACGTGCCGCCGTATTTGTGAACGATCAATGCCATGGGTGAAGTCAAAGAGAAGGATTCGGATGCCGCATGCCGGCCTCCAGGCGCCCGGCCAGATCCCGTTCTCAGCGCGAGGGCTGCAGGCTACGGCAAGGGCGAAGCATTGTACCAATGCAGCACGTCGCCCTCGCGCTCGACGCGGCCGCCCGCGATCTTGAGCCGGATGCGATGGCCGCGCGTGCTGCAGGCCTCGATCTGGCCGAGCAGTTGCTCCAGTTGCGCCTCGCTCGGCACCGCGCCGTGATCGCGTTTGAGCCAGTGGCGCAATGCATTTGCCAGGCGCTCACGCGGCAGCGCGCGCAGCGCGGCCAGCGTCGGCGGCGAGCCGGCACCGGCCAGGTCGGCGGCCGCGGTTTCCGCCAGCAGCACCGAGGCCTTGGCCGCATTGCGCGCCGAGCGCGCGAAGGTCTCGCGGAACTGGGGCAAGGCGTTGGCGAGCGCAGGCAGCACCAGTTGGCGAATGCGATTGCGCGTATAGCGCAGATCGGCGTTGCTGGGGTCGTCGATGGACGGGGTGCCGCTGGCGACGATCCATTCGCGCAGCGCACTCGCATGCACGCCGAGCAGCGGCCGATGAAAGTGCACGCCGTGCCGCGCGATCTGCCGCGGCATGCCGGCCAGGCCGTCGAGTCCCGCGCCGCGGCTGAGCGCGATCAGCATCGTCTCGACCTGGTCGTCGGCGTGCTGGGCCAGCGCGACATGCTGCAGGCCATGTTCCTTGGCCAGCGTGGCCAGCGTCGTGTAGCGCGCGCGGCGCGCGGCGTCCTCGGGACTTTCGCCGGGCGCATGGCGGGCATCGATGCGGCCCGCATGCAGCGGCACGTTCAGCGCGCGGCAGATGGCCGTGCAATGCGCTTCGAAATCATCGGCCGCACGCTGCAGGCCGTGATGCACATGCAGAGCCTGGACCTGCCCCGGCCAACGCTGCGCCGCAGCATAGAGCAAGGCGGTGGAATCGGCGCCGCCGCTGTACGCGATCGCCAGCGGCAACGGCGCCGCCCAGGACGCGAGCGCTGGGGCGGCGGGATTCTCCATCGGATGCGGCGGACTGCAACGGCCCGCACCAGGTGATGCGGGGCGTCTACTTGCCGCTGTCGGCCTTGGTGTCGGCGTAGCGGCCGTAGCTCTGCAGGCGCTCGTAGCGGCGGTCCAGCAGTTCCTTCGGCCGCAGGTCGCTGACCTGCCGGAAGGCGTCGTTGAGCGCGCGCTTCAGGAACGCGGCCATCTGCCGGTGGTCGCGGTGCGCGCCACCGACAGGCTCGTTGACGACCTTGTCGACCAGGCCGAGCGCCTTCAGCCGGTGTGCGGTGATGCCGAGCGCGTCGGCGGCTTCCTGCGCCTTGTCGCTGGTCTTCCAGAGGATCGATGCGCAGCCTTCGGGGCTGATCACGGAATAGATGGAGTACTGCAGCATGAGCAACTGGTCGCCCACCGAGATCGCCAGCGCGCCGCCGGAGCCGCCCTCGCCGATGATGGTGACGATGATCGGCACCTCGAGCTGCGCCATCTCGAAGATGTTGCGGCCGATGGCTTCGGACTGGCCGCGCTCCTCGGCATCGATGCCCGGATAGGCGCCGGGCGTGTCGACGAAGGTGAAGACCGGCAGCTTGAACTTCTCGGCCGTCTTCATGAGCCTGAGCGCCTTGCGGTAGCCCTCGGGCTTGCTCATGCCGAAGTTGCGCGCGGTGCGCTCCTTGGTGTCGCGGCCCTTCTGGTGGCCGAGCACCATGCATGGCGTTCCATTGAAGCGCGCCAGGCCGCCGACGATCGAGAGGTCGTCGGAAAAGTGGCGGTCGCCGTGCAGTTCGACGAAGTCGCTGAAGATCTCGTTCACGTAGTCGAGCGTGTAGGGCCGCTCGGGATGGCGCGCGATCTTGGTGATCTGCCAGGGGGTCAGGTCGCTGTAGATGTCCTTGGTGAGCTGCAGGCTCTTCTTGCCCAGCTGATCGATTTCTTCCGAGATGTCGACCGCCGATTCGGACTGGACATAGCGCAGTTCTTCGATCTTGCTTTCGAGTTCAGCGACGGGCTGCTCGAAGTCGAGGAAGGTTCGTTTCGCCAACGTCTTCTCCTGTTTTCAATATGCGACCGGTAGCGGGTCGAGCGATCGCCAAATATACCAAGTCGCCACACTGCAGTAAGGTGCCCAGGCCACGGCCACCTCGCGGGCGTCGCTGCGGCTCACCGGATCGCCCGAGAAATAGTTGTGGCTGATGCCGTTGATCAGCCCGAGGTCGTCCAGCGGCAGCACGTTGGGCCGCATCAGGTGGAAGATGAGGAACATCTCCGCCGTCCAGCGGCCGATGCCGCGGATGGCGACCAGTTCCGCAATGATCATCTCGTCGGCCATGGCTTCCCAGGCGTTGACGTGCACTGCGCCCGAATCGAAATGGAGCGCGAGGTCGACCAGGTATTCGATCTTGCGCGCCGACAGGCCGGCCGCGCGCATGTCGTCGACCTTGAGCTTGAGCACGTTGGCCGGCGCCATGCGGCGCGGCAGCTGGGCGAAGCGGTCCCAGACGGATTGCGCCGCCTTCACCGAGATCTGCTGGCCGACGATGCTGCGCGCAAGCGTGGTGAAGGCGTCGCCGCGCGATTCGAGGCAGGCGTCGCCGAAGCGCGGAATCAGCCGCTTCATCACGCGGTCCTTCCGGGCCAGATGCTTGCAGGCCTCTTCCCAATAGTCGGGCGTGAAGACCTCGATGGTCGGTGTCTTGGCGGCTGGCATCTTTTCTTATTGTTCGTTCACTTCGCTGCAGCCCAGGTGGTGCCCGTCGGCGAGTCCTTGAGTTCGATGCCCTGTGCGAGCAGGTCGCGGCGGATGCGATCCGCTTCGGCGAAATTCTTCGCGGCCTTGGCTTCGGCGCGCTGCTGGATCAAAGCCTGGATCGAGGCCTCGTCCAGCGTCGTACCGGCCTGCAGGAAGCGTTCGGGATCGTCCTGCAGCAGGCCGAGGCAAGCGCCCAGCGCCTTCAGCAAGCCGGCCGTCGCATCCGACTGCGTGCGATTGACCTCGCCAGCCAGATCGAACAGCACGGCCACCGCTTCCGGCGTGCCGAAGTCCTCGTCCATCGCGGCCTTGAAGCGGGCCGCGTAGGGGTCGTGCCAGTCGATCGCGATCTGCGCGGGTGCGACACGATGCAGCGCGGTATAGAGCCGCTTGAGCGAGGCACGGGCGTCGTTCAGGTGCACGTCGCTGTAACCGAGCGGGCTGCGGTAATGGGCCCGCACGACGAAGAAGCGGATGGTCTCGGCGTCGAACTTCTTCAGCACGTCGCGGATGAGAAAGAAGTTGCCCAGGCTCTTGGACATCTTCTCGTCGTCGATGTTGATGAAGCCGTTGTGCATCCAGGTGCGCGCGAAGGGCTTGCCGGTCGCGCCTTCGCTCTGCGCGATCTCGTTCTCGTGGTGCGGGAACTGGAGGTCCGCGCCGCCGCCGTGGATGTCGAAGGTTTCGCCGAGCAGGTCGCAGGCCATCGCCGAGCATTCGATGTGCCAGCCGGGACGGCCGGGGCCGAACTCGCTCGCCCATTTGACCTCCTCGGGCTCGGTGGGCTTGGCGCTCTTCCAGAGCACGGGGTCGAGCGGGTCGTCCTTGCCGTCGAGCACGGCGACGCGTTCACCGGCGTGCAGTTCATCGAGTGTCTTGCCGCTCAGCTTGCCGTAGCCGGGGAACTTGCGCACCGCGTAGTTGACGTCGCCGTTGGGCGAGCGGTAGGCCAGACCCTTGTGCTCCAGCGTGGCGATCATCGACAGCATCTGTGGAATGAACGCCGTGGCGCGCGGCTCGTGTGTAGGCCGTTCGACCCCGAGCGCGTCGGCATCCTGGTGCAATGCATCGATCATGCGGTCAGTGAGCGTTCGGATGCTCTCGCCGTTCTCCACCGCGCGGCGGATGATCTTGTCGTCGATGTCGGTGATGTTGCGCACGTAGTCGACCGCGAAGCCCGATGTCCTGAGCCAACGCTGCACCACATCGAAGGCGATCATCGATCGCGCATGGCCGAGGTGGCAGTAGTCGTACACCGTCATGCCGCACACGTACATGCGCACCCGGCCCGGTTGCAGCGGAGAAAAATCCTCCAGTTCACGCGTGAGCGTGTTGTAGATGCGAAGACTCATGAGGCTCGGAAAGCGCCAGTTCGCGCTCGCGTGATACGGGCGAAAGACAACGGTTTTTTCAGGGGTGGAGGCGTTGCAGCGGCGAGGGAGTGAACATGCCCCCTCGGCTACAATCGCCCGCAGTATAAACGGCCGCCGCCGGGTATTTCCCAGGTGTTTTCGAGGCCTGCGCCACCCTCCTTTTCTCGAGGCTTCATGAAGCACGCCGCTCGTCCCCTGTCCCTTTTGCTCCGCGTCGTCCCGGCCGTCCTGTTGGCGCTCACGATGGCAGCCGCGCATGCCGACGACTACTCGGACGTCAACGGCCTCCTGCGCCAGGGCAAGTCCGACGAAGCGTTGACCAAGGCCGATGCCTACATCGCCGGCAAGCCGCGCGATCCGCAGATGCGCTTCCTGCGCGGCGTGATCCTGACCGAACAGAAGAAGCAGGCCGACGCCATCGCGACCTTCACGCAGCTCACGCAGGACTTCCCCGAGCTGCCCGAGCCCTACAACAACCTCGCCGCGCTGTACGCCGCGCAGAGCGAGTTCGACAAGGCACGTGCCGCGCTCGAGATGGCGATCAAGCTCAACCCCAGCTACGCGACCGCGCACGAGAATCTGGGCGATGTCTATGTCCGGCTGGCGGCGCAGTCGTACAGCCGCGCACAGCAGCTGGAGCCCGGCAACACCACGGTGCCGCCGAAGCTGGTGCTGATCCGCCAGATGTTCGATGCGCCGGCCAACAACAGCGCACTGCCGCCGGCGCCCGCCGTCATTCGCAAGCCCGTGCGCGGCAAGTAGCCCGCACGCGCACCGGCGTTCGCCCCATCGTTTCCTGAAGGGAGTTTCATTGAGCATGCATGCCTTCCCACGCCGCTCGGCCCTCGTCCTGGCCGCTGCGTTGGCCGTTTCGAGTCTGGCCTGGGCGCAGGCCGCGCCGCGAGTCATGTTCGTGACCTCGGCCGGCGACTTCGTGGTCGAACTCGCGCCCGACAAGGCGCCCAAGACCGTCGAGAACTTTCTTCAGTACGTCAAGGACAAGCACTACGACGGCACGGTGTTCCACCGCGTCATCGACGGCTTCATGATCCAGGGCGGCGGCTTCACGGCCGACCTGCAGCAAAAGCCCACGCGCGCGCCGATCCCGCTCGAGGCCGGCAATGGCCTGAAGAATGACAAGTACACGATCGCGATGGCGCGCACCGGCAATCCGAATTCCGCCACCTCGCAGTTCTTCATCAACGTGAAGGACAACGCGATGCTCAACGCGCCCAATCCCGACGGCTATGGTTACACCGTGTTCGGCAAGGTGGTTGCGGGCACCGACGTCGTCGACAAGATTCGCGCCGTGCGCACCGGCAACAAGGGCGGCATGCAGGACGTGCCGCTCGAACCCGTCACCATCCAGTCCGCCACCGTGGCGAAGTAAAGCAGCAAAGGAACCCTCATGAGCAACCCCCAAGTCGAACTGCACATCAAGGACCAGGGCGTCATCACGCTCGAACTCGATCAGGACAAGGCACCGAAGACGGTCGAGAATTTTCTCGCCTACGTGACCAAGGGCCACTACGACAACACGGTGTTCCACCGCGTGATCCCAGGCTTCATGGTGCAAGGCGGCGGCTTCGAACCGGGCATGACCCAGAAGCCGACCGGCGCCGAGATCCAGAACGAAGCCAACAACGGCCTCAAGAACGACAACTACACAGTGGCGATGGCGCGCACCAGCGCACCGCATTCGGCCACCGCGCAGTTCTTCATCAACGTGGCCGACAACGGCTTCCTGAACCACACGGCGCCGTCGGCCCAGGGATGGGGCTATGCCGTGTTCGGCAAGGTCGTCGGCGGCAAGGAAGTGGTCGACAAGCTCAAGGCCGTGAAGACCGGCCGCAAGGGCTTCCACGACGACGTGCCGCTCGAGGACCTGGTGATCGAAAAGGCCGTCGTCAAGACGGAGTGAAAGCGATGGCCGGCGCATGACGGCTTTCGCCGAGCTCGTGGCACCGGCGGCGTGGCGCACGGTCGATCTCGTTTCCGATCTCCATCTGCAGGTCGCGGAGCCGGCCACCGTCGAAGCCTGGCAGGGCTACCTGCAGACCACGCCGGCCGACGCGATCTTCATCCTCGGCGACCTGTTCGAGGTCTGGGTCGGCGACGACGCGGCCGCCCTGCCCGGCTTCGAGGCGCAGTGCGCCGGGATGCTGCGCCTTGCGGCCGAGCGCCAGCCCATCTTCTTCATGCACGGCAACCGCGACTTCCTGGTCGGTGCCGCCTTCGCCGCGCAGAGCGGACTGACGCTGCTGGACGATCCGACAGTGCTGGTCCTGCACGGCAGGCGCTGGCTGTTGAGCCATGGCGATATCCTGTGCCTCGAGGACACTGAGTACCTCGGCTTCCGTGCCCAGGTGCGCACGGCCGCCTGGCAGGATGCGTTTCTCGCGCGCCCGCTGGACGAACGCCGTGCGCTCGCGCGCTCGATCCGCGCCCAGAGCGAAGACCGCAAGCGCAGCCCCGGCCGAGTCTGGGCCGATGTCGATGCCGAGGCTGCACGCACCTGGCTGCGGCAGGCCGACGCGCCCACGCTGATTCACGGCCACACGCACAAGCCGGCAACGCACGCGCTTGGCGAAGGGCTCGAACGCATCGTGCTGAGCGACTGGGATGCGAGCGCCCATCCGCCGCGTGTGCAATTGCTGTGTCTGTCCGGCGCCGGCGCGCAGCGCGTCGATCTGCGCTGATGTTCCGCTGGTTGCGCAACCTGCGCGCTGTGCGTCCGATCCCGGATGCCGCCTGGCAGGCCACGCTGGCGCGCTATCCCTTTCTCGCCGAACGCTCCGGCGCCGATGTGGAGCGCTTGCGAAGCCTCGCCGCCGAGTTCCTGCGCGACAAGGAATTCCATGGCGCACATGGCTTCGTGATCACCGACGAGGTCGCACTCTCGATCGCCGCGCAGGCGGTGCTGCCCGTGCTGCACCTGAAGGGCGGCCTGAACTGGTACGCCGATTTCGTCGGCATCGTGGTGCATCCTTCGGAGGCCGTGGCACACCGCACCACCACCGACTACGCCGGCGTGGTCCATGAGTACGACGAGGTGGTGGCCGGCGAGGCGATGGACCGCGGACCGGTCATGCTGAGCTGGCAGGACGTGCTGGCCAGCAGAGTCACGCGCGATGCCGGCTACAACGTCGTCATCCACGAGTTCGCTCACAAGATCGACATGCACAGCGGCGCGGCCGACGGCTGCCCGCCCCTGCCACCGCGCTTCGCGGGGACGGCGACGCCGCGCGATGCGCGCGCCGCATGGTTTGCCGTGCTGCAGCCGGCGTTCGACACCTTCCGCGAGAAGACCATCCTGGCCGAGCGCTTCGGCGGCGAAGCGCCCTGGCTCGACCCGTACGGCGCGCAGTCGGTGAGCGAATTCTTCGCAGTGGCGTGCGAAGCCTACTTCGTCAACCGCGCGCAGCTGGCGAACGACTTCGCTGCACTGGTCGCGATGTTCGACGCGTTCTTCAGGCCCGACGGGCGCTGAGCCCCGTGGCGCCCGCGCGCCCGCGGGCGGTCGGCTGCTACTTGCGCAGCAGCGCCTTGAGCGCGTTCTGCAGACGGCGTGCCGAAGCGGCATCGTGCGCCGCAGCCAGCACCTTGCCCGCATCCTGCCCCCAGGTCTGTGCGGGAGCGGGATCGCCGCGCCGCGTCAGCAGCTTGAGCTGCAGCGCACGGCGTGCCTCGAGCTGCTCGGCCGGCGTCGGCACTTCGGCGGCCATCTCTAGCCGCAGCAATGCCTCGGCCGTATCGCCCGCTTGCGGCGACGCCCCCAGCGACTGGGACCAACTGCTGCGCACCGCCGGCGAGACGGCCCGCCCGAGTTCCTGGACGCTCGGCAACGCCGCCGCATCGCGCTTCTCCCATGCGGCCAGCAGTTGCGTCAGCGCTTCGCCATGGGCCTGCGCCGCGAGCTTGCGCAGCGAGAGTTCGGCACGCTCGAGCGCTTCGCGTTGCGCGCGGAACGCGGCATCGCCCAGACGCGGCCCGCGGTCTTCGAAACGCGGCGGGCGATCGCCGAAGCGGCCGCCACCCGGCACGGCGCGATCGCCGCCGCGCGGCGAACGGTCATTGGGCCGGCCGCCCGGGGCACCGGATGCGCCACGGCTGTCGCGTCGATCGCGGTCGCCGAACTTGCCGCCGCGCCCCTGCGGCGCGACTTCGGCTTTTCGGTTGCCCGGACGGTCGTCGCCGCGCACGGCGATCACAGGTTTTGGCGCGGGTTTGGGCGCAGCCGCAGGCGCGGTCGCCTCGGGCGCTTCGGCATCGGAACGGGCCGATGGATCGGCACCGTCTGCGGGCGCGACCAAGTCATCTGCAGGGGCCGCTTGTGAATGCGCATGCGCGCCCGCCGGCAAGGCCTCGGCATCTTCCGGCGCGGGTGCATGCCCAGCACTCTCGCTGAACTCGGCTGCGGCCTGGCCCGGGGCCACGGCTTCGGTCGCACCTTCGGAAGGCCCATCGGAAGCTGCCGGCGTCGTCGCCTTCGGCACGGGGGCCGGGCCGGGCGGCGGCGCCTCGCCGCGCAGTGCGGCTTCGAGCTGGGCCACGGCTGCACGAATCTTCTGCGCGTCGCCGGTGCCGTTGGCCGCCTCGAGCGCCTTCGACGCATTGAGCACGTTGCGATCGTGCTCGCTCATGGCGGCCGAGACCTTCTCGCGTTCGGCGGTCTTGCGGTTGAAAGCTTCGTCGATGGGCGCGCGGAAGGCGTCCCACAGTTTCTGCTCGTGCCGACGATCGAGCGGCACGGTCTGCGCTTCGGCCTGCCAGCGCTGTTGAAGCGCCTTGACGGCATCGATGCGCAACATCGGCGCGGCGCCGAGATCGGTGGCCTCGGCGATCATCGCCTGACGCCGCTCGACGCTGGCCTTCTGGGCCGCCTCGAACGGCGCGCGCGCGGCGCCGAAGGCCTCGTTCCAGTGCGGCTGCAACTCGGCGAATACCTTTTCGCCGACATGGCCGGCGTCGCGCCAGCGATCGGCGAACTGATGCAGCGCGCGGTTGTGCGCCTTCAGGTCGGACGCGTCCGCGTGCTCGGCGGCCCATGCCTTCACTTCCTCGATCAGCGCCAGGCGCTGGGCACGGTGCTCGGCCGCGTCGGCGCGAACCTTCTCGAGCCAGGCCTCGACCACCTTGTGGGCTTCGTTGCAGGCTTCGTCGAAACGCTTCCACAGCGCATGGTTCGGCGCGCCGCCCTGGTCGGCCTGTTTCCACTGGTCACGCAGGGCGCGCAGCGTTTCCTGCATCTTGCGCCCACCGAGTGCCTGGCCTTCGGGACGCTTGAGCAGGCCTTCGGCCTTGGCGACCAGCTCTTCGCGCACCTTGTCGGCGCTCCAGCGCTGCCAGCCTTCGAGTTCGCCGGCGGCGACCAGGGCGGCGTGCACGCGAGCCTCGAGCGGCGGTTCGACCAGCTTGCCGTGTTCCTTGAGGACCGCTCGCAGCGCCGCAGCGGCGCCAGCACTCGCCTTGCCGTGGCCCTGGGCGGTTTCCTGTTCGAGCCGGGTCAGAGCGGCTTGCACCGCGTCCTGCGCAGCGGCCCGCTTTTCCGGGTCGACCTTCGGCGCCGTGGGCTTGGGCGCAGCGGCAGGCGTTGCCTCGGCCGCGCCGCCGCGCGCCACGCGAATTTCGTCGGCCCACACCGGCACGGGCGGCAGCGGTGCGGCCGGATCCGCGGCGGCCGCCAGCGTCTGCGCCAGTGCGGCATGGAAAGCATCGGACACCACCAGCAGCTGGGCCTTGGACGATTCGAGCTGCGGCGCGAACTTGGCATCCAGGCTGTTCCAGTTGCCATCCGCTGTGATGTCCGCGGCCTGCTGCTGCCAGTGCGCGACGTCGGCGCGCAGCGCTTCCTCGGCCGCCTGCGCATCGCGCCAGCCCTTGGTGGAAAGCACCTCGAAGCGCTGGGCCAGCAACACGGCCGCCTCGCGATGAACCTGTGCGCGGTGCTGCAGATCCTCGATGCCCTTCACGCGTTCGGCCAGCGTGGCCTTGAAGCCAGCCAGCGGTTCGCGCGACAGCGGCGCCCCGGCCTTGGCCGCGTCGCGCTGCCAGGCGAGCGCATCGGCGATGTTGAGCTTGGGCTGCGCGAGCAGTGCCTCGGCCTTCTGCGCCCACTCGGCGGCGATGGCCTCCTGGCCCTTGGCGCGCTTGAGCTCGTCGAGTTTTTCGCGCAACAGCCGCGCGGCACCCTTGTCGCGGCCGCTCAGTTCCTTGAACACCTCCTGCATCTGCTCCGGCGCCGGATTGCCCGCGAGCCATTCGCGGATGCGCTGCGCGCGCTCGCCCGAGGTGGGCGCAGTGAAGGCGCCGCCGGTCATCGTGTCGAGGGACTGGAGGTCGTGGGGCTTGGTGGAAGTTGAAGTCACTGCGCGAATGTCGTTATCTGAAGAGGAAAAGCGAAGGCGCCGGCATTTGCCGGCGCACTCCGCCATTTTCACCGAGTTGCGGCCGACCGGCTCAACGGGTCGCCAGATTCAGTTCTGCACCGGGTTTCCAGTTGGCATCGCCGGCCTTCGTGCGCACCGCGCCGAGGAACAAGCGCTCGCTGGGCAGCTTCTGGGCCAGCAGGTAGTCGCGCACCGCGGCGCCCCGCTCCACGGCCAGTTGGCGAATGGCTTCTTCGTCGACCGGAACGGTGGGCAGCAGCAGATCTTCCATCTCCTTGGTCGGCAGATCCTTGGCCAGCCCGATCATGTTGCGCGGCTTCTTGACTTCGGATCGCTTGTAGACCGCGGCCAGGAATTCGGGGTACTCGGCATCGGTCAACGGCGCGACCTCGGCGGCATCCTTGTTGTTGCGCACCGCAGCGCGGCGCTTCTCGGCCAGCGCCATCTGGCGCAGGCGCTGCCGCTGATAGGCCTCGCGTTCCTGGTCGAGGCTCGCGGTTCCGACCACCGTCATCTGCAGGGCGGGACGGTCGGTGAGGGCCTTGGCCACCTTGTCGAGGCTTTCCCTGGCTGCCGGCGACAGTTCGGCACTGCCGGGGGCGAAGGCGATCATGCTCGAGTCGCCGCCCCCGCCACCGCCGAGCCCGCCCGTCAACAAGCTGAACGGCGCCGTCACGGCCTTGACGATCAGATTCACGATCGCCTTGAAGATCAGCGGCCCGATGCTGAACTGGGGGTCATTGAGCGAGCCGCTGATGGGAAGGTCGACGTCGATCACGCCGTTGCGGTCGGCCAGCAGCGCCACTGCGAGCCGCACGGGCAGGCTGGCCGGCGCGCCCTCGACCTGGTCACCGAACTGCAACTGGTTCAGCACCAGCTTGTTGGTGGCGCTGAGCTGCCCGTCGGGTGCGATCTTGTAGCTGACGTCCATGCTGAGCTTGCCGCGCTCGATGCCGTGGCCCGCATAGCGCACCGAGTACGGCGACAGCGGCGGCAGGTCGAGGTCCCGCATCTTGGCCGTGATGTCGAGTTCCAGCGGTTTCGCGAGCGGATTGAGCTTGCCGGTGATTTCGAGCGATGCGGTCTGCTGTGCCTTGCCCCGCAATTCGAGATCGGCCAGCGCGGGCTTGTCGCCCTGCGGCTTGGACGAAAACGCACTCAGCTTGCCGGTCAGCTCGGTGAGATCGGCCGAATAGTTGGGCTTGACGAACAGGTCGGTGAAGTCGATCCGCCCGTTGACCAGGTTCATCGGACCGAAATGGATGACCGGCGCGGGGCCGCTCGCGCTGTCGGTGACTGCGGCGGTGGCCACGGGCGGCGAAGCTGGTGGAGCGGGCTCGGGTGCGCCTCCCACCATCAATTCGGCCGGCACCGGCGCACCACCGGTCTTGGGGGTGGGTCGCGCCACGGCCGTCGTGCGGGTGCCGCCGAGGCTGCGCTGCGTGGTGGCCTCGCCTGCCGCGGGGCTGGCGGCCGCGAGGGCCGGCTGGCCCGGCTTCTTGGTCAAGTCCTGCAGATTGAGACGGCCGGTGGGATCGACGATGACGCGCGCGAAGAAGTCGGTCAATGTGGTTTCGCGCACGTCCACGCTCAACGGGGCGCTCGGCACCATGCTCACCTGCAGGCCGCGCAGATTCAGCGTTTTCCAGCTCAGCAACTGGTTGTTGCGCGTGGCACCGGGCGACTGGGTGAGCGTCGCGCTGTTGGCGCGGAAATCCTCCAGGGAAGTGTCACCCGCCAGCTTCAGGTTCATGCCTGCAGGCACTGCCGCGTACTTCACGGTCCCGCGGTAGCTCGCGAACGCACGGCGGACGTCGATGTTCAGCGCATCCGCGTAGTAGGCCTTGAAGACATGGGCCGGAATGGAGACCGCTTCGAGGCGGCCTTCGGCCGAGATCGGCTTGAGCGCGACCGTGCCCTTATAGTCGAAACGCCCCGCTTCCGCGCGGCCGGCGGCGATGCGTCCCGACAGCTGCAGCGGAGATGCGGCGCTGCTGTCGGGTGCGATCTTCTGCGCCTGGAGCTTCAGCGCGCTGATCTCGAAGGCCACCGGCGTGGCGCTAGCCTGGTCCGAATAGGAGAGCGCGCCGTTGTCGACCGCCACGGTGCCGATCGAGAGCGCCCAGGGCTTGGTGTTGGCGCCCGAGGCCACTGCGGCTTCGGCCGCCTTGGCATTCTTCGGCGCTGCCACCTTGGCATCGGCCGTGCCACTCTGGCTGCCGCCGGGTGGCGCCTTCAGCCAGCGTTCGAACATCCAGCGCTTCTGGTTGTCCCGCTCGACGCGGACCTTGGGATTGGTGGCCGTGAAGGATGCGATGGCCAGCGTGTGCTGGGTCATGTCGACTTCGGCATCGACAAGTTCGAATCGCCCGACGCTCGCCAGTGCGGTCTTGGCCTGCGTCAACGCCAGTCCGTCGGCCGCGACGCGGCGCGCCTTGAACTTGAGCTTGGGCTGGGCCCATGCGATGTCGATCTGTCCGCTGAGCTTGCCGTCGAGGGTCGGCTCGAGGCTTTGAGCGAGATACGGCGCGGCAAGCGACAACGGCAACGCATCGACCTCTGTCTGGACGTTGGCCACCTTGTCGGTCGCCTCGCCGCTGAACTTGACCGCCGCGCCGCCGACGGAGGTCGAACCGCTGAATAGCGCGGGCTTGGTCATCGGCCAGGTCACCGCGCTGGCTTCGACATCGAGTTGCTTGACATCGATGGCCGCGGCCGGCTGGGTGGTTTGATCGCGCCAGCCGATTTCGCCGCGGCTCAAGGCCACCTTGTCGACCTGCACGTGCAGGCCCGGCTGTGGAATCGCCTTGGGTGCCGCTGCGCTGGCCGGCGTCGCGGGCGCGGCCACCTTCTCCGTCACGCCCGTGGCCGGATCGGTGGCGAGCAGGTTCAGTTGCCCCTGCGCATCGCGTGCCACCACCAGGTGCGGCGCAGCCAGTGCCACCTCACCCAGGTGAACGACACCGTCCAGGGGCCGCACGTCGGCCAGCGTGATCTTGAGCGACTCGAAGCCGAGCAGATCGCGCTTCCTTGAGTCCGCCAGCTTGATGCCGTGCGCCTCGACCATGCCGGTGATCCGCAGGCCGCCTGTAGCGGCGCGCTCGAAATCGATCTTGAGATCTGCATCCAGCGTGCCGGCCTGCAGCGCCACCGGCAGACCGCCCGGGATGTAACCGAGGTAGGGTATCAGGTCGAGGCCCTTGAAGTTCAGCTGGGCATCGGTCTTGCGGTTGTCGGCGAAAGGCGTCGTGAGCGCCGCCGAGTCGAACTTGCTGCCGTTGAGAACGAAGGCGAGCTTGGGCTCGGTCTTGATATCGCGTTTCGACGGCAGGTTGCTGAGGAACGGCACATTGAGAACGAAATCGCGCAATTCATGCTTGCGCTTGACGGTCTGGTCGTCGAAATCGACCGACCCGCCGGCAATGGTGATGTTGTAGATCGCGAAGCGCGCGGGTTCGCTGCTCTTGGGCGCATCCGGCGTCGAGGAGAGCTTGGCCAGGATGTCGTCGATGTCGTATTTGCCGTCCGCCAGGTGCGTCAGCAGGATGGCTGGCGACTGGACCGTGACCGCGTCGATGACAGGCGCAAGCCGCAGGATCGATTGCAACTCGGCGTCGACGTAGATGCGCGAGATCGCCACCTGCGGCCCGCTCGCATCGGCCTTGGCGATACGCAGGTCGTTCAGGGTCAGCTCGAGCGTCCAGGGTTTGAAATCGATCTTGCCGACCGTGACCTGGCGACCCAGTTTCTCGCTGGCGATCTTCTGGATCTGGCTCTTGGCAATCGGCGGCACCGCCAGCCACGTGAGGACCCAGAAGGCCAACAGTATCAGCAGCGCGAAGACCCCGCGGCGCACCCATTTGTTCTTTGTCAGCGAAGCAGCGTTCATCAACGCCAAGTGTGCCCCAAACTCTGCCGGCTTCCCACAAACAAGAAAGCCCGGAGTCTCGACGCGAAGTCCAGTCTCCGGGCTCGATGGCGGGTGAAACGCCCATGCCATCTTTTCGCTCGACCGGAAGTTCAATCGTTCCGGCCATGCTGGCAGCAAGAGATTGCCACCATGGGGCCTCGGCCGCTGAACCCTTGGATTTCTCCTCGGGCTGCCGGACCTTGGTTAACGCCTGAAGCTCAGGCTTCTTGAGGGTAGGCGGACACGGACCGAATTGCAAATGACGTTTTCAATGAAACCTCGATGATCGATTCACGCGAAGATTACTCACATTTTCTTACCGTTAAATAGAATAAGAAGTCTATTTGTTATTCTTGACCGGGTATTTGGCCACTTCTAGAATGCCCCTTGCCCCAGCTGCCGACGCAGCCGGGCCTCACCGAATCCGCTGCCGAATTCCACCGGCTTGATCAGGCGGCCGCGCCAAATTTCCTCCTTCTTTCCGCGCGGGGCCTGATTCGTACCAATCCAAGCGCCGCCGCCTCTGAGCATCGCCCGTCGGGCCTTGTGACTGGGTGCCGCACAGAAAGGAAGAGCGATGAAACAGGCGTTTGCAGCCATGGCCCGCGGGCTCCGGACCTTTGCGTCCGATGTGGCTGACGGCTTTTTTGAAATCACCCACAACGGGTTTGCCCTGGTCGGCCTGGCGATCGTGTTCGCCGCCCTGGCGCTCGTCGCGCGGCCCGACCTGCGTCAATCGAGCGAAGATCAATTGATGGGCTGGCTCCAGTCTCGCAAGCCGGCACCCGAGGCGAGCGCCCTCGAACTCGAACCCACCGCCATCGAACGGACCACGGCAGCCAGCCCGCTGGACCTGCCCCGGCAGCAAGCCGCAGTCGCCTATTGGCTGAGCAAGAAATACCGGGTGGCCGTGGAACCGCTGAGCGTGCTGGTGGCCGAGGCGTTCGATCTCGGCAAGCGCACGAAGCTCGATCCGACGGTGATCCTCGCCATCATGGCAGTCGAATCCAGCTTCAATCCGTTCGCACAGAGCCAGGTCGGGGCCCAGGGCCTGATGCAGGTCATGACCCGCGTGCACGGCGACAAGTACGAAAGTGCCGGCGGCACGCTCACCGCCTTCGATCCCGTCACCAACATGCGTGTCGGGGTCAAGGTGCTGCAGGAATGCATCGCGCGCGCCGGCTCTCTCGAGGGGGGTCTCAAGTATTACGTCGGCGCCGCCAACCTCACGGACGACGGCGGCTATGCGGGCAAAGTGCTCGCCGAGCAGGAGCGCCTGCGCCAGGTCGTCAACGGCCGCGCGCCTTCGACGGTGCCGACGCCGCCGGCCATGCGCACGCAGCCGCTCCCGGTGGTGGCGCCCGCCAAGCCGGAGACGAATAACACTCAGAACGTGGCGCTGCTGTCGAATCTGTAGGCCTTTTCGGGACGGCGGCCACTGTCGTCAGCTACACTCGGCCGGCACGCGACTGGCGATAGGCGCAACCCTCTTCAGGTGCATTGCGCTGACGTGGACTACCACTGGGAAGCGTGCCGCCCGCGATCCCGCGCAGGCGTTCCGCCGTTCGCCTGGGCAGCCCTTGTTTGGTTGAAGAACAAGGACCATCGTCTCAAAGGACTGCCATGTACAACCGCAACATCCTGGTCGAACAGACCGACCCCGAAATCTGGGCTGCCATCCAGGCCGAAAACGCCAGGCAGGAACACCATATCGAGCTGATCGCGAGCGAAAACTACGCATCGCCGGCGGTGATGGCCGCACAGGGCTCCCAGCTCACCAACAAATACGCCGAGGGCTACCCGGGCAAGCGCTACTACGGCGGCTGCGAGCACGTCGACGTGGCCGAACAGTTGGCCATCGACCGCGTCAAGCAGCTGTTCGGCGCCGAGGCCGCCAACGTCCAGGCGCATTGCGGCGCCTCGGCCAACGAGGCCGTGATGCTGGCCTTCCTGAAGCCCGGCGACACCATCATGGGCATGAGCCTGGCCGAGGGCGGTCACCTGACGCACGGCATGCCGCTCAACATGAGCGGCAAATGGTTCAACGTCGTGAGCTATGGTCTCGACGCCAAGGAAGAGATCGACTACGACGCGATGGAGCGCAAAGCCCGTGACGCCATGCCCAAGCTGATCATCGCGGGCGCCTCGGCCTATTCGCTGCGCATCGATTTCGAACGCTTCGCCAAGGTGGCCAGGGACGTCGGCGCGATCTTCATGGTCGACATCGCGCACTACGCAGGCCTGGTCGCAGCGGGCGAATATCCCAATCCGGTGCCGCATGCGGACGTGGTGACCTCGACCACCCACAAGAGCCTGCGCGGTCCGCGCGGGGGCATCATCCTGATGAAGTCGCAACACGAGAAGGCGATCAACAGCGCCATCTTCCCCGGCCTGCAAGGCGGCCCTCTGATGCACGTGATCGCGGCCAAGGCCGTGGCCTTCAAGGAAGCGCTCTCGCCGGAATTCAAGGCCTACCAGCAGCAGGTGGTCAAGAACGCCCGGATCGTCGCCGAGACGCTCACCGAACGCGGCCTGCGCATCGTGAGCGGCCGCACCGAGAGCCATGTCATGCTGGTCGACCTGCGCGCCAAGGGCATCACCGGCAAGGAGGCCGAAGCCGTACTGGGCAGCGCCCACATGACGATCAACAAGAACGCGATCCCGAACGATCCGGAAAAGCCGATGGTCACCAGCGGCGTGCGCATCGGCACCCCGGCGATGACGACCCGCGGCTTCAAGGACGAAGAGGCGCGCGCCACCGCGAACCTGATCGCCGATGTGCTGGAGAACCCGCGCGACGCAGCCAACATCGCCGGCGTGCGCGACAAGGTCCACGCATTGACGAGCCGCTTCCCCGTCTACTTCTGATTTGGCGACGGCCGCATGAAATGCCCTTTTTGCGGTCACCTCGAAACGCAGGTCGTCGAGACCCGCGTCTCGGAAGATGGCGACTTCGTGCGGCGCCGGCGGCAGTGCGGTGCCTGCGACAAGCGCTTTACAACCTACGAGCGGCCCGACGTGAACTTCCCCGTCGTGGTCAAGAAGGACGGCAGCCGTGCCGATTTCGACACGGGCAAGGTGCGCGCATCGATGATGCTGGCGCTGCGCAAGCGACCGGTGACCATCGAGCAGATCGACATCGCGCTGCTGCGGATCGAACAGAAGCTGCTGGCGAGCGGCCTGCGCGAAATCGAGTCCACCAAGGTCGGCGAACTTGTCATGCGCGAACTCAAGCGCATGGACAAGGTGGCCTACGTGCGCTTCGCATCCGTGTATCGCAGCTTCGAGGACGTGGACGAGTTCCGGCAACTGCTCAGGGATATCTGATCAGCGCCAGCAGTCGTCGGCCGTCACGCCAGGCCTTGCGTCGACGATGGTCCGGCGCCCGGCGCTGTTGATTTGCAAGGTGCCGCAGCGGTCGCCCTTCATCGCGCCGGCAGGAATGGCCGCAAGCGTGAACGAACCGGGCTGCAAAGTGCCTGTCACGAAGTCGATCGTGTAAGTCTGCGCACCTTGCCTGGGCACGACCATCAGGGCATCAGGCAGCACCATGTCGGCTTCCGTACCGACGGCCCTCTTGAAATTGTCATTCTGACTGTAGAAGCGCTGCATGTACTGCATGGCTTCCATCAACTGCGCCCGAGCTTCCGCACGCCTCGATTTGCGTATGGACTCGAGGTAGCTCGGCAGTGCGATCGATGCGAGGATGGCCACGATGGCGACCACGATCATGACTTCGATCAGGGTGAAGCCGAGCGCGCGGTGCCGGGACGCGAAAGACGTTTTCATCGTGCGGCCTCGTCTTCAATACGACGGCGGCGTGATGATCTGCCGCCATTGCCGCCCGGTGGGCGATTTGAGCAATTGGGTCTTCTGCTCCTCGGTCGTGCGACCGGCCGTGTTCGAGCCGTTGCCGCCAGGCCCGGCGCTGCTCGAGCCGCTGCGGCCAGATCCTGCGTTGCTCGAGCCATTGCCCTCGGAGCGAACCGTACCCGCGCCTTCGAGGCCGATCAGCGAGCCTGAATAGTGGAGGATCGTTCGCTTGCCGGTGGTAGAGAAAAGCGTCACGGCGGCTGTCGCGTCGTCCGCGCCGTCGAGCTTGCCGTCGCCGCTGGTGTCGAAGGTCGGTCCTGGGAGGCCCGGAGCCCCGCTGAACGGATCCACGACAAAGGTGTAGGACCCCAAAGATGCCGGCGCGCATCCGTTCCCCGTGGCGGCCGGGACCATGGTGTCGATGATCACGCGGCCGCCATCGACTTGCGGCGCAGAAATCGACCGCAGCCCCGCGGCGATCGTCAAATGGACCTGCCAACCGCGTTTCTGTGCATTGGCGCCGGAGCCATAGTCGACCGGGTTGTTGCTGATCGCGAAGTAGCGCCCCGTCGCGCCGCCGACCGCCAGGTTGGAGAGGGTCTGCGTCACCAGACTCGCGTTGTCGGTGATCCTGTCGCCGCTATTGCTCGAAGGCGTTCCGATGGCGACCGTGTCCCATACGCCGTAGATGCTGCGCTCGGCCAGGACGTCCTGGTCACCCGCATCCTGGAGCTTGCCGGTGCCGACGAAAAGCATCGTCCCGCCCAGCGGATGGCGCGTGAAGGCTGGCGCGGCAGTGATCGGCTCGGGCTGGCCCTGGCGGTTCGCCGCCTTGAAGAACGGCAGTCCGCCGAACGCCACCCGCCACTCGGAAGGCGTGGGAGATGACAGGTCGAACTTCCACAGATTGCCCGCCAGGTCGCCGGCATAGGCGGCCACGACGCGCTGCGTGCCGTCGCGAACGAGGGTCACGCCGCCCAGGCCGTTGGGCGCCGCGAGCGAGCCGACGCCCGTGTCCAGGACCGCCAAGCGCGATCCGGTGATGGCATCGATCAGGTACAGCTGCGCCCGGCCGGTTGCGCTTTCATAGCCATTGCCGATCACGACGACCCAGCGGCCATCCTTCAGGATGCCGGCGGCCGGCGCTTGCAACACGTAGCCGAGTTCGGAAAAAGACGGGTTCGTGGCATCGATCTCCCACAGGATGTCGCTGCCGCCGGGTGTGGATTGGGCGCGCGTCAACGGCACCGGGTCGCCTTTCGCGGGAAAGGCCGCAACCGGCACATTGATCGCGAACAGGTTCTTGGCGCCGGCTCCCCCTGCGCCGAGAACGAGGTTGCGCCACTTGGAGGCCGAACCATCGTAGACGTCGGTCTCGGTCAGCGGCCCATCGACGAAAAAGCGATGCGCGTAGGCAGGATCGGCCAGCTGCTTGACGGTGCCGAGCACGGCACGCGGCATGAACGCGAAAGATTCGATGCCATCGGTCGCATCGAACGCATGGAGCATGCCGTCGTTGGCGCCGACGAACAGTTGGGCCTCGCGAAACTTCTTGGCGTTGATGAAGCGCTGATAGCTGGACTGCCCCGGCGTCGAAGTGGCAAGGAAGTCGTACTGGCCGTCGAAGAGATCCTTCACCAGGGCCGGCGAGGAATTCACGATGTCCCCGATCGCGCCCGTGCGCTTTCTGAACGTGGTGCCCTCCCCCGTGCGATCTCCGCGCAGGTAGGGAATCAGCGCCGACGCATTGCTCGCATCGAGCTGCGAGGTCATGCCAGCCGCATCGAGCGCAGAGAGCGTGAAGGGCACGCCCTTGGTCGCCGTGTTCGTGAAGGTGAAGATATTGCGGGCGGACGCTGCGGGAAGCTGCTGCGACGCCAGCCAGACGTTGCTGCCATCGGTGAGTTTCACTGCCTGGACGTCGCCGTTCCAGTCGGTCGCACGATAGCTCGGAACATATTCGAGCGTCGAGCTGGAATAGCTTCGACTCGATAAGGCCACGCCGGCCTCGCTGCTGTCACGGGTCTGGATGTCCTGGATGATCGAAGTCAGCGCCGCGGTGTAGTCGGTGATGCTGGACGCGCTCCTGGCAATCCCCCGGCTGTTGATGGCGGCGTGCCAGAGATCGTCCACCTTCGAACTGTCGTCGCCGACGGTGCCCCAACTCGCGGTCCCGGCCTGGAGGGCCGGCAAGTCCTCGGGGTTGCGCAGCTTGCCGTTCACACCGAAGGCAATGGTGTAGTTGACCATGTGCTGCCAGAAAGCCGGGTCGCTTCCGGTCACCGGCATGTCGTTCGGCAGGTCAGGGCGCAGATCGTGATTCCAGTAATACATCGCCACGTCGGCAAGCGAAGACTCGCCGGGACCCGCGTAAGGCGGCGCCGGATGGTATTGGTAGCTCGTCTTGCCGTCGGCACTCGTGATCAGCGGGCCCACCGTGTTGTCCGCATCAGCGTTGGCGCCGGCAGTCTGGGCGGCGGTGCTGTTCCACAAGCCGTCGGTCATCAACACGTGGTAGGCGCGCCGGCAACTCAGATGGTTCGCGGGGCTTTCTCCGACGGACGGATCGCTCGCCCAGGGCGACTGGGCATCGGTTCGCGAAAAGTACTGCCCGACGTCGTCCATCGCACGGCGAAGCGGCGTGCCGTTCGGTTGCGTGCCCGCGCTCTGGAGCTGCGCATAGAAGTTGTCCTTGGGCGTGCCGATGAACGGGCGCACTCCCATGCGAACGGCGTTGTTGTTGACGCCATCGACAAGCGTGGGGACTTCATTGATCGTTCCGTAGCCGACACGGTAGCTCGGAGGCACCAGGGCGAATGCTTCGGACGTCCCGCCGATGGCCACCCGCAGGCGCGAACGCGCATAGACGAACCAGTTCGTGAAGTTCTGGATTTCCTCGGCGTAGGTGCACAACGTCGGGGACACGCAATCCACACGATTCGGGTTCTTGGGAAAGGTTTGTGGCCACCCCGGAAGGTTGGTGATCAAGTTCTGGCGGTAGTCGCTGAGCAGGTCGCCGCTTGCGCCGGCCTTGAGGGTGTAGTACTGCGCGATGGGAGCGGAACGCTCGCTGTCGACGCAGTTCGCCAGGTCGGAGCACCATCGCGCAGTCATCAGCTTCGGAAGCCCGGTGAGGTCGACCGTCGTGGCGGGCGCCCGAGGGTCCACGGGTGCGGCATTGGCGGGATAAGTGGGAAAGCGCGTGCCGTCGGACTTGAGCCATGGCCGGTACGTCACGGCCGGGTTGTAGTAGAGCGGGTTCCTGGTCGACCGGGCTTGCCGCGCCAGCAGGCTGCTGCCGTCATAGGTGATGACCGCGTTCTTGAAAATGCCAAAGCCCCATGGAACGACGCCTGCGTACACGACGCCGTCCGGCGTGGTGCACATCGAATCCGGAAAGCATTCGAAGTCCATCGATCCGGAATCGTCCAGCGTGAACATCAGATTCGGTGGCACCGTGACGTTCGTCGTCACCAAGGGCAGTTGCGAGATCGCAGCCTCCGCACGGACTGTCACCAGGACGGCCGCCACGGTCCATGCGATGCGTTTTTTCTTCATGCGCTCCTCCCTTCCTTTCGCTCTCACTTGTCGCCCGGCGTCACCAGGGACTGCAGCCAGACTTCACCCCCCGCGTCGGGCTTTCCGGCCGTCGTGTGGAAATCCGCGCTGAAGCCGACGGCCGTGATGAGAAAGGCCGGGCGTCTGGCCGACTCCCCTTGCAGCGAGGTGCTTTCGACCATGCATCTGGGCAACATCGGCAAGGCCCGTGCCGCGGCGTCGCTGGAATTGATTTGAGCTGCATCGACCTGTATCGCCTTGTTGGCCGACGGCTCCCAATTTGCCCGATCGGCCCAGAGCGAAGGCTTCGTGCCATCGAGCGGGTCGGGGTTGGGCGGCACGATCGTCGTGCCACTCTGCACGCCGCCGGACTTGAGCATCTGGTCTTCGCAATAGCGCAATGCGGCCTCGGCCGCCTGGAAGGCGACAGTGTTGGTTCTCAACGCCTTCGAGACCTGTTCTTCGGACGTGGCACGCTGGACCGCCAGCACGGCGACCAGCGAGATGATGATGAGCAGGACCAGGGACATGATCAGAACCACTCCGCGCTGCATGCGCGAGCCTCGGTCGGTCGTTGCGCGGGTCATGGCGCCGTCGCGGCAAAGCCGCCCCGGTTCCGCAGCGTGAACACGCTGCTGTAGGCACGCCGAATCAGGTGGTCCGAAGAAGGCGCGACCTTGCCACGGCAATCCAGGTAGCTGCCCGCGGCGTCGGGGCTCGGATCGCCGCTGCGCAGCACGATGCACAGCTTGACCGACACGACGCGCGACCATCGCTGGTCGACCGAGCCCGGCAGGGCCTCGACGCTCGCCGCGTCGTCGACATATCGCTCGACCGCCTTGCTTTGCCCGTCGTCGGCGATGCCGAAGCCGACCGTCATGTCCTCCACGTACTGAAGGATGGCCTGGGACTGATAGGCAATCTTGCTGCCGTTCCCGCCGCAATACAGCTCGGGCGTTCCAGTCCTGGCGCCGATGCGCACCTGGTATCTCGATTCGATGAGCGTGTAGGGAACGCCGAGCGCTCCCGTCGCGTTCGCCCCGACGGCCTGATTCAGGCAGTCCCGGGCAGGCGGAAGCAGGGCCTGAACGCTGGGAATGTCATCGGGGTCGGCGCCCTCGAAGCGGATGGCGAGGGCCGCGGCGCCGGTGCTTCCCGGCGCGCAGGCGAGCAGATCGAAATCCACCGTCGGATCGACGAAGCCGCGGTCGCACGCGCGCACGCCGGCGCCGGAGAAGTTGCGGTCCGGCGTCGGCACCGAAGCACCATTGACCGTCGCCGCGCCCGGTGCGGCGAAGACCCTCGGAATACTGAAACCAGCCATGCGCAACTGCAAACCGATAACCGAGAGCGCGACCGCCGCGTCCTCGTCCATCCGTGCCACCGACGTGGCCTGGCGGCTGCTGACTTGGGTCGAGATGTAGATCGCGAACAGCGCGCCGAGCACGACGAGCCCAAGGGCGATGCTGATCATCAATTCGAGCAGGGTTCGCCCACCCTGGCGCTGAAGCCGCCGACGAGGCACAGTATTCACAACGTGATCCGGTAGTACATGCAGCGCGGCTTCACCGTGCCGGCCGCAAGGCCGGTGACGGCGACCGCGGGACAGTCGTTCGCGCCGGCCACGGAAAGGCTGGCCTTGGCGTCGTCGGCCGCGCCCACCGTCGCGTCGGGATCGCTCCACAGGATCCAGATGTCGGTCGCCAACGGGTTGACGGCATCGCGCTGCACGAACCCGTCGCCGCCGGGCAGACGCCGGCGCAATTCCTGCGCCCACTGTGCAAGGTCGATGGCCGCGAGATCGGCCGCGCTGCAGGGCGAGGAGGCGCAGGCCGGGATCGTCACCGCAGCGGTCGAATAGGCGTCCGTCTTGATGTAGCTCCCGGCCTCGAAACCGTCGACATTGCCGCGCATGCGCTCACCCAACTCGGCCGCAAGCTGCACGCCGATCGATTGGAACTGCGCCATCTTCACGTAGCGCAGTGAAGCCGCGGTCAGTCCGGCCAGGCCCAGGAGCCCGAACGACAGGACGAGCATCGCGATCAGCACTTCCAGCAGCGTCGAGCCGCCCTGTGCGGCGCACCGCACCGGGCGACGGGGGGCGAATGCGGTCATGTCGAGCAGGAGGCGGTGTCGTTGACCAGGCGCGCGCGGCCGACGATGCCGAGGCAGATCAGGCGCATGAAAGTGGAACCGCCGGTGCCCGGACGGAACAGGAAATTGGAAGCGCCGGTTCGCATGAGCCCTGTCGGCAAAAACTGGAGGTCCACGTTCAGGTTCTGCGTGATGGATCCGCTGCGCGCGAGCGTCCCCTGGGAACGCAGGAGCATGTCGCCGCCGTTCGCGTCGAACGCGCCGTCTGCGTTCAGGTCGGCGAACACGATCCATCCCGATGCCCAGTCCGAGCCTGCGCTGCACGACGGCATGGCCGCCGTATCGACGTCGGCGCTACGGCATACGCTGACCACCATCCCGCGCTTCATGGCTTCGGCGCGCGCGAAACTCAGCGTCGACATCAGCGCATTCACGCTGTTGGCGACGCCGTTGCGATCGATCAGACTGCGCATCGAAGGCACCGCCAGCGTCAACAGGATGGCGGAGATGGCGAACACCACCAGCATTTCGATCAGCGTGAAGCCCTGGCATCTTTCGATCCCTCGGCGCGCCCCGGCCAAAGCCGAGCAGAATGGTCGTTCCATGTCGCATGACCCACATGCGGCAAAGCGCGTGCGGAGTTGTCTCCCTGATTTAATTCGGCGAATTCTATGGATAACGTCTCGCAGCGATCGGCAAATCGACCAACGGGCCAAATTGCCGGACTAACGGCAGATGGCGTTTAAATATCGCGAAATATCGCAAATTGCAGACTCATACCGGCAATCCAATTCGTCATTCAATTCGCGTAGATATGAATAGAAATTTCCTGCCCATGGCGCGTGCGTTGGCGCTTGCTCGACAAGCGGGCACGGATACCGACCCGAATCCGCGCGTCGGTTGCGTGCTGGTCGACCCCAGCGGCGCGATCCTGGGCGAAGGCTGCACGCAGCCGGTGGGCGGTCCGCATGCCGAGGTCATGGCGCTGCGAGATGCCGCGAGCCGCGGCAGCGACGTAACGCAAGCCACGGCCTACGTGACCCTGGAGCCTTGTTCCCACCACGGCCGGACCGGCCCTTGCTGCGACGCGCTGATCCGCGCCGGCATTCGCAAGGTCGTCGCGTCGATGCCCGATCCGAATCCTCTCGTCGCGGGCCAGGGCTTCGAGCGCCTGCGTGCCGCAGGCGTCGAGGTCGAACTGGACGCGGGCGCAGAGGAAGTCCGCGAACTCAATCTCGGCTTCTTCAGCCGCATGGTCCGCAAGACACCCTGGGTGCGGCTCAAGGTCGCGGCTTCGCTGGACGGCAGGACCGGCCTTCACAACGGCGTGAGCCAATGGATCACCTCGGAGGCCGCGCGCACCGACGGCCACGCATGGCGCGCGCGCGCCAGCGCAGTGCTGACGGGCGTCGGCACGGTGATCGAGGACGACCCCCGCCTCGATGTCCGCCTGGTCGGGACGCCGCGCCAGCCGCACCTCGTGGTCGTCGACAGCCGGCTGCAAACGCCGCCCGAGGCGCGCATCTTCATGGCGGGCCGCGCGGTCTGGATCTACGCCGCAGTGCGAGACGATGCCAGGGCAGCGGCCCTGGAAGCGCGCGGCGCGACCCTGCGCTACCTGCCCGATGCGCGGGGCAAGGTGGACCTCGCCGCCATGCTGAAAGACCTGGCGGCCCGCGAAATCAACGAGTTGCACGTCGAGGCAGGCCACAAGCTCAACGGATCGCTGCTGCGCGAAGGGCTGGTCGACGAATTGCTGGTCTATCTGGCACCGAAGCTGATCGGCAGCGGCCTCGACATGGCCAGCGACCCCTACGCGGCGGGCCCGCTGACCGCGCTCTCGGCGGCCATGCCGCTCGATTTCAGGTCGGTCGACAGGCTCGGCCCCGACCTGCGCATCGTCGCCCGCGTGGCCGGCCGCGACCTGTTTTAGGGTTGGCCCCGACCCCCTGCCGCTTCTCTGCGAAAATGCGGCGATGTTCACCGGAATCATCACCGGCGTGGGGCGCATCGCCGCCGTCCACGACCTCGGCAGCTCTTCGTCCCACGGCAAGCGGCTCAGCATCGCGACGCCTGTCGGCTACCTCGACGATGTCGGCCTCGGCGACAGCATTGCGCTCAACGGCGCCTGCATGACCGTCACCACGCTCGATCCCGCGCAGCAGCTGTTCACCATCGACATCTCGGCCGAATCGCTGGCCAAGACCGCCGGCCTGGCCGAAGAGGCGACACGCGTCAACCTCGAAAAGGCGCTGCGCGCCAGCGACCGGCTCGGCGGCCACATCGTGTCCGGCCATGTGGACGGCATCGGCACCATCAGCCATTTCGCCCCGGTGGGCGAGAGCTGGGAATTGCGCGTGCTGGCGCCGCCCGAGCTCGCTCGCTTCTTGGCGTACAAGGGCTCCATCACCATCAATGGCGTGAGCCTCACCGTCAATACCGTGAACGACCGCGCCGACGGCAGCGAGATCAGCATCAACCTGATCCCGCACACGGTCGACCACACGGCGCTCGGCAGCCTCACGGCCGGCAGCCGCGTCAACCTCGAGATCGACACCGTCGCCCGCTACGTGGAGCGCATGCTCCAGGCCGGCGCCCTTCCCTCCGCACAGAAAGACAGCAGCCCATGAACGCATCCGTCACGCCGATCGCGGCCTCCCGCAGCGGCCCGGCGCCCGCGCCGATCTCCCCGGTCGAAGAGATCGTGGCCGAGATGCGCGCCGGCCGCATGGTGATCCTGGTCGACGAGGAAGACCGCGAGAACGAAGGCGACATCGTCATCGCCGCGGACCACGTGACGCCCGAAGCGATCAACTTCATGGCCCGCCATGCGCGCGGCCTGATCTGCCTGACGCTCTCGCGCGAGATGTGCGAGCGGCTGCAGCTGCCGCCGATGGTGGCGCGCAACGGCGCCAAGCACGCCACCGCGTTCACCGTCTCGATCGAAGCCGCCGAGGGCGTGACCACCGGCATCTCGGCGGCCGACCGCGCCCGCACCGTGCAGGCCGCGGTCGCGCGCGACGCCGTCGCGGCCGATCTGGTCCAGCCCGGCCACATCTTTCCGTTGCAGGCGGTCGACGGCGGCGTGCTGATGCGCGCGGGCCATACCGAGGCCGGCTGCGACCTCGCCTCGATGGCCGGCTGCTCGCCCGCCGCGGTGATCTGCGAGGTGATGAACGAGGACGGCACCATGGCCCGGCTGCCCGATCTGCAGGTGTTCGCGGCCGAGCATGGCCTCAAGGTCGGCACCATCGCCGCGCTCATCGAGCACCGCAGCCGCAACGAATCGCTGATCGAGAAGGTCGGCTGCCGCGAGATCCACACGGCCTGGGGCAACTTCACCGCCCATGCCTTCCGCGACAAGCCGAGCAAGGGCGTGCACCTGGCGCTGGTGCGCGGCCGATGGGATGCGGGCGACACGGTGGACGTGCGGGTGCACGAACCGCTCTCCGTGCTCGACGTGCTCGAAGTCAACCGCTCGCTGCACTCGTGGAGCCTCGATGCCAGCCTGGCCCACATCGCGGCCCAGGGCAAGGGCGTCGCCGTGCTGCTCAACTGCGGCGAGACGGGCGCTGAACTGCTGTCGCAATTCGACGGCACCGCGCGCCCCGCCCAGGCGCCGGAGCGCGGCCGCATGGACCTGCGCAGCTACGGCATCGGCGCGCAGATCCTGCGCGAATGCGGCGTTCACACCATGAACCTGCTCGGCACGCCGCGCCGCATGCCCAGCATGGCGGCCGGGTACGGCATGGAGATCGCCGGCTACATCACCAAGGAAGAAAAATGAAGACGCGACTCGCAAGGCGGATCCGCTGATGCAACACGCGAACAAGGGCACCGGTGCGCCGCTCGACGGCAAGGGCCTGCGCATCGGCATCGTGCAGGCGCGCTTCAATGAAGACATCACCGATGCGCTGGCGAAGGCCTGCCGCAGCGAACTCGCCGCGCTGGGCGTGGCCGATGACGACATCGACCACTTCAGCGTGCCCGGCGCACTCGAAGTGCCGGTCGCCTTGCAGGCGCTGGCCCGGCGCGGGCGCTATCACGCGCTGATCGCGCTGGGTTGCATCATCCGCGGAGAAACCTATCACTTCGAACTGGTGGCCAACGAATCGGGCGCCAGCGTGAGCCGCGTCGCGCTCGACCATCGCCTCCCGATCGCCAACGCGATCCTCACCACCGAGAACCTCGAACAGGCGATCGCCCGGCAGACCGACAAGGGCCGCGACGCGGCACGCGTCGCTGTCGAGATGGCGCAACTGCTCGCCACCTTTTCATGACCGAATCCACCAAGGCCGAGAACAACGGCAAGCCGCGCCAGTCGCGCACCGGCCTCACCAGCACCGGCGCGCGCAAGGCCTCCGCCAAGTCGAACCGCAGCCGCGCCCGCGAGTTCGCGCTGCAGGCGCTCTACCAGCACCTCGTCGGACGCAACGAGGCCGCGGCGATCGACGAGTTCACGCGCGACCTCGCTGGCTTCCACAAGGCCGATGCGGCGCACTATGACGCGCTGCTGCACGGATCGATCGAAGGCGCTGATCGGCTCGACGCGCTCATCGTGCCGCTGCTCGACCGCAAGCTCGAGGAGATCTCGCCGATCGAGCACGCGGTGATGTGGATCGGCGTCTACGAATTCCAGCACTGCCTCGACGTGCCATGGCGCGTGGTGCTCAACGAGTGCATCGAACTCGCGAAGGAATTCGGCGGCACCGACGGCCACAAGTACGTGAATGCGGTGCTCAACGGGCTCGCGCCGCAGCTGCGGCCGGCCGAGGTCGAAGCCGACCGCGCCAGCGGAAAGGCCCGGCCGTGAGGATTTCGAAGCGCGCCGAGCGCATCGAGCCTTTCTATGTGATGGAGGTCGCCAAGGCCGCCGCCACGCTGGCATGCGAGGTGGCGCACACCGAGCGGCCGATGATCTTCCTCAACATCGGCGAGCCCGATTTCACCGCGCCGCCGCTGGTGCAGGAAGCCGCCGCACGGGCCGTGCGCGCCGGCGCGACGCAGTACACGCAGGCCACGGGACTCGACCGCCTGCGAGAGCGCATCAGCGGCTGGTATGCCGAGCGCTTCGGCGTCGACGTGCCGGCGCGTCGCATCGTCATCACGGCCGGCGCATCGGCCGCGCTGCAGCTGGCCTGCCTCGCGCTGATCGAGGCCGGCGACGAAGTGCTGCTGCCCGATCCGAGCTATCCCTGCAACCGCCATTTCGTCACCGCGGCCGACGGCCGCGCCGTGCTCATCCCGACCACCGCGGCCGAACGCTTCCAGCTCAGCGCCGCGAAAGTCGAAGCCGCCTGGACCCCGCACACGCGCGGCGTGCTGCTGGCCTCGCCGTCCAACCCGACCGGCACCTCGATCGCGCCCGACGAACTGCGCCGCATCCACGACGTCGTCACGCGGCGCGGCGGCATCACGCTGATCGACGAGATCTACCTTGGCCTCTCGTACGACGCCACCTATGGCCAGACCGCGCTCGCCATCGACGACCAGGTCATCAGCATCAACAGCTTCAGCAAGTACTTCAACATGACCGGCTGGCGCCTCGGCTGGCTGGTGGTGCCCGACGTTCTCGTGCCGGCGATCGAGCGGCTGGCGCAGAACCTCTTCATCTGCGCCAGCACCGTCTCGCAGCATGCGGCACTGGCCTGCTTCGAGGCCGACAGCATCACCGAATACGAACGACGCCGCGCCGAGTTCAAGGCCCGGCGCGACTGGTTCATTCCGCAGCTCGATGCGCTGGGCCTCAAGGTGCCGGTGGTGCCCGACGGCGCCTTCTATGCCTGGGCCGATTGCTCGGCCTTCGGCGAGAAGCTCGGCATTTCCGGCAGCTGGGATTTCGCCTTCGAGGCCATGAAGCAGGCGCATGTCGCCATCACGCCCGGCCGCGACTTCGGCACCGACCAGACCGGCCGCTTCGTTCGCTTCTCGACGGCCAGCTCGATGGCCCATCTCGAGGAATCGGTCGCGCGGCTGCGCGCATGGGCCAGTGCGGCCATCGCCGCATGAGCGCAGCGCCGGGCCGCCCCAGGCAAGCTCGCTCCCGCTTGGCGGGAAGGCGCGAAGCGTCAAGGGTGCACCCATGACTTTTGTCTTTCCCATCCGCGTCTACTGGGAAGACACCGATGCCGGCGGCATCGTGTTCTATGCCAACTACCTGAAGTTCATGGAGCGCGCGCGCACCGAATGGCTTCGTTCGCTGGGCGTCGCCCAGGGCCGGCTGCGCGAGGAAAGTGGCGGCATCTTCGTGGTCAGCGAGACGCAGCTCAAGTACCATCGCCCGGCGCGGCTCGACGACGAACTGCTGGTTACAGCCGATCTGCGGGAGATCGGCTCCGCGTCGCTGATAATCGGTCAACGCGTGCTATCAAAATCAGAGCAAGGCCGTGCCGAGGGCGTTTCGCCCGAGCCCTTGCTGCTGTGCGAGGGCACGATCCGGATCGGCTGGGTCGATGCCGTCACGCTCCGACCTTCGCGTATGCCGCGGCAAGTTTCGGGAACCCTCGAGCGCTATGCGGGCTCCATGTCTCAACCTCATCAGCCATGAATCAAGAACTGTCGATCCTCAATCTCCTGGTCCATGCCAGTCTTCCGGTGCAGTTTGTGGTGGCGCTGCTGCTCATCGTGTCGGTTGCCAGCTGGGCTGCCATCTTCCGCAAGTTCTTCTCGCTCAAGCGCACGCGCGCGCTCAACGACGACTTCGAGCGCGAGTTCTGGTCCGGCACCAGCCTGAACGAACTCTTCGCGTCCGCCGCGCAGAACGCCAAGTTCGCCGGCCCGATGGAGCGCATCTTCGCTTCCGGCATGCGCGAATACCAGAAGCTGCGCGAACGCCACGTCAGCGATGCCGGCACCCTGCTCGACGGCGCGCGCCGCGCGATGCGGGCGAGCTTCCAGCGCGAACTCGACGCGATCGAGCAGAACCTCTCCTTCCTGGCCACCGTCGGCTCGGTCTCGCCCTATGTCGGCCTGTTCGGCACCGTGTGGGGGATCATGCATGCCTTCACCGGCCTGGCGGCGCTCGCGCAGGTCACGCTCTCGACCGTGGCGCCCGGCATCGCCGAGGCCCTGGTCGCCACCGCCATCGGCCTGTTCGCAGCCATTCCGGCCGTGGTGGCCTACAACCGCTTCGCACGCGAGATCGACAAGATCGCGATCGCGCTCGAGACCTTCATCGAAGAGTTCTCGAACATCCTGCAGCGCAACCTGACGGCGCACGTCAACCCGGCCTCGGTCACGCCGGCCACCGGGCGCTGAGGCGGAGTACCGCACCATGCCCGCCATGTCCTCCCGCGGCCGAGGCCGCCGCACGATCAACGAGATCAACATGGTCCCGTTCATCGACGTGATGCTGGTGCTCTTGATCATTTTCATGGTCACGGCGCCGCTGATCACGCCGAGCGTGATCAACCTGCCGAGCGTCGACCGCGCCAACAAGCAGCCCGACAAGCCGATCGAGATCGTCATCAAGAGCGACGACGAAGTGCAGATCAAGAAGGATCCGTCGATGGGCAGCGGCGGCATTTCCATTCCGATGACGCAGATCGGCTCGGCCGCCAAGACCGCGCAGGGCGGCGACGACCAGCGCCCGGTGATCATCAGTGCCGACAAGTCCGTCAAGTACGAAACCGTGGTCAAGGCGATGAACCAGCTCAAGCGCAGCGGCGTCGACCGCGTCGGGCTGTCGGTCACGACCACCGGCGCCAGGTAAGGCATGTCGCTCGCCGCCGACCGCCCCGAGTTCGCACCGCCGCCGCAGCGCGGCACGCCGCGCGCCGTGGTGCTTGCGCTGATCGCGCACGCGCTGCTGATCGCGGCGCTGACCTGGGGCGTGAACTGGAAGCGCGAAGCGGAGGACGAGGCGGTCGAGGCCGAGCTGTGGTCTTCGACCGTGCAGCAGGCCGCGCCACGGCTGTCGGCGCCGCCGACGCCCGTGCCGCCTGCGCCGGCCCCGAGGCCCGCGCCACCGCCGCCTCCGCCACCTCCCCCACCACCGCAGGCCGTGAAGCCGCCCGAGCCCACGCCCGCGCCGCGCGCGCCCGACATCGCCCTCGAGCGCGAGAAGAAGCAAAAGGAACAGAAAGAGCAGAAGGAGCGCGAGCTCGAGCAGCAGGCGCAACAGCAGAAGAAGCTCGACGCCGCCAAGAAGGCCGCGCAGGACAAGAAGGACGCCGAAGCCAGGCAGCGCGCCGAGGACGAGGCCGAGCGCAAGAAGGAAGAGCAGCAGAAGCAGGCCGAGCTGAAGAAGCAGCAGGACGCCGCGGCCAAGCAGGCCGAAGCGGCGAAGAAGAAAGAGGCCGACGCCAAGCAGGCGGCACAGCTGGCGGCGGACCGCGCAGCCACGCTCAAGCGCATGCAGGGCCTCGCGGGCGCAAGCGGCGACGACAACTCGAAGGGAACGGCGCTGAAGTCCTCGGGCCCGTCGGGCAGCTACGGCGGCCGGGTCGCGGCGGCCGTGCGGCCCAACGTGGTGTTCCCCGATGCCGATCTGGTGAGCGGCAATCCGGGCGCGGAGTTCGATGTGCGTCTGGCGCCCGATGGCACCATCGTCGGCACGCCCACGCTGACCAAGTCCAGTGGCCTGCCCGCCTGGGACGAAGCCGCGCTGCGTGCCCTGGAGAAGACGGAGAAGCTGCCGCGCGACATCGACGGCACCGTGCCGCCACGGCTGATCGTCACGCTGAAGCCCAAGCGCTGAAGCAGCGCTTCAGCCGCTATTCGTAGACCACCGCCGCACGCCCCGCATCGGCCTGCGCCATCCAGCTCGCCAGCGCCGCATCGGTCGGAAAGAACTTCGCGCGTTCGCCCAGCTGCAGTTCGACCTGCGCGCCGCCGCGCGCCATCGACAGCCGCACGCCGAGCCCTTGCAGCAGCTCGCCATGCTCGCTCTGTTCGGTGCGCGGCGGAAACTCCTTCACCAGCCGCGCGATGTCCGGCGCCTTGCCGTTGACCGCCACGCGCAGGAACTTGCCGAAGCGGCAGCGCGCCGTCGCCAGGTCCCACACCTGCTGAACCTGGAAGCGCGCCTCGAAGCCGCCGCGGCCAGGCTGCAGCCGGCCGCTCACGATCACCAGTTCGTCGTCCTTCAGCACGTTGCGGTTGGCGTTGAAGAGCGCCTCGTCGGCCGTCGCATCGATCGCGCCCGACTTGTCGTCGAGCTTGAAGATCGCGAGCCGGCCGCGCTGGCCGTTGATGACGCGGAAGTCGCTCACGATGCCCGCGATGACCTGCTGCTCGCGGCTGTCCATGAGCTCGTCGATCTCGCGCTTGCAGAAGCGCCGCACCTCGTGCGCGACCTCATCGAACAGGTGCCCCGACAGGTAGAAGCCGATCGCCGTCTTCTCGTAGGTCAGGCGTTCCTTCACGCCCCAGGGCGTGGCATCGATCAGGTCGGGCTCGGCCGTCGCGCTGCCGTGCTCGCTGTCGCCGAAGATGTCGACCTGTGCCGCATTGGCTTCGGTCGCGCTGGCGAACTCGAAGGCGCGGTCGAGCGAGGCGACCAGCGCGGCGCGGTTCTGCTGCAGCGAATCGAAGGCGCCGGCCTTGATCAGCGCCTCGACCGTGCGCTTGTTGATGCGCTGGCGGTCCACGCGCACGCAGAAATCGAACAGGCTCTGGAACGGACCACCCTCTTCCCGCGCCTTGACGATCGCCTCGACCGCGAGCTGGCCCGTGCCCTTGACCGCGCCGAGGCCGTAGCGGATCACCTTGTCGGTGACCGGCTCGAAGCGATGGTGGCCGCGATTGACATCCGGCGGCTCGAAGGTCATGCCGAAATTCTTCTGCGCGTCCTCGAACAACACCTTCAGCTTGTCGGTGTCGTCCATTTCCACCGTCATGTTGGCGCAGTAGAACTCGGCCGTGTAGTGGACCTTGAGCCAGCCCGTGTGATAGGCCAGGAGCGAATAAGCGGCCGCGTGCGACTTGTTGAAGCCGTAGCCCGCGAACTTCTCCATCAGGTCGAAGATCTCGTCGGCCTTGGGCTGGTCGATGTGGTTCTTGGCCGCACCGGCGCGGAAGATCTCGCGGTGCTCGGCCATCTCCTCGGCCTTCTTCTTGCCCATCGCGCGGCGCAGCAGGTCGGCGCCGCCGAGCGAGTAGCCGCCCAGGATCTGCGCCGTCTGCATCACCTGTTCCTGGTAGACCATGATGCCGTAGGTTTCCGACAGCATCTCCTCCACCAGCGGATGCGGATACTCGACCGGCTCGCGCCCGTGCTTGCGCGCGACGAAGCTCGGGATCAGGTCCATCGGACCCGGGCGGTACAGCGCGTTGAGCGCGATCAGGTCTTCCAGCCGCGTCGGCCGCGCATCCTTGAGCATGCCCTGCATGCCGCGCGATTCGAACTGGAACACCGCCTCGGTCTTGCCTTCGGCAAACAGCTTGTAGGTGGGCGAATCGTCGAGCCGGATGTTCTCGTAGGCGAAGTTCTCCTGGCCCTTGTGGCGCGCGACGATGAAGTCCTTCGCGATCTCGAGGATGGTCAGCGTCGCCAGGCCCAGAAAGTCGAACTTGACGAGCCCGACCGCCTCGACATCGTCCTTGTCGTACTGGCTCACGGCCGAGTCGCTGCCGGGCTGCTGGTAGAGCGGACAGAAGTCGGTGAGCTTGCCCGGCGCGATCAGCACGCCGCCCGCATGCATGCCGATGTTGCGCGTCATGCCTTCGAGCTTCTGCGCCAGCTCGACCAGCATGCGCACTTCCTCTTCCTTCTCGATGCGGGCCGCGAGTTGCGGCTCCATCTCGATCGCGTAATTGTTCTTGTCGCCTTCGGGCTTGGGCGACGGCGGATACTGGATCGTGACCGGCTGGCCGGGCTTGTTCGGAATGAGCTTGCTGATGCCGTCGCAGAACATGTAGCTCATGTCGAGCACGCGGCCGACGTCGCGGATCGCGGCGCGCGCGGCCATGGTGCCGAAGGTCGCGATCTGGCTCACGGCGTCGCGGCCGTACTTGTCCTTGACGTAGTCGATCACGCGGTCGCGGTTGCCCTGGCAGAAGTCGATGTCGAAGTCGGGCATCGAGACGCGCTCGGGATTCAGGAAGCGTTCGAACAGCAGCTTGTATTCGAGCGGATCGAGATCGGTGATCTTGAGCGCATAGGCCACCAGCGAGCCCGCACCCGAGCCGCGGCCCGGGCCGACCGGGCAGCGGTTCTTCTTGGCCCAGTTGATGAAGTCGCCGACGATCAGGAAGTAGCCCGGGAAGCCCATCTTGAGGATGGTGTTGATCTCGAACTCGAGCCGTTCGACGTAGCGAGGCCGCTCGGCATCGCGCTTGGCGGCATCGGGATAGAGATGCGCGAGCCGCTCTTCCAGCCCCTCGAACGAAGCGACGCGGAAATAGGCCTCGATCGGCATGCCGTCGGGCGTCGGGAAGTTCGGCAGCTGCGGCTTGCCGAGCGTCAGCGTGAGGTTGCAGCGGCGCGCGATCTCGACCGTGTTGGCGAGCGCACTCGGCACGTCGGCGAAGAGCTGCGTCATCTCGGCCGACGACTTGAAGTACTGCTCGCGCGTGAACTTGCGCACGCGGCGCGGGTTGCCGAGGATCTCGCCTTCGGAGATGCAGACGCGCGCCTCGTGCGCCTCGTAGTCCTCGGCGGTGGCGAACTGCACCGGGTGCGTGGCGACCACCGGCAGCCCGAGCCGCGCGGCCAGTTGCACGGCCGCGAGCACGTGCGGCTCGTCCTCGGGTCGGCCGGCGCGCTGCAACTCGATGTAGAAGCGATGCGGGAACAGGCCCGCGAGCTGCAGCGCGATCTCCGCCGCGCGTTCGGCCTGGCCTTGCAGCAGTGCCGCGCCCAGCGGTCCGGCCTGCGCGCCCGACAGGGCGATCAGCCCCCCCTGCAGTTCTTCGAGCCAGGCCAGCTTGACCACCGCCTGGGCCTGGCCCCGGCCGACGTTCTGGGTCCAGGCGCGTGCGAGCAGTTCCGACAGATGCAGATAGCCTTCGGTGTTCTGCACCAGCAGCACGATGCGCGTCAACGACGCGATGTCGCTGCCCAGCCCTTCGAGGAAGACCTCGACACCCAGCACGGGCTTGACGCCCTTGCCGCGCGCCTCCTTGTAGAACTTGACCGCGCCGAAGAGGTTGTTGAGGTCGGTGATGGCCAGTGCAGGCTGGCCGTCGGCCGCGGCGGCCTTGACGACTTCGTCGATGCGGTTGGTGCCGTCGACGACGGAGAACTCGGTGTGCAGGCGCAGGTGAACGAACATGGGTCCATTGTAGAAAGCGCCACCCCACGATGTGATGTGGCCATCCCTACAATCGCGCCCCGTGCAAGAGATTTTGAATATCGCCGCCTACAAGTTCGTGCCGATCGACGACGGCGCGGCAGTGCGCGAGACGCTGCGCGCAAGCACCCATGCACTCGGCCTCAAGGGCACCGTGCTGCTCGCGCCCGAGGGCATCAACCTGTTCGTGGCCGGCGCGGCCGATGCCGTGGACGCATTTCTCGATGGCCTGCGCGCCGACGCGCGCTTCGCCGACCTGGAGGCCAAGCGGAGCTGGTCCGAAGCCCAGCCCTTCCGCCGCATGCTGGTCAAGCTGAAACGCGAGATCATCCGCATGGACCATCCCGCGATCCAGCCCGCGGCCGGCCGCGCGCCCGGCATCGATGCGCCGACGCTCAAGCGCTGGCTCGACCAGGGCCATGACGATGCCGGCAAGCCGATCGCGCTGCTCGACACGCGCAACGCCTTCGAGGTCGACCACGGCAGCTTCGACGGCGCCATCGACTGGCGCATCGGCAAGTTCACCGAGTTTCCCAAGGCGCTGCGCGCGCATCGCGAGGCGCTCGCGGGCAAGACGGTGGTGAGCTTCTGCACCGGCGGCATCCGCTGCGAGAAGGCCGCCATCCTGATGCGCGAAGAAGGCGTGGCGGACGTGCTGCAGCTCGAAGGCGGCATCCTCAAGTACTTCGAGCAGGTCGGCGGCGCGCACTACCACGGCGAGTGCTTCGTCTTCGATGGCCGCGAGACGCTGGCGCCCGATCTGAGCGCGCGATCGAAGCATGCGAGCGCCCGCGCGTCCGAGGATCCGGACCTCGCGCGCAAGCGCTGAGAAGAAGGCCGCGCCTCAGACCGGCGTGCTTTTCGTATCGGGCTCTTGCACGCCGAACGGATGGCCGGGCAGCGGAATGAATTCGGTCTCGCCGGGCACTTGCCCCATGCGCTGCGCGGCCCAGTCGGCGCCGGCCTCGAGGATGCGTTCGCGCCGGCTCGAAACGAAATTCCAGGTGATGTAGCGCGGCCCGTCGAGCGGTTCACCGCCGATCACCACGACGCGAACGGCGGCCTGCGCGCTCAGCACCCCGCCCTCGCCTTCGGGCAGCATCGCCATGGTGTGCTGGGCCACTGGCGCCCCGTCCAGCGACACGTCGCCGTCGACGGCATAGATGGCCAGCTCCTTCGCCAGCGCCGGCAGCTCGAAGCGCACGCCGGCCGGCAGCGCGAGGTCGAGGTAGACCGTGTGCGACAGGGTCGCCACCGGCGAGCGCGCACCGAAGGCCTCGCCGACCAGCACGCGCACGGCGACGCCCTGCACGTCGAGCGCGGGGATGTCGGTCGCCGCCGTGTGCGAGAAGGCCGGCTCGTCCTCTTCGTGCGCCAGCGGCAGCGCGGCCCAGAGCTGCAGGCCGTGGTTCACGTAGCTTGCATCACGCAACCGCTCGGGCTTGCGCTCCGAATGCACGATGCCGCGGCCCGCGGTCATCCAGTTGATCGCACCGGGCAGGACCTCCTGCACCGAGCCCAGGCTGTCGCGATGCTTCATCGCACCCTCGAACAGGTAGGTCACGGTGGCGAGGCCGATGTGCGGATGCGGCCGCACATCGTGCTGCATGCCCGGCCGCTCGCTGGCCGGTCCGAAATGGTCGAAGAATACGAAAGGGCCAACCGAGCGTCGCTGCGCCGACGGCAGCAGACGCCGGACCTTGAAGCCCCCGCCGAGGTCCTTGTCATGGGGTTGCAGCAGCAGGGGTCCGGTCGTCATATCGTCTCTCCATGGTCGGCGTTGGACGAGTCATTTGACCAGTTCGGCCACCCGTTTGCCAAATGCGCGTGCGGTTTCCAGATCGCCGCGCGACATCTCGGCCGGACTCGCATCGGAAGGCGAGGTGGTCAGCAGGCCGCCATAGCCGCCGACGTAGTTGATCGCGTCGCGCGTTGCCGCCTTGTCGTTGCTCGGCAGGATGCCGAGCCCGGCCCACAGGCCGCCGTGCTGCATGGCCAGGTGCCAGAGGTAGGTCACGGTCGCGACCTTGTCGCCGTTCATGGTGGCGCTGTTGGTGAAGCCGGCGAACAGCTTGTTGCGCCAGCCCTGCGTGTACCAGACCTTGGACGAGGCGTCCGCGAACTTCTTGAACTGCCAGCTCACGCCGCCCATGTAGGTGGGCGAGCCCATGATGATCGCGTCGGCCGCGGCCAGGAGGTCCCAGCCTTCGGCCGGCAGGTTGCCGTCGGCATCGATCGCGAGCAGTTGCGCCTCGGCGCCCTCGGCCACGGCCTGCGCCACGCGCTGGGTGTGGCCGTAGCCGGAATGAAAGACAACGACGATGTCGCTCATGCGGTGCTGCCTGCGCTCAGCGCTTGTCGATGCCGAAGCGGCCGGCGCCCAGCACGGAGAAGGCCAGCAGACCGCCGGCGATCGCCATGTTCTTGTCGAAGTTGAGCTTCATCATCGCGTACTTCGCTTCCGGCATGGCCCAGAAATTGTGGAAGAACAGCGCAGTGGCCAGCACGAACAGCGCCATGACGAAGGCCGTCCAGCGCGTCTTGTAGCCCAGCAGCAAGGCGATGCCGAAGCCGAGTTCGACAATGATCGCGATCACGGCACCGAGTTGCGGCAGCGGCAGGCCCACCGACGCGATGTAGCCGACCGTGCCGGCAAAGCCCAGCAGCTTGCTGATGCCGGCCGGGATGAACAGGTAGGCGATCAGGATGCGGCCGATCAATGCCAGCGTGTCCTGCGGCGACGTGGCCGTCGCGGGGGCAGCATAGTTCGATGCGGTGGTGGTTGCCATGAGAAATAACTCCTGAGTTGATGAGAGAGAGGAAGGAAAGAAAAAATGCGGCCTCAGGCCGCGAGGTCGAACACCAGCACTTCGGCGTCCTTGCCGCCGCCGAGCGTGAGTTGCGATTCGCCTTCGAGCATCGCGGCATCGCCGCCGCCGAGCTTCTGGCCATTGACTTCGAGCTCGCCGCGCACCAGGTGCACGTAGCTCTTGCGCTTCGGATCGAGCGCCAGTTGCGCCTTCTCGTCGCCGTCGAGCAGGCCCGCGTACAGGTGCGCATCGGCGTGCAACAGCACCGAGCCGTCGGCGCCGTCGGGCGAGGCGACCAGCCGCAGCCGGCCGCGCTTCTCGGCCTCGGCGAAGTTCTTCTGCTCGTAGCCCGGCGCGATGCCGCGCACGTTCGGCTCGATCCAGATCTGCAGGAAGTGCGTGGTCTGGTCGGCCTTGTGGTTGAACTCGCTGTGCATCACGCCGCGGCCCGCGCTCATGCGCTGCACGTCGCCCGGCGGGATCGATTCGACATTGCCCATGCTGTCCTTGTGCGCGAGTTCGCCCGAGAGCACGTAGCTGATGATCTCCATATCCTTGTGGCCATGGGTGCCGAAGCCGGCACCGGCGGCCACGCGGTCTTCGTTGATCACGCGCAGGTTGCCGAAACCCATGTGCGCGGGATCGTAGTAGCCGGCAAAGGAAAAGCTGTGGAAGGAGCGCAGCCAGCCGTGATCGGCATAACCGCGTTCCTGGGATTTACGGACTTGCAACATCGTCTTTCTCCTGCCCTCTTCGTCGAAGGCTTTCGAATGCCGCGCCCTGTGCGCAGCGGATGTCTGTGACTTTAGGGTGCGTACCGGTGCGAAGAAGCCTTCACTTTTGATGGCATCATGCAAATCTTTTGAACGATAGGCTCCCATGCCCACCGCCCGCGACGTCCTGACGCCCGACGCCTTGTCGATGCTGCAGACCGTGGCCAGCACCGGCAGCTTCGCCGCCGCCGCCCGTGCGCTCGATCTCGTGCCCAGCGCGCTGAGCTACCGCGTGCGGCAGATCGAGGATGCGCTCGACGTGCTGCTGTTCGACCGCAGCGCGCGCCAGGCGCGCGTGACCGAGGCGGGCCAGGAATTGCTGCGCGAAGCCGCGCGCCTGCTGGGCGAGATCGATGCCGTGGCCAACCGTGTCAAGCGCATCGCGACGGGCTGGGAATCGATGCTCACCATCGCGGTCGACAGCGTGATCGCGCGCGATCCGCTGCTCGACCTGGCCACCGCGTTCTATGCGCTCGAGCCGCCGACGCGGCTCAAGCTGCGCGACGAGACGCTGCTCGGCACCATCGAGGCGCTGACCACCGGCGAGGCCGATCTCGCGGTGGGCGCGGTGCTCGATGCGGCCAGCCTGGCGTTCACCGCGACCGGCATCCGCAGCCGGCCGATCGGCGAGCTGGCCTTCGTCTATGCCGTGGCGCCGCACCATCCGCTCGCCCGGCTCGATGCGCCGCTCAGCGACGCCGTGCTGCGCCAGCACCGCGCCGTCGCCGCGGCGGACTCCTCACGCTCGGGGCCGAGCATGACGGTCAATCTCGTCGGCGGCCAGGACGTGCTCACGGTGCCGACCATGCAGGCCAAGCTCGCGGCCCAGCTGCATGGCCTCGGCGGCGGCTTCCTGCCCGAGCCGATGGCGCGGCCCTACATCGAGGCCGGCCATCTGGTCGAATGCCTGACCGAGCGCAAGGCGCCGATCGCCACCATGCATTGCGCCTGGCGCGCCCGCACCGCCGGCAAGCCGGGCCGCGCACTGCAATGGTGGCTCGCCCAGTTCGAGCACGAGGGCACGCGCCGCGCGCTGCTCGAACGCCATCGCGGCCGATGACCCATGCAACGGGGTTAGAGTCGCCTGAACCGCCCTACCGATACATCGACATACAGAGACCACCATGACCACTCGCCCCGCTGCCGATCGCCACCGATCCACTTCATCGCGCCACTACGCCGTCGTCGGCGCCGGCATCGCGGGCGTGGCGTGCGCACGCACGCTGGTGCAGGCGGGCCATCGGGTCACCGCGTTCGAGCGCGAGGCCACGGCCGGCGGCCGGATGGCGAGCGAATCCACGGCCTTCGGCAAGTTCGACAGCGGCGCGCAGTACTTCACCGTGCGCGATCCGCGCTTCGCCCGCGCGCTCGAACTCGCGCCGCAGCTGTGCAAGCCCTGGAGCGCGAACCTGGTGCGCGTGCTCGACCCGCACGGCCGCGTGGCCGAGGCGGCACTGCCTGCGCTCGAGCCCCATTGGGTCGCGCAGCCGGGGATGGACGCCCTGGTCGCCGCATGGGCCGCGCCGCTGGGCGACAGCCTCGTGACGGACACGCGCGTCACTCACATCGAGGCCGACACGCTCGATGCGCGGCGCTGGCAGCTGCGCACCTCGGGTGCCGGCGATTCGCAGCATGTGTACTCCGGTTTCGACGCCGTGCTGCTGGCCGTGCCGCCGGGCCGCACGCGGGCCTTGCTCGGCGACGGCAAGCTGTCGGCCGCGCTCAGCGAGAAGATCGAAGCCGTGCGCATCGCGCCCTGCTGGACGCTGATGATCGCCTTCCCCCAGGCCAACCAGCCGACGCTGTCGCATCTGGGCCCGCAATGGAATGCGGCCCGCAGCACGCACCATCGGGTCGCGTGGCTGGCCCGCGAATCCTCCAAGCCCGGCCGCGACCGCATCGAGCGCTGGACCCTGCAGGCCAGCGCGGCATGGTCGCAGGAGCATCTGCGCGACGACGCGGCGCGTGTCGCCGCCAAGCTGCTGCGCGCCTTCGCCGAGATCACCGGCATCCGCGCCGAACCTTCTCACGTGCAGGCGCGCTGCTGGCCCGAGGCCCAGACCCAGGTGCCGGTCGGCACGCCGCACCTGTGGGATGCGAAGCGCCGCCTCGGCGTGGCCGGCGACTGGTGCATCGGGCATCGCGTGGAGGATGCGTTCCTCTCGGGCCTCACGCTGGCGCTCGAGGTGGCCTGAACCTCGCGAGGCGATGATCCGGACCGGCCGCTTCGCGCCCTCTCCGACAGGCCCGCTGCATGCCGGTTCGATGGTCGCGGCGCTGGCCAGCTGGCTCGACGTTCGGGCCCGCGGTCCGCGGGCGCGCTGGCTGGTGCGCATCGAGGACGCCGACACCGAACGCTGCCTGCCCGGCATGGGGGAAGCGATCCTCGCCCAGCTGGCCGCCTGCGCCATGCTGCCGGACGCGCCGCCGGTCTGGCAGACACAGCGCATCGGCCTTTACGTCAAGGCCCTGGAACGGCTCGCGGCCGCGCAGCTCGCCTATCCCTGCGGCTGTTCGCGCAAGGACATCGACGAAGCCCTGGTGCGCCAGGGCATGGCGCACCGCCGGCATGGCGAGCGCGTCTATCCCGGCACCTGCCGCGATGGCCTGCACGGCAAGCCGGCGCGGGCCTGGCGCTTCGCGGCCACGAAGTTCCAGGCGACGCAGCCGTCCGGTGCACTGCGCTGGCGCGACCGCCGCCTCGGCGATCAGCAACAGGACGTGGCGCACGAGGTCGGCGATTTCGTGCTGCGGCGCGCCGACGGACCGTGGGCCTATCAGTTGGCCGTCGTGGTCGACGATGCCGACCAGGGCGTGACCGACATCGTGCGCGGCGCCGACCTGGCCGACAACACCGCGCGCCAGATCCTGCTTCAGCGCGCGCTCGGCCTGCCGACGCCGAGCTACCTGCATGCGCCGCTCGTGCTCGGGGCCGACGGCGACAAGCTGTCCAAGCAGAACGGCGCATCGCCGGTGGATACCGCTTCGCCGGGCGCGGCGCTGGCTGCGCTCGATGCGGCGGCGCGGGTGCTCGGACTCGGTCCCACGGCCGCTTCATCGCCGGCCGACGCGCTCGCCGGCTGGGTGCCCGAATGGTGCACTCTCTACAATCCGCGGCCGTGATCATCCCCCCCGCCAACGACCTCCCCCGCGATCCGCCCGCCGATGCCGCCGGCGACGAGACGCACCCGCTGCACCGCCGCCTGAAGAGCTTCGTCAAGCGCGGCGGCCGCACCACCGACGGCCAGGCGCGTGCCTACGACGAATTCGGGCCACGCTTCCTCTTGCCCTATCAACCTGCGCCGCTCGATATCGATGCCGCCTTCGGCCGTCGGGCGTCGACCGTGCTGGAGATCGGCTTCGGCATGGGCGAGGCCACGGCGCACATCGCGGCCCTGATGCCGGAGAGGAATTTTCTGTGCTGCGAGGTGCACGAGCCCGGCGTCGGCGCGCTGCTCAAGCGCATCGGCGAGCAGCAGCTGCAGAACATCCGCATCTGCGCCCACGATGCGGTCGACGTGATCGACCACATGCTGATGCCCGGCACGCTGGCCGGCATCCACGTGTTCTTCCCGGACCCGTGGCACAAGAAACGGCACAACAAGCGCCGGCTGATCCAGCCGCCCTTCGTTCGCAAGCTGGCCGAGCGGCTCGCGCCGGGCGGCTACCTGCACTGCGCGACCGACTGGCAGCCCTATGCCGAGCAGATGCTCGAAGTGCTCTCGCAGGAAACGCTGCTGCGCAACACGGCCGCCGAAGGCTTCGCGCCGAAGCCCGCCTACCGGCCGCTGACCAAGTTCGAGAATCGCGGCCTCAAGCTGGGCCACGGCGTGTGGGACGTGGTGTTCGAGCGCCTCTGACCGGCGCGCTCAGCGCGCGACGCGCCGCTCATTCTCGGCCGGCGCGGCACCCTGCGCCGCCAGCACGTGCCGGTGCGAGGCCATGATGAGCGCGGCCCGGTAGGCCGAGCGGCTGGCCGTCTTGGTGTGGTTGACCAGCGTCTTCCATTCGCGCTCGAGTTCCTGCGGCGAGCGGTCGGTGCGGCGGTTCATCAGGGCCTCGCTGGCATCGATCAGCGCCGCGGCCGAACAGAGGCAGATGTTGATCGCCGACTGCGCGGCGCTGGCGCGAAAGCGCTGTTCTTCGGTCGCCGGCGCGCTGACGGCGAACTCCAGCGGCACGCTGTGGGTGGGTCCGACATAGGGGTCGCCGCGCAGCGCGCTGTCGGCGCGGGCAAGCACTCGTTCGATGGCGGCCAGCGCGCTTTCGAGCAGCGCAGTATCGGATGGCTGTGAATTCATGTCGTTCGCGGAAAGGGCTCCGGAGTCCGCAGGGATGTTGACAGCAGCGCATCGTTTCGCCGCGTGCAAATCGCACAATCAAGATACAAAAGTTCGTGGTTCCGAGGCTGTACCCGATCGCTCAACGTGACTTACTGCCTTCTTCTTTGGCATCGAAGACGCTACATTTTTCGATCGATGTAGCGAGGGGATTTCATGGATCAATCACGCCGGCATTGGCTGGGCGCTGCAGGCGCGGCGCTTCTGTGGGGCGGCGGCCTTGGCGCCGGCCACGCGCAGACGGCCCGTGCCGCGGTGGGCGCAGCGCGCACCGTGGTCCTCGGGCAATCGGTTCCGCTCACCGGCGCGGCCAGCGAGATCGGGCTGGCCTTCGCGGCCGGCTGCCGCCTCTACACGACCCAGTTCAACGAAAGCAACGCGGCGCCCGGCATCCAGCTCAAGCTCGTGCAGCTCGACGACGGCTACGACGCCGCGCGTGCCGCCGCCAACGCGCGCACCCTGCTCGGCGCCCAGAAGGCGGACCTGCTGTTCGGCTTCGTCGGCACCGCGAGCAGCGATGCCGGTGCGGCCATCGCGCAGGACCAGGGCACCGTGCTGTTCGCGCCCTTCGCCGCGTCGGACGGCCTGCGCGGGCCGTCCCACACCAACGTCTTCCACGTGCGTCCCAGCATGGCCGACGAAGCCCTCAAGATCGTGCGCCAGTGCGCGACCGTCGGCCAGACGCGCATCGCGCTGGTCGGCGACGACGATGCCATGGGGCGCGCCGGCCTCGCCGCGGTCGAACAGGCCATGACCGACCTCAAGCTCGGTCCGCTGGTGGCCACCGCGCTGGTGCCCGCGGCCGGCGACAAGCTGGACACGGCGCTCGCCGCGGTGCAGCGGCAGTCGCCCCAGGCCATCGTTCTGGTGTCGCTCTCCGGCACCACGGCCAACGTGATCCGCAAGCTGCGCAAGAGCGGCTACGCGGGCAACTTCACGGCCTTCTCGATCGTCGGCATCGATCCGCTCTACGCAGCGCTGGGCAAGGACATCGGCGGCATCGTGATCTCGCAGGTGGTGCCGTCGCCGCGGTCGTCGGCGATCCCGATCGTCAAGGAATACCTCGGCGCCGTCGACAACTCCGACCAGACGGCTTCCTACGAAGGCCTCGAAGGTTTCATCGCCGCCAAGGCCGTCGGCGAAGCCGTGCGGCGAGCCGGCCGCGGCTTCACGCCCGCGACCCTGCAGCGCGTGATGGCCGGCATGACCGACTACGACGTCGGCGGCTTTCGCATGAACCTGCGGCCCGGCCTGCACGATCCGGCGCGCACCATCGACCTCATCAGCATCAGCGCCGACGGCCGCGTGCTGCGCTGAGCGTGTCAACTTCCTGACAGCGGGCCGCGGCGCGCGGGTCTACAGTAGGGCATCACCCACCGGAGACCAGCGCCATGAACGCCAGCACCGACAGCGAAATCCGCCAACGCGTCAGCGCCGAAGAATGGCAGCTGCGCACCGACCTCGCCGCCTGCTACCGGCTGGTCGCGCTGTACGGCTGGAGCGACCTCGTCTTCACCCACATCAGCGCACGCGTGCCCGGCCCCGAGCATCATTTCCTGATCAACCCTTATGGCCTGATGTTCGACGAGATCACCGCGTCGAGCCTGATCAAGGTCGACAAGGACTGCAACAAGGTGATCGACTCGCCCTACCCCGTCAATCCGGCCGGCTTCGTGATCCACAGCGCGGTGCATGCGGCGCGCGAGGACGTGCAATGCGTGCTGCACACCCACACGCGCGCCGGCATCGCCGTCAGCGCGCAGAAGAACGGCGTGCTGCCGATCAGCCAGCAGTCAACCTTCGTGCTGGCCTCGCTGGCCTACCACGACTACGAAGGCGTGGCCTTCCGCGACGACGAGAAGCCGCGCCTGCAGGCCGACATGGGCGAGGCCAATTTCCTCATGCTGCGCAACCATGGTCTGCTGACCGTCGGCAAGACCATCGCCGATGCCTTCCTCTCGATGTACACCTTCGAAAACACCTGCCAGATCCAGATCGCGGCGCAGGCCGGCGGCGGCGAACTGACGCAGGTGAATCCGAAGATCGTCGAAGGCGTGGGCCTGGCGATGAAGGTGCAGACCGGCGGCCTCGGCGGCGCCTTCGTCTGGCCTTCGCTGATCCGCAAGCTGGACCGGCTGGATCCGAGCTACAAGAACTGAGGCGCGCCGCGCACATCGCGAAGGCCCGGCACCGGCATACACTGGCGGCCGTTGCTTGCCATGGATGCCGACATGAAACGACTCGCCGCTGCCGTGCTGCCCTTGATCGCCATGGCGCCGCTGCACGCGGCCACGCTCGAAACCCGCACGTATACGGTCGAGATCACGCCGATGTGCGGCGAGCGCGTGACCGATTGCGAACAATTCGCCTATGCGGGCACGCACAATCGGAATCGCAGTCGCCTCAACCTGGTCGGCAAGCCGGGGCAAGGCCCCTGCCCGCCCGGCAACGCGCCCTGCGATCCGAGGGGCTGGCAGTTCCAGGACGGCGACGCGAACTACTTCGTCGGCCAGGACGGCTGGTTGGTCATGACGCGTGGCAGGAAGACCCTGCTGCGTGAACATGGCACTTGGCGCGATTGAGCGCCGACACCATGCACGAACGCCTCACCCGCCGAGGCCTGCCTGCTCGCATCGCTGCCCGCCGCAGCACTCCTGACCACCGCCTGCATCCCCATGAAACCATCGATCCGCCCGTCCGTCGTCTCCGCCTTCACGCCCAGCGGCCAGCTGCGCGCCTCCATCAACCTCGGCAATCCGATCCTGGCGCGCAAGGACGCGACCACCGGCGCGCCGGCCGGCGTGTCGATCGATCTCGCACGCGCCTTCGCCGATCGGCTCGACGTCGGCATCGAGTTCGTGGTGTTCGAGTCGGCCGGCAAGTCGGTCGACGCGGTGAAGGCCGAGCAGGCCGACATCGGCTTCTTCGCGATCGACCCGCTGCGCGGCGAAGGCATCCGCTTCACCGCGCCCTACGTGCTGATCGAAGGCGCCTATCTCGTGCGCCAGGATTCGCCGCTCCAGGACAACGCGGAAGTCGACCGCGCCGGGCGGCGCGTGATGGTCGGCAAGGGCAGCGCCTACGACCTCTATCTGACGCGCGAGATCAAGGCCGCGCAGTTGCTGCGCGCACCGACCTCGCCGGCGGTGGTCGATGCCTTCATCGCCGAGAACGCCGACGTCGCCGCCGGCGTGAAGCAGCAACTGGAAGCCGATGCCAGGCGCCTCGGTGGGCTGCGCCTGCTGCCGGGCCGCTTCATGGTGATCCAGCAAGCGATGGGCACGCCGGCTTCGCGCGGCGACGAGGCGGCCGCAGCGTTGTCGGCCTTCGTCGAGGAGATGAAGGCGAGCGGCTTCGTGGCCGATGCGCTGAAGCGCCATCGCATCGAAGGCGCGATCGTCGCGCCCGCCGCGGCCTGAGGCGCGCGCCGCGCACACTTCAGGCGTAGCGCGCGACGCCCAGGCCTTCCATGTCGATCTCGGGACGCCGGCCGCCGATCAGGTCGGCCATCACGCGGCCGGTGCCGGCCGCCATGGTCCAGCCCAGCGTGCCGTGGCCGGTGGCCAGCAGCAGCCTGGCGATCGGCGTGGCGCCGAGGATGGGCGTGCCGTCGGGCGTCATCGGGCGCAGGCCGGTCCAGAACTCGGCGCCCTTCACGCTGCCACCCTGCGGGAACAGATCCGTGACGACATGCTCCAGCGTGTCGCGCCGGCGATCGTCCAGCGCGAGGTCGTAGCCCGAGAGCTGCGCCGTGCCGCCGACCCGGATGCGCTCGCCCAGGCGCGTGACCGCGACCTTGAAAGTTTCGTCCATCACGGTGGATTCGGGCGCGCCCGCCGCATCGCCGATCGACAGCGTGATCGAGAAACCCTTGACCGGATAGACCGGCAGCCGGATGCCCAGCGGCCGCATCAGCTGCGGCGAGTAGCTGCCCAGCGCCACCACGTAGCGGTCGGCATGGACCAGCCCTGCATCGGTGTGCACGGCCGTCACGCCGCTCGCGTCGTGCCCGATGTCGGTGATGGCGATGCCGAATCGGAAGCGCACGCCCGCGGCCTCGGCCAGCCGCGCCAAAGCCTGGGTGAACTTGAAGCAGTCGCCGGTCTCGTCGCCCGGCAGGCGCAGGCCGCCGACGAACTTGTGCCTGACCGCGGCGAGCGCAGGTTCGTATTCGATGCAGCCATCGCGGTCGAGCAATTGATGAGGCACGCGATAGGCCTCCAGGATCCGGATGTCCTTCGCGCTGCCCTCGAACTGCTTCTGCGTGCGAAAGAGCTGCAGCGTGCCCAGCGCGCGCTCGTCGTAGCGGATGCCGGTGTCGGCGCGCAGCTGCTTCAGGCAATCGCGGCTGTACTCGGCCAGGCGCACCATGCGGCCCTTGTTGATCTCGTAGCGCGCCTGCGTGCAGTTGCACAGCATCGAGAGTCCCCAGCGCCACATCGCCGGATCGAGCATCGGCTTGATGACCAGCGGACTGTGCTGCATCAGCAGCCATTTGATCGCCTTCAGCGGCACGCCGGGCCCGGCCCATGGCGCGGAGTAGCCGGGCGACACCTCGCCGGCATTGGCGTAGCTGGTTTCGAGCGCGGGCGCGGGCTGGCGGTCGATCACCGTGACCTCGTGGCCGGCCTGCGCGAGGTAGTACGCGACCGTGGTGCCGATCACGCCGCTGCCGAGGATCAGAACGTGCATGCCAGCCCTTGAAGTGAACCCGTGATCTACAAACCCATCGCCGAGAGCAGTTGCGGCGCCGGCCATCGCTCGCCGCGCTCGGGCCAGGCTTCCAGCAACTCGACCATCTTCGCATTGCGCGGGGCCGCACCGCCATGCGCCTCGGCGAGCCGCGCGACCTCGCCGCAGAAGGCATCGATCTCGGTGCGTCGGCCGAGTGCGAGGTCGTCCGCCATGCTGGAGCGCGCCTTGGCATCGATGCGCAGCATGCGCGCGGCGACCAGCTTGAACAATGGCGTCGGCAGGCGCAGGATGGACGGCATGCGGCGCGCCGGCACGGCGCCGAGCTGTGCCGGCTCGATGCCCGCGCGCTGCAAGGCATCGAGCGCCTCGTCCATCAGTGCGGCGAGGCAGCGCCGGTAGCCGCGCTGCAGCAGCTCGTCGCGCAGCGGCAGGCCCGACAGCGCATTGACCGGGTTGTTGAGATTGAGCAGCAGCTTGCCCCATTGGATCGGCCGCAGATCGGCGTGCTGGTCGAGCGGAACGCCGGCGCGTTCGAACACCGCGGTCCACGGCGCGAGCGCCGGATCGGCCTGCACCGCCAGACGGCCGACGGTGCCGCGATGAAAGGCACCGGGCCCGATCTCCGCCACGTTGTACGGCACCATCGCCGGCAGCACGCGCAGGCCGGGCGCGGCCTCAGCGGCGATGGCCGCGTTCGAGATGCCGTTCTGCAACGACACGACCAGCGTGCCCGCCGGCAGCACCGATGCAAGCTCGGCCGCAGCTTCGGCGGTCGCGCCGCTCTTGACGGCCAGCAGCACCAAGGCCGGCCGCAGTCCCGCCGGCACGCCGTCCGCGAGCAGCAATCGATCGGCCGGAACGTGGTGCCGGGCGCCGTCGAGATCGCTCACCGTGAGGCCCCGCTCGGCCAGCGCATCCAGCACGCGGGGTCGTCCGATGAAAGCGACGCGCACGCCCGCCGCCAGCAGGCTGCCGCCGACGAAGCAGCCGATGGTGCCGGCGCCCATCACGAGAATGTCGACGGGGACGGCGTCAGACATGGGGCCGATCGAATGCCTGTCGCAGCAGCGCGCGCACGCGCTCGTAGGCCTGTGCACGTGCGGCCGGATTGGCACCGGCGTGCACGCCCTGGCCCGGATGGACGCCATTGGGCACGTCGGCACCGATCATCACGGTGAGCCGCGTGTCAGGGCGATAGCCCGACGTAAGTGCCGCCGAACAGCCCGGATAGAAAGCGATCGCGGTGGCGAAGCGAAGCGGCTCGGCCATCACGTCGCGCCGCGTCGCGTCGGTGGCTGCCAGTACGGCGCTGCCGCCGTGCGACCAGCCCAGCAGCGCCACCTTGCGCGCATCGGCCCACGGCTGCGCCGCGACCCAGTCCAGCGATGCCAGCACGTCACGGCGCCGCTCCGTCTGGCCGAGCGCCCGCGCTCCGATGCGCTGCGTGCAGATCTCATGCACGCCGCGTGATGTGAAGCTGTCGGGAAACAACACTGCATAGCCCTGGTCGACGAGCATGTCGCCCATGGCCTGATGGCGCGCATTGAGCTCGCCCTTGCGCGATCCCGCCGTGGCGTAGAGCCCGCCGCAGCCGTGCAATGCGATGACGGTGCCTTGCGGCGGCGTTGCGGGCAGCATCAGCCAGCCGCTGAGCCGCAGGCCATCCCGGCCATCGAAGCTCACGGCTTGCGCGGGGTGGGCCGCGACGGCGCCGCAGAAAACGAGGGAGGCGAGTGAAGCAAGCAGCACGCCGAATGGGCGCAGCCTCCGATTCATCCATGCACACCGCGTAGACATCGACGTTGCGCGGCGCCGGTGTTCAGGCCCGTTGCGCCACCCAGGCCTGCACCGACTTCAGTGCAGCCGGCAGGCCGGCCGCATCGGTGCCGCCGGCCATCGCCATGTCGGGCTTGCCGCCGCCCTTGCCGCCGACCTGCTGGGCAACGAAGTTGACCAGTTCGCCGGCCTTGATGCGGCCCATGGCATCGGCCGTGACGCCGGCCGCGATCTGCACCTTGCCGCCGTCGACCGCAGCCAGCACGATGGCCGCGGACTTGAGCTTGTCTTTCAGCTTGTCCATGGTCTCGCGCAGCGTCTTCGCATCGGCGCCGTCGAGCTTGGCGGCGAGCACCTTGAGGCCCTTGACGTCCACGGCCTGGGCGACCAGCTCGTCGCCCTGCGACGATGCGAGCCGGCCCTTGAGCGAGCCCACTTCGCGCTCCAGTGCGCGCACCTGGTCGAGCACCTGCGCGAGGCGGCCCTGCAGTTCGGCGGGCGGCGTCTTGAGCGTGGCGGCCACGCTGTGCACCGTCGCCTCGAGCTGCTGCAGATAGGCCAGCGCGTTGGCGCCGGTCACGGCCTCGATGCGGCGCACGCCGGCGGCGACGCCGCCTTCGCTGACGATCTTGAAGAGACCGATGTCGCCGGTGCGCGCCACGTGCGTGCCGCCGCAGAGTTCGCGGCTGGAGCCGATGTCGAGCACGCGCACGGTCTCGCCATACTTCTCGCCGAACAGCATCACGGCGCCGGTCTTCTGGGCCGACTCCATGTCCATCACGCGCGCCTGCGTCGCCTGGTTGGCGAGGATCTCGGCATTGACGCGCTGCTCGATCTCGAGAATCTGCGCCGGCGTGACACCGGCGTTGTGCGCGAAGTCGAAGCGCGTCTTGTCGGCATCGACCAGCGAACCCTTCTGCTGCACGTGCGCGCCGAGCACCTCGCGCAAGGCCTTGTGCATCAGGTGGGTGACGCTGTGGTTGCGCATGGTGGCGGCGCGGCGCGCGGTGTCGACGCGCGCGGTGATGGCATCACCGACCTTGAGCGCGCCCTGCGTCTGCGTGCCGTGGTGGCCGAACACGTCGGCCTTGATCTTCTGCGTGTCGTCGACGCCGAACTGCACGCCCTCGGCGACCAGCACGCCGGCGTCGCCGACCTGGCCGCCGCTCTCGGCATAGAAAGGCGTGGTGTCGAGCACCACGATGCCGGACTGGCCCTCGTCGAGCTGTTGCACTGCCACGCCTTCGAGGTAGAGCGCCACGACCCGCGCCTTCTCCTCGAGATGCTCGTAGCCGGTGAAGGTATTGGCCGCACCCGCGTAATCGACCGCGCGGTCCATGCGGAACTTGCCGGCGGCACGGCCGGCGGCCTTCTGCCTTTCCATCGCCGCGTTGAAGCCGGCCTCGTCGACCGCGACGCCGCGCTCGCGGCACACATCGGCCGACAGGTCGAGCGGGAAGCCATAGGTGTCATGCAGCTTGAAGGCCACGTCGCCCGGCAGCACCTTGGCATCGCCGGCCAGCGCCGCATCGAGGATTTCCATGCCGTTGGCCAAGGTCTCGAAGAAGCGCTCTTCCTCGGCCTTCAGCGTCTCGATGATGCGCTGCTGGTCGGCCACCAGCTTGGGATAGGCCGCGCCCATCAGCTTGACGAGGTCGGGCACCAGCTTGTGGAAGAAGGGCTTCTTCTGCCCGAGCTTGTAGCCGTGCCGGATGGCGCGCCGCACGATGCGTCGCTGCACGTAGCCGCGGCCCTCGTTCGACGGAATGACGCCGTCGGCCACCAGGAACGCGGTGGCCCGGATGTGGTCGGCAATCACGCGCAGGCTCTTGTTCTCGAGATCCTTCTCGCCGGTTTCGCGCGAGGCCGCCTTGATCAGCGCATCGAACAGGTCGATCTCGTAGTTGCTGTGAACGTGCTGCAGGATCGCGGCCAGGCGCTCCAGCCCCATGCCGGTGTCGACGCAGGGCGCGGGCAGCGGCCGGACGCTGCCGTCGGGCTGCATGTCGAACTGCATGAACACGTTGTTCCAGATCTCGATGTAGCGGTCGCCGTCTTCATCCGGCGAGCCGGGCGGGCCGCCGGGGATGTCGGGGCCGTGGTCGTAGAAGATCTCGCTGCAGGGGCCGCACGGGCCGGTGTCGGCCATCATCCAGAAGTTGTCGGACATGTAGCGGCCGCCCTTGTTGTCGCCGATGCGCACCACGCGCTCGGGCGGCAGGCCGATCTCCTGGGTCCAGATGTCGTAGGCCTCGTCGTCCTCGATGTAGACGGTGGCCCAGAGTTTTTCGGCCGGCAGCTTGTAGACCTTCGTCAGCAGCTCGAAGGCCCAGGTGAGCGATTCGCGCTTGAAATAGTCGCCGAAGCTCCAGTTGCCCAGCATCTCGAAGAAGGTGTGGTGGCGCGCGGTGTAGCCGACGTTCTCGAGGTCGTTGTGCTTGCCGCCGGCGCGCAGGCAGGCCTGCACCGAGGCCGCGCGCACGTAGGAGCGGCGGTCGGTGCCGAGGAACACGTCCTTGAACTGCACCATGCCCGAGTTGGTGAACATCAGGGTCGGGTCGTTGGCCGGTACCAGCGAACTCGAAGGCACCACGGTGTGGCCCTTGCTCTCGAAGAAATCGAGAAAGGTCTTGCGGATGTCGGCGACGCTGGAAGTGGGCTGGCTCATCTTGGGTCTGGCTTTGCACAAAGGCGGCCGGCTGCGGGCAGCCCCTGCATCGAACCCACCTGACTGCTTGGTTTTCCTGAACGCGCGATTATAGGTTTGGGCCTTCGCCTGACAGCCCTTCGGCCCTTCAGCCCAACTGCAGGATCTCGACCGCGCGCTGGAACTGCAGATCCTGCACCGCACGGTCCAGCGCCGCGAAGCGCTCGCCGCCCAGCGATGCCCTGAGCGCGGGCCCGAGCGCGTCGAACATCGGCATCGCCAGCAGGCTTTGCCGGCGCAGCGTGTCGATCAGGCGCGCCAGTTCGCCGGAATCGACGGGCAGCGCCGCAACGGCCTGCACCGCAGCGGCGCGGGTGCCGGCCTGGACGTCGAAGAAGGGTTGCGCCGCGGCCTGCAGCTTGCGCAGCGCCGCGCCGAGCCCCGGCATCGCACGTGCGGCACGTGCCGGATCGCCCGCCCTGAACGCGCTTTCGCCCTCGGCGGCCAACTGCAGCACGGCCTTGGCGCCGACCATGCCGGCACTCCCCTGCAGCTTGTGCAGCCGCGCCGCCAATGCAGCCTGCGCCGCCGGCGACGCGCCTTCCACGGCCGCGGCATCCGCGTGCGCCAGGTCGCCGAATTCGGCCAGCAGGCGGTGCAGCACGCTCAGCAACAGGTCGGTGTCGCCGCTCAGCCGGTGGAACGCATCGGCAGCGTCGATGCCCTCGACGAGCGGCCATTCCGCGGGCAGTCGAACAACGCTGGAAGTCGCCGGCCGCGCGGCCGGCAGCAGCGCTTCGCGCGTGCGCTGCGCATAGCGGCGCACGCTGCGGATCAGCGCCTGCGCATCGAAAGGCTTGCTGATGAAGTCCGTCATGCCCGCTTCGATCGCGCGCTCGCGCTCCGCCACCAGCGCACTGGCGGTCAGCGCGATCACGGGCAGCTGCGTGAGGCCGAGCTCGCGGCGGATCAGGCGTGTCGCCTCGTTGCCGTCGAGCGTGGGCATGTGGATGTCCATCAGCACGACGTCGAAGGCCTCGGGCGTCGCGCGCAGCCGCTCGACCGCTTCGCGGCCGTCTCTCGCCAGGCTGACCTGGGCGCCCTGGCGTTGGAGGATGTGCTGGCAGACCTCGAGGTTGACCGGGCTGTCGTCCACCACCAGCACGCGCACGCGCGCCAGGCGCAGCGGGCTCGCCTCGGCGACCGCCTCGGGCTTGGTCTTGGCCGGCAGCATGCCGGTGGCCGCCTGGGCGACGTTCTCGTGGGTGACGATCAGCGGCAGGATGACCCAGAATTCGCTGCCCGTACCGGGCGTGCTGCGGACGCCGATCTCGCCGCCCATCAGTTCGACGAGCTGCTTGACGATCGACAGGCCCAGTCCGGTGCCGCCGAAGCGCCGCGTGGTCGAGGTATCGGCCTGCATGAACGGGGTGAACAGGCGGCCGAGCACCGAAGCCTCAATGCCGACACCGGTGTCGGTCACGCACAGGCGCAGCCGCACTTTGGATCCCGCGCGTTCGAGCACCTGCACGTTCAGCCGGACCGAGCCTTCCGCGGTGAACTTGATCGCGTTGCTCAGAAGGTTGACCAGGATCTGCCGGATGCGCGTGACGTCGCCCAGCACGCGCGCCGGCAGATCGTCGCCGGCCTCGAGCAGCAGCGCGATGCCCTTGTCGCCGGCATTCACGGCCATCATCGCCACCACGCCGTCCAGCAGCCCGCGCAGCACGAAGCCGGATTCGTCCAGCACCATGCCGCCGGCCTCGATCTTGGAGATGTCGAGGATGTCGTTGATGACGCCGAGCAGCGAATTGCCGGCGGCGTCGATCTTCTGCAGGAACGAGCGCTGCTGTTCGTCCAGCGCGGTCTGCCGCAGCAGATAGGCCAGGCCGATGACCGCGTTGAGCGGCGAGCGGATCTCGTGGCTCATGTTGGCCAGGAACTCGCTCTTGGCCTTGTTCGCCGACTCGGCCTGGGCGCTGCGCTCGTTGAGCGCGAGGTTCAGGGCTTCCAGCTGCTCCTGGGCCTGCCGCATGTCGGTGACGTCCACCGCCACCGAGATCAGGCCCTGCACGACGCCGTCGTCGTCGTCGTCGGGGATGTAGTGCAGCCAGTAGTGAACGGTCGAGCCGGACGGAATGATCCGCGTGCGCGCGACGCGCTGCAGTTCGCCTCTGAGCGCGGCGCGGATGTGCGGCTCATTCTTCCTGAACAGCTCGGGCCCGAGCAGTTCCTGTTGCGAGATGCCGATCATCCGATCGGCGGGCACGCCCAGCCATCGCTCGTAGGCGCTGTTGGCGAAGGTGCAGCGCAGGTCGGTGGTCCAGTAGGCGACCAGGCCGGGAATGTTGTCGGTCACGATGCGCATGAAGCGCTCGTTGTTGCGCAGCTTCTCCTCGACCTCCTTGCGCTCCGTCAGGTCGATCGCGATGGTGATGAACCCGACCACCTGGCCGTCCGTGTCGCGCAGCGGGCTCACGTTCAGATGCACCGGGACGCGGCTGCCGTCCTTGCGCACGTAGGTCCACTCGCGGGTGTGGGCCGGGCCGCTTCCGGGCGCGGGCGCGAACACTTCGCCCACATCGAGCGGCCGCCCCAGTTCGGTGGTGAGGGCCATGGCGCGGCTGTGCACTTCGAAGGTGTCGTGGAAGCGGTTCATGCCGACCCGGTCCACCACCTCGGCCGCCGAATAGCCCAGCAGCGCCTCGGCGGCGGGATTGAACAGCATCACCAGCCCGTTGACGTCGGTGGCGATGATGGCGCTGGCCGCGCCGATCAGGATCGCCCGTTCGCGCGCCGACAGCGCCTCGAGCTGGGCGGTGCGTTCGCTCACCTGCTGCTCCAGGGTCGCGTTCAGCTGCAGGATGTGTGCCTTGCTGGCGTTCTCGTGGGTGATGTCGCGCACGGTCTGCGCGGCGCCGATCACGCGGCCGTTGGCCGAGCGGATCGGCGCGGCCGCCACCGACACCGCGACCAGGCGGCCATCGCGGTGCCGCCGGAAGGTCTCGAACGCGGCGACCGAATGGCCCTGGGCAATGTGACGGATCAGGGTCTCTTCTTCCGCTTCGAACTCGGGCGGCACCAGCAGCGTCTCCAGCGACTGGTCCACCACCTCGGCCGCGGTGTAGCCGAAGATCTTGGCCGCGGCGCCGTTCCAGTCGGTGATCCGGCCCTCGAGGTCGCGCCCGATGATCGCGTCGTTGGAACTGGTCACGATGGCGGCGAGCCGCGATCGCTGCTCGTCGGCCTGCACCTTGCGGCGCTGCGTGAGCTGATGGATGTACGACAGCAGCGACAGCAGCACCACGAGGGTCGACACCCGTGCCAGCACCGCCCAGGGGCTGCGCAGGTTCAGCTGCGTCGCGAAGGGCGGCAACGCGGTGACCTCGACCTGCCAGGTCCGGCCGAAGAGCTCGAGCGGCAGCGCGGTCCGCAGCGCGTCCGCGGACGCGGCGCCGGCGGACGCGAAGAAGGGTTCGGGCCGACCGGGACGGGTGGCGTCGGACAGGGTCAGCGCGAACTCGCCGTCCTGGAAATCGAAATCCTTCATCACGTCATCGATCACGAGCGGCGTGTAGATCCAGCCCACCGTCTCTTCATGCATCTGCCGCGCCGAAAGCGGCACGCGGCCTTCGCGCTGCGCCCTGGCAGCCGGGCTGCCGACCTTGTAGACCGGCAGCAGCAGCAACAGGGAATGCAGCTTCCGCGGGGCCTGTATCAGCGTGATCGGCGCGGTCAGCGTGGCCATGCCGCTCAGCATCGCGCGCTCCGCGGCCGCATGCCGCTCGGGCTCCGAGGCGATGTCGAGCCCGAACGCCGGATTGGCGGGATCGGACGGCTCCAGGTACTGGATCACATAGCGCTCGCCCTCGTTCGGCCCCAGTTGATGCACCTTGAAGTCGGGCTTGCCGTCAAGCCGTGCCGCGGCGACGAAGGCCGCTTCCTGCGCAACCGGCACGCGCCGGGCGAAGCCGAAGCCGTGCGCGCCCGGGTACTCGCGTTCGATGTCGCGCGATGCGCTGTACTGCGCGAAGCGCAGGCGCGTGATGCCGGTCTCTCCGCCCGCGGCGATGATGGCGCCGCGCGTCCCGCGCAGACCGTATTCGTAGCTGTGCATGCGCACGGCGAGGTGGTCGACCGCACGGCGGGCCAGCGCATCGAAACGTGATCGCTCGAGTTCGTTGTTCTCGTGGACCTGCCACAGCGCCGCGACCACGGCAATGCACAACCCGATCGCGAGCCAGGCCAGTGAGCGGGCGAAGCGCCAGGACCGCACGAAGACGATCAGTCCGGCTCGGGCCCGGGGCCCGGCATCGCAGCCTTTTCTGTCACCAGGCTGACCTGGGCGCGACCGGCGGCCCGCGCGCGGTCGAGCGCCGCGGCGGCCGCATCGGCGAGCGCGTCGACGCTGTCGATGGCTTCGGGCCGCACGGCCTCGCCCTGCAAGGAGGCATCGAAGCAGGCGACGCCGGCGCTGCACGTGAGGTGGCGCGACACCGGCGACCCCTGGTGAGCAATGTCCAGCGCCTCGATCGCACCGAGCGCCGCGTTGGCCACATGCAAGGCGCCCTCGGCCGGCGTCTCGGGCAGGATCAGCGCGAACCGGTCGCGCTCGAGGCGGGCGACGAAATCACTGCCGCGGCGAACGCTGCGCCGCATGCTCTCGGCCACGGATGCGAGGCTGGCCTCGGCAGCCTTGCGATCGTAGAGGGCCTCGAAGGATTCGAAGAAGTCGACCTCGACCAGCACGAGCGAGAGCGGATGCCGCGACCGCCGGGCGCGCTGCCCTTCGCGCATCAGGTTCTCGAGATAGGCGGCTTCGTTGCCCACACCGGTGACGAGATCGACGCGCGACAGGCGGCGAAGGTCGTCCGCCAGTCGCTTGAGTTTGAGCTGAGTCTGCACGCGCGCCGTCACTTGCGCCGGATCGAAGGGCTTGCGGATGAAATCGACCGCGCCCATCTTGAGCACCGCGACCTCCAGTTCCGGCTCCTGGTGGCTGCTCACGAAGATGATCGGGATGTCGGCCAGTGCGGCATCGGCCTTGAGCGCCTCGCACACCTGCAGCCCGCTCATGTCGCCCATCTGCGCGTCGAGCAGGATCAGGTCGGGCGGCGCCTCCCGGCTGAGCCTCAGCGCGTCAGCGCCGCTGGTCGCGAAGCGCACGGTCGAGTAATCCGAAAGGATTCGGCTCAACATCTGGACGATGGCAGGGTCGTCGTCGACAAGAAGAAGGCTCGCCTCGATCGTTGATTTCTTCATCGGAGGCATTTTGCCGGAATCGATTTAGCGTGTTAACAATCCAGGCTCCAAGCCTCGGCAATGGGGCGCACCAACCGGTATTCCTGCACGGGAACCCTGTCGGGGACGACAGGCGCGCAGGTGGAGTTCAATGACAGGCAAATCATGGCTGCAGCCACCCATCGAGATCCCCTACACGACCGGGCCGATCCGGCGCCGGCCCTCTACGTGTGGATCGCACCCGATCCGGCCGTGCAGGCCGCCATCGACGCGCATCGTCGCGCGTGGTGGTGGCCCGAGGGCAGCCATCAGCCCAAGCCGCACCGGCTGCATCTGACCCTCTGTCCGCTCGGTGCGCGCAGCGACGCGGAGATCGAAGGCATCGACGAGGCCCTGCGCGGCGTGCGGCCAGACAGCTTCGAACTCGTGCTCGACCGATCCGGTGTCTGGACGCGCAACGGCGTGGCTGTCGTCCGTCCGCAGGCGCACCCGGGCCTGACGCAGCTGCACCATGCGATCGAGCGAGCGATCTTGCCGTGGACACGGCCCGTTCCGTGGGAGCCGCACATCACCATCGCCCGTCGCGCGCTGGGCGCGGGCGCGCAGCGCATGACGCCGATCCGCTGGCAGGTGCGGGAGTTCGTGCTCGTGCGGTCGTGGCTGCCTCCGCATCGGGTGTGGCATGAGGTGTTGGGGCGCCATCGGCTGGTGTGACGCAGAGCACGACGCGAAGAAGTCCACGAGGCCGCAAGACGCATCATGTCGGCGTGAGCACGAGATGGGGAAGCGCGTCGACGACAAATTGCCTGCTGTTGAATTCGCTGAGCGCGTGCTGATCGGGCTGCGGGTTGGGTCGCGACCACGCCGGACTGAACGCCAGCTTGCAGTTGTGATGAAGCGCCATCGACTTCATGACCGTTTCCACGATCGACGCCTGCCCTCTCTCGAAGGCGGAGGCGTGGGAAGACTTGTAGAGGATCCTCGCCAGCGGCTGCTTGAGGTGATCGATTCCGAAGCCGGGGTCCCCGTCGAGGGCAGACAGGACATCGGGCACGGTCGCCTCCTCCGCATCGACGTCCGAGCCGCGCGCATGAATGCAGCGCAGACGGGAGATGTCGATTTCTCCATCGGCCCTGGCAGACCATTTGAACGTGAAGAACGAAATACATTTCGACTCGGACAGGGGCAGCAGCCACCCCTTTCCCGATCGGCCGTCGGTCAGATCGTAGCTAAGGGCGGCGTTTTCCTTTCCGCTGAAAAATTTCGCAACCCTTCGATTGCCACCGGGTCTCTCTTTGCTCACCAGAAACTCGAAGAACGTCGGATCCGAATTGCGGAAGCAATACATATTCCATTCGAGTTCGACCATCGATTCGAATTTTCCCCGGACTTTCCCGGCCCATGCAGGCCAGCTGAGCACAGGGTCGTCCAGGCTGGTGTCCATGTCGTCGAGTCGAGCGCGCGCGGAACGGCAAATCCTTCGTCTCAGCATGGAACTTGGCCAGGCAGGCTGCCACTGTCGGTATCGTGTGGCTGCTTGTGACTCTTTGGAAAATGGCGTTGCCCAACAGACCGCCATACGAGGCGTTCGGGTCGTCGGGGTCTTGCGATTGACTGTTGATCCAGTGCGCGGCCTTGGAGATGACCCTCTGGAAGCCGTGCGCATCCGCATCGCGACATGCGATCGCTTTCGTCAACTCGACGGCCGCCTCTTCGCATTCGATCTTCAGCTCAGGCGGGAAGTCCCTCGTGATCCCGATCGCGTCGATCACCATGGCATGGACGCCCAGGAGCATCTGGCATTTCTGTTCGTGAAGATCATTCGCGACCTCTTTCAAGACTCCGGTCCAGTGGCTCTCGTCCGCAAAGTCCGGGGCTTCGCGATCTTGCTCGCTACCGACCGGTATTCGACATGGACTCGGAAAGCTCGAGCGAGGAGATACCTCCGGTGATGAATTCGGCGATGCAAATGGCGATCCAGTCATGGTGACTCGTGCTGTGGGAAACGCACTGTGTGACACTGATGGCGGATATGGTTCCATCCCGGTACACAGGGATCGCACGAAGGCCCTTCGATCGGTTCAGAGCCATCGGAGCAAAGAGTAGAATCCGCGCCTGCCGCGGGCGTAGTTCAATGGCAGAACGGCAGCTTCCCAAGCTTCATACGAGGGTTCGATTCCCTTCGCCCGCTCCAGGATCCCACCCACCGGCCCGCATCCGCGCAACGCGATGCAAATCCAACCGGCCCAGCCATGCGTATCTCTTGGGACGCACACGCCCGTGTGCCGCCAACCAAGGAGCGCACATGCCCCAGAACGCCGCCGCCATCCATTGGGTGGAGCAAGGCCTCGTGCCCGACCGCGTCGTGCGGATCGGCATCCGCCGCCTGCTCAAGGCGCGCCTGCTCGAACTGCACAGCGGCGACGCGGCCGCCGGCGCGAGGCTGACGCAGGAATTCGTCGACGCCCTGCGCCAGGCCGAGCTGGCGCCCCTTCCCGAGAAGGCCAATGAACAGCACTGCGAGGTGCCGGCCGCCTTCTTCGCCGCCATGCTCGGCGAGCACCTCAAGTACAGCAGTGGCTATTGGCCGGAGGGTGCAGCGACCTTGTCGCAGGCCGACCTCGAATTCGGCATCCGCGACGAAGCGGGCTGGAGCCGCGCTCGAGGCCTCGCGCCCGGCACGCTGGCTGGGCCGCCTCGCGCACATCGCGCACGCCAACACGCGCAAAGGAAGCCGGCAGAACATCGCCTTCCACTACGACCTGGGCAACGACTTCTATGGCCAGTGGCTGGACCCGGACCTGATCTATTCGAGTGCGCTCTATGCCGACGGCAATGAATCGCTCGAAGAAGCCCAGGTGGCGAAGCTGGACCGGATCATGGCTTTGCTCGAACCCGCGGACGACGCCTCGGTGCTGGAGATCGGCTGCGGCTGGGGCGCGCTCGCCCTGGCGCTGGCGGGGCGTCATCGCGCGCACGTCACGGGCCTCGCCTTGTCGACGCAGCAGCTCGCGCATGCGCGCGGGCGCGTCGCCGAACAGAAGCTGCAAGCGCAGGTCGATCTGCGGCTGCAGGACTATCGCGATGTCGAGGGGTGCTGCGACCGCATCATCTCCATCGAAATGCTCGAAGCCGTCGGCGAGCGCTACTGGCCGGTGTACTTCGAGACGCTGCGCCGGCGCCTGAAGCCCGGGGGCATCGCGGTGCTCCAGGTGATCACGATCGCCGACGCGCAATTCGACCACTACCGGCGCAATCCCGATTTCATCCAGCGCTACATCTTTCCGGGCGGCATGCTGCCCTCGCCGGCGGCGATGGCCGAGCAAGCGTCGCGCGCCGGCTTCACGATCGAGAAGTGCGATGCCTTCGGCGACAGCTATGCCAGGACGCCGGTCGAATGGCGCCGCCGCTTCCTGCGCGCCTGGCCACGCATCGAAGCCCTCGGCTTCGACACCTCGTTCCGTCGGCTCTGGGAGTACTGCCTGTGCTACTGCGAAGCGGGCTTTCGCGCCGGGCGTGTCGACGTGGGTCTCTACAGGCTCAGGTTGGCGTGAGCATCAGGTTGGGGAGCGCATTGGCGACGAATCGCTCCACGCTGAATTCCGCAAGCGCGTGCTGATCGGGCTGTGGGTCAGGGCGTGACCACGCTTCGCCGAAACCGAGTTGGAGATCGTGATGAAGGGCGATCGACTTCATGACCGCTTCCACGATGGAAGCTTGCCCTCTCAGAAAAGTCGAGGAATGGGAAAACGTGTAGAGAATCTTTGCAAGCGACCGCTTGAGATCATCGATTCCGAACGCTGGCGTCCAGTCGAGCGCGGACAGAACATAGGGCGATATCTCCTTGATCGCATCCACGTTCATTCCTTTTGGATGATCGCATTCCAGTTCGGAGATGGTGATATCCCCGGCGGGCGTGGCGGACCATTTGAATCTGTAGACGGAAATCTGATCGCAAGCCGGCACGGGGCCGAGCCATCCGCCTCCCGACTGACCTTCGGTCATGTCGTAGACGAGGTTCATCGTCTTGTCGTGGTCGAGAAACGCGGCGTACTTCCGATTGTTCTGCGACACCTGCCTGCTCACCAGAAACTCGAGGAAATTCGGGCTTGAATGGCGCGCGCAATACCTTCGCCATGCAGGCTGGGCGATGGAATCGAACTTCTCGTTCATCATTTTTTGCCACGAATCCCAATGGCGAGTCAAATCGCACATGTACTGACTTGTGTCGGCTTGCACCGCACCAAAATCGTATGAGTCCTCCGTGTCGGACATCACGGCAACGATCTGCCTGTCCAGCCCCGCGACATCGAACAAGGCGCGGAGAAATACCGTCGCGGCATCTTGGCGCAGGCTGTAGCTCAGATTGTTCGTGTCCTTCGAGAATCGGAGCAGGCATGCCTTCAATGTCGGGATCGTGCACTTGTCGATGACTGCATTGAAAATGGCGTGGCCCAGCTGCCCGCCATAGTCTGCCTTCTGCCCCTTCTCGTCTTGCGAGCGGCTGTTGAGCCATTGAGCCACTGAGGATGTGGCCTCCGCAAAACACTGGAGGGCGCTTTCCGGGTTGTCCACCGTTGCCGCCAGGGCATGGGCCGCTTTCCGGTATTCGACCCGCAGCGGTTCCGGGAAATTTTCCGCGGGTTTGATGATGTCCAGAACCATGTCGTGCACGCCCATCAGGACCTGGCATCTCTGCTCGTGAAATCTGCTCCTCACCTCATGCAGGGCGCTCTCCCAATGGGCTGGATTCAGGAATTCCCAATCCGCCTCGCCGCCTGGTTCGTTGGGGAAGGATTCAGCGCGCAGTTCACCGGGAGGTGTGCGCGCGGGAGACAGGCGCGCCATCAGATGCGATACGAACACGATGAGACCCTGGGTTGCTGGGATAACACCTGAGTGGCACCGACGACGACAAGGTTCCGTCGCGCGGCCGAGCCTACCTGATGCATGAACAACGCAATCAGGATGATGATGGGGATCGGCACGCCGAGGAACCACAGAAGCAATGAGCGCATGAGTTTCTCCGTTGGATAGGTTGAAGTTCAGAGGTCGCGGCGGCGGCCGCCGCAGGTCGCAGCGAGGCTGGCGACGAAGGCACCGATCAGCAGCGAGACGAAGAGCCACAGCGCGCCGTAGGCCGACGCCTTGCGTGCATCGTCGGCCGCGGCCTTGGCCTTGTCCGCGGCTTGCTTCAGCGTGGCCTGCGCGCGGGCATAGGTATCGGTCACGCGCTTTTCAGCGTCCTGCTGGCTCAGGCCTGTGCGCCGGGCGACGACCTGTCCGGCATAGTGCGTATCGTCGGGAGACAGGCTGCCGGTCCGAATGCCGTTGATGAAGATGCGGCCGACCTCCGCCTGGCTGGCGACGCCGGAACGATCGGCGCTGACCGTCGACGAATCCGTCTGCCCACCGGAGGACGCTGACGCGGCAACAGCAGGATCCTTGCGAAACAGCGAGTCGACCCCGTAGCCCATCGAGCCCATCGGCCCGGACGACGAAGCGCCGGCATCTGGCATCTCCGTAGATTGGGAGACGTGAAGATGCGTAGCGGCAAGCAGCGGCACCGTCGGTTGCCCGCCATTCGCCGGGTAGGCCACGCGCCCGACCCCGCGTCGACCGGGCGCCGGGACCTCCGGCAAGCGCAGCAACGCCCATTCGTGAAACACCGCGGATCCGGCTCAGCCGGTCCGCCGGTGTTGCCCCCGGCAGGGGGAAGGCGAAGCGACACGAAGTGCGCGCAGCCTGGGGGCGAGTCAAGCAATCGCGCGGATGACTCCGCCGTCGACCCGCAGCGCCGCACCGGTGGTGCCCGACGCCCGATCGCTGCACACGTAGACGATCATCGAGGCCACCTCGTCGGGTGTGGTGAAGCGCTGCAGCACCGACGACGGCCGCGCGGTGGCGAAGAACTCGCGCTCGACGGTGGCCGCATCGACGCCCTGCGCCTTCGCGAGGTCGGCGACGAAGCCGCCCACGCCCTCCGACGCGGTCGGCCCGGGCAGCACGCTGTTCACGGTGACGCCCGTGCCGGCCAGCGTCTCGGCCAGCCCGCGCGCGACGGCGAGCTGCGCCGTCTTGGTCATGCCGTAGTGGATCATCTCGGCCGGGATCTGCAGCGCCGACTCGCTCGAGACGAACACGATGCGCCCCCAGTCGCGCAGCCGCATGCCGGTGACGAAGTGACGCGACAGCCGGATGCCGCTGAGCACGTTGGTCTCGAAGAAGCGCAGCCAGTCCTCGTCCGGAATCAGCTCGAAGGGCTTGGGCTCGAAGATGCCCAGGTTGTTGACGAGGATGTCCACCTCGGCGATGCGCGTCGTCAGTGCGCGGCATCCCTCGGCGGTGGACAGGTCGAGCGCCACGCCCTCGATATCGGCATCGCGCTGGGCGGCACGAATGCTCGCGAGCGCCGCATCCACGCGCGCCTGCGTGCGGCCATTGACGATCACGTGCGCGCCCTCGGCGGCGAGCGCGCGCGCGACCGCGAGGCCGATGCCCGCGGTGGATCCGGTGACGAGGGCACGCTTGGCGTTGAGACCGAGATCCATGAAAGTTCCTTGCAGAGATGGATGCCGCATCGGGCTTCGTCGAAAGTATGCCCGGCGCTCGTTCCCCCCACGGCAGCCGGGGCATCGGCACGCTCACTTACAATCGAGCCCATGGGTTCCCAGGCTCCCGCTCTCCGACAACACCACGCCGCAACGCTCGCGGCGCGTGCGGATGCGCGCGGCCACGGGGCCGTACCGGCGCTTCGCCAGCCAGCCGCACTTTCCTCCGCCCGGCGATCCGCTTCTTCCTTCATTCTTTAGCGCACCATCGATCGCCGGGCCCGCCACCCGCGCATTGACGCGACCACCCCCGCCGCCGGCGGCACGGTCGCCATCGACTGGAGTGCTTCATGCCCGCAATCATTCACGGCGAGCGCACGCTCACCGAACTCGACCACGTCCGCCTGAGCAAGCTGCGGCAGGACGGCGAGGTCCCGCCCGAATTCGAAGACCTGCTGGACGCCACCGAGGTGGTGCGCTCGCGCGAGGTCGCACCCGACATCGTCACCATGAACTCGCAGGTACAGCTCACGGACCGCCACTCGGGGCAGCGCCAGCAGCTGACCCTGTGCTATCCCCGCGACGCCGCGCCGGGCGCGGGCCTGGTCTCGGTGCTGTCGCCGGTGGGCATGGCGCTCATCGGCCTCAGGCTCGGCGCGACCGCACGCTGGCAAACGCCGAGCGGCGAACAGGTCGACGCCGAGGTGGTCGGGATCCTGTACCAGCCGGAAGCCAGCGGCGACTACACGCGCTGAGCGCGCGTCGCCGGTGTCTTCGCGAGCGCGAGGAAGACGGTCCTTGGCATGGGCTGCCGGTCATGGCCATCCTGTTCGACAATGGGGCACCGGACAAAACTGAACACCATGGACCTGATGCCCTTGCAACTGCGCGCCATCCGCTACGAGGCGGACGGCATTCTTTCCTTCGAATTCCGCCATGCCGACGGCGCCGCGCTGCCGACCTTCACCGCCGGCTCGCACATCGACCTGCACCTGGGCAACGGCATGGTGCGCAGCTATTCGCTGTGCAATCCGCCGACCGAGACGCACCGCTACGTGGTCGGCGTCAACCGCGACCGCGCCAGCCGCGGCGGCTCCGCCTTCGTGCACCAGCAATTGCGCGCGGGCGACATGGTCACGGTGGCCACGCCGCGCAACAACTTCACGCTCGCCGAAGACGCGCCGCACAGCGTGCTGATTGCCGGCGGCATCGGCATCACGCCGCTGTGGTGCATGGTGCAGCGACTCGACAGCCTGGGCCGCAGCTGGGAGCTGCACTACTGCGCGCGCAGCCATGCGGGCGCCGCCTTCCTGTCCGACCTGCGCGCGCTGAAGGCCGGCTCGCCCCACGGCCAGCTGCATCTGCACTTCGACGACCGCATGCAGGGCCAGCTGCTCGATCTCCGACAAGTGGTCGCGACAGCTCGCGAAGGCAGCCACTTCTATTCCTGCGGGCCGCTGCCGATGCTGGCCGCCTTCGAGGATGCCACCGCGGGCCTGCCGCCGGCGCAGGTGCATGTCGAGTACTTCGCGGCCAAGGACGCGCCCTCCACCACCGGCGGCTTCCAGGTCGAACTCGCGCGCTCGGGCAAGGTGCTCGAGGTGCCACCCGGCAAGACCATCCTCGATGCGATGCTCGAAGCCGGCGTCGATGTGCCCTACTCCTGCCTCGAAGGCATCTGCGCGACTTGCGAGACGCGCGTGCTGGAAGGCGTGCCCGACCACCGCGATCTCGTGCTGAGCAAGGACGAGCAGGCCTCCAACACCGTCATGATGGTCTGCTGCTCGGGATCGAAGACGCCGAAGCTGGTGCTCGACCGCTGACGCGCGCCGCGGCGCCGTCAGCTCGACGAGCGCAGCGTCATCGGCGGCGGCGCCGCTTCCGTACTGAAGTCGGCCAGCAAGTCCTGCGATTCGTCGTCGAAGCCCGGCACCGGCTGGGCCTTGGCGAGTGCGAGCCAGACGGAGAAGGGCATGCGCGGCAGCGCACGATGCACGGCCGCGCGCGCGACCACGAGACGCTCGCCGCGCGCGATCAGCACGCCGCATTCGGACGGAATCTCCTCGGGCTCGCCGATCGGATGGCCCTTCGCATCGCAGCCCAGCACGTACCAGCATTCGCCGCCGAGATCGAGATAGGCCGCGCGCTTGTCGGGCTTGCGCAGGTCGCTCAGCAGATCGGCGCGATTCACCTTGACCTCGTGAACGATCGGCTGCGCATAGGCCTCGACGCTGGTGTTGCGGATCGAGAAGACATCGGGCCGCGCGATGCACCAGCGCGGCTTGCCGCCCTCGATCGCGGCCGGCAGCCGCGCGCGCAGGCCAAGGCCGCGCCAGGCCACGCGGCCGGCGCGCGTCATCTCGCGCGCGACCTGCTCGACCAGCGCCTCGTGGCGGGACAGCACGGCGCGGTTGACGACCAGCGTGCGCGCAATGTGCGCGATGCCGTCATCGGTCACGCGCAGGGTCTCGTGGCCATGGGCCGAACGCACGCGCGCCAGCAGGCCGGCGGCGAGCAGCTCGATCTCGATCGGATCGCCGCAGGGCCAGCCGGCCGAGCGGTAGATCTCGCGCAGCCTGCGCGCATGCAGGCGGCCGAGCGCCATCGCGCCGGGCGGCGGATCGGCGACAGGTGCCGGCGCGCCGGGCTCGGTGAGCGGCGGGTCGGAGGCGGGCGGATCGACGACGGGCGGCGGCGCAGGCGGCACGGTCGGCGGCATCGGCACGGGCAGGTCGGGTGCGGGAGGCGGCGGCCCGATGGGCTCGGCGCGCTGCGGGGCAAGTGCAGTCATCGCGCAAGGTTAGCGAAAAGGCGGGCCCATGGCGACCCGCTGCGCGGCTATTTGCGGCGTGCGAGCGGCGCCGCGCCGGCCCGGGCGCGCGATGTCGCCGGCCGGCGCACGGTGGCAGGCGCGGGCGCTGCTGCGCGCCTGCTTCCTGCATTCGCGGTGGTCTTTGCTTTCGCCTTCGCTTTCGTCTTCGCGGGCGCGACGGCGCGGGCCGCACCGCTGTCGCCGGCCCGCGCCGATTGCATGAAGCTGCTTTCGCTCGTGGTCACGCCGACGATCTTCGCGAGCTGCCGGCTCACGCTCACATACGCGTGGCCGATGCGGCTGTCGAAGTAGAGCGAATCGCCGCGCGCGAGGCGCACCACCTCGCCGTTGTCGAAGTGCACGTCGATCTCGCCCGACAGCACATAGGCGAACTCTTCGCCCGCATGCCGCGCAAAGTCCTCGGGTCCGTGGATGTGCCGCGCATGCACGGTGCCGACCACCGGGCTCATCTGCTTGCCGGCGACCTCGGTGCCGAGGAATTCGTAGGCAAAGGACAGGCCGCGGTACACCACGCCCTTGCCGGCGCGCGTGACCACCGGCCCGTCGAGCTGCGCCGGCTGGATGCCCGCACCCGCGAACATCGCGTTCATGTCCATCTGCAGCGCACGGCCCAGTGCCGCGAAGTTCTCGTAGCCGAGCGCGAGCTGGCCGCGCTCGGCGCGCGAGATGGTGGTGATGGAAACGCCCGAGAGCTCGGCCAGCCGGGCCAGCGTCCAGCCGAATTCCTTGCGCGCGGTGCGCAGGCGCTTGCCGAAGGTCTCGCGGTCGAGCATGTTGGGCTCGGCATCGCGACGTGCGACGGGATGTGCTTTCAAGCGGGCGGTCCTCGTGGGTTGTGGGCGGAATTCTGCCAGAGCATCGGCCGGTGCGGGCTCGGAAGTTGCGTATCCGCAAATTGCATGAACGCAAATTCCGACGATGCAACGGAGTGGGATTTACCCGTAGGGTCTGCACAAACTTTTGCGTATCCGCAAATCTCTCACTAAACTTCGCCGCATTCCGATTCATCCACGCACGATGACTTTCTCTTCTCCCGCGACGACGGCCGACTACCTCGTGATCGGCGGCGGCATTGCCGGCGCATCGGTCGCGCACTGGCTCGCGCCGCATGCACGCGTGATCGTGCTCGAACGCGAGGCGCAGCCCGGCTACCACTCGACCGGCCGCTCGGCCGCACTCTTCATGGAGAGCTACGGCACGCCGCAGGTGCGCGCGCTGACGATGGCGAGCCGTGCCTTCCTGCTGCATCCGCCGCCCGGTTTCGCCGAACAGCCGCTCTTGACGCCGCGCGGCGCGATGATGGTCGCGGGCCCCGGCCAGCTGCCGCAACTCGAGGCGCATTGGGAGATCCTGCGCGCCATGGCGCCGGGCGCACAGCGCCTGTCCGCCGACGAGGCGCACGCCCTGCTGCCGGTGCTGCGCCGCGAGCAGGTGCTGGGCGCGGTCTACGAGCCCGATGCCTTCGACATGGACGTGCACGCGATCCACCAGGGCTATCTGCGCGGCATGCGCCGCGCCGGCGGCATGCTGGTCTGCGATGCCGAGGTGAGCGCGATCGAGCGCAGGCCGCAAGGCTGGCGCGTGCAGGCCGGCGGCACCGCGTACGAAGCGCCGGTGGTGCTCAATGCCGCCGGCGCCTGGGTCGATGTCGTCGCCCGGCTGGCCGGCGTGCGGCCGATCGGCATCGAACCCCGCCGGCGCTCGGCCTTCGTCTTCGCACCGCCCGCGGACACCGACACGACGCACTGGCCGATGGCCTTCGGCGCCACCGAGGACTGGTACATCAAGCCCGACGCCGGCATGCTGCTCGGCTCGCCGGCCAACGCCGACCTCGTCGAGCCGCAGGACGTGCAACCCGAGGAGATGGACATCGCGCTCGCCATCGATCGCATCGAGACCGCGACCACGCTCGCGATCCGGCGGCCCATTCGCACCTGGGCCGGCCTGCGTTCCTTCGTCGCCGACGGCGATCTGGTCGGCGGCTTCGACGACGAGGCGCCCGGCTTCTTCTGGATCGCCGCGCAGGGCGGCTACGGCATCCAGACCTCGGCCTCGATGGGCGAGACCTGCGCCGCGCTCGCGCGCGGACTGCCGGTGCCCGCGCATGCGGCGTCTTTCGGCCTCACGGCCGCGATGCTCGGCCCCGCGCGGCTGCGGCGCGCCGGCGATGCGCAGGCCGCGGCGCCGAACTGAACCGTTTTTCTTCTTCATTCACAAGGAGTCCTCGCCGTGCGTGTCTTCAGCGGATCCCTCGCCACCGAAACCAACACCTTCGGCCCGATGCCGACCGGCCTCGCGTCCTTCAAGGACCGCGGCTACTACCCGGCCGGTCAGCATCCCGATCGCATGACCATGTTCTCCGGCCCGCTGTGGGCCGCACGCCTGCGCGGCAAGGAGCGCGGCTGGACGCTGATCGAGGGCATGGTGGCCGGCGCGCAGCCCAGCGGCACGACCACGCGCCAGGCCTACGAGATGCTGCGCGACGAACTGCTGGCCGACCTGCGCGCCGCGCTGCCGGTCGACATGGTGCTGCTCGGCCTGCACGGCGCGATGGTGGCCGACGGCTACGACGACTGCGAGGGCGACCTGTTGCAGCGCGTGCGCGCCATCGTCGGGCCGAAGGTGGTGGTCGGTGCCGAGCTCGATCCGCACAACCATATGACCGCCGAGATGACGGAGAGCGCCGACCTCCTGATCGCGTTCAAGGAATATCCGCACACCGACATCCTCGAACGCGGACTCGAGCTGGTGGACCTCTGCGCGGCGATGGTCGACAAGAAGATCAAGCCCGTGCACGCCGTGGTCGACACCGGCATGGTGGTGATCATGCACACCTCGCGCGAGCCGGCGCGCGGCTTCGTCGACCGCATCCAGGCGCTCGAAGGCAAGGACGGCGTGCTCTCGATCTCCATTTCGCATGGCTTCCCGTGGGGCGACGTGCCCGAGATGGGGACCAAGGTGCTGGTCTACACCGACGGCCGACAGGCCGAGGCCGACGCGCTCGCACGCAAGCTGGCCGACGAGCTGATCGGACTGCGCGATGCGCTCTCCGTGCGCTATCCCGGCATCGACACCTCGCTCGACCAGGCGCTGGCCTTCGATGGCGCGCCGGTGGTGCTGGCCGACGGCGCCGACAACCCGGGCGGCGGCGCGGCCGGGGATTCGACCTTCATGCTGCGCCGCATGGTCGAGCGCGGCATCGGCAACGCGGCGCTCGGCCCGGTGTGGGACCCGGGCGCGGCGCGCATGGCCTTCGAGGCCGGCGCGGGCGCGCGCCTCGCCTTGCGCATCGGCGGCAAGATCAGCCCGCTGTCGGGTGAGCCCATCGACCTCGAATGCACCGTCAAAGCGCTGTGTCCCGAGATGGTGATGACCGGCCTGGCGAACACGCCGATCGCGCTCGGCGACTGCGCGCTGGTCGAGGCCAAGGGGATCGAGATCGTGCTGACCACGCTGCGCAGCCAGGCGATGGGCACCGACCTCTTCACGCAGCTGGGTTGCGACCTGGCGGCGAAGAAGATCATCGTCGTCAAATCCTCGCAGCACTTCTACGCTTCCTTCTCCAAGGTCGCGAAGCATGTGATCTATGCCGGCGCGCCGGGCTCGGTCACGCTCGATCTGTCGACCCTGCCCTATCGCAAGGTGCGGCGGCCCAGGTGGCCGCTGGATGCCGCGGCCTGATCGCCGATCCGCTGTTCCCTGTTCCATTCGCCACCTCACCGGAGACCCGAAGATGAAACGACGCACGCTCGCCGCCCTCGCCACGCTGGGCGCCCTGCTCCTGGCCGGCGCCGGCCTTCCCGCTCTGGCGCAGACCAAGACGCTCAAGGTCGTCGCGCATGCCGACGTGAAGATCCTCGACCCGACTTTCACCACCGCCTACATCTCGCGCAACTTCGGCTACATGGTCTACGACACGCTGTTCGCAGAGGACGCGAGCGGCACGCCGAAGCCGCAGATGGTCGACAAGTACACGAGCTCGAAGGACGGCAAGCAGTGGAGCTTCACGCTGCGGCCCGGCCTCAAGTTCTCCGATGGGAGCGCGGTGACTTCGGCCGACGTGATCGCCTCGCTGCAGCGCTGGGGCGCGCGCGACAGCCTGGGCCGCGCGATGGGCACGGCCGGCGCCGAGTGGAAGGCGGTCGACGCCAACAGCTTCACGCTCACGCTCAAGGAACCCTTCGGCATGGTGCTCGACGCACTGGCCAAGCCCTCGGGCTATCCGCCCTTCATCCTGCCCGAGCGACTCGCCAAGATGCCGGCCACCTCGCCGCTGGCCGAGGTGCTCGGCTCCGGCCCCTACATCTTCAAGCGCGATGAGTGGGTGCCGGGCAACAAGGCGGTGTTCGTGCGCAACCCCCACTACGTGGCGCGCAGCGAGCCGCCGAGCGGCCTTTCGGGCAGCAAGAAGAGCCACTTCGACCGCGTCGAATGGCTCTACCTGCCCGACGCCAACAGCGCCGTCGCAGCGCTCAAGCGCGGCGAGGTCGACTACATCGAGCAACTGCCGCCCGACTACATCACGCCGCTGCGCACCGACCCGAACGTGAAGATCGGCAATGGCGGCGCGTACCAGGGCTTCCTGGTCTTCAACCAGTTGCATGCGCCCTTCGACAATCCGAAGGTTCGGCAGGCACTGCTGATGGCGGTGAGCCAGGAACGCTTCACGGCCGCGATGGGCTATCCGCTCGACATGCGCGTGACCTACTGCGCGACCTACTTCATCTGCGGCGGACCGAACGAGACCGATGCCGGTGCCGATCCCTACCGCAAGCCCGACATCGCGAAGGCCAAGAAGATGCTGGCCGATGCCGGCTACAAGGGCGAGAAGGTGGTGCTGCTGGTGCCGAGCGACATCACCTACCTCAATGCCGAGGCGCTGATGGCCGCGCAGACGATGCGCAGCATCGGCATGAACGTCGACATGCAGACCATGGACTGGGCCTCGATCGGCGCGCGCCGCGCCAAGCGCGATGCGCCCGAGGCCGGCGGCTGGAGCATGTATGTGACAGTGGCCGGTGAATTCGACGTCAACTCGCCGGTCACCAACGCCTACCTGAGCGCGGCCTGCGGCACCACCCTGCCCGGCTGGCCCTGCGACAAGCAGCTCGACGAACTGCGCAGCGCATGGATCAAGGAGACCGTGCCGGCCAGGCGAAAGGAGCTGCTCGATGCCTTCCAGAAGCGCGCCTACGAGGCCGTGCCCTACATCAACGCCGGCCAGTACTCGGCCGCTTTCGCTGCGCGCGCCGACCTGAAGGGCATCGACAAGCTGTGGGCCGGCATGCCCAACGTCTGGGTGCTCGACCGCTAGAAGCCCAAGGCTGCATCGCACATCCATGGGCTATCTCGCCAGACGCCTGCTCTCGACGCTCCCTGTGATGGCGGTGGTGGCGGTGGTGGTGTTCCTGCTGATCCATCTCTCGCCCGGCGATCCGGCCGCGCTGATCGCGGGCGACCTCGCCACCGTCGACGACATCGCCAAGCTGCGCACCGCGCTGGGCCTGGACCAGCCGCTCTGGCAGCAGTTCGTGCTCTGGCTCGGCAAGCTCGCGCGCGGCGACCTCGGCACCTCGATCTTCACGCAGGTGCCGGTGACGCATCTGCTCGCGCAGCGGCTGGAGCCGACGCTGTCGATCGCGCTGCTGACCATGCTGCTCACGCTCGTGGTCGCGGTGCCGCTCGGCACACTGGCGGCGCACCGCGCGGGCAGCTGGGTCGACCGGCTGGTGATGCTGTTTGCGGTGCTGGCGTTTTCGGTGCCGGTGTTCCTGGTCGGCTACCTGCTGGTCTATGCCTTCTCGATCCGGCTGCCGTGGTTTCCCGTGCAGGGCTACGTGCATTTCGCCGAGAGCCCGGGCGGCTGGCTGCGCAGCCTGGTGCTGCCTTGCGTGAACCTCGCGCTGGTCTACATCGCACTGGTCACCCGCATGACGCGCGCCACCGTGCTCGAAGTGCTGCACGAGGACTACATCCGCACCGCGCGCGCCAAGGGACTGGGCGTGCTGCCGGTGCTGGGCCACGCGCTGCGCAATGCGGCGATACCGATCGCGACCACGGTCGGCGTCGGCATCGCGCTCTTGATCGGCGGCGTGGTGGTGACCGAGACAGTGTTCGCCATTCCCGGCGTCGGCCGGCTGGTGATCGAGTCGGTGCAGCGGCATGACTATCCGGTGATCCAGAGCGTGCTGCTGATCTCGGCCGGGGTCTATGTGCTGATCAACCTCCTGATCGACCTCAGCTATCGGCTGTTCGATCCCCGAATCCAGTACTGACCATGTCCGCCACTCTCCCTGTGACCGATGCCGCGACAATGGCCGACGACACGCCCTTCGTGCCGCCGCGCTGGCGCTGGGTGCGCAAGAACCCGACGCTGATCATCGGTGCCCTGCTCCTGATCGCGGTCGCGCTGCTGTCCATCGGCGCGCCGTGGATCGCGACCCATGATCCGCAGGACATCGACCCGCTCGCGCGCATGCAGCCGGCCTCGGCCGAACACTGGTTCGGCACCGATGCGCTCGGGCGCGACGTGTTCAGCCGCGCCGTGTGGGGCGGGCGCGTGTCGATGGTGGTGGGCTTGTCGGTGGCGCTGCTGGCGACCGTGTTCGGCGTGCTGCTCGGGCTCACGGCCGGTTTCGTGCGCTGGACCGACGGCTTCATCATGCGCGTGATGGACGGCCTGATGGCGATCCCCGGCACGCTGCTCGCGATCGCGCTGATGGCGGTCACGCAGGCCAGCCTGACGACCGTGATCGTCGCGATCACGGTGCCCGAGGTGCCGCGCGTCGCACGGCTGGTGCGCTCGCTCGCGCTGACCTTGCGCGAGCAGCTGTACGTCGAGGCCGCGCATGCGGTCGGCACACGGCTGCCGGTGATCCTGCTGCGCCACGTGCTGCCCAACATCGTCGCGCCGCTGGTGGTGCAGGCCACCTTCGTCGCCGCGTCCGCAGTGCTGACCGAGGCCGTGCTGTCCTTCCTCGGCGTCGGCGTGCCGGCACAGACGCCGAGCTGGGGCAACATGATGGCCGAGGGCCGCAACTTCGTCGCCGTGGCCTTCCACATCATCCTCTACCCGGGCATCCTGCTGGCGCTCACGGTGCTGGCGATCAATCTGCTGGGCGACGGGCTGCGCGATGCGCTGGACCCCAGGCTCGCGAGGCAGCTATGACGCAGCCGCTGTCGCGCATCGCGCTGGCCCCCGGCGAACCCCTGCTCGAAGTGCGCGAGCTGCGCACGCACTTCGACACGCTCGCGGGCACGGTGCGCTCGGTCGATGGCGTGTCCCTCACCGTGTGCGCCGGCCGCACGCTGGGCGTGGTCGGCGAATCGGGCTGCGGCAAGAGCGTCACCGCGCTGTCGATCCTGCGCCTCGTGCCCTCGCCACCGGCGCGCGTGAGCGGCACGGTGCGCCTGCGCGGCACCGAGCTGCTGCAGCTGAGCGAGCGCGAGATGCGGCAGATCCGCGGCAACCGCATCTCGATGATCTTCCAGGAGCCGATGACCTCGCTGAACCCGGTGCTGAGCATCGGCCGGCAGATCGCCGAGACGGTGCAGTTGCACCAGAAGGCGAGCCGCGCCGAAGCGTTGAAGCGCGCGGTCGAAATGCTGCGCGTGGTCCAGATCCCCGAGCCCGAGCGGCGCGTCAACGAATACCCGCACCAGCTCTCCGGCGGCATGCGGCAGCGCGTGATGATCGCGCTGGCCCTGGCCTGCAACCCGGAGGTGCTGATCGCCGACGAACCCACCACCGCGCTCGACGTCACGATTCAGGCGCAGATCCTCGACCTCATCAAGCGGCTGCAGAAGGAGCTCGGCATGGGCGTGGTGATGATCACGCATGACCTCGGCGTGGTGGCCGAGAGCTGCGACCGCGTGATCGTGATGTATGCGGGCCGCAAGGTCGAGGAGGCGGACGTGGTCGACCTGTTCGACCGGCCGCTGCATCCCTACACGCGCGCGCTGATGGCCTCGATGCCGTCGATGAACGGCAGCGGCACGCGGCTTGCGGAGATTCCGGGCCTCGTGCCCGCGCCGCACGAACTCGGCCGCGGCTGCGCCTTCGCGGCGCGCTGCCCGCATGCGGATGCGCGCTGCATGGCCGAGACGCCGCGGCTCGTCGCGCGCGGCGGCGACCACACGGCGGCCTGCTTCGCGGTCGAGGAAGGCCGCGTCGACTGGGCGCAGGAGGCTGTCGCATGAATGCCGACGTCCTGCTGAAGGTCGAGCAGCTCCGCAAGCACTACGTCTCGCCACAGCGCTGGCTGTCGAAGCCCAAGCCGCCGGTGCAGGCGGTCGACGATGTCTCCTTCACCGTGGCGCGCGGCGAGACGCTGGCGCTGGTCGGCGAATCGGGCTGCGGCAAGACCACGACCGCGAAGTCGGTGATGCGGCTGGTCGAGCCCACCTCGGGCTCGGTGAAGCTCGACGGCGAAGAGCTGGTGGGACTCTCGCCCGGCGAGATGCGCCTGCGCCGGCGCGAGTTGCAGATCATCTTCCAGGATCCGTATGCGTCATTGAACCCGCGCCTGTCGGCCGGCGACATCGTGGCCGAGCCGCTGAAGAATTTCGGCATGCGCTCGGGTGCCGAACGCCGCGAGCGTGTGCAATGGCTGTTCGCCAAGGTGGGCCTCAGGCCCGAGGCCGCGAAGAAGTACCCGCACGAGTTCTCGGGCGGCCAGCGGCAACGGCTGGGCATTGCGCGCGCGCTCGCACTCAGTCCGAAGCTGATCGTCTGCGACGAGCCGGTGTCGGCGCTCGACGTGTCGGTGCAGGCGCAGGTCGTCAACCTGCTGATGGACCTGCAGGCCGAGCTCGGCATCGCCTACCTCTTCGTCGCGCATGACCTCGCGGTGGTGCGCCACATCAGCCATCGCGTGGCCGTGATGTACCTCGGCCGCATCGTCGAAGTGGCGGACCGCGACACGCTGTTCTCGGCACCGCGCCATCCGTACACCGAGATCCTGCTGTCGGCCGTGCCGGTGCCGAATCCGCGCACGCCCGCGAAACGCATCCTGCTGCAGGGCGATCCGCCGAGCCCGGCGAATCCGCCCTCGGGCTGCCGCTTCCACACGCGCTGCCCGCTGGCGCAGGCCGTGTGCAAGGAGCAGACGCCGGCGTTGACCGAGCGGCCTTCGGGTTCCGTCGGCGGCCAGTGGGTGGCATGCCATTTCCGCTAGAAACAACGAAAGGATTCCCATGTCCGACACCTCGCACTTCGATCTCCTGATCCGCGGCGGCACCGTGATCGACGGCACCAAGGCGCCGCGCTTCGATGCCGATGTCGGCGTCATCGATGGGCGCATCGCCGCGATCGGTGATCTGTCGCATGGCTCGGCTGCGCAAACGCTCGACGCCACCGGCCGCATCGTCGCGCCCGGCTTCATCGACTCGCACACGCACGACGACCAGGCCGTTCTGTCGCAGGCCGCGATGCCGTTCAAGATCTCGCAGGGCGTGACCACCGTGATCGCGGGCAACTGCGGCATCAGCGCCGCGCCGCTGCGCGCGGACATGGACCTGCCGATGCCGCTGAGCCTGATCGACTCGCCACCCGAAGGCCGCTTCACCACCTTCGCGGCGTACCTCGATGCGCTGCGCGCCACGCCCTCGTCGGTCAACGTCGCGGCGATGGTCGGGCACTCGACCTTGCGCGCGGTCACCATGTCCGACCTCGACCGCCCCGCCAACGATCAGGAGATCGCGGCCATGCAGGCGCTGGTGGAGGAAGCGATGCAGGCCGGCGCGATCGGCATGTCCACCGGTACCTTCTATCCGCCCGCGGTGAAGGCGACGACCGGGGAGATCATCGAAGTCGGCCGGCCACTCAGCGCCCGCCGCGCGCTCTACGTGACGCACATGCGCGACGAGGCCGACAAGGTGATGGACGCGCTCGAAGAGACCTTCCGCATCGGCCGCGAGCTCGACATTCCGGTGGTCGTGTCGCACCACAAGGTCCAGAACACGTCCAACTTCGGCCGCTCGAAGACCACCCTGCCCTTCATCCGCGAGACCATGAAGCACCAGTGCGTCTCGCTCGACTGCTATCCCTACACCGCAGGCTCGACCATGATCCGCACCGACCGCGGCATGCTCGAAGGCCGCGTGCTGATCGCCGACAGCCAGCCGCATCCCGAGTGCGCGGGGCGCGACCTCGACGACATCGCCAGGGAATGGGGCGTCGCGAAGGACGAGGCCGCGCGCCGCCTGCAGCCCGGCAGCGCGATCTACTTCCTGATGGACGAGAACGACGTGCAGCGCATCCTCGCCTTCGACGAAACCATGATCGGCTCGGACGGCATTCCGGTCGGCGAGAGCCCGCATCCACGCCTGTGGGGCACCTTCCCGCGCGTGCTCGGCCACTACAGCCGCGACGTCGGCCTGTTCCCGCTGGAGACCGCGGTGTGGAAGATGAGCGGGCTCACCGCGCGCAACTTCGGCCTGCACGGGCGCGGCACGCTGAAGGTGGGCCACCATGCCGACATCGTCGTGTTCGACGCCGCGACCGTGCGCGACGCGGCCAGCTACAGGACGCCGACGCTGCCGGCCGAAGGCATCGACTGCGTGATCGTCAACGGCACCGTCACCTGGCGGCACGGCGCGCACAGCGGCGCGCGCAACGGGCAGGTGATCGTGCGCCGGGACGGGGCGCAGCCGAGGGCGCACTGAGCAAAGGGCACGAGAATGGGCGTGCCGCATCGGCGGCCCCCCCATGACCACCAGCACCACCATCCAGTCCCGGCGCAAGATCATCGTCATCGTCCTGCTGTGCCTGGCCGCGGCCGGTGCCGTCGTGCGCCAGTTCGCCGAGCCCGGCACGCTGCGCAACATCGGCACGCTGATGATGCTGCTGTGGCTGCCGGTCATCGGCAACATCATCAGCTGGCTGGTGGCGCGGATCCGGCGCCCGCCGGCACTTGGCGCCGCGAGCTTCGAGGCGGGCGCGCCGTTCCAGCCGCACGCGCTGGTCGAGCTCACGCTGCGCACGCCGATGCTGCCCTCCGAGGACACGCCGATCCTCGCGGGCGAACATCGCTGCGCGCTGGTGCTCGACAACGAGGGCTTCTCGGCGCGCTGGTTCGTGGCCCCCGGCGAGACCTTCCGGCGCGGCGTGGCACAGACGCTGGAAGTCGAGTTCCTGGCGCCGGCGCTGGCGCTGGCGCGCTTCCAGCCCGGCGCGGCGTTCCGGATGCTGGTCGGCGAATCGTTCGTGGGCGATGGCCGCGTGCTGCGGGTGCTGGCGCCGGCCTGAAGGCCTGCCCGGACCCCGCCACGGGCGATCCGTCTCGGCACGAAGGCGCAGGCCTAGTGAAAGTCGCGGCTCTTGTTGCTCTGCGCGAGCCGGCCTAGCAGCGGCGTGAGGTCCCTGAAGCCGGTGGCCACCAGGTGGCGCACCTCGCCGCCGCTGTCGACGTCGCGCTGCCACGTGCCCTGCACCGCGAGCAGGTGCGAGCGCAGCAGCGGCTCGCGCCAGGCCTCGACCACGTGGTTCCAGACGATCACGTTGACGTTGCCGGTCTCGTCCTCGAGCGTGACGAAGATCGTGCCCTTGGCAGTCTGCGGCCGCTGGCGCCCCATGACGATGCCGCAGGCGCGCGCGGTCTGGCCGTGCGGCAGCGCGCGCAACTGCTCGGCGCTCAGCAGCTGCATGCGCGCGAGGCGCGGGCGCAGCAGCGCCAGCGGATGGCGGCGCAGCGTGAGGCCGAGCGAGGCGTAGTCGCCGGTGATCTCCTCCGCTTCGGGTGCGGCGGGCAATTGCAGCGCGCGCTCGTGGATGGGCACGCCCTTGAGCAGCGCCGGCGAGCGCTTCTGCGCGGTCGCGTCCCAGACCTGCTGACGGCGATGGCCCGAGAGCGTGATCAGCGCATCGGCGGCGGCGAGCGCGGCCATGTCCTTGCCGTCGAGCTCGGCGCGCAATGCGAGGTCTTCGGTGCTGGTGAAGGGCGATGCATCGCGAGCATCGAGCAAGCGCTGGGCGCCGGCCTCGCTGAGGCCACCGATGCGGCGCAGGCCCAAGCGGACGGCAGGTTGGTGGGGATTGCCTTGGCGGTGGGCGAAGCGCCCCCATCCCAGCCTTCCCCCAGAGGGGGAAGGAGGAACAGCCGGGAGCTCTAGGGTGCAATCCCAGCGGCTGCACGTGACGTCGACCGGGCGCACCTCGACGCCATGGCGCCGTGCGTCCTGCACGAGTTGCGAAGGGCTGTAGAACCCCATCGGCTGCGCATCGAGCATCGCGGCCAGGAAGCACGCGGGTTCGTAGTGCTTGAGCCAGCAGCTCACCGTGACCAGCTTCGCGAAGCTGGCCGCATGGCTTTCGGGAAAGCCGTATTCGCCGAAACCCTGCACCTGCTTGAAGATGGCTTCGGCGAAGGCGGGGTCATAGCCGTTCCTTTTCATGCCACCGACCAATGGCTCGTAGAACTTCTCGACTCCGCCCTTTCGCTTCCACGCGGCCATCGAGCGGCGCAGGCGATCGGCCTGGTCGGGCGTGAACTTGGCTGCGATCATCGCGATCTGCATCACCTGCTCCTGGAAGATCGGGACGCCGAGCGTGCGTCCGAGTGCAGGAATGAGATCCGGATAGGGGTAGTCGATCTGGCCGCCCTTGCGCAGCTTCTCTCGGTTCTTGAGGTACGGATGCACCATGCCGCCCTGGATCGGCCCCGGCCGCACGATCGCCACCTCGATCACGAGGTCCTGGTAGCTGCGCGGCTTGAGGCGCGGCAGCATCGACATCTGGGCCCGGCTCTCGATCTGGAACACGCCGATGGTGTCGGCCTCGCAGATCATGTCGAACACCGCCTGGTCGTCATGCGGTATCTCGTGCATCTGCAGCGTGCTGGCGCGCCAGCTGTTGACGAAATCGAGGCTGCGGCGGATCGCGCTCAGCATGCCGAGCGCCAGCACGTCGACCTTGAGCATGCCCATGGCCTCGAGGTCGTCCTTCTCCCACTGGATGACGGAGCGGTCTTTCATCGACGCGTTCTCGACCGGCACCAGGCGCGTGAGCCGGCTCTGGGTGAGCACGAAGCCGCCGACATGCTGGCTCAGGTGGCGCGGAAAACCCTTGAGCTGCTGCGTGAGCTCGATCCACTGGTGCAGCTTGAGCCGCTCTTCGCGCACGCCCGCACGTGTCATCGCCTCGTCCATGCGTTGATCGAGGATGGCTTCGTCGAACCAGTAGTGGTCCTTGGCGAATTCGTCGATCAGCCGCTCGTCGATGCCGAGTGCTTTGCCGACGTCGCGCAAGGCACTGCGCGAGCGATAGCAGATCACGACGGCGGCGATGGCTGCGCGTTCGCGGCCATACTTCTTGTAGATGTACTGGATGACTTCCTCGCGCCGCTGGTGCTCGAAGTCGACGTCGATGTCGGGCGGCTCGTGGCGTTCGCGGCTCAGGAAACGCTCGAACAGCAGGTGGCCGGTTTCGGGGTCGATCGCGGTGATGCCGAGGCAGAAGCAGACCGCCGAGTTGGCGGAGGAGCCGCGGCCCTGGCAGAGGATGTCCTCGCTCCTGGCGAAGCGCACGATGTCCTCGACCGTGAGGAAGAACATCTCGTAGTGGAGTTCGATGATCAGGTCGAGCTCGTGCTGCACCTGCGTGCGCACCTGCTCGGGAATGCCCTCGGGGTATTTGTCGCGCGCACCTTCCCAGGTCTTGCGCACCAGCGTCTGCGCCGGCGTCTCGCCGTTGCCGACGTTTTCCAGCGGGTACTGGTAATGCGCGCGGATCTCGTCGAGCCCGAAGGTGCAGCGGCGTATCACCTCGAGCGTGCGGGCGAGCAGCGCGCGCGGGAAGATGTCGGCCAGCCGCTTGCGTGAACGCAGATGGCGCTCGGCATTGGGCTGCAGCGCGAAGCCGCATTCGCCGACCGGTTTGCCCTCGCGCACGGCGGTGATCACGTCCTGCAGCGGCTTGCGCGAACGCACGTGCATGTGCACGTCGCCCGCGGCCACGAGCGGCAGGCCGGTGCGCTCGCCCAGCGCGTGCAGCGTGGCGAACCAGAGATCGTCGTCCCATTCGTTGGGCATCTCGACCAGCAGCCAGGGCTTGTGCTCGAACAGGCCGGCAATGGTTTCCACATCGGCCTGCAGCGACGGCAGGTCGAAGATTCCGCCCGACGACGCGCGGCGCGGCCCGAGGAGGATTTCGCAGTGGCGCAGCGAGGCGATGTCGCTGTCTTCGAGGCTCACGTGGTAGTCGCCCTTGGGCGCGCGGGTGCGCGCGGCAGTGATGAATTCGCACAGGTTGCCCCAGCCTTCGAGGTCGTGTGCGATCGCGACCAGCCGCAAGCGCTCGAACACGAACTCGCTGCCGTACAGCACGCGAAAGTCCGGGTTGCGCGGATGCGGCGGCAGGTCGGGATTTTCGCGGTCCTGCTCGTCGAGCAGTTCGAGGTAATCCTTGAGTCCCGTGTGGGCGCGCACCACGCCGGCGACCGAGCATTCATCGGTGATCGCGAGCGCCGCGTAGCCCAGCTCGTAGGCCAGCGCCACGAGTTCCTCGGGCGCCGATGCGCCCCGCTGGAAGCTGAAGTTGGAGACGCAGTGCAGTTCGGCATAGTCCGGCAGTTCGCGCACCGGCTTCGCGGCCGCCGTCGGCAGCACATGCACCTTCGACATGCGGGCGCGCAGTTGCTTGTCGCTGAGTTCAGGCATAGAGGCCCTGCAGGTACCAGCGCACTTCGTCCGATGCGAAGCAGGCCGAGGGCCGCTCGCGGTAGATCCACACAAGGCCGGCTTTCGGGCTTTCGGCGATGTAGTAGTCGCGCACGGCCGGCCGGCCGTCGGCCCACCAGCCGGCCTCCAGCCGCTGCGGCCCGACCAGCCTGCGCAACGCACCCTGGTAGCAGGGGTACTCGCCCTGCATCTCCAGCTGCAGCGGCTCGCGCAACAACCACGAAGGGTAAGGCGGCTCCGGCCGCGAAGGCGGCGACGGGGCATCGGTTCGCTTCGCATGCAAGGCCGGCTGCCATGCCTGCCGATGCTCCGGCCGGTGATCGGCCCGTGCGACCGCACTCAGCACCTGCCCTGCGCCGAGCCGCGCGCTGAGCCGCTCGACCAGTTCGTGCAGCTTGTCGCCCTTGCGGTTGTCCTCGGGCAGGAAGCTCGTGCTCGCGCCGGCCCACGGCGTGGTTTCGAGCGAGCGCAGGCGCAGCCAGCTGGCCGGCGCCGCCAGCCAGGTGAGCGCGAGCCGCTCGGCCATCAGTCGGCGCAGGTGCGCCATGTCCTGCGTGGGCTCGGCCGTGCGCACGATGATCTGCTGGTGCGGCGGCAGGTCGACACCTTCGAGGCGCTTCAGGTCCAGCGTCCATTGCAGCTCGACCGCGACCGCGCCGCGCTGCCGCGCGCGCAGCCAGATCTGCAGCGCGGCCAGCAAGCGGTTGGCCGACCACATCAGCTCGGGCGCACCTTCGGCCAGGGCGGGCAGCTCGATCTTCTGCTCGAAGACATCGGGCAGCGTGAGCCAGCGATGGCTTTCGGGCCGCAGGCCATAGGCCGCATCGAGCGCCGCGCGCAATTCCTTGCCGAAGCGGCGCGTGAGCCCGGCGCGCGGCAGCGCCGCCACCTCGCCCCAGGTGCGGCAGCCCAGGTGGGCCAACACGTCGAGGTGATCGTGTGCCGCGCTCAGGGTGCCGAGCGGCAGGCCGCAGGGCAGCTCGGCAGGCGGCGGCTCGCCGCGCGCGAACAGACGCAGCCGTGCGAGCGCGATCAGGCTGGTCGCGCCCTGGGCCTGCTGCACGCGCACCGGCGCTGCCGGGTTCGTGCCAGCAATCAGGCGCATCAGCGCCAGACGGCCGCCCCACAGCCGCTCGCAGGCCGAGACTTCGAGCAACAGCGCCTCGTCGACCCAGGCGACGCGCGGCGTGAAGCCCAGCGCCCACCAGCCCAATGCTTCGGGGGTCGGCAGGACGGCATCGCCCTCAGGCAGCCACCGCAAGGCGATCCAGTGCATGCACTCCTCCTTTCCATGCCTCGATGCGCACCACCGTGGCCGTGCCGGCGGCCGGTTCAACGCCCTCCTGCTGCCGCCGCAGCTTGCGCCGCAACTGGCTGCCCGCGAGCAGCGCCGCCATGCGCTCGCTGCGCGCAGGCAACTGCACCGGCGAGGCCAGCGGCGGGCCGCGGCGCTTGAGGACGCGGATGTCGATCTGCGTACGGTCCTGCTCGCAGGTGGCCAGTTGCAGGCGCAGGCGTGCCGGGGAAGTCGATTGCGCCGCGCGCTCGGGCCGGAACACGAACAGCAGCGCGTCGTGCTGCGCCGCCGCGAGCTGCAGCCGCCGCAATTCGCCCACGCGCGCCTGCGGCAGCCAGGCCAGCACGGCGGTGATGTCGGCACAGCGAAGCGCCTGCTCGCAGGCCCAGAGCCGCGCAGCGGGTGCCTCGCTGCGCACCCACAGCAGCGCTTCGACCGGCAGGTCGTGCGCCGCCAACGCCGGACCGAAGGGCTCGTGCGGCGCGCCGATCAACGCCACCGGGCCGGTGCTGCCCTGCACCGCCTGCGCCAGCGCGGGCAGCAGCAATTGCCAGGCATGCGCCTCGGGCGCGGACTGCAGCAGCTCGGTCATGGCCCCGACCGGCCAGCCACCGCCGGGCAGTTGCGCATCGAGGGCGGCATGGCCGGTGCCGATGACCTGCGCGTCGGCCAGGCCCAACTCGTCGCCGCACCAGACGTGGTGGCGGGCGACAGGGGAAAAGGAGTCGAAGGAAGGGAGGCCCATGATGGATTGGATGACTGTATTTTTATACAGTATTTTCTGCCTCGCATCGCGCTTTTTCTTTATCCCTCCTACATGCCTTTCAGAACCGCCGTGATCAATTTATATCTACTTGGATATAATTCATGAAGCCGATCTGCTTTCTCGGCGACTCCCTTCAATGCCTGAAAGACTTTCCATCGGATGTCCGACAAGATGTGGGATACCAGCTCGACAAGGGGCAACGTGGCGAACAGCCTGACGACTTCAAACCCAGGCCACGTCGAGGCAGCACATCGAGACGGCACGACGCCGCTTCCAGCAAATGATCAAGGAGTGCACATGAACCCTGCTCATACTCATGCCAGCGTCTGGGATGCCATCGCCGACACGCCGGAACAGGCGGCCAATCTCAGGGCGCGCGCGGAACTGATGCAGAAAATCGCCGCCATCGTCAAGGAGAGCGGCTGGACCCAGACCCAGGCCGCAACGCGCTGCGGCATTACGCAACCCCGGATGAACGACCTGTTGCGAGGCCGCGTGTCGCGTTTCTCGCTCGATGCGCTGGTCAACATCGCGACGGCTATCGGGCGTCGCGTTCATGTCGAACTGACGATGGACTGAGACGCGACATGGGAGCCGCAACCCATGAGGGCGTCACGCGCGCCCGGTTTCTGCGCTTCGGCGCCGGTCTGTCGATCTGCACTGCCCTGCCTCCGCTCGCCTTCTCCCAGCCACGGACGGAAACGAAGATGAACACCCGCCCCATCCCCTCCACCCACGAGCTTTTGCCCGTCATCGGCTGCGGCACCTGGATCGGCTTCGACGTCGCGCCCGGCAGCGCCGAATACCAGCGCCTGCCCGGCGTGCTCGACGCACTGTTCGCCGCCGGCGGCAAGCTGATCGACAGCTCGCCGATGTACGGCCGCGCCGAAGCGGCCACCGGCGATCTGCTGGCCGCATCGAAGCAGCGCGAGCGCGCCTTCCTCGCCACCAAGGTCTGGACCAGCGGCCGCGAGGCCGGCATCGCGCAGATGGAGCAGTCCTTCCAGCGCCTGCGCGCCGAGCGCATCGACCTGATGCAGGTGCACAACCTGGTCGACTGGCGCACCCACCTCAAGACCCTGCGCGGCTGGCAGGACCAGGGCCGCGTGCGCTACATCGGCATCACGCACTACACGTCATCGGCCTATGCCGAAGTCGAAGCGGTGCTGCGTGCCGAGAAGCTCGACTTCCTGCAGATCAACTACTCGCTCGATGCGCGCGAGGCCGGACAGCGCCTGCTGCCGCTCGCGGCCGAGCGCGGCGTCGCAGTCATCGTCAACCTGCCCTTCGGCGGCGGCGGCCTGCTGCGCCGCTTGCGCGACAAGCCATTGCCCGGCTGGGCCGCGGAGATCGGCTGCACGAACTGGGCACAGGTGCTGCTGAAGTTCGTGCTGAGCGCGCCGGCCGTGACCTGCACGATTCCCGGCACCGGAAGCCCCGAGCACATGACCGACAACGCGGCAGCCGGCACCGGCCCGATGCCCGACGCGGCCTTCTGGCAGCGGCACGCCGCCTCGCTGGCCGCTTAGGCGTCCGGCCCCCGGCTTCAGCTCTGCTGCAGTCCGAGCTTGTATTCGATGCTGTTCACCAGCCCGACCAGACGCGGCCCGAGGTTCGTCTCCAGGTACTTCCTGTCCGTCGAATAGCTGGGCACTGTCGCGTTGAAGGCGAGCGACATGCCGTTGACCCGCCCGCGCATCGGCACGGCCACGGCGGCGAGCGTCGGCCGCCAGTCGGTCGAGACGATGCAAAAGCCGAGCGACTTGATTTCGTCGAAGGCCAGATCCAGCGCCGGACCGAACTTGTCCCATTCCTCGGGATAGGCTTTCTGGAGTTGCTTGAGGAGGATGGCGCGATCCGGCGCCTCCTGCGCATACAGCAGCGCCCGACCGATGGCCGTGCGCAGGAAGGGCCGCGTCGAGCCGATGTCGGGCTTCGTGTCGTTCGTGTCCTGCCCCTGGACAGTTTCCAGGTAGACGACCTGCAGCCGGTCCCTGGTTCCCATCGACACGGGACCGCGTGCATAGCGCGCCAGTTCGAGCATGGCTGGGCCCGCCACCTGTCGAATGGTCAATTGCGACAGCAGCGGATAGCCGAGCGAGAGAACGGCGGGCCCGAGGGAGTACCGGCCGGTTCTCGTATCGCGTCGAAGGTAGCCCAGGCCCACCAGGGTGAAGGTCAGCCTCGACACCGTGGGCCGTGCCATGCCCAGTTGCTCCGCGATTTCCTTGTTGCCGAGCGTCGCCGCGCCGCTGCCGAAGCAGCCGAGCACCGCGAGGCCATTGGCCAGCGTGGACGCGAATTGGGGATGAGCGACCAGATCCGCGGCGTCCGGGAAGTCGGGACTGGGTCGATCGGCCAAACGAGGTCTCCATCCAAAACGGTGGTTGACATTCTATCGAACCGATCAGACAATTTCATTCCACTATCTTGATTGCAAATCAATATAACGAATCTCTCATCACCATGATCGAAGAAACCGGCCCCACCTTTCCCAGCGCCCTTCGCGGTCGCCCCCTGTTCTCGTTCGTGGTGGTCGCCGACACGCACGTCAACGAAAGCGATGGCGTGTCCAGTTCGCCCTACGAAACCAACCGCCTGGCCAATGCGCGCGCCCGGCGCGTCTTCCTGGACATCGCGGCCATGGATCCGCCCCCGAGCTTCGTGGTGCACCTCGGCGACATCGTTCATCCGGTGCCGTCGCTGCCGACCTTCGACGAGGCGGTGCGTTGTTTCAAGGACATCGCGGCACCGGTCAAGGTCCCGGTCCATCTCGCGCCGGGCAACCACGACGTCGGCGACAAACGCGTGGACTGGATGCCGGCCGACCAGGTCTGCGAGTCCTTCCTGAAGACGTACCGCGCGGCCTTCGGTGCCGACTACCACGCCTTCGACGAAGGCGGACTGCGTTTCATCGTCATCAACTCGCTGCTGCTCAACTCGGGGCTGCCCGACGAGGAACGCCAGAAGCTCTGGCTCGAAGACGAGATCGAACGCGCCGCCGACAAGCGCGTATTTCTCTTCATGCACTACCCGCCCTACATTCATTCACGCAGCGAGCGCGGCAACTACGACAACGTCGACGAGCCGGGCCGGTCCTGGCTGCTGGGGCTGATGCAACGGCCGCAGGTCGAGGCCGTGTTCGCAGGCCACGTCCACAACTTCTGGTACGAACGCGTGGGCGACGCCGAGTTCTACATGCTGCCGTCGACTGCCTTCCTGCGCCACGATTTTTCGGAGTTCTACAAGGTCGCGCCGAGCGTCGAGTTCGGCCGCGGCGACGTCGAGAAGCTCGGCTACTTCGTGGTCGATGTCCATGCCGACGGCCATGTCGCCCATTCGATCCGCACGATGGGCGCGCAGGCGAAGGCCGGCGATGCGACCCTTGCGCGACACGAACGGCTGCTCGCACACCCGAAGACCTCGACCTTCGACAACGTCGGCGTGGAGCTGCGCCATCCATGGGCCGAAAGCATGCAGATCACCGCGACCGGCGGCGTGCAGGAGTTTGGCCGCAAGTGGGCGCGCAACGACTATCCGTTGCTGGCGCTGTGGGAAATGGGCGCGCGCCTGCTGAAGGTCCCGGACATGGACCTCGGCGAAACCGAATCGAGGCAACGGATGCAGGTGCTGGCGCGCCAGGGCCATCGCTACATCGTGACGGCGCTCGGTGCGCCCAAGGCGGAACTGCTCGCGCACGACCTGCAGGCCTGCGGCGTCGCGGCTTTCGAGGTCAATGCCACGCTCGACGGCTTCGCACGCCAGCGCAGTGCGCTGCGCGCACTGCGCACGTCGTCGGGCGCACAGGTCTACTACGCGAAGATCCTGACCTTCGACGACTCGCATTTCGACGGCAAGCATTTCAGCCATTTCGTCAAGGCCGGATTCACGCCCGAGGAACTGGCCGAGCACGAGGAGATGATCCTCTCGGCACACCGCGCCGGCGAGATCGACGGCGTCACGGTCCGCATCGAAGCCGGGCAGTCCCTCGTCGCCGCGGCCGCGACCTTGAAGGCATTCCACGCAGCGACCGGCTGCCTCGTGCTGGCCTCGCTCAAGCTGAGCGGCCCCAGCCTGGCGATCGAGCGCGCCGACGATCGCGCCAACGTGGCGAGCGTCGCCGAGGCCATGATCCTGTCGAAGTCGAGCCCGGGCATCCGCTACGTGTACGACACCTTCATGGACGTGGACCGCGGCTACTTCCCGCGCCATGCCTTCATCGACCGGCGCTTCAATCCGCGGCCCGCAGCGACCGCGTTCACGACCCTCAACGCGCTACTGTCGAGCGCGCAGACCCTCACGCTCGGTGCGCAGACGCACGATGCCGACCTCGCGCTCGCCTTCAAGGCAGACGCGCAGGACTACGTGCTGATCCGGCAGACGACGAGCCGGGTGCTCGACCGCCTGGGCACGCTGGCGCCTTCGGGCATCGCCTACGACCTCGTCACCGGCGAGCGATGCAGCGTGGCCTCGCAGATGAAGACCTTGCAGCGGGCGCTCGACGGCGAAGGCGATGGCCCGCTGCAGGTCGTCCTCGTCCGCCTCTGAGTTCCATTCCAACCTTCGTGCAGGAGTTCCTCATGTCGATCCGTTCCACCGTGCTCGCCCTCGTTCTGGCCGCGTCGGCACCGCTCCTCTCGTGGGCCGAGCCGGCCTACCCGGACAAACCGGTCAAGCTTCTCGTCGGCTACGCACCCGGAGGCTCCACCGACCTGGTCGCACGCCTGATCGCCACCGCGCTGACGGCCCGATGGGGCCAGCAAGTGGTGGTCGAGAACCGGCCCGGCGCCAGCGGGATGATCGCGGCGGAGCAAACCGTGCGGGCAGCACCCGACGGCTACATCCTGCTGCTGGGCTACACGCCCGAGGTCTCGCTCAACAGCCTGGTCTTCAAGAACATGCGCTACGACCCGGTGTCGGACCTCTCCGCGATCGCGCTGGTCGCATCGGCGCCGCTGGTCCTGGTCAGCGGACCGAAGCTCCCCGTCACGGACATGAAATCGCTGCTCGCGCGCAAGAACGCTTCCGAACCGATGACCTACGGATCGCCGGGCATCGGCGGGCAGCAGCACATGGCCGGCGAAATGCTCGCACGCCTGACCGGGCTGCGTCTGACGCATGTGCCTTACCGCGGCACATCGCTGGCCGTCAGTGACCTGATCGGCGGACAGATCGATCTTTTCTTCGCGACCACGCCGCCGCTGCTCCAGCACATCCGCGCCGGCAAGCTGCATGCGCTCGCGGTGGCCGGCCCGCGCAGGGAAAAGCTGCTGCCCGACGTGCCGACGGTGGTCGAGCTCGGCCTGCCGCGCCTGCAGCTGACCAACTGGTTCGGCGTCTTCGGACCGAAGGCACTTCCCGAACCGCTGCAGAAGAAGATCAGCACCGACGTGATGGCCATCCTGTCGCAGCCCGCCTTCGTGCGTTCGCTCGAGGACCAGGGCCTGTCGGCGACGCCGCTTCAGGGCGCTGCGCTGCACGATTTCATCGCCGCGGAGATGAAGAAGTACCAGGCGATCGTCGCGGAGACCGGCATCAGCGCCGAGCCCTGAGTCGCGTCGTCGCAAGAAGACGCGGCACGACAGCCGCGACGGCCGTCAGGCGAAGAAGGCTGCGAGCCGCGCGTTGACCTCGTCCGCGCGCTCGTACTGCACCCAGTGCCCGGCGCCGTCGATCACCGCGCCCTGACGGTTCGCATGGCCCGCGACGAGCTGCGCCACCAGTGGCCGCGAATCGGCCGTCACGTCGTGCTCGCCCCACAGCAGCAACTGCGGCCCCGCAATGGCATCGAGCGCGGCCTGCAGCCCGCCCGCGAGCGACACGTCCTTGCTGCGAAAGCGCGTGCCATGGCAGGAGATGTCGTGGATCACGAAGGCCAGCGCATCGATGGCCGCCTCGTCGTGCAGCATCAGCGCGTGCAGGTTGTGCAGCAGGGCGGCGCGCTCCTCGTCGCGGTCGCGCGCGGCGCGCCAGTTGATCATCTCCACGGTCATGCGGCGCAGCGTGCCGTGGCCGCCGCTGCCCAGCAAGGCCAGCCGCCGCACATCGCCGCGCTGCAGCGCGAAGCGCGATGCGACGAAACCACCGAATGAAAAGCCGCCCAGATCGATCTCGCGGTGCGCGCCGATCAGGCTGTCGAGCGTGCCGCCGAGCGCATCGAGCAAGGGATCGAGCGCCTGCCGGGCCGGCGCCGGCCGCTGCGGCGCATCGGAGTCGTTGAAGCCCGGCATATCGGGCAGCCACAGCGTGCGCGTGGCCGAGAGCGCCTCGATGTTGCGCAGCCAGTGCATCCAGCTGCCGTGGCCACCGTGCAGCAGCACCAGCGGCGGCTGCGCATCGCCGTTGCCGAAGCGGCGCCAGCGCACGCGCACGCCGCCGTGCTGCGGGTCGTGAACGGTGGACAGCGCATCGATGCGCGCGATCAGGCGGCGTGCCTCGGCATCCGCTTCGGCGTCGAAGATCGAGGAATCAGGCACCGGCCGCCTCGCCAAAACGGAAGCTCGACACCGCGATGCCGCCCATGAACGCTTCCTCGTGATACACCCGCACGCCGGCCTCGCCCTCGGCGGCACCGACCGCGACCATCAACGGAATCAGGTGCTCCTCGCGCGGATGCGCCATGCGCGCCGCCGGCGCCGAGGCCCAGTCGAGCAGGCGCTCGACACGCTGCGGCGGCGCCGCGCCGACCACCGCATCGTCGAGCCAGTCGTCGAAGGCCTTCGACACATCGCGCGCCTGCGGTCCGAAGTTGCGAAGATTGTGATAGCTCAGGCCGCTGCCGACGATCAGCACGTTCTCGTCGCGCAGCGGCGCCAGCGCACGGCCGAGCGCGAGATGCTGCGCCGGATCGAGGCCGCGCAGCAGCGACAGCTGGATCAGCGGCACGTCGGCCTTCGGATACATCGCGGCCATCGGCGAGAAGGTGCCGTGGTCGAAGCCGCGTTCGGCATCGACTCCCGCGGGCAGGCCCGCCGCTTCCACCAGCGCCTGCACGCGGCGCGCGAGTTCGGGCGCGCCCGGCGCGTCGTAGTGCACGTGGTAGGTGTGCTCGGGAAAACCGCCGTAGTCGTAGACCATCGGCGGGTGCGGGTTGCCCATCACCGTGAAGGCGGCCTCCTCCCAGTGGGCGGAGATCATCAGGATGGCAGCCGGCGTGCGGCCGATCTGGCGCGGCATGTCGGCCAGCGCGGCGGCGAGGCGGTCGTAGGCGGTGCCCATTTCCTTTTTCATCCAGGGCCACGGCCCGCCGCCATGGGAAATGAAATAGGTCGGAAGGGTCGAGGTGGTCGAGGTGGTCGTGGTGGTCATGAAGGCTCCTTGACCCCGAGTCTAGATATTTCCCATGCAGCGCGTGCTGGCGCTGCCGCCCGCTACAGTGGCGCCTGTCTGGAGACCACGCATCTTGTTTCTTTTCTTCGAAAGACTTCTTCGCCCCTATCCGCCCGCCGAACCCGCGCTGCCGCCCGGGGGCTTCTTCGCCTTTCTCTGGGCCTGCACCGACGGCGTGCGCGGCAAGATCGCCGCGATGGCCCTGCTCACCGCGGCGATGTCGGCCTTCGAGGCGCTGCTGTTCGCGATCCTCGGCCGCATCGTCGACTGGCTCGGCGGCCAGGTGCCGGCGCAGCTCTGGCAGCAGCGCGGCAGCACGCTCACATGGCTGGGCGTGGCGCTGATCGCCAGCATCGGCGTGGTCGCGCTGCAGACCATCGTCAAGCACCAGACGCTGGCGGTGAATCTGCCGATGCGCATGCGCTGGAACTTCCATCGCCTGATGCTGGGCCAGAGCATGGCCTTCTATCAGGACGAGTTCGCGGGCCGCATCACGGCCAAGGTGATGCAGACCGCGCTCGCGGTGCGCGACACCCTCTTCGTGCTGGCCGATGTGATGGTGGCGATGGGCGTCTACATCGCCACCATGATCGTGCTGGCGGCCGTGCTCGATGCGCAGCTGATGACGCCCTTCGTGATCTGGCTCGCGCTCTACATCGGCACGCTGTGCTTCTTCGTGCCGCGGCTCGGCAAGATCGGCAAGGCGCAGGCCGATGCACGCGCGCTGATGACGGGCCGCGTGACCGATGCCTACACCAACATCTCGACCGTCAAGCTGTTCTCGCACACGCAGCGCGAGGCCGGCTTCGCGCGCGCCGCGATGACCGAGTTCATGGCCACCGGCTATGGCCAGATGCGGCTGGTGAGCGCGTTCGAGATCGCCAACCACACGCTCAGCATGGGCCTCACCGCCGGCATGGCCGGCACCGCGCTGTGGCTGTGGTCGCAGGGCGCGGTCGGCGTCGGCGCGGTCGCGGCGGCCACCGCGATGGCCTTGCGGCTGCAGGGCATGTCGCACTGGATCATGTGGGAGATGACCAGCCTGTTCGAGAACATCGGCACCGTGCAGGACGGGATGAAGACCCTGTCGCGCCCGCGCACGGTGCTCGACGCGCCGGATGCCGGCACGCTCGACGTGCCGCGCGGCGAGGTGCGCTTCGAGCATGCGAGCTTCCGCTATGGCGATGCGGGCCGGCGCGTGATCGACGACCTCACGCTGCGCGTCGCGCCCGGCGAGAAGATCGGCCTGGTGGGCCGCTCCGGCGCCGGCAAGTCGACGCTGGTGAATCTGCTGCTGCGCTTCCATGACCTCGAAAGCGGCCGCATCCTGATCGACGGCCAGGACATCGCCCATGTCACGCAGGACAGCCTGCGCGCCCACATCGGCATGGTCACGCAGGACACCTCGCTGCTGCACCGCTCGGTGGCCGACAACATCGCCTACGGCCGGCCCGACGCGAAGCCGGCCGCAATCCAGGCCGCGGCCGAGCGCGCCGAGGCGCACGCCTTCATCCAGACCCTGGGCGATCCGAGCGGCCGGCACGGCTACGAGGCCCACGTCGGCGAGCGCGGCGTCAAGCTCTCGGGCGGCCAGCGCCAGCGCATCGCGATCGCGCGCGTGATGCTCAAGGACGCGCCGATCCTGCTGCTCGACGAGGCCACCAGCGCGCTCGACTCCGAGGTCGAGGCCGCGATCCAGGCCAGCCTGTACCGGCTGATGGAGGGCAAGACGGTGATCGCGATCGCGCACCGGCTGTCGACCATCGCGGCCATGGACCGGCTGATCGTGCTCGACGAAGGCCGTGTGGTCGAGGAAGGCGACCACCGCACGCTGCTCGCGCAGGGCGGCCTCTATGCGCGCCTCTGGGCGCACCAGAGCGGCGGATTCCTGGGCGACGGCGACGACGACGACGAATGGGAAGTGAACCCGCCGGAAAGCAGCGCCGGCTTGCGTCGCGAGTCCTACAGTGCGCGAAGTCCATCGCCGACATCGCGAACCGGGACGGCGGCGCACGCTGAAGCTGTCTTCAACAAAGAGGAGTCCCCGCCGTGAATTCCATCATCTATATCGTCGGTTTGGTCGTCGTCGTCGTCGCCGTTCTGTCCTTTTTCGGTCTGCGCTAGAAACATCTTCCTTCGTTCCCGGGGCCCTTCGCGGCCCCGTTTTTCATGGCGGCACGGGCCGGCGTGGCGGGCATAATTTGGATGTTCGTAAAAAATCGTAATGGCCTGTCGTGAACGGAGCCTCCATGACCGCCCGAGAACTTGAAGCAGCGCTGCTGATCCGATGTACCGATGTCGCGCGGGCGGTCGCGCCGACAGCCCAGGATCAGCGCGAGGCCAACGTTTTCCAGCTGGCAGCGACCGTCATCCGGTCGCAGTTCCCTCGCGAGTCCACGAGTCTGAAACGGGCCAGTGAGCAGTATTTCGCCGCGCATCCCGATGAGCGACTGGCGTCGGGCGACGTCGTCAGGAATGGCTGGGTTGCGAGTCTGTCGCGCCTTCGTGACATGCTCAGTCAGCAACTCAATGGGCATTGAAGGCATGCCGACAAGGCCAGTTTTTCATACCGGGACTGCGCTGGCAAAAGGCCTGCGCGAGCTTTTCAAGCAACTTGAAGAACGACTTTCACTGTCCAGTCCCATCCATGTGTATCTGGCAGGTGGGATGGCAGTTCACCTCTACACGGCGAGTCGTGTCACGACGGATGTCGATGCTGAATTTGGCAGCCGTGTGTTCATTCCGAACGACCTCATCGTAGACGTTGCGTTGGAGGACGGCACACGAGAGTCGGTGTATTTCGACACCAACTACAACTCATCTTTTTCTTTGATGCACGAAGATTATTTGGACGATGCCATTCCGCTGGATCTGGGCGTGGAGCAGATCAGACTTCATGTTCTCTCTCCTCTTGATCTTGCGGTCAGCAAGATTGCCCGCTTTGCCGACAATGACAAAGAGGATATCGCCGAGTTGGTTCGCCTCGGACTGACGACCGCTGACGAGATCGAACAGCGCGCAACAAGCGCCTTGGGAGGCTATGTTGGCGGGCTGGCCATGCTGCGCCTGAATCTGCGGGATGCTGTCGCTCTGGCCCGTCGAATTGAAGCGAAAAACGCGGCGTCTTAGCGGGTTGTGGGATCGCCGAACTTGAAATTGAACTGCGTTGCGCGCCCCTCTGCCTTTCAGGACGCGGTGATCATCGAAGCCGTGCAGCTGATCGAGCAGGCCGGCCCGCTCGACGACGCACAGGCGATGCGCGAAGCGGCCAGCGCACACGCAGACGGCCCGGCGCGCATCGCGGCACGCGCGCGCATCCTCGGCCAACGCATCGGACTGCAGGACGAACTGGCCCGTGCGCGCCATTGGGCGCCGTGGGTGCTGCTGGCGCTGGTGGCGCTGATCGTGCTCGCCGGGCTGACGCTGGCCGGCAGCGTGGTCGGCAACAGCGAGCGCCGCATCAACGTGGTGGTGGCGCTGGCGAGCCTGCTCGGGCTGCATCTGCTGACGCTGCTGCTGTGGCTGTTCGGCCTGGTGGTTCCGCTCGGCGCCTTCAATGCCTCCTTCGGCTGGATCTGGCTCGCCCTCACGGCCCGCGTGGCCGGCGGTCGGCAGGGGCAGACGCCGCTGCTGCTGCGCGCCGCCACCCGGCTGATGGCGCGCGCGCGGCTGCTGCCCTGGGCGCTGGGTTTCGTGAGCCATGCGATCTGGTCGCTGTCGTTCACGGTCGTGATCGCGGCGCTGCTGTTCGCACTCGCGTTTCGCAGCTACACGCTGAACTGGGAAACCACGATCCTCGAACCGGCCTTCTTCGTGCACGCCGTGCAATGGCTGGGCGCGGCGCCGTCGTGGCTCGGCTTTCCGGTGCCCGACGCCAACGCCGTGCTGTCGCCGCTGGCCGCGGCCTCGGGGCAGCGCGCCTGGGCGTTGTGGCTCACCGGCTGCATCGTGGTCTATGGCCTGCTGCCGCGGGGGGTCTTCGCGCTGCTCTGCGCGGCCGTGTGGAGGCTGCGCCGCAAGTCGCTGCGGCCCGACGGCTCGCAGGCCTATTTCAGCCGATTGCTGGCCCGCTTCGACGCCATGGCGCCGCGCCATATCGTCGATGCCGACAGCGGCCCCGCGCCGCGGCGCATGCCGACGAGCCTCAGCGACGGCGAGGTCGGCGACGCAGTGGTGCTGATCGGCTTCGAGTTGCCCGACGAGTTGCCGTGGCCACCGTCCGAAGCCCGGGCGTCCGGCGCGCAGGTGCTGCGCATCGACGGCAGCGCCGGTGCGCGGCGCGCGCTGCTCGACGAGCTGGCCCGGCTGCGGCCGCGCCGGGCCTTCGTCGCCTGCAATGCGGCTTCGAGCCCTGACCGCGGCACAGAGCGCTTTCTGCGCGAAGTGATGGCACTGTGCGGCGAATGCCGGCTGCGGCTGCCCGGCGCCGATGAAGCGGCGCACCGTCGCTGGCACGGCTGGCTGGCCGATGCGGGCCTCGATCGGCTGCTGATCACCGAAGGCGCGGAGACGTTGTCGTGACCGAAGCGCTTCGCATCGCCGTCGTCGGCCACACCAATGCAGGCAAGACCTCGCTGCTGCGCACGCTCACGCGGCGCGTGAATTTCGGCGAGGTCTCCGAGCGGCCGGGCACGACGCGGCATGTCGAAAGCATCGACCTGCAGGTCGATGGCCGCGCCGCCGTGCGCTTCCTCGACACGCCCGGCCTCGAGGACGCGGTCGCCTTGCGCGAACACCTCGATGCGGAGGACCGCAGCCTCACGCCGCCGGAGCGCGTGCGGCACTTCCTGCAAGGCCCCGAGGCGCACGGCGTGTTCGAGCAGGAGGCCAAGGTGCTGCGCGCGCTGCTCGAGGTCGATGCCGCCTTTCTGGTGATCGATGCGCGCGAGCCGGTACTGCCCAAGTTCCGTGCCGAGATCGAGCTGCTCAATGCCTGCGCGCGGCCCGTGCTGCCGGTGCTCAATTTCGTCTGCAGCGCAGCCAGCCGCGAGGCCGAATGGAAGACCCTGCTGTCGGCCTATGGCCTGCACGTGGTGGTGCGCTTCGATGCGGCAGCGCCCTTCGTCGGCGCCGAGCGCGAGCTGTACCGCGATCTCGCCACGCTGCTGCGCGACCGGCGCCGGCAGCTCGATGAGGTGGTCGCCTTTCTCGAAGCCGAGTTCGCCGAGCGCCGCCGCGCGGCAAGCCTGCGCATCGCGGAACTGCTGGTCGACGCGGCCGCGATGCGCCGCAGCGCGACGGCCGCCGAATTCGCCGACGAAGCGCGCCGCCGGCGCCTGATCGCGGCCTTGCAGAAGGCCGTGTTCGACAAGGCCCAGCGCTCGGCCGACGACCTGCTCGCGCTCTACGGCTTTCGCGACGGCGATGCCGACGAGGCACCGCTGCCGCTGGTCGAGGGCCGCTGGACCATGGACTTCTTCCATCCCGAGGCCCTGAAGGACGCAGGCCTGCTGCTCGGCAAGGGCGTGGCCGTCGGCGCGGCGGTCGGCGTGGTGGCGGACCTCGCGCTGGCCGGGCTGTCGCTGGGCGCGGGCGCGGCGCTCGGCGGCGCGATCGGCGGCGCGGTGTCCCAGGGCTGGGGACCGCTGGGCCGCAAGCTCGTCAACAAGCTGCGCGACCTGCACGAGCTCACCGTCGAGGACCGCGTGCTGATCGTGCTTGCAGGCTGGCAGCTGCAACTGCTGCGCGCGCTGGAGCAGCGCGGCCATGCGGCCATCGACCGCATCGCCGCACCGGCCGGCGGCGCAGCGGCGCCACGCGCGCTCGCCGAGCTGGTGCGCGCGGCGCAACCGGCGCGCAGCCATGCCGACTGGGAAACGGGCCTGCGGCTGCGCTGGCGCGAGCCGCCTGCGCGGCAGGCGCTGGTGAGCGAGGTGGCGCAGCGCGTTCCGGCAGCGATCGAGGCCGTCGATGCAGCCGCGACTGCGGCATGATCGCGGACATGGAAAACATCCCGCCCCGCCCGCTCGCGATCATCAAGGTCGGAGACACCTTCGATGCCTTGCGCGATCGGCAAGGCGACTTCGAGCACTGGGTCGCCGCCGGACTCGGCGCGACGCGGCTGCCGGTAGTGGTGCTCGATCCGCGCCGCGGCGATACGCTGCCGGCGCCGGACACGATTTCCGGTGCCGTCGTCACCGGCTCGCATGCGATGGTCTCGCATCGCGAGCCCTGGAGCGAAGCGACCGGCGCGTGGCTGCGGCAACTCGTGGCCCACGACACACCCGTGCTCGGCATCTGCTTCGGCCACCAGCTGCTGGCCGACGCGCTCGGCGGCGAGGCCGGCGATCGCCCGGGCGGCCTGGAGCTCGGCACCGTCGCGATCGAACTCACGGATGAGGCCGCCGGCGATGCGCTGCTGCACGACCTGCCTGCGCGCTTCGACGCGCAGATGGCGCACCGGCAAAGCGCGCTGCGGCTGCCCGCGAGCGCGGTCCGGCTGGCCGGCACCGCGCTCGAGCCGAACCAGGCCTTTCGCATCGGCCGCCGCGCCTGGGGTGTGCAGTTCCATCCCGAGTTCGATGCCGAAGCGATGCGCGGCTATGTCGACCTGATGGCCGACCCGCTTCGCGCGGACGGCCGGGACGCCGCCGCCTTGCGCGAGCGCGTCGCCGGCACGCCGACCTCGGCGCAGCTGCTCGGCCGCTTCGCCCGCATCGCCGAAGAACACGACGCCGCCGCCTGAGGCATCGGACGGCGACTACAGCGACCGGCCGCCACTTGCGCTAAGGTGCATGGCACCTGACCTGCCTTCGGAGCCACCCATGTCGAACTCCCCGCCTTCCCCGGCGCCGGCGCGCAAGCATTTCTCGATGATCCGCGGCTTTCACCTGGCCGATGTGTTCACGCTCGGCAACGCGGCCTGCGGCGTGGGCGCGGTGTTCCTGGCGATGGCCTATGTGGCGAGCCAGTCGCTCGCGCAGTTCCTGTGGGCCGCGGCGCTCGCGCCCGCGGCCTTCATCTTCGACGTGTTCGACGGCCGCATCGCGCGCTGGCGGCAGACCCAGTCCGCACTCGGCCGCGAACTCGACTCGCTCGCCGACGTGATCTCCTTCGGCGTCGCGCCCGCCGCGCTGGCCTTCGCTGCCGGGCTCGACGGCGGATGGGACTGCGTGATCCTGATCTATTTCGTCGGCTGCGGCGTGAGCCGCCTGGCGCGCTACAACGTGACGGCCGAAGCCTTGTCCGAAGGTGCCGGCAAAGTGAAGTACTTCGAGGGCACGCCGATCCCGACCAGCGTGGTGCTGGTGGGCGTGCTCGCGGTCGCGGCCGTTCAGGGACGCATCGGCGCGACGCCGTGGGGCGGGGCGTGGCAGCTCGGCCCCTGGCTGCTGCATCCGCTGTGCCTGCTGTTCGCGCTCTCGGGCACGCTGATGATCAGCAAGACCCTGCGCATTCCAAAACTATGACCTCCCTCAGGCTTCCCCACTTCGTGAGGTCTGCCACCTGCCTCGCCGCCGCCGCACTTCTCAGCGCCTGCGCCACCGCACCGGCGGCGGGCGGGCGCGGCGTGACCATCGAACGCACGGCCCATGGCATCGCCCACATCACGGCACCGGACTACGAAGGCATCGGCTTCGGCGTCGGCTACGCGTACGCGCAGGACAACGTCTGCCAGATCGCCGACCACCTGCTCACGGTACGCGGCGAGCGCTCGCAGTTCCTCGGACCGGAGGGCATCGGCCAGCTCGGCCTGGGCCGCATGCCGAACGCGCAGATCGATCTGTTCGTGCGCGCCCACATGGACGACGCCGCGCTCGCGCGCGCCGCGGCCACCGTCGACCCCGACGCGCAGGCCTCGTCGCGCGGCTACATCGCCGGCTACAACCGGTACCTGCAGGACACGGGCCCGAACGGCCTGCCCGAAGCCTGTCGCGGCAAGCCCTGGGTGCGGCCGATGGTGCCCACCGATCTGTGGCGCGGCACCGAGTTGTCGATGATCCAGGGCGGCCTCGGCGCGCTGGCCGGCGCGGTGCTCGCGGCCCGACCGCCGGCGCCGGGCACCCGAAGCGGCGAGGCACCGGTCGACCGGCAGCAGGCCGTCGCGGAGATCGGCCGCTACAGCTTCAACGCCAATCCCGAAGGCGGCGAGCTCGGCTCCAACGGCTGGGCCTTCGGCCGCAACGCGACGCCCGACGGCCACGGCGTCCTGCTCGGCAACCCCCACTTTCCCTGGACCGGCACCAACCGCTTCTGGGAAATGCACCTGATCATTCCCGGCAAGCTCGACGTGATGGGCGCGGGCATCGGCGGGAGCCCGATGGTGGTGATCGGCTTCAACAAGGACGTGGCCTGGACGCACACGGTCTCGACCGGCAAGCGCTTCACGCTGTACGAGCTGAAGCTCGACCCGAGCGATCCGACCACCTACATCGTCGACGGCCAGCCGCGCAAGATGACGGCGCGCACGATCAGCTTGCCCGCGGCCGCCGCAGCCGGCGGCGCGGCGCCGGCGCAAAAGACTTTCTACGGCACCGAATGGGGCCCGGTCCTCTCGCTGCCGCGCGCGGGCCTGGGCTGGACGGCCGCCAAGGCCTACGCGATCCGCGACGTCAACACGCTCAACGTGCGCTCGGCGCAGAGCTGGATGCAGATGGCGCTGGCGCACGACGTGGCCGAACTGCGCGCCGCCATGGACAACCAGGGCATGCCGTGGGTCAACACCATCGCCGCCGACCGCGACGGCCATGCGATGTATGCCGATCTCTCGGTGGTGCCCGATGTGTCGGCCGAGATGCTCAAGGCCTGCGCGCCCTCGCCCGCCGCGGCGGCGCTGCTCGACACCGGCCTCGCGGTGCTCGATGGCTCGCGCTCGGCCTGCGCCTGGCACCGCGACAGCGCCGCCGCGATGCCCGGTGCGATACCGCCCGCGCGCATGCCGGTGATCGTGACGCAGGACTGGGTGCAGAACAGCAACGACAGCTTCTGGCTCAGCAACCCGCACATCGCGCCGCCGGCCGGTATCTCGCCGCTGGTGGGCGCCATCGGCACGCCGCAGCGGCTGCGCACGCGCAGCGGCATCCTCGAGATCGAAGGCCGGCTCGCCGGCAACGACGGCCTGCCGGGCAATCGCATGGGCGCGGCCGAATTGCGCAGCGTGATCTTCCGCGACAAGAACCTGGCCGGCATGCTGGTGATGGACGACCTCGCCGCCGCCTGCGGCGCCGACGCCGCGGCGCTCACGCCCGACCAGACGCTGGGTTGCCGCGTGCTGGCCGCATGGGACCGCACCAGCGACAGCGCCTCGAAGGGCGCACCGCTCTTCCGCGAGTTCTGGCGCAAGGCCAAGGATGTGCCGAAGGTGTGGCGCGTGCCCTTCGACGCGGCGCGTCCGGTGGTCACGCCGGCCGGCCTCGACATGGCCACGCCGGCCACGCGCGATGCCGTCTTCAAGGCGCTCGGCGATGCGGTCGGCATCGTGCGCACCGCGGGTTTCGCGGCCGACGTGCCGCTGGCCGAGGTGCAGACGCGGATGGTGCGCGGACAGAAGGTCACGCTCCACGGCGGCGATGAATTCGAAGGCGTGCTCAACAAGGTCGAGAGCCAGGGCCAGTCGCTGATCCGGCCCACCGGCTACCAGGTCAACTTCGGCACCAGCTACATCCAGGCCGTGAGCTTCGACGACCGCGGCCCGGTGGCGCAAGCCCTGCTGACCTACGGCCAGAGCAGCGACCCGGCCTCGCCGCTCGCCTACGATCAGCTGCCGCTGTTCTCGGCCAAACAATGGCTGCCGCTGCCTTTCCATCGCGCCGACATCGACGCCCAGCGCGTGGGCGCGCCCCTCCACCTCGCCTATTGAAACCATGCACGACGGACTCCATGAACTCGTTCGGCTCGCAGCCCAGGTGCCGCTCGCACCGGCCTGCGACCACTTCTACTTCCTGCGCCACGGCCAGACGCCGCGCAATGCGCAGCGCATCTTCCAGCCCGTCGACGAGCCGTTGAGCGACCTCGGCCTCGCGCAGGCAGCGCGCGCCGCCGAGCTGCTGGCCGGCGAGCCGATCCAGAGCGTCGCGTGCAGCGATGCGAAACGCGCCTTCGACACCGCGCACACGGTGATGGGCCGCCATCGCAACCGCGCGCTAGCGCCGCTGGTGCTCGAAGGCCTGCGCGAACGCGACTTCGGCGCGCTGATCGGCACTTCTTCCGCCGCGCTCGACTGGGCCTGCGAACCCGAGGGCGGCGAGACGTTGGCCCGCTTCGTCGAGCGCAAGCGCGTCGCGCTCGACGCGGCGCTCGCGCTTCCCGCGCCGGTGCTGGTGGTGGCGCATGGCGGATCGCTGCTGGTGCTGGCGGCGATGCTCGGCGTGCCGATCGACTTCGGCGTGCTCGGCAATGCGCAGCCATTGCGTTTCGCGCGCAGCGGCCCCACATGGGGCGTGGCGGCGCTGCTCGCGCAAGCGGACGATGGCGCCGCCCTGGCCTGAACCGGCCACCACCTGCATACCCAAACACCATGGATTTCAAGGACTACTACAAGACCCTCGGCCTCGAGCGCGGCGCCTCGGAAGACGAGGTGCGCAAGGCCTACCGCAAGCTCGCGCGCAAGTACCACCCCGATGTCAGCAAGGAAGCCGACGCCGAAGTGCGCATGCGCGACATCAACGAAGCCAACGACGTGCTGCGCGACAAGGAAAAGCGCGCGGCCTACGACCAGCTCGCCGACCACGTCGCACGCGGCGGCAGCCCCGACGGCGGCTTCCAGCCGCCGCCGAACTGGGACGAGGGCTTCGAATTCCATCGCGGCCCGGGCCAGGGGCCGGCCGACCATGCGGACTTCAGCGAGTTCTTCTCGTCGGTGTTCGGCGCGGCCGAGCGGCGCAGCGCCGAGCGCCGCCACCACCGCGCGCGCGGCGAGGACCATCACGCCGCGATCGAGATCGCGCTCGAGGATGCGCTCAAGGGCGCCGAGCGCGAGATCACGCTGCGCTCGCAGGAGATCGATACCCAGGGCCGGTCCGAGTGGAAGACGCGCACGCTCAGCGTGAAGATCCCGCCCGGCGTGCATCCGGGCCAGTACATCCGCCTGGCCGGCCAGGGCATGCCGGGCATCGGCGGCGAAGCGGCGGGCGACATGTACCTCGAGGTACGCATCGCGCCGCACAAGCTCTACCGCATCGAGGACCGCGACATCTACATGACCTTGCCGATCACGCCGACCGAAGGCGCGCTGGGCGCGAAGATCGAGGTGCCGACGCCGGGCGGCGGCGTGGTCGAGGTCACCGTGCCGCCGAAGGCGCGCAACGGACTCAAGCTGCGCCTCAAGGAGCGCGGGCTGCCGGGCAAGCCGCCGGGCCATCTCTACCTGCTGCTGGAGATCGCATTGCCGCCGGCCGACACCGACGCCGCGCGCAAGGCCTACGAGCAGCTCGCGCAGGCCGCCCCCTTCAACCCACGCAGCCATCTGGGAGTGTGATGAGCATGGCCACCGTTTCCGTCACCACCACCGCACTGGGCGCCTCGCATCCGCTCGCGGCGCACGAGCTTGCGCACGCCTGCGGCGCGGAGATCGCCTGGGTCGTTCAACTGGTCGAGGTCGGCGTCATCGCATCGCGTGCGCCGGCCCAGCGGCCGGACGACTGGCGCTTCGAAAGCGCCGACCTGCAATGCGCGCTCACCGTGCGCCGGCTCGAACGCGATTTCGGCGTCGGGGTCGAAGCCGCAGCGCTGATCGTCGATCTGGAGCACGAGGTGCGGCGCCTCAAGGCCGTGCTGCGTGCGCAGGGGCTTGGCCGGGAGATCTGAACCCCGGCCGGGCGCCTTCAGGCTTCGTATTTCTTCTCCAGCGCATCGAGCGCCGGCTTGCCCACCAGCCGTTGCCGCTCGGCGAAGGACACGACCAGCGCCGGATCCTCGTCGATGCGCCGCGTGTCGCGCAGCACCGTGAGTGCCTTCTGCATGCCCGCCACCGCGCCCTGCAGCGCGGCGTTGGCATAGAGCACGATGCCGTAGCCGAGGCCGCCGAGTTCCTCGGCGCTGAAGATCGGCGTCTTGCCGCCGATCACCATGTTCATCAGCTGCGGCCGGTCCAGGCGCCTGGGCAGCGCGCGGATCTCGTCGGCCGTGGTGACGGCTTCGACGAACAGGATGTCGGCACCGGCCTCGCTGAACTGCTGCGCGCGCTCCACCGCGGCCTCGAAGCCGTGCACCGCGGCCGCGTCGGTGCGCGCCATGATCAGCAGGTCGGGATCGTGCCGCGCATCGACCGCGGCCTTGATCTTGCCGAGCATCTCGGCGGTGCCGATGACCTCCTTGCCCGAGAAGTGGCCGCAGCGCTTGGGGCTCACCTGGTCCTCCAGCTGGATGCAGTCGGCGCCGGCGCGCTCCAGCACGCGCACCGCGTGGCGCACGTTGAGCGCGTTGCCGAAGCCGGTGTCGGCATCAACGATCAGCGGCAGCTGCACTGCGTCGCGGATGCGGGCCGTATGGTCGGCGATCTCGTGCAGGCCCATGAAGGCCTGGTCCGGCAGGCCGAACCACATGTTGGTCACGCCCGCGCCGGTGACGTAGATCGCCTCGAAGCCGAGGTCTTCGATCACGCGCGCCGAGAGCGCATTGAAAGCGCCCGGCACCAGCACGCCGCGGCGCGCCTCTGCCAGGGTACGAAGGGTCTTGCGAGAAGTCATGGATTCAATTTTCATCAGATATCAGATGCGGAGTGTGCTGGCCCCTTCCAGAAATACAGCGGATCCGGCTCGGCCGGTCCGCCGGTATTGCCCCCGGCCGGGGGTTGGCGGCCACACGAAGTGGGCAAGCCTGGGGGCGAGCCTAATCCTCTTTCATGCCGGTGGCCTTGACCACGCCGCCCAGGCGTGCACGCTCCTCGCCGACGAACTTGACGAAGGAGGCGCGCGTGCCGCCGATGGGCTCGATGCCCATGCTCTTGAGGTGTTCGACCGTGGCCGGCGTCTTCATCGCGGCATCGATCGCGGACGCCATCTTGTCGAGGATCGCATCCGGCGTGCCGCGCGGCGCATGCACGCCGGCCCAGTGGGCGATGCGGATGTCGGGGAAGCCCTGCTCGACCGCGGTCGACAGGTCGGGGTAGGCCGAGATGCGCTGCGTCCAGGTGTCGGCCAGCGCCTTCAGCTTGCCGCTCTTGATGTAGGGCAGCACCACGATGCTGGCCTCGGAGGTGGCCTCGACCTGGCTGCCGAGCACTGCGGTGATCGACTCCGAACCGCTCTTGTACGGCACCAGGTCGAGCTTGGCGCCGTACTTGGTCGTGAGCAGGCCTTCGACGAAGTGCGGCGTGCTGGCGGTGCCGGCCGTGGCCCAATGGAAGCCGGTGGATGACTTCTTCGAGGCGGCGATGAATTCCTTCAGATCCTTGTAGGGCGCGTCGCCTGGCACCACGATGACGGAAGGCGCGAGGCCGATCATCGCGACCGGCACCAGTTGCTCGTCCTTGTAGGGCATGCTCTTGCGGACCATGCTGTTGGACACCACGCCGGCCGCGCTGACCAGGAAGGTGTAGCCGTCGGGCGCGCTCTTGGCGACGATCTCGGCGCCGAGCACCGTGCCCGCGCCGGGCTTGTTGTCGACCACCACCGGCTGGCCCAGCGCCTTCGACGCCCCCTCGGCCGCGGCGCGCGCCATCAGGTCATTGGCGCCGCCGGCCGAGAACGGCACGACCAGCCGGATCGGCTTGGTGGGCCAGGTCTGCGCGGCCGCGCTGCCTGCGGCGAAGGCGGCGGCAAGGCCGACGAGGAGTGAGAGGCGGCGGAATGAATGCATGCAATGTCTCCTGGTGTCCGATTCATGTCGAGGCGGCAATGATGCCACCGCGCCCATCGCCCGCGCCCGCCGCGCTCAGATCACGTAGAGATCGACGTACTCGTTCACCGGCATCGCCTCCAGCGCGCGCTGGTCGAGCGAGACGGCGAGGATCGCGTCCTGCTGCTTCTTCGGAAAGCGCCGCGCGAGGTTGGTGCGGAACTTGGCCTCGAGCAGCGGGATGCCGTCCCGGCGGCGGCGCTGGTGGCCGATCGGGTATTCGACCGCGAGCTCGGGCAGGCTGCTGCCGTCGTTGAATTCCACCGTCAGCGCGTTGGCGATGCTGCGTTTGTCGGGGTCGTGGTAGTCCGCGGTGTAGCGCGCGTCTTCCACGCAATGGATCTTCGCGCGCAGCACATCGATGCGCGGGTCGGCCGCGACGCCAGCCTCGTAGTCGGCGGCGGTGAGGCGGCCGAAGATCAATGGCACGGCGACCATGTACTGGATGCAATGGTCGCGGTCGGCCTCGTTGTTGAGCGGCCCCTGCTTGTCGATGATGCGGATGCAGGCCTCGTGCGTGCGGATGGTGATGCGCCGGATGTCCTCGACCGACTTGCCGGCCGCCGCGAGCTGACCGTGCAGCGTGACCGCGGCCTCGACCGCCGTCTGGCTGTGGAACTCGGCCGGGAAGCTGATCTTGAACAGCACGTTCTCCGCCACGTAGCTGCCGTAAGGCCGCTGGAAGCGGAAGGGCTGGCCCTTGAAGAGCACGTCGTAGAAGCCCCAGGTCTTCGCCGTGAGGGCCGAGGGATAGCCCATCTCGCCGGTCTGCGCGATCAGCGCCAGCCGCACCGCGCGGCTGGTGGCATCGCCCGCGGCCCAGCTCTTGCGGCTGCCGGCATTGGGCGCGTGGCGGTAGGTGCGCAGGCTCTGGCCGTCCACCCAGGCCAGCGAGACCGCGGCCAGCGTCTCGTCGCGCGTGAGGCCCAGCAGTTGCGAGACCACCGCGGTGGACGCCACCTTGACCAGCAGCACGTGATCGAGGCCGACCTTGTTGAACGAATTCTCCAGCGCGATGACGCCCTGGATCTCGTGCGCCTTGATGATGCCGGTCAGCACGTCGCGCATCACCATCGGCTTCCTGCCCGCGGCGATGGCCGTGCGGCTGAGCCAGTCCGCCACGGCCAGGATGCCGCCAAGGTTGTCGCTCGGATGGCCCCATTCGGCGGCGAGCCAGGTGTCGTTGAAGTCCAGCCAGCGGATCAGCGCGCCGATGTTGAACGCCGCCTGCACCGGATCGAGCTGGAACTGCGTGCCCGGCACGCGCGCCCCCTGCGGCACCGTGGTGCCCTTGACGACCGGCCCCAGCAGCTTGCAGGCTGCCGGGTACTCGAGCGCTTCCAGTCCGCAGCCCAGCGTGTCGATCAGGATGTTGCGGGCCGTGTCGTAGGCCAGGTCGGAGCGGACCTCGTAGCCGAGCGCGTAGTCGACGATGTCGACGATGACGGGGTCCCATTCGGGACGGATGTTGCTGACGTGGGTGGACATGCTTTCTCTCTGCATTCAGCGGCGCTCGGCGATCGGCACGAAGCTCAGATCCTCGGGGCCAGTGTAATTGGCGCTCGGCCGGATGATCTTGTTGTCGATGCGCTGCTCGATGATGTGCGCCGCCCAGCCGCTGGTGCGCGCGATCACGAACAGCGGCGTGAACATCGCGGTCGGCACGCCCATCATGTGGTAGCTCACGGCGCTGAACCAGTCGAGGTTGGGGAACATCCGCTTGGCGTCCCACATCACGGTCTCGACGCGTTCGGCGATGCCGAACATCCGGGTCGAACCCTCTTCCTGCGACAGCTGCCTCGCGACGCGCTTGATGACCTCGTTGCGCGGATCGGCCACGGTGTAGACCGGGTGGCCGAAGCCGATCACGACCTCCCTGGCCGCGACGCGGCGGCGGATGTCGGCCTCAGCCTCGTCGGGCGAGTCGTAGCGCTTCTGGATCTCGAAGGCCATCTCGTTGGCGCCGCCGTGCTTCGGCCCGCGCAGCGCGCCGATGGCGCCGGTGATGGCCGAGTACACGTCCGAGCCGGTGCCGGCGACCACGCGCGCGGTGAAGGTCGAGGCGTTGAACTCGTGCTCGGCATAGAGATTGAGCGAGGTGTGCATCGCGCGCTCGCGGCTCGCCGACGGTTTCTCTCCATGCAGCAGATGCAGGAAGTGCGCGCCGGTCGATTCGTCGTCGGTCTCGACCTCGATGCGCCGGCCCTGCGTCGACCAGTGATACCAGTAGAGCAGCATCGAGCCGAGCGAGGCCATGAGCCCGTCGGCGATGTCGCGCGCACCGGCCAGGCCGTGATCGTCCTTCTCCGGCAGCACGCAGCCGAGCGCCGAGACGCCGGTGCGCATCACGTCCATCGGATGGGTGCTCGCCGGCAGCTGCTCCAGCGCCGCCTTCACGCTGGCGGGCAGGCCACGCATCGCCTTCAGCCGGTTCTTGTAGGCGCGCAGCTCGGCCGCGGTCGGCAGCTTGCCGTGCACCAGCAGGTGCGCGATCTCCTCGAACTCGCAGACCTCGGCGATGTCGAGGATGTCGTAGCCGCGGTAGTGCAGGTCACGGCCGGTGCGGCCCACGGTGCACAGCGCGGTGTTGCCGGCCGTCACGCCCGAGAGCGCGACGGATTTCTTCGGCTTGAAGCCGGCCTGTGGAGTTTCGGTCATGCGGGTTCCTTGAAGGTGTCTTCGCAATTTACGCAATATCCGCTTCATAATGAAGACCTGAATTGGCGAATCATTGCGAATGGCGTCAACCGTTCTTGCGAATATTGCGAATATGAAAAAGACCTTCATGGGCGTGCGCCTGCGCCGCCTGCGCGAGGAGCGCGGCCTGAGCCAGGTCGCGCTGGCGCAGCGGCTCGGCCTGTCGCCGAGCTACCTCAACCAGATCGAGCAGAACCAGCGGCCGCTCACCGTGCCGGTGCTGCTCAAGGTCAGCGCGGCCTTCGACATCGACGTGCAATCTTTCTCGGACGACGAGGAAGCCCGGCTCGTGGCCGGCCTGCGCGAGGCGCTGGCCGACAACCCGGGCGGCGAGCCGGTCTCGCTCGCCGAGATGCGCGAGATCGCGACCCAGATGCCGATGGTCGGCCACAGCCTGATCGCGCTGCACCGGCGCCATCGCGACGCGATGGAACGCATCGAGGCCATGGCCGCCGGCCTCGGCGACGGACGCGGTGACCTCGCGCAGGACCGGCCGATGCCCTTCGAGGAAGTGCGCGACTTCTTCTTCGCGCGGCAGAACCACATCGCCGCGCTCGACGATGCGGCCGAGTCGCTCGCGGCCGAATGGCGGCTGCGCGAAGGCAGTCCCGGCGACCGGCTGGCGCAGCGCCTGCTGACGCAGCACGGCGTGCGCGTGGTGCCGGCCGAGGATGGTGCGTCGAACGACCAGCGCCGCTACGACCCCGCCACCAAGGTGCTGCGCCTGTCGCCCTATCTCGAGCCCGGCCAGTCCGCCTTCCAGCTGGCGACGCAGATCGCGTTCCTGGAGATGGATGAGGTGCTGCAGGACCTGGTGGCTTCGGCCAAGTTCTCCAGCCCCGCGGCGCGCGCGCTGGCGCGCATCGGCCTGGCCAACTACTTCGCGGGCGCCCTGCTGCTGCCCTACGCGGATTTCCTCGCGGCGGCCGAGGCGCTGCGCTACGACATCGACCAGCTCGCGCGGCGCTTCGGCGTCGGCTTCGAGACCATCTGCCATCGGCTGTCGACCCTGCAGCGGCCCGAGGCACGCGGCGTGCCCTTCTTCTTCGTGCGGGTCGACCGCGCGGGCAATATCTCGAAGCGGCAGTCGGCCACGCATTTCCATTTCTCCAAGATGGGCGGTACCTGCCCGCTGTGGAACGTGTACGAGGCCTTCGCGCAGCCGGGCCGCATCCTGCCGCAGCTCGCGCGCATGCCCGACGGCCGCGCCTACCTGTGGATCGCGCGCACCATCTCGCGCGGCCAGCTCGGCTATGGCTCGCCGAACAAGACCTTCTCGATCGGCCTGGGCTGCGACATCAGCCATGCGTCGCGGCTCGTCTATGCCAAGGGCCTGGACCTCGGCGACCCGGAGGTGCCGACGCCCATCGGCATGGGCTGCAAGGTGTGCGAGCGCGCGGCCTGTCCGCAGCGGGCCTTTCCGTTTGTCGGCCGCCCGCTCGATGTCGACGAGAATCAGAGCCGGTTCACGCCCTACGCGGTGGCACCGGCCAGAACCGACGGCACCCGGCGCCACGCAAAGTAGGCGCCGACCGGCAGACACCGGCGCAGCCGGTGTGCAGAGTCGCCGCACTGTATTGCCCAATCACCGGGAGCTGTTGGATGTCCGTGGTCTGTGCCGTGTGCAACACCGAGAATCGCGACAACGCCATGTTCTGTCATGGTTGTGCGGGCAGGCTGCCGGCCTTTGCTGCCACCGGACCCTCCGCGCTCGCGGCCATGCGCGTGAAAGGACCCGCGGGCGGCCCGGACAGCGAACACCCTCCCGCCCCCGAACGCATCGTGCTGCCGACCGAACAGCCCATCGTGTGGATCCGGGTCGGACTGCTGGCGTTCGCCGTGCTGCTCTGCTTTGTCGGCTGGACCGCGTACGTGACGCGCCGTGCACCAGCGCCGGCCGTGGTGCAGGCGACGGCACCCACCGCCCCGTTGCCTGCGGTGGTACCGCCCAAGGCGCCGGACCCGGTGCCGCTGGTCTCGTCGCTGTCTGCCGGCGAGGTGGTGGTCGAGCCCGGCGCGCCCGACCCGGTGGCGCCGGTCCCCTCGGCGCCCGAGCGCGCGCAGCCGCCGCGCGCCGCGCCACACGCGCGCGCGGAACCGATGGACCCGCGGCGCGGCTGCGAGAGCATGAACTTCATCTTCGCCGCGCGCTGCGAAGCCTCTCACTGCGACAACCCTGCGTACAGCCGGCATCCGCGCTGCGATCGGGTGCGCGAGGAGCGCCGGCGCGACGAGGCGCGGCGCAATCCGACGCTCGGCTACTGAGGGCCGCGCCTCGCGTGGCCGGCATCAAGCCGCCGCCAACTCCTCGCGCAGCTGACGCGCGGCCGCCACCATGTTCGCCAACGCCGCCTCGGTCTCATGCCAGGCGCGCGTCTTGAGCCCGCAATCCGGGTTGATCCAGAGCCTGTCGGGCGGCACCACCGCCGCCGCCTTGCGCATGAGGCGCACCATCTCGTGCGTGGCCGGCACGCGCGGCGAATGAATGTCGTAGACGCCGGGGCCGATCTCGTTCGGATAGGCGAAGGCGCCGAAGCCGCGCAGCAGTTCCATGTCGGAACGGCTGGTCTCGATGGTGATCACGTCGGCATCCATGGCGGCGATCTCGGGCAGGATGTCATTGAATTCCGAATAGCACATGTGGGTATGGATCTGCGTGCGGTCGGCCACGCCCGAGGCGCTGATGCGGAAAGCACGGGTGGCGCCGTCCAGGTAGGCCTGCCAGCCCGCACGGCGCAGCGGCAGCCCTTCGCGAATCGCCGGCTCGTCGATCTGCACGATGCCGATGCCGGCCTGCTCGAGATCGACCACCTCGTCGCGGATGGCCCAGGCGATCTGTTCGGCGGTTCGCGCGCGCGGCTGGTCGTCGCGAACGAAGGACCACTGCAGGAGGGTGACCGGCCCGGTCAGCATGCCCTTCATCGGCCGCGACGTGAGGCTTTGCGCATAGGCGGTCCATTCGACCGTCATCGGCGCCGGCCGCGCCACGTCGCCGTAGATGATGGGCGGCTTGACGCAGCGCGAGCCATAGGACTGGACCCAGCCGTTGACGGTGAAGGCGAAGCCGTCGAGCTGCTCGCCGAAGTACTCGACCATGTCGTTGCGCTCGGCCTCGCCATGGACCAGCACATCGAGGCCGAGCGCTTCCTGCTTGCGCACAGCGAGCGCGATCTCGGCGCGCATCTTCGCGCGGTAGCCGGCGGCATCGAGCGCGCCGCGCCGGAAGGCGGCGCGCGCGGCGCGGACCTGCGTCGTCTGCGGGAAGGAGCCGATGGTGGTGGTGGGCAGTGGCGGCAATGCGAAGCGTGCGCGCTGCACCGTCTGGCGCGCGGCGAAAGGCGTGGCACGGCGATCGTCGCCGGCCACGCGGCGCGCCAGGCGCAGCGCCACGTCGGCGCGGTGCACGCGCGGGCTGGCGCGGCGCGCGGCCACGGCGGCGCGTGCGGCCGCGAGTTCGGCTTGCACGCCGGCCTCGCCGCCATCGATCGCGGCGCACAGCACGCGCAACTCGTCGAGCTTTTCCACCGCGAACGCGAGCCAGGATTTCACCTCGGGATCGAGCCTGTCCTCGCCCGCAAGGCTGAACGGCACGTGCAGCAGCGAGCACGAAGGCGCGAGCCAGAGTTCGCCCTGGTGCTTGGCCGCGACCGGGCGCAGGCGCGCCAGTGCCGCATCGAGCTCGGTCCGCCAGATGTTGCGGCCGTCGACGATGCCGACGGACAGTACCTTGTGCGCCGGCAGCCAGTCGGCCACGCCGACGAGTTCATCGGGTGCGCGCACCGCGTCCACATGCAGACCCGCCACCGGCAGCTGGCAGGCCAGCCGCAGGTTGTCGGCGAGCGGCGAGAAGTAGGTGGCGAGCAGCAGCTTCGGCGCGCTGCGCGCGAGCTGCCAGTAGCTGCGCTCGAAAGCATGGCGCCAGGCATCGGGCAGGTCGAGGCCGAGGATCGGTTCGTCGATCTGCACCCATTCGACGCCCTGCGCCTTCAACCGCGCCAGGATCTGCTCGTAGACCGGGAGCAGCGCGTCGAGCAGCGTGAAGCGGTCGAAGCCGGCCTCCTTTTCCTTGCCGAGCCAGAGGAAACTCAACGGCCCGAGCAGCACGGCCTTGACCGCGTGGCCGGCCTGCTGCGCCTCTGCGACCTCGTCGAACAGCCGGAACGACCCCAGGCCAAAGCGCGTGGCCGCGCCGAACTCGGGCACCAGGTAGTGGTAGTTGGTGTCGAACCACTTGGTCATCTCGAGCGCGAGACTGCCGTGCCCGGCATGCGTGCAATCGCCTTCGTGTTCATGTGCGTGCGGCTCGGCCGCCACGCCGCGCGCCATCGCGAAGTAGCGCGAGAGCTCGGGCGCGTCGCCGCGGAAGTCGAAGCGTGCGGGCTCGCAACCCAGCAGCTGGATGTGGTTGGCGACATGGTCGTAGAACGCGAAATCGCCCACCGTCACCCGATCGAGCCCGGCGTCGCGCTGGGCCTGCCAGTGGCGCGCGCGCAGCCCGGCGCCGGCCGCTTCGAGCGCGTCGCGATCGAGCTCGCCGCGCCAGTGTTGTTCGAGGGCGAACTTGAGTTCGCGCTGCGCGCCCATGCGCGGAAAGCCGAGAGTGTGGATGCGTGTCATCCGGCAATGGTCGGCGTTTCGGCCCTATGATTCAAACGAAAGCTTTTGCCAGTCAACTTGAATTTCATTCATGGCTCCATCCATCCTCGAGATCCGTCACCTGCGCACGCTGATCGCCCTGCGCGACACGGGCAGCCTGGTGCGCGCCGCCCAGCTGCTCAATCTCACGCAGTCGGCGCTGTCGCACCAGGTCAAGCTGCTCGAAGATCGCTATGGCGCGGCGCTGTTCGAGCGCAAGTCGCTGCCGCCGCAGTTCAGCAGCGCGGGCCTGCGCCTGCTGCAGCTCGCCGATGCCGCGCTGTCGCTGGTCGAAGAAACGGAACGCGACATGGCGCGGTTGGCGCAGCGCGGCAGCGGCCAGCTGCGCATCGTGGTCGAATGCCACACCTGCTTCGACTGGCTGATGCCGGCGATGGACGCATTTCGCAGCCACTGGCCGGAGATCGAGCTCGACATCGTCTCGGGCTTTCATCCCGACCCGATCGCGCTGGTGCTGCAAAAGCGCGCCGAGGTGGCGATCGTCTCCGAGCAGGACACGGCCGAGTCGGTCGACTACCACCCGCTGTTCCGCTTCGAGATCATGGCGCTCCTGGCCAACGACCATCCGCTCGCGGCGCGCACGCATCTCACGGCGCGCCACTTCGCAGACCAGACGCTGATCACCTACCCGGTGCCGGACGACATGCTCGACATCGTGCGCCAGGTGCTGGCGCCGGCGGGCGTCGAGCCGGCGCGGCGCCGCACCACCGAACTCACCGTCGCGATGCTGCAGCTGGTGGCCAGCGGCCGCGGCATCGCGACCTTGCCGCTGTGGGCCGTGCAGGGCTACCTGGACCGCGGCTACGTCACGGCCCGACCCGTGGGTCGCAAGGGCCTGACCGGCGAGCTGCATATGGCCTGCACCGCGGCGACCTCGGCCCAGCCATGGCTGGAGGATTTCGTTCGCATCACGCGCGAATCCTGCTTCAAGAGCCTGCCGGGCATCGCGCTGCTGTGATGAATGCGCGCGCCCGCGCGGCGATCAGCCGCCGGCCTTCTGCACCAGCTTGATCACGCTCGAGAAATCGAGCGCGCCATGGCCGGCCAGGCTGTGCGCCGCATAGAGATTGCGCGCCAGGCCGCCAAGCGGCGTGGCGGCGCGCACGGCCGCCGCGTTCTCCTGTGCCAGGCCCAGGTCCTTGAGCATCAGGTCGGTGCCGAAGCCGCCGGCATAGCCCTTGGAGGCCGGTGCGGCCTCCATCACGCCGGGCAGCGGGTTGTACTTTTCGAGCGCCCAGTTGCCGCCCGAACTGCGCCGCATGATCTCGGACAGCACCTTGGGGTCGAGCCCGTTGGCGACGCCGAGCGCGATCGCTTCCGAGGTGCCGATCATGAGGATGCCGAGCAGCATGTTGTTGCAGATCTTCGCCGTCTGGCCTGCGCCCGCGGTGCCGGCGTGGAAGATGTTGGCGCCCATCTTCTCGAGCACGGGGCGCGCGCGTTCGAGGTCCGCTTCGGATCCGCCGACCATGAAGGTCAGCGTGCCCGCGACCGCGCCGCCGGTGCCGCCCGAGACCGGCGCGTCGATCACCGCCACGCCGCGCTTGGCGCCCGCCTCCGCCACCTTGCGCGAGGTCGCCGCGGCGATGGTGCTGCTGTCGATGACGAGCGTGCCGGGCGCGATCTGCTCGAGCAGGCCGCCCTGGCCGCCGTTGCCGAAATAGAGCGCCTCCACATGCTGGCTCGCGGGCAGCATGCTGATCACCACCTCGGCGCCGGCCAGCGTGGCGGCCGCCGAGCCGGCGATGGACACGCCGTCGGCCGCGAGCTTCTTGCAGGCTTCGGCCGACAGGTCGAAGGCGCTCAGCGCGTGGCCGGCCTTGTGCAGGTTCAGCGCCATGGGTCCGCCCATGTTGCCGAGGCCGATGAATGCGATCTTCATGTGTGTGTCTCCGTGGATGGTGTTCAGGTGAGTGCGGCCAGCGGGTGCGGTCCAGGGGTGCGCGGACGCAGATGGTCGTCGATGAATTCGTGCGTGACTTCCTCGAGCGTCGCGGGATTCCAGCGCGGGTTGCGGTCCTTCTCGATCAGCAGCGCGCGGATGCCTTCGCGGAAGTCGGCATGCGCGCAGGCGCCCAGCGACGCCCAGTACTCGAGGCGGAACACCTCGGCCAGCGACATGTGGTGCACGCGCTGCCACAAAGCGAAGGCCAGCGCGGCCGAACTCGGCGAGCCCTTGACGAAGGTCGCGGCGGCGGTCTGCAGCCACGCATCGTCGCTGTGCAGCGCGCGCAGCCGCTGCGCGATCGCGAGCAGGTCGTCGCCGGCCATCAGCGCATTGATGGTGTCGAAATGCGCGCGCACGACCGAACGCTGCGGCTCGGCGCTCGCCGCATGCGGTTCGAGCAGGCGCGAAAGCGTGGCGCGATCGGCCTGCGCGTCGCCCTGCCAGTGGACGCGGGCGATGGCGTCGAGCACCTGCGACTTGTGCTCATGTGCGATGCAGACGTCGGCCAGGCCGCAGAAGATCGCATCGGCCGCGTTCAAGGGCGCGGCCGTGAAGGCGAGGAACAAGCCCACGCGCCCCGGCATGCGCCGCAGGAACCAGCTGCCCGCGACATCGGGATAGAGGCCGATGTTGATCTCGGGCATCGCGAGCCGGCTCTTTTCCGTCACCACGCGGTGCGATGCACCGGCCATGAGGCCGATACCGCCGCCCATCACGATGCCGTGGCCCCAGCACAGAAAGGGCTTGGGGTAGGTGTGGATCAGGTAGTCGAGCTCGTACTCTTCGCCGAAGAAGCTTTCGGCGTAGGGATTGCGTTCGGCCCCGTACTGGCCCAGCGTCGCATACAGCGGGCGCAGGTCGCCGCCGGCGCAGAAGGCCTTCTCGCCCGCGGCCTGCAGCATGACGCCGGCGATGCCCGCATCCTTGGCCCAGGCGCGCAGCCGCGGCGTCAGCAGGCGCACCATGTCGACCGACAGCGCGTTGAGCGAGGCCGGCGTGTTGAGCGTGGCAATGCCGAAGCGCTGCCCGCCGGCGGTGTTGATTTCGTCGAAGAGGACTACGGCGTCGGTCATCGGATGTCGTTGTCGCTTTCCAAAAGCTTGCGCGCAATGATCACGCGCATGATTTCGTTGGTGCCTTCGAGGATCTGGTGCACGCGCGCATCGCGCACCAGCCGCTCCAGCGGGAATTCGCTCAAGTAGCCGTAGCCGCCATGCAGCTGCAATGCGTCGTTGCAGACGTTGAAGCCCGCATCGGTCGCAAAGCGCTTGGCCATCGCGCAGTAGGTGCTGGCGTCCGCATGGCCGGCGTCGAGCTTGCTCGCGGCGAGGCGCACCATCTGGCGCGCGGCGACGAGTTCGGTCGCCATGTCGGCCAGCTTGAACTGCAGCGCCTGGAAGCTCGCGAGCGGCTTGCCGAACTGCTGGCGCTCGTGCAGGTAGCGGCGCGCCGCATCGAGCGCGCCCTGCGCCGCGCCGACCGAGCAGGTCGCGATGTTGATGCGCCCGCCGTCGAGCCCCTTCATCGCGATGCGGAAGCCCTCGCCTTCGCTGCCGAGCAGGTTCTCGGCCGGCACGCGCACGTTGTCGAAGTTGATGGTGCGCGTGGGCTGGCTGTTCCAGCCCATCTTGTGTTCCTTCTTGCCGTAGCTGATGCCCGGCGCATCGGCCGGCACCGCGAAGGCCGAGATGCCACCCGCGCCGCCGGCTCCGGTGCGCGCCATCAGTACCAGCACGTCGGTCGCGCCGGCGCCGGAGATGAAGGCCTTGCCGCCGTCGATGACATACTCGCCGCCCTGCAGCTCGGCGCGCGTCTTGAGCGAGCCGGCATCCGAGCCCGCGCCCGGTTCGGTCAGGCAGTACGACGCCAGCTTGCGGCCGCTCGTGAGGTCGGCACCCCAACGCTCGCGCACGGCGGGGCCGCCCCAGGTGCCGAGCATCCAGGTCGCCATGTTGTGGATCGTGATGAAGGCCGTGGTCGACGGATCGACCGCAGCCATCTCCTCGAACACCAGCGCGGCATCGAGACGCGGCAACGCAAGGCCCTCGATGCTTTCGGGGGCATAGAGGCCGCAGAAGCCGAGTTCGCCGGCCTTGGCGATCGCCTCCTTCGGGAAGATCGCCTCCGCATCCCAGCGCGCCGCATGCGGCGCGAATTCGGCCAGTGCGAATTCGCGCGCCGTCTGCGCAAAGGCCCGTTGCTCTTCCGAGAGTTCGAAGTCCATGCGCCCGAGATTACTTCAGGCTGATGGTCGTGTTGAGGCCGTGCGCAGTGCTGTCATCGAACCAGCGCGCGGTCACCGTCTTGGTCTGCGTGTAGAACAGCACGACCTGCTTGCCGTACGGCCCCAGGTCGCCGAGCTTGGACGCGCGCGAACCGGTGAAGGAGAACATCGGCACCGGCACCGGGATCGGCACGTTGATGCCGACCTGGCCGACATCGATGTCTTCCTGGAAGCGGCGCGCCGCAGCGCCCGACTGCGTGAAGATCGCGGTGCCGTTGCCGTTCGGGTTGGCGTTGATGAGCTCGATCGCCTCGTCGATGCTGTCGGCGTTGGCCAGGCACAGCACCGGGCCGAAGATTTCCTGCTCGTAGATGGTCATGCCGGGCTTGACGTCGGCGAACACCGTCGGTCCGACGAAGTTGCCCTTCTCGTAGCCGGGCACGGTGGGCTTGCGGCCGTCGAGCGCCAGCGTGGCGCCGTCGGCCACGCCGCGTTCGATCAGGCCGTTGACGCGGTCGTAGGCCGCGCAGGACACCAGCGGGCCGACGTCGACGCCCTTCTCGATGCCGGCGCCGATCTTCAGCGTTTTCGCCTTGGCGACCAGGTCGGGCACCCATTTCTGCGCCTCGCCGACCAGCACCGCGACCGACACCGCCATGCAGCGCTGGCCCGCGGCGCCGAAGCTCGCACCGGCCAATGCGTTGAGCGTCTGCTCCTTGTTGGCGTCGGGCATGACGATGGCGTGGTTCTTCGCGCCCATCATGCATTGCACGCGCTTGCCGGCGAGCGTCGCACGGTTGTAGACGTGCGTGCCGACCTTGGTCGAGCCGACGAAGGAGATCGCCTTGATGTCCTTGTGGTCGCAGATCGCGTTGACCACGGCTTCGCCGCCATGCACGACGTTGAGCACGCCGGCCGGGATGCCGGCTTCGAGCGCGAGTTCGCACAGGCGCATGGTGACCATCGGGTCCTGCTCGGAGGGCTTGAGCACGAAGGTGTTGCCGGTGACGATCGCCATCGGGAACATCCACAGCGGGATCATGGCCGGGAAGTTGAAGGGCGTGATGCCGGCGCAGACGCCGAGCGGCTGCAGCAGCGTGTAGGTGTCGACACCGTTGGCCACGTTGTTGGCCATCTCGCCGAGCTGCAGGTTGCCGATGCCGGCGGCATGCTCGACCACCTCGAGGCCGCGGAACACGTCGCCCTCGGCGTCGGGCAAGGTCTTGCCCTGTTCGGCCGTGAGGATCGCGGCCAGCTCGGCCATGTTCTCGCGGATCAGCTGCTGGTACTTGAGGAAGATGCGCGAGCGCGCGCCGATCGGCGTCTTGCGCCAGGTCTTGAAGGCCTCCTTGGCGGAAGCCACGGCGGCATCGACCTCGGCCTGCGTGGCGAAGGGCACGCGCGCCAGCACCTGCTGGGTCGCCGGGTTGACGATGTCGCGCCACTCGCTGGTTTTGGATTCGACGAACTTGCCGCCGATCAGCAATTTGACGGTCGCGACCTTCGTCGCGGGGGTGGTGGTGGCGTCCATGAACTTGTCTCCTGAAGAAAGGGTGCAGAAGGCGATCCTAGCTTTGCAGTTTTGCGCAAGCAATAGACAAATACGCACCCGCGATCTGCATAATTGCAACGCATGGACTGGGACAACCTGCGCTTCTTCCTCGAGCTCGCGCGCTCGGGCACCCTGATGAGCGCGTCGCGCCGGCTCGCGGTCGATCACACGACGGTCGCGCGCCGCATCCAGGCCCTCGAAAAGGAGGTCGGTACGCCGCTCTTCTCCCGTGAAGCCGATGGGCATCGGCTGACCGAAGCCGGCCGCCGGCTGCAGCCACAGGCGGAGGCCATGGAAAGCGCCTTCCGCACCGTCGAGAGCGCGACGCCGGCTTCGCACGAGGGGCTGTCGGGGCTGGTGCGCATCGGCACCACCGAGGGCCTCGGCACGGTGGTGCTGGCGCCGCAGCTCGCGCTGTTCGCGCAGGCGCACCCCAAACTCGTGATCGACCTGCTCGCGATGCCGCGGCTGGTGCACCTTTCGCGCCGCGAGGCCGACATCGTGATCTCGCTCGAACGGCCGGCCCGCGGGCCGGTGGTGGTGACCAAGCTCACCGACTACACGCTGCGGCTCTATGCGTCGGCGCGCTATCTGGCGGCGCACCCGCGCATCGCCACGCGCGAGGATCTGCGCGGCCACACCTTCATCAGCTACGTGGACGACCTGCTCTTCAGCAAGGAGCTGCAATTCCTCGACGAGCTGTACCGGCCCGATTCGTTCGCCCTGCGCAGCACCAGCATCCTGGCGCAGCACCGAGCCACGGCGGCGGGCGCAGGCATCGCGGTGCTGCCGGCCTTCATCGCCGAGAGCGACAAGTCGCTGCGCCGCGTGCTGCCCGAAGAAGCCAACTTCACGCGCACCTTCTGGATGTCGGTGCCGGCCGAAACGAAGCACCTCGCTCGGATGCAGGCCACCTGGAACTTCCTGCGCGAGACGGTGGAGGCACAGCGCGCGCTGCTGCTGCCGGCGTCGGCGAGGTCATTGCCATCGGCGTCCAGGCAGCGCCGCCCGAAGGCGACTGAAACAGCGCCGTCCAAGGCGTGATCGGTCGGAGAGAGCCTCGCCGTTGGCCCGTCGTTGGCTCTCTGAACCTCTATGCACCGAGGCTCGAAAGGAGAACACTGCCACCCAGGTCAAGCATGCTGCCCACTCCGGCGCGGCGGCTGCGCCCCCCGATATCGTTTCCGTCCTGCGCTCATGCACGTCATCGATCATTCCACCCTGCCTCGGCTGCACGGAGTCGGCCGCCGGCGGTTTGCAGCCGCCAGCCGACAACTGGGCTCGGGCTTCGAACTCTGGATCGAAACACTCGACGTCAACGCGCGCGCGGACCTGGAGCCGCAACACAGCGATCGCGTGGTGCTGGTGCTGGCAGGGTACGGCAATCTCCATCTGGAGAGCGGCCCGCAACGCTTCCATGCGCCTTGCAGTCTGATCCTGCCTTCGGGTGCCGAATGCCAGCTGGTGAACATCGGCGCCGAACCGATGGAATACGTGATGGCCTTCGCGAGTCCGCCGCTGGCCCCGTCCGCGCAGCCCATGCCCGATCGCTGAGCCCAGCGCTCGCCGATACCGGGTGCCCCCGTATTGGCCCACGGCGGATGTGCCGCTTGGCTCCTCTGGGCGATGTGCAATTCAGCGCCGCCGCGAATACTTCATCCATGCGCACCAGCGCCCATCGACCGGAGTATCACGTGAGCCACGCCGCCGCCATTTCGATCCAGGATTCGGGTTTCGTACCGGTGCCTCGTGCGACCGCGCCCGCGAAGCTGGTCTCGCCGGACGCAGCCGCGAAGCGCAGCCCGCTGGGCCTTTCCATCACGGCACTCCCGCAGAGGCTGTCGCGCCGAACCCGGGTCGTCTCGATCGGACTGCTGATGGTGGCCACGAGTTTCGGCCTGTCGATGCTGATCGTCGCCATCGGCTCACTCTGAGACGCATCGCGCGCCCCGCAACTCAAGGCCACACAGGCGGATCACTTCCCGGCGGCATCGAAGGACGCGGCCATGCGGCCGGCGTACGCGACAGCTGGGCGCTGTGACGCATTGCACGCAATTCACCGAATCCCGAGGTCGAGGTCTCGAGCCAGGGCGCGAAGTCGGGCCGCGCCACCGCGAGTCCGTGCGGCACCCGGCCCAGGCCGCGCAACCAGTGCCCCGTCTGCGCGAGGGAGACCTGCACGTGCCAGCTGCCGCCTTCGCGCAATTGACGCCACAGCGCCGCCGACGCACCCATTGCGATCAGGTAGCCGGTCGCCTGGTCGAGGATCTGCATGGGCAAGGGACGGGGCTTGCCGTCGCCCGCGGCTTCGCCTTCGGCATGATTGAAACCCATCGCGGTCTGCACCAGCGAATCGAATCCGCGCCGCCCGGTCCAGGGCCCCTCGGTGCCGTAAGCCGTAAGGGACACGCAGACGATCCCCGGCCGTGCCCGCGCCAACGCCTCGGGACCGAAGCCGCGCGCCGCGAGGCCACCCGGCCGATAGCCCTGGACGAAGACATGCGCCTCGCGCAGCAGCCCCGCCAGCGCGTCGCGGCCCTCCTGGGTTTCGAGGTCCGCATGCGCCGACAGCTTGCCGCGGCTGGTGTCGGCGATCGACACGATATTGGGAAGCCTGGGCGAATTGATCAGCATCACGTCCGCACCGTAGGCCGCCAATGCGCGCCCGCCCACCGGACCGGCCAGGATGCGGGTGAGGTCGAGCACGCGCACGCCGGACAACGGCCGTGCCTGCGGCCCGAGCGCGGGCAGGATCTGCGGCGGCGCATCACCGATGCGCTCGATACGAAACAGCGGCAGCGATGCCACCGCGCGGCCCTGGGCCGTGGCATCCCATTGGTCGAAGCTGCGCAGCGCGGTGGCGACCATCCCGGCGGCCGCTGCCGCATCCTCGAAGTCGAGTGCGCGCCAATGGCGCATCGCGGTCTCGGCGTCGGCCCGCCGGGCGGCGGCCGGGTCGAGGCCCAGCAAGCGCAGCGCACCATCGCGATGGTGCGCAAAATTGGCATGGACGCGCACCGCGCCATCCGTACAGCGATAGAGCCCCGAGAACGCGTCCCACGGATTGGGTGCCTGGCCATCGATGCTGAACCAGCCCACGCATTCGAGCGCGGCATGCAGCATGTCGACGCCGACCTCCTGCCGCGGCGCACCCCGCGTGTGGCCCAACTCGCAGGCGGCCAGCGCAGCCGCGGCGATGGTGCTCTGCGCGGCCGTGCCGACGGCGAACGACGAGGGCAGCACCGGCTCCGAGCCGCTCAGCCGGGCATGCGCCAGCGCTTCGGGCGGCAAGCCAGCCTGCCGCCAGATCCCGTCCAGCGCCTGCATCGCGTCCATCGTCAGGGCCGCCTCGCGGTCAATGGATCAGCTTGGTCCCGGTCTTGGCCTGCAGCGCCTCGAAACTCACGCCCGGCGCCATCTCGACCACCTTCAGGCCCTCGGGCACGACGTCGAGCACGGCGAGGTCGGTGATGATGCGGTCGACCACGCCGACGCCGGTCAGCGGCAGCGTGCATTGCTCGAGGATCTTCAGGTCCTCGGTGCCGTCCTTCTTCTTCGCCACGTGTTCCATCAGGATGATCACGCGCTTGACGCCGGCGACCAGGTCCATCGCGCCGCCCATGCCCTTGACCATCTTGCCGGGGATCATCCAGTTGGCCAGATCGCCCTTGCTGCTGACCTGCATCGCACCGAGGATCGAGAGGTTGATCTTGCCGCCGCGGATCATCGCGAAGCTGTCGTGGCTGCCGAAGATCGCCGATCCGGGAATGGTGGTCACGGTCTGCTTGCCGGCGTTGATCAGGTCGGCGTCGACCTGGTCTTCGGTCGGGAACGGACCGATGCCGAGCATGCCGTTCTCGCTTTGCAGCCAGACCTCCTTGTCGCCGACGAAATTCGCGACCAGCGTCGGGATGCCGATGCCGAGGTTGACGTAGAAACCGTCTTCGAGTTCTTGCGCGGCGCGGGCCGCCATCTGGTCCTGGGTCCAGGGCATGTCAGGCTCCTTTTTTGTTGACCGGCACCTTCGGCACCGGGACTTCGCTGCCGACCGCGGCTTGCGCGATGGCGGCCTGTGCCTCGACCTTGGCGGCCGCGGCATCGACTGGCGCTGCGGCACTCACGGTGCGTTTCTCGATGCGCTTTTCCGGCGTGCTGTTGAGCACGATGCGGTGCACGTAGATGCCCGGCAGATGAATGTCGTCCGGCGCGAGTTCGCCGACCTCGACGATCTTCTCGACCTCGACGATGCAGATCTTGCCCGCCATCGCCGCGGCCGGATTGAAATTGCGCGCCGTGAGACGAAAGCGCAGATTGCCCGACCTGTCGGCCACGTCGGCCTTGACCAGCGCCACGTCGGGCACCAGCGAGCGTTCCATCACGTAGGTCTCGCCGTCGAACTCGCGCAGTTCCTTGCCTTCGGCCACCTGCGTGCCGACGCCGGTCTTGGTGAAGAAGGCCGGGATGCCGGCACCGCCGGCGCGAAGCTTCTCGGCCAGCGTGCCCTGCGGCGTGAATTCGAGCTCGAGTTCGCCGGCGAGGAACTGGCGTTCGAACTCCTTGTTCTCGCCGACGTAGCTCGCGATCATCCGCTTGATCTGGCGCGTGCCGAGCAGCTTGCCGAGGCCGAAGCCGTCGACGCCCGCGTTGTTCGAGATGCAGGTGAGGTTCTTCACGCCCGAGTCGTGCAGCGCGTCGATCAGCGCCTCGGGAATGCCGCACAGGCCGAAGCCGCCGACGGCAAGCGTCTGGCCGTCGGCCACGACGCCCTTGAGCGCCGCGTCGGCGGAGGGGTAGATCTTGTTCGCCATGTTTCCTCGTTCGGTTGGTTGGGTGGATGCAGAGTCAGGACGATACTACGTATAAACATACGTAGTATTTCGTAATGGCGACACCCGACCCCGGCGCGGCCCTCATCGACTACCGGCTTGCCTTCGAGCATGCGCCGGTGGGCATGGTGGTCTCGCGCTATCGCACCATCGTCGATTGCAACGCGCGCCTGTGCGAGATGTTCGGTGCCGCCCGCGATGCGCTGATCGGCCAGTCGTTCCGCGTGCTGTACCCGAGCGTCGCCGAATTCGAGCGCATCGGCAAGCGCATGGAGCCGATCCTCAATGCCAACGGCCGCTATGCCGACAGCCGCATGATGCAGCGCGTCGGCAACCTGCACGGCGCCTTCGCCGGCGAAACCTTCTGGTGCCATGTGAGCGGCCAGGCGCTCAACCGCGCGGCGCCGCACGAAGCCGGCATCTGGATCTTCGAGGACCTCGGCTCGCGCCGCAGCGCCAAGGCCGAGCTCACGCCGCGCGAACGCGAAGTGGCGGCGCAGGTGATGCAGGGCCTGACCTCCAAGGAGATCGGCCGCGCGCTGGCGATCAGCCATCGCACCGTCGAACTCCACCGTGCTCGCCTGATGCGCAAATATGCGGCCGCGACGACCGCCGAGCTGGTGCAGAAATTGATTGCAGGATGAGCCAATGACCCTTGACGCCGACCCGCCCAAACCGCATCACCGCGCCCGTGGCTTCCAGAACAACTACACCGAGTTCAAGACCAAGAGCCTGTCCGAACTGCTGCGCTGGCGCCGGCAGGCCGCACGCGCCGGCCTGCCACGACCGCCGCTCGTGCCAACGCCGCGGATGACGCCGGACCTGGAATGGCTGCATGCCAATGCCGGGGCCGGCGCGCGGATGGCGCCCGCGGTGACCTGGATCGGTCATGCCACGGTCCTCGCGCAGGTGGGCGGACTCACCGTGCTGACCGATCCGATGTTCTCGCAACGTGCATCGCCGGTGCAGTTCGCCGGACCGAAGCGGCATGTGCCGCCGGGCATCGCACTGTCCGATCTGCCGCACGTGGACTTGGTGCTGATCTCGCACAACCACTACGACCATCTCGATACGGGCTCGGTCGCGGCATTGAACCAGCAGGCCGGCGGGCCGCCGCTGTTCGTCGTGCCGCTCGGCCTCGCGTCATGGATGGCGGCGCACGGCATCGCCCATGCGGTGGAGCTGGACTGGTGGGATCGGCATCCGGTGCCGACGCCGCACGGCGAAGTCGAAGTGACACTGGTGCCGGCGCAGCACTGGTCCTCGCGCAGCCCGCGCGATGCGCTGGCCACGCTGTGGGGCGGCTTCGCCGTGCTCGCGCCCGAGTGCCATCTGTTCTTCGCCGGCGACACCGGCTATTCGCGCGATTTCGGCGACATCCGCCGGCACTTCGAAGACCGGCAGTCCGCGGCCCGAGGCGGTGGCTTCGACATCGCGCTGATTCCCATCGGCGCCTACGCACCGCGCTGGTTCATGCGGGAGCAGCATGTGGACGTCGAGGAAGCGCTGCAGATCCATGCGGACCTCGGCGTCAAGCGCTCGCTCGGGATCCACTGGGGCACCTTCGAGCTGACCGACGAATCGCTCGACGAGCCACCGCGCCGGCTGGCCGCCGTGCGCGGCGAGCGGGGCCTGCCGGACGACAGCTTCTTCGTGCTGCCGATCGGCGGGACGCGCACGATCGCGCCGCGCGAGAAGGCCTGAAGCCGCGCGACCGGCCGCCTGCCTGTCAGCGCGCCTTGCGGAAGGTCAGGTTGATGCGGCACGCGCCCATGAACGGATGCCACGCATCCTTCAACGGCAGCACGCCGTGATGGTGCAGCCGCGCCGGCCCGCCCCACACCACGACATCGCCGTGGCCGAGCGGAATGCGCTGCGTGGTGTCGGCCCGCTTCGCACCGCCGAACAGGAACACCGCGGGAATGCCGAGCGACACCGAGACGATGGCCTGCCGCAGATCGCGCTCATCGCGGTCCTGATGCAGGGACAGCCGCGTGCCGGGTTCGTAGCGGTTGATCAGGCAGGCGTCGGGCGCGAAGCCTTCGAAGCCGGCCGCGGCGGCGGCCTGGGTCGCGAGCTGCATGAACGAGGCCGGAAGCGGCGGCCAGGGCCGGCCGCTGTCGGGGTCGATGGCGTCGTAGCGATAGCCCGTGCGATCCGACACCCAGCCCAGCGCGCCGCAGTTGCTCATCGCCACCGACATGCGAAAGCCGCCGGGCGTGACGAGGTGACGCAGCGGCGCCTCGGCGATGACCCGCATCAAGTCCGCGTACAGGGTCGTCGCATGCGGTCCTGCGAACCCGCGCAGCAGCACCGCGCCGGGCTCGATCGGCACGGTGCCCTGGAACTCGACAGGCGATTCGAACAGGTCAGGTGTCAAAGCATTCATCGCAAAGAACTACGACATCCCTTTCGGGAAACACCGCGGACCCGGCTCCGCCGGGCCGCAGGTGTTGCCCCAGGCAGGGGGTTGGCGGTCACACGAAGTAGGCAAGCTTGGGGGCGAGTTTCATTCAGCGTCGTGAAAGATGATGCCGGCGGTGTGCCGCAAGCCCGATCGCACACAACTCACGCCATGCCGCAGATTGACGCGGTAGACCCCGCGCGTGCCCTGCACCGGCCGGTGGTGCACCGCGATCACCGCCGCATCGCCCTGCCGCAGCGGCAGCACCATGGGACGCGATTGCATGCGCGGCCGCTGCTCGGTCAGCATGAACTCACCGCCGCCGAAATCGCGGCCGGGCTCGGACAGCAGGATCACCAGCTGCAACGGAAACACATGCTCGCCATACAGGTCCTGGTGCAGGCAGTTGTAGTCGCCGGTCTCGTACTGCAGCAGCAGCGGTGTCGGGCGCAGTTGCCCCGCCGCGTGGCAGCGCGCGATGAAGTCGGCATGTCGCTCCGGATAGCGGACGTCGATGCGCATGAGCTCGTTCCATCGGTTGGCGATCGGCACCAGCCGCGGATAGATCGCCTCGCGAAGTCCGGCCACGAGGCCAGGCAAGGGATAGGCGAAGTACTTGTACTCGCCCCGGCCGAAGCCGTGCCGCGCCATCAGCACGCGGCTGCGAAAGCGCGCGTCTTGTGCATAGAGCGCGGCAAGCGACGCGCATTCGGACGGCGACAGCAGGCCTTCGATCACGGCGTTGCCTTCCGCATCGAGATCGTCGCCGACGCGCATCCAGTCGATCGCATCGACACGCTGTTCGACGTCGTTCGCCGTCGTATGGCGCGCGACCGGCATGCCCATGTCCCGCGCGTTCATGCGCCCTTGGCCTCCCGCTGCAGCAACGCGCTCTTGCGCTCCACGCCCCAGCGGTAGCCCGACAGATGGCCGTCGCTGCGCACCACGCGATGGCACGGAATCGCCACCGCCAGATGATTGGCACCGCAGGCCTGCGCCACCGCGCGCACCGACTTCGGCGCGCCGATGCGCCGCGCCACGTCGGCATAGCTCGCCGTGCTGCCCGCGGGGATCTCGCGCAGTGCCTGCCACACCCGCTGCTGGAAGGCCGTGCCGCGCACGTCGAGCGGCAGATCGAGCCCCAGACCGGGCGCCTCGACGAAGCCCACCACCCGGGCGACCAGCTGCTCGAAGCGCGCGTCGCCGCCGAGAAGCCGGGCCTGCGGAAACTGGTCCTGCAGATCGCGCACCAGCGCCTCGGGGTCGTCGCCGAGCGCGATCGCGCACACGCCGCGTTCGCTTTGCGCGACCAGGATCGCGCCGAGCGCGCATTCGCCGATGGCGAAGCGGATGTCGGTGCCCGCGCCGCCCGCGCGCCAGGTGGTGGGCGTCATGCCCAGCACCTCATTCGAGTTTTCGTAGAAGCGGCCGTTGGAGTTGTAGCCGGCGTCGTAGATCGCACCGGTCACCGTCTCGCTGCGCCCGAGCTCACGGCGCACGCGCCGGGCACGGTGCGCCGCTGCATAGGCCTTGGGCGTGAGGCCCGTGATGTCCTTGAAGACCCGGTGCACGTGATAGCTGCTGAGGCCCGCGCGCTCTGCCAGCGCATCGAGCGTCGGCGGCTGGTCGGCACCTTCGATGAAGCGGCACAGTTCGGCCACCATGGCCGCATGCTGTTCGGCCAGTGCGGGCTGATCCGGCTTGCAGCGCTTGCAGGGACGAAAGCCCGCGCGCTCGGCTTCCGCAGCGGTGGCGTGGAAGGCCACGTTCTCGGGCCGTGCCGGCCGCGCCGCGCAGGAAGGCCGGCAGTACACGCCGGTGGTGCGCACCGAATAGAAGAAGCGGCCGTCGGCAGCCGGGTCACGCGCCGCAACGGCCGCCCAGCGTGGATCGCTCACCGTGGCGAGGGCACGCATTTCGTTGAGACTATTCATGTTCATCTTGCATCCTTGAAGGGGTCGATGGCGTCACTTTAGGGATGACCTGCCGTCGGCGCACTCCGGGTCTTGCTTTCGAATTCAGTCATCGGCCTACGGGACACACTGCAAGGGCTCGCTACCATTCTGGGCAATGATCGATCGTCGCTCACTTCTTTTCGCCGGTGGCGCCTCCGCGGCGCTTGCCGCCCTCGGCATTCCCCTGAATGCGCTCGCAGCGGCCGGACTCCAGCTCGGCGAGCCCCGGCCCTTTTCCTTCGAACGTCTTGTGGCGCGCGCGAAGTCGCTGGCCGGCAGGCCCTACGTGGCCGACAACTCCTTGCCTGCGGACGTGCTGCAGCAGATCGACTACGACGCGCACGGCAAGATCAAGTTCAACACCGACAACGCGCTGTTCCGCGAGGGGCCGGGCGCCTTTCCGGTCACCTTCTTCCATCTGGGCCGCTATTTCCAGACGCCGGTCCACATGCACGTGCTCGAGATGGCGAGCGGCGATGGTTTCGCGCGCGAGATCGTCTACGACGCTTCGTACTTCAGCATGCCGGCCGACAGCCCCGCGCGCAAGCTGCCCGACGGCGCCGGCTTTGCCGGCTTTCGTCTGCAGGAGAGCCGGCTGGGCGATCAGAAGAAGCTGCCCTGGGAAACGAACGACTGGGTCGCCTTCCTCGGCGCCTCGTATTTCCGCGCCATCGGCGAGCTCTACCAGTACGGCCTGTCGGCGCGCGGCATCGCGCTCGATGCCGCGATGCCCGATCGGCCGGAGGAGTTTCCGAGCTTCACCCGCTTCTACTTCGAGCCGCCGAGTTCGGATTCGTCCGCGATGACGGTCTATGCACTGCTCGAAGGGCCGAGCATCACCGGTGCCTACAAGTTCGTCATGCAGCGCGGCCGTGCGGTGCTGATGGACATCGACGCGCGCCTCTTCCTGCGGCGCGATGTCGGCCGGTTCGGACTGGTGCCGCTGACGTCGATGTACTGGTACTCCGAAACGGTCAAGCCCACCGGCATCGACTGGCGCCCCGAGGTGCACGACTCGGATGGCCTGGCGATGTGGAACGGCGCCGGCGAGCGCATCTGGCGCCCGCTCAACAATCCCACCCAGACCCGCGCCTCTTCCTTTGCCGACAAGAGTCCGCACGGCTTCGGCCTGCTGCAGCGCGATCGCGTCTTCGACCACTACCAGGACGGCGTCGGCTACGAGAAGCGCCCGAGCCTGTGGGTGGAGCCGATCGGCGACTGGGGCGAAGGCGCGGTGCAGCTCATCGAAATACCGACCGATGACGAGATCCACGACAACATCCTCGCCTGCTGGGTGCCCAAGGCGCCGGCCACGGCGGGCAGCAGCTACAGCCTCAAGTACCGGCTGCATTGGGCGGCGGACGAGCCCTTCCCTTCGCCGCTCGCACGCTGCGTCGCGACGCGCCTTGGGCGCGGTGGCCAGCCCGGCCAGCCGCGGCCGCAGGGCGTGCGCAAGTTCATGGTCGAGTTCATCGGCAAGCCGCTCGAAGCCATTCCCTTCGGCGTCAAGCCCGAGCTCGTGCTGACCGCATCGCGCGGCAAGTTCTCGTACATCTTTTCGGAAGCGGTACCCGACGGCATGGCGGGTCATTGGCGCGCGCAATTCGACTTCGCGGCCGAGGGCAACGATCCGGTCGACATGCGCCTGTTCCTGAAGCTCGGCGATCAGCCGCTGACGGAGACATGGCTGTACCAATATCAGCCGTTCTGAGCGGTTCGACCCGCAACTTCACGCGGAGGGCGCAGGCGCCTTGCGTCAAGATAACGAATTGGGCCTGTCGTAAGCTAGATTCTTTACAAAAGACCGTATTGGGACTTTTCTGGGATCTCTTATCACTTGCAATAAGAGACCCAAATAGGTTCATAATTGGCAATACCATAAATCTATAGGCCTAAATAGGTCTTTTATGGACTCTCTCCCGATTCGATCCAAATCCATCAGGAGCACCCGTGCCAAGCTATCAAACGACAGCCGACCTCGAAGCAAGCCTTGGCGCCAGTCTGCGCGCGCTGCGCCTCGATCAGAACATCGACCAGAAGACTGTCGCCGAACGTGCGGGCGTCAGCCTGCACGCGCTCAAGAATCTCGAGGGCGGCCTGGGTTCGAGCATCAGGACGCTGGTTTCCGTGCTGCGCGCGCTCGGCCGTGAGGACTGGCTCAAGACCATCGCGCCGGTCGCCACCATCAATCCGCTCACGCTGACCCGGGCCGCCGCGCCACGGCAGCGTGCGACGACGCGCAAACCTGCGCCGACCTGAGCCATGGCCACCCGCAAGCCGAGGACCACCGGCTACAAGCACGTCGACAGCGTCGAGATCCACCTGTGGGGCGAGCGCGTCGGCGTCGTTGCACTCGATCCGGGCTACGGCTTCTACGCCTTCCGCTACACGCCGCAGTTCCAGGCCGGCCGCATCGAGCCTTCGCCCCTGCAGATGCCGCTGGCCGCCGACCGGACCTTCCTGTTCACGGACCTGCCCGTGGAAACCTACAAGCGCCTGCCGGCCATGCTCAACGACGCGCTGCCCGACGACTTCGGCAACGCGCTCATCAACCGCTGGATGGCCGACCGCGGCATCTCGCCGCAGGACATCACGGCCCTGGACCGGCTCGCCTACATGAACAACCGCGCGATGGGCGCGCTCCAGTTCAAGCCGGCGCGCGGCCCGGCGACCCAGAAGCCGATGGCGATCCAGTTGAGCCGGCTGGTCGTCGAGGCGCGCAAGGCGGTCGCCGGTTCGCTCGAGAACGACGACCATGCCAACGCCGCGTTGCGCAGCATCATCGAGGTCGGTACCTCCGCCGGCGGTGCCCGCGCCAAGGCTGTGATCGCCTGGAATCGCGAGAGCGAGGAAATCCGCGCCGGCCAGCTCGAGGCGCCGCCCGGATTCGAGCACTGGCTGCTCAAGTTCGACGGCATGGGGATGGACAACGAACTCGGCACCTCCCAGGGCTATGGCCGCATCGAGTACGCCTACCACCTCATGGCCCGGGAAGCCGGCATCGACATGACCGAATGCCGCCTCCTGCAAGAGAACGGCCGCGCCCACTTCATGACGCGCCGCTTCGACCGCGAGGATGCGGACGTGCGCCACCACATGCAGACGCTGTGCGCGATGGCCCACCTGGACTACAAGAAGAAGGGCACGAACTCCTACGCCCAGCTGTTCGACACGATGAACAGGCTCGGCCTCCCCTACGAGGACAAGGAGGAAGCCTTCCGGCGCATGGTCTTCAATGTCATGGGCCGCAACTGCGACGACCACACGAAGAACTTCTCGTTCCGGCTTCGCCAGGGCCATCCCTGGGAGCTTTCACCGGCCTACGACCTCAACTTCGCGCACAACCCGAAGGGCGAGTGGACCTCCCAGCACCTCATGGCCGTCAACGGCAAGTTCAAGGACTTCACCGAGGACGACCTGCTGGCGGAAGCCGAGCGCTTCGGCATCGGCACGGCACCGCGCGTCATCGACCGGGTCCGCTCGGCGATCGGGGCATGGCGTTCCTTCGCCGCCCAGGCGCAGGTCGGCGCCGAACAGGTCGAGCAGATCGGCAGCCTGCTGCTGCCGCTGAAATAGGCCGGCTCAGCGCCCCTTGACCGAGATCAGCTCGACCTCGAAATTCAACGTCGCATTGGGCGGAATCACGCCGCCTGCACCGCGCGCGCCGTAGGCGATCGAAGGCGGGCAGGTCAGCCTGGCCTTGCCGCCCGGCTTCATCTTCTGCACGCCCTCGGTCCAGCACGGGATCACGCCGCTGAGCGGGAACTCGATCGGCTCGCCACGCTGGTAGGAGCTGTCGAATTCCTTGCCGCTGTCGGGAAAGGTGCCGCGGTAGTGAACCTTGACGGTGTCGGCGGCGGTGGGCGAGGCGCCGGTGCCCTCCTTCAGCGACTGGTAGACGAGCCCGCTCGGGGTGGTGACGGGCGCACTCTGGGCCCAGGCAGCAGGCAAGACGCAGAAGGACACGAGGGCCGCACAGAAGAAGGATCGCACGAGATTTCCTGAATGAATGAAAAACAGGCCATTATTGCGAGCTCATGCGCTACCGGACCACGATCGATTCGCAAGTCTTCGGCTTCGACGACCTCAGGCAGGTCATGGCCATGGCGAGCCCGGCGCGCTCGGGCGACGAGCTCGCGCAGATCAGCGCCGCCACCGCGCAGCAACGCATGGCGGCACGCCATGTGCTGGCCGAGACGCCGCTCAGGCAATTCCTCAGCGAAGCCCTCGTTCCCTATGAGGACGACAACATCACCCGGCTCATCATCGACGGCCACGATGCGCAGGCCTTCGCGCCGGTTTCGCACCTGACGGTCGGCGATTTTCGCAACTGGCTGCTGTCGGAACGCGCCGGCACCGCCGCGCTGACGGCGCTCGCGCCCGGACTCACGCCCGAGATGGTGGCCGCGGCCTCGAAGCTGATGCGCAACCAGGACCTGGTCGCCGTCGCGCGCAAGTGCAGCGTGGTCACGCGCTTTCGCGACACCATCGGGCTGCCGGGGCATCTGTCGGTGCGGCTGCAGCCCAACCATCCGACCGACGACCTGCGCGGCGTCGCTGCTTCCACGCTCGACGGCCTGCTGATGGGCGCGGGCGATGCGGTGATCGGACTCAACCCGGCCTCCGACAGCACGCCGGTGCTGGGCGATCTGCTGCGCATGCTCGACGAGCTGATCCAGCGCTTCGAGATACCGACCCAGAGCTGCGTGCTGACGCACGTCACCCGGACGCTGAAGCTGGCGGAGACAGGTGCGCCGATCGACCTCGTGTTCCAGTCCATCGGCGGCACCGAGAAGACCAACCGTTCCTTCGGCGTGACGCCCGAGCTGCTCGACGAAGCGCAGGCTGCCGCGCTGTCGCTCGGACGCGGCACCCTCGGCGACAACCTCATGTACTTCGAGACCGGCCAGGGCAGCGCGTTGTCGGCCGATGCCAACTTCGGCGTCGATCAACAAACCTGCGAGGCACGCGCCTATGCGCTCGCGCGGCGCTATCGGCCGCTGCTGGTCAACACGGTGGTCGGCTTCATCGGACCCGAGTACCTCTACGACGGCAAGCAGATCATCCGCGCCGGGCTCGAGGACCATTTCTGCGGCAAGCTGCTCGGCCTGCCGCTCGGCTGCGATGTCTGCTACACCAACCATGCCGAGGCCGACCAGGACGACATGGACACGCTGCTGGTGCTGCTCGGCACCGCGGGCATCAACTTCATCATGGGCGTGCCCGGCGCGGACGACGTGATGCTCAACTACCAGAGCACCTCCTTCCACGATGCGCTGTTCCTGCGCGAGACGATGGGATTGAAGCGCGCGCCGGAGTTCGAGGCATGGCTGCAGCGCATGCGGATCACCGATGGCGCGGGCCGGCTCCTGACGCCCTCGTCGCAGCACCTGCTTGCCGACATGCATGCGTTGAAGGCGCTCGCGCGATGAACACGAAGGACGACATCGTCACCGCCAGCCCATGGCGCGAATGGCGCGCGGCCACGCCGGCCCGCCTCGCGCTCGGCCGTGCCGGCGCGGGCATGCCGACCGACGAAGTCCTGCGCTTCGGCTGGGCGCATGCGATGGCACGCGACGCGGTGCACGCCGCGCTCGATGTCGCATCGCTCGAAACTGCATTGCGCGCCGAGGGCTGGACCACGATGCAGGTGCACAGCCGCGCCGCCGATCGTGCGACCTACCTGCGCCGCCCCGACCTGGGCCGGCAGCTCGATGCGCAGGACGCGCAGCGCCTGCGCGCCGACACCGCTGCGCGCGATGTCTGCATCGTGATCGGCGACGGCCTGTCCGCGCTCGCGATCGAGCGGCACGCGATGCCGCTGCTGGCGGCACTGCGGCCACAGCTGTCTGCCGCGCTGTCGCTGGCGCCGATCGTGATCGCATCGCAGGCGCGCGTGGCGCTCGCGGACGAGGTGGGCGAGCTCTTCGGCGCACGGCTGTCGGTGATGCTGATCGGCGAGCGGCCGGGCCTGAGTTCGCCCGACAGCCTCGGCGTCTACCTCACGCATTCGCCGCGCCGCGGGCGCAGCGACGCCGAGCGCAACTGCATCTCCAACGTGCGGCCCGAAGGCCTGGCCTGCCCTGCCGCGGCGTTCAAGCTCGCATGGCTGATGCAGGCGGCGCTGGCGCGCGGTCTCACCGGCGTGGCGCTCAAGGACGACAGCGAGCTCGCGCTGCGCGCGCCGCACGCGCATGCCGCGTCCCTGCCAGACGCGCAGCGCCACGATTGAGGCTCAGGGCGTCTTCGCGGCGACCGGCTGCGGCAGCGCCTTGCGCACCGCGGCCACCTGGGCCGCGCTCACGGCATCGCCCTGGTTGCCCCAGCTCGAGCGCACGAAGTTCAGCACGTCGGCCACGTTGGCGTCGGTCAGGCGCCAGCCGAAGTCCGGCATCGCGATGGCCGACGGCGCCTGGACGGTGCTTGCCATGGCCGAGCCGCCGAGCACGAGCCGGATCAGCGAGGTCGGATCCTTGACGTTGACGACGCTGTTGCCGGCCAGCGCGGGAAAGGTCTTCTCGGCGCCGATGCCGCTTGCGCGATGGCAGGCCGCGCAGTTGTTCATGTAGACCATCGCGCCGCTGTTGCCGGTGATCGCGCCGGCCTGCAGTGCCTTCGTGCTGGGATGGTTGACCGCGGCTGCGAGGACGCTCGCCTGCGTCACCGCGGGCGGCGCATCCGGCTTGGCCCCGACCGACTGCAGATAGGCCGCGACGGCCGACAGATCTTCCTTCGACATGTGCTGCGTGCTGTTCTCCACCACCTGCACCATCGGGCCGAAGGCTGCGGTCTCGCCGGTGCGGCCGCTCTGCAGGTAGTTCACGATCTGCTCGGTCGTCCATTGCGACACGCTCGGCTGGCCGGTGTGGCGCAGCGGCTGCGCGTACCAGCCGTCGATGATCGTGCCCGAGAGATAGGCATCGCCGTCCTTCTCGCTCTGCGCCTTCACGCCGCCGGCGATGCTGCGCGGCGTGTGGCAGTCGCCGCAATGGCCCAGGCCCTGCACGAGGTAGGCGCCGCGGTTCCATTCGGCGCTGCGCGCGCTGTCGTCCACGTAGACGCCCTTGTCGAGGTAGAGCCAGTTCCAGCCCACCATCAGGAAGCGCATGTTGAAGGGAAAGGACAGATGCGTCGGCGGCGCCTTCTCCGCGACCGGCTTCACGCCCTTCTGGAAGAAGGTGTAGAGCGCATGCATGTCGTCGTCGCGGATGCGCGCGAACGAGGGATAGGGCATGGCGGGGTACAGATGAAAGCCGCCCTTGCCGACACCCTCGCGCACGGCGCGCGCGAAGTCGGCCTCGCTGTAGTCGCCGATGCCACCCTGCGGATCGGGCGTGATGTTCGTCGAGACGATGGTGCCGAACGGCGTCTTCATTTTCAGGCCGCCGGCAAAGGGCGCGCCACCGGGTGCGGTGTGGCAGCTGACGCAATCGCCCGCCTGTGCGAGATAGCGGCCGTGTTCGAGCAGGCCATCGGCCGGCTTGTCCTGCGCGAGCGCCGGCAGCACGACGTACGCCGCCACCAGCGCCATGCCCTGAAGTGCGCGAAGACTGGGGCTGAGGCCAATCATGCCAACGCTCCCGGGTTCTTCAGATATGTCTCCCGGATCGCCTTGGCCGACCAGTACGCGAGCGCACCCACCATGCCGGTCGGGTTGTAGCCGAAGTTCTGCGGAAAGGCGCTGGCGCCCATCACGAACACGTTGGGCACGTCCCACACCTGCAGGAAGCGATTGACCGCGCTGGTCGACGGATCGGTGCCCATCGGCGCGCCGCCGGTGTTGTGGGTGGACTGGTAGTAGCGCACGTCGTAGTGAGCGCCCTGCTTCTGGAAGCCCATGCTCATCATCTTCGGCCCCATCGCACGCGCGATCTGTTCGACCTTGGTGCCGATGAACTCGGTCATCGCAAGGTCGTTGGGCTTCCAGTCGAAGGTCATGCGCAGCAGCGGCTGGCCGTGAACGTCCTTGTAGGTCGGATCGAGATCCAGGTAGTTGTCCCGATACGCCATGACCGAACCCTGGCTGCCGACGCTGGCCTGGAACAGGTAGTTTTCCTTCACCGCCTTCTTCCATTCCGCACCCCATTTCGGCACGCCCGGCGGAATCGCCATCTGCTGGATCGGCCGCCCGCCGGTGTTGATGCAGTTGATGCTCGCGCCGCCCACGAAACCCAGCGGGCCATGGTCGAAGTTGTCGCCGTCGAAATCGTCGAGCACATGCCCGCTGGCACCCGCGCCGACGAAGGGATTCATCGGCTGCTCCTTGTCGAAGAAGAGTGTCGCGCCGCCGTTGAGCTGGTAGGCGTAGTTGCGACCGACCACGCCCTCGCCGGTGGCCGGGTCGTACTTCTTGCCGATGTTCGACAGCAGCAGGAGCCGCACGTTGTGGAACTGGTAGGCGCACAGCACGACCAGGTCGGCCGGCTGCTCGACCTCATTGCCTTCGGCGTCGATGTAGGTCACGCCGGTGGCATGCTTGCCGTCGGGCGCCATGTTGACGCGCAGCACCTGCGAACGCGTGCGCAGCTCGAAGTTCGGGCGCTTCATCAGCGTCGGCAGCAGCGTGGTCTGCGGCGAGGCCTTCGAGTACATGTAGCAGCCGTAGCGCTCGCAGAAGCCGCAGAAGTTGCACGGCCCGAGCTGCGCGCCATGCGGGTTGGTGTAGGCGCGCGAGGCATTGGCCGCGGCCTGCGGGAACGGGTGGTAGCCGAGTTCGCGCGCCGCCTTCTCGAACAGGCGGGCGCTGTTGGGCGAGGCCAGTGGCGGCAGCGGGAATTCGTTGGCGCGCGCGCCCTCGAAGGGATTGCCGCCGGGCTGGATCTGGCCGCGCAGGTTGCCGGCCTTGCCGGAGGTGCCGCAGATCTTCTCGAACTGGTCGAAGTGCGGCTCGAGCTCCTCGTAGCTCACGCCGAAGTCCTGGATGGTCATGCCCTCGGGGATGAATTTCTTTCCGTAGCGCTCTTCGAAGCGGCTGCGGATGCGCAGGTCGTCGGGCAGTGCGCGCCAGTGATGGCCGTTCCAGTGCACGCCCGCGCCGCCGACGCCGTCGCCGGGCAGAAACGACGCCAGCTGCCGATAAGGCACGGCCACGTCCGCGGGCGTGTGGCGGATGGTGACGGTCTCGCGCGAGAGGTTCTGGAACAGCTTGCCGCGGATGCCGTAGGTGAGTTCGTCGGTGATGCGCGGATAGGCGAAGTCGGGTTGCGTGTCGCGCGCTTCGCCGCGTTCGAGCGCCAGGACCTTGAGCCCCGCCGCGGTGAGTTCCATGCCCATGATGGCGCCGGTCCAGCCGAAGCCGACCAGCACCGCATCGACGCCGGGCTTCTTGATGTTGGCCATGCGCTGCCTCTCAGCCCTGCGGCCCGGCGATGCTGACGGGCGGCAGGTTGTAGCGCGCGCCGGGCTTGTCGACCCAGTCCGCGAAATCGGCGCGCGCACCCGGAAACCCGATCATCTTCCAGGCCTCGGCATTCTTGTTGCCGCCGTGGATCGGATCGCTGAAGTAGCCTTCCTTGGTGTTCTGCAGCAGGTAGCCGAAGAAGTCCGTGGCACCCACGCCTTCCAGCGCGAAGCTGCCGACCTCCAGGCCCTTGAGCACCTCGTCCTGCTGCGCGGCGCTGAGCTGCGCGAAGCCCTTGTCCGCATACTGCTTGCGGCAGCGCGCGTCGGTCGCCGCGATCCCGGCGCGATAGACCTCGCGCGGGACCATCTTGCCCTGGTAGCCGAGCAAGGGAGAGGCCTCGAGGAAGGGGCCTTGCGTGTACCACGTCGAGGCATGGCCGAACGCACCTTCCATCTGCCGGTCGATGAACTCCGGCACGCCCGCCTCGATCGCGCCCGGGCCGGTGTCGTCCGACGGAATCAGCCGCGCCACCGCGGCCTTCACGAAGGCCCATTCGCTGGCGTTGAAATAGACCGGCGAGTAGTTCGACGGCGAACGGCTGCCCTGTGGCGATCCACCCGGCAGAGACGATGACGGCGACGATGAGGGAGGACTTTGCGCGGACCCGATGCTGGCCGTGAGACCCGCCGCGGCGGGGACGATCGCTATGGAGCGGCGCAGAAAACCACGCCGGTCCGGATGGGACGCTTCGCTCATCGCGTTGGTGGGCGGTCGGGCCGCCTTTTGTTGTGCGAGCGCCTATCGTGCCGTCGAAAAACAACGCCGCCTGTAGGCGAAGACGCCATCGACCTGACGCGCACAGTCAGTTCTGCCGTCTGCCTATGATCCAGGACTCGCATCGCACCGCTGCACAAGGAGACACCGATGACCGCGCGATACCCCTTGGCCGAGATGGCCGACCTGCCCGAGGACATCCGCACCGCCGTGCTCGCGGTGCAGGAGAAAGCCGGCTTCGTGCCCAACGTCTTCCTCGCGCTGGCACGCCGGCCGGCCGAGTGGCGCGCTTTCTTCGCCTATCACGACGCGCTGATGCTGAAGGAGGAAGGCTCGCTCACCAAGGGCGACCGCGAGATGATCGTGACGGCCACCAGCGCGGCCAACCAGTGCCTCTACTGCGTGGTCGCGCACGGCGCGCTGCTGCGCATCTACGAGAAGAAACCGCTGGTGGCCGACGAGGTCGCCGTCAACTGGCGCAAGGCCGACGTCACGCCGCGTCAGCACGCGATGCTCGCCTTCGCGATGAAGGTCTGCGAACGCGCGCACGAGATCGACGACGGCGATTTCGCGCCGCTGCATGCGCACGGCTTCAGCGACGAGGACATCTGGGACATCGCGGCCATCACGGCCTTCTTCGGCCTCTCGAACCGCATGGCCAGCTTCGCCGGCATGCAGCCGAATCCGGAGTTCTTCCTGATGGGCCGTCTGCCGCGCGAGAAGAAATAGCGGCTAGCCGCGGCAGGACGCCAGCGCGTCGAGCGCGGGCTTGTAGGTCTTGTTGTGGACGTCCATCAGGCCGAGCACGGTGTGATAGAGATTGTCCTGGGTCAGCGGCGCATCCAGGTCTGCATCCAGGCAGGGCCGCGACAGCTTGCGCCGCGCGCTCATGCCGGCGTCGAACCACATCACCATCGGGATGTGCTTCTGCACCTCGGGCGCGAAGCTGTAGGGCGCGCCGTGCAGGAACAGTCCGTATTCGCCCAGCGATTCGCCGTGGTCGCTCAGGTAGAGCAGCGCCGTGTCGTAGTGCGTCGACTGGCCCTGCAGCCAGTCGATGGTCTTGCCGAGGAAGCGGTCGGTGTAGGCGATCGAGTTGTCGAAGGCATTGATCAGTTCACTGTGGCTGCACTCGGCCAGCGCGTTGGTCGTGCATTCCGGCATGAAGCGCTTCACGTCGGGCGACGAGCGCTTGTAGTAGGCCGGGCCATGGCTGCCCATCTGGTGCATCACCAGCACCACGCCCTTGCTGCGGCGCTCGGCCGGCAGCGCGGCCAGCCGCTCGTCCAGGCCTCTGAGCATCACGTCGTCGAGGCATTCGTCGCCGTCGCACATCGTCTTCTTCACGGCCGCATCGAGCGGACTGAAGGCCGACGCGTGCGGGATCCGGTCGCACACGCCTTTGCAACCGCCCGGCTGGTTGTCGAGCCAGAACACCGCGAGGCCGGCGGCCTGCAGGACATCCATCAGGTTCTCGTAGTCGTCCTTGCGCGCCTCGAAATCATGCTTGCCGAGCGGCGAGAACATGCACGGCACCGAGGCTTGCGTGTTGGTGCCGCAGGAATGCACGTCGCGAAAGCTCAGCACGTGACGCGCGGCGAGTTCGGGCGTGGTGTCGCGCGCGTAGCCGTTGAGCGCGAAGTGATCGGCGCGCGCCGTCTCGCCGACGATCAGCACGAACAGCGGCGGCCGCGCCTGCGCCGCATAGCTGGCGCCGAGCGTGGTGCCGGCCGTCACCGGAATCAGCTTGCGGCTGTGCCGGAACATGGGCTTGACCACCGCCGCCACCGCCGAATAGACGCTGGCCAACGGATTGATCATGTAACGCAGATGGACGTTGTTGCGCATCAGCGGCGCGAGTTCGCGGTTCATGACGAGCATGCCGCCGACCGCCAGCGCGACCGCGACGATCAGCAGCACCGCATTGCGCCAGGCTTGCGACACGATGTGCTGGGGCGCGATGCGCATGCGCCAGAGCGCCCACGCCGGCACGACGGCAACCAGCAGCACGTCGAGCAGCAGTCCCCAGCTCAGCAGGTCGCGCACTTCGTCGGGATCGGTCTGCACGGCATTCGCGACCATGCTGGGATCCATCACGATCCGGTAGCTCAGCATGTAGTGCTGCACCACGGCCGCCAGCAGCACGACGGCGAACCACAGGGGCTTCATCCAGCGCGACCACGCGGTGAAGGACAGCATCGCCACCGTCCCGCACACCGTGAGCAGCGCCATCAGTGCGACCGTCGGCATGTAGACGCTGGGCGCACCGCCGATGCGCGCCAGCTCGTTCCACAGCGGCCAGTTCGCGGCCAGCGTGAGATACAGGCTCAGCCAGACGACGACCGTGCGCGCCGAACGCGGCCGCGCGATCCACCGGTCGAGGCGAGACCACGGCGAACCGGGGGGACCGGAAGGGTTGAGTGGAAGGGGTGAAATAGGCGCGGAGGAAGCTTGCAGACCGGACATCGGACCATCGCTGAATGAGGTATCAGGAGCCATTCAGATTCGGTCACGCGGGTGGCATCGCCGGCGGGACCGGCAACGCTTCGCCGCGCGGGCGCGGCATCCGACGCACCAGCGCGTCGATGATCAACGCGACCGCCCAGCATATCCAGGCAGTCCAGAGTGTATGGCTCATGTAGTGCGCGCCGCGAAGCTGCTGGCTGAGCCCCAGGATCAGCCCGGCCGCCAGCGCCACGCCCAGCCACACGCGGGCCACACCGGGCGCGCTGCGCCGGAACGCGAAGTAGCCGCCGAGGTAGGCAAAGGCCGCGGAGGCATGGCCGGCCGGGAAGCACTTGCCGCCGCCGCCGTCCTTGACGCCCCAGGACCAGTGCGACACGTACCGCGCCGTGCCGCCGAAGGCCTGCAGATCCCACGGGCAGCTGGTGGCGCTGCTGTGCTTGATCAGCGAGATCACCAGCACCGAGACCATGGTCGTCACCGCGAGCTGCGCGCGTTCGCGCACCGAGAGCCGCCGCAGGATGCCGACCGGCCAGCGGATGCAGACGAACAGGCCGATGACCAGCACCCAGCTCAGCGACTTGGCGCCCTCGTGCATCACCTTGACCAGGAACCATTCGTCGCGCCAGGGGAAACCGGCGGGCGTCGCGAACAGGCGCGCGAGCACCAGATCGAGGGATGTCGAGTCCCAGGCGATCAGCAAGGCCAGGGCAACGAGGGTCAGGACGAGCGGTCGGTAGGCAGCGGAACGGGCCATGGATGGGGCAAGCCGCAAGCGGCGCCGGTTGGAGTAACGGCCGAGGCGGACCGAGGGAATAGCGGCCGGAGGCTACGTCCGCATTCTTAACGAAGTCTGAAGCCGCACTAGACTTGCTGTCTTTGAAAGGATGGCGACGTGCGCATACTGCTGGTCGAAGACGATACCGCGTTGGCGGATGCCGTGTGCAGCTATCTCGTGGCCAAGGCCTTCGTCGTCGACGTCGCCCCCGGCCTGGCGCAGGCCCGTGCCGCGCTGGTGGCCGTGCAATACGCGGCGGTGCTGCTCGACCTGCACCTGGGCGACGGCGACGGCCTGTCGCTGCTGCCGCACGTGCGAGTCCTGCGCGACCGCCCGATCGTGATCGTGCTGACGGCGCGCGACCAGGTCACCGACCGCATCCGCGGACTCGATGCCGGCGCCGACGACTACCTCATCAAGCCCTACGACCCGGCCGAGCTGCTGGCGCGGCTGCGGGCGGTCGAGCGCCGCCGCAGCGCCAGCCATTCGCCCGTGCTGCAGCTGGGCACCCTGGAGATCGACCTGGCGCGCGACCTGGTGCGCAAGGATGGCGTGCCGGTCACGCTGACCCAGAAGGAATGGGCGCTGCTGCGCGTGATGGCCACGCGCCCGGAGCGCATCCACACGCGCGACAACCTGGCCGACGCGCTTTACGGTTTCGGCGACGAGGCCGACAGCAACACGCTCGAGGTGTTCGTCAGCCGACTGCGGCGCAAGCTCGGGCGCAGCCACATCCAGACCCTGCGCGGCCTCGGCTATCGGCTGTCCTTCTCCCCGGACGAGGACGAATGAAGCGGCTGCAGCCGGCCGGCGCCGACCCCGACCGGCGCGATTCGCTCGCGGGCCGCCTGACGCGCACGCTGATCGTCTGGGTCGGCGGCGTCTGGATGCTGTGCGTGCTCGGCGTGGTCTGGTACGTGGACCGCGAGATCAACCACAACTTCGACAACGAGCTGGTGGAAGTCTCGCATCGCATGTTCGAGATGGCGGTGCAGGAACTCCACACGCTCCAGCGCGAGCAGGGCACGACCCACGGCACGCTGATCGCGCCGCCGCAGCTGTTCTCGGATGCCGCGGTGATGTACCAGGTGGTCGACACGCACGAGCGCGTGCTGCTGCGCTCCACCGAGGCGCCGCAGGAAGCCTTCGACGTGCCGCTGGCGCCGGGTTTCGCCAACGCCGCGCCCTGGCGCATCTACACGGTGCGCCATCCCACGCTCGACCTCTTCCTGCAGGTCGCCGATCCGCTGCGCGATCGGCGCCGCGCCCTCAACCGCACGCTGCTCGGGCTCATCATCCCGCTCGGTGCCGTGCTGCCGCTGCTCGCGCTCGTGCTGCGCAACGTGGCGCGCACCGAACTGCGCGTGCTGCAGCGGCTGGCCGAGGAGATCGAGAAGCGCAGCGGCACCGACCTGCGGCCGATCGGGCTGCCGGGACTGCCGCGCGAACTGCGCACGGTCGGCGATCACGTCAACCGGCTGCTCGAACGCCTGTCGCAGGCGCTCGACGTCGAACGCGCACTGGCGGCCAATGCCGCGCACGAACTGCGCACGCCGCTGGCCGCCGCGCGCCTGCGGCTCGAGACCGCGTTCGAGCACGAGCTGCGTCGCGAGGACGTCCAGGCCGCGCTCGACGCGCTGCAGATGCTGAGCCACCGCAGCGAGAAGCTGCTCCAGCTGTCGCGGGCCGAGTCCGGCGCCTCGCTCGCGCGCGCGAGGATCGACCTGGTCCAGCTCGCAGGCACCGTGGCGCAGGAGTTCTGGCAGCATGCCCGCACGCGTGCGCAGCTCGCGTTGAAGGTGCCGGACACCGAGGCGCCGATCGCGCTCGGCGACGTCGACGCGCTCGCCATCGCGCTGCGCAACCTGGTCGAGAACGCCCTGCGCTACAGCGGCGGCAGCCGCGTGGTGATCGAGGTGATGGCGCCCTGCACGCTCGCGGTGCGCGACTTCGGCCCCGGCGTCGACGCGCAACGGCTGGGCACGCTCAGGCAACGCCATGCGCGCCACGGATCCGACCGCACCGGCTACGGACTCGGCCTGTCGATCGTCGCGACCATCGTCGAGAAGCACGGCGCGCAGCTCGTGCTGTCGTCACCGCCGCCCGGCGCGACCAGCGGTTTCGAAGCCCGCATCGTGCTGGCCCGCGCCTGACAAGCTCAGGGCGTGACCATCGCGCGCAGCCAGTCGGGCAGCGGCATCGCCTTCTTCTTCGGAAAGTCCAGCCAGATGGTGGTCGCGCCGCCTTCCGCGCAGATCACGTCGGGCGCGTCGTCACGCGCCAGCGTGCCCCAGGTCTCGAAGGTGGTGCGGGCCGGGTCGCTCGCGTACATGCGCAGCAGCACCGTGCCCGGGTATTCGATCTGCTGATAGAAGTTGCAGAAGGCATTGATGATCACCATGCCCTCGCCGCCGGGGTCGGGCGCGAAGCCGATCGATTGCATCCAGTCGATGCGCGCCGTCTCGAGGTAGCGGAAATAGCTGGCGTTGTTGAGATGGCCCATCGCGTCCATGTCGCCCCAGCGGATGGGAATGGACATCTCGTAGATCAGCTTCTTCTTTTCGGGGACCAGGATTCTCATCGGTGTGCTCGGATGGATGCGAGGATGCCAAGGACGAACAGCAGCGCGGCGGCCATCTCGCCCGCACGCGGCCAGCGCCCGTCCCACAGGAAGGAATAGAGCAAGGCGAACAGCGTCTCGCTCACGATCAGCTGCCCGCACAGGCTGGCGGAAAGCCGCTGGCTCGCGACGTTCCACAGCACGGTCGCAAGCCAGGTCGAACCGATGCCGCCGGCCAGTGCGATCACGGTGAACAGCGCGACGTCGGGCTGCGCCCGCAGGGTGCCGATGTCCGATCCGGCCGCCAGCCACAACAGCAGCGCGCCGAGCCCGGTCGCGATGCCGAGCCAGTTGGCCCAGTCGGCGGCGTGGACGTCGGGATGGCGCTGCAGCCAGGCGGCGTTGAGCAGGCCGAAGGCGGTCCAGCTCGCCATCGCGAGCAGCGCCAGTCCCAGGCCCCACGTGAAGTGAATGCCGCCGGCGCTCTCTCCTGGCCACGCACCGGCGACCATCAGCGCGATGCCTGCGGCCGTGAGCAGCAGCCCCGGCAGCAAGGCCTGCATGCGCAGGCCGGCGGGTCGCCCGAGCAGCATCATCCAGACGGGGATCGTGCCGATGATCAGGCTCGGCACCGCCGTGCCTGCGGCCGCGATCGAGAAGGCCAGCAGCAGGTAATAGCCCGTGAAGCCCAGCACGCTGAGCCCGAGCGCCGCGACACCCTGCCGCACGCGCGGCCAGCGCACGCCGGCCGGCCGCGATCCGAGCGCGAGCGCCGCGGCCGCGCCGAAGACCACGAAGCGCGCGGCCGTGATGTCCACCATGCCGAAGTTGCCCACCATGCGCGGTGCCACGAACACCAGGCCCCACAGCGCGCCCGCAGCCAGGCCGGCCGCGATGCCGCCGGCCGCGCGTGGCGTCAAAGGGCGAAGCCGTCGTCGGCCGCGATCACCGCGCCGTTGACGAAATGACTTTGCGCGCTGGCCAGGAGCACGATCAGCCCATCGAGATCATCCGGTTTGCCCACGCGCTTGCGCGGCAGCATGTTGACGAGCTTGACGCCACCGTCGGTGACCCAGTGCTCCTCGTTGATCTCGGTCGCGATGTAGCCCGGGCACAGCGCGTTCACGTTGATGCCGAAGCGGCCCCACTCGAGCGCCATCGCCTTCGTCATCTGCACGACCGCGGCCTTGCTCATGCAGTAGACGCCGATCTGCGGCATCACCTTGAGCGCTGCCACCGAGGCGATGTTGATGATGCGCCCACCGATGTAGGTGCCGGGCGCCGCGCCCTTGGCGCGCGCGAGCATGCGCTTGCCGATCTCCTGCGCCACGAAGAAGGAGCCCTTGACGTTGGCGTCGAAGATGAAGTCGTAGTCGTCGGGCGTCACGTCCTGCAGGCGCTGCGTGGTGCTCACGCCCGAGTTGTTGATCAGGATGTCGATCGGGCCGACCTCGGTTTCGGCGCGCGCGACGGCGGCCTTGATGCTGCCCTGGTCCGTCACGTCGAGCTCGACCACGTGCGCGTCGCCGCCCTCGCCCTCGATGCGGGCGCGCAGCTCCTTGAGTTTCTCGATGCGGCGGCTGGCCAGCACCACCGCCGCGCCGGCGCGCGCCAGCGTCTTGGCGAACTGCGCGCCGAGACCGCTCGACGCGCCGGTGATGAAGGCCACGCGGCCGGAAAGATCGATGCTGTAAGCCATGAAAGATGTCCCTGCTGGAGTCGCCGGCGGGGCGGCCCGGAACACGCGCGAGCGCCGCATAAAATGATTCGGCCCGACGCGGTGCCTCGCACCCCCAAAAACATTATCGACGAGACCCAGATGACGCACGACGAAATACTTGCCAAGTTCGGCCCGAGGGAAGCCATGGAATACGACGTGGTCGTGGTCGGTGCCGGCCCCGCCGGCCTCTCGACCGCGATCCACCTGAAGCAACTGGCCGCATCCCACGGCAAGGAGATCTCGGTCGTCGTGCTCGAGAAGGGCTCGGAGCCCGGCGCGCACATCCTCTCCGGCGCCATCATGGATCCGCGCGCGCTGTTCGAACTGCTGCCCGACTGGGAAGAACTCGGCGCGCCGCTCAACCAGCCCGTCACCCGGGACACCTTCCTCATGCTCAGCGAGAAGGGCGCGACGCGCACGCCCAACTTCATGCTGCCGCACAACTTCCACAACGAAGGCAACTACATCGTCAGCCTCGGCAATGTGGTGCGCTGGCTGGCGCAGCAGGCCGAGGCGCTCGGCGTCGAGATCTTCCCGGGCTTTCCGGCGGCCGAGGTGCTCTACACCGACGACGGCAAGGTGCGCGGCGTCGCCACCGGCAATCTGGGCATCGGCAAGGACGGCGAGCCGACCGACAACTTCCAGCTCGGCATGGAGCTGCACGCCAAGTACACCGTGTTCGCCGAGGGCGCGCGCGGCCATCTCGGGCGCCAGCTGATCGCGAAGTACAAGCTGGACGAGGGCAAGGATCCGCAGGCCTACGGCATCGGCATCAAGGAACTGTGGGAGATCGATCCCGCGCGCCACGAGCCGGGCCTGGCCATCCACACCGCAGGCTGGCCGCTGCCGTCGGACACCTATGGCGGCTCCTTCGTCTACCACGCCGAGAACAACCAGCTGATCATCGGCTACGTGGTCGGGCTCGACTACCAGAACCCCTACATGAGCCCCTTCGAGGAGTTCCAGCGCTTCAAGACGCATCCCAACATCCGCTGGTATTTCGAAGGCCAGGACAAGGGCCTCAAGGCGCCCAAGCGCCTGAGCTACGGCGCACGCGCGATCACCGCCGGCGGCCTGCTCTCGCTGCCCAAGACGGTGTTCCCCGGCGGCGCGCTGGTCGGCTGCGAGGCCGGCTACCTGAACGCGAGCCGCATCAAGGGCAGCCATGCCGCCATCAAGACCGGCATGCTGGTGGCCGACGCGGCCTACGAGGCCGTGATGGCCGGCCGGCAGCACGACGAACTCACGGCCTACCCCGCGGCCTTCGAGAAGAGCTGGCTGCGCACCGAACTCAACAAGGCACGCAACTTCAAGCAGTGGTTCAAGAAGGGCCTGGCGGTCGGCACGGTGATGACCGGCATCGAGCAGTTCGTGCTGCGCGGCCACATCCCATGGACGATTCACCGCACCGAGGCCGATCACCAGCGCCTCAAGCGGGCATCGGCCAGCAAGAAGATCGCCTACCCGAAACCGGACAACAAGCTCACCTTCGACCGGCTGTCGTCGGTCTTCGTGAGCAACACCAACCACGAAGAGAACCAGCCCGCGCACCTGACGCTCAAGGACGCGACGGTGCCGACCCGGATCAACCTGCCCGACTACGCCGGCCCCGAGAGCCGCTACTGTCCCGCCGGCGTGTACGAGTTCGTGCCGGATGAGGGCGGCAAGGAGCGCCTGCAGATCAATGCGCAGAACTGCGTGCATTGCAAGACCTGCGACATCAAGGATCCGACGCAGAACATCGTGTGGGTGACGCCCGAGGGCGGCGGCGGGCCGAACTACGTCGGCATGTGACGGGCTTTCTCCCTCCTCCTCTGGGGGAGGGTTGGGGTGGGGGCACCGGGCCTTTGAACTGTGCGTTGCGCGTGACGTGAGGCCGGAGCCGGGAATTCGCCCCGGCCGACAGCCTCAACAGAAATCGCACCCTTCGAATCACCCATTCACAAAGCCGTCACACCCACCCCCGATGCTGCAAGGCTCGCCCGCAAGCCAGCATCCCATGTTCCTCATCAAGACCGACAAGGCCCATCAAGAACTCCAGCCCGGCCGCCGGACCCTCGGCCAGCGTGAGCGCGCCCTGCTGCTGATGGCCAACGGCCATCGCTCGGTGACCGACTTCGGCGAGCTCTTCGGCGGCCGCGAGCAGGCCAGCCGCGTCGCGGCCCAGTTGATGGACACCGGCTATCTGCAGCACCGCCAGCCGGCCCCGCAGCCCGAACCCGCCGTGGCCGTCGCCGCCGATGTCTTCGACGGCAAGCGGTCGCTCGCCACCACGCGGATGTTCCTGTTCGACCTCTGCGAGCGCATGTTCGTGCGGCGCGACCCGCCGCTGGCCGAACGCTTCCGTGAGGCCTTGCGCGCAGCGCGCGACCGCGAATCGATGCTGGCGACGGCCAACGCCATGCTCGAGGCGATCGAGCAGGCCGCCGGCGCCGAGCGCGCCGAATCGATCCGCGAGCGCATCGACAAGCTGCTGCCCGCCCTGCCCCTGCATTGAACCGATCGGCGGCGCCGGGCGCCACCGATCCCTTACACTCACCAGGGTCAGGAGAGAGCCCCGCCCCGCGGAGCCGCCGAAGGCGCAGGTCCCACCGATCCACGGGCCCGAACGCTCAGGCAAAAGGACTGACGAAGCGCCGATCTTTTTCGCGCGTTTCCTTGCTGGAGAGAGCCGGCCCGCCGCGCAAGCGCAGGGCCGTCCACCGAAGGAGCAAACCCCGATCGTGGGGCGAATCTCTCAGGTAAAGCGGACAGCAGGGGTGGCCCATGGCTCGCGCCATGGAACGAGACTGCCCCTTTTGGAGAGTGCCTTGGCCTCCTCATCCGCATCCGCATCCGGTGACGATCTTCAGAAGACACCGCTGTACGACCTGCACGTGGAACTCGGCGCACGCATGGTGCCCTTCGCCGGCTATTCGATGCCCGTGCAGTACCCGGCCGGCCTGATGGCCGAGCACAAGCACACGCGCAGTGCCGCCGGCCTGTTCGACATCTCGCACATGGGCCAGCTCCGGCTGGTCGGTCCCGACGCCGCGGCCGCGTTCGAAACCCTGATGCCGGTCGACGTCGTCGGGCTGGCGGCCGGCCGGCAGCGCTACGGCCTGCTGCTGAACGACGACGGCGGCATCCTCGACGACCTGATGTTCTTCAACGAAGGCAAGGATTCGCTCTTCGTGATCGTCAACGGCGCCTGCAAGAAGGCCGACATCGCCCACATCACCGTGAAGATCGGCGCACGCTGCCAGGTGCAGCCCCTGCCCGACCACGCCCTGCTGGCGCTGCAGGGGCCACAGGCTGCGGCGACGCTGGCGCGGCTGTCGCCAGGGATCGAGCGCTTCGTCTTCATGACCGGCGGTGCGGTGCAGATCGGCGGCATCGCCGCCTTCGTCACGCGCAGCGGCTACACCGGCGAGGACGGCTTCGAGATCTCGGTCGCCGCGCAGGACGCCGAGGCGCTGGCCCGCCTGCTGCTCGCGCAGGCCGAGGTCAAGCCCGTCGGCCTGGGCGCACGCAATTCGCTGCGGCTCGAAGCGGGGCTGTGCCTCTACGGCAACGACATCGACGAGACGACCACGCCGGTCGAGGCCTCGCTCGGGTGGGCGATGCAGAAGGTGCGCCGCGCCGGCGGCGCGCGCGAGGGCGGCTTTCCCGGCGCCGCGAAGGTGCTGGCGCAACTCGTCGCCGCCAGCGGCACGGCCGGCCACCTCGACCACCACACGCTCAAGCGCAAGCGCGTCGGCCTGGTGGCGCTGGAACGCGTGCCGGTGCGCGACGGCACGCTGCTCGAATCCTTCGAAGGCCAGCCGATCGGCCACGTGACCAGCGGCCTGCTCGGCCCCACGGTCGACCGGCCGGTCGCGATGGCCTATGTGGCGCTCGCCTACGCCGAACCCGGCACGCGCATCCAGGCCATGGTGCGCGGCAAGGCGGTGCCGATGGAAGTCAGCACCATGCCCTTCGTGCCCGCCCACTACTTCAGAGGCTGAGCCTCGACCCGATTCCTTCCATTCAAGCGGCCCATTTTTTCCAGGAGATTCCTTCATGACCATCAAGTACACCAAGGACCACGAATGGGTCCAGCCCGGGGACGGCAACACCGCCACGGTCGGCATCACGCTGCATGCGCAGGATGCGCTCGGCGACGTGGTCTTCGTCGACCTGCCCCCGATCGGCAAGACCTTCGCGCAGGGCGAGATCGCCGGCGTGGTCGAGTCGGTCAAGGCCGCGGCCGACGTGTTCATGCCCGTGTCGGGCGAGATCACCGAAGTCAACGAAGCGCTGCGCGCCGACCCTTCGCTGGCCAACAGCGACCCGACCGGTGCCGGCTGGTTCTTCAAGGTGCGCCTCGGCGAGCCGGCGCAGCTCGACGCGCTGCTCGACGCCACGGCCTATCAGAAATTCGCCGACGAAGCCTGATTCGCCCCCTCCCTGCCCGACCGCACGACTGCCCTCCATGCCGACGCCCGTCCAGACCTCCTTACCCTCGCTGCGCTATCTCGAGAACGCCGAGGAATTCATTGCCCGCCACATCGGCATCGAAGCCGCCGACGAGGCACCCATGCTGTCCGCCATCGGCTCGAAGTCGCGCGCCGAACTGATCGACGGCATCGTGCCGCCGGCCATCCGCCGCCGCGCACCGATGCGTCTGCCGGCGCCGGCGACGGAGGCCGACGCGCTGGCCGAGCTCAAGGCCATCGCGGTCAAGAACAAGGTGGCGCGCAGCTTCATCGGCCAGGGCTACTACGGCACCCACACGCCCGGCGTGATCCTGCGCAACGTGCTGGAAAACCCCGCCTGGTACACCGCCTACACGCCCTACCAGGCCGAGATCTCGCAGGGCCGCATGGAGGCGCTGCTCAACTTCCAGACCATGGTCTGCGACCTCACGGGCATGGCGATCGCCAACGCCTCGATGCTCGACGAGGCCACCGCGGCGGCCGAGGCGATGACGCTGGCGCGGCGCAGCGTCAAGAGCAAGAGCAACGTGTTCCTGGTGTCGGGCGACTGCCACCCGCAGACCATCGAGGTGATCCGCACGCGCGCCGTGCCGCTCGGCATCGAGGTCCGGGTCAGCACGGTGTCGGAAACCCTGCCGCACCTGATGGCCAGCGGCGCCTTCTTCGGCGTGCTGGCGCAGTACCCCGCCACCACCGGCCAGGTGCATGACCTGCGTCCGCTGGCCGGCCATGCGCACCAGTGCGAGGCCGCCTTCTGCGTTGCGGCCGACCTGCTGGCGCTCACGCTGCTGGCGCCGCCCGGCGAATGGGATGCCGACATCGTCTGCGGCACCACGCAGCGCTTCGGCATGCCGATGTGCAACGGCGGCCCGCATGCGGCCTACCTGGCCTGCCGCGACGCGTTCAAGCGCTCGCTGCCCGGCCGCCTGGTGGGCGTGAGCGTCGATACGCACGGCCAGCCCGCCTACCGGCTCGCGCTGCAGACGCGCGAGCAGCACATCCGGCGCGAGAAGGCCACCTCCAACATCTGCACGGCACAGGTGCTGCCCGCGGTGGTGGCCAGCATGTATGCGGCCTACCACGGGCCCGATGGGCTGCGCCGCATCGCGCAACGCGTGGCCGCGCTCACCGCCGTGCTGGCGACCGGCCTCGAGCAGATGGGCCGTGAACTGGTCAACGGCAGCGCCTTCGACACCCTCACCGTCAAGATCGGCGACGACGCGCCGAAGATCCTGGAGCGCGCGCACGCCGCCAGCATCAACCTGCGTCAGGGGCTGCAGCATCACCTGGGCATCTCGCTCGACGAGACCACCACGCGCGCCGACATCGAGACGCTGTGGGCGCTCTTCGTGCCGACGGGCACGCCGATGCCGCGCTTCGACGAACTCGCGGGCTCGGTCGTCTCGCGCATTCCCGAGGACCTGCGCCGCACCAGCGCCTTCCTCGTGCATCCGGTGTTCAACACCCACAAGAGCGAGACCGCGATGCTGCGCTACATCCGCAGCCTGAGCGACAAGGATCTCGCGCTCGACCGCAGCATGATCCCGCTCGGCAGCTGCACGATGAAGCTCAACGCGACCAGCGAGATGATCCCGATCACCTGGCCCGAGTTCGCCAACATCCATCCCTTCGCGCCGGCCGAGCAATTGCAGGGCTATGCGCAGCTCGACGCCCAACTGCGCGCCTGGCTCTGCGAGGCGACCGGCTACGCGGGCATCAGCCTGCAGCCCAACGCCGGCTCGCAGGGCGAATACGCCGGCCTGCTGGCGATCAAGGCCTTCCATGCGGCGCAGGGGGACAGCCATCGCGACATCTGCCTGATCCCCTCCTCCGCCCACGGCACCAACCCGGCCAGCGCGCAGATGGCCGGCATGCAGGTGATCGTGACCGCCTGCGACGCGCAGGGCAACGTCGACATGGACGACCTGCAGCGCGCCTGCGAGAAGCACGCCGCCAGACTGGCCGCGGTGATGATCACCTACCCCAGCACGCACGGCGTGTTCGAGACGCGCGTGAAGGAGCTCTGCGAGCTCGTGCATGCGCACGGCGGCCGCGTCTACGTGGACGGCGCCAACATGAACGCGCTGGTCGGCGTGGCCGCACCGGGCGAGTTCGGCGGCGACGTGAGCCACCTGAACCTGCACAAGACCTTCTGCATTCCGCACGGCGGCGGCGGGCCGGGCGTGGGCCCGGTGTGCGTGGTCGAAGACCTCGTGCCCTATCTGCCCGGGCATGCGACCGGCGGCATCTCGTCGCACGGCGTAGGGGCCGTATCGGCTGCGCCGCTCGGCAATGCGGCCGTCCTTCCGATCAGCTGGATGTACTGCCGCATGATGGGCGCGAGCGGCCTGCAGGCCGCAACCGAGACCGCGATCCTGAGCGCCAACTACATCAGCGCGCGCCTCAAGGAGCACTACCCCACGCTCTATGCGAGCCCCAACGGCCACGTGGCGCACGAATGCATCCTCGACCTGCGCTCGCTCAAGGACACCAGCGGCGTGACGGCCGAGGACGTGGCCAAGCGGCTGATCGACTACGGCTTCCATGCGCCGACGCTGAGCTTCCCGGTGCCGGGCACGCTGATGGTCGAGCCGACCGAGAGCGAGCCGCTGGCTGAACTCGACCGCTTCATCGACGCGATGATCGCGATCCGCGGCGAGATTCGCCGCATCGAGGAAGGCGTCTGGCCGAAGGACGACAACCCGCTCAAGCACGCGCCGCACACCGCGGCCAGCCTGTTGGGCAGCGAATGGACGCGGCCCTACTCACGCGAGCTCGGCGCCTTTCCGCTGGCCAGCCTCAAGGCAGGCAAGTACTGGCCGCCGATCGGCCGTGTCGACAACGTCTACGGCGACCGCAACCTGTTCTGCAGCTGCGTGCCGATCGGCGCCTACCCGACGAACTGAAGCCGGGCCGCGCGGCGAACCGCGCTTCGGCGCGCTATTCGCGCCGGGCCAGATCGTCGCGGAAGAAAGCGTTGAGTTCTCCGCCGGGCGCGGCATCGGCAAAACCGTCGAAGCGGCCTTCGTCGGCGATGAGCCGGGCCGCGCGAATGAACCCGCCCCAGGCCGCGCGCGCCAGCGCGCCGCCGACACTCACACGCCGCACGCCCATCTCGGCGATGTCCTTCATCGTCAGTTCGCTGCTCCAGCCGACCAGCAGGTTGAAGGGCTTGGGCGCGACCGCGGCGACGACGGCGGTGATCTGCTCTCGCGTGCGGATGCCCGGCGCATAGAGGCAGTCGGCGCCGGCCTGCGCATAGGCCTGCAGCCGCGCGATCGCTTCGTCGAGGTCCGGCCGGCCATGCAGGAAGCCCTCGGCGCGCCCGACCAGCAGCGTGTCGCCGCCGGCCTTGTCGATGGCGCCGCGCGCCGCGCGAATCCGTGCGACGGCCTCGTCGATGGTGTAGAGCGGCGCGGCCGCGTCGCCCGTCGCGTCCTCGATCGACAGGCCGGCCACGCCGGTCTCCACCGCCAGCCGCACGCTCTGCGCGACGCCGGCCGGATCGTGCGCGAAGCCGCTCTCGAAATCGGCGTTCATCGGCAGATCGGTCGCGGCGACGAGCGTGCGCAGGTGCTCGAGCACCATGTCCCGCGGCGCCGCGCCATCGGCGCGCCCCTGCGACCAGCCGAAGCCCGAGCTGGTGGTCGCCAGCGCCTTGAAGCCCATGCCCTGCAGGAAGCGCGCGCTGCCGATGTCCCAGGGGTTGGGGATGACGAAGCAGCCGCTGTCGTGCAGCTGCCGGAAGGTGCGCCGCTTGTCGGCGACGCCGGGTCTGGTTTCGGCCATGGTGGCTCCTGGAAAAAAGATTGCGGATGCGCCTGCCGCTAGGCGGCCGGCTTGCGGCCGCGGCGTGGCGGCTCGCGCCATTCTGTCTCGTCCACGGTGCGCGCGAAATGGCGGAAATAGCGCCCGAACTCCGGCGCGACCCGATGCAGCTCGCGGCGATGCTGGATCGCCAGCTGATTGAGCACCATCTTGCCGCGCGCGGTGAGCTCCACCCGCACGCTGCGGCGATCGTCTTCGCACGAGCGTCGCACGACCAGGCCCAGCTGCTCGATGCGATCGACCAGGCCGACGGCGCTGTTGTGCTTGATGTTCAGCTTCTGCGCGAGCACCTTCAGCGTGAACGGCACGGCGCCCTCGTCGCCCAGGGTGACGAGCAGCGCCTGGTATTGCTGCGAGGTCAGGCCGAGCTTGCCCGACACCTGCTCGCTGAAAAACTCGAACTGCCGCAACGCCACCCGGAAAGCGGCCAGCCGGCGCAACTCCGCTTCAAGCACTTGAATCACCTCCTGTCGGTTCGATCAGGTTCCTGCGCATGCAAATTCGTTCGCTCATTAGGTGTTTTCACTCAAGGCGAGTCCATTGACGTTGTATCGTGACACGATGTAAATTAAATAAGATGTCGTAGCACGATATATCGAGCCTCAGCCACTGTCTACAAGGAGAGTCCTCATGAGCGAGTCCGAAGATGTAAACGGCGCCAGCAGTATCCACCGAAGGGGGATCCTGAAGGCAGGGGCCGCGGCGGCAGCCGGTGCGCTGCTTCCCGGCATGGCGATGGCCGACGACTATCCGGCACTGGCCAACTACCCCGCAGGCGTCGCCGGCGACAGCGTGTTTGTCGGCCTGCCGGTCGACCTCACCGGCCCGTATTCGGCCGAGGGCGCGGACGAGCGGCGCGGCTACGAGCTCGCGGCAGAACAGCTCAACGCCGGCCATCCGAACGTGCTCAAGATCTCCCCGCTCACCAAGAAGGGCGTGCTCGGCAAGAAGATCGTGCTCGGCGTGGCCGATGCCGAGACCAAGCCCAACACCGCGGTGCAGGCGGCCACCCGCTTCATCCACGAGAACAAGGCGATGATGATCAGCGGCAGCGTCAGCAGCGCCGTCGCCATCGCATTGCAGAAGGTGTGCGACCGCGAGAAGACCATCTACCTCGCGGCCATCAGCGGCTCCAACGAAACCACCGGCGTCGACTGCCAGCGCTACGGCTTTCGCCTCTGCCATTACGCCTACTCCGCGGCCAAGGCGATCTCGCCGGTGCTCGGCCAGTCGCTCGGCAAGAACCGCAAGGCGGTGTACCTCGTGCCCGACTACACCTACGGCCACACCACGCACGACTCGATGGTCGAGTTCACCGCCAAGGAAGGCTGGAAAGAGGTCGGCCAGCAGGTCCATCCGCTGGGCGCCAAGGACTACAGCTCCTACCTCATCAACATCGCCAACAGCGGCGCCGACACGCTGGTCGTGATCGACTACGGCCTCGACGCGGTCAACTCCATCAAGCAGGCCAAGCAGTTCGGCATCCTCGACAAGATGAAGCTGGTCATTCCGTACATGGCGCCCTTCCTCGGCGAGGAGCTCGGCGCCGACATCATGCAGGGTGTCTACGGCTGCATGGGCTTCTGGTGGACGCTGCAGGACAAGTACCCGATCGCGAAGGACTTCGTCTCGGCCTTCGAGGCCAAGTACAAGGACAAGCCGCACGACTCGGCCTACATCGCCTACCTCAACACCGTGCTGTGGGCCGACGCCGTCGAGCGCGCCAAGACCTTCTATGCGCCCGAGGTGATCAAGGCCTACGAGAAGGGCGTCAAGCGCCAGGGCCCGGTCGGCGAGGTCTGGTTCCGCGGCGAGGACCACCAGGGCGTCGTCAACTTCCCGATCGTGCGCGGCAAGAAGCCGGCCGACATGAAGGCCAAGAGCGACTTCTTCGACATCGTCACCGTGGTCAACGGCGCCGATGTGGTTGCGCCGGTGGGATTGCTCGGCTGCAAGCTCGGTTCGTACACCTGATCCGCCCTCCCGCAACCGTCCGTTCCTGAAGGGAGTGCTGGATGCCCAGCATGCCGCTTGTCCTGTCGCAGCTGTTCAATGGCCTGGCTGCGGGCCTGCTGCTGGCATTGATCAGCACCGGGCTGACCATCATCTATGGCACCCTGGGCGTCATCAACTTCGCCCACGGTGCCATCTTCGTGGTGGGCGCCTACGCAGGGCTGATGACCTTCAACGCCACCGGCTCGTTCATCCTCGCGATCGTGGTCGGCTCGGCCGTCACGCTGGTGCTGGGGCTCGTCATCGAGCGCGGCATCGTGCGCCTGTTCTACGGACGGCCGCCGGAAGACCAACTGCTGGTCACCTTCGGCATCGGCATCGTGCTGGTGGAGATCGTGCGCTCCATCTTCGGCGGCATCGGCCTCACGATGCCCGAGCCGGCCTGGGGCCATGGCATCGTCAACATGGGCTTCCTGATCTATCCGCTCTACCGCATGGAGATCCTCGGCATCTCGGCGCTGACGCTGGTGGCGCTCTACATCGTGCTGTACCGCACCCGCCTCGGCCTGATCGTGCGCGCCGGCATCGAGGACGCGCTGATGGTCAACATGCTCGGCGTCAACGTGCAGCGCTCCTTCCTGATGGTGTTCGGCCTCGGCGCGATGGCGGCGGGCTATGCCGGCGTCATCAACTCGCCGATCGTCTCGCTGTCGCCGGACATGGGCGCGCGCATCCTGGTCGATTCCTTCGTGGTGGTCGTGATCGGCGGCGTCGGCTCCTTTCCTGGCGCGATCATCGGCGGCATCATCGCCGGCGAGATCCAGAGCCTGACCTCGATGTTCGATCCGGCCTACTCCGACGTGATGCTGTTCGCGGTGATGGCGCTGGTGCTGATCTTCCGGCCGCAAGGTCTGATGGGGCAGGAGGGACGCGAATGAGCCGCGGCATCCCGACTCCGCCCCTGCGCAGCCGCCTCGGGCCGGAGATCGCAGTGGCGATCGGGCTGGTCATCGCGCCTTTCATCCTGCCCCATCTCGGCATCGGCGCCGACCTGATGGGCCGCATCCTGATCTGGGGCCTGTTCGGCATCGGCTTCGACCTGCTGTTCGGCTACGCGGGGCTGCTGTCCTTCGGGCAGGCCGCGTTCTACGGCGTCGGCGGCTTCGTGACCGCCTACCTGCTGACCGACAACGTCGTGCCGAACATGCTGGTGGCGCTGCTGATCGGCACCGTCGCCGCCGGCATCGCGGGCCTGGTCATCGGCTACCTGACCCTGCGCCGCACCGGCATCTATTTCGCGATGAGCACGCTGGCCTTCGCCGAGATGTTCTTCTTCATCGAGAACGGGCCGCTGCGCGCCTGGACCGGCGGTGAGAACGGCGTCGCCGGCATCCCGCCGCCGGCGGTGGCGATCGGCTCGCTCACGCTGAACATCACGAGCGGCTGGCCGATGTACACCTTCCTCGCGCTCTTCTTCTTCGTCGGCTACCTCATCGCGCGCCGCATCGTGCGCTCGCCCTTCGGCGCGGTGCTGACGGCGATCCGCGGCAACCCGCTGCGCGCCACCGCGCTCGGCCACTCGATCCAGCACTACAAGCTCGCGGTGTTCGTCATCGCGGCGCTCTACGGCGGCGTGGCCGGCGGCCTGCTCGGCGTGTTCCAGAGCTTCATGCCGCCCGACGCCTTCATGCTGGACACCTCGGCGCAGTTGGTGATCCAGACGGTGATCGGCGGTGCCGGCACCCTGCTCGGCCCGCTGCTCGGCGCGACCATCTGGCTCTACCTGTACGAAGGCCTGCAGCACATCCCGAGCATCGGCGCCTACTGGAAGCTGGTGCTGGGCGTGGTCTTCGTGGTGCTGATCACGCTGTTCCGCCATGGCGTCGGCGGCGTGCTCGTGGCCGCGCTCAAGCGCCGCACCGGCACGGCCGAGAACATGCTCGCGCCCGAGGCCGCGCAGGCCGCAGCGACCTCGAACGCGCCCTCGCTCGCCATCGTGGCACCGGCCGCGGCGGCCGCCGGCACGCCGGTGCTCGAGACGCGCGGCGTCACCAAGGCCTATGGCGGCCTGACGGCCGTCAGCGACGTGAGCTTCACGCTGGCCGAAGGCGAGATCCGCGGCGTGATCGGGCCGAACGGCGCCGGCAAGTCGACCTTCTTCAAGATGCTGGCCGGCGAGGTACAGCCGACCCGCGGCCAGGTGTTCATGCGCGGCGCCGAGATCACCGGCATCGGCGTGACCGCGGTGTGCCAGCGCGGCATGAGCAAGAGCTACCAGATCAACCAGCTGTTCGAGACGCTCACCGTGCGCGAGAACATGGTGATCGCGGTGCTCGCCCGCGCACGCGGGCGCTTCAGGCTCGACATGCTGCGCCGGCTGTTCAGGGTGCAGGGCCTGGGCGACCAGGTCGAGGCGGCGATCGGCCTGGTCGGCCTCGGGGGCTCGGCCGCGACGCGCGTGTCCGAACTGTCCTATGGCGAGAAGCGGCGCCTCGAGATCGGGCTGGCGCTGGCCACCGGCGCCAACGTGCTGCTGTTCGACGAACCGCTCGCCGGCCTCGGACCCGAAGAGCGCGTGCACATCGTCGCGCTGCTCAAGTCGATCCGCCAAGGTCGCACGATGGTGATCGTGGAGCACGACATGGACGCGCTGTTCGAACTGGCCGAACGCATCACGGTGCTGTACGAAGGCCGCAAGCTCGCGGAAGGCACGCCCGCCGAGATCCAGCGCGATCCGGCCGTGCAGACCGCCTATCTCGGAGGGCTCGAAGAGCATGAGTCTGCTTGAGATCGACAAGCTCAACAGCTTCTACGGCGACTCGCACATCCTGTTCGATGTGTCGATGCGGGTGGAGGCCAACGAGGTCGTCGCGCTGCTCGGGCGCAACGGCGCGGGCAAGAGCACGACGCTGAAATCGCTGATGGGCGTGGTGCAGGCCAAGTCCGGCACCATCCGGCTCGACGGCCGCGACGTGACCGGCACCGCGCCCTACAAGCTGGCGCGCGCCGGCATCCAGCTGGTGCCCGAGGAGCGCCGCATCTTCGGCAGCCTGACGGTGCACGAGAACCTCGTGCTCGCCGCCATGACGGCCGACAAGCCGCTGTCCTTCGATGCGGTCTACCAGACCTTCCCGCGCCTGGACGAGCGCCGGCGCAACCGCGGCAAGCAGTTGTCGGGCGGCGAGCAGCAGATGCTGGCGATCGCGCGCGCGATGATCCGCGACCCGCGCATCATCCTGCTGGACGAGCCTTTCGAAGGCCTGGCGCCGCTGATCGTGCGCGACCTGATGCGGGTCTGCAAGGGCCTTGCGGAACGCGGCCACACCATCGTCATCGTCGAGCAGAACGTGCATGCGGCGCTGTCGCTCGCGCACCGCTGCTATGTGGTGAACAATGGCCATATCGTCTACGACGGCACGCCCGAGCATCTGCGCACCGAGCGCGATCTGGTCGAAAAATACCTGGGCGTGAAAACCTGAAGCCCGGAGCACCCGCCATGACGCCCACCGCCGCCTGCGTGATCGGACACATCACCGTCAAGGATGCCGCCAGGTGGGCGCAGTACGTGGCCAGCGTGCCGGGCACGCTGGCCGACTGGCAGGCCGAGCTGGTGTTCCGCGGCCAATGCCGCGAGGTGCTCGGCGGCGCGCACGGCCACACCGACACCGTGGTGCTGCGCTTCCCGAGCGTCGAGGCGGCCGAGGGCTGGTTCCGCTCGCCGGCCTACCAGGCGCTGATCCCGCTGCGCCACCAGGCCGCGGACGTCGACCTGATCCTCTGCGCGGCCTGAAGCCGGCGGGCAAACAAATATTTACACACCGGCGCGTCGCGGCGTGTCGATCTCGCCGACGCTCGCACGACGTTCATTCAGAGCCCAGCCTCGTTTCCGGTCGCACCGACCGGAGGGCGGGTTCGCGTTTCAAGGAGCGATGCGATGCGATTCATGGTGATCGTCAAGGCCAACAAGGACTCGGAAGCCGGCGTGATGCCCAGCCAGGACATGCTGACCGAGATGGGCAAGTACAACGAGGAGCTGGTCAAAGCCGGCATCGTGCTCGGCATGGAAGGCCTGCATGCGAGCTCGAAGGGCGCGCGCATGCGCTTCGACGGCAAGCAGCGCACGGTGACCGACGGCCCGTTCAGCGAGACCAAGGAGCTGATCGCCGGCTTCTGGCTGTGGCAGGTGCGCTCGAAGGAGGAAGCGCTCGAATGGCTCAGGCGCGCGCCCTTCGACGGCGGCACCGAGATCGAGCTGCGCCAGGTCTTCGAGGCCGAGGACTTCGGCGCCGAGTTCACGCCCGAGTTGCGCGAACAGGAAGAGCGGCAGCTCGCGCAGATGGCGGCCACGAAAGCGTCGGGCGAGCGCCGTTGATACGGAACAATAGCCTCTTCAATCCGAGCAAGGAGTGACCGACATGCGATTCATGATGCTGATGATCCCCAAGGGCTACGAGAGCGCGACGCCCGGTACCATGCCCGATGCCAAGGCCGTCGAGGCGATGATGAAATACAACGAGTCCCTCAAGCAGGCCGGCGTGCTGCTCGCGCTCGACGGCCTGCATCCGCCGTCGATGGGTGCGCGCGTGAGCTTTTCCGGCGGCAAGCCGAAGGTGACCGACGGCCCCTTCGCCGAGGCCAAGGAAGTGCTCGGCGGCTACTGGATGATCGACGTCGCCTCGAAGGCGGAGGCGATCGCCTGGGCCTCGCGCTGCCCCGGCTCGGAGAACGAGACCATCGAGGTGCGCCAGGTGCAGGAGTTCTCCGACTTCCCGCCCGACGTGCAGAAGGCCGCCGAGGGCTTCGACGACCTGAAGAAGCGCTGAGACCAACGCGTGCCCACCGACGCCGAGATCCACCGCAGCATCAACGCCGTCTGGCGCATCGAGTCCGCCCGGATCATCGGTGCGCTGGCGCGCATGCTGCGCGATGTCGGCACGGCCGAGGAACTGGCGCAGGACGCGCTGGTCGCGGCGCTGGAGCAATGGCCGCGCGACGGTGTTCCCGACAATCCCGCGGCCTGGCTCACGGCCACCGCCAAGCACCGCGCGATCGACCTGCTGCGCAAGCGCACGCTGCATGCGAGCAAGGAAGAGGAGCTCGGCCGCGAACTCGATGCGCAGCACGCGATGGCCGCGGCGGACTTCGCCGAGGCGGTCGATGTCGCGCTCGACGACGAGGTCGGCGACGACCTGTTGCGCCTGGTGTTCACCGCCTGCCATCCGGTGCTGTCGCCCGAGGCGCGCGTGGCGCTGACCCTGCGCCTGCTCGGCGGCCTGAGCACCGACGAGATCGCGCGCTCCTTCCTCGTGCCGGAGTCGACCATCGCGCAGCGCATCGTGCGCGCCAAGCGCACGCTGGCCGCTGCGCGCGTGCCCTTCGAGGCGCCGCGCGCCGACGAACTGGCGGCACGCCTGTCGTCCGTGCTGGAGGTCGTCTACCTGGTGTTCAACGAAGGCTACTCGGCCACCACCGGCGACGACTGGATGCGGCCCGCGCTGTGCGACGAGGCGCTGCGCCTCGGGCGCATCCTGGCCGAGCTCGTGCCGGACGAGCCCGAGGTCCATGGGCTGGTCGGGCTGATGGAGATCCAGGCCTCGCGCGCATCGGCGCGCGTCGATGCGGACGGCGAGCCGATCCTCCTGCTCGAACAGAACCGCAGCCGCTGGGACCAGCTGCTGATCCGCCGCGGATTCGCCGCGCTGGCGCGGGCCGAGAAGCTCGGCGGCGCGCTCGGGCCGTACGCGCTGCAGGGCGCGATCGCCGCCTGCCATGCGCGCGCCCGCACGCCCGAACAGACCGACTGGAACCGCATCGCCGCGCTCTACGACGCGCTGGCCCAGCGCATGCCCTCGCCCATCGTCGAGCTCAACCGCGCCGTCGCACTGTCGATGGCCTTCGGCCCGGCCGCCGGTCTCGAACGGGTCGATGCGCTGCAGTCCGAGCCGCAGCTCCAGGGCTACCACCTGCTGCCGAGCGTGCGCGGCGATCTGCTCGCCAGGCTCGGCCGCCACGCCGAGGCCGGTGAAGAGTTCCAGCGCGCGGCCTCGCTCACGCGCAATGCGCGCGAGCGCAAGCTGCTGCTGATGCGCGCGCTGGCCTGCGCCGGCGGCGCCGCGGCCGACGCGCAGGACTGAAGGGCCGCCCTACTTCTTCGCCATCGCGCCGGTCGCGATCTGGCGCCGCAGCTCCGACAGCTTCGTCTTCATGCGCCGCTCGTTGACCGGCCCCATGCGCACCATCATCTTCTGCCCGGCCGACAGCGCCTGCAGCTGAGGATCGGCGAATTCGTAGCGGACCCAGGGCCGATCGGGCGCCTGGTCGCCCTTGACCTCGGTCAACGTGACGCGGACCGGCCCCGAAGGCTCGGGCGCCTGCAGCAGATGGTCGAGCACCGCCACCAGCCGGTCGTTGAAGTAGCGCCCCGGATAGCCCAGCTCTTCGTAGGCCTGCTGGAACAGCGGATAGAGCCGCGCATAGACCGCCACCGCGCGCGCCGTATCGACCGACTCGGCGAACAACACGAAGGGCGTGTAGCGGCTGCCGTTGTCGGCGCTGATGGTCTGGTTGTCGCCCTCGCCCTGCACGGTGAAGCGCTGCGGCGCCGGGTTCAGCGGCCACACGCGGGCCGGCGCCTGCGCGCGCGGCAGGTTGTCCACGGTGGCGACGAAGCGGCGCACGAAGCCATCGAGCTGCAGGAAGGAGGCCACCGACTTCTTGCCGAGCAAATCGGTGAGCGCGGCGCTGACCTGTGCATCGGCATCGGCCAGCGCGGGCAAGGCGGCGTCGGGCGCGGCCAGCGCGTCGACGGGGTTCTGCGGACCCGACGCGACCGCGGCCGGTGCGGGCGCAGGCGGGTTGTCCGACGGCGGCGCGGATGCGGCCGGCGGCGGTGGCGGCGGTTCCACCTGCCGCTGCGACCCGTACCACCATCCGGCGCCGGCCGCGATCAGCACGAGCACGATGATGACGAAGGTCCAGGGCGAGGACTCGCGGCCCGGCCTGAATTCCGTGGGGTCCCGTTCGGACATGGGGCGTGTTCCTTTCATCGGTTGGCAACGGTCATTGTCCATTGGATACCACTGCGTTTCGCCGCGCCGTAACGCCCTGTGACGCCCAGTGCCTTCACATGCGCGGAATACAATTCCATTGTCATTTTCAGGAGCAGCGCGTTGGCACACATCATCGGCGGCATCGGTACCTCGCATGTGCCCACGATCGGCGTGACCTACGACAAGGGACGCCAGAACGAGCCGGCCTGGGCACCGCTGTTCGAAGGCTACAAGCCGGTGGCGAAGTGGCTCGCCGAACAGCGGCCCGACGTGCTGATCGTGTTCTACAACGACCACGCCAACAGCTTCTTCTTCGATTGCTATCCGACCTTCGCGATCGGCATCGGCGCACTGCACGCGCTGGCCGACGAAGGCGCCGGGCTGCGGCCGCTGCCGCCGATCCCGGGGCATTCCGATCTCGCGGTGCACCTGGCCGAATCGCTGGTCAACGACGAGTTCGACATGACGGTGTTCCAGGACCGCCCGCTCGACCACGGCTGCCATTCGCCGTTGCCGCTGCTGTGGCCGCATGCCGAGGGCTGGCCGGGCGCGATCGTCCCGATCCAGATCAACGTGCTCCAGTACCCGCTGCCGACCGCGCTGCGCTGCTACAAGCTGGGCCAGGCGGTGCGCCGCGCCGTGCAGTCGTACCCCGGCGATCTGCGCGTCGCGGTGGTCGGCACCGGCGGCCTCTCGCACCAGATCCATGGCGAGCGCACCGGCTTCAACAACACCGAGTGGGATCTGCGCTTCCTCGATCTGCTGGAGCACGAGCCCGAGGCACTCACGAAGCTCAGGCACGTGGACTACGTGCGCCTCGGCGGCGCCGAAGGGGCCGAGGTCATCATGTGGCTGGCGATGCGTGGCGCGCTCGCGCCGCGCATTCGCCAGCTGCACCGCAACTACTACCTGGCGACCACCACCGCGATGACGGTCACGCTCTACGAGGAGCTCGCCGCATGAACGCGCAGCTCGAAGGCATCGAGTCGATCGCGGGCACCTACCCCTTCGATCTGAAGGCGAGCCTGCGCACGCTGCGCATCAACCGTTTCTTCTGGCACCTGGCGCGCGCCGAGCATCGCGAATTGTTCCTGCGCGACGAGGAAGAAGCGATGCGCCGCGAAGCCCTGAGCGAGGAGGAGAAGGCGCTGGTGCGCACGCGCGACTGGCTGGGCCTGGTGCGCTACGGCACCAACTTCTTCGTGCTCGAGAAATTCGCGCGCGTGGTGAAGATGAGCAACCTCGAGGTCTACGCGAAGATGCGCGGCGAGAGCTTCGAGGATTTCATGAAGACGCGGCGCGTGCCGGACGCGCGCTGAAGGGCGCGCGGCCTCATCGCCGCGCCGGCTTCTTCAGCGCCGGTCGAGGTAGCTGTCCAGGAATTCGAGCGGCGCGGCATGCCATGCCCGGCCGGTGCCGACGCGGTCGCCGAACTCGATGTGCGCATCCGCGTCCGGTGCATAGGCCGGCCATGCGGCCAGGCCCGGCGCATTGGGATCGCCGCTGCGCGCGAACGCGATCCAGGCCGAGCGCATGGCCTGCGAGACCGCCACGTCGGTCGCGTCGAAGGGCTCCGGCTGCGCGCTGCGGCCGGCCGCGAGATGGCCGAACACGTGCGCGACCTCGTCGCCATGGTGGGGACCGTCGAGCTGCCCGGGCCGCCGCCGCGTGAACACATAGCGCCAGGTGCGCGGCTCGCGCCGGCTCATGGTCTGCGCCAGCAGGCGCGCGCCATGGTTGAACTGCGTGTCGGCGAAGATCCGCGCGATGGCCGCGCGGGCTTCGAAGTCGCTGCCTGCCGGATAGAGCGCCAGCGCTTCCTGCACGGCACCGCCGAAGTTGGCCTCGACCATGCGGCGATAGTCGTCCACCGTATCGATCGGCCAGCTGGCGGTGAGCAGCGTGCCCTCGTCGGCATTGGTGCCGACGATGAGCGGCATTGCGTGGATGCGGCCGGCCTTGAAGGCCGTCCGTTCGTCCTCGGGAATGAGCCAGCCGTCGCAGATCGGCCGCAGCACGCGCGGCGTGGTGAGGCCGCGCACCTTGGGCGAGCACTTCGCGGTCAGCGCGAAGACCTCGGCGGCGCTCAGGCGGCGCAGCGCATCGATGTCCTCGTCGAGGCTGCGGCCGACACCTTCCGCATCAGCCAGCGTGGCCAGCGGACGCCCCGCGCCCGGGCTGTGCAGGATCGCCTGCTGGAACAGGCCCTGGGCCATCGGCGAACTCAGCAGCAGCGAGATCGACGCCGACCCGGCCGAGACGCCGAACACCGTCACGCGCCGCGGATCGCCGCCGAAGGCCGCGATGTTGTCGCGCACCCAGGCCAGCGCCTGCAGCTGATCCAGCAAGCCGTAGTTGCCGGACACGCCCTGCCCCGACTCGCGGCTGAGCGCCGGATGTGCGAGGAAGCCGAACATGCCCGAGCGGTAGTTGAAGCTCACCACCACCACGCCCTCGCGCGCCATCTGCGTGCCCTCGCAGCGCGCATCGGCACCGCTGCCGCCGACGAAGCCGCCGCCGTGCACCCAGACCATCACGGGCAGCGAGCCCGGCGCGGCGCCGGCGGGTGACCAGACGTTGAGGTACAGGCAGTCCTCGCTCATCGAGGGCGCACGCGAGGCCGGCATCGGCGCCTGCGGAAAGTCGGGGCCGAACTCCAGCGCGGGGCGCACGCCGTCCCATGCGGCAGGCGCCTGCGGCGCACGCCAGCGCAGCGCGCCGACCGGCGGCGCCGCATAGGGAATGCCCTTCCAGGCCCGCACGCCGGCCGTGCCGGAGGCCCGGGCACCGGCCACCGTGCCGTCGCGGGTCGCCACGATCAGATCGTCTTGTCGCTCGCTCATTTGAAACTTAATTCCATTCATCAACGACGTCGATGCCCGACGCAGGCACCCGGACTTCAGTGTCCGAGCGAAGGCCCGTGGCCGTGCGGCGCGTCGGCCAGCCGGCGGCGGACTTCGGCCGTCAGCTCCAGCAGGCGTTTGCCGTTGCGCAGCATGGCGTCGGGCGTGTGGGTCTGCGAATGGCCCTGGCAGTTGAACGCCATGATGGTCTGGCCGTCGCCATGGATGAAGGGCACGGCCACCGAGTTGGTGGTCGACCGGAAGGTGCCGGCCGCGATGCAGAAGCCGCGCGTCTGCACCTGACCGGCCGCGTCCTCGAGCTCGTCGTGGAGCTTCGGCCACTCACGCTTGTAGTGCTCGCGCAGCTCCACATAGAACTGCTCGCGCTGCTCGGGGCGCATGCCGGCGATGCAGGCGCGGCCCATGCCGGTGCGCACCAGCGGCACGCGAAAACCGGCGCGCTGCAGGCGATTGGGATTGGCCTCGCCGAGCGCGTATTCCAGGTAGAGCACGCTCATGCCCTCCTGCACGCCGAGGCCCACGTTGGTCTTCGACTTGAGGGCCAGCTCGACCATCAGCGGCCGCGCGACCGGCGGCACCACCTGCCCCGCCAGATAGGGATAGGCCAGCCCCACGACACCGGCCGCGAGTTCGTACTTGCCGAACTCGGGGCGATAGCGCAGGTAGCCCAGTTGCGTCAGCGTGAAGCTCAGGCGCGAGACGGTGGATTTGGGAAGCCCGGTCAGCTCCGCGATCTCGAGGTTGCCCAGGAGCTTGATGTCGACATGGAATGCGCGAAGGATGGCGAGGCCGCGGGCGAGCGCGTTGTTGAAGCGCGGATCCTCATCCTCCGTCTTGATCTGGATGCCTTCGGAATAGTCCGGCTGGACGATCTTGTCTTTTCGACTGGGACGACCCAAGGCCCCTCTCCTTGTTCGGTGGCTGAACGGCGCTGCGAGCGCGGCCGATTCTAGCAAGGGGCCCGCGCGGTCGAGGCTCGGCATCGTGCGGCGCCTTCAGAGGTCGAGCACGAGTTCGCCGCCCAGACTGCCCGAGCAGCAGATCATCATCACGCGGTTGCTCTTTCTTTCTTCGGCGGACAACAGGCTGTCGCGATGGTCCGGCAAGCCGCCGAGCACGCGCGTCTCGCAGGTGCCGCAGATGCCCTGTTCGCACGAGGCCTGGACTTCGACGCCGGCCTCGCGCAGCGCTTCGAGGATCGTCCGGCCCGGTGCGACGGGGATGCTGCGCTTCGAGGCCGCAAGCCGCACGGTGTAGCCGCCCCCGGTGGCACCGGGCGCGACCGGCGCGAAGCGCTCGACATGCACGCAGGCCGGCGGCCGGCCGCCGGCCGCGGCCTCGAAGGCATCGAGCATCGGTGCCGGACCGCAGCAGTACAGATGCGCATCCGCAGGCGCCGCGGCAACGATGGCCGCGATGTCGAGCAGCGCGCCAGCGCTTTCGGCATCGACATGGAGATGCACGCGATCGTCGCCCAGTTCCTCGACGAAGGCCGCTTCCCTGCGCTCGCGCACGCTGTAGTGCAGTTCCCACGAGCGCCCGTCGCGGCGCAGCCGGTCCACCATGCAGGCGATCGGCGTGATGCCGATGCCGCCGGCGATGAAGACCGCCTGCGCCGAGCCTGCGTGCAGCTCGAAGTTGTTGCGCGGCACGCCAACCTCCAGCTCCGCACCGACGCGCAGTACCTCGTGCACGAAGGCCGAGCCGCCGCGGCTCGCGGGGTCGCGCTTGACCGCGACCACGTAGCGTTCACTGTCTTCGGGTGGATTCACCAGCGAATAGGGGCGCACCAGGCCGTTGGCCAGATGCAGATCGACGTGTGCGCCGGGTGTGAAGGCCGGCAGCGGCGCGGCGCCGTCGGGCCGGCCGAACTCGAGGAGGTGAATGCCGTGCGCCGCGTAGCGGATGCCGATGAGGCGCAGTCGCAGCGTTTGCGCCGGTGCGGTGCGCATGCCGGCCTCTACGCCGGGATTCAGTTCCAGACCGCGAAGCACAGACCCGTTCCCGTGCCGGCCGGCGTGCGATAGGCCGGAATGTATTCGAGCGAATCCAGCGCCAGATGCTCGACCGCGCCGGCCATGCAGATCCAGTTGCGGATCTCGGAGTTGCCCGAGTTGAGCTGTCTGCGCGGCAGGTCGTGGAGCGCCTGCGCATCGCGTTCGCGCAGCGCACGGATGATGCGGCCATCGAATTCTTCGTCGATGGTGAAGTGGCTCAGGCCGCCCGAAGCGATCACGCCCACGCGGGCATCGCGCGGCAGGCTTTCCACCGCCCTTCGCAGTTCCTGGCCGAGCCGGTGGCAGCGCTGCGGCGTCGGCTGGTTCGGCGGGTAGTAGGTATTGAGGAAGATCGGCACCACCGGCACCGTCGCGCCGTTGAGCAGGCGGTTGTGCACGAAGCCGAAGGCATGGCCTTCGCCGTAGCCGTCGGCGATCGTGTCGGCCACCGAGACGTCGAACTCGCGCTCCACCAGCTGGCCGATCAGATGGTTCGCCAGTTCGGTGTCGACCGGATAGTCCTTCGGCGTCTCGCGCTCGTAGTAGCGCGCGGCCGCGGCACGCGACCAGTCGGGGCCGGGATGGTTGGTGTGCAGCGGCACGTTGCGGATGCTGTTGCCGTGGTAGACCAGCACCGAGGGCAGGTTGTCGGTGTCGTAGAGCTCTTTCTGATCGTCGCCGACGATGATCAGCGTGTCGAGCTCGGCGCGCCGCAGCACGCCGGCCAGCTTCTCGACCTGCGCCGCCGCGGCCGCATGGCGCTGGGCCAGCACCTCGGGACGCAGCTCGGGCGCGATGCTGTCGCCGGCGATCTTCGCGAGCTCGTCGTAGCTCACCGGATTGCCGGCCTTGTCGAGATGGGCGCGCGCCCGGTCGCGTTCGATGAAGCGGGTCCAGTCCGCGAGGGGCGCATTGAGCATCGGCGTGTGCGACGAACCGATGCCGAGGACGATCTTGGCCATGAGAGGATGCATCCCAGGTGTTTCGATTTTGGAATTATATTCTGTTATTCAACCCCGAACGACACGGACGCCGAGCCGCGCGGCTTGGGTGAAATCCCGTTTGACATCGATTGTTTTTCGGAAGTAAATTCCATTTCTAAAAAGCAGGAGACAAGCCGTGAGTGACTCCACCTCGACGACGCGCCGCACCACGCTCAAGGGCCTCGCGGCCGGCGCATTCTGGCTGGCTGCCGACCGTGCGCTCGCGCAGGACGACAAGGCGGCCATCACGGTGCTGGTCGGCGCCGCTTCGTCGATGGACTTCACGGCCCGCATGATCGCCGACCAGCTGACCGAATCGCTCGGCCGCCCTGCCATCACGCTGAGCAAGCTCGGCGCCGGGCAGCGCATCGCGCTGGCCGAGGCGCGGCACGCGGCGCCCGACGGCCGCACCCTGCTGTTCGCGACCAACGGCCCGTTCTGCATCTATCCGCACATCTACACCCGGCTCGACTACGACCCCGACCGCGACTTCACGCCGATCGCGGGCGTCTCGAACTTCGACGTCGCCGTCGCCACCGGCCCGGCCACCGGCGCGCAGGACATGAAGCAGATGATCGCCTGGGCCAAGGCCAAGGGAAAGGACGCGGTGTTCGGCTCCGCGCCCGGCAATGGCTCGCTGTCGCAGTTCTTCGGCATCTCGATCTCGCTCGCGACGCACACGCCGATGGAGCACGTGCCTTACAAGGACAGCGGCGTGGGCATCATCGACCTGGCTGCGGGCCGGCTGCCGATGATGATCACCGGCTTGCAGCCGCTGGTCGAGATGCACAAGAACGGCAAGATCAGGATCCTCGCCGTCTCGGGCGAACAGCGCTCGCCGCTGGTGCCCGAGGTGCCGACGCTGAAGGAGACCGGCATCAACCTGAGCAGTTCCACGACGACCGGCCTGTTCGGCCCGGCGCGCATGTCGCCCAAGCTGGTCGCCACACTGCACGACGCGCTCGCGCCGATGTTCACCAAGCCCGCGACGCTCGAGAAGATGAGGCAGCAGGGCATGACGCCGGCCTACACCGACGGCAAGACGCTCGCGGCCTCGCTGGTGTCGGAGCGAAAGCATTTCGGGATGCTGGTGAAGGCGAGCGGCTACGTGCCGCAGGAAACCTGAGTTCATCCGCAGCACAGGCGATGCGCCGCCCTGCCCCGCTTCACTCCGGCTGGTAGCCGCTCAATTTCACCAGCCGCGCGAATTCGCGGTCCTCGCCGGCCATCAGCGTCGACAAAGCCTGCGCGCTCGACGGCGCCGGCGCGAACAGGAACTTCAGCAGCTTGTCGCGCGCCTCCTGGCCCTGCACCGCAGCCACCGCGGCCGCATTGAAGCGCTGCACGAGTTCCGGCGCCATGCCCGCGGGTCCGTAGACGCCGCAGGTCGTGGTGTTGCTGACGTCGATGCCGCTTTCCTTCAGCGTGGGCACGTCGGGCAGCGAAGGCGAGCGCTGCGCGCCCGACACCGCCAGGATGCGGATGCGGCCCGACCTGTGCATCTCGACCAGCTGGCTCACGCCGGTGATCAGCATCGGCAGCCGGCCGCTGGCCAGATCCACCACCGAGGTGCCGCTGTCCTTGTAGGGCACATGCGTGAACTGGATCCCGGTCGCGATGCCCGTGGCGATGCCGACGAAATGCGACAGCGAGCCATTGCCCGGCGAGCCGAAGGCCGCGAGCGACTTGTCGCTGCGCGCCATCGCCAGTTGCTGCTGAATGGTCGTCGCATGCGTCAGCGGACCGCTGGCGATGCCGACGTCGAAGGAGGCCACCGCACCGATCGGCGTGAAGTCCTTGACCGGGTCGTAGTCGAGCTTCTTGTAGATGTGCGGATAGATGGTGAAAGGCCCGGTGGTGCACAGGATGAGCGTGCGCCCGTCCGGCGCCGCACGCTTGAGCTCGCCGAGCGCGATGCGCTGGCCGGCGCCCGGCTTGTTGTCCACCACCACCGGGCGGCCCAGCGCCTCGCGCATGCTGTCGGCCACCAGGCGCGCGGTGAAGTCGTTGCCCGAGCCGGCCGAGATGCCGCACAGCATGCGGATCGGCGACTTGTCGTCCTCGGCGCGCGCGCCGCCGGCCGCGAGTGCCAGTGCACCCGCGCCCAAAGCGCGCAAGGCCTCGCGGCGCCCGCGGCTTTCGGGGTCTTCGTGCGACACGGCCGACTACTTCGCCATCGCCGATTCGGCCGGCACCTTGGGCGCCTTGGGCGCGCGCTGCGCGGTGCGCATCATGTCGGCATAAGCCTTCTGCCAATCGACCGACTGGTGCATCTCGAAGTAGCCGCTGCGCGCCGCCATCATGACCTCGGGCGTGGCGATGCCCGGCGCCGGCGCGCCGTCGCGAAAGGCGCGCGCGGCCTGCAGCGCGCGGCGCCGCGTGCGGGCGATCATCAGGTCGCCGGGGCCGAGGTGTTCCTTCGAATGGTCGGTGATCGGCCCCATGCTCTCGGTCACGGCCTGGTCCTGCGAACCGATGTGGTCGATGCCCGAATAGATGCGGCCGGTGCGCTGCGCTTCGCGGTCGATCAGCCAGTCGTTCGACTCGTTGGCCTTGATGCGGTAGCGGCCCAGCCACTCGGTGGAGACCGGCAGGAAATCCGGCTGCGGCTTGGAGCCGGCCAGCGGCTTGCCGTCCTTCAGCGGCGCGCCGCTGCCGGGCATGCTGCTGCGCTGGCGCCAGAAGATCATCATCACGTGCTCGTCGTCCAGCGGCACCCAGGCGCGGGCCTGGATGTTGCGCGGGAATTCGCCCTGCGGCGTCTGCGTCCAGAACGGGAACATGTAGTTGGCGAAGCGCCAGTAGATGGTCTCGGGCCGCACGGTGCGGTAGGCGCCGTAGGTGGTGCCCCAGGGCGTGTCCTGCACGTGGTATTCGGGTGCGCGCTCGCTCGCCGTGTGCTGCAGCGGATGGCCTTCGGGCACGTTGTCCGGATCGAGGTGGCCGACGTGCAGGAAGCCGAAGTGCGAAGTGTCGATGTCGCCTTCCAGCGCCTGCATCCAGTTGCAGGCGCGCTGCATGAAGAACAGATCCACCTCGTGCTCTTCGAGCAGCGTGGCCTCGACCATCGGCATCGGCGGCGGCGCGTCCTGGTGCTCGCCCATGTAGACCCAGAGGATGCCGTTGCGGTCGACCGCCTTGTAGGCGCGCGCCTTCACCTTCTCCTTGAAGTCCTGGCTCGGCGGCACGCTGGGCATGTCGACGCAGTTGCCGTCGACATCGAACTTCCAGCCGTGGTAGATGCAGCGGATGCCGTCTTCCTCGTTGCGCCCCAGCACCAGCGACGCGCAGCGGTGCGGGCACTGGTGGTCCATCACGCCGACGCGGCCGCTGCTGTCGCGGAACGCAACCAGTTTCTCGCCCAGCAGCAGCAGACGCATCGGCGTACCGTCGACGCCGAGCTCGCTCGACTTGGCCGCCGGTATCCAGTACTGGCGCATGAAGTTGCCCATCACCGTGCCCGGACCGACCCGGGTCAGTTCCTCGCTGTCTTTGCCTGCCTTCATATCCGCTCCATGTGAGTTGAGAAAAGAAAAAATCAGTTCGGCACCGTGCCGCGCACCAGCCGGATCTGGTCGACCTGCCCCGCCGGACCGAGGCCCGCATAGCCTTCGACCCGGTCCAGGTCCACCAGCACCACCACGCCGAGCATCGCGAAATCGTGGCCGCGCTCGGCCTCGGGCGATGCATCGAAGACGCGCCGGCGATCGCTCCCGAGATCGCTCACGCGCGCACGGCCCTGGAAGTTGTAGGTCGCCTTGGTCTCCTCGTTGCGGTAGACCAGCGCCAGCTTCGGGTTGTGGCGGATCGCACGGATGAAGGCGCCGTCGGGGCTGCGGATCCACATCGCGAGTTGGTCGTCGCCGTAAGCCTGCACCGAGCCGCGAAAGCTCAGCACCGGCTGGCCTTCGGGATCGCTGTAGGCGACCAGCATCGGATGGCGCTCGACCAGCGCGTGGTCGATCATTCGCTTGAGCGACGCCGGCAGCACGAGCGGCTGCGCATCGGGCGGTGGCGGTGGGGTGCGCTGTTGCTGCACCAGCGCGATCGCATCGCCGTCGAAGCCGAGCGTGACGACCAGGCCGCGATCGCGCTCGCCGGGGCGCCGCTCGCCGACAAGACGCACCACGCTGTCCACCACCGGCTGCGGCGCCTGCCATTGCAGACGGCGCGACAGCTCGCCATTCGCGCCCTGCCGCAGTTCGTCGATCACCGCGGCCGTGCCGTCCACGGTCTTGCCCAGGCGCATCAGGCGAACGTCCGGATGGAGCAAGGGCATCAGCGCGTCGGCCCCAGTGCCCTGCGGCGCGGCCAGCGCGTCCAGAAAGCGCTGCGCCGTCGTCATGCGTGCATCGCTCATCACAGCGCCTCCGGCACGTAGCCGCTGGCCTTCACCAGGGCCGCGTAGCGCTTGCGCTCGCCCGCCAGCGAGGCCGCGAGCTGGCTGCCATTCATCGGCGAAGGCGCCATGCCCTGCCCGATCATCTTGTCGCGCATGTCGGCCTTCTGCAGCATCGGCATCACCGCACCGTAGAGACGCTCCACCATGTCGCGCGGCATCTTCGCGGGCGCATAGAGGCCGGCGGAGTTCTGGATGGTGATGTCGAGGCCGGACTCCTTCAGCGTCGGCACCTCGGGCACGAGGGGCGATCGCTGCTCGCCCGACACCGCGAGCAGGCGGATCTTGCCGGACTTGTGCATCTCGACCAACGGACTCGTGCCGGTGATCATGATCGGCAGCCGGCCGGCCGCCAGGTCGACGATGCCGACGCCGCTGTCCTTGTACTGCACCGGCGTCATCGGCACGCCGCTGGCCAGCGCCATGGCGATGCCGGCGAAGTGCGACGACGAGCCCGCGCCGGGCGCCGCGCCGTAGACGACGCTGGCGCCTTCCTGGGTTCGGGTCTTGGCCCAGCCGATGAGTTGGTGGATGTCGGTGACGCCGGTCGACGGCCCGGTGGCGATCCCGACATCGAACCAGCAGACGCCTGCGATCGGCGTGAAGTCGGTCACGGGGTCGTAGTCCAGCTTGGTGTAGATGTTCGGATAGATCGCGAACGGGCTGCTGGTGGAGAACATCAGCGTGCGGCCGTCGGGTGCCGAGCGCTTGAGCTCCTGCAACGCCACGCGACCGCCCGCGCCGAGCTTGCTCAGCACGATGACCGGGCGGCCCAGCGGCTCGCGCAGCTGTTCGGCAATGAGCCGCGCAGTGAAGTCCATCGACGATGCGGCACCGACCAGCAGCGTGACCGGTGACTTGTCGTCCTGCGCCAGCGCGGGTCCGGCGATCATCGCGGCAGCGCCTGCAGCCAGGCCATGAAGGGTTGCTCGGCGTGTGATCATTGCGGCATGTCTCCAGCGTGGAAGGGTGAATCCAGTGTGTCGAGCAGCGGCCATTCACGGTCCACCGGGAAGACGAAGCCCGGCGCATCGCCGCAGGGCCAGTCGATGCCGAGCGCGGGGTCGTTCCAGCGCAGGCCGCCGGCGAAGGCACGGTCGTTGTAATCAGTGAGCCGGAACACGATTTCGCAATCAGGCTCGAGCGTGCAGAAGCCGTGCGCGAAACCCGGCGGCACATGCAGCTGCCGCCAGTCGCCGGCGGCGAGTTCCACCGCCGCATGCCAGCCATAGGTCGGCGAACCGCGCCGGACATCGACGCACACATCCCAGATGCGGCCGCGCGCGACCCGCACCACCTTGTGCTGCGCGTGCGGCGGCTTCTGGAAATGCAGGCCGCGCACGGTATGGCGCTGCGGATAGAAGGAGGCGTGCTCCTGCACGTAGTGCGATGCCGCGCCGGCCTCGGCGAACGCACGCTCGCTGTAGTAGTAGCTGTAGCGGCCGTTCGCGTCGGCGCTCACATCGGGCGCGATGACGAACAGGCCTGCGAGGCCGAGTGCTTGCGTCTCCATCGTTGCAGCGATGCCTTGTCAATTTGTTATCAGAATATAATTCCATTTTTGAAATTGCGCAACGCGCAGGCACAGCGAAAGCGCCGGGAGCCGGCGCGATCGGCCGCGAGGCACGGGAATGCATGGCTGCCATGGCGCCGCCCGGGCCGGGCCTTTGCGCCATCGGTTCTTTGCCCGATGCGGCACTGGCGGCCGCGATCACGTCGACTGCCGCGGATCAGTTTCCCTGGAACGGAAAGCCGGTCGGCGTCGGAGGCAGATCTTCGGGAGGAGCCGACGAAGACCGCGCCTCCACTGCCACTGCAAGTTGGCGCATGACCTCGTCGGGCGACGCTTCCGCAGCTTGGACCAGCCGATAGATGGCGGCGAAAGCGCCTTCTGGGGCGAGAAGGTTCAGCAGAATGTTCTGGAAACTCTCGCCAAACTCGCGCAGATCTTTCTGTTGATCGGCTGGCAATTGAGCAATGTAGTTCTCGTCGGTGAACAGTGCCGCCGCAAACTGCAGCGCATTCAATTGAGAGAGCACGGCATCCTTCAGTGCCCGCGCGTCTTGGATGAAGAATATTTTTCCGAGCAAGAGATTTTCCAGCGGCACGGACATTGCCGCCATGGACCTGCGGATCGATGAAAGCATGGTCCTCGCGGCCTGCGCCGACGGCATGCGGTAAGGGCCGGCGGGCATCTGCCTGACAAAGGAGTCGGTGATCTTGATGAAGCTCTCGAGTTTTGCCTGGCTTGACTGGCTGATTTGCTGTGCGCGCAATTCACCAGTCTTGACGTGCTGCATCAATTCAGATGTGGGCGCCGAGGACGCCGGGATCGACCGGCCAATATCGCGAAAGACGTGGTGCTTCACGTTGCGGTCGACAATGCGCGGCCCAATGGCGGCCATGAACCCGTTGATCGTGCCTGGGATATCGGACGTGCTGGGCTGTTGCTCCATCTGAGAACGCAAAACATTGATGCGGTCGTGATTGGCAGCAGCAAGCTGCTCACGTCGCGGCGCCGCCGCAGTGGATGACTTGCTGTTCCGGGCGGGGAACAATCCGTCGGCGATCCGCCGACGGACACGACGCACGCGGTCTGCGACATTGGGACGCGCAAGCGCAGGCCCGGGCGTGGTCGACGTCGATGCGGGCGAAGCCGTGGATGGCACAGGAAGAGGCGGAGGGAAATCCAGAGGTGGGGGGACTTCCCCGAACTCCGAGGAGTTCGCGGAAGGCAGAGCGCTGTCGGGCACGCCATCGCCCGGCAATGGCAATGGCAATGGCAATGGCAATGGCAATGGCAATGGCAATGACGACTCAGCCTCCTGCTTGAACGGCGGCGGCGGCACGTCAGAAGGCGGCGCTGGCATCGCCGATCGCAATTGCTGCAAGACCTCTGCCGGCGAAGCTATCGCAGCCTGAGCCAGACCATAGGTGGCCGCGAAGGCCCCATCGGGATCGAAAAGCCTCAGCGCGATCTGCTGGAAACTCTCGCCAAGCTCGCGCAGCGCCATCCGCTGATCTGCCGGCCATCGAGCGAGGTAGTTCTCGTCGGTGAAGAGCTGCGACGCAAACTGCAGCTGGTTCAATTGCGAAAGCATGGTTTGCTCCAAAGCCTTTGCTTTCTGGGCGAATTTGACGGGATCGTCTTCGGACAGGAAAGCGTCAAGCCAGGTAGGCAATCTCTCCGCGAAATCGTCGATCGACCCGAGAAGGCTCTGCGTCGCATCCGCCGCCATGCGGTAGGAGGCAGGCTCGGGGCCGGCAGGCATCTGCTCGATGAACGACTGAGTGACGGCGGCGAACTTCTCGTAGTCCTTGCGGCTGGATGGGCCGATCTTCGCCGCCCGCGATGCGCCGATCTTGATGTCTTCCATCAGCTCAAGCTTTTCCGGGTTTGCGGAGCCGGCGGCTGAACTGCCGGTCCCGGCGCCTGCAGGCAGGCCAGAAGGTGTCTTGAGCGAGTCGCGGATGTCGCTGAAGACGTGCTGCGCCTTCTCGCCAACGAAGTGCAGACCGCTGGTGGCCTGGAATGCATCGATCGTGGCCCGGGTACCGAGCGTGCGGGGCTTGCGTATTTCCGCAGCGTACCGATCGATACCGTCCTGCTGGACTTTGGCGGCGCCTCTGCGCAACGGCTCGATGGGCTGCCTGGCATCGTTGGTTCGGCTGGCGGGGGACAGCTGTCTGGCAAGGCGCTGGCCGACACGACGCACGCGACCTGCGACATTGGGGCGCACAGGCACAGGCGTTGGCAAGGGGGGTGGCGCAACCAAGGGCGGCGAAACAGACGCAGGCGCGGGCGTGGTCGGCAAGGGAGGTGGCGGAACCAAAGGCAGCGTGCTGTTGGCCCGGGGCGCCAGTTGAGGCGGAAGCAAAGGCTGCGTCGGGGTCTCGGGCGGTGGCCGCCGCGGAGGCTGCGTCGGGGTCTCGGGCGGTGGCCTGTTCGGTGTTGGTGTTGGTGTTGGTGTTGGTGTTGGTGTTGGCAATGGTGCCGTGACCGCCGCAAGTCGCTGCTGGATCTCGCCAGGCCATGTCTGCGCCGCCTGCGCCAGACTGTTGACGGTCATGAGTGCGCTCCGAGGATCGAGAAGCTGCAGGACAATTTCCTGCAGTGTCTCGCCGTAGTTGCGCATCGTTTCGCGGAACTCTTCCGGTATGGATGCGAGATACTCCGCGCTGGTGCAAACGTACGCGGCAAACCGCAGGTCGTTCACATGGGTGGTGATGCTTCTGCGCAGTTCCGCCACCGCCGCCGCGAACTGCGCAGGGTCGCCCTCGGCTGCGCTGAACAACTCGTCGATGCGAAGCGACATGTCCGCCATCGTCGTGCCGACCACTGTGAGCATGCTGCTCATCGGTCCGTTTTTCATCGCCTGCGAAACGGCCGCGAGATTGGCGGGCGCCAATCCATTGATGAACGACCGGCTTGCCCTGTCCAGGTCCCCGAGAGCGTCAGCGCGGATGTCTTTGCGGGTGAAGATCTTTTGCGAAAGCCTGGCAGCGTTCTGGATATCCTGCATCAGCTTTTCTTTGCCGGGAATATCACGCAGGGTGGACTTCGTGAGTTCTTCTGTCCGAGCTGATGGATTTGTGGAACGCGCGAGCATGGACAGGGTGTCGTCGAAAAAATTCCATGCTTTGCCGTGAACGAACGCCACATCATTGGCGGCCATGAAGCCGTCGAACGACGACGCGGCGTCGGAGGTGGTCCGCTGCAAGGCCTCGTCGATGCGCTCCTGGATGTGCTTGTTACGGTCCTCAACGTCCATGGCTTGCTCCATGGACATCGCCCGATGGGCGTTGATGATGTCCTTCAAATGAGGCTTGATTTTCGCCAGCCGGACGTTCCCGCCGGAACTGCTGGCTTTCGCCAGCAGCTGGTCGATGCTCGTGATGGCAGTCTGGACGTAGCCGGTGTCCATCATGCGGGCGTTGCGCTTGACTTGCTCGACCAGCGACGCGACGGTGTGAAGAGCGTCATCCCGCTGGGCGGTCCTGCGTACTTCGAGGTCGACCGTTGCGCCGCCGCGGGTCGCTGTCTTGGACCCATTGCCTGAGCCCATCTTGATGGGGGTCAGATACTTCTTGTTCGAATTGACGACACTTTGGAGGTCGGCAACGATGCTGTCGAGACTCTCGACGCGTCTCGCGGGCTTTTGAATGTTCTGCATGGCGTGCGCTCCTCTTGGTCAGGCAGGGAGGGCTCGGTCATTGACTTTCCTGACAATCGATTGGAACGCCGACATGGCTTCCTCGTGCTGGGCAGTCCTTCGTCCCCTGAGCTTGTCCGAGGCCGACTGCAGCGGGTTCGTCTTCGTGCGCGCGCTGAGATAGAGCATTCTCTCGTTCTGAGTCGCGCGCCTGAGGCCCTTGCTCGCATCGGCCTTGATGCTGTGGAGATCCTGGGTGGTAGCGGATGGCTGGATGTTCTGCACCATGTTCACCCTCCTCAGGCACGTGAAGTCAGCTCTGCCATTCCAGGCATGTTCATGCCGAGGTCTTCGCTGGTGACATAGCCCTCCCACCACCGCGTCAGCTCTGCAAAGTGTTCGAGGGTCCCGATGAAATCGCCGCCCCGCACGCTGTCCGCATCCAGTTCGCGGACCAGCAGCAGATCGCCGGGTTCGCCACCCATGCAGATCCTGGCGCCGCCGGTTTCGCGCCACAGGGTGTTGTAGGAAAGCCCGGCCGCGTGGACTTCGGCGGTGCGTTGCGCCGGCGGCTTGCCGATGTCGGCGCTGAGGACGATGCGCGCCGGCTCGTCGGCCCACTCGATCAGCATCGCAACGTCGTTGTCGAAGGCGAGCGCCCAGGTGCTTTCACTGTTCTGGAGCACGGCCGCAATGGCTTCGGATTGCGGCGCCACTTCGCTCAGGCGCTGGCTGACGTATTCAGGATCGAGAAGAAAGGTCACGGACGTTGCCTCCGGCAGATAGGTGGACGCACGCACCTCCACGGATACATGCCTGCCGTGAGTAACGTCAGAGTCTTTTTGGTTCAGTCCTCGCGTCAGCCCGCCTGCATCGAACAGCGCCGGTCTATGCCCAGCGCCCGGCCGGCACAGCCAGGCCCCTTCGTGAAACACCGCGGATCCGGCTTCGCCGGTCCGCCGGTGTTGCCCCCTGCAAGGGGGTGCAGAGCCACACGAAGTGGGCGAGGCCGGGGGGTGAGCTTTATTCCACCGCCTCGGCCTCTTCCCCGGCCGGCAAGTGGATCAGGCCGGTATTGAATTCGTATTCGAACACCTCGCCATAGCGCCCCCACTCGATCGCGGTGCGCAGCACGCGCTCGGCCACGACCGCGTCGAGGCTTTCGCGCAGCAGATCCAGGAAGGGCTCTTCGGGCAGCTCGCCCGACGGGGCCTGCTCCAGGCTGTGGCGGATGTGCGCGGCCAGCGGCACATGGGCCAGCAGCTGCTGGCCGAACAGCTGCTGGCGCAGCGTGTGGGCGCCTTCGACGTAGCGGCGGCCCAGGCTGGTGAGGTGCAGGTCGGCATCGGCCAGCTGCGCGAAGCCGAGCAGCGCGAGCGCCTGCGCCAGCGGCAGCAGTTCGTGGTCGGTGAGCTCGGCTTCTTCGGCCAGCTGCGGCAGGTCGGCGCGTCCGTCGCGGCCGTCCTCCACCAGCATCTCGAGCAAGGCCTCCATGCGGCCGACATCGGCGTCGGGCAGGCGGTCGCTCAGATGCATGTGCACCACTTCGTCGGCCGGGCGGCCGGCGACGGCCACGCTCTCTGTCATGAGCGCATAGACCTCGTCGATCAGCGCCCTCACCTCCAGGCTTTCGACGGCGCGCGGCCGCGGCAGGCGGATCGGCAGCTCGGCGCGCACGCGGCCCGGGTCGGTCGCGAAGATCAGCACGCGGTCGGCCATCAGCACCGCTTCCTCGATGTTGTGCGAGACGATGAGCATGGCCTTGGTCGGCATCTCGCCGCCGCCCCAGAGCTGCAGGATGTCGTCGCGCAGGCGCTCGCCGGTGAGCACGTCGAGCGCCGAGAAGGCTTCGTCCATCAGCAGGACCTCGGGCTCGACCACCAGCGCGCGCGCGATGCCCACGCGCTGGCGCATGCCGCCCGACAGTTCACGCGGCAGCGCGCCCTCGAAGCCCGCGAGACCGATGAGTTCGATCGCCGCCTCGGCCCGCCGTGCGCGCTCGGCCGGCTCGATGCCGCGCGCTTCCAGGCCCAGCTCCACGTTCTGCTGCACCGTGAGCCAGGGAAAAAGCGCGAAGGACTGGAACACCATCGCGATGCCGCGCGCCGGTCCATAGAGCGGTTGCCCGCGATAGCGCACGCTGCCCGCATCGACGCCGATCAGTCCCGCCAGGATGCGCAGCAGCGTCGACTTGCCCGAGCCCGACTGGCCCAGCAGCGCGACGATCTCGCCTTCGGCCAGGCGCAGGTCCACGCCCTCGAGCACCGACCGTGCAGTGCCGTCGGCGGAGCGGAAGGACTTGCCCACCCCCTTGAGTTCAACGATGGCTTCGGCCATGGGCCCTCCTCGCGCGTTCATCAGAAATGCATCCTGTTCTCCGCCAATTCATAGAGCCGGCGCCAGACGAAATGGTTCATGCCCATCACGAACACGCACATCACGCCGATGCCGAGCGCGATGCGCGGGAAGTCGCCGATGGCCGTCATGTGGGCGATGTAGCTGCCGAGGCCCGCGGCCTGCAGCGTGGTGTCGCCCCAGGTCACGTATTCGGCCACGATGCTGGCGTTCCACGAGCCGCCGCTGGCGGTGATGGCACCGGTGACGAAGCTAGGGAACACCGCCGGCAGCAGATAGCGCCGCCACATCAGCCAGCCGCGCAGGCCGAGGTTCCTGGCCGCGTAGCGCAGCTCGGTCGGCACGCTCGACGCGCCGGCGATCACGTTGAAGAGCAGATACCACTGCGTGCCCAGCACCATCAGCGGCGCGAGCCAGATGTTCGGGTTGAGATGCCAGCGCACGATGAACACCACCGCCACCGGGAACATCAGGTTGGCCGGGAAGGCTGCCATGAACTGCGCCACCGCCTGCAGCCGCCCGGCCCAGCGCGGGTTCATGCCGATCCACACACCGACCGGCACCCACACCAGCGCGGCCAGCGCGATCAGCACCAGCACGCGCAGCAGCGTGTAGAAGCCGAGCAGGAACACATGCGCCACCTCGGACCAGCCGACCTCGGCATGGATGAAGCGCGCCAGCCACACCACCGCGAGCAGCACCCCGGCGGCGATCGCGGCGTCCCACACGCGCGCCACGGCCGGATTGGGCGGCCGCGGGCGGGCCTTGATCGAGGTGCCGTCATGGTCGCGCCGGAACAGCACCAGCGAGCGTTCGAGCAGCCGCGCGGCGCGCACCATCAGGCCCTTGAGCCGGTCGGTGCGGCGCAGCCAGGTCAGCAGCCAGGAGTTCGGCATGTCCTCGCTGCTGCCTTCCTCGAAGCGGAACTTGTCGGCCCAGGCGATCAGCGGCCGGAAGAACAGCTGGTCGTAGAGCACGATGCCGATCAGCATGCCGCCGATGGCCCAGCCGATCGCGCCGAGGTCACGCGCCTCGATCGCCATCGCGATGTAGGAGCCCACGCCCGGCAGCTTGATGTTCTGGTTCGACACCGAGATCGCCTCGGACGCGACCACGAAGAACCAGCCGCCCGACATCGACATCATCATGTTCCACAGCAGCCCCGGCATGGCGAAGGGCAGCTCGAGCCGCCAGAAGCGATGCCAGCCCGAGAGCTGGAACACGGACGCCGCCTCGCGCAGTTCCGGCGGCACGGTGCGCAGCGACTGGTAGAGGCTGAAGGCCATGTTCCAGGCCTGCGAGGTGAAGATGGCGAAGATCGCCGCGCATTCGACGCCCAGCAGGTTGCCCGGGAACAGCGCGATGAAGCCGGTGACCGTGATGGACAGAAAGCCCAGGATCGGGATCGACTGCAGGATGTCGAGCACCGGGATCAGGATCTTCTCGGCGGTGCGGTTCTTCGCCGCCAGCGCCGCGAAGCAGCAGCTGAAGACCAGCGACGCGCCCAGCGCGAGGAACATGCGCAGCGTGGTGCGCAGCAGGTAGTAAGGCAGGTACCACGGGTCGAGGCTGATCGGCAGCGACTCGCCGAGCTGGTAGGGCCGCGCCATCTGCGAGCCGCCCCAGGCGAGCGCGAACAGCAGCGCCAGCACCAGCGGCAGCAGCGCCCAGTCCCATCGGTTGCCGCCGGAGGCGACGGCCTGGCGAGGGAAAAATCGTTTGTCGAACATGGAGCGGAGGCAACGGGTCGGATTCACGGACCCTGTCCGCGCGGGGCGCCATTGTGCCTGCGGCACATGGCAGCAACCTGACGGCCTCGCGGCGCCCCGGTCCTACGGGCTTGCAGGAAGCCTCGCCGCTTCGCGGACTCAGAGGCCTTCCGCCAGCCCGCGCGTGATCTCCGCGGCCGGCACCGCCCGGCAGCCGCTCGCGTTCTGTCCGGACCACAGCGGCGAGAAATCGCCACTGCCCTGCCGCTCCGCCGCCGCGCGCAAGGGCGCGATGGCCGGCGTGGCCAGCGGAAAGTCGGGGGCCGCGTCGCTGATGGGGCCGAGCTCGCGCATCACGCGGTTGACCATGCCGCGCGCCGGCCCGCCGCTGAAGAGATTGGTCAGCGCGGTGTGCGTGCCGCCGGCCTGCAGCGCGCTGCGGTGCACCGCGCTGATGGTGGCTTCCGGTGTCAGCAGATAGGCCGTGCCGGCCTGCACGCCGCTCGCGCCCAGTGCCAGCGCGGCCGCGACCCCCGCGGCATCGGCGATGCCGCCGGCCGCGACCACTGGCACCCGCACCGCGCGCACCATTTGCGGCAGCAGCGCGAAGGTGCCGACCTGCGTACTCAGGTCGCGCGTGAGGAACATGCCGCGATGGCCGCCGGCCTCGAGCCCCTGCGCCACGATCACGTCGGCGCCGTGCTGTTCGAGCCAGCGCGCCTCGTCCAGCGTGGTGGCCGACGAGACCACGATCGCGCCCCAGGCCTTCACGCGCGCCAGCAGCTCGGCCGAGGGCAGGCCGAAATGAAAGCTCAGCACGCGCGGCCGGAACTCGGCCAGCACATCGGCCATTTCGGCATTGAAGGGCCGGCGCCCCGCGCCGGCAGGCACGCCGGCGGCAGCGATGCCGAACTCGGCGTAGAACGGCGCCAGCGCCTCGCGCCAGCGCGCCTCGCGTGCCGGGTCCGGGGCCGGCGGCGTGTGGCAGAAGAAATTGACGTTGTACGGCCGCGTGGTCTGCGCAGCGATCGTCGCCAGTTCCTTGCGCAGCGCGTTCGCGTCGAGCATCGCCGCAGGCAGCGAGCCGAGGCCGCCGGCATTGCTCACTGCGATCGCCAGCGCGCTGTCCTGGGCGCCGGCCATGGGGGCCTGGATGATCGGCAGCTCGATGCCGAGGAGGGTGGTCAGCGATGTCATCTCATGTCCTTTCGCGAGAGGGAACCCGGTTCGTGCCGAAAGCCAGCCAGACCGCGCTGCCGAGCAGCGCCACGGCACCCGCCGCCAACGCGATGAAGAGGCCACCGAAACCGTGCGTCCGGGTGCTCAGCACGGACGAGAGCATGGGCCCGATCATCTGGCCGATCGCGAACGCGGCGGTCATGCGGCCGAGCGCGCGCGTCGGATCGCCGGCGGCGCCGGCCCGGGCTTCCTGCATGCCGGCCATGGTCGCGACCACGAAGGTGCCGCCCACCAGCAATGCCGCCGCGAGGACCGTGAAGGCGGACAGGTGCAGCACCGGCAACAGGCATCCGAGCGCCATCAGCACGTGGCTTCCCGCCAGCAGGTCGCGGCGCGAAAGCTGCGAGAACAGTGCGCCGGCAAGCAGCGTGGACACGGCCGCCGCCGCACCGAACACCGGCCACGCCGCGCCGAACACGGCGGGGTCGTCGACCACCGCGCGCGCCAGCACCGGCAGGAAGGTGGCAGGCAGGATGTAGCCGAAGCCGAGCATGCCGTAGCTGATCACCAGGCCCCGCGGCAATCCGGCGGACGGCGCCGGCGCGGCCGTGGCCGTGGCCGTGGGGGTGGCCGCGGGCGCGGCGCCGCCCGCCGCATCGCGCGGCATCAGCGCCGCAACGACCGCAAAACCCACCAGCGACAGCGCACCGAGCTGCAGCCAGAGCCGGTCGGGCGCGACCTCGGCCGCGCCTGCGCGCCAGCAATAGAGCCCCGCGACTGCGATGCCCGCGCCGACGCCCGCATACAGGATGCCGGCGCCCGACGGCCGCCCGAGGCGCGCGAGCCACGCCAGGCACCAGACGCTGGTGCTGATCAGCACCCACGCGCTCGCCACGCCGGCCGCGAAGCGCAGCACCAGCCAGATCGGCAGCGACGCGGTCCAGCCCATGGCCGCGGTCGACAGCACGATGACGGCCAGCGCGGCCAGCCCGATGCGTTGCGGCGAGAGCGGCAGCCGCGCGGTCGTCAACGCACCCACCAGGTAGCCCGCATAGTTGGCCGCCGCGAGCCAGCCGCCCGCCGCCACGTCGGTGCTGCCGGCGCGGAGCATCAGCGCCAGCATCGGCGTGAAGGCGAAACGCCCGATGCCCATCGCCAGCGCGAGCGCCAGCAGGCCGGCGGTGCCAACCGCGAGGAACGACGGCGTCGCCACGGGGATGGAGGGGTTGGAGGCATTCGACATGGGCCTTCATTAGACGCAGAATCGATACTCTCCACAAATGAATTATCCAGAACAATCATTCTTTCTATGAGAACCATCGACCTGGACTCCCTCGAGATCTTCCGCACCGTCGTGGCCGAAGGCGGCGTGATCCGCGCGGCCGGCAAGCTCCATCGCGTGCAGTCGAACGTCACGACCCGCATCCAGCAGCTCGAGGAACGGCTGGGCCACAAGCTGTTCCATCGGCAGGGCCGCACGCTCGCGCTCGCGCCGGCCGGCCACAAGCTGCTGCCCTATGCCGAACGCCTGCTGCGCCTGGCCGACGAGGCCGAGAGCGAACTGCGCAGCGATCTTCCGCTCGGCGCCTTCAGGCTCGGCTCGCTCGAAAGCACGGCGGGCAGCCGGCTCGCACCGGTGCTCTCGCGCTTCCACAAGCTCTATCCGGGCGTGGTCGTCGAGCTGGTCACCGGCACCACGGGTGCGCTGCTCGAGCGCGTGAATGCCTTCGAGGTCGAGGCGGCCTTCGTGTCCGAGCCCTTCTCCGCGGCCGGCATGAGCACCCTGTCGGTCTTCGACGAGGAACTGGTGCTGATCACCGCGCGCAGCGCAGCGCCGGTGGTGCGGCCGGCCGACCTCGCCGGCTCGACGCTGATCGGCTTCGCCCATGGCTGTTCGTACCGCCGGTTGCTGGAGCAGTGGCTGGGCAAGGGCGGCTTCGCGCCGGGGCGCTCGCTGGAGTTCGCGTCCTACCAGGCCATGATCGCCTGCGTGGCTGCCGGCACCGGCTTCGCGATCGTGCCGGTGTCGGTGCTCAAGGCCCTGCGCGCCACGGCCGACGTGCGCCAGCATGCGCTGCCGGCGCGCATCCGCGCCAACCACACGCACCTGGTGTGGCGCGGCACGCCGTCGGTGGCGCTGGCGCGGCTGATCGAGATGGTGCGCAAGCCCTGATCGCGCCACCCGACGCGCCGGGCTACACCAGCTTCAGATCCCTCGGCGCCACGCCCGCGAAGACGCGGTCCAGCTGCGCCGGCGAAAGCCCGTACATGCGCTGGAACAGGCCGCCGAACACGGCCCGGTATTCGTTGAGCACCGGATAGTCGCGGTTCTGGAACAGGGTCGGCTGCGACACCTCGACCTGTTCGCCCAGCACGCGGCCGCCGGCCTGCGCCGCAAGCCCGCCGCCGAGTACCCAGTAGACCGTGCCATGGCCATGGTCGGTGCCGCGGTTGCCGTTCTCGCGGAAGGTGCGGCCGAATTCGCTGAGGACCACGACCACCGTGTCGCGCCAGGCCTCGGGACCCATTTCCTCGGCGAAGCCGGCCACGCCGCGGCCCAGCTCGTCCAGCCGGTTCGCGAGATAGCCGGTGGCGGCGCCCTGCCCCACGTGCGTGTCCCAGCCGCCGACATCGACGAAGCCGAGGTCGTAGTTCTCGCGCATCAGGCGGGCCATGCGACGGGCCACGCGTTCGAAGCCGCGGGCCGTCATCGCGTTGCGGCTCGCGGCATCCATCTCGTCCTTCACCGCGCGCTGCACCTCGTCGCGCACCTGGAAGCCTTCGGCCACCGGCTGGGCCAGTGCGGTGTGGCGGTACATCGCCTCGATCACCTGGCTCTGCCGCGCATCGACCGATGGCCGGCCGACCGACGCGAGCGCCATGTTGGCCGCCTTGGCATCGCCGCGCAGCGAGATCGGCAGCTCGTCGGTGAAGGCGATCGGCGCGACGCCGATCGACGGGCCGGCGCCGAGCACGGCGGCCAGCCGGTTCAGAAAGCCCGAGCGATAGTCGCGGCCCCGGTCGAGCGGTTGTCCGAGTTCGATCGAATCCTGCGTCTCGAAGTGGCTGCGCGTGAGGTCGTCGGTGCCCGCGAAGGCGATGAACGCGGCCTGCTTGCTTTCGAAGAGCGGCATGACACTCGACGCCAGCACCGGATGCAGCCCCCATGCAGCATCGATAGGGAGCGCACCGCCGGGCTCGCCCGGCCGCGCGATCGCGATGTTCGGGCGCGACGCACGGTAGAAGTCGCTCGCGACCGGCACCAGCAGGCTGGCGCAGTCGTAGGCGCCGCGCAGGAAGACCACCAGCAGCCGCGCATGGCCGGCCGCCGGCGCGGCGATGAGTTGGCCAGCCGCGCCGGCAAGGGGCGCCGCGGCAAGCAGCCTGACGAGATCGCGTCGTTGCATGAAGGCTCCTTTCAACGGTGCATGAGTTCGGGCGATGCCAGCAGGAAGGTGTTCCAGTCCTGCGGCGACGTCGCCTGCGCCAGCGCGTCGCGCGTGTCGGCGCTCAGGCCGGGCCATGCCGCGCGCACGGTGCGCGAATCGGCGAGTTGCGGAAACGCGGGCCGCTCGAGCGGCGCCTTGTCGTCGGTGCGGAACAGCACCGCGCCGCTGGCGCCGATGGCGCGCGCCACCTCGAAACGCGTGCTCATCTGGCCGGCGCTGGCCCAGGCGTCCTGCGTGAGCGGATAGCCGTCGGGCGTCTGGTGCGCATAGAGCGGCTCGCCCATGCGGTTCATCCAGGCCAGCATCGGGTTCACGTTGGCGACGACGCGGCCGTCGTAGGCGAGCCGCACGCCGGCGATGACGTAGTGCACCGGATCGCGGAACTTGCCGCCCAGCGAGGCAGTGAATTCCGGCGACTCGAACATCGTCGTCAGCGTGGCCGCGATGTCGCCGTCGGTCCGCTCGAAGGTCTGCGCCATGTGCGCGACCAGCGGCGCCGGCGGCGCATCGGCGACGAAGTAGACGGCCAGCTGGCTGGCGATGAAATGCGCCGTGGCCGGCGCGCGCGCCAAGCGGTCGAGCGCCTCGTCGACCTCGGCCAGGCCATGCTGCGTGATCGGCTGCCCGAGGAAGGTCTTCGGTCCATCGTCGTGGCGATTGGGATTGAACGCGAACACGCCGCGCCGGACGTAGCCGGCCTGCAGCGCCGGGCGCATGCGCGGCGGCGGCGCGTCGAGCGCGCGCAGGTCGAGCCCGACGCCGGTGAGCACGCGCGCGAGCTCCTGCACGTCCGTCTGCGAATAACCGCCGCCGACGCCGAGCGTGTGCAGCTCCATCAGCTCGCGCGCATAGTTCTCGTTGATGTGGCCGGCGCCGTTCTGCGCGTTGTCGAGGTAGCGCAGCATCGCCGGGTGATGCAGCGTCGCGCCGAGCAGGTCGCGGAACCTGCCGAGCGCATGCGGGCGGATGGCGTTTTCCTCGTAGTCGCCGACCAGCACGCGCAGGTTGTTCTTGCGCGCATCGATGTTGAAGTGATTCATCCAGAACCAGGTCATCTGCTCCTGCAGCTGGTTCGGCGAGTACAGCGCACGCAGCACGAAGCGCTGCTGCGCCTCGCGCATCAGGCGCGTGAGTTCCTGCTGCCAGGCCTGGCGCGCGGCCTTCTTCTGGTCGTCGTCGGTCAGCGCGTCGGCGGCGACGCGCTGCGCTTCCAGCGCCACGGCCAGCTGATCGACCGGCGTGCGGGAGATCGTCATCGCGTCGATCTGCGCTTGCGCCTCGGCCGTCAGCACCGCGGGCCCCGGATGCAACTGCTGCTGCAACCAGGAAGGCAGACCCAGGCGCGCGAGCCGCTGCGCGTCGCGTGCATCGGCGCCCCAGGTGACGCGGTCGAGCCAGCGCAATTGCGCGGCCTCGCCGCTGGCCGAGACCTTCGGCGGCGGGCCGAGGTCCGGCCGCGCCGCGCAGGCGGCCAGCAGCGTGGCGGTCATCGCCAGCACAGACGCTGCAGCCGAAAGTCGGGGAATCTTCATCGGGGCTCCCGGCCCGCGATGCCGGGCCATGCGCCATCAATCGCCCGGTCGCGCCCGCGGTTGACCGGCTTTACATGCCGTGCGTCAGGCTGCGGACAGGGTGGCCGGTGCAGCGCCGGCGATCTGCCGCAACGCGCGCTCGAACACCTCGACCGGCTGGCCGCCCGAGATCAGGTGCTGGTTGTCGATGATGATGGCGGGCACCGAATGGATGCCGGCATCGGTGTAGAGGCGCTCGCGTTCGCGGGTCTCGGCCGCGTACTCGTCGCTCTCGAGGATGGCGCGCGCACGTTGCGGATCGAGCCCGGATTCGGTGGCCAGGCGCACCAGCAGCGCGGGGTCGGACGGATTCTCGCCATCGGTGTGGCAGGCCTTGAGCAGCGCCTTCTTGAGCGCGATCTGCTTGTCCGCGCCTTCGAGTTCGGCCCAGTGAAGAAGCCGGTGCGCATCGAAGGTGTTGTAGACGCGCGAGCGCCCTTCCTCGCGGAACGCGAAGCCCACCGCGGCACCGCGCGCGCGGATGGCGGCGCGCGACTGCGCCTGCTGCTCGCGCGTGCTGCCGTATTTCTGGTTCAGGTGCTCGAAGGCATCCTGGCCTTCGGGCGGCATCTGCGGATTGAGTTCGAAGGGCTGGAAGTGCAACTCGGCGGTCACGTCGGGCGCCACGCGTTCGAGCGCGGCTTCCAGCGCACCGAGGCCGACGGCGCACCACGGGCAGGACACATCGGAGACGAAATCGATCTTGAGGCGGGAGGTCATGGCGGGGGTCTCTGAAGGAAGGAGCAAGCCTGAATGATGGGGTCGGCCGCGCGTCTTTCAACCGCGGCCGCGGCGATCACCCCACTGCCGTCGCAGTCGTCAGAGGCTGCGCCAGAAGTCGATCAAGAGCTGCGTGAACTCCACGGGACGTTCGACCGCGCTCAGATGTGCGGCATCGATGGCGGCCAGCCGCGCATGGGGAATGGCTGCCGCGATCGCCTCGGACATCGAAGGCGGCGTCGCCTCGTCGCGCGTGCCGGCGATCACCAGCGTAGGCACCGCGATGCGGTGGTTGCTGTCGCGGAAGTCGATCGCGGCCACCGCATCGCAGCTCGCGCAATAGGCCGCCGCATCGGTGTGCACCAGCGTGTCGTGCAGCCTGCGTGCGGCCTCCGCGCCCTCGGGCGTGCCGACGTATTCCGGCGTCAGCCAGCGCGACACGGCACCATCCGCGATCGCCGCCACGCCTTGCGCACGCACCGTCTGCACGCGTGCGCGCCACGGCGCAGCATCGGGATAGTGGGCCGAGGAATTGGCGATCACCACGCTCCTGAGCAGCGCCGCATGCTTCGGCGCCAGCGCCTGTGCCGCCATGCCGCCCATCGAGAGGCCGACGAAGTGCACGGGCTCGCCGTCGGCTTCGCGCGCGATCAGCTCGGCCGCATCGTCGGCCAGCGCCTGCACCGTGAGCGGACCGGCAACCACCTCGGAGCCGCCGTGGTTGCGGTGGTCGTAGCGCAGCACCGTGTGGGCGCGCGACAGGATGGCGGCGACGCTGTCCCACATGCGCAGGTCGCAGCCCAGCGCATGGCTGAGCACGACGATCGGGCCTTCGCCCTCGCGGACGACATTCAAGCGGGTCATGGGGTTTCCTTTCTTGGATGCGAGTGTGGCAGACGCGGCAGCCATCCGAAGGCGATCAGCACCAGCGTAGCGCCAGCCAGCACCATCGGCAGCACCATCGGCCAGGCGCCGTGGCTCATCGCGGGGTCGACGAAGCTGGCCGCGATCTGGCCGACGATGAACGCGACCGCCATCATGCCGAAGCCCGACCACGACACCGCGCGGCCGGCGAGATGCGGCAGGTCGCCGACCGCGCCGGCCTGCCCGCAGGGCTGGTGGATGCCATGGCCGATGCAGTAGAGGCCGTGGCCCAGCAGCAGCGGCCATGCCGACAGCGGCTCGAGCCAGCAGCCCAGCGCCTGCACCAGCGGGCCGCCCAGGCTGAGCATCGATCCGAGCTGCACGGCCCGCACCGCGCCATGGCGCCGCAGCAGCCGGCGGCACAGCGTGGTGCTGAAGATATAGACCAGCGAGCCGCCGGCTGGGATCCATCCGTACAAGCCCGGCGACAGGCCGAGGTAGCTGATGTAGACCATCGGCGACAACAGCAGGAAGCAGAACAGTCCGCCGTAGGTAACCGCGGACACCGAGGACCAGGCACGAAAGCCCTGGCTCGCGAAGACCGCGCGCAGGCTGCCGCGCGGCGCCGTGGCACCGGCGTGCGGCGGGCGCGTTTCGTCGAAGCCGCGCAGGCACATGCCCCAGAGCACCAGCGCATACACCGCCATGCCGCCGAGCACCCAGCGCCAGCCCGCGCCCTGCACCGCATAGGCGCCCAGCACCGGCGCGATCAGGGCCACCACGCCGAGGCCGGTGAGCGCGCGCGCCATCACGTGCGGCCCTTCGTACGCCGGATAGACATCGCGCACCGCGGCCCGCGCGCACACCAGGATCGCGGCCATCGAGAAGCCTTGCAGCGCACGGCCGGCCACCAGCATCGGAATGCCCGGCGCGAGCGCGGAGCATGCGGCGGCCAGCGCATAGCACGCGAGACCGGTGAGCAGCACGGGCCGGCGCCCCCAGCGATCGGCCAGCGGGCCGCAGGGCAGCTGGCCGAGGCCGAAGGCGAGCACGAAGACGGTGAGGCTCGCGCTGGCCGAACCCAGCTCGCGGGCGATGGCCGGCAACGCCGGCAGGTAGCTGTCGGTGGCCACCGGCTGCGCGGCCATGAGCAATGGCAGCAGCAGCGCGAGCGGGATGCCGCGCTGCGCGGCCACCGTGCTCACTTCGGCGATTCCGCCAGCAGGCCCTTTTCGCGCAGGATGCCGGTGGCAATGCCGAAGGCATGGTTGGCGACCGGCACGCCGCAGTAGATCGCGGCCATGATGATCACTTCCTTGATGTCCTCGGGCGTGAGCCGCGATTCGGGCGGCCCGTCGAGCGCGGCGCGCACGTGCATCGCGAACTCCTCGTACGCATGGATGCCGAGCATCATCGACAGCACCATGAAGCGGCGCGTCTTGTCGCCCAGCGCGGGCCGGCCCCAGATGTCGTTCCACGCATGGCGCGTGATGAGTTCCTGGAACTCGCTGTTGAAGTCATTGCGGTTGGCGAGCGACTTGTCGACCCAGGCGTCACCGAGCACGCGGCGGCGGTTGAGAAGCCCGGCCTGGTAGTCGTCGGGCGGTGCGGCGGGTGCGGTCATCGTGCGGTGTTCCGTGGATCGAGTTGGGCTTGCAGGTCCTTCACCAGCGCCACGGTGATGTCGGCGGCATGCGCCGCCAGCGCGGGATCGAACCATTCGTCGGCGGCCTCGCGCGGCAGCTCGGCGCGCAGGCGATCGATATTGGAGCGCATCCGCGCCGCGTCCACCTGCAGCCCGGGCAAAGCCCCTGCGAGCGCGCGCACGCTGCCGTGCGCGGACATCAGCAGCTGCGGCCACTCGGCCAGCTCGGCCTGCCAGGCGCCGAGCGCGCGTTCGTGCTCCTGCGGCATCGCGGCCAGCAGCGCGGCCACGCGCTGCGGCGCACGATGCGCAGCCGCCAGCGCGACCATCGAGGCGACCGGATTGCGCTTGTGCGGCATGGCCGACGAGCCGCCGCGGCCGGGCTCGCTGGGCTCGGCGAGCTCGGCCACCTCGTACTGGCCCATCAGCGCGATGTCGGTGGCGATCTTGCCCAGGCTGCCGACCATCAGGCCCAGCTCGCAGCCGAGCGCGACCCATTCGTCGCGCTGCGTGTGCCAGGTCGCGCCGGGATCGCGCAGGCCCAGTTCCTCGGCCATGCGCTGCCGCACCGCGGGTCCCTGCCCCTTCATCTGCGCCAGCGTGCCGACCGCGCCGCCGAGCTGCAGCTGCAAGGCCCGGCTCGCCGTCTCGGCCAGCCGCGCGCGGCTGCGCACCAGCGGCGCCGCCCAGCCCGCGCACTTGAAGCCGAAGCTCGTCACCGAGGCCGGCTGCATCAGGGTGCGCGCCAGGATCGGCGTCGCGGCATAGCGCTCGGCATGCCGCAGCAGCGCCTGCGCGGCCTTGTGCAGGTCGGCATCGACCAGCGCCACCGCCTCGCGCGTGACCAGCGCCATCGCGCTGTCGATCACGTCCTGGCTGGTGCTGCCGAAATGCACGAAGGGCATGGCGTCGGCATTGAACACGCCCACCGCGTCCTTGAGACTCTTGACCAGCGGTATCGCGACGCTGCCGGCACGGCCGCTGTCGCGCACGATCTTGGCGACGTCGAACAGCTCGACCTTGCAGCTGCCGATGATCGACTGCGCGGCCGACTCGGGGATCAGCCCGAGCTGCGCCTGCGCACGCGCCAGCGCCGCCTCGAAGCGCAGCATGGCGTCGACGAAATTGCGGTCGCTGAACGCGGCCAGCGTTTCGGACGTTGAAAGAAAGCCTTCGAAGATGCTCATGGTGCCGCTTTCCCCTTTTCAGTACGCGATCTGCGCCACGCCGCGCAGTTCCTCGGCCGTCGCAGTGCCGAAGCCGAAGAATTCGAGGTAGGCAGGGATCATCTCGAACAGCATGTCGGTGCCGACCTGCACCGCGCAGCCCTTGTCGCGCGCGGCGCGCAGCAGCGGGGTGTACTCGGACTTCATCACCACCTCGCCGACGAAGGTCGCCGGCGCGATGCGCGCGATGTCGAAGGGCAGCGGATCGCCCTCCTTCATGCCGAGCGGCGTGGCGTTGACGACCACGTCGTGGCCGGCGGGATCCTTCGACCCGGTGTCCACCGTCAGCGCCGGATAGTGCGCGCGCAGGCGTCCCGCGAGCGCATCCGCCGACGCGGCGCTGGCGTCGAAGAGCGACAGCTGCGCGACGCCGGCCGCCGCCAGCGAGGCCGCGATGGCCGAGCCCACGCCGCCGCAGCCGGAAACCAGCACCCGCGCACCGGCGAGCGCGCGGCCCTTGCGCAGCACGCCCCGCACGAAGCCGGCGCCGTCGAACTGGTCGCCCAGCAGCGTGCCGTCCGGGCGCTTGAGGATGGCATTGCAGGCGCCCGCGATCTTCGCCGTCGGCGTGACCTCGTCGACCAGCGACATCGTGGTGATCTTGTGCGGCATGGTCACCAGCGCGCCGCGCAGGTTGGTGAGCCGGAACAGCGACGCGAGCACGCCGGGATAGTCCTCGGGCTTGCAGCCCATCGGCACCACGACGGCGTCGATGCCCTGCCTGTCGAACCAGGGGTTGTAGATCATGGGCGCCTTGAAGCTCTCGGTCGGATAGCCGAGATGGGCGATGAGGGTGGTCTTGCCGGAAATCATGGATCCTCTGCTTCAATCAATCGATGGCGCTGCCGGCCACGTGCGACTCGCTGATCCAGCGCGCGCTCTTCATGGCGCGCTGGCCGATCACCATCGGGTCGGAATTGACGTAGTCGTCGTTGAACACCTCGAAGGTGTAGTGGCCGCGGTAGCCCTTGTCCTCGAGCAGCTGCACGAGGTCGCGCACATCGTGCAGGCCCTCGCCGGGGAACAGGCGCTGATGGCGCGCGAGTTCGATCATGTCGGCCTGGCGGTCGCTGTACTCGAAGAAGTAGTCGGCCAGCTGGACCAGGAAGACCTTGTCGATCGGCACCGCGGCCAGCTGCGCCAGCGTCTCGGGCGTGTCGTCGCCGCGCACCGACATGTGGAAGGCATCGAGATTGAGGCCGACGTTCTCGCGGTTGCAGCGGCGCACGATGTCCCAGGCCTGGTGCCAACGATTGACGTGGCGACCCCAGGACAGCGCCTCGTAGCAGATGCGGATGCCCAGCGGCGTGGCGAGCGTGGCCAGCGTGCGCAGGTCTTCGGCGGCGCGTTCGGGATCGTCGATGGCGAGCGGGCTGGTGGTCGAACACACGAGCAAGAGGTCGGTGCCGACCAGTGCCATCTGGCGCAGCTGCTCGCGTGCCATCTCGAGGCGGTGCGGCCGCATCGCGTCGGGTGCGCATTCGAAGTCGCGCAGCGGCTGGAAGTCGGTGACCTTGAGGCCGCTGGCCTTCACCAGCTCGGCGGCCTTCTCGACGCCGGCCGGATGGTTGATGAGGTCGCGCGCCCACAGCTCGACGCCCGCGAAGCCGGCGGCCTTCATGCAGTCGAGCTTGTGACCGAGTTCGCCGCCCATGGTCACGGTGTTGAAGCCGAAGCGGTCGATGGCGATGGCCATGGAATCCCCGTGGTGAAGCTTCGCCGCTCAGGCCACGCTGGCCGAGTGGTAGCGCAGTGGATGCCGGATCTCGCCCGCCATCGCGGCCGGATAGATCAGCTCGCGCAGAAAATCCGCATCGCCGCGCACGCCGTGCGCCGCATCGCGGTGGCCGAAGAAGTCGAGGTAGTGCGCCATCTGCTGCACCAGCATCTCGAAGCCGGCCTGCGCATTGAGGCCGCGCGCACGCACCGCGCGCACCAGCGGCGTCGGCTGGTTGCGCAGCAGGATGTCGAACAGCGCCGCATGCGGCTCCATGCGCGCCACATCGAGCGGCAACGCATCGCCCTCGCCCAGGCCCAGCGGCGTGGCGTTGACGACCAGGTCGTAGCCGGCCGGGTCGCTGCTGTCGACCGCGACGCTGGACGCATCGAAGAAGGCATCGAGCTTGGCCGCGACACCGGCCGCCTTGCCGGCCTCGACATCGTGAAAGGCGATGTGCTCCGCGCCATTCACCGTACCGCCTTCGGCCAGCGCCACGCCGATCGCCGCCGCGCTCACGCCGGCGCCGAGGATCAGCACCCGCTTGCCGCGGTAAGGGATGTGATAGTGATCGAGCGCGCCGAGCAGCCCTTCGCCGTCGAACAGATCGCCTTCGAGCTCGCCGTTCTCGATGCGGCGCACCACGTTGACGGAGCCCGCCACGCGGCCGAACAGACCGCAGCCGTCGAGCAGATCGACCAGGAGCGGCTTGTGCGGCGGCGCGATCGCCATGCCGCGCACATTCCTCGCGAGAAAGGCGGCCTTGACGAACACCGCGAGGTCACGCCGGGCGACCTGCACCGGCGCCATCACGGCGTCGATGCCGAAACGTTCGAACACGCTGTTGAACATGCGCGGCAAGCGGACATTGGTGACCGGGTCGCCGGGAAGCAGGTACAGCGCGGTACTGCCCGCGATGGAGGGAAACATGGGTGCTGGTCTCGCTTCGAGGTTGTTCGGCAATCGCGCAGGTCGGAAGGAAGCTGCGCTACTCTAGATCCCGCGCTGGAGGCGACAAAGCGAAACCCGTGCGACATGATCGGTCGTCGAACTCTTCCGATCGATCATTGAACGAATCAAGGGTTTTCCCTTGATAAAAAGACAGACGCTTCATTCAGCATCGCCCAGGTCCGGACATGAAAACAGCCACCCTCCCCGCACCTGCCGAGCTCGACAAGCGCGACTGGATCGCCGGCCTGGAACGCGGCGTCGCCGTCATCGAGGCCTTCGACGACGCGCATTCGCGCATGACCGCGAGCGAGGCCGGCCAGCGCACCGGCATGACGCGCACCGCGGCGCGGCGCTATCTGCTGACGCTGCAGCACATGGGCTATGTGGCGGGCGACGGCAAGCTGTTCTGGCTGACGCCGCGCGTGCTGCGGCTGGGCCAGTCCTACCTCGAATCGGCGCGGCTGCCGCGCATCGTGCAGCCCTTCCTGCAGCGCGTGGCGGCGGGCACGCACGAGATCGCCTACCTCAGCGTGATGGATGGCGACGAGGTGGTCTACATCGCGCGCAACGGCCCGAACCGCAGCATGAGCACCGGCTACGTGCTGGGCGCGCGCGTGCCCGCGCAGGTGACGGCCGCCGGCATGCTGATGCTCGCGATGCGCAGCGACGAGGCGCTGGCGAGCTGGCTGGCCACGCGCGAACTCGCCATCTACACCTCGCACACCATCGCCAGCAAGGAACGCATGAAGCTGGAACTGGCGCGCATCCGCGCCCAGGGCTGGTCGTTGTCGGAGCAGCAGCTCGACCTCAACTCGCGCGGCATCGCCGTGCCGCTGCGCGACCGGCGCGGCGAGCTCGTGGGCGCATTGAACATCACGATGCCGATGGGCCACGAAAGCAGCGAGGACGCCGTCGCCCGCGTGCTGCCCGTGCTGCGCGAGACGGCGCAGGCGATGCGCAATCTGATCTAGGGCCGGATCAAACCCCGAGGATCGACACCGACTTGGTGACCAGGTACGACTCCAGCGCTTCCGGACCGCCTTCCGAACCGTAGCCCGAATCCTTCACGCCGCCGAAAGGCATCTCGGCCGAGGGCATCGCAGGCTGGTTGACCCACAGCATGCCGAGCTCGAGGCGCTGGCCGAGCAGGTGCGCGTTCTTGATCGACTTGGTGAAGGCATAGCCCGCCAGACCGAAAGGCAGGCGGTTGGCTTCGGTGATCGCCTCTTCCAGCGTGTCGAAGCCGCGGATCGCGGCCACCGGACCGAAAGGCTCGTTGTTGAACACGTCGGCATCGAGCGAGACATCGGTCAGCACGGTGGGCGCAAAGAAGTTGCCGGCGTCGCCGATGCGCTCGCCGCCGGTCGCGATCTTGGCGCCCTTGGCGCGCGCGTCGTCCATCACCTTCGCCATGGCCGTGAGGCGGCGCGAATTGGCCAGCGGGCCGAGCGTCGTGCCCTCGGCCAGGCCGTCGCCGAGCTTGAGGCTTTCGGCATGCTTGACCAGCGCGCGCGAGAACTCCTCGCGCAGGCTGTTGTGCACCAGGAAGCGGGTCGGCGAGATGCAGACCTGCCCGGCATTGCGGAACTTGGCGGCGCCCGCGGCCTTCACGGCCAGCGCCACGTCGGCGTCCTCGGCAATGATCACCGGCGCGTGGCCGCCGAGTTCCATGGTGACGCGCTTCATGTGCGCGCCGGCCAGCGCCGCGAGCTGCTTGCCGACCGGCGTCGAGCCGGTGAAGGTGACCTTGCGGATGATCGGGTGCGCGATGAGGTAGTTCGAGATCTCGGCCGGATCGCCGAACACTAGGCCTACGGTGCCGGGTGGCACGCCCGCATCGACGAAGGCCTGCAGCAGCGCGGCCGGCGAGGCCGGCGTTTCCTCGGGCGCCTTCACGAGGAAGGAGCAGCCGGTCGCGAGCGCCGCGCCGAGCTTGCGAACGATCTGGTTGACCGGAAAATTCCACGGCGTGAAGGCCGCCACCGGACCCACCGCTTCCTTCAGCACCAGCTGCTGCACCGCGAGGTTGCGCGAGGGCACGATGCGGCCATACACGCGCCGGCCTTCGTCGGCGAACCATTCGATGATCTCGGCCGCCGCGAGCACCTCGCCGCGCGCCTCGGCCAGCGGCTTGCCCTGCTCCTGCGTCAGCAGCGCGGCAATGGTGTCGGCGCGCTCGCGGATCAATCCCGCGGCCTTGCGCATCGTCGTGGCGCGCGTGGGCGCCGGCGTGTTCTTCCAGGCCTCGAAGCCGCGCTGGGCGGAGGCGAGCGCGCGGTCGAGGTCCACGATGCCGGCATGGGCGACCTTGCCGATGGCCTTGCCGGTGGCGGGGTTGACCACGTCGAGGGTCTTGCCGCTGGCGGCATCGGCCCATTGGCCGTCGATCAGCAGGCGGGTGTCGGTGTAGGGAGTGGAGGAAGAGGCGGAGGTCATGGAAATACTTTCCTTGGTTTCTTGAAACGGGAGGCGAAGCGCGACGCGGCGGGCTCGGGCAGCGTTCGGGATGCGCGGCGGCAGGACGAACGCGCGGGCGCCGGACCCCGCGTTTTTACCCTATCGCCGCCGCAGCGTCCCGAGCGGGGTCTGCGCGTCGGCGCGGGCGACAATACCGGGCGGTGCAATTCGAAAGGACAGCAAATGTTCGTGGTCTGCGGCGAAGCATTGATGGATGTCTACGTGGGCGCATCGACGCCGACCGGCCTCGCGCTCGACGCGCGCATCGGCGGCTCGCCGCTCAACGTGGCGCAGGGGCTGGCGCGGCTGGCGCGGCCTGTGGCCTTCCTGGCCGGACTGTCGACCGATGCGCCCGGCGAGCGGCTGCTGGCCTCGCTGCGTGCCGAGGGCGTGGACACCTCGCTGGTGCTGCGCAACGACGCGCCGAGCACGCTCAGCGTCGTCAGTGTCGATGCCAACGGCGTGCCGCGCTATGCCTTCCACGGCAACGGCGCGGCGGACCGCCAGATCACGACCGACACGCTGCCCGCGCTGCCGCCGGCGACGCGGGTGCTGCAGTTCGGCTCCTACGCGCTCGCGGTCGAGCCGGTCGGCAGCGCCCTGCGCGCGCTGGCAGCGCGCGAGCGCGCGCAGCGGCTGATCGCCTACGACCCCAACGTGCGGCTCAATGTCGATTCGGACCTCGCGCACTGGCGTGCGGTGGTCGAGCAGATGGTCTCGATCGCGCACCTGGTCAAGGTCAGCGACGAGGACCTGGGCCTGCTCTACCCGGCCGAAACGCCGGAACAGGTCGCGGCGCGCTGGCTCGCGCAGGGCGCGGCGCTGGTGGCGGTGACGCGCGGTGGTCAGGGCGCGAGCGCATGGACCCGGGCGGCGCAGGCCGATGCGCCGTCGCCGAAGACGCAGGTGGTCGATACCGTCGGTGCCGGCGACACCTTCCAGGCCGCGCTGCTCACCTGGCTGGACGAGCACGATGCGCTGACGCCCGAGGCTCTGTCGAACCTCGACACGGTGTCGCTCGGCGCGCTGCTGCACTTCGCTGCGCGGGCAGCCGCGATCACCTGCTCGCGCCGCGGGGCCGACATGCCGCGCCGCGCTGAAATCGATTGACCCCCCAGCCACGCCCACTTCGTGCGGCTCTGTACCCCCTTGCAGGGGGCAACACCGGCGGACCGGCAAAGCCGGATCCGCGGTGTTTCCCGAAGGGGCCTGGCTGCGCCGGCCGGGTCATCGTCGCACGATGAACGCCTCGATGCCGACGATGGGGAATGTTGTAGCGCCTGCCAGCACGAGCAGATCGCGATCGCCGGTGACCAGCACCGCCTTGCCCGCGGCGGCCAGCTGCAGGAATGGCAGATCGAAGGGATCGCGGCAGGCCGGCACGGCCGGCGGCGGATCGGGCAGCTTCACGACCTGCGTGCAAGGCAGGTCGTCGGCGAGCAGCTTCCCGCTCCGCCGGCGAGAGCCGGAACTTCCGATAGGCCAGCACGCGCACCAGTTCGGCCGCGGTCGCGGTGCTGACCAGCGGCGCGCAGCCGCCCTGCTGCCAGATGTCGCGCAGCGCGCGGGTCGCCTTGCCGCCGAAGAGCAGTGCCGAGAGGACCACGTTGGTGTCGAACACGACACGCCGCACGGCCACCCGGTCAGTCCTTGCGCTTTGGCTTGCGCGAAGACAAGGCGGATGGCTTGGGGCGCGAAGCGCCGTGGGCGGTGTCGGGTTCAGCGACCGCCAGCACGGGCGACACGGCGCCTTGCCGCGCCCAGTCCACCGCATCGCGCACGTCCTCGGTGGTCAATCCCAATGCAGCCAGCTTGGCGCGCACCGCATCGCCGCGCTGGATGCGCACCGGCAGCAACGTCAAGCCGCGCGGAGCCGCTCAGAGAAACGATGCCTGCGGCGACGATGCGTCGCCGACGGGCGGTGCCGCCGGCGCCTGCACGTTCACGTCGCCGCACTGGGCGCGGTGGCGCAGCGCATGCTCCATCACGACCAGCGCCAGCATCGCCTCGGCGATCGGCGTCGCGCGGATGCCGACGCAGGGGTCGTGGCGGCCCTTGGTGACGACCTCGACCGGCTGGTTGTTGACGTCGATGGACTGGCGCGGGCTGATGATCGAGCTGGTCGGCTTGATGGTGATGCCCACCTCCAGATCCTGGCCCGTGGTGATGCCGCCGAGCGTGCCGCCCGCGTTGTTGGTGACGAAGCCCTCGGGCGTGATCGAGTCGCCATGCACGGTGCCGCGCTGCACGACGCTGTCGAAGCCGGCGCCGATCTCGACGCCCTTGACGGCATTGATGCCCATCATCGCCCACGCGATGTCGGCGTCCATCTTGTCGAACAGCGGCTCGCCGAGGCCGACCGGCACCTTCGACGCGGTCACGCGGATGCGCGCACCGCACGAATCGCCGGCCTTGCGCAGCGCATCCATGTAGGCCTCCAGGTGCGAGACATCGGCCACCGGCGCGAAGAAGGGATTGGCCGCCACGTGGTCCCAGCTCTCGAAGGGAATGACGATCTCGCCGATCTGCGCCATGCAGCCGCGGAACACCGTGCCGTATCGCTCGAACAGCCACTTCTTGGCAACCGCGCCGGCTGCGACCATCGGCGCCGTGAGCCGCGCCGACGACCGCCCGCCGCCGCGCGGATCGCGAATGCCGTACTTCTTCCAGTAGGTGAAGTCGGCATGGCCGGGCCGGAACTGCTGCGCGATCTGGCCGTAGTCCTTGCTGCGCTGGTCGGTGTTCTGGATCAGCAGCGCGATCGGCGTGCCGGTGGTCTTGCCCTCGTACACGCCGCTCAGGATCTGCACTGCATCGGGTTCGTTGCGCTGGGTCACATGGCGGCTGGTGCCGGGGCGGCGGCGATCGAGGTCGCCCTGGATGTCGGCCTCGCTGAGCGCCATGCCGGGCGGGCAGCCGTCGATGACGCAGCCGATCGCAGGGCCGTGCGATTCGCCGAAATTGGTGACCGCGAAGAGATGTCCGAAGGTGTTGCCGCTCATAGGCGGCGATTATCTCCGAGCAGGGCCTGCGGCCCCGCGTGGTCGCGGTGCCTTCGGGAACGCTTTATGCGTGCGCAGCGCAGCATTCCACCCCCGAAGGAGCACACATGCTGGACCGCACCGACACGAAGTTCTCCCACGTCAAGCCCGGCGACACCGCGTTCGTCCCGGGCGGGTTGCGCGATTTCTTTCTCTACCGCGACCTGGGCATCGCCGAGGCGACCCACGGCAAGGTGATCGCGCACCTGGTCAAGGCCAACATGGCACCGGAAGCGGGCACCGGCTGGCACCGGCACGAGGCGGACTTCCAGATCGTGATCATGGTGAAGGGCTGGGCCCGCTTCATGTACGAGGACCAGGAGACGCTGGTCGAAGCCGGCGATGTGGTGCACCAGCGCCCCGGCATCCGGCACTACCTGTTCGACTACTCGCCCGACATGGAATACCTGGAGATCGTGTCGCCGGCCGACTTCAAGAGCATCGACGTCGAGCCAGCCTGCGAGGTCCCCGCGCCCACGCCTTGGGAATAGGCGGCGTCTCGCCTCCTCACGCCGTCGCCATGCCAGACGGTCCTGAAGCGCTCCCAGCAGCCGGCGTCACGCCACACGTCCCAGTTCCCGATCAGGTCGCGGGTGGCGGAGAGGGTCGGCCCATTCGTTGGTCATTCCACGCTCCTTGCGCGTTGGCGATGAATGCCCGCAAACCCGGCAGCGGCTGAGCATGGGAGAATAAATTCATATTGCGACGAAGCGCTTCTCGACAGGAATAGCCACTTGAAAACAACCCGGTCCACCCCTTCCGCCCTGCGCATCGGCATCCTCGGCTGCGCCAACATCGCCAGGCAGTTCGCGCGCGACGTCGCCCCCAGCCGCAAGGTGCGCGTCGACGCCGTCGCGAGCCGCAATGCAGAGACCGCGGCCGCCTTTGCCGCCGACCATGCGATCGGCCGGCACCACGGCACTTACGAAGCGCTGCTGTCGGACCCCGGCATCGACGCCATCTACATTCCGCTGCCCAACAGCCTGCATGCCGAATGGGCCATCCGGGCGGCCGAAGCCGGCAAGCACGTGCTGTGCGAGAAGCCGCTGGCACTGGGCGCGGCCGAGGCGCGCTCGATGTTCGATGCGGCTGCGCGTCATGGCGTCATGCTGCTGGAAGCCTACCCCTACTACTTCCAGCCGCAGACCGGCGACATGCTCGCGCTGCTGCGCGAGGGCGCGATCGGCACGGTGCGCTCGGTGCAGGCGAGCTTCGGGTTCAACCTTGCCAAGCCGCAGGGCAACATCCGCATGAACCCCGAACTCGGCGGCGGCGCGCTGCTGGATGCGGGCAGCTATCCGCTGAGCCTGATCCGCCTCGTCATGGGCTGTGCGCCGCAGCGCGTGCAGGCCGACGCGAGCTGGGCCGACAGCGGCGTGGACATCAGCCTCGCAGCCACGCTGCTCTACGCTGACGGACGGCGCGCGCAGTTCGACTGCGCGATGGACAGCGCCATGCATCGGCGCGCCATGATCGCCGGCACGCAAGGCACGATCGAAACCGAGTTCCTGAATCACACCAGCGCCGAGCCCGCCGGCGATGCCCACGGCTACCTGCCCAGCCAACTGCGGCTGCGGCGCGGCACGGCCGGCACCGTCCCCTTCGAAAACCTCCAGTCGGCCACCGGCAGCGGCTTCCGCTTCGCGGCCGAGGCCTTTGCGGCCGTCATCGCGCGGCGCGACTTCGAGGGCATCGCGCGCGCGGCCGCGGCCAGCATCGACATCGCCGCCACGATCGAAGCCCTGGCGCAAAGCGCCAAACTGGGACGCGCCATCGACGTGCAGGCCGGCTGAAACCGCGCGCCATGAAGATCCTTTCGATCACGCCGACCTATTTCCCCGAAGTCGGGGGCATCGAGTCGGTGGTGCGCGAACTGGCGATGCGAACCGGCGGCCCGGGCATCCAGGTCGACGTGGCGCACGTCTCGGCCAACCATCCGGCGTTCTCGGTGAGCCAGCACGACGGGCTCGACGTGTACCGGGTGCCGGTGCTCGGCAATCGCCTGGCCGGCTACGCGCGCGGCTTCGGCCGCCTGGCCGCGGGCTACGACCTGCTGCATGTGCACGACCCGCAGCTGATGATGATCACCGGCAACGTGCTGCTGCAGGCCGGCCGCATTCCCGCGGTGCTCAGCACGCACGGCGGCTTTCATCACACGCAGAAGTACCCGGCCATCAAGTGGCTGCACGAGCATGTGCTGATGCGGCGCCTGCTGGGCCACTACCGCCGGATCCTCGGCAGCAGCGAATCGGACACCGCCTATTTCAGCCGCTTCTCGGACCGGGTCGAGAAGTGCGAGAACGGCATCGCCTACGCGAAATTCCAGAACGGCCGCCGCACCGGCGCGGCCGATCCGACGAGGTGGATCTACTGGGGCCGCTGGTCCGCCAACAAGCGCATCGACGCCGTGATCGACACCGTCGCGCTGGCGCGGGACCATGGCATCGCCATCGACCTGCTGATCGCCGGCCCCGATTTCGACCATCTGGGCGAATCGTTCAAGGCGAAGATCGAGGCCCTGCAGCTCGGCGCCTCGATCCGCATGCATCCCTACATCGAGGACGATGCGCTGCTGCGGGAATTGCAGCAGCGCACCGTCTTCATCACCGGCAGCGAGTACGAAGGCTTCGGCGTCGGCATCCTCGAAGCCATGGCGGCCGGCAAGATCGTGGTCTGCCGCGACATGAAGCCGATCAACGGTTTCGTCGAGCGCGCCGTCAACGGCTTCTTCCTCGACTTCGACGGCGGCGCCGGCGATCTGGCCGTGGTGCGCGAGATCGCAAGCCTCGATGCGCCGCGCTGCGAGGCGATGTCGAACGCAGCCCAGCACAGCGCCAAACGCTACGACTGGGACTCGGTGGCCGCGCGCTTTTCGGCGCATTACGCGAACGCACTCGGCGCCGCGTCGCGCCCGCGCTAGACCGAGACGATCGCGCCGCAGACCAGCAGCGCTGCGAACATCCCCAGCACGGCGCGCCAGGTGGCGGGCCGCGATTCCACCCACCGGTACAGGAGCGCCGCGGCCGCGATCGACAGCACGAAGGTCGCCAGCAGGCCCAGCAGATCGACCCAGGGTCCGGCGGGCGCGAAGCGGCTGACCACCGCGCTCACCAGCAGCAACACCGGGAAGTGGATGAGAAACAGCGAATACGAAATGCGCCCGAGCCGCACCAGCGGCGCGCCGATGCGCGGCCATGCCGCCGGCGCAAGGCCGTCACGATGCTGCACCAGCGCCACGGCGAGCGCCGTGACCAGCGCCACGGCGATGCGGCTGCGCCATTCGAGTGCCAGCGCCGCGCCGCCCATCAGCGCCAGCAGCAGCATCGCGAAGCGCCAGGTGCTGCGCCGCGTGGCGCGGCCGATCCAGAACACCAGCATGCCCAGGCCATAGGAGCCGAAGAAATAGAAGGCCGTGACATCGAGCACCTCTTCGCGGTTGAACACCGCCAGCGAGGCCATGACCAGCGCCATCACGAGTGCCACCACCAGCCAGCGCGAGCGCTCGGGCCGCACCGACCAGCGCCGCTGCATCAGCTCCGACAACGCAATCGCCGCCAGCGCCAGCACGAAGAGCTGGAAGTCGATCGCCACATACCAGACGCCGGTCGACAGCGCCTCGTAGCCGAGCAGGTCCTGCAGCAGCAGGCCATGCGCCAGCAACTGCATCAGTCCCGGTGCGCCCGGCACGGCTTCGTCGTCGAGCCAGGGCCGCACCAGCGCAGCGACCAGCACGCTGAAAGTAAGCGTTGCGAGGTAGGGCATCGCCAACCGGCCGTAGCGCTGGAACACACGGGCCCACGGCCGATCCACGCGCATCGCGCCATCGGGCGCGAGGCTGCCTGCCGCGAGGAAGCCGGCCAGCACCAGAAACACCTGCACCGCGAGCCGGCCGTTCTGCGACAGCCAGTCGAACAGGCCGGGCGCGAGCGGCGATGCGACCACCGGCATCGGCCCGTAGCGCGAGAGGTGATGCCAGACGATCATCACGCAGGCCAGCCCCTTCACCGCATCGAGCAGCGGCATGCGCCCCGACGCCGTCCGGGGCTCCGGCATGGCCGCGGCGTCAGAGTGCAAGGCGGCGCCGCGCTTCGAAATACTCGCGCCTGAGCCTCTCGACGAAGGCAGCGGCGCTCGCGACCTCGGTCACCGCGCCGATGCCTTGGCCCGAGCCCCAGATGTCCTTCCAGGCCTTGGCCTTGCTGCCTTCGCCGCCGCCGAAGTTCATGGTCTTCACGTCGCCCTCGGGCAGGTTGGCCGGGTCCATGCCGGCGGCCACGATGCTGGGCGCGAGGTAGTTGCCGTGCACGCCGGTGAAGAGGTTCGAATAGACGATGTCGTCCGAGCTGCCGTCGACGATGGCCTGCTTGTAGGCATCGCTGGCGCGCGCTTCCTCGGTCGCGATGAAGGCGGTGCCGATGTAGGCCAGGTCGGCGCCCATGGCCTGCGCCGCAAGCACCGCGCCGCCGGTGGCGATGGCGCCCGACAGCACGAGCGGCCCGTCGAACCATTGGCGGATTTCCTGGATCAGCGCGAACGGGCTCTTCACGCCCGCATGGCCGCCGGCACCGGCCGCCACCGCGATGACGCCGTCGGCGCCCTTCTCGATCGCCTTGCGTGCGAAGCTGTTGTTGATGATGTCGTGCAGCGTGATGCCGCCGTAGCCGTGGACCGCATCGTTGACGTCGGTGCGCGCGCCCAGCGAGGTGATGACGATCGGCACCTTGTACTTCACGACCATCTCCATGTCGTGCTCGAGCCGGTCGTTGCTCTTGTGAACGATCTGGTTGATCGCAAAGGGCGCGGCGGGCCGGTCGGGATGGGCCTTGTCGTGGGCGGCGAGTTCTTCGGTGATCTCGGCCAGCCAGTCGTCGAGCTGCGAGGCCGGTCGTGCATTGAGCGCCGGCATCGCACCCACCACGCCGGCCTTGCACTGTGCGACCACGAGCTTGGGATTGCTGATGATGAACAGCGGCGAGCCGATGATGGGCAGCGGCAGGTTCGCGAGCACCGCAGGAAGCTTGGACATGATTCGGTCGTCTCTCGGAAGATTGTGAAAAGCGAAGGCCCGGCGCGCGTGTCAGAAGGCGTCGATCGCCAGCGCCGTCACGCTCGCGGCGCCGTCGACGATGCTGTCGCGCAGGCCCGGCGCCTTGTTGAGGATGTGCTCGGCATAGAAATGCGCGGTCGCGACCTTGGCGTTCATGAAGGGCACGTCGGTGCCGGCCTTGGCAAGATCCTCGGCCACCAGCAGCGAGCGCGCGAGTTGCCAGCCGGCCACCAGGTTGCCGGCCAGCATCAGGTAGGGCACGCTGCCCGCGAACACCGCATTGGGCGAGGCCTTGGTCTGGCCAGCCACGAAGCCCACCACGTCTACGAAGGCTTCGCGCGCCGCCTTCAGGCGCCGGCCCACGGCGCGCGCCTGGGCGCTGTCGCGCTTGGCGAGTTCGGCCTCGGTCTGCTCGATCTGCGCGGCGATCGCCTTCGCGGTCTGGCCGCCGTCGCGCGCGGTCTTGCGGCCCACGAGGTCGTTGGCCTGGATCGCCGTCGTGCCTTCGTAGATCGTCAGGATCTTGGCATCGCGCAGGTACTGCGCCGCACCGGTCTCCTCGATGAAGCCCATGCCGCCATGCACCTGCACGCCGAGCGATGCCACTTCGAGGCTCATCTCGGTGCTGTAGCCCTTCACCAGCGGCACCATGAATTCGTAGAAGGCCTGGTTCTGCCGGCGCGTGTCGGCATCGGGATGGTGGTGCGTGGCGTCGTACGCCGCTGCAGCGACGCTCGCCATCGCACGGCAGCCTTCGGCGTAGGCACGCATGGTCATCAGCATGCGCTTCACGTCGGGCTGGTGGATGATCGGCGCGCTGGCATTCAGGGAGCCGTCGACCGGCCGGCTTTGCACCCGGTCCTTCGCATAGGCCACCGCGTGCTGGTAGGCCCGCTCGGCGATCGCGATGCCCTGCATGCCCACCGCGTAGCGGGCCGAGTTCATCATGATGAACATGTACTCGAGGCCACGGTTCTCCTGGCCGACGAGGTAACCCACGGCGCCGCCGTGGTCGCCATATTGCAGGACCGCGGTGGGCGAGGCCTTGATGCCCAGCTTGTGCTCGATGCTCACGCAATGCACGTCGTTGCGATCGCCGAGCGAGCCATCCTTGTTCACGAGGAACTTCGGCACCACGAACAGGCTGATGCCCTTCACGCCCTCGGGCGCGCCGGTGACGCGCGCGAGCACGAGGTGCACGATGTTCTCGGCCATGTCGTGCTCGCCGTAGGTGATGAAGATCTTGGTGCCGAAGACCTTGTAGCTGCCGTCGGGTTGCGGCTCGGCGCGGCTGCGCACCAGGCCCAGGTCGCTGCCGGCCTGCGGCTCGGTCAGGTTCATGGTGCCGGTCCACTGGCCGCTCACGAGCTTCTCGAGGTAGGTGGCCTTGAGTTCATCGGAGCCGGCGGTGAGCAGCGCCTCGGTCGCGCCGTCGGTCAAGAGCGGACACAGCGCGAAGCTCATGTTGGCCGAGTTGAGCATCTCGCCGCAAGCCGCGCCGATGGTCTTGGGCAGGCCCTGGCCGCCGAAGTCGGCCGGATGCTGCAGGCCCTGCCAACCGCCCTCGACGTACTGTTTGAAGGCCTCCTTGAAGCCCGGCGTGGTGGTGACCTTGCCGTCCTTGAACGAGGATGGATCCCGGTCGCCCGCCACGTTCAGCGGCGCGACCACGTCCTGGTTGAAGCGCGCGCATTCCTCGAGCACCGCTTGCGCGGTTTCGAGGCCGGCGTCCTCGAAGCCGGGGATCTGCGCGATCTGCGCGATGTTCGCGAGGTGTTCGATGTCGAACAGCATGTCCTTGATCGGGGCGGTGTAGCTCATGCGGGTCTCCTGGTTCGGCAGATACGAAAAGGGCATCGCGAACGATGCCCTCTCTTGGATTCGACGAAGGCCTCTTACAGCGCCTTGACCAGTTCCGGCACCGCCGTGAACAGGTCCGCCACCAGCCCGTAGTCGGCGACGCTGAAGATCGGTGCCTCCTCGTCCTTGTTGATGGCCACGATCACCTTGGAGTCCTTCATCCCCGCCAGATGCTGGATCGCCCCCGAGATGCCCGCGGCGATGTACAGCTGCGGTGCGACGATCTTGCCCGTCTGGCCCACTTGCCAGTCGTTCGGTGCGTAGCCCGCATCGACGGCCGCACGGCTGGCGCCCAATCCGGCGTTGAGCTTGTCGGCCAGCGGCGTCATCACTTCCTGGAACTTCTCGGCGCTGCCCAGGGCCCTGCCGCCACTGACGATGATCTTGGCCGAGGTGAGTTCGGGCCGGTCGTTCTTGGCGATCTCGCTGCCGACAAAGCTGCTCTTGCCCGAGTCGGCCACGCCTTCGGCGTTCTCGACGCTCGCGCTGCCGCCGGTGGCGGGCGCAGGATCGAAGCCGGTGGTGCGCACGGTGAGGACCTTGATCGCATCGGCGCTTTGCACAGTGGCGATGGCATTGCCCGCATAGATGGGGCGCTCGAAGGTGTCGGGACTGTCGACCTTGGTGATGTCGCTGATCTGCGCGACATCGAGCTTGGCGGCCACGCGCGGGGCGACGTTCTTGCCGTTGGCGGTGGCCGGGAACAGGATGTGGCTGTAGTTCTGGGCGATGGCCAAGACCTGCGCGGCGACGTTCTCGGCAAGGTTGTCTTTCAGGCTGGCGCTGTCGGCCACGATGACCTTGGCGACGCCGGCGACTTGCGCAGCGGCCTTGGCGGCTTCGGCGGCGTTGGCGCCGGCGATCAGCACATGGACCTCGCCACTGGCGCAGGCGATGGCGGCCGTCACGGTGTTGAGGGTCGCCGGCTTGAGGGTGGCGTGGTCGTGTTCTGCGATTACGAGGACGGTCATGTTCAGATCACCTTGGCTTCGTTCTTGAGCTTGTCGACCAGCGTGGCAACGTCGGGCACCTTGATGCCGGCGCCGCGCTTGGGGGGCTCCGCGACCTTGAGGGTCTTCAGGCGTGGCTTGGCGTCGACACCGAGGTCCTCGGGCTTGAAGACATCGAGCGTCTTCTTCTTGGCCTTCATGATGTTGGGCAGGGTCACGTAGCGCGGCTCATTGAGGCGCAGGTCGGTGGTGATGACGGCGGGCAAGCTCAGCTGCAGGGTCTCCAGGCCACCGTCGACTTCGCGGGTGACGTTGACTTTGTCGCCGTTGACTTCGACCTTGCTGGCGAAGGTGGCCTGCGGCAGGTCGGCCAGCGCGGCGAGCATCTGGCCGGTCTGGTTGGCGTCGTCGTCGATGGCCTGCTTTCCGAGGATGATGAGGCCGGGCTGCTCTTTGTCGACCAGGGCCTTCAGGAGCTTGGCGACGGCCAGGGGCTGCAGTTCCTCGCTGGTCTCGACCAGGATGCCGCGGTCGGCGCCGATGGCCATGGCGGTGCGCAGGGTTTCCTGGCACTTGGCATCGCCGCACGAGACGGCGATGACTTCGGTGACGACGCCTTTCTCTTTCAAACGCACGGCTTCTTCGACGGCGATCTCGTCGAAGGGGTTCATGCTCATCTTGACGTTGGCGATGTCCACGCCGGTGCCGTCGCTCTTGACGCGCACCTTGACGTTGTAATCGACGACCCGCTTGACGGGGACCAGGACCTTCATTGGCTTGACTCCATTGAATTGATAACCGGGGTATGCAAAGCAACCGAGGATTTTAGGCGCCACCCTCTGCGCGGGCTTGCCTCATTCCATCACCGGGGTCGCGTGCAAAGGAAAAGAACGGTCGTGCTTTTTTGACGATTATAGAGGAGCAGGCAAAGCGGACGCATCGCCGCCGGCCAAGGACTCGATGCGCAGCACGCGCTGCGGAGAGGGAATGTCGATCTTCGCCGCGCGCAGGCCTTCGAGGATCGCGATGTTGATGGCCGAGCGCACGTTGTCGCGGCCCTTGGCCGGGTCAGCGACCCAGAAGTTGAGCGTGAACTCGAGTCCGTCGGGCGCGAACTGGGTCAGGAAAGCCACCGGCACCGGATCGCCCAGCACGCGCGGCTGCGCGGTGGCCGCCGCGCACAGGATGCTCTGCACCTGCGCCACATCGCTCTTGTAGCCGACCACGATGCTGGTCGTGATGTTGAACTTGAGGTCGGCCAGCGACAGGTTCTCGACCCGGCTGGTGATCAGCGATTCGTTGGGCACGATCGACTCGCGCCCGTTGCCCGCGCGCACCAGCGTGTAGCGGGTCTTGATGTCGGTGACGCGGCCCTCGAAGCCGTCGACCTTGACGTTGTCGCCGATGCGAATCGCGCGCTCGAGCAGGATCACGAAGCCGCTCACGTAGTTGGCCGCCAGCTTCTGCAGCCCGAAGCCCAGCCCGACGCCGAGCGCGCCGCCCAGCACCGACAGCGCCGTGAGGTCGACGCCCACGGCCGACAGCGCGAACAACAGGCCGATCAGCAGCAGGATCGCCCTGAGCGCATTCGACGCCACCTTGCGCATCGACAGGTCGGTCACCGCGGTGCTCAGGATGCGCTTCTCGATGGTGGTGGCGATCCAGAGCGAGATCACCAGCACCACGCCGGCCGACAGCGTGCCTTCGAGGATCGTGCGCAGGCTCACGTGGGTCTTGCCGAAGGCCAGCGTGATGTCCTCCAGCTCGGCCAGCACCGCCGGCAGCAGGCCGACGATCCACAGCACGGCGGCGATCCATGCCAGCCACGAGACGGTGCGCTCGATCAGCCGCACCATCCCCGAAGACGGGAACACGGCCCGCAGCACACGCGCGAACAGGCGGATGGCCGCGAGCGACAGGAACACCGAGACCGCGATGCGCAGCACCAGCCCCGGCTGGACATCGAACAGGAAGCGCCGCGCCATGTCGGTCAGGAACAGCGCGAGCAAGGGGAACAGCAGGCCGTCGAAAGTGCGCTCGCCGAACCAGATCGAGTCCTTGGGCTGGTCGCGGCCGAACCAGCGGCACACGGCCCAGGCGATGCCCACGCAGGCCACCAGTGCGGCGAGTTCGATCCACACGTTCTGCGCGTGGATCTCCTGAAGACGGCGGATGAAGTCGTCGAGGTTCATTGCAGTACTAGAGATCGGCCAGCACCCGCAGATGCGCTTCGACGCTCGCCGCCAGCGCATCGAGGTGGTAGCCGCCTTCCAGCATCGAGACGATGCGGCCCTGCGAATGCCGCTTTGCCACCTCGACGATGCGCTCGGTGATCCAGGCGAAGTCGCTCTCGTTGAGGCGCAGCTGGCCGAGGTCGTCGTCGCGGTGGGCGTCGAAGCCGGCGCTGACGAAGATCATCTGCGGACTGAAGGCTTCGAGCCGCGGCATCCAGCAGGCTTCGATGAGTTCGCGCACGTCCATGCCGCGGGTGTAGGCCGGCACCGGCAGGTTGAGCATGTTCGGCGCCGGATGGTCGGTGCCGCTGTACGGATAGAAGGGATGCTGGAAGAAGCCCACCATCAGCACCTTCGGATCGTTGCGAAGGATGTCCTCGGTGCCGTTGCCGTGGTGCACGTCGAAGTCGACGATCGCGACGCGCTCCAGCCCGTGCACCTCGATCGCATGGCGCGCCGCGATGGCAATGTTGTTGAAGAAGCAGAAGCCCATCGCCTTGTCGCGGCATGCGTGATGCCCCGGCGGGCGCACGGCGCAGAACGCATTGGCGAGTTCGCCGGCGATCACCGCATCGGTCGCCGCGATCCCGGCACCCGCCGCGCGGCGCGCCGCCAGCACGGTGAAGCGGGTGAGCGTGGTGTCGGGATCGAGTTGCGCGTGGTCGGGACCACCGGCCGGCGCGTCCTCGATCAGGCGCTGGCTCAGCGCCTCGAGGTGCTCCATGTGTTCGACACTGTGGGCGCGGGTGATCTGCGGCAGCGTGGCGATCGGCACCTCGCCGCGTTCGAGCGCATCGCCGACGCCGGTGACGAGCAGCCGGTCCTCGATCGCATCGAGGCGCGCAGGGCACTCCGGATGGCCCGCGCCCATGTCGTGTTTCCAGCAGTCGCGGTGTGTGAAATAGCCGGTTTTGCCCATGGATCGATCACGCCGTGGCCCCACGCCGGACGCGGCTGCGGGCTTACGGTATTGTTTGCATATGGATACAAAAATGGACGTCGCCGCGAAGCTCGCCAGTTTGCTCGGTCAGCTTAACACGGTGATCGTGGGCAAGGAGGCGCAGGTGCGCGACTGCGTGGCCTGCCTCCTGGCCGGCGGCCACCTCTTGATCGAGGACGTGCCGGGTGTCGGCAAGACCACGCTCGCGCATGCGCTGTCGCACACCTTCGGGCTGCAGTTCTCGCGCGTCCAGTTCACGGCCGACCTGATGCCGGGCGACCTCTCGGGCGTCGCGATCTACGACCGCGGCCAGCAGGCCTTCGTGTTCCATCCCGGGCCGATCTTCGCGCAGGTGCTGCTGGCCGACGAGATCAACCGCGCGAGCCCCAAGACCCAGAGCGCGCTGCTCGAGGCGATGGAGGAAAAGCAGGTCACGATCGAAGGCGAGACGCGCCCGCTGCCCACGCCCTTCTTCGTGATCGCGACGCAGAACCCGCACGACCAGCTCGGCACCTTCGCATTGCCCGAGTCGCAGCTCGACCGCTTCCTGATGTGCATCTCGCTCGGCTATCCCGACCGCGCGGCCGAGCGCGAACTGCTCGCAGGCGCCGACCGGCGCGAGCTGCTCGCTTCCCTGCCCGCGCTGCTGACGGCGGGCGAGCTCACCGCCCTGCAACAGCGCGTGCTGCAGGTGCATGCGGCCGAGCCATTGCTCAACTATGTGCAGGACCTGATCGCCGCGACGCGCTCGGGCCGCTGGTTCCTGCAGGGCCTGTCGCCGCGTGCCGGCATCGCGGTGCTGCGCGCGGCCAAGGCGCAGGCCTTGCTGGGCAACCGCGACTACGTGGCGCCGGACGACGTGCAGGCCATCCTGCCGCAGACCATCGCGCACCGCCTCACGCCGGTCGGCGATGCGGGCCGCGGTGCGGTCGAACAGGTGCGGGCAATGGCGGCCGCCGTGCCGTTGCCATGAGCCACGGTCGGCCATGATCGCGGCGGCGCTTCGCTCGCGCATCGACCGCTGGTTCCTGTCGCGCCGCCCGCCTTCGGACACGCTGGAACTCACGCAGCGCAACGTCTACATCGTGCCGACGCCCGCCGGATGGATGCTGGCGGCGACGCTGCTGCTGCTGCTGATCGCGTCGATCAACTACCAGCTCAATCTCGGCTACCTGCTGACCTTCCTCCTGGCCGGCAGCGTGGCCGTCGGCATGCACGTATGCCACGGCACGCTGCGCGGCCTGGCACTGCACCTGGCCGCGCCGGAGGCACAGTACGCGGGCACTGCGGCGGTGCTTCGCGTGGTGCTGCACAACGCGCGGCGCAGCACGCGCTACGGCATCGGCATGGCGGTGCGGCACAGCGGGCAATGGTCGTGGAGCGATGTGCCGGCGCAAGGGAGCACCACCGTGGAAGTGGCATTCAAGCCCGAGCGGCGTGGTCTTCATCCGGTGCCGACGCTGACGGCCGAGACCCGCTTTCCGCTCGGCACCTTCCGCGTGTGGACTGTGTGGCGGCCGGCATCGCGGGTGCTGGTGTACCCCGCGCCCGAATCGAATCCGCCGCCGCTGCCGCCCGGCAAACCGCTGGATGGGGAGCCGGCTTCGGCGCCGATGCAGGCCCACGTGGCGGGCGAGTACGACGGCGTGCGGGCCTATCGGCGCGGCGATCCGCTCAAGCTCGTGGTCTGGAAGCGAGCCGCCCGGGCGCAGGCGGTGGGGTCCGAGGAACTCGTGAGCAGGGACACGCAGCAGACGCGCCAGCAGGAGCTCTGGCTGGACGCGCAGCTCGCGGGATTGCCTGATTTCGAGGCGCGGCTGTCGAGAGTCTGTGCGTGGGTGTTGATGGCGGATCGGCTCGGCGTGACGTATGGCGTGCGGATCGGAAGCCGCAGCGTGGCCCCGTCGCAAGGGGAAGGGCACAAGAGAAAGTGCCTGGAGGTGCTGGCGCTATGTTCATGAAGCTTGCGACCCGGCTCCAGGCCCTGTCCAGAGACGCGAGAGACACCCTCTTCCTCCTTGCCGTCATCACCCTGCTCCTGCTTCCCCAGCTACCCAACCTTCCCTGGTGGTGCAGCAGCCTCACCGTCGTCGTCCTGATCTGGCGCGGCACCCTGGCCGTGCAGGCCAGGCCGCTGCCCGGCAGATGGTGGCGTGCCGCCCTGCTGGCCATCACCCTGATCGCCACCTACGCCACCCACCGCACGCTGCTCGGCCGCGATGCCGGCGTCACCCTGGTGGTGATTCTGCTGGCGCTCAAGACGCTCGAGTTGCGGGCGCGGCGCGATGCCTTCGTGATCTTCTTCCTGGGCTTCTTCACGATGCTCACCAACTTCTTTTATTCGCAGTCGCTGCCCACCGCCTTTGCGATGCTGCTGGCGCTGCTGGGCCTCTTGACCGCGCTCGTCAATGCGCACATGCCGGTCGGCAAGCCGCCGCTCGCGCAGGCCGCGCGCACCGCCGGCTGGATGGCGCTGCTCGGCGCGCCGATCATGCTGGTGCTGTTCATGCTGTTCCCGCGCATGGCGCCGCTCTGGGGCACGCCGAACGACACCATGACCGGCCGCTCCGGCCTGTCCAACTCGATGCGCGTGGGCGCCATCGCCGAGCTCGCGCTCGACGACGGCATCGCGGCACGCATCAAGTTCGAAGGGCCCGTGCCGGCGCAGCGCAACCTGTACTTCCGCGGGCCGGTGCTGTCGAACTTCGACGGCCGCACATGGACCGCCGCGCCGCTGTTCGAGAACGCCTTCATGCCGCTCAACCTGCGCGTGGACGGCGAGCCCGTGCGCTACGAGGTCACGCTCGAGCCCAGCAACCGGCCCTGGCTGCTGACACTGGACGCCACGCCGATCAAGCCCGAACTGCCCGGCTACCGCGTGTTCGGCACCAGCGACCTGCAATGGCTCGCCAATCGTCCGATCGGCGATCTGGTGCGCTACAGCGCCGAGAGCTACACCCGGTTCCTGAGCGGACCGACACGCCGCACGGCCGCGCTGCAGCCCTACCTCGCGCTGCCGCCCGGCTCGAATCCGCGCACGGCCCAGCTGGCCGCCCAGATGCGCAGCGACCCCGCACTCGCCGGCGCCACGACCTCCGCCTTCGTGCAGGCCGTGCTGCAGCGTCTGCGCACCGGCGGCTACAGCTACACGCTCGACCCCGGCGTCTACGGCGACGACACGGCCGACGAGTTCTGGTTCGATCGCAAGGCCGGCTTCTGCGAGCACATCGCATCGGCCTTCGTGGTGCTGATGCGCGCGCTCGACATCCCGGCGCGCATCGTCACCGGCTACCAGGGCGGAGAGATCAACGGCGTCGACCGTTACTGGGTGCTGCGGCACAGCGATGCGCACGCGTGGGCGGAGGTGTGGGAGGACGGCGCGGGCTGGGTGCGCGTCGATCCGACCGGCGCGATCTCGCCGGATCGCGTGGGCCAGTTCCGCCGGCTCGCGCCCGCGCCGGGCCTGTTCTCGGGCGCGATCGACGCCATGAGCCCGACGCTCGCGCAGAACCTGCGCGCCGCCTGGGACGCCGTCAACAATGGCTGGAACCAATGGGTGCTCAACTACACGCAGAGCCGCCAGCTCGATCTGCTGAAGAACCTCGGCTTCGAGACGCCGAGCCTGATGGATCTCGCGACGGTGCTGCTCGCGCTGCTGGTCGTGGTCAGCCTCGCGGGCGCCGGCTGGACCTTGTGGGAACGCAGCCAGCACGACCCCTGGCTGCGCCTGCTCGGGCAGGCACGCGCGCGGCTGCGGCGCGCCGGCATCGAAGTGCCGGAAGCGATGCCACCGCGGCAGATGGCCGCCCGCGTGGCCGAACGCTTCGGCGACAGCGCACGGCCACTGCAGGACTGGCTGCTGCGGCTCGAGGCCCAGCGCTACGCGAGGACGCCGGCCGCGGCGCTGTCCGCGCTGCGCGCCGAATTCCGCCGGCTCGCCTGGCCGCGCTGAAACACCGCGTGACCGCCGCGGGCCGAGCCGGAACGGGCGGCACAATCGGGACGATGCGACGCCCTCTTCCGAACGTTCTTTCGATCGCCCTGATGCTGGCGACAGCCGGCCTTCTTCTCTCCCCATCCGCTTCGGCGCAGAGCGGGTCCGGCCCGCGCGGCAACGTGGTGCGCGGCGGCGTTGCGTATGCGAGCCGCGACGACGCCATGCAGTTCGCCGACGAGGTCGCCGCACGGCGCAACCTCGATCGCGATCAGGTGCGCGCCACCATCGGCGCCGCGCGCATGCTGCCCAACGTGCCGCGGCTGATGCTGCCGGCGCCGACGGGCACGCCGAAGAACTGGGCCATCTACCGCAGCCGCTTCATCGATCCGGTGCGCATCGCGGCCGGCGTGCGCTTCTGGCGCAGCAATGCCGACACGCTCGCGCGGGCCGAGGCCGAGTACGGCGTGCCGCCCGAGATCATCGTCGGCATCGTCGGCGTCGAGACGATCTATGGCCGCAGCATGGGCAACTTCCGCGTGATCGATGCGCTGGCCACCCTTGCCTTCGATTTTCCGCAGGCGCATCCGCGCGCGGCCGAGCGGCAGGCCTTCTTCCGCAGCGAACTCGAAAGCTTTCTCGGCATCGAGAGCCGTACTGCCGGCGACCCGATGGCGCCGGTGGGCAGCTATGCGGGCGCGATGGGCATGCCGCAGTTCATGCCGAGCAGCATCGCGAAGTACGCGGTCGATTTCGACGGCGACGGCCGCATCGACCTGGTCAACGACGCAGCCGACGTGATCGGTTCCGTCGCCAACTACTTCAAGGCCTTCGGCTGGAAGCCGGGCGTGCCGCCGATCTTCCCCGTGAGCTTCGACATCGCCCGGCTGCAGAAGGCCGTGCTGCTCGCGCCGGACATCGTTCCCACCTTCAGCGCCGACAGCTTCGTGGCCGGCGGCGCGGTGCTCGAAGGCGAGGCGCTGCGCTACCCCGGACTGCTGGCGCTGATCGAGCTGCAGAACGGCGACGACCCGCCGAGCTACGTGGCCGGCACGAAGAACTTCTATGTCATCACGCGCTACAACTGGAGCAGCTACTACGCGATGTCCGTGATCGAACTCGGGCGCGAAGTGCGCGCCGCGATGGTGCCATGACGATGGACACCGCGGCACTGCATGCTTCGTGGACCGAAGCCTGGCACGAGCTCGGCGCCGACGCGCCCGGCGCATTGCTGTCCGCGCTGATGGCGCGCTATGCCGAGCCGCAGCGCCATTACCACACGCTGCAGCACCTGGGCGAATGCCTCGCGCTGCTGGCACTGCATCGCGCGGCGGCCGAACGGCCGGCCGAGGTGGCGCTGGCGCTGTGGTTCCACGATGCAATCTACGACGTGCAGGGCCACGACAACGAGGCCCTGAGCGCCGGCTGGGCACGCGATGTGCTCGGCGCAGCGGGATTGCCGGCCGAGGTGGCGGAGCGCGTTCATGCCCTGGTGATGGCGACGCAGCACAACGCGGTACCCGAGGGCCGCGATGCCGAACTGCTGATCGACATCGACCTCTCGATCCTCGGCGCCGCGCCGGCCCGCTTCGCGCAATACGAACACCAGATCCGCGCCGAGTACGCGCACATATCGCCGGCGGTGTTCGAGCCGCGCCGGCGCGGCATCCTTTCGCGCTTTCTCGAGCGCCGGCCGCTCTACCAGACGGCCGAGATCCGCGCGGCGCGCGAGGCGCAGGCGCGCATCAATCTGCAGGCGGCGATCGACAGCACGTTCAGCCGCAGCCCCGCTGCCAACGCCGGGGACGCCAGGCCATAGCAAGGCGCCCGCAGCGCCACGCGCGCATCAGTGGGCGATCTGCGCTGCCCGGGCCGCCCCATGGACCTGCATCCAGGCGCTCACCTGATCGCGCTGTGCCGGCGTGATGTGCAGCCCGAGCTTCGATCGGCGCCAGAGCACGTCCTCCCCGCTCACGGCCCATTCCTGGTCCTGCAGATAGTGCAGTTCGCGCTCGTGAAGCCCGGGCGCGACGGCCGCGCCCATGTCGGCCATCGATCGCGCGTCGCCGATCACTTCCGAGATGCGCGCGCCGTAGGCCCGCGCGAGCCGCTGCGCGAGCGCGGCATCGAGCCACGGATACCGGGCGCGCACCGCTTCCACGAAACGCGCGAACTCGTCGCCGGGCCGCGAACCCTGCGTGCGGGCGCCGATCCAGCCCGAGAGATCGCCGCCGGCCATGAAGGCGCCATGGGTCCACGCGGGGCGCGACTCGCCGAGCATCCTGCCGATCTCGTCGGACGCATCCTCCGCCAGCTTGCGGAAGGTGGTGATCTTGCCGCCCCAGACCGACAGCAGCGGCGCCGCCGTGGTGTTCGACTCGAGCATGTAGTCGCGCGTCACGGCCGACGGGTCGCCCGAATCGTCGTCGAGCAGGGGGCGCACGCCGGAGTAGGTCCAGACCACGTCGGACGGCCGAACGGGTTTTTCGAAATAGCGGCTGGCCTGCGTGCACAGGTAGTCGATCTCGTCATCGGCGATGCGGGCCGCGCCCGGATCGTCGCCGTGCAGCTCGACGTCGGTGGTGCCGATGAGCGTGAAGTCGTCCTGGTAGGGAATGGCGAAGATGATCCGCTTGTCGGGGTTCTGGAAGATGTAGGCGTGGTCGTGCGTGAACAGGCGCGGCACCACGATGTGGCTGCCTTTGACGAGGCGCAGATGCCGCGTCGCGAGCGCCTCGCCCTCGGCCGGACGCGCCACGCCGCGCAGGAAGGATTCGGCCCATGGCCCCGCGGCATTGACCACGGCCCGCGCGCGCACCATGCGCCGGCCGGCGGGCCCTTCGAGCTCGGCGGTCCAGCCCCGGGCATCGCGCCGCGCGCTGACGCAGCGCGTGCGGGTCAGCACCTCGGCGCCGCGCGCGCGCGCATCGAGCGCATTGAGCACCACCAGCCGCGCATCGTCGACCCAGCCGTCGGAATAGATGAAGCCGCGCTTGAACTGCGACTTGAGCGGCGCGCCCGCCGCATGGCGGCGCAGGTTGACCGAGCGCGAGCCGGGAAGGACTTCGCGCCTGGCGAGATGGTCGTACATGAAGAGACCGATGCGCACCATCCAGGCCGGCCGCATCGACGGATCGTGCGGCATCACGAAACGCAGCGGCGCCATGATGTGCGGCGCACTGCGCAGCAGCACCTCGCGCTCCTGCAGTGCCTTGCGCACCAGCGAGAATTCGTAGTACTCGAGATAGCGCAGCCCGCCATGGATCAGCTTGGTGGAAGACGACGATGTGTGCGCGGCCAGGTCGTCCCTCTCGCACAGCACGACGCGCCAGCCGCGGCCCGCGAGATCGCGCGCGATGCCGCAGCCGTTGATGCCGCCGCCGACGATGAGCACATCGCAATCGGTCACGCCGGCGGATGGGGAGGGAGGGTTGGCGCTCACGAGGTGAAGGTGGGTGGGCCTGCGAGCTGGATGGCCCTTTGCGCTCGAATAATTTTCGTATTCGCTCATCTTGATTCCTTAAGGCGCGATTTTCCTTCGTGTTTTCCCTTGAGTCCATTCGTTTCTTTTCGTTCTAAAGTGAGCAAGCGCCCGGCCGTCCCCTCTCGATGAACTCCAATCCCCGCCAGATCAAGCTGCTCGATACCGTCCGCGCGCGTGGTTCGGTCACGGTCGAGCAACTGGCCGAGATGCTCGGCGTCACGCTGCAGACCGTGCGCCGCGACGTGCAACGGCTCGCCGACGAGGGCCATCTGACGCGCTTCCACGGCGGCGTGCGCATGCCCAGTTCGACCATCGAGAACATCGGCTACCAGCAGCGCGAGACGCTGCATGCCGAAGGCAAGGCGCGCATCGCGCGCGCGGTGGCGGCGCAGGTGCCGAACGATTGCTCGCTGATCCTCAACATCGGCACCACGACCGAGGCGATCGCCAAGGCGCTGCTGCGCCACACCGGCCTGCGCGTGATCACCAACAATCTCAACGTAGCGACCCTCCTGAGCGGCAACCCGGCCTGCGAGGTGATCGTGGCCGGCGGCTCGGTGCGGCTGCGCGACCGCGCCATCGTGGGCGAGGCGACGGTGGATTTCATCCGCCAGTTCAAGGTCGACATCGCGCTCATCGGCGTGTCGAGCATCGAGGCCGACGGCACGCTGCGCGACTTCGACCTGCGCGAGGTGAAGGTGGCGCAGACCATCATCGCGCAGGCGCGCGAGGTCTGGCTCGCGGCCGATGCCAGCAAGTTCAACCGGCCAGCGATGATCGAGGTGGCGAAGCTGTCGCAGATCGACCGCCTGTTCACCGACGCGGAGCCGCCGCCGCCTTTTCCCGCGTTGCTGGAAGAGGCGCAGGTGCGCTGCGACATTGCTCGCGAACCCTGAAGGACTTTTCGTCATGACCTACCTGCTCGCCCTCGACCAGGGCACGTCGAGCTCCCGCAGCATCGTCTTCGACCGCGAGGGCCGCATCGTCGCCATCGCGCAGAAGGAACTCACGCAGATCTATCCGCAGCCCGGCTGGGTCGAGCACGATCCGATGGAGATCTGGACCCGCCAGCTCGCGACCGCGCGCGAGGTGCTCGCCAAGGCCGCGCTGAAGCCGAGCGACATCCACGCCATCGGCATCACCAACCAGCGCGAGACCACGGTGCTGTGGAACCGCAAGACCGGCCATCCGGTGCATCACGCCATCGTCTGGCAGGACCGCCGTGCCGAGCCGCTGTGCGCGCGGCTGCGCGAGGACGGCATGACCGACACCATCCGCGAGAAGACCGGTCTCGTGATCGACGCCTACTTCTCGGCCACCAAGCTGCGCTGGCTGCTCGACCACGTGCCCGGCGCGCGCGCCGCGGCCGACCGCGGCGAGCTGGCCTTCGGCACCATCGACAGCTGGCTCATCTGGCAGCTCACCGGTGGCAAGGTGCACGTCACCGACGTGAGCAACGCCTCGCGCACGATGCTGTTCAACGTGCACGACAACCAGTGGGACGCCGCGCTCATGAAGGCGCTCGACATTCCCGCCTCGCTGATGCCGCAGGTCAAGCCTTCGAGCGCGCACTTCGCCGACACCGATGCGCATCTGTTCGACGGCCGTGCCCTGCCCATCGGCGGTGTCGCGGGCGACCAGCAGAGCGCCCTCTTCGGCCAGGCCTGCTTCGAGGCCGGCATGGCCAAGAACACCTACGGCACCGGCTGCTTTTTGCTGATGCACACGGGTGCGGCCTTCCAGCCTTCGCAGAACGGCCTGCTCGTGACCAGTGCCGCGCAGACCGACGCGCAGCCGCAGTACGCGATGGAAGGCAGCGTGTTCGTCGGCGGCGCGGTGGTGCAATGGCTGCGCGACGGCCTCAAGGCGATCCAGGGCAGCGCGCAGGTGCAGTCGCTGGCCGAGAGCGTGCCCGATGCGGGCGGCGTGATGATGGTGCCCGCCTTCACCGGCCTCGGCGCGCCCTATTGGAACGCCGACGCGCGCGGCACCATCACCGGCCTGACGCGCGGCACGACGCTCGCCCACATCGCGCGCGCCGCGCTGGAAAGCATCGCCTACCAGAGCGCCGCACTGCTGCAGGCGATGAGCCGCGATGCCGTCGCCGCGGGTGGCGCGCCGGTGGCCGAGCTGCGTGTCGACGGCGGCGCGGCCGTCAACGATCTGCTGATGCAGTTCCAGGCCGACCTGCTCGGGATTCCCGTGGTGCGGCCCGAGGTGACCGAGACCACGGCGCTGGGTGCGGCCTACCTCGCGGGGCTGTCGACCGGCGTGTACGGCGATGCAGCCCAGCTGTCGAAGCTGTGGCGCGTCGAGCGGCGCTTCATGCCGACGATGAGCCGCGCGAAGGCCGACGAGGCGATGGCGCAATGGGAATTGGCGGTGCGCCGGGCGACGCTGGCCTGAGAAGACCAGCGCCGCAGCAGGCCACGCGCGCTCAATGCCAGTTGGCCGCGATCACCGCATCGAGGCCGCTGTGGTAGCTGGCCGGCAGCGAGGTCTGCCCGCGTGGTTCGCCCCACGCGCCACGATCAGGATGGCCGATGTGCCGGAGCGGGATGCTGACGGTGTCGCCGGGCTTGGACCTGCAACGTGCAGGTTGACGCATTTGCATCGGAAACCTGCGCACCTCGGGCACGAAATCCCCGGCGCGCGGCCTACATTTGCGGCAAAGTCTGCCGATACTCGAAGGTGCAGCCGTGATAGTTACCGCACGAAAACTTCCTTCGTACTCGGCGTGTTCCTGTGCGTTTCGACAACGTGAAACACACCTCACAATTCGACGCTTGCGACGATACTCCCCCTGGTGACCCCCGAGCCGATGCTTCTTACCCCTCACTACGACCTGTGGTTCATCGCGGCTTCGGTGGTCATCGCGAGCCTGACTTTCTACGTCGCGCTCGATCTGGCGCGCCGCGCCAGGACGTCCTCGGGCGAGCTGAATCTTCCATGGTGGGCGGCCGGCTCGTTCGTGCTGGGAACCGGCATCTGGGCGATGCAGTTCGTCGGCCTGCTCGGCTTCTCGCTGCCCATCCCGCTGGGCTTGGCGGCAGCGATGACGGCGCTGTCCTGGGCCTCGGCGATGGCGGCGGCCGGCATCGCGCTCTGGATCGCCAGCCGGCCCGGTGACGCCCTGATCGCGCCCGGCGCGCTGGTCGTGGGCGCGGGCCTCGGCGGCATGCACTACATCGGCATGGCCGCGCTGGACATGAAGCCCGGCATCGCCTGGCACATGCCGACCGTGGCCCTGTCCCTGCTGATCGCCGTGGGTGCCTCGGCGGTGATCCTGACCCTCTTCCACCGGCTGATGCAGATGCGCGAGTTGCCGCGGCCGTCCATCCATCTGCTTGCGGCGCTGACGATGGCCGCCACCGTCTGCGCGATGCACTTCACCGGCATGGACGCTGCCAAATTTCCGGCAGATTCGGTGTGCCTGAGCATCGACGGCATCCACGGCAAGGGGCTGGCGGCCGTCGTCGCCGTGGGAACCGGCGTGCTGCTGCTCGGCATCCTCTATGCGTCGATCCTGGAGTCCCGGCTGCAGGTCGTCGCGATGCGGCTGACGCGCTCGCTGCAGGAGTCGAACGCGCAGCTGCAATCCGCCAACCAGGAGCTGCAGCAGCACGCCCTCGGCGACCCATTGACCGGCCTGGCCAATCGCGTGCTGTTCGAGGATCGGCTCGGCCATGCACTGACGCGGATCAATCGCGCCAACAACGTGCAGATCGTGGAACGGATCGCCGTGCTGTTCGTGGACCTCGACGGCTTCAAGCCCATCAACGATTCCTTCGGCCATGCTGCAGGCGACCTGGTCCTGCGCGCGACGGCCGACCGGCTGAGCCGCGAAGCACGCGCCAGCGACACGGTGGCGCGCGTCGGCGCCGACGAATTCCTGGTCCTGCTCGAAGGCGTGCTGGACACTGCCGATTGCGTGCAGATGGCCAAGCGCATTCTGCGGGCTCTGGCCCAGCCCTTCGAGCTCGCGGGCAAGCAGTTGCAGATCGCGTGCTCGATCGGCATCGTGATCCATCCGGACCAGGGAGAACCGGGCAAGCTGGTCGCCAATGCCGACGCGGCCATGCGCCAGGCCAAGCGCGGCGGCGGCGGCAACTACGCCGTCTTCGAGTCGTCGATGGGCGTCGACGTCGCGGGCCAGCTCCAGCTCCTGAGCGACCTGCGGGTAGCGATCGAGCGCAACCAGTTCGAGCTCTACTATCAACCGAAGATCGACGCGCGCCGCAACCAGATCAGCGGTGTGGAGGCACTGGTGCGCTGGAACCATCCGCAGCGCGGGCTGGTCGGTCCGGCGGAGTTCATCAACCTGACGGAGCGCTTCGGCCTCATCGTGCGCCTGGGCGACTGGATCATCGACGAAGCGTGCCGGCAGGTGGCCGCATGGAGCAAGCAGGGCCTGCACATGCGGGTGGCGATCAATCTGTCGGCGCTGCAGCTGCGCGAAGGCGGCCTGGCCGACAAGGTGGAAGAGGCACTGCGGCGGCACGACGTGCTGCGCTCGCAGCTCTTGTGCGAGATCACCGAATCGGTGGCGATGGAGGACATCACGGCCACCAAGCGCACCTTCGAGGGCCTGTCGCTCATCGGCGTGTACCTGTCGATCGACGATTTCGGCACCGGCTATTCGAGCCTGAGCCATCTGCGGCAGTTGCCGGCCCGGCAGCTCAAGATCGACGGCAGCTTCGTGCAGGAACTGGAAACGAAAGAAGACGCGCGCGCCGTGGTCGAAGCAGTGATCCGGCTGGCACATGCGCTCAGTCTCACCGTGGTGGCCGAGGGCGTCGAAACCCAGGGCCAGCACGACATCCTCATGCGCCTGGGCTGCGACGAGTTCCAGGGCTATTTCTTCGCACGGCCGATGCCGGCGGACGAACTGGCGCGCTGGGCGCTCGCGGCGAGGGAATCGCGCCAGCCCGTGCTGGCGCCGGCGCGCTGAAGCGAGCGGCAGCCCGGCGCCTATGCGTCAGGGTCGACGGCCATCAGGCCGGCGACATGAAAACACGCGAGCATGGTGATCGCGGAGAGCGCGGCCAGCGTGCAGGCCAGGCGCTCCCCATGCCAGAGCGACGCAAGCCAGCGATCGAAGCGATAGGTCCACACCGCCGCCTTCCCGCCCAGGCGTTCCAGTTGCTGTTCTTCGCCGGACGAGCTGTCGAACGGCACGGCATAGGCATGCCCGTTCACGATCCGGTAGCCGCCGACCTTCGTGTCGGGCGAGTCCGCGGCCGAGATATGGACGCACAGCGCGGCCAGCAGACCCACGAGCAGGACGATGACGCCGGCGAGTCGAAGGCGGCTGTGCGGGGTCGAGAATTTTCCGGGCATGGCATTCGGGCGGCGAAGATCGAGTATGCCGGGGATCCGGACCCGCTTCAGTGCGCGCGCGGACGCCGCGGCGCTTTCGGCCGGTCGGATGCGGCCGGCCGCGCGGACTGGCGCAACACGCCATGCACCGCCTCCATCAGCCGGCGCGCGCCTTCGCCGAGTTCGCTGGCGCGGCGCGTCGTCAGTCCGACCGGACCTTCCGTGCTGGCGGTATCGAAAGCCAGGCGGCACAACTCGCCGCGCGCCAGTGCGGCATCGACGGCGCCCTGGGGCGCGAACCAGATGGCGTCGGTCCGCTGGAGCAGGCCCAGCACGAAGCTGGTGTCGGTGGCCTCGATGACGCACCGGGGCGGCGCCGTGCCGCGCGCGAGCAGGAAGGCGTCGGTGGTATCGCGGATGAGCGTGCCGTGGACCGGCACCACCAGCGGAAAATCCGCCAGCGCATCGAGCGCCGGACGGCGCAGTGCGGCGAGCGGATGCGCGGGGCGCGCAACCAGCAGCAGCGGTTCGCTGTAGAGCTGCTCGAAGGCCAGGTCGACCATGGCCGAAGCCTGCGCGAGCCGGCCGAGCACGAGGTCGATCTCGCCCTGCCGCAGCTGCGTCATCAATTGCGCATTGGTTCCGCTGACGACGCGCACGCGCAGCGCGGGCTCCGATGCGGTCAGCGACGCGACGGCCGCCGGCAGCAAGCCCGCCGCCATGTTCGGCAAGGCACCGACCGCGACCTGGATCTGATCGACCTCCGGCTGGTCCAGCGCCAGCGACAATCCTTCGCGCAGCCCGCGCAAGGTGGCCACCGCATGCTGGACCAGCACCTCGCCGGCCGGCGTCAGATCGACGCCGCGGCGCCGCCGCACCAGGAGCCGGCGGCCCACGATGTCCTCGAGCTCGGCGATGGTCTTGGAGACCGCGGGCTGCGTGAGCGCCATCGCCTTGGCTGCGCGGACCAGATTGCGTTCCTGCGCCACCATGGCGAGGCACTGCAGATGGCGCAGCTTGAGGCGAGCAAAGTTCATGGCTGGAAAATCCGTGGCCCTTGGAATGAGGATTTCAAATATAACAAGCAGGAATAGCAGGCAGAACAGCTTTCAGTTGTGCCGTCACCGCCGAGCTTCTAAAGTGCCGTGGCCTGCACGTCGCCGCGACGACGCCCGTTCGCCATGGCAGGCCATCGATCCCGGAGACTCCCGCATGACCCATCCCTCTTCCCTGCGCGGCCCCCAGCGCCTCTTCAGCCTGCTGGCCTGCGCGGCCTTCATCGTCGGCAGCCTGGGCGCCGGCGCGGCCCGCGCCGACGCCGCCTATCCCTCGAAGCCGGTCAAGTTCATCACCAACTTCCCGCCGGGCGGTCCGCTCGACATCCTTGGGCGCGCGCTGGCCGTACCGCTGAACAAGGAACTCAAGCAGCCCTTCGTCGTCGAAAATCGTCCCGGCGCCGGCGGCAACATCGGCGCGGACGCCGTCGCCAAGAGCCCGGCCGACGGCTACACGGTGCTGCTGACCATCGACACCACCGTCACCATCAATCCGCACCTCTATGCGTCCATGCCCTTCGCCCCGAAGGACCTGAAGCCGCTGATGATCTTCAGCTCCTCGGGCCTGACCTTCGGCGTCAATCCTTCGCTCGGCGTCAAGACGCTGCCGGACTTCGTGGCCCGCGCCAAGACGCAGGATGTCACCTTCGCCTCCGCCGGCAACGGCAGCCCCGGCCACATCGCGGCAGAGATCTTCGCGCAGGCGACCGGCGCCAAGATCACGCACGTGCCCTACAAGGGCAACGCGCCGGCCGTGCTGGCCTTGCTGTCGAACGAAGTGCAGGCGGGCATCCTCGCCACGCCGGGGTTGTTTCCGCAGGTGCAGAGCGGCAAGGCGAAGCCGCTGGCCGTCACCGGCAGCCAGCGATCGCCGCTGCTGCCCGACGTGCCCACGGTCGGCGAACTCGGTCTCAAGAACCTCGAGTTCGAAGTGCTCTACATGGCGATGGTGCCGGCCGCGACGCCCGAGCCGGTGGTCGAGACATTGCGCCGCGCCCTGCAGACGGCGCTGGCGACGCCGGAACTCAAGAGCCGCCTGGCGAGCCTCGACATGGTGGCGCTCGGCGAGACCGGGCAGGCCGCATCCGACCGTCTCGCGGCCAACAGCGTGCGCTATGGGAAGATCGTCAAATCCACCGGCATGAAAGCCGATTGAGTCGCGCCTCATGTCTCAGCGTCCCAACCTGATCTTCATCGTGGCCGACGACCTCGGCTTCGCGGACCTGGGCTGCTACGGCGGCCGCGATGCGGCCTTCGGCCCCGTCTCCCCCGTGCTCGACGGCCTGGCCGCCAACGGCATCCAGTTCACGCAGGGCTATGCCAATTCGCCCGTGTGCTCGCCCACGCGCTTCGCCCTCATGACCGCGCGCTACCAGTACCGCCTGCGCGGCGCGGCCGAGGAGCCGATCAACAGCAAGAGCCGCGGCAGCACGTCGCTGGGCCTGCCGCCTGCGCATCCCACCCTGCCCTCGCTGCTGCGCGACGCGGGCTACCGCACCGCCCTCATCGGCAAGTGGCACCTGGGCTTTCCGCCGGCCTTCGGCCCCTTGCGCTCGGGCTACGAGGAGTTCTTCGGCCCGATGTCGGGCGGCGTGGATTACTTCACCCACTGCGATTCTTCCGGCCGCCACGACCTGTGGTCCGGCGAGGAGGACAAGCAGGAAGACGGCTACCTCACCGACCTGCTATCGCGCCGCGCGGTGGACTACGTCGAGCGCATGGCGCAGCAGCAAGCCCCCTTCTTCCTGAGCCTGCACTACACCGCACCGCACTGGCCGTGGGAGACGCGCGAGGATGCGGCCAAGGCGCCGGCCATCAAGGACAACCTGTTCGACCTGGCCGGGGGCAACATCCATACCTACCGGCGCATGATCCATCACATGGACGAGGGCATCGGCTGGATCATGGCAGCGCTCCAGAAGCACGGTATCGCCGAAGACACGCTGGTGGTCTTCACCAGCGACAACGGCGGCGAGCGCTTCTCGGACAACTGGCCGCTGGTGGGCGGCAAGATGGACCTGACCGAGGGCGGCATCCGCGTGCCGTGGATCGCGCACTGGCCCCAGGTGATCGCACGCGGCGGCCAGAGCGCGCAGCTCTGCATGACGATGGACTGGTCGGCCACGCTGCTGGATGCGGCGGGGGTGGCGCCCGATGCGGGCTATCCGCTGGACGGCGTGTCGCTGATGCCGGTGCTGCGCGATGCGACGAAGCGTTTCGCGCGCCCGCTGCACTGGCGCATGAACCACCGCGGGCAGCGCGCGCTGCGCGAGGGCGACTGGAAGTACCTGCAGGTGGACGGCAACGAGTACCTGTTCAACATCCCGGGCGACGAGCGCGAGCGCGCCAACCTGGGCAAGAAGCATCCGGAGCGGCTGGCTGCGATGCGCCAGGCCTGGCAGGACTGGAATGCGACCATGCCCGCGATCCCTGACGATGCCACCGTGAGCCTGGGCTATTCGACCAAGGACATGCCGCAGCGCTGAGCGTTGTCCGGCCGCGCGGCGCTCAGGCGGCCGGCCTCGCGGGCGGCTCGCCGCGGGTCGGCGTCGACGCCGCCTCGGGCCGCTCGGTGTGCCTGAGCGAGCCGTAGCTGTGCGCATAGACCCAGGTGAACTCGGCGCCCAGCAGGAAGATCTGCGCCGAGTAGTAGACCCACACCAGCACCACCACCAGCGAGCCCGCCGCGCCGTAGCCCGAGGCGACGCTGCTCTTGCCGATGTAGAGGCCGATCAGGTGCTTGCCGATCGCGAACAGCAGCGCCGTCACTGCGGCGCCGACCCAGACGTCGCGCCACTGCACCCGCACGCGCGGCATGATCTTGTAGATCATCGCGAAGCCCACGGTGACCATGCCGAAGCTGAAGACGAAGTTGACCGCCTGCGCCAGCATCGCCCAGCCGCCGAAGATCGGCGCCCACCACTTGCCGAGCGCCGCCAGCGCCGCGCTCGCCACCAGCGACACCATCAGCAGGAAGCCGATGCCCATGATCATGCTGAAGGACAGGAGGCGCACGCGCAGCACGTTGAAGAGGCTCTTGCCTTCGTCGCGCGCCGGGGCGCGCCAGATGCGGTCGAGCGCATCCTGCAGTTCACCGAACACCGTGGTCGCGCCGAGCAGCAGGAGGCCGATGCCGACGACCGTCGCGACGATGCCCTCCCGCGGCTTGTTGACGGCCTCGAGCATGCCCTGCACCGCCCGCGCGCCCTGCTCGCCCATCAGGCCCGACAGCTGCGTGATGATCTCGCCGCGCGCCGCTTCCTGGCCGAACACGAGGCCGGCCACCGAGATCACGATCAGCAGCAGCGGCGCCACCGAAAAGACCGTGTAGTAGGCCAGCGCCGCGCCCATGCTCGGCGCATAGTCGGCCTTCCAGGAAGACAGGGCCTGTTTGAAGAGATCGTAGAGTGCGCGTGCCTGCATGGCCCGAGTGTCGCAGCATGCACAGGCCGCGTGTGTCGGCAGAGTCCCCGCGCAGTCGCCGGTCACGCGGCGCCGCGATAATCGGCGGCAATGCAGACGGCTCCCACCCTCCCCACGGCAGCAGCGCCCGTCAGTCGCCCGCGACCCGAGTCCTTGCGCGACCTCTTCCTTTCGTTCACCTGGCTGGCCCTGCAGGGTTTCGGCGGCGTGCTGGCCGTCGTGCAGCGCGAGATCGTCGAGAAGAAGCGCTGGCTCACGCCCGATGAATTCCTCGAGGACTGGGCCGTGGCCCAGGTCCTGCCGGGGCCGAACGTGATCAACCTCGCGCTGATGATCGGCGACCGCCACTTCGGACTACGCGGTGCCGTCACCGCCGTGGCCGGCATGCTGACGCTGCCCCTGTGCGTGATCCTGGCGCTCGCCGTGCTCTACAGCCACTACGCCGACAACGCGCAGGTCGCGGGTGCCCTGCGCGGCATGGGCGCGGTGGCGGGCGGCCTGATTGCGGCCACCGGCGTCAAACTGGTGCCGGCCATGCGCCGGCACCCGCTCGGCTTCGGCGTGTGCCTGGCGCTGGTGGCCTTGGTGTTCGCGGCGGTTGCGATCGTGCGCATTCCGCTCGGCTGGATCCTGCTGGTGCTGGGCGGCGCGGCCTGCCTCTGGACCTGGCGAAGGATCGGCCCATGACGATCGTGATGCACTGGCAGGACTGGCTCGCGCTTTTCGCGCAGTACATGCTGCTGTCGCTGCTGTCGATCAGCGGCGCCATCACCACCGTGCCCGACATGAACCGCTACCTCGTCGGCCAGCACGGCTGGCTCACGGACGCCCAGTTCACGTCTTCGATCGCGATCGCGCAGGCCGCGCCCGGACCCAACGTGCTGTTCGTGGCGCTCCTGGGCTGGAACGTCGGGCTGAATGCCGCCGGCGGCATCGGCGCCGGCCCGCAGGCCTGGCTGCTGGGCCTGTTCGGGCTCGCGGTCACGATGATCGGCATCATGGTGCCCAGCACCACGCTGACCTACATCGCGACCCGCTGGGCCCATCGCAACCGCACCCGGCGCGGCGTGCGCGCCTTCAAGCAGGGCATGGCGCCGATCGTGGTCGGCCTGCTGGTCGCGACCGGCTGGGTGCTGGCCACGGGCAACCGCGCGGGCGGCGCGCCGGCCTGGCATCTGTGGCTGCTCACCGGCGTCGCGGCATTCATCGTGTGGCGCACCCGGCTCCATCTGCTCTGGCTGCTGGGCGCGGGCGCGCTGCTCGGCGCCATCGGCTTTGTCTGATCTTTCGAGAGGAACCCCATCACCATGCAGCTTCGCCCCCTCGGCCGTTCCGGCCTGCAAGTCTCGCCCCTCGCCTTCGGCGGCAACGTCTTCGGATGGACCGTCGACGAGGCTCTCTCCTTCCGGCTGCTGGATGCCTGGCTCGATGCCGGCTTCAACTTCGTCGATACCGCCAACGTCTACTCGGCCTGGGTGCCCGGCCATGTCGGCGGCGAATCGGAAACCATCATCGGCAAATGGCTTCGGCAGACCGGCAAGCGCAACCGCGTGGTGCTCGCGACCAAGGTCGGCATGGCGATGGGCGACGGCCGCAAGGGACTCTCGCCGGCCTACATCCGCGAGGAGGTCGAGGCCTCGCTGCGGCGGCTGAAGACCGACCACATCGATCTCTACCAGTCGCACGCCGACGATGCCGACACGCCGCTCGAAGACACGCTCGGCGCCTATGCCGAGCTGATCAAGGCCGGCAAGGTGCGCGCGATCGGCGCGTCCAACTACACGGCGCCGCGCCTGGCCGAGGCGCTCGACCTGGCCGAGCGCACCGGCCTGCCGCGCTACGAGAGCCTGCAGCCGCTCTACAACCTCTACGACCGCGCGGTGTTCGAGGATGCGCTGGGGCCGCTGTGCCTGGAGCGCGGTGTCGGCGTCATCAACTTCTACGCGCTGGCCGCGGGCTTCCTGACCGGCAAGTACCGCACCGAGGCCGATGCCGCAAAGAGCGCGCGCGGCGCCAACACGACGAAGAAGTACCTCAACGAGCGCGGCCTGCGCATCCTCGGCGCGCTCGATGCCGCCGCCAACGCGCGCGGCGCGACGCCGGGCCAGGTCGCGCTGGCATGGCAGATCGCCCGGCCGGGCATCACGGCGCCGATCGCGAGTGCTTCTTCGGTGAAGCAACTCGACGAGCTGACGGCGGCCACGCGCCTGCAGCTCGATGCCGACACCATCGCGGCGCTCGACAAGGCGAGCGCCGAGACGACAAAGACCTGAGCCGTGCCGGGGCTCGACCCTCTCGCCGCACCTGCTCTCGCGTATTTCGCCGACCTGACGGTCGAGGTCGGCACGCCGCAGGTGTTGAGCCAAAGCGCGCGCGGCCTGCGCCGGCTCGTCCCCATCACGGGCGGCCAGGCGCACGGGAACGGATGGCGCGCCCGCGTGCTGCCGGGCGGCACTGACTTCCAGCTGATCGCATCCGACACGCTGTCGGAACTCGACGCGCGCTATGGCCTCGAGACCGATGCCGGCGATCTGATCTATGTCCACAACCGCGCCGTGCGCGCGGCACCCCCCGAGGTCATGGCGGCGCTGCTGCGCGGGAAACCGGTGGACCCGGCACAGATCTACTTCCGGTGCAGCCCGAGCTTCGAGACGGCGTCGCCCTCGCTGCGCTGGATCGGGGAGCGCATGTTCGTCGGCGCGGGCGTGCGGCGTCCCGCGCAGGTCGTGATGCGCTTCTTCACCTTGCTGTAGGTAGCACTTCTCCGGCGGCGGCATTCGGCTGCCGGTACGATCCGACCCAAGCATGTCCGCGCCGCGACCGTCGGGCATCGAAAAACATGGTTGGAGGAACGATGGACGAAGACGACGAGGTCAAGCGGATCGAGCACGAAGGCTGGGAAATCCGCATCTGCCTCACGGCACAGCCCAGCGAGGGCCAGCTCGCCGGCCATGCCGACCTGTGGCGCGACGGCGTCCACAGCTGCCGCATCGCCTTGTCCGGCCACTTCCCGGATGTCGCGAGCGCCTGCGATGCGCTGGAGCGCAAGGCCCGGGACTGGATCGGCGACTGGGCCGCGCGCGACCATACCGGCGACACTGGATTCGCCAATCTCTAGGTTGTCCTCGAATCCGTCCGGGCCGCGTGCGGCGGCACGCGGAACATGGTGCGGCGCGTGTTCATGAAATGCGGTCGCGCGATGTCGCTCCATGCGGTCGCGCGCACCGCGAGCCAGGCCGGCGAGCCCAAGGTCTCCTCCGACACGAGGTCATAGCAAGCCAGCGACAACGGCCCATGACCCTGGTTGAGGAAGCGCCGTGCACGGACGCAGCCCGGCACGGCCGCCAGGCCCGGCATGTGCTCGGTGTCGTACCAGCGCGTGAGCTCAGGCATCCAGCCGGCCTCGGGGTCCATCTCGACGACGTAGTGAAAGGCGGCCGGCTCGGCCACCGACGCGCCGGCCACGTCGAACACCGGTTCGAGCCGCGAAGCCAGCACCTCGCCGGCCCAATCGCAGCGCTGGGCAAAGGCCTCGGCCAACGCCGGAAGATCGCCGGTCGCGACCTCCTGCATCGGCTGCAGATAAACATACGCCATTGCCGATGCCGAAGCGCATGCAACACGCTCCAGCCGCAGCGGCGCGGCATCGCAGAAGGCGCGGCAGTCGGCATCCATGCGCGCCTCGGCGTCGCGCGCCGTGCGGATGCGCAGCAGGACCCGCGCGGCATTCGTCGGCATGCTCAATGCCCGATGTGCAGCGCCACCAGGAAGCGCGACACCATGTTGTAGGCCGCGACAGTGGCCGTCAGGTCGACCAGCGCCTGTGCATCGAAAGCGGTACGCACGCGCTCGAACAGCGCATCGGGCACCTCGATGTCGCGCGTCATCGCATCGGTGAGTTCCAGCGCCAGCCGCTCGTTGCACGACAGCGCGATCGCGTCCGGCAGCGGCTGCATCCGCAGGTCATCGATAGTGGCCTGCGGCACGCCGGCCGCCAGCGCGTGCGGCACATGCGCATCGAATTCGTAGTCGGCCCGATTGAGCACGGCCACGCGCAGGATGACCAGCTCGCGCAGATGCGCGGGCAGGCTGTTGCGGTTGCGCACCGCCGACAGCATCTGCTCCCAGCCGTGCGCCACCGGCGGGCTGTTCAGCAACACCTGGTAGAGCGGCGAGATGCGGCCGCGCTCGGCCATGATCCGCGCTTCCTGCGCGGCGAGTTCGGGCCGGCTGCCGGGGGTGATGGGTGCGATGCGCATTCAATCCGCCTTGATGTTCTTGGCACGCACGACGGCGGACCACTTGGCCGAATCCTTGGCGAGCAGCGCGGCCAGTTCCGCCGGCGACGAGGGCGCGGGCTCGGCGCCGGACTCCGACAGCCGCTTCATCACCGACGGCGTCTCGAGCGTTCGGCGCAGCGCCTGGTTCATGCGCGCGATCGCGGCCGCCGGTGTGCCCTTGGCGGCGAACAGCGCATACCAATTGTCCGAATCGACGCCATGGATGCCCATCTCCTCGAAGGTCTTCACGTCCGGCAACAGCGGATGGCGCTTGCCGGCGGCCAGGCCGATGGGCTTGAGCTTGCCGCCGCGGATCAGGCCGATGAGGCCCGGGATGTCGCCGAAGAAGCCGTCCACGTGGCCCGCGATCACGTCGGCGATGGCCGGCGCGGCGCCCTTGTACGGCACGTGCAGGAGCGGCGTGCCGGTGGCATCCGACAGCAGCTCCATCGCCAGATGCGGCACGCTGCCGGTTCCGGACGAAGCCAGCGTCAACGGCTGCTTGCTGCGCTTCGCCGCGGCCACGAACTCGGCGCCGGTCGCGTAAGGCGCATCGGCGCCCACCACCAGCACCTCGACATTGCGCACCACCAGCGAGACCGGCGTGAGATCCTTTGCCGGGTCGTAGGCCAGCTTGTCGTAGAGCGAGGGATTGATCGCCACCGCGCCCACGCTGGTGAGCCAGAGCGTCTCGGCATCGGGCGCGGCGCGCGAGACGTACTCGGCCGCGATCGCGCCGTTGGCGCCGGCCTTGTTCTCGACGATCACCTGCTGGCCGAGCGCCTTGCCGAGCTGCTCGCTCAATGCGCGCGCCACGAAGTCGACCGGGCCGCCGGGCGGAAACGCGACCACGATGCGCGTGATCTTTTCCTGCGCGAACGCCGACTGCATGCAGGCCGCGGCGGCGAGCGCGAGGGCCAGATGGCCCAGCGAAATCCGGCGCAGCAGGCGCCCCAGGTGGTTCATGAAAGTCTCCTTGTTGTTGTCTGGTTCGGCGTTCAGTCGCAGCGCACCGACATTCCGCCATCGACCACGATCTCGGTGCCGGTCACGAAGCGCGCCTCGTCGGACGCGAGGAACAGCGCCGCCGCCGCGCTGTCGCGGCCATCGCCCATGAAAGGCAGCGGGATGCGCGCCTGCCGCTGCGCCAGCAATGCCTCGACGTCGCCGCCGGCGCGCTGGCCGGCCAGGCGCGACTCGACCATCGGCGTGTGCAGCTGACCCGGTACCACGGTGTTGACGCGAATGCCCTGCCCTGCGTACTGCACCGCCAGCACGCGCGAGAACTGGATCACCGCGGCCTTGGTCGACGCATAGGCGATCTGTGCCGCGCCGGTCCAGCGCAGGCCGGAAGTCGATGCCAGATTGACGATCGCGCCGCCGCCCTGTTCGACCATGTGCGGCAGCACGTGCTTGCAGCTGAGGAACACGCTCTTGAGGTTGTGGTCGACCTGCGCGTCCCACACCGCCTCGGACATCTCCACCGGGCCGCCGCGGGCCGAGCCGCCGACGTTGTTGACCAGCACGTCGATGCGGCCGAAGCGTGCGATGCAGGCCTGGACCACGGCGGCGACGGATTCGCTGTTCGTCACGTCGCACGTCGCAGTGGCCAGCACGCCGCCGGCCTCGGCCACGCGCGCCACGGTCTCGGCGAGGCGATCGCTGTCGCGGTCCACGCCGAAGACCTGCGCGCCCTCTTGCGCGAAGCGCACCGCGATCGCACGGCCATTGCCCCAGCCGGGCCCGACCGAGCCGGCGCCGGTGACGAGCGCGACCTTGCCGTCGAGCCGGCACGCGGAGGGCTGAAACAGCGCCGCACTCATTGGTCGAAGCGGTAGAAGTCTTGCGGATTGCGCACCAGCAATTGCTCGCGCAGCGCGGCATCGGGCGCGATGTCGGCCAGCCGATCGACCAGCACGCCATCGTCCGGCACGTGATGATGGTTCGGATGCGGCCAGTCGGTGCCCCAGAAACAGCGCTCGGGAAAATCGCGCACCAGGATGCGCGCCAGCGCCACGCCGTCGGCGTAGCTGCGCTCGCCGGAGATGCGGTCCACGCCGCTGACCTTGACGCGGAACAGCGGGTTCTTCATCAGCGCATGCAGGGCCGCGAAGTCGGCATGGTCCGGGCCGAGCGATGCGTCGACGCGCGCCATGTGGTCGATCACCACCGGCACCGCGCTGCGCGCGAGCGGCGCGGCCAGCGCGTGGATCAGGACGCCGTCGAAGTGCACCTGAAGGTGCATGCCGAGCGGCTCGAGCCGCCGCGTGAAGGCGACGACATCCTCCACGCCCGACGCGCCACCGCCGCGCGACATGAAATGGAAGCGCACGCCGCGAAAGCCCTCGGCCGCGAGCCGCGCCAGTTCCGCATCGTCGATGCCGAGCGGAACCAGTGCGACGCCCAGGTAGCGGCCGCCGCCGGCCGCGATCGCATCTTCCACCACGCGGTTGTCGAAGCCATGGACCAGCGACTGCACGATCACGCAACGCGCGATGCCGAGCTGGCGATGCAGCGCGAACAGCGTCTCCTTGGGTGCATCGGCCGGCGTGCTGCCGCGCTCGGGTGCGAACGGAAAACGCGCGGCCGGCCCGAACACATGGACATGCGCATCGCAGGCGTCGGGCGGCAGGCGCAGCGAGGGCGTCGAGGGATGGCGGTTGTAAGTCAGCGTGGTCTGCATGCGATGGCGCGTGTCATGGCGCAGGTGAGGGGCTGGCTTCATTGTGCGGTGGCGAAGCGCGCCGTCACCTTGCTTTTCACCAATATCAGCTATCCGTAAGATGCATGACCCATGGACCTCGCCCGCCTGCACTATTTCGCCGCCGTCGCCGCGGCCGGCAGTTTCAGCCGCGGCGCAGCGGCGCTCCACATGTCACAGCCGGCGCTGAGCCGGCAGGTGCTGCTGCTCGAGCAGGAAGTTGGCCAGGCGCTGCTGGTGCGCACCGGCCGCGGCGCCGAGCCGACCGACGCCGGGCACGCCCTGCTCGCGCATGCGCGCGGCATCTTCGAGCTGGCCGAGCGCGCCCGCGCCGACATGCGCGAGCGCCAGGCGAGTCCGCGCGGTCGCATCACCATCGGCCTGCCGCCGCGCGTGGCCCACGTGCTGACCGCCGACCTGATCGAGCGCTTTCGCGCAGCCTATCCCGATGCCGTGATCAGCGTGGTCGAAGCCCTCAGCATCCGGCTGCGCGAATGGCTGGTGGCCGGCAAGCTGGACATGGCGATGCTGTTCGATCCGCCGCACTCGCCGCAGGTGCAGGAGGAAACGCTGGCACGCGAGCCGCTGGTGCTGATCGGCCCCAAGGCGCTGCCGCGCCGCATGCGATTGGCCGACGTCGCGGCGCTGCCGCTGGTGATGCCCAGCGGCCCGAACGCACTGCGGCAGCTGCTCGAGACCTACACGCGGCCGCGCGGCCTGCCGTTGTCGATCGTGGCCGAGGTCGACTCCGTGCAGACCGTGCTGTCGCTGGTGGCGCGCGGCGTCTCGCACACGGTGCTGCCGAACAGCGCGTTGCGGCTGTGGACCTACGACCAGCCGCTGCACGCGGCCGCGATCTACGCGCCGGCCATCCGCAACCGGCTGGTGCTGGCGGTGCCGAAAGCCAGGCCGGCGACGCGGCCCGGCCGGCTGGCGGTGCAGCTGCTGCGCGCGCTGGCGCTCGAACACTACGGCAGCTGAGGCCGCGCCGCCCGGGTGCTCAGACCGTGCGTTGGCGCATGGCCTCGTACAGGCACACGCCGCTCGCCACCGAGACATTGAGGCTCTCGACCGCGCCCGCCATCGGAATGCTGATCAGCGCATCGCAGGTCTTGCGCGTGAGCTGCCGCATGCCTTCGCCCTCGGCGCCCAGCACCAGCGCGAGGGGCCGCTTCAGGTCGCACTGGTAGAGCGTGCCGGGTGCGTCGTCGCTGGTGCCCACGCACCAGATGCTGCGTTCCTTGAGTTCGCCCAGCGTGCGCGCGAGATTGGTCACCATGAAGTAAGGCACCGTCTCGGCCGCGCCGCTCGCAACCTTGGCGACCGTGGCGTTGATGCCGGCCGCATGGTCCTTGGGTGCGATCACCGCATGGGCGCCGGCGCCGTCGGCCACGCGCAGGCAGGCGCCGAGGTTGTGCGGATCGGTGACGCCGTCGAGCACCAGCAGCAGCGGCATCGTGCCGGCGGCTTCGAGGCCTTCGAGCAATTCGTCGAGCGAATGGGTCTGCGCAACCGGCTCGACGCGCGCGGCAACGCCCTGGTGCCCATGGCTGCCGCTGAGCTTGGACAGCCGCAGCCCGTCGGCCTCGACCAGCCGCACGCCGGCTTCCTGCGCCCGCGCGACGAACTGCCGCATGCGCGCATCGCGCCGGCTGGCATCGAACAGCACCTCGATCACCGATTTCGGCGCGGTCTTGATGCGCACGCCCACGGCATGAAAGCCGAAGATCACTTTGGGAGAAGACATGCCTGGATTATCGAGCGGCAGCCTGGACGGCCCCGGCGTGTTCGTCCAGGCTCACATGGCCTGCATCGATCGTGATGCGGCGCTCGCAGCGGCTGGCAATCCCGCGGTCGTGCGTCACGAGCACGAGCGTGGTGCCGAGTTCGCGGTTCAGGTCGAACATCAGCTTCATCACCTGCTCGCCGGTGGCGAAGTCGAGGCTGCCGGTGGGCTCGTCGGCAAGCAGCAGCGCCGGCTGCACGACAAAGGCGCGGGCCAGCGCCACGCGCTGCTGCTCGCCGCCCGAGAGCACCTTGGGGTAGTGGCCCAGGCGCTGGCCGAGGCCGACGCGGCCGAGCATCTCGGTCGCGGCCTTGCGCGCGTCCTTGCGGTCGGCCAGCTCGAGCGGCAGCATCACGTTCTCGAGCGCGCTCAGGTTGCCGAGCAGCTGGAAGCTCTGGAACACGAAGCCGACCTTGCGCGCGCGCAGCGCGGCACGCTCGTCCTCGTCGATCGCGAACAGGTCTTCGCCCGCGAGTTTCACCGTGCCGCGCGTGGGCGTGTCGAGCCCGGCGACGATCGACAGCAGCGTGCTCTTGCCCGAGCCGGAGGCGCCGACGATGGCGCAAGTCTCCCGCGTGCCGAGGGTGAAATCGATGTCCTGCAGAATGTCCAGCGTGCCGGCAGAGTCGGTGACCGACTTGAAAACGTGCTCGACGGCAACAATTGCTTCGGATCGGCCATCGGGTCGGAGTGAGGACATTGAAAGGTTTCGCTTGGTGAATCGACGCCACTTTATCTTGACCGCCGCGCTGGGCGGCATTGCGGGGTCTTGGGTCGATGCCTCGGCCCTGGCTGCGAGCGCGTCCGGCAAGGCGTCCGTGATCCTGGTGCTCGGCGATTCGCTGTCGGCCGAATACGGCCTCAAGCGCGGCGAAGGCTGGGTGCCGCTGCTGCAAAAGCGCCTGGTGGAGCAGAAGATCGCGGCCACCGTGATCAACGCCAGCATCAGCGGCGATACCACCTCCGGCGGGCGCGCGCGGCTGGCCAGCCTGCTTGCGCAGCACAAGCCCACGCAACTGGTGCTCGAACTCGGCGCCAACGATGCATTGCGCGGCCTGCCGCTCGCCAGCACGCAGGACAACCTGTTGCAGATCACGAAGACGGCCCAGGCCGCGGGCGCGCAGGTGCTGATCGTCGGCATCCAGGTGCCGCCCAACTACGGCAGCGACTACACGCGCCGCTTCGGTGCGATCTTCGCGGACGTGGCCGCCGCCACCAAGGCCGCGCTGGTGCCCTTCCTGCTCGCGGGCGTGGCGGATGCGCCCGATGCCGCGACGCTGTTCCAGGCCGACCGCATCCATCCGATCGCCGCCGCGCAGCCGCGCCTGCTGGACAACGTCTGGCCGGCGCTGCGCAAGCTGCTGCCCCGATAGCGGGGTCGCAGGCGCCACGAAAAAGCCGCCGCAGGCCATGGCCTGGGCGGCTTTGTTCGGGCTGTCTGTTGCGGCCGGTGCCGCGGATGGCGGCTCAACCGTTCTTGGTCGGCTCCGTCGGCACGGTCGGCGGGTCGCGCTCCAGCGAGGCCACGTCGGTTTCCGGGTCGCCCGGCGCCAGCCCATCGGTGCTCGGCCCCAGCTTGCGGTTGGCCTTTTCCCTCAGCTTCTCTTCCTTTTTCTTTTTCTTCGCAAGCTCTTTCTGGCGCTTCTCGTAGCCGTAATTTGGTGTTGCCACTGCATCTCCTTGGGGGCGCGGCAGTCCGGGTGACTGCACTGATGCGACTGTACGCGATAACCGGCGCGGTTCAGAGGGCCGCGAGGGCCTGTTCCAGGTCGGCGCGCAGGTCCTCGACGTCCTCCAGGCCGACCGAAAAGCGCACGAGCGTGCCCTTGTGCGGCCAGCGGGCGACCGTCGCATCACGCATCAATCCGATGTCGTAAGGCACGACCAGGCTGATCGGGCCGCCCCACGAATAACCGAGGCGGAACAGCTCGAGGCTGTCGCAGAAACGGTCGACCTGTTCGCTGCTGAAACTGGCGTCGAAGACGACCGAGAACAGCCCGGCCGCCAGATCGGCCGCGCCGCACAGGCGCAGCCAGTGCGCATGTCCCGGCGAACCATCGAGCGCGGGATGCAACACCTGCGCGATCTCCTCGCGGCCTTCGAGCCAGCGCGCCAGCTCGCGCGCGCTGCGGTCGTGCGTCTGGTAGCGCAGCGCCATGCTGGGCAGCGAGCGCAGCAGCATCTCGACATCGCCGACGCCGATGCCGAAGCCCATGCGCATGTGCGTGAGCTTCAGGGCCCGGTGCAGGCGCTCGTCGCGCGTGACGACGCTGCCCATCAACACGTCGCCGCCGCCGCTCGGGTACTTGGTGAGCGCATGCACCGAGACGTCGACGCCCTGCCCGCTGCCATTGAAATCGAAGGGCGCGAAGGCCAGCCCGGCACCCCAGGTGTTGTCGAGCGCGGTGATCACGCCGCGCGCACGGCACACGCCCACGAGCGCGGGCAGGTCCGGGAATTCCATCGTGACCGAGCCAGCCGCCTCCATCCAGACCAGGCGGGTGCGGTCCGACAGCTTGGCGGCGAGATCGGACGGGTCCATCGCATCGTAGAGCCTGTGGCTGATGCCGAAATTGGCCAGCTCGCCCGTGGCCAGCGCCTTGTTCGGGCCGTAGGCGTTGTCGGGGATCAGCACCTCGTCGCCGGTCTTGAGCAGCGCGAACGCGACCAGCGTGATCGCCGCCAGCCCGCTCGGCACCAGCAGGCACTCGGTGCCGCCTTCCAGCGTCGCGAGCCGCTCTTCCAGCGTGAAGGTGGTCGGCGTGCCATGCAGGCCGTAGGTGTAGCCGGCCTTGGTCTTCCAGTCGCGCGCACGCATCGCGGCGACGTCGGCGAAGAAGACCGTCGAGGCCTTGAACACGCCAGGCTGCGGCGCCGCGAAATTCGCCGGCGGACGGTAGGGATGATGGATGAGGTCGGTGTTGGGCTTGCGCATCCCGCGATGCTAGTCGACCGTCAGACCGACCACTTCTCCAGCAGCTTCTCGGCGCCCATCGCGTCATAGCCCTCGAAGGGTTGATGGATCCAGGGATTGGTCGGCAGGAACTCGACCGAGTAGTCCGGCGTGAAGGTCGACAGCGCCTTGGTCCACAGGACGGCGCTGCGCATCTCGGTGATCGGGCGGTAGTTGCTGCGCAGCATCTCGACCACCGCGTGCAGCGTGTGGCCCGAATCGGCGAGGTCGTCGACCAGCAGCACCTTGCCCGCGATCTCGCCCTTGGGCGTGGTGATGTAGCGCGCGATGTCGAGATGGCCCTGGATCGTGCCCGCATCGGCCCGGTAGGAACTGGTCGACATGATCGCCAGCGGCTTGTCGAAGATGCGCGACAGCACGTCGCCCGGCCGCATGCCGCCGCGCGCCAGGCACAGGATGGTGTCGAACTGCCAGCCCGATTGGTGCACCTTGATCGCGAGCTTCTCGATCAGGTTGTGGTACTCGTCGTAGCTCACGTAGAGGTGCTTGCCGTCTTCGGTCAACATGCGAATGTCTCCTGCTGGTGTTGTTCTGTTCAGTCCGCGAGGTACGGATGGCGCATCATGATGGTGTGATCGCGATCGGGGCTGGTCGACACCATGTGGATCGGCACGCCCGTGACCTGCTCGATGCGCTGCAGGTACAGGCGCGCGTTGATCGGCAGCTTGTCGTACTGCGTGACGCCGACGGTGCTCTCGCTCCATCCCTCGAGCTTTTCGTAGACCGGCGTGCAGCGCTCGATCTCGTCGGCGCCCATCGGCAGGATGTCGGTGTATTCGCCGTCGAGCTCGTAGCCGGTGCACAGCTGCAGTTCTTCCAGTCCGTCGAGCACGTCCAGCTTGGTGATGCAGAGGCCGCTCAGGCCGTTGACCTGCGCGGAGCGCTTGAGCAGCGCGGCGTCGAACCAGCCGCAGCGGCGGCTGCGACCGGTGGTCACGCCCTTTTCGGCGCCGACGGTGCTCAGGTGATAGCCCACGGTGCCGGGCGTGGCCCAATCGAGCTCGGTCGGGAACGGACCGCCGCCCACGCGCGTGCAGTAGGCCTTGGTGATGCCGAGGATGTAGTGCAGCATGCCCGGACCGACGCCCGATCCGGCGGCCGCATTGCCGGCCACGCAGTTGCTGGAAGTCACGTAGGGATAGGTGCCATGGTCGACGTCGAGCAGCGTGCCCTGCGCGCCTTCGAACAGCAGGTTGGCGCCCGCGCGGTGCGCATCGTTGAGCTCGCGCGAGACGTCGGCCATCATCGGCCGCAGCAGTTCGGCATGAACCATGGCCTCGTCGTAGACGGTGTCGAAGTCGATCGCCGGCGCGCTCAGCACCTGGGTGAGCACGTGGTTGTGGAGTTCGAGCAGCACGCGCAGCTTGGCGGCGAAGCGCTCGGGATGCTTCAGGTCCTGCACGCGCAGCGCGCGGCGCGCGATCTTGTCCTCGTAGGCCGGGCCGATGCCGCGGCCGGTGGTGCCGATCTTCTCGACGCCGCCCTTTTCGCGGTAGGCCTCGCGCGCGATGTCGAGCGCGGCATGGAAAGGCAGGATCAGCGGGCAGGCCTCGCTGATGCGCAGGCGCGAGCGCACTTCGACGCCGGCCTTCTCGAGTCCTTCGATCTCCTCGAACAGCTTGGCCGCCGAGAGCACCACGCCGTTGCCGATGTAGCACTTGACGCCGGGCCGCATGATGCCGCTCGGGATCAGGTGCAGCGCGGTCTTGACGCCGTTGATGACCAGCGTGTGGCCCGCGTTGTGGCCGCCCTGGAAGCGCACCACGCCCTGCGCGCTTTCGGTGAGCCAGTCGACCAGTTTGCCCTTGCCCTCGTCGCCCCACTGGGTGCCGACGACGACCACGTTTCTTCCGGTGGTAACGCTCATGATTTCACTCTTCACTTTTCGGTGCGCTTGCGCGCGTCTATCTCGGAAACACCGCGGATCCGGCTTTGCCGGTCCGCAGGTGTTGCCCCCTGCAAGGGGGTTGGCGTAGCGACACGAAGTGCGCGAAGCCTGGGGATGTGCTTCATGCTAAATGGCTTGCACGCGCCATTGGCCGTTGCTCTCGACCAGCTCGCGGTCGCAATGGAATTCGTCGATTTCGCTGTCGTGGCCGGGCAGCACGCACACCACGGTTTCGCCCTGGCTGCGCAGAGCGGAAATGGTCTGGGCCAGCCCGGCGGCGTCGCTCCACGGCGCGCGGATGGCGGCGCGCAGCGGCTGCGCGGGCAGCACGCCGACCAGCTCGCGCACGTCGAGGCTGAAGCCGACGGCCGGCCGGTTGCGGCCGAACACGGCGCCGACTTCGTCGTAGCGCCCGCCGCGCACCAGCGCGTCGCTGGCACCGTCGGCGTAGATGCCGAAGCGCATGCCGCTGTAGTACGCATAGCCGCGCAGGTCGGCCAGGTCGAAACTGACGCGGGCGCCCTCCAGGCGCGCGGCGAGGCGCTTCAGGTCCGCGAGCGCCTCGCCGATGGCGGCCGTGGCGGGGAGGGCCCTGCCCGCCTCGTCGAGCACCGCGGCGTCGCCGTACAGCTGCACCAGCGCAAGCAGCCCCTCGCGAGAAGGCGCGGAGAAATCGGCGGTGAATTCGCGCAGCGCACTGGCATCCTTGGCGGCGAGCGCAGCGTGCACGCGGGCGATCGCGGCCGCGTCGGCCGGCACATCCGCGAGCAGCGCGCGCACGATGCGGGCATGGGCCAGATCGACGATGACGGTGGCCGACCCACTGCCGCCCACGCCGGCCGCGCGCAGGCAATCGAGCGCGAGCCGCAGGGTTTCGGTATCGGCCTCGAGCCCGGCATGACCATAGATCTCGGCGCCGAACTGAAGCGGCTCACGGGTCGCGTGCGGGCGGTCGGGCCGCGTGTGCACGACCGGGCCGCAATAGCAAAGCCGGGTGACGCCGCGGCGATTGAGCAGGTGCGCATCGATGCGCGCGACCTGGGGCGTGGTGTCGGCGCGCAATCCGAGGCTGCGCCCGGAGAGCTGGTCGACCAGCTTGAAGGTCTGCAGGTCCAGCGCCTCGCCGGTGCCGGACAGAAGGGATTCCAGGTGCTCCAGCAGCGGCGGCATCACCAGCTCGTAGCCGTAGCCACGGGCGGTGTCGAGCAGCTGGCGTCGAAGTTCTTCGATGTGGCGCGCCTCGGAAGGCAGCACATCGGCAATGTGATCCGGGAGGACCCAGGCGGACATGGGAGTCGGGGGCGTGGTCAAACCGGGATTCTACCGGGCCGCGTCACCCCGAAATCCAGAGCAGCAACAGGCCAAGGACAATGCTGCAGAGACCGAAGAAGCGCAACTGCCCGTCCCGCAGCTGCAGCAACTGGCTGAAGGCGCGCCGCCAGCGGCCCGGCGAGACCAGCGGCAACAGGCCCTCGATCACCAGCACGAGCGCGATGGCGCTCCAGAAAGTATCGCTGCTCACACCCGACCGTCGTCAGCGGCGCGGCGGCGCGGCCGTGGTGCTTGGCGCCGTCGTCGATCCCGAACTGCGCATGGCGCGGAAGAAATCCGACGAAGGATCCAGCACCATGACGTCGCTCTTCTTGTTGAAGCTCTGCTTGTAGGCATCGAGGCTGCGGTAGAACAGCGCGAACTGTGGATCGCGGCCGAAGGCGTCGGCGTAGGTCGAAGCAGCCTTGGCATCGCCCTCGCCCTTGATCTTCTGCGCGTCGCGGTAGGCGTTGGCGACGATCACCTCGCGCTGGCGGTCGGCGTCGGCGCGGATCTTCTCGCCCTCGGCGACGCCGGTCGAACGCAGTTCGTTGGCCACGCGCTTGCGCTCGGCCTCCATGCGGCGGTAGACCGATTCGGTGATCGCTTCGACGTAGTCGACGCGCGTGATGCGCACATCGATGACGTCCACGCCCCAGGGCTTGGCACCCTTCACGACCGACAGCACCTCGCGCTGCACGTCGGCCATCAGCTGCTCGCGGCGCACCGAGATCAGATCGCGCACGGTGCGCTTGTTGATGTTTTCCTGGAACGCGTTGCGCACCACGCGGTTGAGTTGCATCGCGCCCGCGTTCTCGTCGAGGCCGACGTTGCGGATGTATTCCGACGGATTGCTGATGCGCCAGCGCACGTACCAGTCGATCACCACGCGCTGCTTCTCCGCCGTGAGCATCGGTTCGGGATCGATGCTCGACAGCGTGAGCAGGCGCTTGTCGATGTACGACACGTTCTGGAACGGCGGCGGCAGCTTGAAGTTCAGGCCCGGCTCGGTGATCACTTCCTTGATCTGTCCGAGCGCATAGACCACGCCGAACTGGCGCTGGTCGACGACGAAGACCGTCGAGCTCAGCAGCACAAGCAGCACGAGGATCGACGTGGCGATGAATCCGATTCTGTTCATGAATGTGTTCCTCGGCGCATCAGCGGACATCGCGGTCGCGTGAGCGGCCGTCGCGTGCGCGCGCATCGCCCACGGAAGAAGGAGGTGCGACCGGAATGACCGACGACTGCGAAGGCGCCGTGCCGGCCACGTTGGGGCTGGCGGCATCGACCGGCGTGGCGGGCGCGTTCTGCGCGGCCTGCTGGATCAGCTTGTCGAGCGGCAGGTAGAGCAGGTTCGAGCCCTGCTTGGAATCGATCAGCACCTTGGTCGTGCTGGCGTAGATCTGCTGCATCGCATCGGTGTACATGCGATCGCGCGTGACTTGCGGCGCCTTCTGGTATTCCGCGAGCACGGAGCCGAAGCGCTGTGCGTCGCCCTGCGCCTGCGCAATGATCCGCGCCTTGTACGCCTCGGATTCTTCCTTGAGCCGCGATGCGGTGCCGGTGGCGCGCGGCACCACGTCGTTCGCATAGGCCTGGGCTTCGTTCTTGGTGCGCTCGCGCTCCTGGCCGGCCTTGAGCACGTCGTCGAAGGCAGCCTGCACCTGCTCGGGCGGCCGCACGCCGCCCTGCTGCAGGTTGATGCCGACGATCTCGACGCCGACCTTGTAGCGGTCGAGGATGGTCTGCATCAGCGTGCGCACGCGCGGCGCGATCTGGTCGCGCTCCTCGGCGAGGGCGGCATCCATCTTCATCTTGCCGACCACTTCGCGCACGGCCGTCTCGGCCACCTGCACCACCGTGTCGGCGGGGTTCTTGCTCTCGTACAGGTAGGCGCGCGCATCGCTCAGGCGGTATTGCACGGCGAACTTGATCTCGACGATGTTCTCGTCCTCGGTCAGCATGGCCGACTCGCGCAGGCCGGTCGAACGCACGATGGCGTCACGGCCCACGTCGGTGGAGCGGATCTGCGTCACGACCACGAGTTCATGGCGCTGGATCGGATAAGGCAGACGCCAGTTGAAGCCCGCGCCCACGGTCGCCTTGTAGCGACCGAACTGGGTGATGACGGCCTGCTGTCCTTCGTTGACGATGAAGAACCCGGTGCCCAGCCAGATCAGGATCGCCACCGCGATGACCAGGCCCACGCCGAAGCCCGCATTCTTCATGTCGGGCTTGAGACCGCCACCACCGCCGCCATTGCCGTTGCCGCCGTTCGGACGGTTGCCGCCGCCGCGCCCGCCGCCGAACAGGCCACCGAGCTTGCGGTTGAAGTCGCGCCACAGTTCATCGAGGTCCGGCGGTCCCTGGTTCGGACCCTGGCCACGCGGGCGGTTGTTGTTGTTGTTGTTGCCGGAAGGCGGAGGCGCGGGGGGCTCTCCGTCAGGCCGGTTGGCGGCAGGACGATCGCCGCCGGACGCGGAGTCGTCGCGCCCCCACCGCCCATCGTTCAGGTTGAACATGCCCTGGAACCGTCTCCACACTGGCTTTGCATTCATTCGTTCTGTTCTCTCGTCAGTGAGGTGATTGTGCCCAATCAGTGAGGGGCCTCGTGCAATTCGGGGTCTGGTTCTGGGGTCATGGCCGATTCGCCCGCAGGACGCGATCGCTGTGCGAGCTCGGCCCGGAGCGCCGGGACGCCCTCGCCGGTATGCGCGCTCACGAAGATCCGGGGCACCTGCATGCCATCGATGTCCATCTCGTCGCTCAGATGCAGGGGCTTGCGCGTACTTTCAAGTGCATCGAGCTTGTTGAATACCAGCAGCTGGGGCACGGTGTCGGCGCCGATCTCCCTGAGCACCGCCTGCACTTCGGCCATCTGTTCAGGATGGTGAGGGTTGGACACGTCCACCACGTGCAGCAGCAGGTCGGCATCGACCGCTTCCTGCAGCGTGGCCTTGAACGCATCCACCAGGCCGTGCGGCAGCTCGCGGATGAAGCCGACCGTGTCGGAGATCGAGACCTTGCGGCGCGCATCCCCCAGGTACAGGTGGCGCGTGGTGGTGTCGAGCGTCGCGAACAATTGGTCGGCCGCATAGGCGCGCGCCTTGACCAGTGCATTGAACAGGGAAGACTTGCCGGCATTGGTGTAGCCGACCAGCGAGATGTTGAAGGTATCGCGCCGTTCGCGCTGGCGGCGCTGCGTGCCGCGCTGGCGCTGCACCTTGACGAGCCGCTCGCGCGTGCGCTTGATGGACTCGCCGATCATGCGCCGGTCGAGTTCGATCTGCGTTTCGCCGGGCCCCCCGCGCGTGCCGATGCCGCCGCGCTGGCGCTCCAGGTGGGACCAGCGCCGCACGAGGCGCGTGCTGAGGTACTGCAGCCGCGCCAACTCGACCTGCAGCTTGCCTTCGTGCGAGCGCGCGCGCTGGGCGAAGATCTCGAGGATGAGGAAGGTGCGGTCGTACACCGCCACCCCGAGCTGGCGCTCGAGGTTGCGCTGCTGTGCCGGGCTCAGCGCCTGGTCGAAGATGACTTCGCTGGCGCGATGCAGTTCGGCCAGCTCGCGGATCTCGTCGGCCTTGCCGCTGCCGACGAACAGCGCGGCGTCGGGCGCACGGCGTTTGCACACGAGGCGGGCGACCGGCTCGAGGCCTGCCGTTTGCGCGAGCAGGCCGAGCTCTTCGAGCTCGCCGTCGAAATGGGGCAACCCGAAATCAACGCCGACGAGAACGACGGCGCCGCCTTTCCGGGGAATCAGTTCAGACAAACGGAATCAGGATGGAAAAAGCGCGGCGGACGAACCGCCGCGCTCCGTGCCGTTCACGCGGCTGCGTCGTCGCTCTCGGCAGCCGAGAAGTTGACGGCCCGCCCTGGCACGATGGTGGAGATGGCATGCTTGTAGACCATCTGTGTCACCGTATTGCGAAGCAACACGACATACTGGTCGAACGACTCGATCTGGCCTTGCAGCTTGATGCCGTTGACCAGATAGATCGAAACCGGCACGTGCTCGCGACGCAAGGTGTTCAGAAAGGGGTCTTGTAGAAGTTGCCCTTTATTGCTCACGATATTCTCCGTGTTCAAGAGTAGTTGTTGGACCGGTCACCTTAACACAGGGTTTCCGCGCTGCAGCAACAAAGGCCAATGGCCTTCCAAAAATAACGGCACTTAAAAGACGGAACTTGAGCCGCAGGCGCGAGTCATCGGCCGTCATTGGAAGCCAAGCCGCGCGCCCATTCAGCGCGTTGTCAGCGCACGGCCCGCTGGCGTTCAGCCGCGGTCGTCCTTGCCGGCGTAGGGGTTGTGCGAGGTCTTGAGCTCGATGCGCAGCGGCGTGCCGACCAGATCGAACTCCTTGCGGAAGCGTCCTTCGAGGAATCGCTTGTAAGCATCGGTGACGTGCTCCAGCGAGTTGCCGTGGATCACGATCACCGGCGGGTTCATGCCGCCCTGGTGCGCATAGCGCAGCTTCGGCCGGAACATGCCGGACTTCTTGGGCGCCTGGAACTGCACCGCCTCCAGCAGCAGGCGCGTGAGCACGGGCGTCGACATCTTGCGCGTGGCGGACTTGTGGGCCTGCGCGATGGCCTGCCACACGGGGCCCAAGCCCTGGCGCTTGATGGCCGAGATGAAATGCAGCGCGGCGAACTTGAGAAAAGGCAGCCGCGTTTCGATCTGGCGCTGGATCTGCTCGCGCTGGTAGCTGTCGACCGCATCCCACTTGTTGATCGCGATCACCACCGCGCGGCCGCTTTCGAGGATGTAGCCCGCGATGTGCGCGTCCTGGTCGGTCACGCCCTGCGTGGCGTCGAGCAGCAGCAGCACGACGTTCGCCGACTCGATGGCCTGCAGCGTCTTGACCACGGAGAACTTCTCGATCGCCTCGAACACCTTGCCGCGGCGCCGCAGCCCCGCCGTGTCGATCAGCTCGAAGCGCTGGCCGTTGCGCTCGAAGGGCACGGTGATCGCATCGCGCGTGGTGCCGGGCAGATCGAAGGCGACCAGGCGTTCCTCGCCGAGCCAGGTGTTGATCAGCGTCGACTTGCCGACGTTCGGGCGGCCTGCGACCGCCAGCTTGGTCGGCTTGTTGACATCCTCTTCGTCGGCTTCGTCGCCGGGCTCGGGCAGGTTCAGCGGCTCGAGCGCAAGCTGGACCAGATCGCGAATGCCCTGCCCGTGTGCCGCCGAGATGCCGTGCACCTCGCCGAAGCCGAGTTCGTAGAAGTCGACCAGCTTCGTGCCGTCGTGCATGCCTTCGGCCTTGTTGGCCACCAGCACGCAGGGCTTGCCGAGCCGGCGCAGCTCGTTGGCGATGTCGTGGTCCTGCGCGGACAGGCCTTCGCGCGCGTCGACCACGAAGACCACCACGTCGGCCTCGGCCACGGCCTGCCGCGTCTGCTTGGCCATCTCCTTGAAGATGCCGCTGCCGGCGTCGGGCTCGAAGCCGCCGGTGTCGATCACGATGAACTCGTGCCGGCCCTGACGGCCATTACCGTAATGGCGATCGCGCGTGAGCCCCGCGAAATCGGCGACGATGGCGTCGCGCGTCTGCGTGAGCCGGTTGAACAGGGTCGACTTGCCGACGTTGGGACGCCCGACCAGCGCGATGACCGGCTTCATCGAAGGCGTCCTTTCACGGTCATTCCGGGCGGTAGCCGAAGACGCCGCCGTTGCGCGTGACGATGACGACCGTGTTGCCGGCCAAGACCGGTGCTGCGGCAATCGCCGAGCCGTCGGGCGTGATCCGGTTCAGCGGCTTGCCGTCGTCGCGCGAGAGCAGGTGCACGAGGCCGGTGCTGTCGCCGATGATCAGCGAGCGGCCGACTGCGAGCGGTGCGGTCAGGACGCGGTACTTGAAGAGCTCGGTCTGCCAGGCGCGCTCGCCGTCGCTGCGGCGCCAGGCCACCACGCTGCCGTCTTCCTCGGTGCCGTAGACGAAGCGGTCGTCGCCGCTCACGCCCTCGGCGCCGACGGCCGGCTTGCTCCAGACCAGCGTGCCGCGAGAACCGTCGACGCAGCCGACGTTCGCGTAGTAGGCCCGCGCGCAGAGGCTGTCGCCGACGCGGCTCACGTTGCCGGTCAGATCCACCAGGCGCTCGATGTCGTTGGTGCCGCGCGGCGCGGCGATGGGCGACTCCCAGCGCGACGAGCCGTTGGCCGGATTGATGCCGACCAGCCGTCCGCCCACGCCGGTGACCAGCGTGTCGCCGAAGGCGAACAGCGGGCCCGGCTTCTTCAGCACCAGGTTTTCGGGCGTGCGCTGCTGCGACCAGATGCGGCGGCCGGTCTGGCCGTCCCATGCGCTGGTGGTGCGGTCGGCCGTCTGCACGAAGACGCGCCGGCCGGCGACCAGCGGCGGGGTATAGGCCTGCGCCGTGAGCTTCTGCCGCCAGAGCACCTTGCCGCCCTGCAGCGCGACGACCTCGTTGGCGGTGGTGACGGCGGCAACCAGCGAACCATCGCTGCCGACGCCGGCGGCCAGCGGCGCACCGGCATTGGCGCGCCACGATTCCTGCCCCGAACGCGCATCGATCATGACCACGGTGCCGTCGCTGGCGCCGACGCTGACCATGTCGCCGCTGACATCGGTCGAGAGCGGAAAGCTCACCGCCGGGATGCGGATGTTCCACGCCTGGCGGATGCCGAGCAGCGGGACGTTGGCAGGCAGCTCGGCCGGCTTCGGCTTGGGCGTGCCCGAGCAGGCCGCGAGCGCGGCAACCAGGGCCAGGGCTGCACCGGCGCGCAGAGGGGGCACGAGAGACGCGAAACGCTTGAAGTTCATGGTGCGGTCTTGGCTGAAGCGGGAGCTGAAGCGGAGGATGGCGAAGGGACAGCAGCCGGCGTCAGGCTCTTCGGGTCGACGCCGACAGCATTGAGCTTGATCTCGACCAGGCGGCGGTAGTCGGTGCGGGGATCGAACGCGCTCCAGGCCTTCTGGTATTCGGCCTTGGCCTCGTCGCGCTTGCCCTCGGCCAGGTAGATGTCGCCCTTGCGGTCGGCCACCAGCGCATCGAACTCCTTGGGCATCTCGCCCGAGAGCTGCTTCAGCGCCTCATCGTAGGACTTGGCATCGAGCAGCTCGGCCGCGAGCCGAAGCTTCGCGACGGCCTGATAGCCCGGGTCGACCGCATGCTCGGCCACCCAGGCGAGCGCAGCGCGCGACTCGTCGTTCTTGCCCTTCACGTGCAGCGTCTTCGCGGCCAGCAGGCCGGCCTGCTGCGCGTAGGCCGTGCCGGCGAAGCGGTCCTTCATCTCGGTCAGCGCGCGCTCGATACGGGCCGGATCGCCCGACTGCGCGCTGCGTTCGACCTCGTCGTACAGCGCCGAGGCCTGCGCGGCCTTGTTGCGCTGCAGGTACTGCCAGCCGTTCCAGGCCACGAAGGCACCGGCCACAAGCAGCACGGTCCAGGTGATCAGGTTGCCGTAGGTGTTCCAGAAATGCTTGAGCTGGTCGAGCTGTTCCTGTTCTTCGAGATCGAGAGGGGTGGCCATGCGCTGTCAGTCGTTGGGAGCCAAAGATTGTAGGGTGGCGGCCCACGCGGCCGGATCGGCCAGCGGGCGCGTCGTCTGCGTGCCGCTGCCGTCGCGCAGCGCCTTGACCGTGACCTCGCCGCGCGCGAGTTCGTCGGCACCGAAGACCAGCGCATGCGCGGCACCGCTGGCATCGGCCTTCTTGAACTGCGACTTGAAGCTGCCCAGGCCGTCAGCCGTGGCGGCATGCATCTGCACCCGCAGGCCGGCGTCGCGCAGTTGCTGCAGCGTGCGCAGCGCGAGTGGCATCGCAGCGGCATCGGGCACCACCGCGTAGGCGTCGGGCACCGGCAGCGGCACTGGCGTGCCCTGCTCCTTCAGGAGTTCGAGCACGCGCTCCACGCCGATGGCCCAGCCCACCGCGGGCGCGGGCTTGCCGCCGAGCTGCTCGAAGAGGCCGTCGTAGCGCCCGCCGGCGCACACCGTGCCCTGCGAGCCCAACCGATCGGTCACGAATTCGAAGACGCTGAGGTTGTAGTAGTCGAGGCCACGCACCAGGCGCGGGTTGACGGTGTAGGCGATGCCGTTGGCGTCGAGGATGGCCTTCAGCCCGTCGAAGTGCGCGAGCGACTCGGCGCCGAGGAAGTCGATCAGCTTCGGCGCCGATTCCACCAGCGCCTTCATCGCCGGGTTCTTGGTGTCGAGGATGCGCAGCGGATTGCTGTGCAGCCGGCGTTTGGCGTCCTCGTCGAGCTGGTCGGCATGCGCCTCGAAGTGCGCAATCAGCTGTGCACGATGCTGCGCGCGCTCGGCCGGCTGGCCCAGGCTGTTGATCTCCAGGCGCACGTCGGTGAGGCCGATGGCTTTCCACAGGGCATTGGCCAGCAGGACCAGTTCGGCGTCGACGTCCGGCCCGGCGAAGCCCAGCGCCTCGACGTCGATCTGGTGGAACTGGCGGAAGCGCCCGCGCTGCGGCTTCTCGCGCCGGAACATCGGCCCGATCGCCCACAGGCGCTTGCCGCCGTCGTAGAGCATGTTGTGCTCGATCGCGGCGCGCACGATGCCGGCGGTGTTCTCGGGGCGCAGCGTCAGATGGTCGTTGTCGCCGTATTTGTCCGAGCGGTCCTGGAAGGAGTACATCTCCTTCTCGACGATGTCCGTGACCTCGCCGATGCCGCGCACGAACAGCGCCGTGTGCTCGAGGATCGGCGTGCGGACATTGCGAAAGGCATAGCGCGCCATCAGCTCGCGCACGATGCCCTCGAGCCATTCCCAGCGCGCCGATTCCGGCGGCAAGGTGTCGTTCATGCCTTTGACGGCATTCAGTTTGTCAGCCATGGGTAGGAAGCTCAGGCAGCTTGCACGGCGGGTGCACTGCCGAAGCGCTTTTCGATGTAGTTTTCGACCAGTTGATGGAACTCGTTGGCGATGTTGTCGCCACGCAGCGTGAGCGCCTTCTCGCCGTCAATGAAGACCGGCGCGGCCGGCGCCTCGCCCGTGCCGGGCAGGCTGATGCCGATGTCGGCATGCTTGCTTTCGCCGGGACCATTGACGATGCAGCCCATCACGGCCACCTTCATCGTCTCGACGCCGGGGTACTTGCTGCGCCAGACCGGCATCTGCAGGCGCAGGTAGTCGTCGATCTGCTTGGCCAGTTCCTGGAAGGTGGTGCTGGTCGTGCGGCCGCAGCCGGGGCATGCGGTGACGCTGGGCACGAATACGCGCAGGCCGAGCGCCTGCAGGATCTCGTTGGCGATCAGCACTTCCTGCGTGCGCGACTCGCCGGGCTGCGGCGTGAGCGAGACGCGGATCGTGTCGCCGATGCCTTCCTGCAGCAGGATCGACAGCGCCGTGGCCGAGGCCACCGTGCCCTTGGTGCCCATGCCCGCTTCGGTGAGGCCCAGGTGCAGGGTGTAGTCGCAGCGCTTCGCGAGTTCGCGGTAGACCGAGATCAGGTCCTGCACGCCGCTGACCTTGCAGCTGAGGATGATCTGGTGGCCCTTCATGCCCATCGATTCGGCGAGCTTCGCGGAATCGATGGCCGAGCTGACCAGCGCCTCGTACATCACCTGCTTCGCATCCCAGGGCTCGGCGCGGCGGCTGTTGATGTCCATCAGGCTGGCCAGAAGCTCCTGGTCGAGGCTGCCCCAGTTGACGCCGATGCGCACGGGCTTGTCCCAGCGCATGGCAACGTCGATCATCTGGCCGAACTGGCGGTCGTGCTTGTCGCCCTTGCCGACGTTGCCGGGATTGATGCGGTACTTGCTGAGCGCCTCGGCGCAGGCCGGATGGTCGGTGAGCAGGCGGTGGCCGTTGTAGTGGAAATCGCCGATCAGCGGCACGTCGATGCCCATGCGGTCGAGCTGCTCGCGAATGTAGGGCACTTGTGCGGCGGCTTCGGGCGTGTTGACGGTGATGCGCACCATCTCCGAGCCGGCGATCGCCAGTTCCTTGATCTGGATCGCGGTGCCGATCGCATCGACCGTGTCCGTATTGGTCATCGACTGCACGCGCACCGGCGCGTCGCCGCCGACCGTCACGGTGCGCGCGCCCCAGACCACGCTGGCCTGGCGCGAGCGGCGCGCCTTCGGTGCCGCGGACCCGATCGGCAGGCAGCCGAGAGTGCCGGTAGTGTCGGTGTCTGTCATGGTTTGACCTCGAAGCGTGCGACGCCGCCGGAATGCGTGAGCGGCGCCAGGTCGTAGGGCTTGCCGCGCACCTGCACGTCGACGACCGATGCCCGGCCGACCACCACCGCGAGCGGCAAGGTGCCCGTCACGCCCACCGTCTCGCCGCCCTTGACCGTGCGCCTCAGCAGCGGCTTGCCCCCGGCCTCGCTCACGGTGATCCAGGAATCTTCGCGCGCCGTGAAGACGATCACGTTGCTGCCGACGGCCGCAGGCGCAACCGCCGCTGCTGCAACAGGCGCAGCCGCGGAAGCCGCGGCCTGCGGTGCGGGCGCCGCCGGCGGCGCGGGCTGCACCGTCTCGACAGCGCCGCCGTCAGGCGCCGGCGCGGCCGTGGGCTCCACGGCCGGGGCGGGCTGCGCCGCGTCGTTGCGCGACATCAGATGGGAGAACGAGGCACCGATCTGGTCGAACACCGATTGCGGCAGCCAGAACAGCACGGCCGCCCCGGCCAGCAGCAGAACCACCACGCCCAGCAGGGCGCGCGAAGGCAGGCCCTGCGCGCCATTGCCCGAGCGCGGCACGTTGGAACGCAGGCTCCTGCTGATGGTGCGATCGGCATCCGCCAGGCCGGCGCGCGGCGCGCCCGGCAGCTTGGCCAGCACCGGCGCGGGATCGATCCGCAGCGCACGGCATACGCTGGCCGCGAGTGCGCGCGCGAACACAGGGTCCGGCAGCGCATCGATGTCGTCGGCCTCGAGGGCAGCCAGCTTCTGCGTCGACACCTTCAGCGCCGCCGCCACCATGTCGATGTGCAGGCCATGCGCTTCGCGCGCCTCGCGCAGCATGTCGCCGGCCGTCATGTGCGCGGTGTCGGGGCCGCCCAGCGGCACCGAGGCGGAGGTGCCGAACTCGCTGATCCGCTCACTCATTGAAGTTTCCGCGCTCGTACGCGCTCGCCTCCCGCGATTCGGGGAAACGGCGCTGCAACTGGCTTGCGAGTTGCGCGGCGGCGTCGCGGTTGTTGAGGTGGCGCTCGACCTTGATGCCCAGCCAGAGCGTCTCGGCATTGGCCGAGGGGCCATTGTTGACACGGCGAATGTAGAACTGCGCACGCGCCCATTCCTCGCGCTGCGCCAACAGCACGGCCAGGTTGAAGCCGATCACCGGATTGCCGGCATCGAGCTCGTAGGCCTGCGTGAGACTGCGCTCCGCCTCGGCGCGCTGGCCGGCCTTCATCTGGCACACGCCCTGGGTCATGAACGTCTTGGCGCGCTCGCCGTAGGTCGGGATCGCCAGCGCCGCCGAGAACTGCGCCTGCGCATCGGCGTAGCGGTTCTGCTGGCACAGCAGCCAGCCGTAGTTGTGCAGCACGTTGGGGTCGCGCGGATTGAGCGCGATGGCGCGGCGAAAGCTGTCTTCGGCCAGGCCCGCGTCGTCGAGCCGCATGTAGACCAGGCCGCGCAGGTTGTAGGCATCGGGGAAAGTCGGGTCGGCCGCCAGCGCCTGTTTGATCTCGTCGAGCGCCACCTTCGTCTCGCCGGCCTGGAAGTAGCCGATCGCGAGTTCCATGCGCAGCTTGGCGCGCTTGCGGCCGGCGGTCTCGTCGGAGTCGGTCACGATGTCGGCACCGTTGCCCGCCGTGCTGCCGACGGTGCCGGCCTTGTTGGCGCAGCCCGCCAGCAGCACCGCCGCGGCCAGGCCGAAAAGGACCCGCATCCACAGCTTGTGCACGATCGGAAAGGCATGGCTCATCGCTTCATCGCTCCTGGGCAGTGGGTGTGGTGGTGGCCGCCTTGCGGGCCGGATGCAGAACAACGGTACGCCGCTGCGCCATGCGCTGGGCGGCATGCGTGCGGTCCTTCACATCGCCGGCCAGCTGACCGCAGGCCGCATCGATGTCGTCGCCGCGCGTCTTGCGCACGGTGGTCACGATGCCGGCCTCGCTCAGCACCTTGGCGAAGGCGAGCACGCGGGCCTGCGGCGAGCGCAGCAAGCCGGAGGCCGGGAAGGGATTGAAAGGAATCAGGTTGAACTTGCAGGACATGCCCTGCGAGCGCACCAGTTCGACCAGCTGGCGCGCATGCTCGGGCTGGTCGTTGACGCCGTCGAGCATGCAGTACTCGAAGGTGATGAAATCGCGCGGCGCATGCGCAAGATAGCGCTTGCAGGCCTCGAGCAATTCGGCGATGGGGTACTTGCGATTGAGCGGCACCAGATCGTCGCGCAGCGCGTCGTTGGGCGCGTGCAGCGACACGGCCAGTGCCACCGGGCAGTCCGCGCCCAGGCGGTCGATCATCGGCACCACGCCGGAGGTCGACACCGTCACACGCCTGCGCGACAGCCCGTAGGCGTTGTCGTCGAGCATGGTACGCAGCGCCGGCACGAGAGCGGCGTAGTTCTGCAGCGGCTCACCCATGCCCATCATCACGACATTGGAGATCACGCGCTCGTCGCGCTGCAGATGCTTGCGCAGGAAGTGCTCGGCGAACCAGAGCTGGGCGACGATCTCGCCGGTCGTGAGGTTGCGGCTGAAGCCCTGATGGCCGGTCGAGCAGAACCGGCAGCCGACGGCGCAGCCGGCCTGCGAGGAGACGCACAGCGTGCCGCGGTCGTCCTCGGGAATGAACACCGCCTCGACCGCGTTGCCGTCACCGACGTCGAACAGCCACTTGATCGTGCCGTCGGCCGACGCGTGCTGCGTGATCACCGGCAGCGGCTCGATGCGCGCCGTGGAGGCGAGCTTCTCGCGCAGCGACTTCGCGAGATCGGTCATCTGCGTGAAGTCGGCCGCGCCGCGCTGGTGGATCCAGCGGAACAGCTGCGTCGCGCGGAAACGCTTCTCGCCCAGGCCCTCGCAGAACGCGGCCAACCCCTCGAGATCGAATTCGAGCAGGTTGGTGGTGGTCATCGCGTCAGGCGGGTTGAACCTCAGCGTGCGTAGACGTTGAGGCCGGCGAAGAAGAAGGCGACTTCGGCCTGGGCGGTTTCCGGAGCGTCCGAGCCGTGCACTGCGTTGGCGTCGATGCTGTCGGCGAAGTCGGCGCGGATGGTGCCGGCGGCGGCCTTCTTGGGATCGGTGGCGCCCATCAGGTCGCGGTTCTTGGTGATGGCGTCTTCGCCTTCGAGCACCTGCACGAAGACCGGGCCGGAGATCATGAACTCGACCAGGTCCTTGAAGAAGGGACGCGCCTTGTGGACCGCATAGAACTGCTCGGCTTCATTGCGCGACAGATGCACCAGCTTGGCGGCCACGACCTTGAGGCCGGCCGCTTCGAAGCGGGAGACGATCTTGCCGATGACGTTCTTCGCCACGGCGTCGGGCTTGATGATGGAGAGGGTACGTTCGATGGCCATTGAAGTGATTTCCTGAGAACTTGGATCTGGATGTGGCTGCGTCACGCCGCGCCGCTCGCGCCTGCCTGACAAAGCCTCTAATTTTAACCGGCGCGGTCAGCACGGCCCGTGACGAGCCGACGAAAAACCGCGGCGCCGGCCCGTTTTCAGCGGCCGCGGCGACGTCCGCCGCTCGGCCCGCCGAAATTACCGCCGCCACCGCCGCCGCCGCGACGCGGGCCCTGGCGCTGCTCCTTGCGCTGACGCGAGAAGCTGTCGGCGCCAATGTACCCGAGCGAGGTCTTCATCGGATCGGGCTGGTTGGCGCCGCTCGGCGGACGGTCTTCGCCCTGGCGATTGCCGCCCTGTCGGTCGTTGCGGTTGTTGCGGCGGCCCTGGGGCGGGCCGCCGGCGTTGCCGCCGCTGCGGCCGCGATCGCCGCGCACGCCCTGGCCGCCGCCCAGCGGATTCGGAATCGGCGGCTCGCGCATGTCGTCGCGCGGACCGCCACCGCCACCTCCGCCGCCATTGCGATTGCCGCGCCGCTTGCGATTGCGGTTGTTCCGGCCACCGCCGTCCTGGCCGGGCCCCTGCCCCTTCGGGCCCATGCCAGAGCGCGGTGCACGCTCCCCGGAACCCGCAGCCTCGAACAGCGCGCGGATGTCGCGCTCGTCCAGCTCCATCCAGGCGCCGCGTTTGAGGCCGCGCGGCAGCACCATCGCGCCGTAGCGAATGCGGATCAGGCGGCTCACCGCATGGCCGACCGATTCGAGCATGCGCCGCACCTCGCGGTTGCGGCCTTCGGAGATCGTGACACGGTACCAGCAGTTCGAGCCTTCGCCGCCGCCCTCCTCGATCGAGCCGAACTGTGCCATGCCGTCGTCGAGCCGCACGCCGTCGAGCAGGTGCTGCTTCTCTTCGCTGCTGAGCGCGCCGAGCACCCGCACCGCGTATTCGCGCTCCAGCCCGAAGCGCGGATGCATCAGCTGGTTGGCGAGTTCGCCGGAGCTGGTGAAGAGCAGCAGGCCTTCGGTATTCAGGTCGAGACGGCCGACCGATTGCCATTTGCCCTGCTGCAGGCGCGGCAGCTTGCGAAATACGGTCGGGCGGTTCTGCGGGTCGTCGTGCGTCACGACCTCGCCGACCGGCTTGTGATAAGCGATCACGCGCGCCGGCGGCGGTGCGATGCGAAAGCGGATCGGCTTGCCGTTGATCTTCACCTGGTCGCCGTACTGGATGCGCTGGCCGATGTGCGCCGGCTCGTTGTTGACCGAGATGCGCCCCTGCAGGATGAGCTGCTCCATCTCGAGCCGCGAGCCCAGGCCGGCCTGGGCCAGCACCTTGTGCAGCTTGGGCGAATCGGCCTCCGGCAGCAGCACGCGCTTGATCGCCGGCACGTCCGGGCTTTCCTCGTCGGCGTCGAACTGGCCGGAGATGACATCGGCGAAACGGATCGGCTCGGGCGGCGGTGCGTTGCGCTGCTCCTTTTCGGCGGCCCGGCGGGCGCGGTCGAGGTCATCCTCCTCTTCGTCGGGCTCCTCTTCTTCTTCCTCGTCGTCGTCATCGCGCTGGTCATGGCCGCCCGCATCCTGCGCGACCGCGGGGGCCGCGGCGACAACGGGCTCCTGCGCGGCGGGTGCAGGCGCCTCGTCCGCCTGCGGCTCGTCGGCGATCGCATCCGCCGCGGGCTTGCGCTGGCGCGGCCGGCGTTTGCGAGGTGCCTCGGACGGGTCCCGCGTCAGCGCTTCGGCCGGGCTTTCTGCCGCCTGAGCAGGAACGGCCGCCTCGTCTTCGGGCGCGGGTACGGCGGGCATCGCGCCCGCTTCGTCAGGTTCGGAGGGGCTCATGATGGGTTTCCGGAAGGAACGGCGGTGGGTGTTGCCTCGTCGGGCGCGGGTTCGTCGTCGACAGGGGAGGATGGCTCGAGCTCGGGCTCGGCCTGTGCATCGGTCTCGGCCTCGGCCTGCGTCCCGGGTTCGTCGATCAGCAAGGCCGGCTGGTCGGACCCTGCCGCCTGATCGAGCGCGTCGATCAGCGCGCCCTGTTGCGCCGGCGTTTCGATCACGGGCAGCTGGTCGAGCGACGCCAGGCCGAGGTCGTCGAGGAACTGGCGCGTGGTCGCATAGAGCGCGGGGCGGCCGACCGTCTCGCGGTGGCCGATGACTTCGACCCAGTTGCGGTCCTCGAGCTGCTTGAGGATCAGCGAATTGATGGTGACGCCGCGGATGTCTTCCATGTCGCCGCGGGTGACCGGCTGCCGATAGGCAATGATGGCCAGCGTTTCGAGCGCCGCGCGCGTGTAGCGCGGCGGCTTCTCGGGGTGCAGGCGATCGAGGTGATCACGCAGCTCGGGCCGGCTCTGGAAGCGCCACCCGCTGGCCACGCTCACCAGTTCCAGGCCGCGCTGCGACCAGTCTTCCTGCAGCTCGAGCAACAGCGTCTTGATGGTGTCGCCACCCAGCTCATCGTCGAACAGCACGCGCAATTCGCGCACCGGCAACGGCTGGGTCGAACAGATCAAGGCGGTTTCGAGAATGCGCTTGGCATCCGCCGTATTCATGGTTCGCGTTATCCGGGAAAAGGCGCCTCGAAGGACGCTTGTTCAGAAGGATGGAAGAAGGCGTTGCCGGCACGCGGCGCAATGCAACGCAAGGCCGGCTCGGTGGCCGGCGCGGCCCTCGGGGCCGTCAGGCGCGATTGTAATCCAGGCCCCAGCTGCGCAGCCCTGCTTCGAGATCGGGCGGCGGCGGCGAGCGGAATTCCATCGGCACCCGGCTGACCGGATGCACGAACGCGAGCCTGAATGCGTGCAGCGCCTGGCGCGTGAGGCCGGCTGCCGCGACGCCGCCGTACAGGGCGTCGCCGACCAGCGGATGGCCGATCGATGCCATGTGGACGCGGATCTGATGGGTGCGCCCGGTCTCCAGCGTGCAGCGCACGGCGCAGCCTTGTTCGTTGCTATCCAGCGCCTCGATCAGCGTGCGTGCCGGCTTGCCCGAATGCCGCGCCAGGTCGACCACGGCCATGCGCAGCCGGTTGCGCGGATCGCGCCCGAGCGCGGCATCGACATGCCGCGCAGCAGCGCCCTGCCAGCTGCGGTGCGCGAGGGCGAGGTACTGCCGCTTCACCTCGCGCGCGGCGATCAGCGCGACCAGGGCATCCATCGCCGCGCGGCTGCGGGCCACCACCATCAGCCCGCTGGTGTCGCGGTCGAGCCGATGGACGATGCCTGCGCGCGGCAGCAGCGTCGCCTTCGGGTCGAGCGCCAGCAGGCCGTTGAGCAGCGTCCCGCTCCAGTGGCCGGGCGCCGGATGCACCACGAGGCCCACCGGCTTGTCGATGATGCGCAGGTGCTCGTCCTCGTACAGCACCTCGATCGGCATCGGCTCGGGCCGGAAGGCCTGGCTTTGCGGCGTCGGGCGCAATTCGATGCGCCCCTCCTCGCCGGCATGCACCGTGGCCGACGGCTTGGTGGCGGGCTGCCCGTGCAGTTCCACCATGCCGGCATCGATCAGTTGCTGGAGGTAGCTGCGCGAAAACTCGGGCACCAGCGCGGCGAGCGCGCGGTCCAGGCGCTGGCCGTGCTGGGCCTGGCCGACGCGGAACGAACGGAGTTCGCTGGCATCCGAAGGATCGGCCCCCTCGTCGTGCTCGGCCGTCTCGGGGCTATGGCCCGAAGGGTCGGCCGATATAATTGAGGGCAACTGTTTCACGAAAGCCTTATGTGATGTTTCGCGCCAAATTATCGGTTGTCCCCGGCTGGCTGGCTCTGTGCGCAGCCGCATGGCTGGTGGCCGGCTGCTCGTCGACACCCGTCGACAAGACCGCGAACTGGAGCCCCAATCGCATCTATGCGGAGGCCAAGGACGAATCGGGCTCGGGCGCCTACGACAAGGCCGTGCCGCTCTATGAAAAGCTTGAGGGCCGCGCGGCCGGCACGCCGCTGGCACAGCAGGCCGAACTCGAAAAGGCCTATGCGCAGTTCAAGTCCGGCGAGAAGCCCGCCGCGATCACCACCATCGACCGCTTCATGAAGCTGCATCCGGCCAGCCCCGCGGTCGACTATGCGCTCTACCTCAAAGGCGTCATCAATTTCAACGACGACCTCGGCCTGTTCTCGTTCCTGACGCGCCAGGACCTCTCGGAACGCGACCAGAAGGCGGCCAAGGAATCCTTCCAGGCCTTCAAGGAACTGGTGACCCGCTTCCCCGATTCGCGCTACGCGCCCGACGCACGCCTGCGCCTGAACTACATCGTCAACTCGCTGGCGCAGTACGAAGTGCATGTGGCGCGCTACTACTACACGCGTGGCGCCTACCTGGCCGCGATCAACCGCGCGCAAGTGGCCCTGGCCGACTACCGCGAAGTGCCGGCGCTCGAGGAAGCGCTCTACATCATGGTCCAGTCGTACGACGCCCTGGGCATGACGGACCTGCGCGACGACGCGAAGCGCGTGCTGACCACCAACTACCCGAAAAGCGAATACCTGACGCGCGGCTTCAAGACGAAGGACGATCCCTGGTGGAAGGTCTGGTAGGGCTCAGTCTTTGAGCGCCTCGAGCGCAGCCTCGAACTCCAGCTGGTTCTCCAGCCTGCGCATCGGCGGCAACGCGGCCAGCAGGCGGCGGCCGTAGCCCATCGCGACCAGCCGGGTGTCGCAGATCACCAGCACGCCGCGATCGCTCTCGCGCCGGATCAGCCGGCCAGCGCCCTGCTTGAGCGCGACCGCCGCTTCCGGCAACGAATAGTCGCCGAAGGCGCTGCGCCCCTGCGACTCGAGGCGCTGCGAACGCGCCTCGACGAGCGGATCGTTGGGCGGCGGAAAGGGCAGCTTGTCGATCACCACCAGCTGCAGCGCATCGCCGGGTGCATCGAATCCTTCCCAGAACGACGCCGACGCGACCAGCACGCAACCGGCACGCCCGGCAGCGGCGCCTTCGCGGAAACGGTCCATCAGCACGCGTTTGGGCAACTCGCCCTGCACCAGCACCTCGGGTCGCGTGCCGGCATCCAGCGATTCGAGCTGCTGCTTCATCGCGTCGCCGATCGCGCGCAGCGCACGCAACGTGGTCGTGAGCACCAGCGTGCGTCCGCCCAAAGCGGCAGCGCCGCGCGCCGCCAGCTGCGCGACCTGCGCGCTGTGCGCGGGATCGCCGGGCTTGGGAAAGACGCGCGGAACGTAGAGCGCCGCCTGGCGTGCGTAGTCGAAGGGGCTCTGGACACGCAGCACCTCGGCATCGTCGAGGCCGCAGGGCTCGGTGAACCATCGCAGCTTCGGATCGTCGCCGAGCGTGGCCGAGGTGAAGACCCAGGCGCGGCCCTCCTCTTGCGGCTCGGCGCTGCCGGTCTTCAGCACGCGCGTGCGCACCGCTTCGGCAATGTCGAGTGGCGACTCCACCAACCGCAGCTGCGCGCCCACATCCACCCAGCGCACCGACTCCGATGCGCAAGGCTCGGCGAAGCGGCGGGCGCGCTCGGCGAGCTGCTGCGCGCGGTCGTGCAGGCGGACGAAATCTGGCGAGAGTTCGCTGACCGTGTCGAGCCCCTCGGCGGCGCGTGCAAAGGCCTGCTGCAGCATGTCGAGCGCCTCCTGCCACGGGCCGGCCGGCACGCCCTCCGGCGCGGGACCGGCCCAGCGCAGCTTGGTGCCGGGCCACTGCTTGCCGGCCGCGAGTCGCAGTTCGCGCGCGCCGCGCTCGGTCGCCGCGACGAGCTGCTGCCAGTCGACCAGCCCGCGCGCATGCTGCAGGCCCGCGGCCAGCAGGTCGCGGGCGAAATCGAGCGCCTGCCCGCTGCCCAGCTGCACGCCGAGGAACTGCACGCCGGTCTCGTTGAGCTGGTGCGCCTCGTCGAAGACCACGACGCGCACCGTCGGCAGCAGCTCCGCCATGCCCGACTCGCGCACCGCGAGGTCGGCGAAGAACAGATGGTGGTTGATGACCACCACGTCGGCCGCCATGGCTTCGCGCCGGGCCAGGTTGACGTGACAGGGCTTGAACTGCGGGCATTGGGCGCCGAGGCAGTTGTCGCGCGTGGAGGTCACCAGCGGAATCAGCGGCGAGCGCTCGTCCAGGCCTGGCAGCTCGGCCAGGTCGCCGGTGCGGGTGGCTTTCGACCACTGCTCGATCTTCGCCAGCGTGCGCACCGTGCCGCGCTCCGGCAGCGAAGGATCATGGCGTGCGAGATCGAGGCGATGCAGGCACAGATAGCTCGCGCGTCCCTTGAGCAGGGCCATGCGCACCGGCAGCCCCAGGGCCTCGACCAATTGCGGCAGGTCGCGGCCGAACAGCTGATCCTGCAGCGTCTTGGTGGCGGTCGACAGCAGCACCCGCTCGCCGCTCAGCAACGCGGGCACGAGGTAGGAGAAGGTCTTGCCGACGCCGGTGCCGGCCTCGACCACGAGCACGCCGCCCTGGTCGATGGTGCGCGCCACGGCCAGCGCCATCTGCGTCTGCCCCTCGCGTTCGCGGAATTGTTCCGCTGCATGCGACAAAATTCCATCCTGCGCGAAGGCATCGCGTACCTCCTGCTCGATGGACTGGCGTGACAATGTGTGAAGAGTGGAATCCAACGGGCGCGATGCGAAGCGGTATGACGGCGACGCGGCCGCCGCCGGGGTTCACTCGATAATACGTCCTCGCCGGATCCCAACGACAACATGAAGACTGCGCCATCGGCGCACCCGTGCCCATGACCCAAGGCTTTCGACTGGCTGCCGCCACCGGGCTGCACAAGGGCGACCGCCCCTACCAGCAGGATCAGGTGCTGATCCTGAATCACCCGCGCACGCCGGGTTGCGTGCTCGGCGTCATCGCCGACGGCATGGGCGGGCGCAGCGGCGGGCGCAAGGCCTCCGACCAGGTGCTGATGACGGCGCGCCAGCTGTTCGGCAGCTACAAGGTCGGACGCGACGAGCCCGTGCGCGTGCTGCGGCATCTGCTCGACGATGCCCACACGGTAATCAAGCTCACCGCCCTGTCCAGCGAGCAGGAGCCGCACAGCACGCTCGCCGCGTTCCTCATGAACCCCCGGGGCGACTGCGCGTGGATCCATGCCGGCGACTCGCGCATCTATCACTTCCGGCACGGCCGCCTGATCACGCGCACCAAGGACCATTCCTACGTGCAGGCGCTGGTCGACCGCGGCGAACTCAGCGAGGACGAGGCCCACATCCATCCGCAAGGCAACATCCTGCTCGGTTGCCTCGGCATGACCAACGCACCGCCGCCGGTCGACATCCACCTGATCCCGCGCCTGGAGCCGGACGACCTGCTGATGGCATGCAGCGACGGACTCTGGCACTACTTCACGCCCGAAGAGATGGGCGCGGTGCTGGCCGAGCAAACGCCGCGCGCGGCGGTCGAACTGCTGGTGGCCGAAGCGCGCCGGCGCGCGCGCGGCATGGGCGACAACATTTCGGTCGTCGTGCTGAAGCTGGAGCCCCTGCCTCCCGAGGAATAAGGGCGCGGCCCCGAACGCGCTCAGGGCGGCGTCGGCAAGGGTGCGGAGCGGGGTTTGGTATTTCCCGCGTTGTGCCGCTCGACGTCGGCCTTGTGATCCGCGGCCCGCTGCAGCTTGTCCTCATAGCGCGCACGTTCGATCGGCGCCTGTGCACGGCGGTTCGCCGCATCGGCCTCGTGCTCAGCATGCTCACGCTGCTTGTTGTCGAACTCCCGTTGCCGTTCGGCTGTCTCGGAGGCCGCCGCCGCCCGGCTCGTTGCGTGGTCGGCCGCGCGCTGCTCGCGGTCCTGCTGCGACTTGATCGACTGCTCGCGCTTGTCCGCCGCATCTGGCGGCCGGGTGCCGTTCCTGTTCTGTTCGAGCCGATCGAGTTCGGCGGCGCCGCGACGCTTGCGCTCGATGTCGTTGATCTCGGTTTCCTGGCGCTTGATGTTGTCGGTCTCCACACGACGCTGGCGCCGCGCCTCCTCCAGGCAGCCCTCGACCGCGAACTTCTTGTAGCAGGCGGCTTCCTCCTTGGAGAACTTCGCCTCGGCCGCCCTGCGCTCCTGCGCCAGCCGATCGCGCTCGGCCCCCAGGTCGGTGTTGCCGACCGTGGCGCTGGTCTGCGCCCACAGCGGCGCGACAGACAGGCCGATCAACAGGGCAAGGACAATGTTCTTCATGTGAGTCGGGTGTCGACGATGCGGCGCTCGAGCGCAAGGAATTCCGCCGACTGCATTTCGTTGAGCCTGGAGACGGTGCGTGGAAATTCGTGGGCCAGCGGACCCTCGGTGTACAAGACCTCGGGCGGCACTTCGGCAGACATCATGAGCTTCACGCGCCGATCGTAGAACACATCCACCAGCCAGGTGAAACGACGTGCTTCAGAGGCCATCCGCACCGGCATGTGCGGCACGTCCGACAGCAGCACGGTGTGGAACTGCGTCGCGATCTCGAGGTAGTCGTTCTGCGAGCGCGGGCCGCCGCACAGGGTCTTGAAGTCGAACCAGACCACGCCGCCCGCCTTGCGCCGCGCGTGGATCTCGCGCGATTCGATGTGCAGCACCGGATTCTCGTCGGCGCTTTCGGCGAGACGCTCGAAGGCCTTGCGCATCTCCTTGTCGGCCGCCGCACCGTTGGGCGTGAGGTAAAGCCGCATCTCGCCCAGCGCGAGCCCGCGGTAGTCGACGCCGTTGTCGACGCTGATGACTTCGAGACGCTCGTTCAGCAGTGCGATGGCCGGCAGGATGCGGCCGCGGTGCAGGCCGTCCGGATAGAGATCGTCGGGCTTGAAGTTGGAGGTGGTGACGAAGCCCACGCCGTTGTCGAACAGCGCCACCAGCAGCCGATGCAGGATCATCGCGTCGGTGATGTCGGCGACGTGAAACTCGTCGAAGCAGATCAGCTTGTAGCGTTTCGAGATGCGCAGCCCGAGCTCGTCGAGCGGATTGACGGTGCCCTGCAGCTCGGCCAGCTCGCGGTGCACCTCGCGCATGAACTCGTGGAAATGCAGGCGCGTCTTTCGCCTGAGCGGGACCGCGTTGTAGAAGCAGTCCATCAGGAAGCTCTTGCCGCGCCCGACCCCGCCGTACATGTAGACCCCGCGCGGGATCTCCGGCCGGTTGATCAGTTTCTTGAACGCATTCGAGCGCTGAGCCTTGTAGTCGGCCCATTCGTTCGCGCAGCGCTCGAGCGCCTCCACGGCGCGCAGCTGCGCGGGGTCGCTCTTGTAGCCCCGCGCAGCAAGCTCCGCCTCGTAGGCTTGCCGGACGCTCGACACCTCAGAAGTTCAGCGTGCGTTTGTCGACGGCAAGGGCCGCTTCCTTGGTCGCCTCCGACAGCGAGGGGTGCGCATGGCAGATGCGTGCGATGTCCTCGGCACTGGCCTTGAACTCCATCGCGACCACGGCCTCGGAGATCAGCTCGCTGACCATCGGGCCGACCATGTGCACGCCGAGGATCTCGTCGGTCGTGGCATCGGCCACGAACTTGACCATGCCCGTCGTGTCGCCCAGCGCGCGCGCGCGGCCGTTGGCCAGGAAGGGAAAGCTCCCCGCCTTGTAGGCACGGCCGCTGGCCTTGAGCTGCTGCTCGGTCTGGCCGACCCATGCGATCTCGGGCGAGGTGTAGATCACCCACGGGATGGTGTTGAAGTTGACGTGCCCATGCTGGCCCGCGATGCGTTCGGCCACGGCCACGCCCTCTTCCTCGGCCTTGTGCGCGAGCATCGGGCCGCGCACCACGTCGCCGATGGCCCAGACGTTGGGCAGGTTCGTCCTGCATTCGTCATCGACGACGATCGCGCCGCGCTCGTCGAGCTTCAGTCCGACCGCGTCGGCCGCCAGGCCGGTGGTGTTGGGCACGCGGCCGATGGAGACGATCAGCTTGTCGACCTCGAGCGACTGGGCGCCGCCCTTGGCGTCGGTGTAGGCAATGCTGACGCCCTTCTTGCCGGACTTGATCTCTCCGACCTTGACGCCGAGTTCGATCTTCAGGCCCTGCTTGTCGAAAGCCTTCTTGGCTTCGCGCGCGATCTGTTCGTCGACCGCGCCGAGGAAGGTCGGCAGCGCTTCGAGCACTGTGACCTCGGCGCCGAGCCGGCGCCAGACCGACCCCATCTCCAGCCCGATCACGCCAGAGCCGATCAGCCCCAGCTTCTTCGGCACGCCGCCAATGCGCAGTGCGCCGTCGTTCGACAGGATGTTCTCTTCGTCGAAGGCTGCGCCCGGCAAGGGCCGCGCGTTCGATCCCGTCGCGACGATGACGTGCTTGCCCGTGATGCTTTCCTCGGCGGCACCGGCGACCTTGACCTCGTAGCCGCCCTCGGCCGCCTTCACGAACGAGCCGCGGCCATGGAAGAAGCTGATCTTGTTCTTCTTGAAGAGATACACGATGCCGTCGTTGTTCTGCTTCACGACGGCATCCTTGCGTGCCAGCATGCGGTCGAGGTCCAGCGTCAGGCCTTCGACCTTGATGCCGTGGTCTGCAAAACTGTGACCAGCATGCTCGTAGTGCTCGGACGACTGCAGCAGCGCCTTGGACGGGATGCAGCCGATGTTGGTGCAGGTGCCGCCCAGCGCCGGGCCGCCCTTGCCGTTCTTCCACTCGTCGATGCAGGCGACATTGAAGCCGAGCTGCGCCGCGCGAATCGCCGCGACATAGCCGCCGGGGCCACCACCGATGACGATGACGTCGAATTGCTTGTTGGACATCCGGTGCTCCTCAGATGTCGAACAAGAGGCGCGACGGATCTTCGAGCGCTTCCTTCATCGCGACCAGTCCCAGCACGGCTTCGCGGCCGTCGATGATGCGGTGGTCGTAGCTCATCGCGAGGTAGTTCATCGGACGCACCACGATCTGGCCGTTCTCGACCACGGCGCGGTCCTTGGTCGCGTGCACGCCGAGGATGGCCGATTGCGGCGGGTTGATGATCGGCGTCGAGAGCATCGAACCGAAGGTGCCGCCGTTGGAGATCGAGAAGGTGCCGCCGGTCATTTCCTCGATGCCGAGCTTGCCGTCCTTGGCCTTCTGGCCGTATTCGGCGATCTTCTTCTCGATGTCGGCAAAGCTCATCTGGTCGGCATTGCGCAGGATCGGCACCACCAGGCCGCGCGGCGAACCGACCGCGATGCCGATGTCGAAGTAGCCGTGATACACGATGTCGTTGCCGTCCACCGAGGCGTTGATCACCGGGTACTTCTTGAGCGCATGCACCGCGGCCTTGACGAAGAAGCTCATGAAGCCGATCTTGACGCCGTGCTCCTTGGTGAAGGCGTCCTGGAACTTCTTGCGCATCTCCATGACCGGCGCCATGTTCACCTCGTTGAAGGTGGTCAGGATCGCATTGGTCGATTGCGATTGCAGCAGACGCTCGGCGATGCGGGCGCGCAGGCGGCTCATCGGCACGCGCTCTTCGGGGCGCTCGCCGAGGTCGGGCGCGCGCGCGGGAGCGGCGACCCGCGGCAGCGCAGTCTTCGGTGCGCCGGTCGGAATGACCGCGGCCGGTGCCGGTGCCGGCACCTTGGCCGGCGTGCCGCCTGCCACCGCACCGAGCACGTCGCCCTTGGTCACGCGGCCGTCCTTGCCGGTGCCGGCCACGTCGCGGGTCTGCAGGTTGTTGTCGGCCAGCAGCTTGGCCGCTGCGGGCATCGCCACGTCGGACTTCGACCCTCCGGTCGATGCAGCGGCAGCGGCCTGCGCCGGAGCGGCCGCAGGAGCAGCAGCGGGTGCCGCGGCGGGCGCTGCTGCGCCGGCCTTGCCTTCGGTGTCGATCTTCGCGATCACCTGCTCGGCCGCGACCGTCGCGCCGTCGGGCTGGACAATCTCGGCCAGCACGCCGGCATACGGCGCCGGCACTTCGAGCACCACCTTGTCGGTTTCGATCTCGATCAGGATTTCATCGATGGCGACGGCTTCGCCGGCCTTCTTCTTCCAGGTGAGCAGGGTGGCTTCGGCCACCGATTCGGACAGCTGGGGGACTTTGACTTCTACGATAGACATGGGGAGGCAGCTCCGCTTCGCGTTCTTGTGTTGAATGAGAGAGATGAAGAAACCGCGCGACTCACTTGGTCAGCACGAAGCCCTTGAGCTTGCCGAACGCACCGTCGACCAGCGCCTTCTGTTGTTCCTGGTGAAGATGCGAGTAGCCGACCGCCGGCGAGGCCGAGGCCGCGCGGCCCGAATAGCCCAGGCGCTGGCCTTCCTGCATGTTCTCGTGGATGTAGTGCTGCACGAAGAACCAGGCGCCCTGGTTCTGCGGCTCGTCCTGCGACCAGACCACGTCCACCAGATTGGGGTACTTCTTGAGCTCGGCGGCGAAGGCCTTGTGCGGGAAGGGATAGAGCTGTTCGACGCGCACGATCGCCACGTCATCGCTGCCCCGTTCCTCGCGCTTCTTGGCCAGGTCATAGTAGACCTTGCCCGAGCATGCGACCAGGCGCTTGACCTTGTCGGCCTTCAAGTCCCGGCTGTCGGGGATGACCGTCTGGAAGCCGCCCTTGGTGAACTCGGACAAGGGCGAGGTCGCATCCTTGTTCCGCAGCAGCGACTTGGGCGTCATGATGACCAGCGGCTTGCGCAGGTTGCGCACCATCTGCCGGCGCAGCACGTGGAAGATCTGGCTGGCCGTCGTCGGCTGCACGATCTGCATGTTGGCATCGGCCGCGAGCTGCATGAAGCGCTCCAGGCGTGCGGAGCTGTGCTCCGGGCCCTGGCCTTCGTAGCCGTGCGGCAGCATCAGCGTGATGCCGTTGACGCGGCCCCACTTGACCTCGCCCGAAGCAATGAACTGGTCGATGACGACCTGTGCGCCGTTGACGAAATCGCCGAACTGCGCTTCCCAGATCACCAGCGTGTTCGGGTCGTTGGATGCATAGCCGTACTCGAAGGCCAGCACGGCCTCTTCGGACAGGATCGAGTCGATGACGACGAAGGGCGCCTGGTTGTCGGCCACGTTCTGCAAGGGCGTGTAGGTGCCGGTGTCGTACTTCTCGCGGTTCTGGTCGTGCAGCACCGCATGCCGGTGCGTGAAGGTGCCGCGTCCGCTGTCTTCGCCCGACAGGCGCACCGGGTAGCCGCTGGCGACCAGCGAGGCGAAGGCCATGTGCTCGCCCATGCCCCAGTCGACGTTGGCGTCGCCGCGGCCCATGGCGGCGCGGTCGTCCAGCACCTTCTTGACCAGCGGATGGACGGTGAAGTTGTCCGGCGCCTTGGTGATGCGTTCGGCCAGGCGCTTCCATTCCGCGGTGGGAATGGCGGTGTCGCCGGCATCGGTCCACTTCTTGTTGAGGAAGGGACTCCAGTCGACCGCATACTTGCTCTTGAAGTTGGTCAGCACCGGGTCGGAGGTGTTCTTGCCGGCATCGAAGGCGGCACGCTGCGCCTTGACCATGTCGTCGCCGAGCGTGGCGCCGAGGCCCTGGGCCGCGAGCTTGTCGGCGTACAGCTTGCGCGTGCCCGGGTGGGCGGCGATCTTCTTGTACATCAGCGGCTGGGTCAGCGAGGGCGTGTCCTGCTCGTTGTGGCCGAGCTTGCGGAAGCAGATGATGTCGACCACCACGTCCTTCTGGAACTCCATGCGGAAGTCGAGTGCGAGCTGCGTCGCGAGGACCACCGCTTCGGGGTCGTCGCCGTTCACGTGCAGCACCGGCGCCTCGATCATCTTGACGATGTCGGTGCAGTACAGCGTGGAGCGGCTGTCGCGCGGATCGCTGGTGGTGAAGCCGATCTGGTTGTTGATCACGATGTGCACCGTGCCGCCCGTGTGGTAGCCGCGCGTCTCGGCCAGGGCCAGCGTTTCCATCACGACGCCCTGGCCCGCGAAGGCCGCGTCGCCGTGCACGATGACCGGCAGCACCTGCTTGCCGAGCGGGTCGGCGCGGCGGTCCATGCGCGCGCGCACGGAGCCTTCGACCACCGGGTTCACGATCTCGAGGTGCGACGGGTTGAAGGCCAGGCTCAGGTGCACCGGGCCGCCGGGCGTGGTGACGTCGGAGCTGAAGCCCTGGTGGTACTTGACGTCGCCGCTGGGCAGTTCCTCGGGCGCCGTGTGGTCGAACTCGGCGAACAGGTCGGCCGGCAGCTTGCCGAGCGAATTGACCAGCACGTTGAGGCGTCCGCGGTGCGCCATGCCGATCACGATTTCCTGCACGCCCTTGGCGCCGGCATCGTTGATGAGTTCGTCCATCGACACGATGAAGCTTTCGCCGCCTTCGAGCGAGAAGCGCTTCTGGCCGACGTACTTGGTGTGGAGGAAGCGCTCGAGGCCTTCGGCCGCGGTCAGGCGCTCGAGGATGTGCTTCTTCTCTTCCGTGTTGAGCTGCGGGTTGGTGCGGGCGCTCTCGAGCTTCTGCTGCCACCAGCGCTTCTGCCCCTGGTCGGTCATGTACATGTACTCGGCGCCCATCGTGCCGCAATAGGTTTCGCGCAGCGCATTGAGCAGGTCGCGCAGGGACATCGTGTCCTTGCCGAAGAAGGTGTTGCTGGTGTTGAACACCGTCTCGAGATCGGCATCGGTGAAGCCGTAGAACGAGGGCTCGAGCTCCGGAATCGCAGGACGCTCGGCGCGCTTGAGCGGATCGAGGTCGGCCCAGCGGGCGCCGACGTTGCGGTAGGCGGCGATCAGCTGCTGGACGGCGGTGCGCTGGCGGCCGAGTTCGGAGTCGGCCCCGCTGGCGACCACGACCTTGGTCGTGCCCTGCTTGGCGCGTTCGGCGAAGGCGTTGACGACCGGCAGGTGCGGCACGTCGCGCGCATTGCTGCCGTCGGTGGCGGGCACGTGCTGCAGCGCGTCGAAGTAGGAGCGCCAGTTGTCGGGCACGCTGCCCGGGTTGGAGAGGTAGTTCTCGTACATCTCTTCGACATAGGGCGCATTGCCGCCGAAGAGGTAGGTATTGCCTTGGTAGGCGCTGTAGACGGACGAAGAATCGCTCATATTCCGCTGACCTTCGCTTCCCTGCGGGAAGCACTAGCTGGTTTGAGAAACCTTCCGCGACACGGCTGAACCGATTGGCGGATGCGACTGTGGCTGGGGAAGGGCCTAGGTACCTTCGCATTGTGCCACGTCACCCATGTGACGGCAGTTGCGGGCTTCTCAAGAAGCGTCAGGCCGCGAGCAGTTGCCGGATCTGCTCGAGTGCGGCCGGATCGTCCATGGTGGTGAGGTCGCCGGGGTCGCGCTGCTCGCACACGGCCTGGATTGCGCGCCGCAGCAGCTTGCCGCTGCGCGTCTTGGGCAGCGCGCCCACGAAGCGAACCCGCGAAGGCCGCGCCAGTGCGCCCAGCTGGTCGGCCACGCGCTTCATGATGTCGCCTTCGAGCTTGTGCGCCGCCGCGGCATCCGCCAGCGCCGCGCCGTCTTTCGGCACGACGAAGGCCATCGCGACCTGCCCCTTGAGCGCATCGGCGACACCGACCACCGCGACCTCGGCAACGCCCTTGTGACCGGAGACGCATTCCTCGATCTCGCGCGTGCCCAGCCGGTGGCCGGCAACGTTGATCACGTCGTCGGTGCGCCCTAGGATGTAGAAATAGCCGTCCTCGTCGCGGATGCCCCAGTCGAAGGTCGAGTACACCAGCTTGCCGGGCACGGTCTTCCAGTAGGTGTTGAGGAAGCGCTCGTCGTCCCGCCAGATGGTCTGCATGAAGCCCGGCGGCGTCGGGCCTTCGATCACGACCACGCCCTTCTCGTGAGCGCCCGTCAGTTCTTCGCCGGTCGACTCGTGAAGGATCTTCACATTGAAGCCGTACATCGGAATGCCGGGGCTGCCGAACTTGCTCGGCGTGGCTTCGACGCCATTGGCCACGGTGAGGATCGGCCAGCCCGATTCGGTCTGCCAGTAGTTGTCGATGACCGGCACGCCCAGACCCTCGGCGATCCAGCGCCCGGTCGGCTCGTCGAGTGGCTCGCCCGCCAGGAACAGCGCGCGCAGGCTGGAGAGATCGTATTTCTTGAGCAGCGCGGGATCCTGCTTGCGCAGCACGCGCACCGCGGTCGGCGCGCTGAACATCACGGTGACCTTGTACTTCTCGACCAGACGCCACCAGATGCCGCCATCGGGCTGGCCGTCGAGGCCTTGCGTGGGCAGGCCTTCGTACATGAGGGTGGCCATGCCGGCGATCAGCGGCCCGTAGACGATGTAGCTGTGGCCGACGACCCAGCCGATGTCGCTGGTCGAGAAGTAGGTTTCGCCGGCGCGGCCGTCGAAGATGTGCTTCATGCTGGCGGCCAGCGCGACCGCGTAGCCGCCGGTGTCGCGCTGCACGCCCTTGGGTTTGCCGGTGGTGCCGCTGGTGTAGATGGTGTAGCTGATGTCGGCGGCATCGAGCCAGGTGCAGGGCACCTGGGCATCGCGATGGGCCTCCAGCAAGGGGGCGGCCAGGTGGTCGCGCCCTTCGACCAGGTCCATCGGGGCCAATCCGCGATCGGTGAGCAGCACGGACGCGGGCTTGTGCCGGGAGATCCGGATCGCTTCGTCGAGCAGCGGCTTGTAGGGCAGCACCTTGCCGCCGCGCGAGCCGGCATCGGCGCTGACGATCAGCTTGGGGGTCGCATCGTCGATGCGCGAGGCCAGCGAGACGCTGGCGAAGCCGCCGAAGACCACGCAATGGATGGCACCGATGCGCGCGCAGGCCAGCATCGCGAAGGCGGCCTCGGGGACCATCGGCATGTAGATCAGCACGCGGTCGCCCTGGCCTACGCCGAGGGCGATGAAGCTGGCGGCCATGCGCTGCACTTCGACATGCAGCTCCTTGAAGCTGAAGGTCTTCTCGGTGCCGGTTTCGGTGGAGACGAAGATGAGTGCAGGCTGATCGCCGCGCGTGGCCAGGTGGCGGTCCACCGCGTTGTGACAGAGGTTGGTGCGGCCGCCGACGAACCAGTTGGCGAATGGCGGCTTGCCGGCATCGAGGATCTGCTGCGGCGGCGTGTGCCAGTCGATCAGCCTGGACTCTTCGGTCCAGAAGGCTTCAGGTGTCTCGATGGAACGGCGGTAGAACTCGGCGTAGCGGCTCATGGGCACTTGTCTCCTGCGATGGTTTCTTCCAGCGACTTTACCTCTGCGGTCGATCCTTCGTACGCATCATGGCGCGATGAAAAACACACGCTGCGCCGCACGAATTCTTGACGCGCCGGCTGCAAACGGCACCATGATCAAGTCATGAACACACGCGACGGCCTGTCCGCCTGGCACTGCTTGCTTTTAGCTTACACGACCGTTGTTCTTCTCGGCCTGGCGGCGGCCACTTGCGCCGCCCAGCCCGCACCGGCGCAGCGGCTTCGCATCGTCGGCGGCCTGGCGGGCGTCAGCCAGTTCACACGCCACGAAGAGCGCTTCTGGACCCGTGACCTGACCCGCCTGAGCGGCGGAAAGTACGGCGCCAGCATCGTTGCGTTCGACCAGGCCGGCGTGCCCGGGCAGGAAATGCTGAACCTCATGAAGCTGGGTGTCGTGCCCTTCGGCAACGCGCTGCTGAGCCAGGTCTCCTCCGAGTATCCGGAACTGGGCACGCCGGACATGGCCGGCCTCAGCCCCGACATGCCGGCGCTGCGCCGCGTCGTGGCGGCGTTCCGGCCCTACCTCGGAGACACCTTGCGCGAGCGCTACGGGGTCGAACTGCTCGCCGTCTACGTCTATCCGGCGCAGGTCCTTTTCTGCAAGCAACCCTTGACGCAGCTGTCCGATCTCGCGGGCAGGCGCACCCGGGTGTCCGGCCCGACACAGGCCGACTACATCCGCGCACTCGGCGGCATCCCGGTCGTCACCGAGTTCGCCGACCTGATGTCCCACATGAATTCGGGCAACACGGAATGCGCAGTGACCGGCGCGATGTCCGGCAACATGCTGGGCCTGCATCGGGTCACCCGGTCCCTCTACACACTGCCGATCAGCTGGGGGCTTGCCGTGTTCGGCGCCAACCAGGAAACGTGGAATGCACTGCCTTCGGATCTGAAGGCGCTGCTGCGCAGCGAGCTTCCCAAACTGGAGACCGCGGTCTGGGCCGAATCCGAGCGCGAAACCGGCGAAGGCGTGTCCTGCAACACGGGCGCGGCGACGTGCACGCGAGAAAGCAGGGGCACGATGACCGAGTCGCGTCCCTCGGCGGAAGATCGCCGCCGGAGCAAGGAGATCTTCGCCGCCAGCGTGCTGGCGGGCTGGGTCGCGCGATGCGGACCGACGTGCGCCCAGGTCTGGGACCAGACCGTCGGGCCGGTGGTCGGATTCAAGGCGCCTGCGGTCCAGTGAACAAGCACCTGCCCCATCGGGCCACCGCCTTGATCTACGGTGTCGCGTCGCTGTTCGTGATCGCCGTCCTCGCCGCCGCCGCCGCGATGATGTGGCAGACGCGCCAGAAGGCGATCGCCGACAGCGAAAGCCAGGCCGCGCGCTTCGTCGGTGGCTCCGAAGCGGCGCTCAACCGCGGCCTGCTGAGCGTCGACATGCTGCTCGCGGGTCTCGGACAGCTCGCGCAGATGTCCGATGCCGCCAGCGTCGCGGCCGACCTGGCCCGGCCCGAGGCGGTGCAGCTGATGGACGGCGTCGTGCGGCAGAACCTGCTGGTCCGGTACATGGCGTTCCTGTCGCCTGGCGGGCGCGTGATCACGTCGTCCGACCGCCGCGGCGCGAAGCTGGCCGTGCAGTTGCCCGACGGCTTCCTGCAGCAGGTGCTCGCGCAACCCGTGTCCACGCTGGCGGTCAGCACGCCCTCGATCAGCCTGTCGAGTTCGCAGAAGGTGCTCTATTTCGCGCGCGTCCTGCGGCTCGTCGACGGCAGCAAGGCGGTGGCGCTGGCGGAAGTGCAGCTCTCGCTGCTCACCACGATCCTCACGCAGGGCGCCGACATCCGCGGAATGGAAGTCACGCTCGAGCGCGATGGCGGCGAGATGCTGGCCAGCAAGCCGCCGCGCGACGACCTCTCGGGCCGGACCATCGCGCCAGCCTTGCGCGAGCAGGCCAGCGACGGACACCCGGTGCGCATGGCCGCGCGCCTCAGCGGCGAACCTGCGATCGTCGTCGCGCGACCCACGCTGCACCGGAACCTGCTGATCGTGGCCAGCATTCCGCTGCGCTTCGCGTTGCAGGGCTGGCGCCGGGACAGCGCCTTCATCCTGGGCGCGGCCCTCGTCTTCACGCTGATGATCCTGGCCGTCAGCGTCTTCACCCATCTGCAGTTGCGGCGGCAATGGCGCTCGCGCGCCGAACTGCTTCGTTCCAAGGCGACGCTGGACCAGGCGCTGGAATCCATGATGGATGGCTTCGTCCTGCTCGATCCGCACGATCGCGTGCTGACGTGGAATCGGCGCTTCGTCGACCTCTTTCCATGGGCCCGGGCGCTGATCGAGCCCTTGTTGCCCTTCGATCGCATCGCCCTGCGGATGATCGCGCAGCATTCGGCCGAACGCCCCGCGCCCGGAGAGCCGGGCGGTGCAAGGTTGCAGTTGCAGGGGCCGATCGAAGGCGAGCAGGAGGTCGTCTTTCCGGACGGCCAAGTCATCCTTTCCATTCGCAGCCGCACGCCCGACGGCGGGTCGGTCTGCGTGTACCGCGACGTCACGGAAAAGAAGCGCCAGACCGCCGACATCGTCGAGGGCAAGGCACAGTTGCAGGCGACGCTCGATGCACTGCCGGACGTGCTGCTCGAGGTCGGCCTGGACGGGCTTTGCCGCCGCTTCCACTTGCCGCGCAACGAGGTGCCCGGCATCGATGTGCAGGATCCGGTCGGAAAGAAGGTGCCCGAGCTGCTGCCGGGCGACGCCGCCGTCGAGGTGATGGCCGCACTGCACGACGCTTACGTGTCGGGCTTCTCCAAGGGGCGGCAGTTCGAACGCCGGGCCGCGGGGGGAACGACCTGGTTCGAGATCTCCGTCTCGCGCAAGTCGATCGGCCAAGGACCGGACACGCGTTTCATCGTCATCCTGCGCAACATCACCGACAACAAGCTGGCGGCGCGCGAGATCGAGCACCTCGCGTTCTACGACGGCCTGACGGGCCTGCCCAATCGCCGCCTTCTTCTGCATCGCCTGCAGGCGGCCATTGATTCCAACCACCGTCGCTCGCGCCGGGGCGCACTGCTGTTCCTGGACCTGGATCACTTCAAGACGCTCAACGATGCCTCGGGACATGCCATCGGCGATCTGCTCCTGAAGCAGGTGGCGGCCCGGCTTCAGGCCGGCTTGCGCGAAGGCGACACGGTGGCGCGGCTGGGCGGCGATGAATTCGTGGTGCTGCTCGAGAATCTCGGCGACGAGCCCGACTCCGCGACCATGCAGGCCGCGACGGTAGCCGACGCCCTCCTCGCCGAACTCGACCTGCCCTATCAGCTCACCGCGGCGCGGCAGTTCCACAGCACCTGCAGCATCGGCGTGGTGGTCTTTCGTGGGCAGCAGCACTCGCTCGAAGACCTGCTCAAGCAGGCCGACATTGCGACCTACTACGCCAAGACCGCGGGCGGCAACACCGTGCGCTTCTTCGAGGCCGCCATGCAGGCGACGATCACCGCCCGCGCGACGCTCGAGAGCGAGTTGCGCACCGCACTGGCCGCCGACCAGTTCGTGCTGCACTACCAGAGCCAGGTGACATCGGAAGGCCGCATCGTCGGCGCGGAAGTGCTGATCCGATGGCAGCATCCGGCGCGGGGCCTGGTGCCGCCCGCGGGATTCATCGATCTGGCGGAAGACACGGGGCTGATCGTGCCCATCGGTCTCTGGGTTCTGGAGGCGGCATGTGCGCAACTCGAGCGCTGGAGCCACCAGCCGGCGCGCCGTGATCTTCAGCTTGCGGTGAATGTCAGCGCGCGGCAGTTCCGCGAGGACGACTTCGTCCTGCAGGTGAGCGAGGTACTCGAAAGAACCGGCGCCGATCCGACGCGGCTCAAGCTCGAACTCACGGAAAGCCTGCTGCAGGACAAGGTGGCGGAAATGATCGGCAAGATGAAGGCGCTCGCGGAGATCGGCATCCATTTCTCGATGGACGATTTCGGCACCGGCTATTCATCGCTCTCCTACATGACGCAGCTGCCGCTCGACCAGATCAAGGTCGACAAGTTCTTCGTGCACAGCATCGGCATCCATCCCAAGGTCGAACTGATCATCCAGACGATCATCGGCATGGCCCGCAACCTGGAGCTCGAGATCGTGGCGGAGGGCATCGAGACACCCGAGCAACTCGCCTTTCTCAAGAAGCATGGATGCATGCTGTACCAGGGCTATCTGTTCGGCAAGCCCGTGCCGCTGCAGGCGTTCGAGTCCCACCTGGACCTCGAGACGGTGGACTGAGTCCGGCAGCGAAGGATTGCGGTCCGGTCAGCGGATCAACGCCTGCAGCTCCCTGAAGCGGGGGTGCTCGGCCGTACGCAGCCACTCGAAGCCGACCATCTCGGTGGTGACGAGCTCCGCGCCGGCGCCGGCAAGCCGATCGAAGGCCGCATCGCGATTGCGTTCGGTGCGCGAGCTGCAGGCGTCGGTCACGACCCAGACTTCGAATTCGTCCTCGATCAGGTCGAGCGCGGTTTGCAGCAGGCACACATGCGCTTCGCAGCCGGCGATGACGATGGTGTTGCGTTCCTCGGCCGTGGCCGGCTTCTGCAGATGCTTGGGCAGGCTGCGCGCGTTGCCTTGCGGCGCCTTCGCCGGCGCCCGCAGCCATTCGCCCAGGCCTTCTTCGGCACCGCTGAAATGCATCTTGGCGAGCGTGCGCTGGCACAGGGCGCGGATGTCGGCCGGGTTCTCGCCGAGCTTCGACGGATTCTGCTCGGTACCCCAGACCGGGACATCCACCAGCTGCGCGATCTTGCCGAGGCGCACCGCGTTCTTCGTCACGGCATCCGCCTCGAAGATCGCCGGCATCAGGCGCGCCTGGTAGTCGACCAGGACCAATTGGGATTGCGAGGGATCGAGCAGCATGGGGCGAGTGTCTTGGATTCGAAAAGCGCAGGGCTGAACCGTACCACCGAACAGGTCGGACTGCCTCGGTGAATCGAACGATCGATGTTCAAATCCAATGGGCAACTCAATGGACAACCGATTCAGCCAGGAAGACCATGATGAACGCACCTTCGGCCGCACCGGCCCTGATGTCCGGCCACGAGTTTCGCGAATCGCTGCGGCGCTACAGTCCGACGGTCTTCGTCGACGGGCGACGTGTCGACAGCGTCGCCGACGAGCCGGCCTTTCAACCCGGCATCAATGCCATCGCGCTGACCTACGACTACGCATTGAAGGCGCAGTACGCGCCGCTGATGACGGCCGTGCAGCACACCAGCGGCAAGCGGGTGAACCGGCTGTCGCACATCAATACCAGCTCGGGCGACCTGCTGAACAAGCTGGAGGCCGTGCGCCTGGTCTGCCAGGAAACCGGCTGCGCCCAGCGCTACCTGACGCACGACGCGCTGAACGCCATCGCGCAGGTGTCGGCACGCATCGACGACGCACGCGGCGGCAGCGAGCACAGGGAGCGCTTCACCGCCTACCTGCATCGCATCCAGGACCAGGACCTGACGCTCGGCGTCGCGATGACCGATGCCAAGGGCGACCGCAGCCGGCGTCCGCACGAGCAGGCCAACGTCGACAGCTACGTCCACATCGTCGAGCGCAACGCGGTGCGCAACGGCGTGCGCGGCATCGTGATCTCCGGCACGAAGGCGATCGTGACGGGGGCGCCCTACGTCCATGAGCTGCTGGTCATGCCCTGTCGCAACATGGGCCGGGAAGACGCCGACTTCGCGGTCTGCTGCGCTGTGCCGCTCGACGCAGCGGGCCTCACGATCATCGCGCGGCCCGCGGGCCGTCCGGGCGAAAAGCTCGAGCACGGCGATGCGCTGTTCAGCCGCAAGTACGGCCAGAGCACGGGCGTGTGCCTGTTCGACCGGGTCTTCGTTCCCTGGGAGAACGTGTTCTATGCCGGCGAGTGGGAGCACAGCGGCCACCTCACTTACAGCTACGCCACCCACCATCGGCACAGCTGCATCGGCGCGCGCGCCGGCTTCGGCGACCTGCTGATCGGCGCCGGCGCGCTGATGTGCGAGGCCAATGGTTTCGACCCCGGCCGCGAGACGCATCTGCGCGAGCAGATGGTCGAGCTCATCACCATCACCGAGAGCTTCTTCGCCTGCGGCGTCGCCGCCAGCGTGTATGCCAAGGCCGACACGCACTGCGAGGTCTTCATGCCCGATGCCGTGTTCAGCAACATCGGCAAGCTGCTGCTGGCCACCAGGATCTACGACATGCACCGCATCGCGCACTACGTGAGCGGCGGCCTGATCGTCACCTTGCCTGGGCCGGACGAGGACCACAATCCCGAAACCGCCGCGCGGCTGTCCGAGGTCTTGCGCGCCAACCCGGACGTGCCTTATGCGCAGCGCATCGAGACGGCGCGCTTCATCGAAGACCTCACTGCCGGCTACCAGGGCGGCTGGTACAGCGTGATCAGCCTGCACGGCGGCGGCTCGCCGGCCGCGATGAAGCAGGAGATCTACCGCAACTATCCGCTCGGCTCGAAGGTGGAGCTGGTGGAACGCATCCTCGAGCGCGGCATCGCCGCCGACGGATCGCCGGCCGCCGCGCCGCACGATCCGGCCCGCGCGATCACCCGCAACCGCCAGCCGGGCAAGTGCTGCGACACCGGCTGCACGACGCCGGGCCAGCCGGTGATGGTCGACCTGCCGGTGCTGCCCTCCCTTGCGGCAAGGCCGAACTGAGCCGCCGTGAAGCACGTTGGGCAGTCGGCGATGCGTGCGCTGCTCGCAGCCACCGGTGCCCTGTCGCTGCTGCTCGGCGGCTGTGGCCTCTGGCGGTCGGCCAAGATGCCGATGGACAGCACCCTGTCGAAGAGCAGCTGCACCGCGAGCGCCGGGACGCTGCTGGTGATGCTGCCGGGCGCGTATTCGCGTCCCGACGAGTTCGTGCGCGAGGGCCTCCTCGCCGCACTCGATGAACGCCGTCTTGCCGTCGATGTGCTGCGCGTCGACGCGCACCTCGGCTACTACAACAACGGCAGCATCTTCGAGCGCCTGCAGGCGGACGTGTTCGCGCCGGCCCGCGCGCAGGGCTACCGATCGATCTGGATCCTCGGCATCTCGGCCGGCGGCCTCGGCGCGCTGGGCTACGCCGAGATGCATCCCGGCGAGATCGCCGGGATCGTGGCGCTGGCGCCGTACCTCGGCGAACGGCTGACCAGCACCGAGATCGCGAATGCGGGCGGGCTGGCACGCTGGCGCGCACCTGTCGGTCCTCTGTCGAACGACAAGGGCGAACAAAGGCTTTGGCGATGGCTGCAGCGCTATGGCACGCGCGCCAGTTCGCCCGATCTGCCGCCGCTCTACCTCGGCCATGGGCAGAGCGATCGTTTCGCTTTCAGCCACCAACTGCTGGCCGCCGTGCTGCCGCCCGAGCGCGTGTTCACGACCGAGGGCGGCCACGACTGGCCGCAGTGGCGGCGTCTGTGGCGCCGCATGCTGCCGACGCTGCGGTTGCCGGCCTGCCCTGCCTGAATGAATCAATCGGGCCGAAGACGGATCAACTTGCCGTTGGATTCGTCGGTCAGGATGTAGAGCAGTCCGTCCGGGCCTTGCTGCACGTCACGGATGCGCTGCTGAGCCTCGGCCAGCAGCTTGTGCTCGACCGCGACCTTGCCGATGCGCACGATCTTGCCGAGATGTTTGTCGAGCTTCTGCGCGTCCTCCTTGCGGATGAAGCCTTCGCCCAGCGTGAGGAACAGCGTGCCATCCTTCGCCTCGACGATGCGGCAGCCGAAATGGTTCTGGCTCGCCACCTTGGGCCGTTGACTGAAGATGACCCTGACATCTTCGAGCCGGCTGGCGTCCGCCGGCAGTTGGGCGCGTGCAAGCGCCGTGCTGTTGGCCGACCGATCCGCGGGTTTTCGAGGCCGGAGACCAGGACTTCCGGCGTCGGGTCCGCCGCTGCAGCGCCCGCCATCAGCGCAGCCAGAGCCACCTGACCCCAGCCGCGCAGCGGCTTGAAAAAGGGCGCATGCAATTCCTCGAAAAATCAGGCAATCAAATCATTCGACTTTGACTCCGAGATTTCTAATAACTTTAGGGTTACAAATTACCGAACAACTTATCAGTCATAACTTGAGCTTTACATTTCCCTTCGTGAGAAATTGAAAAAACCCTAGGCTAGACAATGAGTTGCATGCAAAATCCCGAATTCACCTGAAATTGACACCACGGTTTGTCATCCATATCCTACGCGCCATGCGTTTTTTTCTCCTACCCGCCTGCCTCCTGATCGCCTTTGCCGCACACGCAGCGCCTCCACAAGGTACCGATGAATTGGACCCGGCCCTTGCCGGCAAGGGATTGATGGGCCAATTCCATCAGGTTCGCCAAACCGTCGTCGACCGCACCTCCGACCTCGTCGTTACCGCCATCGGTTTTCTCGGCGTGCCCTACCGGCGCGGCGGCAACAACGCCGAAACCGGCTTCGATTGCAGCGGCTTCGTGCGCGCGATGTACAACCAGACCGTCGGCCATCTGCTTCCCCGCCGTGCCGTCGAGCAGGCAGCCGCGACAGAGAAGATCGATCGCAGCGAACTCAAGCCCGGCGATCTCGTGTTCTTCAACACCATGCGCCGTGCCTTCAGCCATGTCGGCATCTATGTCGGCGACGGCAAGTTCATCCATTCGCCCAAGCCCGGCGCGGAAGTTCGCGTCGAAGACATGACGGGCAGCTATTGGCAGCGTCGCTTCGACGGTGCGCGCCGGGTTCTCGCCGCCCAAGGCGAAGTCAAAGGCAGCGGCGACTGAGTCGCGAAGTCCTGCCGCGCATAAAAAATCCCGCCTGCACGGCGGGATTTTTCATTGGCGCGGCGCGGCTGGCTGCTAGCGCTTGACCGGCGGCAGGTCCGTGCAGCTGCCATGTGCTGCTTCGGCCGCCAGGCCGATGCTCTCGCCGAGCGTGGGATGCGGATGGATCGTCTTGCCGATGTCGATCGCGTCGGCCCCCATCTCGATCGCCAGCGCGATCTCGCCGATCATGTCGCCGGCATGGGTGCCGACGATGCCACCGCCCAGGATCCGGTGCGACTCGGCGTCGAACAGCAGCTTGGTGAAGCCCTCGTCGCGACCGTTCGCGATCGCGCGGCCCGATGCCGTCCACGGGAACAGGCCCTTGTGGATCTTCACGCCCTCGACCTTGGCCTGGTCCTCGGTGAGGCCGACCCAGGCCACCTCCGGGTCGGTGTAGGCCACGCTCGGGATCACGCGCGCATTGAAGGCCGCGCTGGCGAGTTCCTTGTCGCCCTTCTGCTCGCCGGCGATCACCTCGGCCGCCACGTGCGCTTCGTGCACGGCCTTGTGCTCGAGCATCGGCTGGCCGACGATGTCGCCGACCGCGAAGATGTGGGGCACGTTGGTGCGCATCTGGACGTCGACGGGGATGAAGCCGCGCTCGCTGACGTTGACGCCCGCTTTTTCGGCGCCGATCTTCTTGCCGTTGGGACTGCGGCCCACCGCCTGCAGCACGAGGTCGTAGAGCTGCGGCTCCTTGGGTGCCTGCTCGCCTTCGAAGCTGACGCGGATGCCCTCCTTGGTCGCTTCGGCGCCGACGGTCTTCGTCTTGAGCATGATGTTGTCGAAGCGCGGTGCATTGAGCTTCTGCCAGACCTTGACCAGATCGCGGTCGGCGCCCTGCATCAGGCCGTCGAGCATCTCGACCACGTCGAGCCGTGCGCCCAGCGTCGAATAGACCGAGCCCATCTCGAGGCCGATGATGCCGCCACCCAGGATGAGCATGCGCTTGGGATCGACACCCAGTTCGAGCGCGCCGGTGGAATCGACGACACGCGGATCCTTGGGCATGAAGGGCAGATGCACGGCCTGGGAGCCGGCCGCGATCACGCAGTGGCGGAACTTGACGGTCTGCGTCTTGTCGGTGGTGGCCCGGCCGTCGCCGGTGGTTTCCTGGACCTTGACGTGGTACGGATCGATGAACTCGCCGACGCCGCGCACGGTGGTCACCTTGCGCATCTTCGCCATCGCGCCGAGGCCGCCGGTGAGTTTGCCGACCACCTTGTTCTTGCGCGCGAGCAGCTTGGCGCGATCGACCGTGGGCTCGCCGAAGCTCACGCCCAGGTCGGCGAAATGCTTGACCTCGTCCATCACGGCCGCCACGTGCAGCAGCGCCTTGGAAGGGATGCAGCCGACATTCAGGCACACGCCGCCGAGCGTGGCGTAGCGCTCGACCAGCACGACCTTCAGGCCCAGGTCGGCGGCACGGAAGGCGGCCGAGTAGCCACCCGGGCCGGCGCCGAGCACGAGCAGGTCGCATTCGACGTCGATGGCACCCCTGTAGGTCGATGCAGGTGCCGGGGCTGACGCTTGTGGTGCCGTTGGAGCAGCGGGCTTCGGCGCTGGCGCCGCAGAGGCAGGAGTCGACGCAGCCGGTGCGGGCGCTGCGGCCGCGCCCTCTGCCGCATCGAGCGTCAGCACCACCGAGCCCTCCTTCACCTTGTCGCCGACCTTCACGGCCACCGACTTGACCACGCCGGCATGCGACGAAGGGATCTCCATCGAGGCCTTGTCCGACTCCACCGTGATCAGCGACTGCTCGGCCTTCACCGTGTCGCCGGGCTGCACCAGCACTTCGATCACCGCGACTTCGTCGAAATCACCGATATCCGGCACCTTGACTTGTTGTTCGCTCATTGGGACACCTTGAGTTTGAGTGTGAGAACGTCGACCGGCCCGGCCGAATTGCGATCGAATTCGCAAGCCGCGGCCACGCCGGCCTCGGCCACGTCGCGCGCCGTGCGCGCCTTGTCATACGCCGCGTGCATCGCGCCGAGCGCGAAGCTGCGGCCCGAGCCAATGCTCCAGAAGCGCTTGAACTCGAACACCTCGCGGTAGCTGTAGATGCCGTAGATGCCGCTCGCGTTGGCCAGCAGCATCGTGAACTGGCTCGACTCGTAGGGCTCGTGCTCGTCTTCCTTGGTCTGCAGGAAGAACGATTCCTTGAGCACCGGATGCAGCAGCGTGAAGGTGCGGAAGATCTCGTCCTTGCTGCCGAAGCGAAGCGCCTCGGCCGGCTGTGCGGCCAGCGCATGCTGCAGCACCAGGAAGTGCGCCGCCGCGCCGGCGACCGCGAAGATGCTCTGCCCCGCCGCATCGTTGACCGTGAACAGCTTCTGGTTGGCCTCGGCGTGATGCGACAGCCGCGTGTCCCCGAAGGTCACGAGCGAATCCGCCGCCATCACGACTTGACCGCCTTTGCGGACGGCCACGACCGTCGTCATAGCAGAACGCGTCGGAAGTCGGCGAGGACCTGGCCCAGGTAGGCGTTGAAGCGTGCAGCCAGGGCGCCGTCGATCACGCGATGGTCGTACGACAGCGACAACGGCAGGGTCAGGCGCGGCTGGAAGGCCTTGCCGTCCCACACCGGCTTCATCGCGCTCTTGGACAAACCGAGGATCGCGACTTCCGGCGCATTGATGATCGGCGTGAAATGCGTGCCGCCGATGCCGCCGAGCGAGCTGATCGAGAAGCAGCCGCCCTGCATGTCGGCCGAGCCGAGCTTGCCGTCGCGCGCCTTCTTGGCGAGTTCGCCCATTTCCTGGCTGATCTGCAGCACGCCCTTCTTGTCGGCATCCTTGAGCACGGGCACGACCAGGCCGTTGGGCGTGTCGGCCGCGAAGCCGACGTTGTAGTACTGCTTGTAGACCAGGGTGTCGCCATCCAGGCTGGTGTTGAACTCGGGAAACTTCTTCAGCGCCGAGACCACAGCCTTGATCACGAAGGCGAGCATCGTGACCTTGACACCGGACTTCTCGTTCTCCTTGTTGGTCGACACGCGGAAGGCTTCGAGTTCGGTGATGTCGGCTTCGTCGTTGTTGGTGACGTGCGGGATCATCACCCAGTTGCGATGCAGGTTGGCGCCGCTGATCTTCTTGATGCGCGACAGCTCCTTGCGCTCGACCGTGCCGAACCTGGTGAAGTCGACCTTGGGCCATGGCAGCAGGCCGAGGGCTTCGCCGCTACCGCCGCCGGCCGGCGTCTTGGATGCCGAGGCCTTGGTGCTCGCGGCGCCGCTCATCACCGCCTTGGTGAAGTTCTGGACGTCTGCCTGGGTAATGCGGCCCTTGGGCCCGCTGCCCTTGACCTCTTCGAGCGGCACGCCGAGTTCGCGCGCGAACTTGCGCACCGAGGGCGATGCGTGCGGCAGATGGCCGGAGGGCGCTACGGTGGGATCGTGCGCAGGTGGCGGAGCAGCCGCGGCCTGGCCTTGACTCCCTCCCCCTCCGGGGGAGGGTTGGGGTGGGGGCACCGCGGCCGACGCAGCGGGCGCAGCGACAGTGGCTGCCGCAGGCGCCGCCTGCGCCCCTTGGAGCACTGCAACCAGATCGCCGATGTTGACCGTATCACCGACCTTGACCTTGAGCTCCTTGAGCACCCCGGCCGCAGACGACGGAATCTCCATCGAGGCCTTGTCCGACTCGACCGTGATCAGCGACTGCTCGACCTGGATGGCGTCGCCCACCTTCACCAGCACCTCGATGACGGCGACGTCCTTGAAGTCGCCGATGTCGGGCACCTTGACCTCGACCGGACCGGCAGCAGCTGCTGCCGGTGCGGCACTCGCCGCCGAAGCCGGTGCCGGCGCAGGCGCCGCAGCAGGCGTGGCAGCCGCCGGTGGTGCCGCGGCAGGCGCCGCAGCCTCGCCTTCCAGCACCAGCACGACCGACCCTTCCTTGACCTTGCTGCCGACCTCGACCTTGAGCTCCTTCACGACGCCGGCCTGGCTCGACGGGATTTCCATCGAGGCCTTGTCCGATTCCACCGTGATGAGCGACTGCTCGGCCTTCACCGTGTCGCCCACCTTCACCAGCACCTCGATCACCGCGACTTCGTCGAAATCGCCGATGTCCGGCACCTTCACTTCCACTGTTGCCATATCGTGTCTCCCGCCCTAGAGGCGCAGTTGATTGTTTTATGCGTAGAGCGGGTTGATCTTCTCGGCGTTGATGCCGTACTTCTGGATGGCGTCGGCCACCTTTTGCGCGGGCAAGGCACCGTCCTCGGCGAGTGCCTTGAGCGCGGCCACCACGATGAAGTGGCGATTGATCTCGAAGTGCTCGCGCAGCTTGTTGCGGAAATCGCTGCGCCCGAAGCCGTCGGTGCCGAGCACCTTGTAGTTGCGGCCCTTCGGAATGAAGGGACGGATCTGCTCGGCATAGGCCTTCATGTAGTCGGTCGACGCGACCACCGGCCCGCCGCTCGGTGCGAGCTGCTGCGCGACGAAGGACACGCGTGCCTCGTCCGTCGGATGCAGCAAGTTCCAGCGATCGGCCTCCTGGCCGTCGCGCGTGAGTTCGTTGAAGCTCGGGCAACTCCACACGGCGGCGCTCACGCCCCAGTCCTTCTCGAGCAGTTCCTGCGCCGCGATGCTCTCGCGCAGGATCGTGCCGCTGCCGAGCAGTTGCACCGTCGGCACCTCTTTGCCCTTCGCGGCCTTGATCGAGGGAGCCTGCCGGCACAGGTACATGCCCTTGATGATCTGCTCCTCGGTGCCGAGCTGGAGGCCAGGCATCGGGTAGTTCTCGTTGAGCAGCGTGATGTAGTAGTAGACGTTGTCCTGCTTCTCCACCATCCGCTTCAGGCCGTGGTGCAGGATGACGCCGACTTCATGCGCGAAGGTCGGGTCGTAGCTCACGCAGTTCGGGATGGTGTTGGCCAGGATGTGGCTGTGGCCGTCCTCGTGCTGAAGCCCTTCGCCGTTGAGCGTCGTGCGGCCCGAGGTGCCGCCCAGCAGGAAGCCGCGCGCCTGCATGTCGCCAGCGGCCCAGGCCAGGTCGCCGATGCGCTGGAAGCCGAACATCGAGTAGTACACGTAGAACGGCACCATGATCCGGTTGTTGGTGCTGTACGACGTGGCGGCAGCGATCCAGCTCGACATGCCGCCGGCCTCGTTGATGCCTTCCTGCAGGATCTGGCCGGCCTTGTCTTCCTTGTAGTACATGACCTGGTCCTTGTCGACCGGTGTGTACTGCTGGCCCGCGGGGTTGTAGATGCCGATCTGGCGGAACAGCCCTTCCATGCCGAAGGTGCGTGCTTCGTCGACCAGGATCGGCACCACGCGCGGGCCCAGGGCCTTGTCGCGCAGAAGCTGCGTGAGGAAGCGCACGTAGGCCTGCGTGGTCGAGATCTCGCGGCCCTCGGCCGTCGGTTCCATCACGGCCTTGAAGGTCTCGAGCGCGGGCACGGTGAAGCTCTCGTCGGCCTTGGTGCGGCGATGCGGCAGATAGCCGCCGAGGGCCTTGCGGCGCTCGTGCAGGTACTTCATCTCCGGCGTGTCGTCGGCCGGCTTGTAGAACGGCAGATCGGGCAACTGGCTGTCCGGAATCGGAATGTTGAAGCGGTCGCGGAAGGCCTTGATGTCCTCGTCGCCGAGCTTCTTGGTCTGGTGAACGTTGTTCTTGCCCTCGCCGATCTTGCCCATGCCGAAGCCCTTGACGGTCTTGATCAGCAGCACCGTGGGCTGGCCCGTGTGCTTGACGGCCGCATGGAAGGCGGCATACACCTTCTGCGAATCGTGCCCGCCGCGGCGCAGGTTCCAGATGTCGTCGTCGCTCATCTTGGCGACCATCTCCAGCGTGCGCGGATCGCGGCCGAAGAAGTTCTTGCGCACGTAAGCGCCGTCGTTGGCCTTGAAGGACTGGTAGTCGCCGTCGTTGGTCTCCATCATGATCCTGCGCAGCGCGCCGTCCTTGTCGCGCGCCAGCAGCGGATCCCAGCCCGCACCCCAGATGAGCTTGATGACGTTCCATCCCGAGCCGCGGAATTCGCCTTCGAGCTCCTGGATGATCTTGCCGTTGCCGCGTACCGGGCCATCCAGGCGCTGCAGGTTGCAGTTGATGACGAAGACCAGGTTGTCGAGCTTCTCGCGTGCGGCCAAGCCGATGGCGCCGAGCGATTCGACCTCGTCCATTTCACCGTCGCCGCAGAACACCCAGACCTTGCGGTTCTCGGTGTTGGCGATGCCGCGGGCGTGCAGGTATTTGAGGAAGCGGGCCTGGTAGATCGCCATCAGCGGGCCAAGGCCCATGGACACCGTGGGGAATTGCCAGAACTCGGGCATGAGCTTCGGATGGGGATAGCTCGACAGGCCCTTGCCGTCGACCTCCTGGCGGAAATTCAGCAGTTGCTCTTCGCTCAGGCGGCCTTCGAGGTAGGCGCGTGCATAGATGCCGGGCGAGACGTGGCCCTGGATGTAGAGGCAGTCGCCGCCGTGGTTCTCGCTTTCGGCATGCCAGAAGTGGTTGAAGCCGGCGCCGAACATGCTCGCCAGCGATGCGAAGGAGCCGATGTGGCCGCCCAGGTCTCCGCCCTCCTCGGGATGGTGGCGGTTCGCCTTGACCACCATCGCCATCGCGTTCCAGCGCATGTAGGAACGCAGGCGCTCTTCGATCTCGAGGTTGCCGGGAGAGCGCTCTTCCTGGTCCGGCTCGATCGTGTTGACGTAGGCCGTGTTGGCCGAAAACGGCTTGTCGATGCTGTGCTGGCGCGCATGCTCGAGCAGTTGCTCCAGCAGGAAGTGCGCGCGGTCGGGACCTTCGCTCTCGATGACGGCGGACAGGGCGTCCATCCATTCGCGCGTCTCCTGCGCATCGGGATCGTTCGCGGCCGAGCCGAACAGGTTCTCGGGATTTGCCGACATGCGTGTCTCCTTTTTCTCGAAGGGGTTGTGGCTGTAATTTAGTGCCGTATCCGGCGACGCAGGAAGTTTCTCATAGAAATATGAGAATTTCAAATCGTGCATGCAGATTTCTTATCGTGAGATATCGAATGAGATGGCCTCTTTCGAAACCATGTCGGCCAGCCGCAGCGCATCCCTCTCGCGGGCCTTGCCCCTAAACTTGCCCGATGCCCTTTTCCTCTCCGATCGAGGCTGCGCGCAGCGCGGTTCATGCGTCGCCGCTGTCCTGGTGGCGCCGCTGGTGGCGTCGGCAGACACCCGTGCTGCAGGATGCGGTCGCGATGCTGGCGCCGATGGCCGCGGTGCTGCTCTTCCTGGCCGCCATCGTCGCGGCCTTCTGGTATCTGCGCGCCGAAGAAATGGAGCGCGGACAGGAGTCGGTCAAGCGTGACGTGGAGTACGCGCAGCAGCGCGTGCGGCTGCGGCTGCTGGAGCGGCAGGAGCAGCTCATGCGCATCGCGCGCGATGCCTCTACCCACGAGATCGACGCCACCGAATTCACCAGCCGTGCGGAGTCCCTGGTCAGCCAGTTCCCGGAACTGCAGGCCGTCAGCTGGATCGACGACCGGCGTCGCTTCAAGGCCGCCTACGCCGCGCCCAGCGTACATCCCGCGCAGCAGCACGCCATCGGCGAAGTACTTCGGCCCGGCGAGATCGAGAGCAACTACGCGCTGGCGCGCGAGCTGCGCCAGCCGGTGTTCTCGCAACCGCTCGCGGGCGGCGACCCGCCGGCCATGCTGCAGTTGCACATCCCGCTGTACGACCAGGGCCTGTTCGCCGGCGTGGTGCTGGGCGAGTTCTCGATCGACGGGCTGCTGCGCTACGGCATGCCCTCGGAAGTCTCGGCCCGCTATGCGGTGTCGCTGCTCGATGCCAAGGGCGGCCTGATCGCCGGCAACACGGTCGCCAGTCCGCGCGAGTCCGCGCGGCGGCTTCTGCCCTGGATGGTGCGCACCAGTGAATACGAGGTCCCTGTCTCGCCGGTCGGCAATGCGCTGCTGCTGCGCGCGCAGGCGTACCGCACCTCGCAGGGCGTGGTCGGCAACGGGCTGTTCTGGCTGGTGGGTGCACTCAGCGTGCTCACCAGCTGGATGCTGATCGGAACCTGGCGCCACACGCGGCGCCGGCTGCAGGCGCAGCAGGCGCTGGTGGCCGAAACCAACTTCCGCCGCGCGATGGAGAACTCGATGCTCACCGGCATGCGCGTGCTCGACCTCGAGGGCCGCATCACCTACGTCAACGCGGCCTTCTGCGCCATGACCGGCTGGAACGAGAACGAGCTGGTCGGCCAGACGCCGCCCTTTCCCTACTGGCTCGAATCCGATCGCGAGGTCATGAACGAACGGCTCGAGGAAGAGCTGCACGGCCGCGCGCTGCCCGGCGGTTTCCAGGTCCGGGTGAAGCGCCGCAACGGCAGCGTCTTCAACGCGCGGCTCTACGTGTCGCCGCTGATCGATGCGCGCGGGCACCAGACCGGATGGATGACCTCGATGACCGACATCACCGAGCCCACGCGCATCCGCGAGCAGCTCTCGGCCTCCTACGAACGCTTCACCACCGTGCTCGAAGCGCTGGACGCGTCGGTATCGGTCGCACCACTCGGCAGCGAGGAGCTGCTGTTCGCCAACAAGCTTTATCGGCTCTGGTTCGGCTCCGACACCGTGGGGCATCTGGGCATGGTCGCGCAGGCCGGCGTGCCGGCCTCGCATGCCCACGAGGAAGACCTCGACGACGTGGATCCGTTCGCCGGCCTGCCGACCGATCAACTGACCACCGCCCAGCCGGCCAACAACGAGATCTTCGTGCCCGAGCTGGGCAAGTGGCTCGAGGTGCGCTCGCGCTACCTGACCTGGGTCGACGGCCGCCTGGCGCAGTTGGTGATCGCGACCGACATCACGCCGCGGCGCGATGCCGAGGACCTCTCCGCCGCGCAGGCCGACCGCGCGCAGGCCGCCAGCCGGCTGATCACGATGGGTGAGATGGCCTCCAGCGTCGCGCACGAACTCAATCAGCCGCTGACCGCCATCACCAACTACTGCAACGGGATGATGTCGCGCATCCGGGGTCAGCAGATCGACTCGGACGCGCTGCTCGCCGCACTCGACAAGACCGCCAAGCAGGCGCAGCGCGCGGGCCAGATCATCCAGCGCATCCGCTCCTTCGTGAAGCGCAGCGAGCCGAACCGCACGCCGGCCGAGGTCGCGACCATGGTGAGCGAGGCGGTCGAACTCGCGGGCATCGAACTGCGGCGTCGCAACGTGCGCCTCAACCACTACGTCGCCGCGCGGCTGCCGATCGTTCGCGTCGACCCGATCCTGATCGAGCAGGTGATGGTCAACCTGCTGAAGAACGCGGCCGAGTCGATCGACCTCGCCAACCGTCCGCTCGCGCGCCGCAGCGTCGAACTGCGCGTGCTGCCGAAGATCATCGACGGTCAGAACGCGGTCGAGTTCTCGGTACAGGACACGGGCATGGGCCTGGCGCCCGAAGTGATGGACCGGCTCTATGAAGCCTTCTTCTCGACCAAGCCCGAAGGCATGGGCATCGGGCTCAACCTGTGCCGCACCATCGTCGAGTCGCACCGCGGCCGGATGCAGGCGGAGAACATCTACAATGGTCCGGATGTCGTCGGATGCCGTTTTTCCTTCTGGATTCCGGTGTTGGACGCTATCGATTCCGTAGCAAGCAACGAGGCGAAGGTACCCGCATGAGTTTGATTCCGAAGAAGGGCACGGTCTATGTCGTCGACGACGACGAAGCGGTCCGCGATTCGTTGCAATGGCTGCTCGAAGGCAAGGACTACCGGGTTCGATGCTTCGATTCGGCCGAATCCTTTCTCTCGCGCTACGACCCGCGCGAAGTGGCCTGCCTGATCGTCGACATCCGCATGGGCGGCATGTCGGGCATCGAGCTGCAGGACCGGCTGATCGAGCGTCGCTCGCCGCTGCCGATCGTCGTCATCACCGGCCACGGCGATGTGCCGATGGCGGTCGACAGCATGAAGAAGGGCGCGATGGATTTCATCCAGAAGCCCTTCAACGACGAGGCGCTGGTGGCGCTGGTCGAACGCATGCTCGAACACGCGCGCGGCGCCTTCGCGCAGCACCAGCAGTCCGCCAGCCGCGACGCGCTGCTGTCCAAGCTCACCGGCCGCGAAGCGCAGGTGCTCGAACGCATCGTCGCCGGCCGGCTCAACAAGCAGATCGCCGACGACCTCGGCATCAGCATCAAGACGGTGGAGGCGCACCGCGCCAACATCATGGAAAAGCTCAACGCGAACACGGTGGCCGACCTGCTCAAGATCGCATTGGGACAGGCGGCCTCGGCCAAGGCCTAGCCGCTGCCATCCCGACCACCCGACATCGACTTCACGCCTGCGCCAAGCGGGCGTTTTTACTTGGAGAACTGAAAACGATGACAGCCCAACTGATCGACGGCAACGCGCTCTCGCAGCGGCTCCTGGCCGACGTTGCCACGCGCGCGGCCGCGCTCACCGCGCGCGGCATCACACCGGGCCTGGCGGTCGTGCTGGTCGGCAACGACCCGGCCAGCGAGATCTACGTCGGCAAGAAAGTGAAAGCCTGCCAGGAGCGCGGCCTGCGCTCGGTGCTGGAGCGCTACCCCGCCGAGTTGAGCGAAGCCGACCTGCTCGCGCGCATCGCGGCACTGAATGCCGATCCGGCGATCCACGGCATCCTGGTGCAGATGCCGCTGCCCAAGCACATCGATCCGGCCAAGGTCATTGAGGCCATCGCGACCTCGAAGGACGTGGACGGCTACTCGGTGCTCTCGGCCGGCGAGCTGATGGCAGGGCTGCCGGGCTTTCGTCCCTGCACGCCTTACGGCTGCGTGAAACTGATCGAGAGCACCGGCATCGGCCTCAAGGGCAAGCACGCGGTGGTGATCGGCCGCAGCAACACGGTCGGCAAGCCGATGGCGCTGCTGCTGCTGCAGGCCAACGCGACCGTGACGGTGTGCCACAGCGGCACGCCGGACCTCGGCCACCACACGCGCCAGGCCGACGTGGTCGTGGTCGCGGTCGGCCGGCGCAACACGCTGACGGCCGACATGGTGAAGCCGGGTGCCGTCGTGATCGACGTCGGCATGAACCGCAACGAACACAACAAGCTCGCCGGCGACGTCGACTTCGCCGGCGTGCGCGAGGTGGCCGGCTACATCACGCCGGTGCCCGGCGGCGTGGGGCCGATGACCGTGACGATGCTGATGGTCAACACCGTCGAGTCCGCCGAACGCCAGGCCGCCAAGGCCTGACGCCCACGCCTTGAATCCGCGCCTCATCGCCGCCAGATGGATCCCATGACCAATCCGCTCCTCGACTTCTCCGACCTCACCCCGTTCGACCGCATCAAGCCGGAGCATGTCGCACCGGCCGTCGACGCCCTGCTCGCCGATGCCGAGGCCGCACTGCAGACGGTGACCGCGCCGGAATTCCCTGCCGAGTGGAGCGCCATCGCGAAGGTGCTGGACGTCGCGTCCGAGCGCTTCAGCCGCGCCTGGGGCGCGGTCGGCCATCTCAATGCCGTGGCCGACACGCCCGAGCTGCGCGCCGCCTACAACGAGGCGATGCCCCGCGTCACCGCCTTCTGGACAAGGCTGGGCTCCGACGAACGTCTCTATGCCAAGTACAAGGCCATCGATGTCGCCACGCTGAACCCCGAACAGCGCCAGGCCCATCGCTACGCGATCCGCAACTTCGTACTCGGCGGCGCCGAGTTGCAAGGGGCGGCCAAGACACGCTTCGCCGAGATCCAGGAGCGGCAGGCCGAGCTGAGCCAGAAGTTCAGCGAGAACGCGCTCGATGCGACCGATGCCTTTGCCTACTACGCCCAGCTGGGCGAACTCGATGGCCTGTCCGAGGACGTGGTCAGCACCGCGCGCGCTGCCGCCGAAGCCGAGGGCAAGGAAGGCTACAAGCTCACGCTCAAGATGCCGTGCTACCTGCCGGTGATGCAATTCGTCAGGAGCAGTGCGCTGCGCGAGACGCTCTACCGCGCCTACGTCACGCGCGCCAGCGAGTTCGGCGATCCGGCTTTCGACAACACCGCGCCGATCCGCGAGATCCTCGCGCTGCGCCAGGAAGAAGCCAGGCTGCTCGGCTATCCCAACTTCGGCGAGCTCTCCATCGTGCCGAAGATGGCCGAGTCGGCCGCGCAGGTCATCCAGTTCCTGCGCGATCTGGCGACCAAGGCCAAGCCCTACGGCGAACGCGACCTGGCCGACCTGCGCGTGTTCGCGGCCGAGCAGCTCGGCATCGTCGATCCGCAGCCCTGGGACTGGACCTACGTCGGCGAAAAGCTCAAGGAAGCGCGCTATGCCTTCAGCGAACAGGAGGTCAAGCAGTACTTCCCGGCGCCCAAGGTGATGGCGGGCCTGTTCAAGATCGTCGAGACGCTGTTCGAGGTGTCGATCGTGCGCGACAGCGCGCCCGTCTGGCATCCGAGCGTCGAGTTCTACCGCATCGAAAGGGCCGGCCAGAAGGTCGGCCAGTTCTACCTCGATCCGTCCGCACGCGCCGCCAAGCGCGGCGGCGCCTGGATGGACGACGTGCGCGCCCGCTGGCTGCGCCCCGACACCGGCGTTCTGCAGACGCCGATCGCGCAGCTGGTGTGCAACTTCGCCGACGGCGTCGACGGCAAGCCGCCGCTGCTCACGCACGACGACGTGACCACCCTCTTCCACGAATTCGGCCACGGCCTGCACCACATGCTCACGCAGATCAACGAGCGCGACGTCTCGGGCATCAGCGGCGTCGAGTGGGACGCGGTCGAACTGCCGAGCCAGTTCATGGAGAACTTCTGCTGGGAGTGGGACGTGCTGCGGCACATGACCTCGCAGGTCGACACCGGCGAGCCGCTGCCGCGCACGCTGTTCGACAAGATGACGGCCGCCAAGAATTTCCAGAGCGGCATGCAGACGCTGCGCCAGATCGAGTTCGCGCTGTTCGACATGCTGCTGCACACTGCGTACGACGCGGCCGCAGCCCAGCCGGGCGACGTGATGGCCTTGCTGGGCAAGGTGCGCGACGAGGTCGCGGTGCTGCCCGCGCCGCCCTTCAGCCGCACGCCCAACACCTTCAGCCACATTTTCTCGGGCGGCTACGCGGCCGGCTACTACAGCTACAAGTGGGCCGAGGTCCTGAGCGCCGATGCCTATGCCGCGTTCGAGGAAACGGCCGGCGCCGATGGCGAGCCCAGCATCGAGACCGGGCGCAGATACCGTCAGGCGATTCTCGAAGCCGGCGGCAGCCGCAGCGCAATGGAATCGTTCAAGGCCTTCCGCGGCCGCGAGCCGCAGCTCGACGCGTTGCTGCGTCATCAGGGCATGGCCGAGGCGCAGCCCGCCTGAGGCCATCCGATGCCGCCGGAGCCTGAGATACTTCGGCCATCCGATCACGGGGAGTCATCGATGAAATTCAGCACTTACCTTTCGGCGCTCAGCCTGCTGCTGGTGGCGGCCGGCGCGCTCGCGCAGCCGGTCTACCGCCATGTCGACGGCAATGGCAAGGTCAGCTTCTCCGACCAGCCGCCGTCCGCCGATGCGCGGCCCGCGGCGCCGAGACCCGGCATCTCCCCGAACGCCAACGCGGAACTGCCCTATGAACTGCGGCAGATCGTGCAGCGCTACCCCGTCACGCTCTACACCGGCGACGAGTGCGGCGCCTGCAGCGCAGGCCGCTCGCTGCTGATCACGCGCGGCGTGCCCTTCGACGAGCGCACCATCAAGTCCAACGCGGACATCGATGCGCTGCAGCGCCTGAGCGGACAGAACTCGCTGCCGCTGCTGGCCATCGGCTCGCAGCAGCTGAGGGGCTTCTCGGACGCGGAATGGTCGCAATACCTCGACGCCGCCGGCTATCCGAAGAGCACCCAACTGCCGGCCAGCTATCGCAATCCGCCGGCGCAGCCGCTGGTCGCGCAACAGCCGGCCGCACGACCCGCCGCGGCGGCAACACCGGCACCCGCAGCGCCGGGACCGGCCGCCGCGCCTGCGGCCGCGACCGGGCCGACGCCCGGCAATCCCGCCGGCATCAAGTTCTGAGCGGCCGGCCGCTCAATCGAAGCGCAAGGTCTCCACACCCGCCGCGGTGCCCAGCAGACACACGTTGGCCCGCTGGTGCGCGAACACGCCGACGGTGACCACGCCAGGCCATTGGTTCACCTCGGTCTCGAAATCGAGCGGGTCGCTGATGCGCAGGCCGGTCACATCGATGATGTGCTGGCCGTTGTCGGTGACCAGCGGCACGCCATCCTTCTCGCGCACCTGTGCCAGCCCGCCCATCCGCGCGAACTGCCGCATCACGCGCTGCACCGCCATCGGGATCACCTCGACCGGCAACGGAAAGGCGCCGAGCGTGTTCACGCGCTTGGACGCATCGGCGATGCAGACGAAGCGCCGCGATTGCGCCGCGACGATCTTCTCGCGCGTGAGCGCGGCGCCGCCGCCCTTGATCATGTAGCCGCGGCCATCGATCTCGTCGGCGCCGTCGATGTAGACGGCCAGTTCCTCGACCTCGTTGCTGTCGAAGACCGGAATGCCCAGCGCGCGCAGACGTTCGGTCGATGCGGTGGAACTCGAGACTGCGCCCCGGATATCGCCCTTGATCGCCGCCAGCGCATCGATGAACTTGTTGACCGTCGAGCCGGTGCCGACGCCCACGATCTCGCCCTTCACCACATAGTCCAACGCGGCGCGGCCGACCAGGGCCTTGAGTTCGTCCTGCGTCAGGACGGAAACGGGAGCGGGTGATGTCATCGGGGAGAATCCTTGGCTGTCTGAAGCCGAGAATTATCCAATGCCCTTGCTGCTGCCTTCCTCGCTCTACGTCTTTGCCCGCCCCTTCCTGTTCGGCTTCGACCCGGAGCATGCCCACGAGCTCACGCTCGACGCACTGGCGCGCACGCAGAACACGCCGCTCGCCTGCGCCTATGCGGCGCCTCGCACCGAGGACCGGGTTCGGCTCGCCGGCCTGTCGTTCCCCAACCGGGTCGGGCTCGCCGCGGGACTCGACAAGAACGCACGCTGCATCGACGCCTTCGCGGCCATGGGCTTCGGCTTCGTCGAGGTCGGCACCGTCACGCCCAAACCGCAGCCGGGCAATCCGAAGCCGCGCATGTTCCGGCTGCCGCAGCGCGATGCGCTGATCAACCGGCTCGGCTTCAACAACGACGGACTCGAAGCCTTCGTCGCGAACGTGCGACGGGCACGCTTTCGCCGCAGCGACACGAAGGCGCCGATGCTGCTGGGCCTCAACATCGGCAAGAACGCATCGACGCCGATCGAACGCGCAGTCGACGATTACCTGATCTGCCTGGATGGCGTCTACCCGCATGCCGACTACGTGACGATCAACATCTCGAGCCCCAACACGGCCAACCTGCGCTCGCTCCAGAGCGATGCGGCGCTCGACACGCTGCTCGGCGCCATGGCGGACAAGCGCGAGGCCCTCACCGCACGGCAAGGCAAGCGGGTGCCGCTGTTCGTCAAGATTGCGCCCGATCTCGACGAGGCGCAGGTGGGCGTCATCGCCGCCGCGCTGCGGCGCCACGGCATGGATGGCGTGATCGCGACCAACACCACGCTGGCGCGCGATGCGGTCGCGGGATTGCCGCATGCGGACGAGGCCGGCGGCCTGTCCGGCGCACCCGTGAGGGACGCCAGCAACCGCGTGATCGGCCAATTGCGCGCGGCACTGGGTGCCGATTTTCCGATCATCGGCGTCGGCGGCGTTCTCAGCGCGGCCGACGCCCGCGGCAAGATCGCCGCCGGCGCGGACCTGGTGCAGATCTACACCGGCCTGATCTACCGCGGCCCGGCACTGGTGCGCGAAGCCGCCCAGGCGCTGCGCCGGCGCGAGGCCTGAGCGACGGCGCGCCTGTTGTCGTCAGCAGCGCATCAGCGCATCCGCCACAACACCGGAACGACGACGGCAGCCCAGCGCAGCAGGCGTCGCGGCCCGAGCACCGCGACGGCGGCCGCGGTGGCGACGCCGGTGGCGACGGGATGTTCGCGCGCGATCCGCAGTGCGGTGCCGCCGATGGATTCATCCGCGGGCGGTGCTGCTTCGGCTGCAGCCCTCTGCGCCGCCTGCGCGGCATCGGCCGGAGAGCCCTGCAAGGTCGCAATGCGCTGGCGCTGCCGCGCGATGCGCGCCAGCAGCTCTTCGCGGCTGGCAGGCCGGGCTTCGCGCGAGCTCTCGGCGTGATGGTCCATGCCGAAACGGTCGTGGAACCATGCCAGGTCGCGCTCGAACTCGCGACGCGCCGGCTCGAAGGCGTCTGATGACGCGCGCAGCTGGGACAGCAGCGCCAGCACGGCCACCAGCCAGAGCCCGCTCCACACCGCGGCCACCGACCAGGCCGCCGTGACGCGGTACGGCGTGTCCCAGAAATGGACGACGACCGCGACCGACAGCAGCGCGATCGCGATCGTGGTCAGTCCGATCACCGCGATCACCAGGCCCAGCACCAGCTGCAGGCGCTTCTTTTCTTCGCCCCAGGCGAGCTGGATCAGCTGAACGCGGTCCTGGGCCGCCAGTGCGCCCTCTCCCGCCGCGATGCGCCAGCGGCGCAGGTAGCGGTCAAGCCCGAGGAGCGAGAGCAGCCTCATGCCCAGCCTCCGCGCGGGCCCGCAGGCCCACGGCAGGATGATGTGGATGCTCGCCGCGCGCCGGGTGCCGCACGCTCAGCGGCGACCAAGCAGCAGGCCCACCAGCACGCCCACCGCCAGCGCGGCGCCGGCGATCTGCCACGGCTCGTCGTGGGCATAGGCGTTGGCCGTATTGGCCGCCTCGCGCGCCTTCTTGGCGGCAATCCGGCTCTTCTCCGCCGCGAGCTCGCGAGCGATGGCGAGCTTGCTGTCGATACGCTGGCGCAACGCCTTGATGTGCGGCACGGAGTCGAGATCCTTGCTCGCGAGTACGCCGCGGACGTCGCTGGCGATGTCTTCAGCGACGGCGTTGGCCGCCGCGTCGAGATTGCTGGATGCAGTCATTCAGGGGTCCTCCTCGATGAGGCCGGCACCGCGCCGGCCATTCCACGCCGGTGAGCGGCGTGGCATTCCATGGTACATGGCCGCGCGTGCCTGCGACAGCGCCGGCGTCCGTTGCGAATGATCGGAAGGCGCAGATCAGGCCATCGCCGTCATGCGCCCATGCCGCCGCCAGCAGAACGCGGCCGCACGCATGACATCGCGGTGGACCCGCAGCAGCCGCACATGGGAGCGAGAGCGCTCCGGCTGCAACGGGAAAGGACTCTCGGGATCCGTGGGATTCCCGGGCGGAGGCGTCGGCCCTTCGTCGGGTTCGACCGGAAGATCCGGCGGATCGGGCGTGATGGGTGTCGGAAGCTCGGGACTGGTGGCCATGGCGATGCTCCTTGATCCCGCCTGTATGACGCGCACTGTCGAGCATGGCCGCAAGCGCACGACCGCAGTTTGCGTCGGCGGGAGCCGACACATCTTAGAACCGAAAGGATGGAATGTGGTGGGCGGTGGAGGTTTCGAACCTCCGACCCCAGCAGTGTGAATGCTGTGCTCTACCCCTGAGCTAACCGCCCGTGGCGCCATCGCAGATGGCGCCGCTGGTTTCGCTCGCCCTGCAGCGGCGCGAAGCCTTGGATTATGCCACAGCGCCTTCGCTGTTCTTGCGAAAGAGGGTGCGGCCGTTGCTCGCCTTGTCGAGCTGTTTCAGCAGCTCCTCGTGGGCGGCCAGCTCGTGCTCGGTCGCGACCAGCACGGGCAGCTCGAAGCGGCTCAGGTCGACGGCGACGACGGCACCCAGGACCGGCTCGTTGGAGGCCACGTCGATCAGCAGCGCGTCCTGGCCGCGCGTCAGGTTGATGTAGACGTCGGCCAGCAGCTGCGCGTCGAGCTTGGCGCCGTGGAAGGTGCGGTTCGACCGGTCGACACCGAAGCGGTCGCACAGCGCATCGAGCGAATTGCGCTTGCCCGGATACACCATCTTCGCCATCGCGAGCGTGTCGGTGACTTCGCCGACGAAGCTGCGCAGGAGCGGCAGGCCGGCGAGCTCGAGTTCCTTGTTGAGGAAGCCGACGTCGAAGGCCGCGTTGTGGATGATCAGCTCGGCATCGCGCAGGTACTCGACGATGTCGTTGGCGAGCGTCGCGAACTTGGGCTTGTCGCGCAGGAAGTCGGTGGTCAGGCCATGGACCTTGAGCGCATCCTCGTGGCTCTCGCGCTCGGGGTTGAAGTAGATGTGGAGGTCGTTGCCGGTGAGCTTGCGGTTGAACAACTCCACGCATCCGAGTTCGATGATGCGGTCGCCGTTCTCGGCGGACAGGCCGGTGGTTTCGGTGTCGAGAACGATCTGGCGCGACATCAGTGGTTCTCCTTCGCGTGGTTGATCGAGTACTTCGGAATTTCGACGGTCACGTCGGTCTGCGCCAGTATCGCCTGGCAGCTCAGCCGCGACTGAGGCTCGAGCCCCCAGGCGCGGTCGAGCAGATCTTCCTCGCCCTCTTGCGCCTCGTTAAGCGATTCGAGTCCCTGGCGCACGACCACGTGGCAGGTGGTGCAGGCGCAGCTCATCTCGCACGCATGCTCGATGTTGATGTGGTTCTCGAGCAGCGCCTCGCAGATCGAGGTGCCCGCGGGCGCGCTGATCTCGGCGCCCTGCGGACAGTATTCGGAATGAGGAAGGATCTTGATCGTGGGCATGAAGACTTCTAGAGAGATTCGATCCGCCGGCCCGAGAGCGCATGCGCGATGCCCGCGTTCATCCGCTCGGCGGCGAAGGCTTCGGTTCCGTCGGCCAGGGCCTGGGTCGCGGCTTCGACGACTGCCGCATCGTCGGCCGAGCGGGCCGTGCGCAGTGCGTCCATCAAGGCTTCGATCGCGCCGCGCTCCGCGGCGGACAGCAGCTCGCCATCGGCATCCAGCGCGCTCTGCGTGGCCAGCAGCATGCGATCGGCATCCACGCGCGCCTCGACCAGTGCGCGCGCCTGCATGTCCTGCTGCGCGGTCGAGAAGCTCTCCTGCAGCATGGTCGCGATCTGGTCGTCGGATAGACCGTAAGACGGCTTGACGGTGACATTCGCTTCCACGCCGCTGCCCTGCTCCTTCGCGCTCACGCTCAACAGGCCGTCGGCGTCGACGGTGAAGGTGACGCGAATGCGTGCGGCGCCCGCCGCCATCGGCGGAATGCCGCGCAACTCGAAGCGCGCGAGGCTGCGGCAATCGGCCACGAGGTCGCGCTCGCCCTGCACCACGTGCAGCGCCAGCGCGGTCTGGCCGTCCTTGTAGGTCGTGAAGTCCTGCGCCATCGCGGTCGGAATGGTCTGGTTGCGCGGCACGATGCGCTCGACCAGGCCGCCCATGGTCTCGAGGCCGAGCGACAGCGGGATCACGTCGAGCAGCAGCAGGTCGCCCGTGCCGCCGTTGCCGGCGAGCTGGTTGGCCTGGATCGCTGCGCCGAGCGCAACGACTTCGTCGGGGTTCAGGTTGGTGAGCGGCTCGCGGCCGAAGAAGTCGGCGACGGCGCGACGGATCTGCGGCATGCGTGTGGCGCCGCCGACCAGCACGATGCCTTGCAACTCTTCGCGCTGCAGCCTGGCGTCGCGCAAGGCCTTGCGCACCGCCGCGATGGTGCGCGCCGTCAGCGCGGCGGTTGCCGTCTCGAATTGCGCGCGCTGGAGATCGACTTTCACGTCGCCGCCTGCGAGTTTCGCCGTGAACATGGTCGACTCGTGCGCCGACAGTGCTTCCTTGGCGGCACGTGCTGCAGTCAGCAGCACGGCCTTGTCGGTGTCGTTCTGCGCCTGGATGCCGGCCTGCGAAGCCACGAGATCGGCGAGCGCATGGTCATAGTCGTCGCCGCCGAGGGCCGAATCGCCGCCCGTGGCGATCACCTCGAACACGCCCTGCGTGAGCCGCAGGATCGAGATGTCGAAGGTGCCGCCGCCCAGGTCGTAGACCGCGTAGACGCCTTCGCTCGCGTTGTCGAGCCCATAGGCGATCGCGGCAGCAGTCGGCTCGCTGATGAGGCGCAGCACGTTGAGGCCGGCGAGCTGCGCCGCATCCTTGGTCGCCTGTCGCTGGCCTTCGTCGAAATAGGCAGGCACCGTGATGACGGCGCCGTAGAGCTCGTCGTCGAAGGTGTCCTCGGCGCGATGGCGCAGGGTCGCAAGGATCTCGCCGCTCACTTCGACCGGCGATTTCTCGCCCGCCACGGTCTGCACGTGGACCATGCCAGCGTCGCCCGCGAGGCCATAGGCCATCGCATCGCGATGGGCGATGTCCTGCAGGCCGCGGCCCATCAGCCGCTTGACCGAGGTGATGACGTTCGCAGGATCGACGCTGCGCGCCGCCAGCGCATCGAAGCCGATCTGGCGGCGGTCCTTGTCGAGATAGCGCACGGCCGAGGGCAGCACGACGCGGCCCTCGGTATCAGGCAGGCATTCGGCCACGCCGCTGCGCACCGCCGCAACGAGCGAATGCGTGGTGCCGAGGTCGATGCCGACCGCGATGCGCCGCTGGTGCGGGTCGGGGGCCTGGCCCGGTTCTGAGATCTGGAGCAATGGCATGGCGCTATTGTCCCCACTGGTCGGACTTGGCCTCGACGTCCTCGGCAAAGCGCTCTATGAACATGAGGGCTCTCACCTGGCGCGACGCAGCCGGATAGTCGCCCTTCTCGTCGATCAGCCAGTCGAGCGAGGACAGCGCGCGTGCGCGGCCGGCTTGGACTTCGGTTCGCAGCGTGTCGAGCGCCGAGGCGTCCTTCACCTCGGCAAGCGCCTCGCGCCATTCCATCTGCTGCATCAGGAAATCCGGCGGCATCGCCGTGTTCTTCTCGGCATTCACCGGAGAACCGTTCAACTCGCACAGATAGCTCGCGCGCCGCAGCGGATCCTTGAGCCGCTGGTAGGCCTCGTTGATGCGAACCGACCACTGCATCGCCACCCGCTGCGCCGCAGCGCCCTGCGCCGCGAACCGATCGGGATGCGCCTCCCGCTGCAGTTCCTTCCAGCGCGCGTCCAGCGCCACACGGTCTTGCGCGAAGGTGGCAGGCACTGCAAACAGTTCGAAATCGTTGTCGTCGAGTTTCATGGCAAAAAAATACCGCCAACAACATCAAGTGGCGGCGACGTAATTCGTGAGACACCGCGGATCCGGCCTAGCCGGGCCGCTGGTGTCGCCCCCGGTAGGGGGTTGGCGAAGCGACACGAAGTGCGCGAAGCCTGGGGGCGAGCAACAACCTCGGGGCGAGCTAAATCCGGAAGCTCTCGCCGCAACCGCACCGGTCGCGCTCGTTCGGGTTGATGAACTTGAAGCCCTCGTTGAGCCCTTCGCGCACGAAGTCGAGTTGCGTGCCGTCGATGTAGGCCAGGCTCTTCGGATCCACCAGCACCTTGACGCCATGGTCTTCGAACACCACGTCCTCGGGCGCGAACTCGTCCACGTACTCGAGCTTGTAGGCCAGCCCCGAGCAACCGGTGGTCTTCACGCCCAGCCGCACGCCCACGCCCTTGCCTCGCTTGCCGAGGTAGCGGGTCACGTGGCGCGCGGCGGCTTCTGTCAAGGTGACTGCCATGTCAGTGAACAGCTTCCGTCGTCGTTGCCACGGCCGCGCCGTGCTTGGCCTTGTAGTCGTTGACCGCTGCCTTGATCGCGTCCTCGGCGAGGATCGAGCAATGGATCTTGACCGGCGGCAAGGCCAGTTCCTCGGCGATCTGGGCGTTCTTCAGCGCCGCCGCTTCGTCGAGCGTCTTGCCCTTGACCCATTCGGTCACGAGCGAAGAAGACGCGATGGCCGAGCCGCAGCCGTAGGTCTTGAAGCGCGCATCCTCGATCACGCCGGTTTCCGGATTGACCTTGATCTGCAGCTTCATGACGTCGCCGCAGGCGGGCGCACCGACCATGCCGGTGCCGACCGAGTCGTCGCCCTTTTCGAAGGAGCCGACGTTGCGGGGATTTTCGTAGTGGTCGATGACCTTGGATGAATATGCCATGGGGTTACCTCTTGGATCGTTGTCAGTGCGCCGACCATTGGATCGTGCTGATGTCGATGCCGTCCTTGAACATCTCCCACAGCGGGCTCAGCTCGCGCAGCTTGGCGACGTTGTGCTTGATGGTCGAGACGGCATAGTCGATTTCTTCTTCGGTCGTGAAACGGCCGATGGTCATGCGCAGGCTGCTGTGCGCGAGTTCGTCGCTGCGGCCCAGCGCGCGCAGCACGTAGCTGGGCTCGAGGCTGGCCGAGGTGCAGGCCGAGCCGCTCGACACCGCCAGGCCCTTGATGCCCATGATCAGCGACTCGCCCTCGACGTAGTTGAAGCTGATGTTCAGGTTGTGCGGCACGCGGTGCTCGAGGTTGCCGTTGATGAAGACCTGTTCGACGTCCTTCAGACCGTCGAGCAGCCGCTGCTGCAGCGCGCGGGCCTTGGCGATGTCTTCCTTCATCTCGAGCTTGGCAAGGCGGAAGGCCTCGCCCATGCCGACGATCTGGTGCGTGGGAAGCGTGCCCGAACGCATGCCGCGCTCGTGCCCGCCGCCGTGCATCTGGGCTTCGAGCCGCACGCGCGGCTTGCGGCGCACGTACAGCGCGCCGATGCCCTTGGGGCCGTAAGTCTTGTGCGAGGCCAGGCTCATCAGGTCGACAGGCAGGGTCTTGAGGTCGATATCCACCTTGCCAGTGGCCTGCGCTGCGTCGACATGGAAGATCACGCCCTTCGCGCGGCAGGCATTGCCCAGCGCGACGATGTCCTGGATCACGCCGATCTCGTTGTTCACGAGCATGACGCTTGCGAGGATGGTGTCGGGACGGATCGCCGCCTTGAACTTCTCGAGGTCGAGCAGCCCGTCTTCCTCGACGTCGAGATACGTGACTTCGAAGCCCTGGCGTTCGAGATCGCGCATCGTGTCGAGCACGGCCTTGTGCTCGGTCTTGACGGTGATCAGGTGCTTGCCCTTGCCCTTGTAGAACTGCGCGGCGCCCTTGAGCGCGAGGTTGTCCGACTCGGTCGCGCCGGAAGTCCAGACGATCTCGCGCGGATCGGCACCGATCAGGTCGGCCACCTCGGCGCGTGCCTTTTCGACCGCCTCCTCGGCTTCCCAACCCCAGGCGTGGCTGCGCGATGCCGGATTGCCGAAATGCTCGCGCAGCCAGGGAATCATCGCGTCGACGACACGCGGATCGACAGGCGTGGTCGCGCCGTAATCAAGGTAAATCGGAAAATGAGGAGTGACGTCCATGGCTGGCTCGGGCTGGCGTGGGTTTATCTTTTGTCGTGACGGCATCGAGACGGATCGGCCGGCGCCCGAAGGCGCCGCCGGATCACGACTTGGCGAAAGCGTTGCCGAGTGCGAACACAGAATTGGGCGCATTGACCCGGATCGGCTTGACCACCGGCTGCGCCGAGATCGCGCGCTTGACGGCCGGCTTGTTCTCGATCTGCACGCCCTTGGCGAGCTGGTCGTCGACCAGCTTCTGCAGCGTGACGGAGTCGAGGAACTCGACCATGCGCTGGTTCAGCGAGGCCCAGAGCTCGTGCGTCATGCAGCGGCCGGCTTCGCCGAGACAGTTTTCCTTGCCGCCGCATTGGGTGGCATCGATCGGCTCGTCGACCGAGACGATGATGTCGGCGACCGTGATGTCCGCCGCCTTGCGCCCCAGCGAATAGCCGCCGCCGGGGCCGCGAGTCGACTCGACCAGCTCGTGCCGGCGCAGCTTGCCGAACAGTTGCTCCAGGTAGGACAGGGAAATCTGCTGCCGCTGGCTGATCGCGGCCAGCGTGACGGGACCGGTGTTCTGGCGCAGTGCCAGATCGATCATGGCTGTGACCGCAAAACGGCCTTTGGTAGTGAGACGCATCGCAAGCTCCTTTGAGTGCTTACCGTTGAAATGACACCGCGGCGGGTAGCTCTGGTGACGCCGTCTCCGCCCTTCCCGACCCGATACCGCTGGTGACCCAATCGGTAGGAGCCGGTCCTTCATCGCGAAGTTCTTTTGTTGTTGAGTATTTCACTCAAGTATAGCAGAAGGCCACGCGTCCTGCTCGGGTAAACCCGATTGCAGCCTGAAGGGGTGTCAGGCGGTCGCGTCGCCCGGCGGCGGGATGGCGATGTTGTCGTGCACGGAAGCCCCGAAGGCCTGCTCGCGCAGCAGCGCCAGCTGGTCCCGCACGCGCGCCGCCTTTTCGAATTCGAGGTTGCGGGCGTGCTCCAGCATCAGCTTCTCGAGGCGCTTGATCTCGCGGGAAATGTCCTTCTCGCTCATGTCCTCGACCCTGGCGCGCTCCAGCTCCAGCTTGGCGTTTTCCTTGTTGGTCTTCTCGCTGTAGACGCCGTCGATCAGGTCCCGCACCTGCTTGACGATGCTGCGCGGCGTGATGCCGTTGGCTTCGTTGTGGGCGATCTGCTTGGCGCGCCGGCGCTCGGTTTCGTCGATCGCCTTCTTCATCGAATCCGTCATGCGATCGGCGTACAGGATGGCCTTGCCGTTCAGATTGCGCGCCGCGCGGCCGATGGTCTGGATCAGCGAGCGCTCGGCACGCAGGAAGCCTTCCTTGTCGGCATCGAGGATCGCGACCAGCGACACCTCGGGAATGTCGAGGCCCTCGCGCAGCAGATTGATGCCCACCAGCACGTCGAAGGTGCCGAGCCGCAGATCGCGCAGGATCTCGACCCGCTCCACCGTGTCGATGTCGCTGTGCAGGTAGCGCACCTTGACGCCATTGTCGCCCAGGTAGTCGGTCAGCTGCTCGGCCATGCGCTTGGTGAGGGTGGTGATCAGCACGCGCTCGTGCTTGTCGACCCGCATGCGGATCTCCTGCAGCACGTCGTCCACCTGGTGCGTGGCCGGCCGCACCTCGACCTCGGGATCGATCAGCCCGGTGGGCCGGACCAATTGTTCGACGACGTTGCCCGCATGGTCTTTCTCGTACTGCGCCGGCGTGGCCGACACGAAGATCGCCTGGCGCATGCGCGTCTCGAATTCATCGAACTTCAGCGGCCGGTTGTCGAGCGCCGAAGGCAGCCGGAAGCCGTATTCGACCAGCGTGGTCTTGCGCGCCCGGTCGCCGCTGTACATGCCGTTGAGCTGGCCGATCATCTGGTGGCTCTCGTCGAGGAACATGAGCGCGTCCTTCGGCAGGTAGTCGGTCAGCGTCGCCGGCGGATCGCCGGGCGCTGCGCCCGACAGGTGGCGCGTATAGTTCTCGATGCCCTTGCAGTGCCCGATCTCGGCCAGCATCTCGAGATCGAAGCGCGTGCGCTGCTCCAGCCGCTGTGCCTCGACCAGCTTGCCCTGCCCGACGAATTCCTTGAGCCGCTCGCCGAGTTCGATCTTGATGGTGTCGACCGCGGCCAGCACCTTGTCGCGCGGCGTCACGTAATGGCTCGACGGATAGACCGTGAAGCGCGGAATCTTCTGACGGATGCGCCCCGTGAGCGGGTCGAAGAGCTGCAGCGTTTCGATCTCGTCGTCGAACAATTCGATGCGGATCGCCAGCTCGCTGTGCTCGGCCGGAAAGACATCGATGGTGTCGCCGCGCACGCGAAAGGTCCCGCGCGAAAAATCCTGTTCGTTGCGCGTGTACTGCATGCGGATCAGCCGGCCGATCACGTCGCGCTGGCCGACCTTGTCGCCCGTGCGCATGATGAAACGCATCTGCGTGTAGTCCTCGGGCGTGCCGATGCCGTAGATGGCGCTCACGGTGGCCACGATCACGGTATCGCGCCGCTCCAGCACGCTCTTGGTAGCCGACAGGCGCATCTGCTCGATGTGCTCGTTGATCGAGCTGTCCTTCTCGATGAACAGGTCGCGCTGCGGCACGTAGGCCTCGGGCTGGTAGTAGTCGTAATAGCTGACGAAATACTCGACGGCGTTCTTCGGGAAGAACTCGCGGAATTCGCTGTAGAGCTGCGCCGCCAGCGTCTTGTTGGGCGCGAACACGATGGCCGGCCGGCCCAGCCGTGCGATCACGTTGGCCATGGTGAAGGTCTTGCCCGAGCCGGTCACGCCCAGCAAGGTCTGGAACACCTCGCCGTCCTGGACGCCCTCGACCAGCCCCGCGATCGCCGCGGGCTGGTCCCCCGCGGGCGGATAGGGCTGGTACAGCTCGAAGGGAGAGCCCGGGAATTTGATGAACTCGCCCTCCTTCGCGGGCCCGACGGGATCGGCCTGCTGCGGCTTGGGAATGACTTCAGAGATTTCTGGCATGGCGTGGACCCTGTGAGCTGGCGGCGCGGCCGGTAAAATTCAAGGCAACCGGAAAGCGTAACGCAGGTCCGGTGTTCCCGCGAATCGATCACCCCAAAGGACTTTCCATGTCAATGTTCACCGCCGTCGAGATGGCGCCGCGCGACCCGATCCTGGGCCTCAACGAGCAATATGCCGCCGACAGCAATCCCAACAAGGTCAACCTCGGCGTCGGCGTGTACTACGACGACAACGGCAAGCTGCCGCTGCTGGCATGCGTGCAGAAGGCCGAACAGGACATGATGAAAGCGCCCACCGCGCGCGGCTACCTGCCGATCGACGGCATCGCGGCCTACGACAACGCGGTCAAGGGGCTGGTGTTCGGCATCGACAGCGAACCGGTCAAGTCCGGCCGCGTGGCCACCATCCAGGGCCTGGGCGGCACCGGTGGCCTCAAGGTCGGCGCCGACTTCCTCAAGCGACTCGCACCCGACGCCAAGGTGCTGATCAGCGACCCGAGCTGGGAAAACCATCGCGCGCTCTTCACGCAGGCCGGCTTCAAGGTCGAAAGCTACCCCTACTACGACGCAGCGAAGCGCGGCATCGACTTCGACGGCATGCTGGGCGCGCTGAAGGCTGCGCCGGCCGGCACCATCGTCGTGCTGCATGCCTGCTGCCACAACCCGACCGGCTACGACATCACGGCCGCGCAATGGGACCAGGTGGTCGCCGCCGTCAAGGCGAACAAGCTGACCGCCTTCCTGGACATGGCCTACCAGGGCTTCGGCTATGGCCTCGAGGAAGACGGCGCTGCGATCGGCAAGTTCGTCGACGCGGGCCTGACCTTCTTCGTCTCGACCTCGTTCTCCAAGAGCTTCAGCCTCTACGGCGAACGCGTCGGCGCGCTGTCGGTGCTGTGCGAGAACAAGGAAGAGGCCGCGCGCGTGCTGAGCCAGCTCAAGACCGCGATCCGCGCCAACTACAGCAACCCGCCGACGCACGGTGGCGCGGTGGTCGCGGCGGTGCTGGGCAATGCCGAACTGCGCGCGCTGTGGGAAAAAGAGCTCGGCGAGATGCGCGTGCGCATCAAGGCCATGCGCCAGAAGCTGGTCGACGGCCTCAAGGCAGCCGGCGTGAAGGAGGACATGAGCTTCATCACCACGCAGATCGGCATGTTCAGCTATTCGGGCCTCAGCAAGGCGCAGATGGTGCGCCTGCGCGAGGAGTTCGGCGTCTACGGCACCGACACCGGCCGCATGTGCGTCGCCGCGCTCAACAGCAAGAACATCGACTACGTTTGCCAGAGCATCGCCAAGGTTCTCTGAGCATCGGCGGGCCGCTGCGGGCCAAAGATGTCACGGCCGGCCGGCGGGACTGGGGCTCATCCTCTATATCCTGTCCGGCCCTGCTGATATATTGCACTGCAGCAGTAACTACCCAGTTAATTCTCCGGTCCTCCGATGCTCTATCAACTCTATGAAGCGCAGCGCTCCCTGATGGAGCCGTTCGCCGACTTCGCCCAGGCCGCCTCCAAGCTCTATGGCCAGGGCGCCGTCTTCGGGCAGACGCCGATGGCGCAGCGCATGGCCGCCGGATACGACCTGATCTACCGGCTGGGCAAGGACTACGAGAAGCCCGAGTTCGGCATCAAGACGGTGAAGGTCGGCGGCGACGACGTCGTGGTCCAGGAAAGCGTCGAGATCGAGAAACCCTTCTGCGAGCTGCGGCGCTTCAAGCGCTTCACCGACGATGCCGACACGCTCCGCACGCTCAAGAGCCAGCCCGTGGTGTTGATCGTCGCACCGCTGTCGGGCCACTACGCGACGCTGCTGCGCGACACGGTACGCACCATGCTGCAGGACCATAAGGTCTACATCACCGACTGGACCAACGCGCGCCTGGTGCCGCTGTCCGAAGGCGAATTCCACCTCGATGACTATGTCAACTACATCGAGGAATTCCTGCGCCACCTGCAATCGAAATACGGCCACTGCCATGTGATCAGCGTCTGCCAGCCCACCGTGCCGGTGCTGGCTGCGGTGTCGCTGATGGCCAGCCGCGGCGAAGGGACGCCGCTGTCGATGACCATGATGGGCGGCCCGATCGATGCGCGCAAATCGCCCACAGCCGTCAACAACCTGGCGACGAACAAGAGCTTCGAGTGGTTCGAGAACAACGTGATCTACCGCGTGCCCGACAACTTCCCGGGCGTCGGCCGCCGTGTCTACCCGGGCTTCCTGCAGCACACCGGCTTTGTCGCGATGAACCCGGACCGCCATGCCAGCAGCCACTACGACTACTTCAAGGACCTGATCAAGGGCGACGACGCGAGCGCCGAAGCCCACCGCAAGTTCTACGACGAATACAACGCCGTGCTCGACATGGATGCGGACTACTACCTCGAGACCATCCGCACGGTGTTCCAGCAGTTCGAACTCGTGAACGGCACCTGGGACGTGAAGAGCGCCGACGGCCTGCTCGAGCGCGTGCGCCCGCAGGACATCCGCTCGACCGGCCTTCTGACCATCGAAGGCGAGCTGGACGACATCTCCGGCTCCGGCCAGACCCGCGCCGCGCACGACCTGTGCACGGGCGTCGCCGCGTCGAACCATCGGCACTACGAGGTCAAGGGCGCAGGCCACTACGGCATCTTCAGCGGACGCCGCTGGCGCGATCTCGTCTATCCGGAGGTGAAAGCCTTCATCGCCGCGCACGACAAGCCGCAAAAGGCCACCACCCGCGCGGCAGCCACCGGCGAGGACGCGCTCAAGCCCGCGACGGCGCCCCGGCGTACCGCCGTCAAGGCGGCGCTACCAGCCACGCGCAGGAAGGCATCCCCGGCAGCGGCCCGCCGGCCCCGCGCGACCGCGCGCTGAGCACCACTGCGTGGTGAACACGCCGGCCGCACGCATCCTCGAGGCCCTGCCGCAGACGCAGTGCACGCGCTGCGGCTACCCGGATTGCGCCGGCTATGCGCAGGCCATCGCTTCCGGCGAGGCTGGCATTCACCAATGCCCACCCGGCGGCGCCGAAGGCGTGCAGCGGCTGTCGCGCCTCACCGGCCAGCCGGCGCAGCCGATCGATCCGCGGTTCGGCACCGAAGGCCCACGCGCGCTGGCCGTGATCGACGAAGCCTGGTGCATCGGCTGCACGCTGTGCCTGGACGCCTGCCCGACCGACGCGATCCTCGGAATCCACAAGCGCATGCATACGGTGATCGAGGCGCACTGCACGGGTTGCGAGCTCTGCATTCCGGCCTGCCCCGTCGACTGCATCTCGCTCGAAGTCGCGACGCCGGGCCGCAGCGGCTGGCAGGCCTGGTCCCAGGCCGAGGCGGATCATGCACGGGCGCGCTACGAAGCCCATCGCACGCGGCATGCGAAGAAGCCATCGCCGCGCAGCGCCGCCGCCTCGGACGTGCCCGCAGACACGATGAATCCCTCGGAGCGCAAGCGGGCCATCGTCGACGCGGCGCTGGCCCGCGCCCGCGCCGCGGCCGCATCGAAGGCCAAGGACAGGAAGACCCCATGACGACCGACACGCTGATCCTCTACGCGCTCGCCTCGCTCGCGCTCGCCATCACGCCGGGGCCGACCATGCTGCTCGCGCTGTCCAACGGCATCGCCGGTGGGATGCGGGCGGCGGCATGGGGCATTGCGGGTGCCTCGCTCGGCGCCTGCGTGCTGATCACCGTCGTCGCGCTTGGGCTGGGATCGCTGCTCGCCGCATCGGAGTGGCTGTTCAACGCGATCCGCATCGCCGGTGTCGCCTACCTCGTCTGGCTCGGCATCAAGCTGTGGCGCACCCAGCCGCTCGACCTCGGCGCGATGCTGTCGTCGACAGAACCCTTGCGGGGCCGGGTGGCCTTCCGACGCAGCCTCACGGTCGCGCTGTCGAACCCGAAGACGCTGCTCTTCTTCGCGGCCTTCCTGCCGCAATTCGTCTCGATCGCAGAGCCGCAGGGCCCGCAGTACCTCGTGCTTGGCGCATGCTTCGTCGCCATCGACACCTGCGTGATGCTGGGCTACGCCGGCGCGGGCACGCAGGCAGTGCGCAGGCTGTCGCAACGCAGCCTGCAGCGCATCCACCGCGGCTGTGCGGCCGGCATGTGGGCGCTGGCCGCGACGCTAGCGATCTGGCGCCGTCCCGGTGGCTGACTCGCCCCCAGGCTTGCCCACTTCGTGTGGCCGCCAACCCCCTTCCGGGGGCAACACCGGCGGCCCGGCGGAGCCGGTTCCGCGGTGTTTCTGAACCTAGCCTGCCGCGAGGGCCGAGAAGGCTTTGATCACTTCGGGCGGTGCTTGCACCATCTCGATCAGCACGCCTTCGCCCGCGATCGGGAATTCCTCGTTGCCCTTGGGATGCAGGAAGCAGATGTCGAAGCCGGCCGCGCCCTTGCGGATGCCGCCCGGCGCGAAACGCACGCCCTGCGCGGCGAGCCACTCGACCGCCTTCGGCAGATCGTCGATCCATAAGCCGACGTGATTGAGCGGCGTGGCATGCACCGCGGGCTTCTTGTCGGGATCGAGCGGCTGCATGAGATCGACCTCGACCTTGAACGGGCCGCTGCCGATCGCGCAGATGTCCTCGTCGACGTTCTCGCGCTCGCTCCTGAACGTGCCGGTGACTTCGAGCCCCAGCATCTCGACCCAGAGCTTCTGAAGACGGGTCTTGTCGGTACCGCCAATGGCGATCTGCTGGACGCCCAGCACCTTGAAGGGACGTGTCGTCATGCGAACTCCATGATCACCTGGTCCACCGACAGCGACTCGCCCTTGGCGGCCGAGATCGCGCCGACCACGCCATCCTGCGTGGCGAACAGCACGTTCTCCATCTTCATTGCCTCGATCACTGCGAGCTTCTCGCCGGCCTGCACCTGCTGGCCCGACTGCACCGAGACCTCGACCAGCAGCCCCGGCATCGGCGACATCAGGAACTTGCTCAGGTCCGGCGGCGCCTTGTAGGGCATCAGCTTCAACAGCCGCGCGCCCAGCGGCGACAGCACCACGGTCTCGATCTGCGTGCCGTTGTGCGAGATGCGCAGGGCCAGCGGATTCTTGCCCGCGCCGCGCTCGACCTGCGCGACGAAGGCGCGGCCATTGACCGTGCCTTCGACCCGGATGCTGCCGAGCGATGCACCGCTGTCGATCTTGTAGTTGTGGGCGCCGACCGCGACGACGCTGGCGCCGGTCTGGCCGTGGAAGTCCGTCACCGAGACGGGCGTGTGCACATGCTGGCCTTGCACATCCAGCGAGACAACCACGAACTGCTCGCCCACCTTCACGCCATGCCCTTCGAGCTGGCCGCTGATGCCCGAGGCGCGCGCACGGTAGCGCCGGTGCACATAGGCCGCCAGCGCGATCAGGAAGTCCGGATCGTCATGCGGCACGTCTTCGGCATGGAAGCCTTTGCCATAGTGCTCGGCGATGAAGCCCGTATTGAAATCGCCGGCCACGAACTTCGGATGCGCGAGCAGCGCCGCCTGGAACGGGATGTTGCTGCTGATGCCGCGGATCACGAAGCCGTTGAGCGCCTCGCGCATCATCGCGATCGCGTGCGCGCGGTCGCGCCCGTGCACGATCAGCTTGGCGATCATCGAGTCGTAGAACATCGGAATCTCGCCGCCGTCATAGACGCCGGTGTCCACGCGCACGCCGTAGAGATGCCCGGTATCGGCCGCGAACATCGTCTCCTTCGGCGGCTGGAAGCGCACCAGCCGGCCGGTCGAGGGCAGGAAGTTGCGAAACGGATCCTCGGCATTGATGCGGCACTCGATGGCCCAGCCCTCGCGCTTCACGTCCTTCTGCGCCAGCGGCAGCTTCTCGCCGGCGGCGACGCGGATCATGAGCTCGACCAGGTCGAGCCCGGTGATCGCCTCGGTCACCGGATGCTCGACTTGCAGCCGCGTGTTCATCTCCAGGAAGTAGAAGCTCTGGTCTTTGCCGACCACGAATTCCACCGTGCCTGCGCTCTGGTAGTTCACCGCCTTGGCCAGTGCCACGGCCTGTTCGCCCATGGCCTTGCGCGTGGCATCGCTGATGAAGGGCGACGGCGCTTCCTCGATCACCTTCTGGTGGCGCCGCTGGATCGAGCATTCGCGCTCGTTGAGGTAGATCACGTTGCCGTGCGCATCGCCGAGCACCTGGATCTCGATGTGGCGCGGCTCCTCGACGAACTTCTCGATGAACACGCGGTCGTCGCCGAAGCTGTTGCGTGCCTCGTTGCGGCAGGAGGTGAAGCCCTCGAACGCATCCTTGTCGTTGTAGGCCACGCGCAGGCCCTTGCCGCCGCCGCCGGCCGAGGCCTTGATCATCACCGGGTAGCCGACGTCCCGGGCGATCTCGACGGCGCGCTCGGCGGTCTCGATCGCATCGTTCCAGCCCGGAATCGTGTTGACCTTGGCCTCCTTCGCGAGCTTCTTCGAGGCGATCTTGTCGCCCATCGCCGCGATCGAATGGTGCTTGGGACCGATGAAGACGATGCCCTCCTCCTCGACCTTGCGCGCGAAGGCTTCGTTCTCCGACAGGAAGCCGTAGCCGGGATGCACCGCCTCGGCGCCGGTCTTCTTGCAGGCCGCGATGATGCGGTCGGCCTGCAGGTAGCTCTCGCGGCTCGGCGAGGCGCCGATGTGCACGGCCTCGTCCGCAAGCTCGACGTGGCGCGCGTCCTTGTCGGCATCGGAATACACGGCGACCGTGAGGATGCCGAGCTTCTTCGCGGTCTTGATGACGCGGCAGGCGATTTCGCCGCGATTGGCAATCAGGATCTTCTTGAACATGTTCTTGTCCCGTTTCAGAGGGGGATGTTCCCGTGCTTGCGCCACGGATTGTCTAACTTCTTCTCGCGCAGCATCACCAGGCTGCGGCAGATGCGCTTGCGCGTTTCGCTCGGCAGGATCACGTCATCGATGTAGCCGCGCGTGCCGGCCACGTAGGGATTGGCGAAGCGCGCCTTGTATTCGGCCTCGCGCGCGGCGAGCTTCTCGGGGTCGTTCTTGTCCTCGCGGAAGATGATCTCGACCGCGCCCTTGGCGCCCATCACCGCAATCTCGGCGCGCGGCCAGGCCAGGTTGACGTCACCGCGCAGGTGCTTGGACGCCATCACGTCGTAGGCGCCGCCGTAGGCCTTGCGCGTGATGACGGTGATCTTCGGCACCGTGCACTCGGCGTAGGCATAGAGCAGCTTGGCGCCGTGCTTGATGATGCCGCCGTACTCCTGGCTGGTGCCGGGCATGAAGCCGGGCACGTCGACGAAGGTCACGACCGGGATGTTGAACGCATCGCAGAAGCGCACGAAGCGCGCCGCCTTGATCGACGACTTGATGTCCAGGCAGCCGGCCAGCACCAGCGGCTGGTTGGCGACGATGCCGATGCTCTGGCCTTCCATGCGCGCGAAGCCGATCACGATGTTCTTCGCGTAGTCGGGCTGCAGCTCGAAGAAGTCGCCGTCGTCGACCACCTTGGCGATCAGCTCCTTCATGTCGTAGGGCTTGTTCGGGTTCTCGGGCACCAGCGTGTCCAGCGATGCGTCGGCACGCTCGGCCGGATCGCCGCTCGGGCGCACCGGCGGCTTCTCTCGGTTGTTGAGCGGCAGATAGTTGTAGAGCCGGCGCAGCATCATCAGCGCCTCGACGTCGTTCTCGAAGGCCATGTCGGCCACGCCGCTCTTGGTTGTGTGGGTGGACGCGCCGCCCAGTTCCTCGGCCGTCACGTCCTCGTGCGTCACGGTCTTCACCACCTCGGGGCCGGTGACGAACATGTAGGAGCTGTCCTTGACCATGAAGATGAAGTCGGTCATGGCCGGCGAATACACGGCGCCGCCCGCGCAAGGGCCCATGATCATGCTGATCTGCGGCACCACGCCCGAGGCCATCACGTTGCGCTGGAACACCTCGGCATAGCCGCCGAGCGAGGCCACGCCTTCCTGGATGCGCGCGCCGCCCGAATCGTTGAGGCCGATGACGGGCGCGCCGACTTTCATCGCCTGGTCCATCACCTTGCAGATCTTCTCGGCATGCGCTTCGCTGAGCGCGCCACCGAAGACGGTGAAGTCCTGACTGAAGATGAACACCAGGCGGCCGTTGATCATGCCGTAGCCGGTGACCACGCCATCGCCGGGGATCTTGTTGTCGTCCATGCCGAAGTCGCTGGAGCGGTGCTCGACGAACATGTCCCACTCTTCGAAGGTGTTGTCGTCGAGCAGCAGTTCGATGCGCTCGCGCGCCGTCAGCTTGCCCTTGGCATGCTGGGCGTCGATGCGCTTCTGCCCACCGCCGAGCCGCGCCTGCGCGCGCCGGTTTTCGAGTTGTTCGAGGATTTCTTTCATGGGCGTCCCGTCAAGGTGTTGTCGTTGTTCCCGCCTGGGCGGCGAGAAGATTTCGTGCCGCGGTCGATGCGGGCAAGGTGCCCGCCGCAACCTGGGCGATGGCCTGTGGCAGAAGCTCGCGCACCTGCGGATGATGGCGAAAGGCATGCTTGAGCCCGGCGTCGATGCGCTCCCACATCCACGCGAGCGCTTGTTTTTCGCGGCGGCTCGCGAGCTTGCCGTTGGCCGCCTGCATCGTCCTGAACTGCGTGACTGCGTCCCAGAAGGCATCGATGCCGGTGCCGGCCAGCGCGCTGAGCTGGATCACCCTCGGTTGCCAGAAGCGCACTTCGGCCTCGGGCGTGCCCGGTGCGGCGTGAGCGGCCTGCATCGCCTGTGCGTGCGCGGGATTGCCATGGTGGCCGAAGAGGCGCAGCGCCGAGGTGATCTGGGCCTGGGCGCGGGTGGCTGCGTCCTTGTCGAGGTCGGCCTTGTTGATGACGACCAGGTCGGCCAGCTCCATCACGCCCTTCTTGATCGCCTGCAGGTCGTCGCCGGCATTGGGCAGTTGCAGCAGCACGAACATGTCGGTCATGCCGGAGACCGCGGTTTCGCTCTGGCCGACGCCCACCGTCTCGACGATCACGATATCGTAGCCCGCGGCTTCGCACACCAGCATCGCCTCGCGCGTCTTCTCGGCCACGCCGCCCAGCGTGCCCGACGAAGGGCTCGGCCGGATGTAGGCGCGCTCGTGCACCGAGAGCTTTTCCATGCGCGTCTTGTCGCCGAGGATCGAGCCGCCGGAGACGGTGGACGAAGGGTCGACCGTGAGCACCGCGACGCGATGGCCGCGCCCGATCAGGTACAGCCCCAGCGTCTCGATGAAGGTCGACTTGCCGACGCCGGGCACGCCCGAGATACCGAGCCGGAACGACTGGCCCGTGTGCGGCAGCAGCGCGGTGAGCAGCTCATCGGCTTGCGCGCGATGGTCGGCGCGCGTCGATTCGAGCAGCGTGATCGCCTTGGCGATCGCGCGGCGCTGCGGCGCACCTTCCGCCGCCAGCGCTTCGACGGTGACCGGGGTTCGAACCACCGGCATGTTCAGGCCGTGACCGCGGCGCGGATCTGCTCCAGCACATCCTTGGCACTCGCAGGTATCGGCGTGCCCGGCCCGTAGATGCCTTTCACACCCGCCTCGTAGAGGAAGTCATAGTCCTGACGCGGAATCACACCGCCGACGAACACGATGATGTCGTCGGCGCCCTGCTTCTTCAGCTCCTGGATGATGGCGGGCACCAAGGTCTTGTGGCCTGCGGCCAGCGTGCTCACGCCGACCGCATGCACGTCGTTCTCGATCGCCTGGCGCGCGCACTCTTCCGGCGTCTGGAACAGCGGCCCCATGTCGACGTCGAAGCCCAGGTCGGCGAAGGCGGTGGCGACCACCTTCGCGCCGCGGTCGTGGCCGTCCTGGCCGAGCTTGGAGATCATCACGCGCGGGCGCCGGCCCTGCTCTTCGGCAAAGGCCGCGATCTCGTGCTGCAGCGCTTCCCAGCCCTCGGCCGAGTCGTAGGCCGCGGCATAGACGCCGGTGACCTTCTGCGTGTCGGCGCGATGGCGGCCGTAGATCTTTTCGAGCGCATCGCTGATCTCGCCGACCGTGGCGCGCAGGCGCACGGCCTGGATGCTGAGCGCGAGCAGATTGCCTTCGCCGCTTTCGGCCGCGGCGGTCAGCGCGTCGAGCGCGACCTGCACGGCGGCGGCGTCGCGCTTCTCGCGGATCGCCTTGAGCTTGGCGATCTGGCCGTCGCGCACCTTGACGTTGTCGATCGACAGGCTGTCGATCGCATCCTCGGACTTGAGCTTGTACTTGTTGACGCCCACGATCACGTCCTTGCCGGAGTCGATGCGCGCCTGCTTGTCGGCCGCGGCGGCCTCGATCTTGAGCTTGGCCCAGCCGCTGTCGACCGCCTTGGTCATGCCGCCCATGGCCTCGACCTCTTCGATGATGGCCCAGGCCGCATCGGCCATGTCCTGCGTGAGCTTCTCCATCATGTAGCTGCCGGCCCACGGGTCGATCACGTTCGTGATGTGCGTCTCTTCCTGAATGATGAGCTGCGTGTTGCGCGCGATGCGCGCGCTGAACTCGGTAGGCAGCGCGATGGCTTCATCGAGCGCATTGGTGTGCAGGCTCTGCGTGCCGCCGAACACCGCTGCCATCGCCTCGATCGTGGTGCGCACGACGTTGTTGTACGGGTCCTGCTCGGTCAGCGACCAGCCCGAGGTCTGGCAATGCGTGCGCAGCATCAGGCTCTTGGGATTCTTCGGCTCGAACTCCTTCATGATCCGGCACCACAGCAGCCGCGCCGCGCGCATCTTGGCGACTTCCAGATAGAAGTTCATGCCGATGGCCCAGAAGAAGCTCAGCCGGCCGGCGAAGCCGTCGACGTCGAGGCCCTTGGCCAGCGCTGTCTTCACGTACTCCTTGCCGTCGGCCAGCGTGAAGGCCAGTTCCAGCGCCTGGTTGGCGCCGGCTTCCTGCATGTGGTAGCCGCTGATCGAGATCGAGTTGAACTTCGGCATGTGCTCGGCCGTGTACTCGATGATGTCGCCGATGATCCGCATGCTCGGCGCGGGCGGGAAGATGTAGGTGTTGCGGACCATGAACTCCTTGAGGATGTCGTTCTGGATGGTCCCGCTCAGCTGGTCCTGCGCCACGCCCTGCTCTTCGGCCGTCACCACGTAGCCCGCCAGCACTGGCAGCACGGCGCCATTCATCGTCATCGAGACGCTGACCTTGTCGAGCGGGATTCGGTCGAACAGGATCTTCATGTCCTCGACCGAATCGATCGCCACGCCGGCCTTGCCGACGTCGCCCGTCACGCGCGGATGGTCGCTGTCGTAGCCGCGGTGCGTGGCGAGGTCGAAGGCCACGCTGACGCCCTGGCCGCCCGCCGCCAGCGCCTTGCGGTAGAAGGCATTCGATTCCTCGGCGGTCGAGAAGCCGGCGTACTGGCGGATGGTCCACGGGCGCACCGCGTACATCGTGGCCTGCGGGCCGCGCAGGTAGGGCTCGAAGCCCGGGAGTGTGTCGGTGTACCTCAGGCCTTGCAGATCGGCCGCGGTGTAGAGCGGCTTGACGGCGATGCCGTCGGGCGTGATCCAGTTCAACGCGTTCACGTCGCCGCCCGGCGCGGACTTGGCGGCGGCCTTGCCCCAGGCCTCGAGGGTGGCGGTTTGAAAGGTGGGTTCGGGTTTGCTCATGGGCGCCGCTTTGCAGGTCGTGCGAGTGGGTGGGAGTGTGTTCGCTGGGTCGAAACAGTTCAAGGCGAGTCTAACCCATCCGTAATTATTAATTCAAAGTCCTGAGTTGCGGTACATTCCGATCATGTCCGCCCTCACCCTCACCCCGCGCGCCCTCTATGAGGAGGTGGCGGAGCTGCTGCGCCAGCGCATCTTCAATCGCGAGCTCCAGCCCGGCAGCTGGATCGACGAACTCAAGCTGGCAGAGGAATACGGCATCAGCCGCACGCCGCTGCGCGAGGCGCTGAAGGTGCTGGCGGCCGAAGGCCTGGTGACGATGAAGGTGCGGCGCGGCGCCTATGTGACGGAGGTGTCCGAGAAGGATCTGGCGGACGTCTACCACCTGCTCAGCCTGCTCGAAAGCGATGCCGCGGGCGTCGTCGCCGAACGGGCCTCCGCCGCCGAGCTGGCCGAACTCGAGGCGCTGCATGCCCAGCTCGAGGCCGCGGCCAGGCCGGGCCATGTCGACCGCGAGCACTTCTTCGCGCTCAACGAGCGCTTCCACATGCGCCTGCTCGCCATCGCCGACAACCGCTGGCGCGACCAGATGGTGGCCGACCTGCGCAAGGTGATGAAGCTCAACCGCCACAACTCGCTGCTCAAATCGGGGCGCATCGGCGAATCGCTGAAGGAGCACCGCGACGTCATGGCCGCGCTCAAGGCGCGCGACCCGGCAGCCGCGATGGCACGCATGCAGGCACACTTCCGCAGCGGGCTGGAAGCAGCGGCCTGACAGCATCCGCGATGCGCGTTTGCCCGCGCAGATGAGACTTGTGTTTGCTAGCACAATGCTTGCTTTGCATCGCAGATGGCAGTTTTCGAATGAGCGCAGCGCCGGGCCGCCCCAAGCAAGCTCGCGCCCCCTCGGGGGGCAGTGAGGACACGCCAGTGCCGAACATGGGGGCGACATGAGCAGTGTGGTTGTGACCGGCGCCGGCTCCGGCATCGGAGCGGCGACATGCCGCCGCCTGGCCGCACAAGGCATCGACCTCGTGATCCACACCGGCAGCCAGCGCGCTGCGGCCGATGCGGTGTCGCAGCAATGCAGCGCGGTGCGCAGCACGGTGGTGGTCGGCGACATGGCGGCGCCGCAGACGGTCGACGCCCTGCTCGATGCGGCACGCGCGCTGGGCGGCCTGCGCGGCGTGGTCGCCAACGCGGGGTTCGCCGACAAGCGCACGCTCGCACAGCTGGACGACGAGATCGTCGAGCGCTCGCTGCGAACGATGGTGGTCTCGCTGGCCCACCTGCTGCGCAAGAGCCTGCCGATGCTCGAAGAGGCGGGCCAGGGCCGCTTCGTCGCGGTGAGTTCCTTCGTCGCCCACCGTTTCACGCTGGGCGCGTCCACCTTTCCGGCCACCGCCGCGGCCAAGGCCGGCGTCGAGGCGCTGGTCAAGGCGGCGGCCGCGGAAGTCGCCGCGCGCGGCGTGACGGTCAATGCCGTGGCCCCGGGCTATGTGCGCAAGGACCGGCCGAATGCCGGCGCGCTGACCGAGGAACAATGGCGCCAGGCGCTCTCGCGCGTGCCGGCGGGCCGGCTCGCGACGCCCGACGACATCGCGGCCCCGATCGCCTTCTTGCTGAGCCCGGAGGCGGCTTTCATCACCGGTCAGATCCTGCACGTCGATGGCGGCATGACCTTGTAGACAGCCCGCCGATTTTTTCAACCCGATGGAGAACGAACCCATGACAAACCGTCGCCACTTCCTCGCCAGCGTCGCCGCCGCCGGCGCCGCAACGACCTGGACCGCGCAGGCCTTCGCGCAGGCCGACACGACCGAAAGCGCATGGGCGCGCATCGAGCGCACCAAGGTCCTGCGCATGGGCGCGGTCACGGGCGCGGCGCCCTACTACCACAAGGACCTCGCATCGGGCGAATGGCAGGGCTTCATGATCGACTTCGGCAAGAGCCTCGCGGCCAGCCTGAATGCCAAGCTCGACATCCACGAGACCACCTGGGGCAACTCGGTGCTCGACCTGCAATCCAACAAGATCGACGTCTTCTTCGGCCTCAATCCGACGCCGGCGCGCGCGCTGGTGGTCGACTTCTCGGACCCGCTGTTCAACAACGCCTTCGTGCTGGTCGCGCGCAAGGGCTTCGACCCCAAGACCTGGGAGGAGCTGAACAAGCCCGAGGTCAAGATCGCGGTCGACATCGGTTCCTCGCACGACCAGGTCGTGACCAAGACCTGCCCCAACGCACAGATCATCCGCCTCGAGAAGGCCCAGGACGCGACGCTCGCGGTGCAGACCGGCCGCGCCGACTGCCAGGTGCTCGCCGTCGTGCTGGCGCTCACGGTCATGAGCAAGAACCCGTCGGTCGGCCACATCGTGCTGCCGACGCCGACGCAGGCCACCACCACCAATCTGGGCTTTCGCAAGGAGAGCGACCATCGCTGGGTCGAGTACGTCAACAAGTGGATCGCCCAGACGCGCGCCAGCGGCAAGGTCAAGCAGGTGGTGCTGGCCAACATGCAGACACTGTCGGGCGTCAAGCCCGACCAGGTACCGGCCGAAATCAGCTTCTGACGCGCAAGAGCCGCCGTGTACCACTGGGACTTCGAATTTCTCTGGGGCTTTCGCCAGCTGCTTCTCGTCGGGCTCGTCTACACGGCCGCCTACACGGTGATCACCACGGGGCTCGGCCTGCTGATCGGGCTGGCGGTGGCCATGGGGCGGCTCGCGCGCCCCGCCTGGCTGCGCGCGCCGCTCAGGGCCTACGTCGAGGTGTTCCGCTGCACGCCGGTGCTGGTGCAGCTGGTGTGGTTCTACTACGCGCTGCCGGTGCTCACGGGCATCCAGATCTCGGCCGCGCTCGCGGCCGTGCTGGCGCTCTCGCTCTACGGCAGTTCGTTCTATTCGGAGATCATCCGCGGCGGCATCATCTCCATCGACCCCGAGCAGTCCGAAGCAGCGCGCGCGCTCGGCATGCGCCGTGGCCAGGTGATGCGCCGCGTGGTGCTGCCGCAGGCCTTCAGGCGCATGGTGCCGCCGCTGCTCAACCAGTCGATCCTGCAGCTGAAGAACACCTCGCTGCTGTCGGTGCTGGCGCTGCCCGACCTGCTCTACCAGGGCCAGAGCATCGCGCACGAAACCTACCGTCCGCTCGAGGCCTACACCGTGGTCGCGCTCGCCTACTTCCTCGTCCTGCTGCCGGCCACGATCCTGGTCAAGCGCGCCGAGACGCGCCTTTCGAAAACCGCCAACGCATGAATGCTTCCATGATCGAGGTGAGCCACCTCGGCAAGCGCTACGGCAGCAACCAGGTGCTGCGCGACGTCTCGCTGTCGGTCGACAAGGGCCAGGTGGTGGCGCTGATCGGCCCGTCGGGCTCGGGCAAGTCGACGCTGCTGCGCTGCCTGAACCTGCTGATCGTGCCCGACGAAGGCACGGTGCGCGTCGGCGAGCAGTCGCTGGCCTTCCAGGGCGCGGCCACGCGATTGCCCAAGGACGCGGTGCTGGCGGGATTCCGCGCGCGCACCGGCATGGTCTTCCAGCACTTCAACCTGTTCCCGCACATGACGGTGCTGGGCAACGTGATGGAAGGCCCGGTCACCGTGCTGCGGCAGCCCAAGGCCCAGGCCGCGGCCAAGGCGCTGGTGCTGCTGGGCAAGGTCGGACTGCAGGACAAGGCCGATGCCAGGCCCGATCAGCTCTCGGGCGGCCAGAAGCAGCGCGTCGCCATCGCGCGCGCGCTCGCGATGGAGCCGCAGGTGATGCTGTTCGACGAGGTCACTTCCGCGCTCGACCCCGAACTGGTCGGCGAGGTGCTGCGCGTGATCAAGGTGCTGGCCGAGGAAGGCATGACGATGCTGCTGGTCACCCACGAGATGGCCTTCGCACGCGAGGTCGCCGATCGGGTCGCCTTCATGCGCGACGGCGTGATCGTCGAATGCGGCCCGGCGCGCCAGGTGATCGATGCGCCCGCCGAGGCCGCGACGCGCGCCTTCCTGTCACGCTTTCATGAAGGCAGGCCGGCCAGCGCCTGAGTGGATTCGGACTCGGGTGCGCGCTCCGGCTGCGGCGCATGAGCCAGCGCCATCACCGCATGCGGCGCCAGCGCCTTGAACCTGTGGTCGCTCCAGACCTGGCGCCAGCGTCGCGCGCCCGGCAGGCCGTTGCGCAGGCCCAGCATGTGGCGGGCGATGTTCGACCATGGCGTGTCATGCTCGGCCGCCTCGCGCGCCATGTAGTCGCACATCTGCCGTTCGACCTCTTCGCGCGTCAGCGAGGAAGGCGCCTCGCCGAAGAAATCCGCATCCCACGCAGCCAGCCACCACGGGTTGTGATACGCCTCGCGGCCGACCATGACGCCGTCGAGCAGCCGAAGATGCTCGTGCATCCGAGCGCTGCCATCGAAGCCCCCGTTGATCGAGAAGCGCAGCGCCGGGAAGTCGTGCTTCAGACGATGCACGAGCTCGTAGCGCAGCGGCGGCACCTCGCGGTTCTGCTTCGGCGACAGGCCCTTGAGCCACGCATTGCGCGCGTGGACGATGAAGGTGCCGCAGCCCGCTTCGCTCACCGCGCCCACGAAATCCCGCACGAAGGCATAGCTCTCGGTCTTGTCGATGCCGATGCGGTGCTTGACCGTGACCGGCACGTCCACCACGTCGACCATCGCCTTCACGCAGTCCGCCACCAGCTGCGGCTCGTTCATCAGGCAGGCACCGAAAGCGCCGCGCTGCACGCGCTCGCTCGGGCAGCCGCAGTTGAGATTGATCTCGTCGTAGCCCCAGTCCTGGCCGAGGCGCGCGCAGTGCGCGAGATCGGCCGGCTCGCTGCCGCCGAGCTGCAGCGCGACCGGATGCTCCTCGGCGTTGAAGCGCAAATGCCGCGGCACGTCGCCATGGACCAGCGCGCCGGTCGTCACCATCTCGGTGTAGAGCAAGGTGTGGCGCGTGAGCAGGCGATGGAAGAAGCGACAGTGGCGGTCGGTCCAATCCATCATCGGCGCAACGGAGATAACTCTCTCTCCTGGATTCAACAGCTTCGCGTTTTCATTCATTCACTTGGAACCTCTCGTGTGGACTCGCCCGAACAGGCCCATCTCGCGCTGCCCCCATGCACACGGAGCGCACACAAATTACCCATCTTCAAGCAGCTTCCTGCCGGCAACCGACACGCGCAAGTCCACCGCATCGATCTGCATGTCACTGCCATGAAGGACGTGCTGCGGGATCTCCGGCGATCAAGGCCTTTGCCCTCGATGCGAGTTTCTCACGCAGCGGCCGCGTACGGGATTCGCGGCGCAAGCCTACAAGGGCACGGCCGTATTCGCCATGACGGCCTCTGGCGTGCGCGTCAGGCCCGATGCGGGGGGCCGACCGCGAGCGGTGGCTTCCAGGTAGGCGCCGAGCTCCTGCGCATGGCGCACCACTTCCCTGCCGAAGGCAAGGCGGCGCACCTCGTAGCGCTCGAGCGCGGATTCGATCGAGGCGGCATCGCGCAGCGCTTGTGCAAGTGCCACGGCATCCCCCGCGGCCTTGGTGACGCCCATGCCGCAGTGCGGGCGTGCGACGAAGGCGCAGTCGCCCAAGAGCGTGACGCGACCGAAGACAAGGCGCGGGCTCTCCAGGTCATGGATCGGCTGGAACAACAAGGCCGTGGTCTTCTCGACCAGTTCGGCGAACTGCGGCGCCAGCATTCTCCGCGCGTCGCGCCGGGCGGCGTCGAGCAATTCCTGGCGGATGAGCGGCGGCGGAATGCCGTCGGCCCACAGCTTGCCGTCGCCATCGATCAGCATGTCGCGCAACGCCTCTTCATCGACCGGCCGATACCAGACGAAGTTGTAGCGGCGCTGGCCGGGCGCTACGCTGTTGTGCCGGCCGGCGACCGGGTAAGCGATCATCTGCTCATTCGGCGGCAGGCCGAAGGCGAAGTAGGGAAAGACGTCGCGTCGCGCCTGCTCCGACAAGGCCGACTCCTCGACCAGGCCGCGCCAGGCAAGATAGCCCGCGTACACCGGCCGCAGCCGTGGCAGCAATTGCTGGCGCACCGTCGATCGGATGCCATCGGCCGCCACCAGCAAGTCGGCTTTCGCCGCTTCGCCGTCAGCGAAGCGGGCCTCCACCCCACCGGCCTCCTGCGTGAAGGACACGAGGTGCTTGCCCGTGTGATAGCGCGCATCAGGCAGCCCCGAGCGCAGGGTTTGGTACAGCCGCGACCAGGCCGTCAATGTCTGCGGTAGCCGGCATGCAGCGATCCGGCTGCCGTCGGTATCGAGCGTGACGCGCTCCTGCACCTGCACGCCCAGGCTCTCGCCGGCGGGGATGCCGGCCAGCGCGAGCGCCTCGAACAGTTCGGGATGCGTCACGATCCCCGCGCCGCGACCCTGGAGTTCCTCGGCCGCGCGCTCATAGACGTGCACGTCCCAACCTGCGCGCAAGAGCAGATTGGCTGCGAACAAACCCCCGAGCGAACCGCCGACGACGATGACCTTGCCTGCCACTGTGCGCCGCCTGCTCAGACGGCTTCGGAAGCCGGGAAATTCAGTTCGATCACCACGCCCGACGGATCCTCCACAAACAGCTGGTGCAGTCCGAGGTCGGGAACGGTGCGCTCGCGACACGGCAGGCCGGCCTCGGCGATACGCCCGCGCACCCCCGCAAGGTCGGTAGCGGCAAATGCAAGGTGGTCAACGGCGGCACTGCCGCGCAATGTGTCTTCTGCCTTGTCGCCCAAGTACTGCTTGAGGCCTTCGGGGTCATTGCGATCGATGCCGATCAGATGGACCACGCCGTAGTCGGCTTCGTCGCCGCCGCGGTACAGCCAGAGGCCGGGAAAGGGAAAGTGCGGCCGGTAGCCCTCGCGCAAGCCGAGCACCTTGCAATAGAAGTCCCGCGAAGCCTCCAGCGCAGTCGTGCGCACCGAGAAGTGGGCGAGCTTGCCGATGGCCATGGAGATCTCCTGTTGCATTTAACTTATCGAAAGATAAATATTAAGCGCAACAGCAGATCGGCGCAAGTGGCGTCACCTAGCGACCCTTCGGGCCTTCAAGACCGGCGGCACGCCGAGCAGGAAAGTATCGACGCGCAAGTCGATCTGCTCCTCGAGGTTCTTCGGAATCGGCTGCTGGTAAATCCACTTGCGCACGCCCAGGTAGAACACGCTGGAGTGCATCGCCCAGACCAGTTCGACCTCCTCGTCTTCGGCCGCGGCATCGGGCGGATCGGGGATGTCGCAGGCGTGGCGCAGTTCGCGCGCGATCACCAGGAAGTGGCGCTCGCGCAGCCGCGTCAGGTATTTCTGGTTGATGCCGGCGCGGCTCAGGCCGGCATAGATGAAGATGCGCACCCATTCACTGCGCAGCACATAGCGCGCGTAGTCGTGGAAGTAGCGCTTGAGCCGGTCCGACAGCGGCACGGAACGATCCGCCAGCCACTCCTCCCATTCGGGATTCCAGCGGCGGGCGAACACTTCGTCGTAGACCCGATCGACGAGTGCCTCCTTGGTCGGGAAATAGCGGTACAGCAACGGCTGCGTGACCCCCAGTTCCTTGGCCAGGTCGCGTGTGCTGGCGTCAAAGCCGTGGCGCGCGAAGAAGGTGATCGCCGCTTGGACGATCTGGTCCTCGCGGTCCTCGGGGGCCAGACGGCGGCGCGGCGCCGCGACTTCCGCGACAGACCCGTTCGTGATCGAGTCCAGCGCTTTGCGCGGTTCGATGGCGGCTCGGGTTTTCCCTAGTTTATTTATCATATGAACAGTTAGACTAACCAACGAATTATCAATCGATAATCAAACAATAGACGGTAACGGACGTTCGCGCAATTGCCATAGACCCGCCGTCGAAGAGAAACCACTGACCAGGAGACCACGCCGTGAGCAGCGACATCCGCATGGAAGACGAGTATTCCCTCTCGCAGCAAAGCCTGGATCAATTCCGCCACGAAGGTTGGGCCCCGCTGCCCGGGCTGATCAGCCGCGAGCTGGCCGGCGAGATCATGCACAGGCTCTACGCCTCGGACAACACGGTCGCGCCCACCGCCACCGAAAAGTGGATGACCGCCACCGACTACCAGCGCGTGCTGCGCATGCACGACGGCATGGCCTGGAAGGACGACTGGTTCAAGGCGCTTGCACTGTCCAGGCGCATGTCGCAACTGGCGCTGCAGCTGATCGGCGAGGACGAGGGCCTGTTCATCCACGACATGTCCTTCATCAAGACCGGCGACGACGGCGGCGCGACCCCATTCCATCAGGACTTCCCGCACTGGCCCTTCGACCGCACCGGGGCCTTCACCATCTGGATCGCGCTGACCGACATGACCGAGGACATGGGCACGCTGCAGTTCCTGTCGGGCTCGCACCAGGCGGGACCGCTGGGCCGCTTCAGCCGCAGCGTGGGCGACGACATGGTCAAGGCCAAGCCCTGGCTGCTGGAGAAATACCGCAAGGCCGGCGGCCAGCCGCTGCGCGCCGGAGATGCCACGGTGCACGTGGACCTGATGGTGCACGGCGCCGGCGGCAACACCACCGGACGGGACCGCGCCGCCTACACGCTGCGCTACATGCCCACCGACGTGCTCTACACCGGCGCGCCCCACCGGCACTTCGAGAAGTTCGGCCTGACACCAGGCGACGACTTCGCCGATTCCCCACTGGTTCCGCATATTCACCGGAGGCCCGCATGAAGCCCTCCCCGCTGCGCTGCGCGATCGACGATGGCCGGCCGGCCATCGGCATGTTCGTGATGATGGATGGCGGCGCGAGCGCCCGCCTGCTCGCCCACCTCGGCTACGACTTCGTCGTCTTCGACCTGCAGCACGGCGCGATCGACCTGGCAGGCATCGAGGCCGTGCTGGGCGGCGTGAAGGGCACCGAATGCGCGCCGATCGCGCGCGTGCACCCGCGCCGACCAGACCAGATCGAATGGGCCCTGGACCTCGGCGCTCACGGCGTGGTGGTGCCGATGGTCAATTCCGCGGCCGACGCCCGGCTGGCCGTCGACGCCTGCCGTTACGCGCCACAGGGCCGCCGCAGCGTGGCGGCGCTGCGCAACGTGCTGCAGCGAGGCAATGGCTACATGACGAAGGCCAACGACGACGTGGTCTGCATCATCCAGATCGAGCACATCGAGGCTGTGGAGCGCATCGACGAGATCCTGGCAGTGAAGGGCATCGATGCCGTCATGCCCGGCCACGTCGACCTGGCGCTCTCCATGGGTCACACGCTGAGTTACGGCGGCAGCGTATCGAACACCGTGCCGCAGGAAGTGACGGACGCCATCGCCCGCGTGGAGAGCGCTTGCGCCGCGCGCGGATTGCCGGTGATCCCCGTGGCCGGCACGCCGCAGGAATTCGCCCGTGCGCAACAGCGCGGCCAGCGCATCGCCTGCTGCAACACCGATTTCCACCTGTTCCTGCAGGCTGCCGGCGCGCAGCTGCAAGCCTGCCGTGCAGCCATGAACCATCCGACTCCAGGAGACAAGACATGAAGAAGACCCTCCGCGCCATCCTGCTCGGCGCCATCGTCGCTGCTGCCGCGCTCGGTACAGCCGCGCAGAACGCACCCAAGCTCGGCACGATCACCTATGTCGGCTACGAAGGCGCACCGCTGAACCTGACCGAGCAGGTCGCCATCGACCGCGGCCTCTTCAGCGCGCGCGGGCTCGATCTCAAGTTCGTCGGCGCAGCCAATGGCGGCCAGATGGTGTCGTCGCTCATCGGCGGCAGCGCCCAGATCGGCACGCTCACCATCTCCGCCACTGCGCCCTTGCTGAAACAAGGCCAGTGCTTCCAGTACCTCAGCGCCGGCGCCCGCACTTACTACAACCTGGTGGCGCAGCCGGACTTGAAGCTGCCCCATGCCAAGGAGCCGTACCCGAAGAACCTGATCGACCTGAAGGGCAAGAAGATCGCCATCAACGCGCGCGGCACGGCCATGGAATTCATGATGGACGCGATCCTGCGGCAAGCCGGCCTGACACCGGCCGACGTGACCTACATCGCGACCGGCGGCGCGGCCACGGCGGTCGCCGCCTTCCGCAACAAGCAGGTCGACATCGCACTCGACTTTCCGATCCAGGAACAGATGCTCAGGCCAGGCGAGTTCCAGTACATGGCGAAGCTTGCCGAGATGGCCACCAACAATCCGATCTACCACCTGACCCAGGTGTTCTCGGGTGCGAGCTGTGACTACGTCAAGAAGAACCCGCAAGTGGTCGAGGCGTTCTGCTCGGCGGTCGGCGACGCCTACCGCTTCGTCAACGATCCGGCCAACAAGGAGGCCGTGGTGGCGGTGGTACAGAAGTCGCTCAACATCGACAAGCCGACCGCCGAAAGCTTCTGGCAGCAGTACCGCGATTCCTGGCCGTCGGGCAAGATCGACACGGCATCGTGGAACGCTCAGAAGATCCTGCTGCCGGCCGGCACCGAGCTGCCGAACTTCAACGAGTACGTACCCTCGGCCTGCCAGGCCAGGATGTGAGATCGGTGCCCGCCCCGTGAGCTGCATGGATGAAACCGAACCGATCGACATGACGATGGCCAACGCGAAGGCCGCCGCTGGCGGCGCGGCGTCAGACAAGGCACGCGGACTCCCCGAGTGGCTCGCCATCTTGCTGCTGCAGTTCGGCGTGGTGCTGGCCGCCCTCGCGCTGTGGCAGATGGCGGCCAGCTTCGGCTGGGGCGTGAAGGTGGTGGTGCAAAGCCCCGCATCGGTCGCGAAGGCATTCATGGCACTGGTCGCTGGCGAGCAGCTCTGGCCGAATTACTGGGCGACGCTGAAGGCCACCATGGCCGGCCTCGTCATCGCCGTGCTGATCGGCACGCCGATCGGCCTGGCGCTGGGCCTCATGCCCATGGCACAGCGCGTCGTCGCCCCGTTCCTGAGCGCGATCAACGCCATGCCGCGCATCGCGCTGGCGCCCGTCTTCATCGTGGTGTTCGGCATCACGATGTCGGCCAAGGTGGCGCTGGCGGTGAGTCTCGTGGTGTTCATCATGATCCTCAACGCCATCGCCGGCGTTGCCGCGGCCGACCCGGAGTCCGTGCGCATGATGACGGCGCTCGGCGCCTCGCGTGCGCAGACGCTGCGCATGGTCGTCCTGCCTGCGGCGCTGCCGTCCATCCTCACCGGCGTGCGGCTCGGGCTGATCTACTCACTGCTGGGCGTGATCGCTTCCGAGCTGATCGCCTCGGCCGACGGCCTGGGCCAGATGATCGCGCGCAGTGCCGGCGTGTTCGACCTGGCCACCGTGTATGCCGCCCTGCTGTTGCTGATGGTGACGGCGGCGATTTTCAACACCGCCAGCGAGGCGCTCGGCCGCTGGCTGCTGCGTTGGCAGGCGCCCACCGCTCACTGACGCCATGACGAGCCTTCCCATGAACCAGGCCGCCCCAGTGGCCAGCCTGCGCGGCGTGACCGTGCGCTTCGGCAACCGCACCGCCGCGCCCGTCGCCATCCTGCGCGACTTCTCGCTCGACGTGCAGCCCGGCGAATTCCTGGTGATCGTCGGCCGCAGCGGATGCGGCAAGACCACCGTCCTGAACCTGCTGTCCGGCCTGCTCGATGCCAATGCCGGCGCCGTGCAGGTGATGGGCAAGGCGCCCCGCGCCGCACGCGATCATCTCGGCTACATGTTTGCGCGCGACGCGCTGGTCCCCTCGCGCACCGCGCTGGGCAACGTGGAGATCGGGCTCGAGGTACGCGGCGTGCCTCGCACCGAGCGACGGGCGCGCTCGCTCGATTTGATGGCGCGGCTGGGTCTTGCCGGCGCCGAGGCGCGCTATCCATGGCAGCTCTCGCAGGGCATGCGCCAACGGGTGGCGCTGGCGCGCACCTGGGCGCTCGACCCCGACCTGATCCTCATGGACGAGCCGTTCGCCGCCCTCGATGCGCAGACCCGCGAGTCGGCCCGCGCGCAGTTCCTGGCGCTGTGGGAGCGCAGCCGCAGCAGCGTGATCTTCGTGACGCACGACCTGACCGAGGCGCTGCTGCTCGGCGATCGCCTCATCGTCATGGCGCCCGGCGGCCGCATCGTCGAAGACCTGAGCCTGCCTTTCCGCCGCCCTCGCAACGCGCATGAACTGCCTTTCACCGACGAGTTTCGCGCGCTCGAGCGCAAGCTGCGAGACGGGCTGGGCGAGGAGCTGGGCGGATAGCGATCCGAAGCAGAGATTCAGCCCTGCCATCAGTTCAGCGCTTCCCCTGTTCGGTCTTTGATCCAGATCAGTGCCAGCGACGAGACGACCAGCACAACGATCAGGTAGAGCGCCGGTGACAGCTTGCTGCCGGTGTTCTCGATCAGCCAGGTCGCGACGAGTTGCTGGAAGCCGCCGAACAGGACCGAGACGCCGATGACGAACGACATCCCGGTGACGCGCACCTTCTGCGGGAACATCTCCGGGAACAGCGTCAGCGACGGACAGTTCATGAACGCGAGCAGAAGCGACATGCCGGCGACAGCGAGCAGCAGCGTCGATTGCGTCGGCGAGGCGATCAGCCACAGAAACGCCGGATAGATCAGCACCAGCATGCCGATGCGGCCGATGATCACCAGCACCTTGCGGCTGTACATGTCGGCGCATCGGCCGATGAATGGCGAGACGGTGAAGCTCAGCGCGCCCGAGACGAGCGCAGCGAGCAGCGCGGTCGTCGGCGGCAGGTGCAGTTCGCGGATCGCGTAGATCGGCATGTAGAACGCGACCGTATAGGCCGCGACGGCGTTGCCGATACTCAGCAGCGAGCCGAGCCAGATCTCGGTGCCATGGCTCTTCAGTGCCGTCGCGATCACACTGTGCGAACCGTCCCTGTGGCGCAGCGTCTCGCCGAGGTGGCGCCGCAGGTAGGCGCCGACCGGTGCGATCAGCGCGCCGAGCAGGAACGGCACGCGCCAACCCCAGCTCTCGAGCGCGGCCGGTTCCAGGCTCGCCGTCAGCAGCAACGCGACCGCCGCACCGACCGCAATACCCAGCCCCTGGCTGGCGAATTCCCAGCTGCCGAAGAAGCCGCGGTTGCGCGTGTCGGCCTGCTCGATCAGCACGGTCGCCGACGCGCCGACTTCGCCGCCGGCCGAGATGCCCTGGATCAGGCGCGCCAGCACCAGCATCGTCGGGCCGATCAGCCCGGCCTGCGCGTAAGTCGGCGCAAGGCCGATCATCAGGCAACCCAGCGCCATCAGGTTCATCGTGAGCACCATCGCGGCGCGACGTCCGACCCGGTCGGCGAACGCGCCGATCAGCACACCGCCGACCGGCCGCATCAGGAAGCCGACGCCGAAGGTCGCGACCGACAGCATCAGCTGCCCATACGCGCTCGCGCTCGGAAAAAACAGCTTTCCGATCGTGATGGCGAAAAACCCATAGACCGTGAAGTCGAAGAACTCGAGCGCGTTGCCGGCGGTGGTCGCCGCGATGATCTTCCGGCGGCTCGGTCCGGCCCGTGTCACGGAGAGTGCGACGGATGCAGAGGCGGGCATGGGCGCAGCTGTCATGGATTTGTCTCGTTGTGTTGGCGTTGGAATGCTGCCTGCCTGTGTTGCATTGCCTGGCCCGCGGAAACAAATATCATACGTATTACAAGATCAGGCCCGCCAAACCCCGCGTCCCGGTAGCACCTACAGTCTTTGCAGATGAAAAAGAAATCGCAGGTTGCAGCACCCGCGAAAGGCGCCTCACCGGCCCCTGCGGACAAGAAGCCGCAGATGCCGCTTCGGCGGCCGACGCAGCGCGACATCGCGGCGGCCACGGGCCTGTCGCAGACTGCCGTCTCGCTGGTGCTGCGCCATGGCGACGTGCCTGCGGTCTCGGCGGATGCCCGCGCGCGCATCCTGAAGGCCGCGCAGCGCCTGGGCTATGTGCCGAACCGCATCGCACAGAATCTGCAGGCGACCCGCTCGCACACGCTCGCGTGCATCGTCCCGGACATCACGAATCCGACCTATCCGGCAATGGTGCGCGGCTTCCAGGCAGTGTCCCAGGCGGCCGGCTACGACGTGATGATCTTCGACACCGATGCCCAGCCGGAGCGTGAGCGCCAGGCGCTGAACTGGTTGCTGCAGGGCCATGTCGACGGCGTGCTCGCGTCGTTCTTCCATATCGCCGAAGCGGAGCTGGCCGGCCTGGTCAGGCGCGGCACCGCGCTCGTGCTGATCGGGCGCCCGGCGCGCAAGACGTCGACGCAGATCGACAGGCTCTATGTCGACAACGCCGGCGCGGCCCGGGCCATGACGCAGGCGCTGATCGCCAAGAAGCACCGGCACATCGCGATGATCTCGCATCCGCTCGGGCCGGGCGCGGAACGATGCCGTGGCTATCGCAGCGCGATGAAGGATGCCGGGCTGCGAACGATCGACATCCCGGCCGACGGCTTCGTGCAGGACGCCGGCATGCGCGCGATGGCGGAATTCCTCGCGCAGCGGCCGCTCTGCAGCGCGGTGTTCGCGGCCAACGACCTGCTCGCGATCGGCGCGATGGCGGCGATCCGCGCCGTCGGCCTGCGCATTCCGCAGGACATCGCGGTGGCTGGCTTCGATGACATTCCGGCCGCGGCGCTGATGTATCCGGCGCTGACGACGGTGCACCGCTCCGAGCCGGCAATGGGCCGCATGGCCGCCGACATGCTGATTGCCCAGCTCGACGCGCACGGGGCCGAGCGCCCCGGCCGCAGCATCGAGTTGCCTTACCAGCTGGTGATGCGCGACTCGGCCTGATCCTCGGGGCCGCCCGCTCCAGGACGAGTTCCAACAGCCGGCTAAGTCAGCTCGCAACTGACACGTTCCACGCCCCGGTCGGGCGGCTCGTCGAAGCCGGGCTCCAGTCCATGCTTGCGCATGAAAGCCAGCATCCGCCGATTGGCGTCCAGCACGTCGCCGTAGAGGTGGCGCAAGCCTGCATCGCGTGCGCCTGCCATGAGGGTGGTCATCAGCCGGCTCGCCACCCCCGTGCCCTGCCATCCATCCAGCACGCTCAGGGCCAGCTCGGCGCTGCCGCGTTCGGTATCGACGACGAACCAGCCCGCCTCGCCGATGATCTCCTCACCGTCGGCACCCCAGATGCAGGCCACCCAGGCCGAATGCCGGATGCCGTCGGCATTGACCAGGTAGGCGACCAGCTTGGGCGGGGCGCCGCTGATGCCTCCATGGAAGCGATTTCGCCGCGACGGCACGCTCAGTCCCAGCAGAAAGATTTGCATCGTTTGTGCATCCTCCGTGCGCACGCGACGGATGAATACGGCGGGTCGCGCTGGCTGCTGCATGGTCAAGCACTCCGGGCAAGTTCAAAACAAAGGCGCAGTGGAAGGCCGGCCGTCGACAGCCTCGGCGCCAAGGCCAGGCACCGTCCAGGCATCCCATCGTGAATCGTGCCGTTCATGCGCAAGCGGCTTCACGCATCAGACCGAACAAGGTCACGTCGTCATGCGGCTCGAACGCGCCCACGTGCGCAGCCAGTTGCGTGCGCGCGCTTTCGACCATGGCCTGCGCAGAGTCGGCTTCACGGGCCAGCGCGTGTCCCAGTGCTTCCTCGCCAAAGGGCCCCGACACGCCGCGCGCCTCGCTCGCCCCATCGGTGTACAGGAGCAGCCTGGAGCCCGGCTGCATCGTCAGGCTCCGCACTTCACAACGTTGGCCGACCAGCAGTCCCACCGCCGGCCCCGTGATGTCGAGCCGCGTCAGGGTGCCGCCTTCTGCTTGCTGGACAAACGGCGCTTCATGGCCGGCATTGAGGTAGTGCATGCGCCCGCTGTCCGGCTCCAGAAGTGCGAAAAACAAAGTGGCGAACATGTTCTCGTGCCCGTGCACGGTGGCGATGTAGTCATTGACGAACGCCACGCTGCGCACGAGCGTCGCAGGGGGAGGCTCTTCGAGCGTGGCCTGGCAGGCCACCGCGCGCAGCAGCGTGCGGAACAGCGCCATGTAGAGCGCCGCACCCACGCCCTTGTCGCACACGTCGGCGACCGCGAGAGCGAGCGAGCCTCCGGGTATCGCATACGCATCGTAGAAGTCGCCGCCGACCTGCCGGGCAGGCGTACAGCTGGCGCCCAGCGACCATCCCGCCAGGCTCGGCAGTTCCGCGGGCAGGAAGCCTTGCTGGATCCGCTGGCCGATCTGCAATTCTCGGGAGAGTGCCTGCAGCAGCTGGCTCTTGTGATCCTGCAGTCGCTTCTTGGCCAGCGAGGATTCGATGCGCGCTTGCAGCACCACCGGATTGAAGGGCTTGGGGAGGTAGTCGTCGGCCCCCAGCTCCAGGCAGCGCACGACGCTGTCGCTCTCGTCGATGGCCGAGACCATCACCACGGGCAGCTGCGCCAACAGGGGGCTGGCCCGGATGCGCCGCAGGGTTTCGTAGCCGTCCATCTCGGGCATGGTGATGTCCAGCAGCACCAGATCCCAGTCCTGCTGGTGCAGCTTGTCGAGTGCATCGCGGCCGTTGACGGCGACGCCCGCCTCGTGGCCCAGACGCTGGATGCGGCGCGCCAACAGGTCGCGATTGAGCTCGAGGTCGTCGACCACCAGGATGCGCATCGTGCGTTCCAGGTGCTGCGTTGGCGTCGGCTTGGACATCAGGGCTGGGTTCGCAGGATGCTGGCCGCGCCTTCAGGCGGAGACAGGTTCAAGGCGTTCGCGATCTGCGTCGAGCAGCGCGTGAAGATAGGGCAGTTGCTGCAAGGCGGCTTGCTCGCCCTCTTCGATGATGTAGGGCACCTTGTCCGTGTCGAACAGGCGCACGCGTTGCTTGAACTGCGGCAGGATCAGAATCATCTCGGAGTGGTGCGCCGCGCTCTGAAAGGCCAGGCGCGACTTGAGCAGATTGTTCGCGAGGATCGCACTGAGCTGGGCCGCAAAGCGCCCCGCATTGCGGATGTTGTCCTGGTACGGGCTCTCGAAGCCCACCGCGACGATCACGCGGCTGCCGTTCTTCATCGCCACGCTGATCGGCAGCGGGTCGGCCAGATAGCCATCGACCAGAAGCCGGCCGCCCAGTTTCACGGGCGGAAACGCCAGAGGCAGCGAAACGCTGGCGCGGATCGCATCGACCAGGTCGCCGCGGGTGAGATCGACCAGTTCGCCATTCAGGAAGTCCGTGGCCGTGATGTGGAGCGGGATCGGCGTGTCTTCGATGCGCCGTTGCCCGAAAACGTCGCGAAAGGCCGAGAGCATCGGGCCATCGTCACGCAAGCCGAAACTGTCCGCCCGAAAACCGAAGAGCCTGGGTGCCAGCAGGCGCAGGAAGCCCATGTTGTTGCGCTTGGAAGTCATCTTGCGGGTCCAGGTGCGCAAGGTGATATCCGTCATCCTGGCGGCATCGAAGCCGAGGGCGACCCCGGCCGCGAACAGGGCGCCGCCGCTGCAGCCGACCACGCGATCGATCCCGATGCCCGCCTCGGCGAGCGCCTTGACCACGCCGATGGAGGCAGCGCACTTGACGCTGCCCGAGCCGATCACCAGCGTGACCGCAGGCCCCCGGGCCGGCGCGCGCTTCATGCGGCCTCCGTGAAGCTCTCCACCGCGTGGCGCACGTCGGGGAAGATCTTGAGAATGCTGGTGAAGCCGGCGATCTCAAGCACCCGCTTGACCTGAGGCTGCACCGCGGCCATGCGCAGGTCGCCACCGGCGAGGCGGCAGCTCTTGACCGCGCCGAGCAGCGACCGCAGGCCGGCGCTGCTGGTGTAGTTCACGAGCGAGAAATCGGCCACCAGATGGACGTTTCCCTGGGATGTCGACGCCGCAAAGCGCTGAGTCAATTCGTCGGCGTTGAGACTGTCTACGCTGCCTGTGATGGCCAGGACGAAGATCGTGTCGTGTTGGGTGATGGCGATCTGCAAGAGCGTTCTCCGGAAGTCAGTGGGGGTCAGTGGGATGCGGACGGCATCAGGTATTTTTCGATGGTGAAGACGTTGCCGCGCAATGGATGGCGTTGGTAGTGCTGGCGGTCGGAGAGTTGCCGGATCAGGTGCACGCCCAAGCCGCCCAGCGCACGCGCCTCGACCGCGGCGGTGGCGTCCACAGGCGCTACCGACAGCGGATCGAAGGGCCTGCCGCTGTCTTCCAGTGTCAACACGATGCGGCGCGGACCGCCCTGACGCGCGATCCGGACCTCCAGCGTCAACGGCCCCTCCTGGCCTGCCGGATAGGCGTGGTGCATGACGTTGACACAGGCCTCCTCGACGATGAGATGGAGCTCATGGCACGTCGGGCCGTCGATCTGCTCGCGCCGGCACATGGCGGCAACCAGAGCCAGCAGTGCCGGCAGGTTGGCGAGCACGGCACCGCACGCGATGCGATCGGTCGCCCCGGCGGATGCGGTGCGCCGGTCCGTCATGCCCCGCGTTCCGATGGGGCGCCCGGCGGCGGTGGCCCGGGCCGTCGCGAAGGAACCGGCTGAGGCAGCCAGACGGTGAAGCATGAGCCCGCACCAGGCGTGCTGCTGACCTCGATGTCTCCGCCCATCAGGCGGCACAGACGGCGGCTGATGGTCAAGCCCAGGCCGATGCCGCCAAACGCACGCGTGGTGCCCTCGTCGGCCTGCAGAAAGGGTTGAAACAGTTGACCGATCTCCACGGGGCTCAGGCCGATGCCGGTGTCTTCGACATCGAGTCGCACCGCCGGTACGCCGGGTTGTCGCTCGCACGTGGAAGCGCGCAGCTGCACGTTCCCATCCGCCGTGAACTTGGCCGCGTTGGACACCAGCGCGATCAGCACTTGCCGCAGGCGCAGCGCATCCACATGGATCAGCGCCAGGCCCGGCTGCACATCGACCTCCATCCGATTTCCGTTGGCGATCAGCAGCGGCTGCGCGGAGACCTCGACGGACGACAGCAGGCCCCGCAGGTCGCAGTCTTCGAGGTGGAGCTGAAGCTTGTCGGCATCGAGCCGGGTCAGATCCAGCACGGCGTTGATCATGGACAGCAGATCCTTCGCCGCATGCTTGATGCGGCCCAGATCGGCGCGGGCCGCGGGCGGCGTGCTGTCGGCCAGTTCTTCTTCGAGCAGTTCGGCGTAGCCGATCACGGCGTTGAGCGGCGTTCGCAGCTCGTGGCTCATGTTCGCCAGAAAGGCGCTCTTGGCCTTGTTGGCCAGCTCTGCTTCCTGTCGCGCCTGTTCGAGGTGCACGGCCTGGGCTTCGATCTCGCGATTGCGCTCTTGCAAGGCCGCGCGCGTGCGGGCAGTGCGCAGCGATTCGGCGTGAATCGCATGGCCGAAGAGCGACAGGTAGAGCGCCGCGGCCGCGGCCGACAACGCGATGGTCAACAACGACGTATCCGGACGGAACTCGAAGCCTGTCGCGGCGGCGCCCGTCCCGATGCCGATGGCCATGGCCATCAGGCCGCGCAACGCATGGCGCCCCCCGCCCGAACCGAGGTTCGATGCATGCATGGCGCCGCCCAGGGCGACGATGATCCAGGGGTTGACGCCCGAGAGTCCGCCGTAGATTCCGATCAGCAAAGAGTCGACCAGCAAGGCGCGCATCTCGCTGCGCCTGCTGTCGATGGCGCGACAGCTCAGCCAGTAGGCAAGATGCGGCCACGTCAGCATGACCGCCCCCGCCCACCACAGCGCGGCCGGCGGATGCGTGGTGAAGACCGAGCCGAGCAACAGGGCAGCGGCCAGATGGGCGCCGATACGCACCGGGTAATTCACGCGCACCCCGCCGTACAGGCGTCGCGGCACGGCAGAAACGCCGTTGGCGGTGCGCGGTGGATCGGGGACGGCATCGACGCCCGTCGCCGCAGGCACGCCGGGCAGCGCCGTCACAGCAGACCTTCGATCTTCGCCAGCAAGCGTTCGAATTCGATCGGCTTGGTGTCGAAATCGTCGCAGCCCGCGTCCATCGCACGCTGGCGGTCCCCCTCCCTCGCGTGCGCGGTGAGCGCGACCACCGGGATTGCGCGCAGATCGGGGTTGGCCTTCAGCCGGCGCGTCGCCTCCCAGCCGTCCATGATCGGCAGGCTCATGTCCATCAGGATCAGCGCCGGCCGGGCGCTCGCAGCCGCGCTCAGCGCATTCGGGCCGTCGAAGGCCATCACCACCTCGTAGCCACGCCGCCGCAGCCGCCGCGACAGCATGTCCCGGTTGAGCTCGTTGTCTTCGACCAGCAGGATCTTTGGCATGTCAATCCGAGGCTGCGTTTTCGACGAGAGGCAAGTTCGCGAGCACGGCCGCGCGAAACTGGCTGCCCTCGCCTTGCGTGCTGATGGCGGTCACGTCGCCGCCCAGCAGGCGGCACAGACGGCGGCTGATGGCCAATCCAAGGCCCGTGCCGCCGTAATTTCGCGTCGTCTCGGCGTCGGCCTGCACGAAGGGCTGGAAGAGCCGGCCCAACTGCGAAGGCGTCATGCCGATGCCGGTGTCGCTGACCTCGAACACCAGGAGGGGGCGGCCGCCCGCGTCGAGTTCACCGATGGTTTCGATCGAGATGCGGCCATCGCTGGTGAACTTGGCCGCGTTCGACACCAGGTTGATCAGCACCTGTCGCAGCTTCGTCAGATCGGACTGCACCGGGCCCAGCCCCTGCGCGCAATTCACCTGCAGGCTGTTGCGGTTGATGGCGAGAAGCGGCTGCGTGGTCGAGACCACCTGGTCCAGCAGTTCGGTCAGCTCGAAGGACTCGACATGCAATTCGATCTTGCCCGCTTCGATTTTCGAGAGATCGAGCACATCGTTGATCATTTGCAGCAAATGCCGCGCAGCACCCTTGATGCGGCCCAGGTCGGCGAGCGAGGCGTCGGGTTCGCCGCGATCCAGGAAGTCTTCTTCCAGCATTTCGGTATAGCCGATCACGGCATTGAGCGGCGTGCGCAGCTCGTGGCTCATGTTGGCCAGGAAGGCGCTCTTGGTGAGGTTGGCGGCCTCTGCCTGCGCACGGGCCCGCTCGGCAATCACCCGGGCCTGTTCGAGATCGGCCTTCTGTTGCTCGATGACCCGGTTGCGCCCGTGAGCCTCCCGCTTGGCACCAATGGCCTGGCGCGTCTGGAAATGAGACACCAGGCCGAACGCGGCCGTGTAGGTGACGACGGCGAGTGCCGTCATCGCGTGCGCCAACAGCGGTACCTGCAACACGTCGAACCCTGTGTTGAGCCCCGCGACCAGGATCCCGAGCAAGAAGCATCCGGCGCCGATCAAGCCCAGGCGTAGCCCGCCGATACTCAGGTTGGCTGCGTTGATGGCGGTGAAGGACACCACGCAAATCCACAGATCGAGGCCGGTCAGCAGCGAGAACGCGCCCATGAGGAAGCTGTCGACCAGCAGATTCCGCTGCTCGGCGGCCTTGCTGTCGCGCGCGCGGCTCGCCACCAGATAGGCCAGATGCGGCCACAGCAAGGCAATGCTGCAGATCAGCACCAGGATGCCGACGGGAATGGTCCGCAGCTGCAACACGGAAAGCGCCACCGCGCCGAAGAATCCCTGCCCCACCACACGCAGACCGTAGTCCAGGCGCACGGTGGGATGGGCGCGCAGCGGCGCCCCCTGGGACGACAGATCTTGCGGGGCGATGTTCAAGAAAGGGCTCTGTGCAGTTCCATTGCGGATGGGGCCATGTGCAGTGCTGTTCCAGCCCCGCGGCGAGCCCGCCCGCAGGGGCTTCACTGAAGGTGAGTGTAATACGTATTACAAAATGACTCGATTTTTCCTCGCGTCCACGAGGCCGGAACGCTTCAACACCGGCCAAGGCAGTCAGTTCATCGGCTTGGAGGTGACCGATCAGCGGAGAGACGCCAACGCCCAATCTCAGTCGACGAGAAAGCGCTCGGCGAGACAGGTCCAGTACGCAGCACCCATCGCAATGTTGTCGTCGTTGAAATCGTAGCCCGGGTTGTGCACGTGGCAAGCGCCCTCGCCGTCTCCATTGCCGATGACGAGGTAGCAGCCCGGCACTTTCTCCAGCATGAACGAGAAGTCCTCGCTGGCCGAGAGCGCCGGCCCCTGCAACTCGGTGTGATCGGGGCCGACCAGATCGAGCGCGACTTCGCGTGCAAACGCCGTCTCCTCCGGGGTATTGACCAGCACCGAATAACCGCGCCGATAGTCGACCTCCGCGTGCACACCGAAGCTCACAGCCTGCGCGGCGACCAGCGCCCGGATGCGCCGCTCCAGCAGCGCGCGCATTTCGCGGGTCAGGGCACGAATGCTGAGCTCGAGTTGCGCCGAAGCGGGGATCACGTTGTTCGCCTGGCCGGCATGCAGCGCGCCGACGGTGACGATCGCCATCTCCATCGGATCGGCGTTGCGCGAGACAATGGTCTGCAACGCCATCACGGTGCTCGCCGCAGCCACGATCGGGTCGGCCGTCTGGTGGGGCATGGCGCCATGCCCGCCGACACCGTGCAGCGTGATCGTCGCGTAGTCCGAGGACGCCATCATCGGTCCCTCGCGGAACACGAAGCGTCCCTGCGGCACGCCCGGTCCGTTGTGCATCGCGAACACCGCCTCGCACGGGTACTTCTCGAACAGGCCCTGCTCGATCATCCGCAACGCGCCGCCGGCGCTCTCCTCCGCCGGCTGGAAGATCAGGTTCAGGGTGCCGCTGAACTCGCCGTGCCGCGCCAGATGATGCGCTGCGGCGAGCAGCGTCGCCGTGTGGCCGTCATGGCCGCAGGCATGCATGATGCCGGGCCGGCCGCTGGCGTAGCGCAGGCCCGTCTTCTCTTCGATCGGCAGCGCGTCCATGTCGGCGCGCAGGCCGAGCCGCTTCGCACCATGGCCGCGCTTCAGTTGGCCGACGACCCCGGTGCCGCCGAGGCCGCGCTCGACCGCGTAGCCCCATTGCTGCAGTTTCCCGGCCACCAGGTCGCTGGTGCCGAACTCCTGGAACGCAAGCTCGGGGTTCGCGTGGATGCGGTGACGAATCCCGATGAATTCGTCTGCCTGGTCGCGCAGGGCGGCAAGGTGCTGGGCAGCGGTGGCCGGCATGGTTGAGATGGAACGAAGTGAGTTGAGATGATTCAGGGCCGGCGCGCGATATCCGCCGGCAGCTTGCGCCACGGCAGATCGGCCGGATCGGCGGCCATGGGACCGGCTGCCTTGGCAACCAGAATGGCTTCGGCAATGGGCGCAAAGTCGGCACGAAAATGGACCGAGCTCTTGTTGACGAGAATCTTCATGCGTTCCGGATCGACACCGACGCAACGAAACAACTCGCGGTCGAGCATCTGCGTTTTCGCGCTCGCGACGACGACAAGCACGCCGTCGATCTCCAGGCATGCGGTCGGCCCGAGTTCGACGCTCGGCTCCATCGCCATGGGGCCCTTCAGCGCGACATGCCCGTCGCTCAACGCATGCACTCTGAAATCGCCGCGCAGCGGCGCGTCGCTGCGCGCTCCGGTGAACGTGGGCACGGCCGCGCCGAGCGACAGCGACAGCGTCGCGCCCACGCCAGCCGCATGAGCGGCCGTGGCGGCCGCCGGATCCCACAGCAGGCCGAGCGCCACCTGCTGCGGGAAGCGGCGTCCCGCGCCTTCGGCGATCAGCGCGTGCAGCATGCCGGTGGTGTTGCTGTCGGCGCCGGCGCCGGGGTTGTCCTGTGTGTCGGCGATGACGACCGGGCGCATCGCGCCTGCGGCGATCGCCAGCGCGCGAGCGACCGCCGGACGCGGCGCCAGCACGTCGAGCCGCCATTGCGAACGCGGCTCCACGATCCGCGCATGCAGCTGCCGGACGGCGGTCTCGGCCGCTTCGCCGTGCGCCCAGACCACGGGCCCGCAGGCTGCGATGTCGGCCGCCGGGAAGCCCATCGCAAAGCTCAGCACGACGTCGTGCGTGGCGTCCAGCGCCTCCAGCGCCCGATAGATTGCCGCGGCCGGCTCGGCCATCGTCGTCTGCACGTTCAACGGCAGCAGGAAGGGCACGCGCAGCGCATGCATCGCTTCGCGTTCGCCGCGTGCGAGGCGCCGTTCGAGCAGCCTCGCCGCGCGCTGCCCGGTGTCGGCCATGTCCACGTGCGGATAGGTGCGATAGGCCACGAGGGCGTCCGCCGCATCGAGCATCCTCGGCGTGACGTTGGCGTGCAAGTCCAGGCTCGCAACGATGGCGACCCGCGGCCCGACCAGCGCGCGGATGCGCGACAGCAGTTCGCCCTCGGCGTCGTCGTGGTGCTCGGCGACCGCGGCGCCGTGCAGGTCGAGGTAGACGGCATCCAGCGTGTCCGCGCCCTGCGCATCACGCACGTCGTCGCAGATCACGCCCGCCAGGCGCTCGAAGGCGTCGCGGGTGACGTGCGCCGACGGCGTCGCGCCGGCCCAGCACGAGGGAATCAGCGTCCAGCCGCGCTCGCGCGCTGCGCGCATGAAGCCGCCGATCGGAATGTTGCCGGCGGACAGCCGCTCGACCATCGCCTGGCCCCGAACGAATGCCGGAAAGGTTTCGCCCCGATTGAATGCGGCCCAGTCAGCGCGACTGGGCGCGAAGGTGTTGGTCTCGTGCAGGAAGCCGCCGATCACGATGCGGCAAGTCATGCGCACGCTCCCGGTGCTGCCGTTGCATCGCTGCTGCCGAACGCGAAGCCGCGCCCCGGCGCGGCCGCGAGCAGCGCCTTGGTGTAGGGATCGCCCGGCGCGAAGAACACATCGCCGACGGGACCCTGCTCGACGATGCGCCCGCGCTGCATCACGATCACGCGGTCGCAGATCTGGCTCGCGACGCGCAGGTCGTGGGTGATGAACAGGATGCCGATCGACAGGCGCTGCTGGATGTCGTTCAGCAGATCGAGGATCTGCGCCTGCACCGACACGTCGAGCGCAGACACCGCCTCGTCGGCGATCAGCACCTGCGGCTCGCAGGCGAGCGCGCGCGCGATCGAGATGCGCTGACGCTGTCCGCCGGAGAACTCGCTCGGGTAGCGGTGCAATGCATCGGGTTTCATGCGCACCAGTCGCATCAGGTCTTCGGCGCGGGCCCAGGCCTCGGCGCGAGGCACGCCGAAATTCAGCGGCCCTTCGATGATGGACGCGCCGGCCGTCTGGCGTGGATTCAGCGAACGGTACGGATCCTGGAACACGACCTGCACCCGGCGGCGAAACGGAGACAACGCGCGACCGCTGAGCCCGGCGACCGACATGCCGCCGGCGACGATGTCCCCGCTGCTCGGCTCGATCAGCCGCGCAATGCAGCGCGCCACGGTCGATTTGCCGGAGCCCGACTCGCCCACGATTCCGACCGTCTCGCCCGGATGGACCGTCAGCGACACCTCGTGTGCCGCATGCACGACACGGCGCCTGCCGGGCCACGCGCCGCTGACATAGGTCTTGCTGACGGCACGCGCGTCGAGCAGCGCATCGCCGCCGGGCAACGGCGCGCGTGCGTGGCGGCCGAGCTCCGGCACCGCGGCCAGCAGCATCCGGGTGTAGGGCTCGCGCGGTGCGCGCAGCACCTCGAGCTTGTTGCCCTGCTCCACCATGTGGCCGAGCTGGAGCACGACCACGCGGTCCGCGATCTCGGCGACGACGCCGAAGTCGTGCGTGATGAACAGCACCGCCGTGCCGTTCTCGCTTTGCAGCTGCGCGATGAGCTTCAGGATCTCGGCCTGCGTCGTCACATCCAGCGCGGTGGTCGGTTCATCGCAGATCAGCAGCGCCGGCTTCAGGATCAGCGCCATGGCGATGACGATGCGCTGGCGCTGGCCGCCGGACAGCTGGTGCGGATAGGAGGCCCAGATCCGCTCCGGCTCGGGCAGCTGCACGTGCTCGAAGATCGCCAGCACCCGCGCACGTCGCTGCGCCGCCTGCAGCCGGGTGTGCTGGCGCAGCATCTCGTCGACCTGGTCGCCGCAGCGACGCACCGGGTTCAAGGCCGTCATCGGCTCCTGGAACACCATCGCCATCGCGGCGCCGCGCCGGCTTCGCAGCTGCGGCTCGCTCAGCTGGAGCACGTCGTCACCGTGCAGCAGGATGCGCCCGCTCGATGCCCTCAGGCCCTTGGGCAGCAGCCCCATCGTCGCATGCGCGATGACGGACTTGCCGGACCCCGATTCGCCGAGCAGGCAGACCGTCTCACCGGCGCGCACGTCGAAGCTGATGCGCTGGACCGCGAACGGCCGGTCGGCACCACCCGGCAAGGCGACGCAAAGTTCCTGCACGGAAAGCACCGGACGCTGGCCCGACGTCACTTCGATCGATGTGGACGACATGGGCTTACTCTCCCCGCTTGCTGAACTTCGGGTCGAGCGTGTCGCGCAGCCCGTCGCCGAGGATGTTGACCGCCAGCACCGTGACCGCGAGGAACAGGCCCGGAAACAGCACGTTGTGCGGATACTGGGTGAACTGGATGCGGCCTTCGGCCATGATGTTCCCCCAGCTCGGGATGTCGGCCGGCATGCCGACGCCGAGGAAGGACAGGATCGCCTCGACCAGGATCGCCGAGGCGCAGACGTAGGTGGCCTGGATGATCAGCGGCGCGATCGCGTTCGGCAGGATGTGGTGCGTGATGATCTTCCAGACCGGCGTGTCGAGCGCGATCGCCGCTTCCACATAGGGCTCTTCGCGGATCGAGAGCACGACCGAACGCACCAGGCGTGCGACGCGCGGGATCTCCGGCACGGCGATGGCGACCACGATCGTCAGCAGGCTGGCGCGCCAGACGGCGACCAGCGTGATCGCGAAGAGGATGCCGGGGATCGCCATCACGCCATCCATCAGGCGCATCACGATGCCGTCCAGTCGCCGGAAGTAGCCGGCAGCCAGGCCCACCGTCATGCCCAGCGCGATCGCGAGCGCAGCGACCGCGATGCCGACCGCCAGCGAGACGCGCGCGCCGTACAGCACGCGGCTCCAGATATCGCGCCCGAGGCTGTCGCTGCCCATCAGGAACCAGTGCGGGAAGCTGTCGCCGGCCAGGCTCATGAACTCGGCGTGCGTGCCCGGCAACAGGTTCGCGCTGCCCGGATCGATCAGTGTCGGGTCGATGGTGCCGAGCCAGGGTGCGGCGATGGCCGCGGCAACGAGCAGCGCCAGCGCGATGCTGCCGGCCCGCACAGCACCATTGCGCAGCGCGCGGCGCCACAGCGGGAGTCGCTTGCGTTCGCGCGGCGGTGCGAGATCGGCATCGGCGTCGCCGAAAGTGCCGTCTGCTGCGAGCGGCGGCGTGGCGAGCGATTTCTGGTTCATGGGCTCTCGCGTTCAGTAGCGGATGCGCGGATCGAGCAGCAGGTAGCTCAGGTCGACCAGCAGGTTGATCAGCACGTAGATGAGGGAGAAGAACAACGTGATGCCCTGGATCAGTGGATAGTCGCGCGACAGCACGGCATCGACGGTCAACTGGCCGAGGCCGGGAATCGCGAAGACCGTCTCCGTCACGACGACGCCGCCGATCAGCAGCGCGACACCGATGCCGATCACCGTGACGATCGGAACCGCGGCGTTGACGAGCGCATGCCGCACCAGCACGTGGCGCTCCGAGATTCCCTTGGAGCGGGCGGTGCGGATGTAATCCTCGGTCATGGCCTCCGCAACCGCGGCGCGCGTGACGCGCGCGATCAGCGCGACGTAGACGATCGACAGCGTCACGGCCGGCAGGATCAGATGGCGCAGCCACGGCCACAGCCCGCCATCGATCCGCGCATAGCCCTGCACCGGCAGCAGTCCGCCCTTCAGCGCGACCGCCCAGATCAGCACATAGCCGATCACGAAGGTCGGGATGGAAAAGCCGAGCACCGAAAAGCTCATCAGCGCGCGATCGAGCCAGCCGCCGTGCCGCCAGGCGGCGAGGATGCCCAGCGGCACGGCCACGAGCACGGTGAAGACGAGCGTCAGCCCGGCCAGCGAGAGCGTCGGTTCGATGCGCTGGCCGATCAGCGACACGACACTCTGCTTGAGAAACAGCGATTCACCGAGATGGCCGCGAACGACCTGGGCCGACCATTTGAAGAACTGCACCGGCAGCGGCTGCTCCAGACCCAGTTCGACGCGCACGCGTGCAATGTCGCTGGTCGAGGCGTTGTCGCCGACGATCAATGCCACCGGATCGCCGGGAGCGAGCCGGGTCATCAGGAACACGATCAGCGCGACGACAATGAGGACCGGCACGGTGGACGCAAGGCGGCGCAGCAGGAATGTCAGCATGGCGGAATCCGTCCTGTGGGCTCAGACGACTCAGTCGGTCTTCTTGATATTCCAGAACACATTGACCGGGGCCGTCAGCACGCCGCTCACCACACCGCGACGAATCACGGACAGCGTCTTGAATTCGCCGATCGGCGCAAACAAGCCACTCTCATAGACATCGAGCTGGATCTCCTCGGCCAGATGCTTGCGCGCCCCGGCATCGGTGGTCGCGACGAATTCGCGCTTGAGCTTCTCGAGCCGTTCGTCGGTCGGCCAGCCGAACCAGCCCTTCTCGCCGTTGCCGGTCAGCGGCGCAAAGTACATCGGGTTCATGGTGTCGCTGGCGCCCCAACCCGTCATGAACAGATTCCAGCCGCCCTTGTCGGCCGGTTCCTTCTTCGCCCGGCGCATGAGCAGCGTCGGCCAGTCCATCGCCTGCATGTCGACGTTGAAGCCCGCCTGCTTGAGCAGTTGCGCCAGCACCGGCGGCAGCTTGTTGAGCAGCGTGAAGTCGGCCGGGTACATCAGCACCACCGGCTTGCCGTCATAGCCGGCCTCCTTCAGCAGCTTCTTCGCCTCCTCGAACTGCGGCTTGCCGGTGAAGTAAGCCGTCTTGTCGGACGCCAGCGGCGAGCCGCAGGGAAAGATCGACGTGCAGTCGCGGTACAGGTCCCGGAACACCAGTTGCGCGCGCATCATCGCCTGCTGGTTGATGGCCATCAGCGCTGCCTTGGCGATCTTCGGATTGTCGAACGGCGGCACCAGGTGATTGAGGTGCAGGAAGTAAGAGCCCGGGACTGTCGCCTCGACCATGTCGAGCTTCGGATTCGTGCGCAGCGTGGCGTAGTGCTCGGCCGGAAGCCACGACAGCATGTCGACCTCGCCGTTGGTGATCGCGCTGGCCTGGGTCTGCGCATCTTTCAGGATCACCCACTCGACACGGTCCACATAGACGCGCTTGCCGCCTGCGGTGCCCGACGGCGCTTCGCTGCGGGGCACGTAGTGCGTATTCTTGACGTAGACGACCTTCTCGCCCGGGCGGAACTCGTCCTTCTTGAAGATGTACGGGCCCGAGCCGGTGTAGTCGTCGATCTGCTTGTCGGCCGGCGTCTCGGCCACGCGCCGGGGCATGATGAAGGCCGGGCTGCCCGACGGCTTGGCGAGCGCTTCCAGCACCATGCCGAAAGGCTCCTTGAACACCATGCGGAAGCTGCGTTCGTCGACCGCTTCCAGCTTGTCCATCACCGCGAACATCTTCTGGCCCAGGCTGTCGCGTTTGCCCCAGCGCGTGAGCGAGGTCACGACATCCTGCGCCGTGACGGGCGCCGCATCATGGAACGCGAGGCCGCGGCGCAGGGTGAAAGTCCAGGTCTTCGCGTCGGCGGACATCCGGTAGGTATCGACCATCTGCGGCTGGACCTTGCCGGAGGCATCCAGTCCGAACAGGGTGTCGTAGATCATGTAGCCGTGGTCCCGGGTCACGAAGGCCGTGGTCCAGATCGGGTCGAGGATCTTCAGGTCCGTCTGCGGCACGATGCGCAGGACCTTGCCCGGATCTTGCGCCGAGGCGGCAACGGCCGCCAGCGCGAGCAGCGCGGCGCCGGCAAATCGAACGAAGGAGAAACGTGACATGGCACCGGCCTTTGAGTAAGGGAAAAAGTGGGGAAGCGAACCAGGAAAAAATCGCGGCGCCGGCTCAGGCAGCCCGGCGCGCCCTGGAGCGCAGGAGGTGCTCTTCGACGCGGGCCACGATCTCGTCGCCCGACTGAATCAGCTTCTGCAGGCAGCGCTCGAACACCGCCTGTTCCTCGGCGGTCAGCGCCGAGCGGAATGTGGACTCCGCGAAGCGGCCGATGGGCTCGGCGCTCATCACCGTGTCCACGCCTGCATCGGTCAATTCCAGATTGATCTGGCGCGCGTCTTCGGTGCCCACCGATCGCACCACCAGACCGCGCCGCACGAGCGCCGTGATCGCCTTGGAGGCCAGCGTCTTCTCCAGATAGGTCTGCTCGATCAGGCGCGTCAGCGTGAGGCCGGGCTCGCTGCCGATGAAGCGCAGCAGCCGCACCTCCCGAAGGGTCACGCCGCATTCGCGCTCGTAGATGCTCGACGCCTGCGACTTCACGCGCTCGTTCATCACGTCGAGCGTGACCGTCACGTAGTCGAGCTTGACCTTGAGCGGCTTGCGCAAGGTCGTTGGGGATCTCTTAAGAGGTGGTGTATTCATCAGTTGATGTTTGCAACTAAATGGATGGTAGCGGCCGCCGCGGAACCGACCAACAGGGGTAAACACCGAGGCCGGGCGCGCTTCCCGTATTTGATCTGGCTCGGCTTTGCTGATAGCCTTATTTAAGTGGAATTTTCACCTAATTCAATATTCATCATATGAAGAAGCCTGACAAGCTGCGCAAGCCATTGAAGGTCAAGCTCGACTACGTGTCGGTCCTGCTCGATACCGTCAACGAACGCGTCAAGGCGGCCGGGTCGGAGATCTACGAGCGCGAGTGCGGCGTGAACGTGCGCCAGATGCGGGTGCTGCGTGCCGCCGCCCATGAGCCCGGAATGACTCGAGCGCGCCTGATCGAGCACGTGCACCTGGAGAAGACGCTGGCCTCCAAGACAGTGACCGAACTGGTACGCCGCGGCTTGATGTCGCGTACCGTCGGCGCGACGGATGCGCGCCAGGTCTGCCTCGAACTCACCGACGAGGGCGAAGCCATCGTCCTGCAGGCCGAGCCCATCGGACGCCGCCTCGAAGCCACAGCGCGCGGGCTGCTGGGCGCGCAGCGCTACGACACTTTGATCGGCTGCCTGCAACAGCTGGCGCAGTTCGGCGAGGACGCCTCGGCAGATGTCGAGCGGCACCTGAAGCGCTCCGCCAGCAGGCGCCGCGGCTGACGATCGCACCCCCTGACCCGACCATGAAAAGGAAGTCCATGCGATATCGAATCTTTGGGCGCGCTGCCTGCGCGGCGATGCTTGCGCTTGCCGCTGCCGTTGCACCGGCGCAGGATGCCGGCACGGTGCTGCGCGTCGTCCCACCGGCGGAGCTGAAGATCCTGGACCCGATCTGGACCACCTCGTCCGCCACGCGCAATCACGGCTACATGGTCTACGACACGCTGTTCGGGACGGACGCCGACGGCCACGCGCAGCCACAGATGGTCGACAAGTACAGCGCCAGTGCCGACCGCAAGACCTGGGAATTCACGCTGCGCCCCGGGCTGGCGTTCAGCGACGGCACGCCGGTCACCTCGCAGGACGTGATCGCCTCGCTCACCCGTTGGGGCCAGCGCGATGCCATCGGCCAGAGAATGTTCGCGGCAATGGACAAGCTGCAGGCGATCGACGCCAACAGTTTTCGCATGAGCTTCCGGGAGCCCTTCGGCCTGGTCGCCGAGGTGCTGGGAAAGACCTCGGCGAACGTGCCGTTCATCATGCCCAGGCGTGTCGCACAGACGCCTGCCGACAAGCAGATCGATGACCCCATCGGGTCCGGGCCGTTCGTGCTCGACAAGGGCGGCTTTCGAGCCGGCGATCGCGTGGTCTACCTTCGCAATGCGAAATACAAGCCGAGGCCCGAGCCGGCCTCCGGCACCGCCGGCGGCAAGCGCGTCCATGTCGACCGCGTCGAGTGGATCGCGTTGAAGGACGCGCAGACGCAGGTCAGCGCACTGCTCAACGGCGAGATCGATGTCATCGAATACGCACCGGCCGAGCACTACCCCACCCTGCGCACGGATGCCAGGACCGAGCTGGTCGACGTGCTCCCGCCGCAGATGATGACGGTGCACTTCAACCACCTGGTGCCGCCATTCGACAACCCGAAGGTCGTTCGGGCGGCCCTGCTGGCCATCAACCAGGAGGCAATGCTGCGCGCACAGGCGCCCTATCGCGACCTGTACCGGCCCTGCGCCTCCATCGCACCGTGCGGCGCCGCAACCGCCGCTGGCGATGCGCCATGGTTCACCGGCAAGCCGCAGTTCGAGCAGGCCCGCAGTCTCCTCAAGGAGGCCGGCTACGACGGCAAGCCCGTGGTGCTGATGCAGCCCACCGATCAGGTGCTGCTGAACAAGTATCCGCTGGTCTATGCGCAGCTGCTGAAGCAGGCCGGCTTCAACGTCGAGGTGCAGTCGATGGACTGGGGCACGCTGATCTCGCGGCGCGCTCGCAAGGAGCCGGCCGACAAGGGCGGCTGGAACGTCTTCATCACGGGCTGGTCCGGCAGCGATGCGATCAACCCGCTGTTCTATCCGCCGCTGACCGGCAACGGCGAGCAAGGCTACTTCGGCTGGCCGAGCGATGCGCAACTCGAGAACCTGAAGACCCGCTTTCTCGCCGCCGGCGATCCGGCGGAACGTCAACGTGTGGCGGCGCTGATCGGACAGCGCGCACTGGAAGCCGGCGTGATCGGGCCGATCGGCGAGATGAACGTTCTCACCGCCATCCGGCGTGGCGCACTCAGCGGCCTGCTCAAGGGGCAGCTCGGTGTGTACTGGAACGTACGCAAGAACCCGATCGGCACCCGGAGCCAATGACATGCATGTCCTGATCGCCGGCTTCCAGCACGAAACGAACACATTTGCACCCAGCCGGGCGGATTGGCCGGCCTTCAACCGAGGCGACGGATTTCCGGCCTATGCGCGCGGCGCCGAGATGCAGGCGCGCATGGCCCCCCTGAACTTCGGCATCGGCGGCTTCATGGCAGCGGCGCGCGAGGCGGGCTGGCAGGTCGTGCCCTCCGTGTGGGCCGGCGCCACGCCGTCGGCCCACGTGACGGACGATGCGTTCGAACGCATCGCCGGCGAGTTGCTGGAAGACGCCCGCGACGCGCTGGCACGCGGCCAGCTCGATGCCGTGTTCCTCGACTTGCACGGCGCTGCGGTGACCGAGCGTTTCGAGGATGCCGAGGGCGAGTTGCTGGCTCGGCTGCGGGCATTGATCGGACCCGATCGACCGATCGTCACGACACTCGACCTGCACGCCAACGTCAGCCCGCGCATGCTCGAGCTCGCCGATGCCATGGTCGCCTACCGGACCTATCCTCATACCGACATGGCCGCTACAGGCCGTCTCGCTGCCCAGGCTTTGCAGCGACGCATCGCGCGCGGCACGCGCGAACCGATGCATGCACGCCGAATCCCCTTTTTGCTGTCGCTCAATGTGCAGTCCACCATGACGGAGCCTGCCGCTTCGGTCTACCGCCAACTGCTCGAGCTGGACGGCGCACGAGGCACCCTGCTGAGCTTCGCCATGGGCTTTCCGGCCGCCGACATCGAACATTGCGGGCCGGTCGTCTGGGGCTACGGCGATCAGGCCGAAGCGGCCGCGCAGGCGCTCCACGAGTGCGCCGTCACGGCCCGGTCGCAGTGGCGTCTCGACCTGCTGGCGCCGGCCGAGGCCGTGGCGCGTGCGCTCGCACTGGCCGAAGGAGCCCGACGGCCGGTCGTGATCGCCGACACGCAGGACAACCCGGGTGCCGGCGGCAACAGCAACACGACCGGGCTGCTGCACGCCCTGCTTGCCGCGGGGGCCGGACGCCTTCATCCGCACCAGGTGGCGCTCGGCCTGATGTACGACCCCGACGCCGCGCGCGCCGCGCATGCGGCGGGCGTCGGCGCGCGCCTGCACCTGAGCCTGGGCCGCAGCGAACCGACCTGGGGCGGTGCATTCAGCGATGCGCCGGTGCAAGGCGAGTTCACCGTGCTGGCGCTGAGCGACGGCCGCGTCGTCGGAGCCGGCCCGGTGCTCGGCGGCACGCCGGTCTGTCTCGGCCCCAGCGCATGCCTTGCCATCGACGGCGTGCAGGTGGTGGTCGTCAGCGGCAAGTGCCAGATGATGGATCGCGAATTGTTCCGCTTCGCCGGCGTCGAGCCCGAATCGATGAGGATCCTGGTCGTCAAGAGTTCGGTGCATTTCCGCGCCGACTTCACGCCGATCGCTCAAGACATCCTGGTCGCGCGAGCGCCGGGTCCCGTCGCAGCCGATCCCGCGGACTTCCCATGGCGTCGCCTGCCCGCGAGCGTCGACAGGCGGCCATGAGCTTGCGGATCAAGCCGAGAAGCCGCCCACGTAGAGGAGCCTGAGAGACTCGATCGAGGGCAGCTCGGGAATCCCGGACCTTGCTCGACCTGGTGGGCGGGACTCGAACCCGCGTCTCCTGGCGTGACGGACAGAGAGACGCCAACCCTGACTCATCGCACGGCTGCTGTACCGCTCGACGCTGCCTTCAGCCGCGCCACGGCGCTGATCACGGCCTGGACCGAGGCCGTCAGCGTGTTGACGTTGCGGCCGACGCCGAATCGCGTGCCGTTGACGCCGCGCATCGCCATCTCCACGATCGCCAGCGCGCTGGCCTCGGCGCCCTGGCCCAGGCTGCGCTCCTCGAAACTGTCGACCCGCAGCGTCGTGCCCAGCGCATGGACCGTCGCTTCGAGCGGGCCCGTGCCGACACCGCGAACGCGGCAAGGCCGGGCGTCGATCACGAGATCGAGCTCGATCCCCTGCCCGGCCGGATCGTCGAAGAGCCGATGGCCTCGATAAACCAGCGAACCCTCGGGATCGACGGCCGGCGCCAGGTAGGTCTGCTCGAACAGCGCCCACAGCATGGATCCGCTCACCTCCGCTTCGCTCGCATCGGCCACTTTCTGCACGATGGCGCTGAACTCGACCTGCATGCGGCGCGGCATCACCACGCCGTGGTCGCGTTCGAGCAGGAACGCGATCCCGCCCTTGCCCGACTGGCTGTTGACGCGCACGATGCTGTCGTAGGTGCGGCCCAGGTCCTTCGGATCGATGGGCAGGTAGGGCACCTGCCACGGGCCGTCCTCGGCCTGCGCCGCGAAGCCCTTCTTGATCGCATCCTGGTGCGAGCCCGAGAAGGCCGTGAACACCAGGTCGCCGACATAGGGATGGCGCGGATGGATCGGCCCGTTCCCGGCTGGACGCCCGCATCCGATTCTTATAGGATACCCCCCTACCCTATCTGAACAACCATGAGCCACACCATCCACGAGAAGCAGAAGCTTCTGAACCGGGTGCGCCGCATCCGCGGTCAAGTCGATGCCATCGAGCGCGGGCTGCAAGGCGGAGTGGGCTGCGCCCAGGTCATGCACCTGATCGCCGCCAGCCGCGGGGCAATGAACGGTTTGCTGGCCGAGGTTGTCGAAGACCACATCCGAACCCACCTGGTCGATCCGGTCAAGCACCGCGGCGCACTCGATCGCGATGCCGCCGACCAGCTCGTCGATCTCGTCCACAGCTACTTCAAATGAGTGAGGCGAATATGACCTCGAAGAATGCGGCACACAGCCATGTCTTCCTCGGCGCCCGGCACGAGCGCAGCGAACGCAAGACATGGATCGTGATCGGGCTGTGCGGCGTCATGATGGTGACCGAGATCGTCGGCGGCATGCTGTTCGGCTCCGTGGCCCTGGTGGCCGACGGCCTGCACATGTCCACGCATGCCGGCGCGTTGTTGATTGCGGCGGTGGCGTACACCTACGCCCGGCGCCATGCGACCGACGCGCGCTTCACCTTCGGCACCGGAAAGCTCGGGGATCTCGCGGGCTTCACCAGCGCCATCGTGCTGGCCGTGATCGCTCTGCTCATCGGCTATGAGGCCGTGAGCCGCTTGCTGACGCCTGTCGGTATCGATTTCAACCAGGCCATTCCGATTGCGGTCCTCGGCCTTCTCGTCAACCTGGCCAGTGCATGGCTGCTGAGCAGCGGCGGGGATCATCACGGGCATGGCCACTCGCACGCTGAGCATGAGCATGAGCATGAGCATGAGCATGAGCATGAGCATGAGCATCTCAGCGTCGGCGCAAAGACGCACCAGGACAACAACTTCCGGGCCGCCCTGGTCCACGTCATGGCCGACGCCGCTGTCTCGGTGCTGGTGATCCTGGGATTGATCGCTGCGCGACTCTTCGGCTGGCTCTGGATGGATCCGGCGGTAGGCATCGTCGGCGCGCTCGTGATCGCCAACTGGTCGTACGGGCTGATCCGCGACACCGGCGCGATCCTGCTGGACATGAACGTCGATCGGGAGATGAGCGAGGATGTTCGCAAGGCCATTGAAGCCGACGGTGATCGGCTGGTCGACCTGCACCTTTGGCGTCTTGGCCCCGGTCACCTCGGCGCGATCGTCTCGGTCGTGACCGCTGCGCCGCGCGGGTGCGATTTCTATCGGGCCAAGCTAGGCAGATTCCGCTCGTTGTCGCACGTCACCGTCGAGGTCCGGACGCCGTAGCGCCTGTCCCGCGGATTCGACCTGCCGTGCATTGAGATAGGTCGTTTCGCACGATCGATGCCCGGGTGCTGCGCGCGCAATGGAGGCCGTCGTTGAAGGTCAACCCGACCCTTCGCCGAAGGCCACGGCTCTGACCGTCCTCAAAAGGATCCTGATGTCGAGCCAGAGCGACCATCGACGAACGTATTCGACGTCCAGCGCGACGCGTTGTGCGTACGAGAGCCGATTGCGCCCGCTCACCTGCCACAGACCGGTGATGCCCGGTTTGACCGAACAGTAGTGGCCCCAGTGCTGCCCGTACAGGCTTCGCTGGCGCTCCATGCAAGGCCGGGGACCGACCAGGCTCATGTCACCTTTCAGCACGTTCCAGAGCTGGGGCAGTTCGTCGAGACTCGACTTGCGGATGAGCCGCCCCAGGAACGTGATGCGGGGGTCCGCTTCCAGCTTCTGGAAAGTGTCCCACTGCGTGCGGGCCATGTCGTTGCGGCTCAGGTATTCCTCGAGCACCCCTTCAGAGTTGCGCAGCATCGACCTGAACTTGTAGAACCGGAAGCGCTTGCCGCCCTCGCCGACCCGGTTGTGCCAGAAATGCACGGGGCGGCCCATGCTCACCTGCACGGCCACGCACAAGGCAAGGTACACCGGACTGAGCACGATCAGGAGCGCAGCCGCCCCGACGATGTCGACACAGCGCTTGAGGCGTTTCTGCGAGCGCGTGAGAGATCGTGCGAGAGCTTCCGGTGCGGTGCTGCCATCCGTGGCCTGCCAGAGCGATCGTCGCTGCGGATCATCGGCACTATCTGATTCGGGTCTGAACATCGAACGCTCCAATGGACAATGAGCGCAACGGCCTGATGGTCGTTGGCACGGGACAACATGGGAAATGGGACGGCAAGGCGACCTCCGCCAGGCTGTTGCCAACCATCGGTCAACGTCGCTACTTCACGGGCATCGAGAGGATCTTCTCGGTGCCCGGCCCGGCCTTCAATTCGCCCATCGACGGCATGCTGGAGGGCGCCTTGCCCACCTGCACGGGAATCGAGATCGAACTGGTCGTGCCGTTCTGCGTCGTGAACACATGGAGATAGCCGATGCCCTGGGCCGCAGGCACGACCTCGACGGTCCAGTTCGAGACTTCGCCGGCCGGCAGCGTGCGCGTTGTCGCGGCGGCGCCGAGCTTGAGCCCGGCGTCGCTGCGCAACTGGACCGTCGCGCCTGCGGGATCGGTGATGCCGTCGAAGCTCAGCACGATCGAGGTCGCCTGGCCCGCCTGCGGCAGCGGATCGACCCGGTACTGGACGGTGACACCCGAACCGTTCACCTTGCTCGGCGCCGTTGTCATGCCGGCAGCGCTCCTGTTTCTGCCGTCGGCGCAGGCCTGCAATGGCGCGCAGAGCACGAGCGCAAGCAGCATGAACGGCGCGCCCAGATTGCCAGTTCTGTTCATGGATCTGCTCCTCATTGGATGGTGACGGTGAAGCAGGTGTTCGCCGAGGCATTGTTGAAATCGTTGATCGCCAGCACGCTGGTACCGGCAGGCAGGTTGACCAGCGCGCTCTCGGTCGGGCCGGGGCCCTCGCTTTGGGCGATCGGGTGTCCGCTGTAGACGGTGACATCCGGGTCGGAGGCCAAAGGCCCGGCGACCGTGATCATGTGGTTGGCCGCGGCCGGCAGGTTGAAGCGCAGGTAGGCGAAGTTGCCGAGCTTGTTGCCTGCACCGGCCAGGTTGGACACGCAGGCAGTCGTGTTGCCGCCGACAGTCGCTTGCCGGTACATGGGCAGTGCGAGCGCGATGCCGCCATTGTTCGTTTCGGCGTTGCCGAAGGGATCGCTCGTGGCCGCGCTGATGCTCTGGCCGACGAGCAGGCTCGCCAAGGCCGACGCACTGCCCGGGGCAGCGGCATCGAAGGCCGCGGTGAAGGAATGGATGGACGTCAGCGCGACCCCGCTCTTGAAGGGGCCCGTGAGCGTGTCGTGAATCGGCTTGAAGCCGATCTGGCTGTTCAGCCTCCACAGGATCGAGTGGATCGAGGCCTCGCGAAACCAGCCCGGGTTCGATGTCACGCCGGCTGTGAGATCGAGATTGGCGCCCTGGACCTGACCCGGTCCGGCGGAGTCGGTGTAGTTGCTGCGTTCCAGCGAAATGCCGGACCATGCGTTGCCCCAGCCTTCGGAGAATGCGACGCGCCGATCCAGGCGGTCGGTCAGGGAATGGCTGCCGCCGGGCGAGTCGTCACGGCTGAAGACCGATTGGTAGTAGTGGCCCCATTCGTGCGCAATGACCGAGGCGTCGTATTCGTCGGTGTCCACGTCGGCTTTGCCGAGGACGTAGATCGCGCGGCCGCTGGGGTCGCCCGCGGTGAAGAAGGTCGAGCCGATCTGACCGAGCGAGGGGTCGCCGCTGGCCGGCAGGTTGTTGACGCTCCAGAACAGCCGCAGCGGCGGAAAGATGGCCATGGGCGCCACCGACAGGACTTTGGCCTGCGTGGTGTAGACCGTGTCGAGAATCGAGAACGGCGCCGCCACCCGGGTCGCGCTGTAAGCTGTGCCGTCCCAGCCGGAAGGCGCATGGACGTCGCGCACGATTGCAGCGGTGCCGGACGAGAACACGGGTGTCTCCATGCTGTAGATGGCATCCGACTGCGTGTTGTCGCGCACACTCACATCCCACGCAGGGCCGCTGCCGACCTGCAGCAACTGCGCCTTGACTCTGACGGCAATGGATGTGCCTGAAGGCACTGTCACCGAGTACGCGCCGTTGGCGTCTGTGGTCGTGGTGGCGATGACCGACGCGCCGTTGACGATCTCGACGACCGCGCCGCGAACGGGCCTGGACGCACTCGCCGAGTAGACCAATGCACCTGCCGGGTTCGGGACCGCGTCGTAGCTCGCAGTGCCGCTCAGGTTGACAGATGCAGTGCTCGGCGAACCGGCTGCGGGGAGTTCGACCACCGGGAAGCCGCCGCCCCGCCCCCTCCCCACCGCCGCAGGCGCCGAGCACAACCGCCACCGATATCGCTGCCTTCTTCACCCACTCAGCAATTCGCATGCGTCATCCTTCCGAAAGAAGAAATGATCTCGCTGTCTTCGGCAACAAAGGTGGTCGGTGGCATTGGAATAGCGTCATGGTGTTATGAATCAGCGACTCGCACTGCATTGCTCGAATGCGCGGCGAAGACCACGGCAAACATCGGCATGCGCAGCTTGTTGCCGAACTCATTCGGACGGTTGTCGTCGAAATGGATCGGTCGACGGCGCAGCGCATCCGAACAGCGCCCGTCGCGACGTTTGAAACAAGCGTCGATCCGGGTTCAATGGCTGCTCCAATAACCTCTGTTGCGCGTTCATGAACGAATTCTGGAAATGTGAAAAACTTCCATTTTGTAATGCTGTTTTCGTACATGGTGCGGCATGCACTTGTAAGACGACAACTCGAATTCGTGCACGGCGATTCGTCATGGGTTCGGACGCACCGCGCCTCATCGAAATCCAGGGCGACATAGCGGCCGCAAGGGAGCATCGCTGCCGGGGACGCAAGTGGGATGGCTTGCGTGGCGCAAGGCCTCGGCCTCCCGTCGCGCTGGCATGCGCGTCAAGACGAGCGGCGACTTCAGAAGCTAGGGTGGACCGTCGGTGCTTTGGAGGAATCTGCCTTGCGCATAGCGAGATTGAAATGCGTGGCGCTCCGAATCTGACGCAGATGAAAACACGCTCGCCCTCGCGTCAATGGTTGTGCCCGCGACCATGTCCAGGGCCGCGATCATGGCCATGGCCACGATCGTGCTCGTGGTCCCAGCCACGATCGTGGTCACGGTGACCGTGGTCCTCCCAGCCACGATGCCGGCCGCGCCCCCAGCCAGGATGCTCTGCCTCGTAGCGCTGGCGAACCCAGGATTCCTGTACGAAATACACCGGCTGGCCGCAAGCGTTGTAGCGCCCGCAGTAACGGCGCCAATTCTGCTGATGCGCTGCTGGCACGTAGAGATAGATCGGCGGGCGCTGCACTGGCGCGGGGGCAATGATCACCGGTTGGGGAAGAATCAAAGCGGGTCTCGGAAGATCACCAATGTTGATGCGGCCGTAGACGCCCGGCTGGTTGATGCCGATCGACACACCGACACTGGGCTGCGCGTTGGCAGAACCCAGCGCGGCGACGGCGAGCATCAGAGTCAGAATCTTTTTCATTGTGTCTTTCAATTTCAAGAGTGCTGGTGGAAGCGTAACGCAAGCCGGCTGATCGCCTCGATCGCGGCTATGGGCCGAAGCTGACCTGGCTGGCGAGCAGGATCCCATTCACGACCTCGGCGCCCACGGCCGTCACCTTCACGCCGTTCGCCAGGTTTGCTTGTGTTCCGTTCACGAACACCACGTCAGGCGCGCTGGCATCCACCAATTGCCCATGCACGCGGAAGCTCGCTGCCGAGACATAGTTGCCTATCGAGCCGATGAGCGTGAAAGAAGGCAGCGCGCCGGCGCCCGGAATGTGCTTGATCTTGATTTCCGTCGCAACCAGCACGCCATTGACAAGCGTGCCGCCGACCTGGATCTTCACCCCGTTGCCGATCTTGGAGGCTTGCCCTCCGGTGATCTGGGCGGCGGAAGCATTGATGGATCTTCCCAGGACCTGGAAGGAGTTCAGCGCTGCGTAGTTCGTGATCACGCCTTCCAGTTGGATCGGCGTGCCGGTCGCCCCGGGGATCGGGTACCAGCTTTCGACCTGCGTGGCCATGAGCAAGCCTGGTGAGGCCTGGGTGTCCGCACGGACACGCACGATGGTGCCGTTCGTCAGAGTGGTCGGGTTGATGCCGCCGGCAAAACTCGCTGAACCGTACGCGACCGTCAGGCCGCCCAGCGCAAAAGTACCTCTTGCCAAATCCAGTTGCTGAACGGTTCCCGTTGCAATGGGTGCTGCACTCGGGATCTGTTGCTGGACACGCGTGGCGCGCAGTACGCCAGGGCTTGCCGGAAGGCCCCAGACCTGTATCGTGGTGCCAGGTATCAGGCTGGCCAGTCCGGGCACATCGGCCCAGACGGTTGCCTCGTCGATGGTCACCGTCGTCCCCATGACGGCGAAGCTGCCCCCGATAGGATCGATGGCCGTGACCGGCCCGCGCAAATCCGCAGCGGACGTCACTTGCGTGGCGACACCATTCGTGAACGAGGCGTCGACCGAGCCCATGACCTTGACCGACATGCCGATCTGCAGGGTCGCAGCATCCCGAAGATCGATGGTCGCGCTGTCGATGTCGTAGCGAAGGCCGTTGACGATGATGCTTCCAATGCCGTCGACCGCGCCCACGCTGGTAGCGTCACCCGCGACGCTGATACCCGTTCCGCCAGACCCCACGCCCGAGCCATTTCCGTTCGAGGCGGTGGTTGTCGATCCACTGGCCGCGCTGCTGCTGGCGCTGTCCGTGCCGCCGCCCGCTACAACGGTCGCAGTGAGCGTGCCGCCGTCGGTCGAGGCGGCGACGTTCGCCGAAACGCTGCCGCTACTGCTGCCGCCCCCACCGCACGAAATGAGCAGTGCGATCAAAAGGGTGTTGAGGCCGCCGCGCCAAAATCTGGTGTTCATGATTCGCTTCCGCCGCTACCCGATGGTTTCTCGGCGTCTTCGTAATAGGTATAGATGCCGACACGGATCCGGCCCGAGCCTGCGTCTCCCGCCCCATCGACAACACGGGTCATCTCGCGGGTGAGTTCGAGATGCAGCGCGTTCCAACGCCGTCGCACGAGTTCATGGATATTCTCGCAGTCCTGCAAGCTCAGGCCGTTCGCATACACCGACCGCTCGAGCATTGGCGATCGTTCGCCCAGGATATTGGAGACGGCAGCAAGCAGATGATCGCGTGAATTGTCCCCCATGAACGCGAGCATCGACTGGAGATCCTGCGCGGGCACGAAGCCATCGGCCTTCAGCTCGACGTATCCGCCGTCCTCGCTCACCATGTTGAGCCGCACCAGTTCGTCCAGGATCGCGCGATGATGGACGTTGCCGCGGCTGCCTTGCCTGGCCAGCTTCTCGAAGGACTGCGCCTGCGCCTCGCCGGTGATCGGCAGACGCCGGGATGCGGGGTCATCGGCGAGTACCTGCAACCACATCGTGAACGTCTTTGCGGCGGCCGATACGTCCATGCTGGGCAAAGCGTCGGCCGTCTCCCGCACCTTGGCGGTGATCGCCTTGCGGTTCAATCCCGTCGTGACGGACAACTGGCTGATGTTCGGCTCGCTGACGCCCTGGGTGCGCCACACGCGGCGTGCCTCGTCCAGGAGAAGATCCCGCATCAACTCTTCCAGGTGCCGATGCTTGAGCCCTAAGGCCAACCCCAGCCTGACCAATGGACGCATGACGCGTGCACAGGCGGCCTGGGCCCAAGCGAGTCGGTTATCCATGAAGAGATGACACGTCCGTTCGGTGAAGCCAGTGGATAGCTGGCTAATGTAGCAAACACGTGACGGTCGGTTCGATGCCGGACAGCCCCTTCCGACGAAGGTGCTGTCCGACATCGAGCGAACCGGAAAGGCGGGGAAATCCGCGCGAGCTCAACAATCAGGGGTCGATGTTCCGATACCAATAGGTCCTCTTCCTCGCCGCCTTGATCGGAATGTCCGGCCTTTGTGCGCCGATGCTCGAGCGCGAATCGGCGCCACCGCCGCCGCCGCCCGCGCCGATCAGGAAGGGGATCTGCTTCGATTTTCCGTCGATGATGAGCGTGACCATGCCGAATACCGGCGAGGGCGCAAGGCCGCCGCCATCGAGGACGGTCTGGTTCGTTGTGCCGTTGATGAAATTGATCTCGTAGCTGCGTGCCGTACCCAGATTGGCCTTGCAGCTGTTCGCGCTGGGCGCCGAGGGCTGGTTGGTTCCGAAGTGAACCAGCCCACCCACGGTGGTGGGTGCGTTCACCCCCTTCTCGCCGAGCGACGTATTGCCCTTGCTGTCCAGCCCGAGCAGGGTCACGTAGAAGCCATTGAGAGACCCGGCATAGGGCGTCGATGTCGCATTGAACAGCGAGAGAGGCTGAGCATCGGCGGTGCTGCTCGTGTCGTCGCGCATCGCGGTCCAGCCGGACGCGCTCATGCCCACGTTCGTGTCCTTGATCATGTAGAAGCGATTCACGATGCTGTTGGCCTGCTGGCTCGCCAGCGGGTGCTCCCGGTCTCCCGTGACCGCCAGCACGGCGTCGAAGTTCTTCGTCAGCACGACGTCGGGCGGGAAGAAGAACTTGCGCTTCGTGGTCCCCGTGCCGCCCAGCGCCGCGAACAAGGTCGTCTGCCAGGTACTCGGGCCGAAATTCGGCGCGCCCGCCGGCGGCTTCAGGTCCACACGCCAGATATTGCCGCCCAGATCGGCCGTGTACAGCCTGTCGATGAAGCCGTCGAAATCACGGTCCACCAGCGTGACGTCGGCCGGCACGGCGTACGTCATGCTCAGCAGCTTGCACGGGTTCCCGATGCAGCTGTCGGTGCTTCCGCCCGGCTTGGCACTCCACAGGAGATTGCCGCTGACGGCATCCACGATGAAGATGCCGCGCCCCATCGTGTCCGCAGCCGGCGGCTCGATGTCCTCGTTCGTGTCGTAGCCGGCGCCGAATACCAGCACCGGATATCCCGGATCCTTCGGCGGAGTGGCCGAAGGATCGCAAGCCAGAGGGTCGTAATTCGGGTTCTGGCGACAGCTGAGGATCGCCACCTTGGGTTGCGACCAGGTCTGGCCGAGTTCGGTGAATCCGGCATCCTGGTTCGTGTGCTTCCACATGAATCGCGGCGCCGTCGGCGAACTCACATCGAGCGCGTAGAGGACCGGGCCGCCGCGTCGCGCCGCGAGAAAGATGTAGGCGTTGCTGCCGTTCTGGTAGACGCTCGGACTCCCGTCGAAGAAATAGTCCTTCGACTGCGGCGTGGGAACGATGCCCGTCGGCGTGCTGGGCATCTTGACGACCGGGCTGTTGTTGTAGAGCCGCTGAAGCTTCGAATAGAACTCGGTCGGCACGAAGCTCCACAGTTCTCCGCCCGGCGCGACCCCTCCGATCGCACAGTCGGAAGACACGGTGCAGAAGCCCATCGGCGCCGGTGCGCCATTGGCGGTGGGCGGCTGATTGCCGTTGACGGCACGGAACATGCCGTCGTTGGCGCCGTAGAACACCACGACCCCGGTCGAGCCTCCGTAGTTGACGACGGCCGGGCGCGAGTGCAGCACATCGCCGTGCACGGACGGACGGACCGTGATGCCGCCGCCCGGGCTCGGCTCGTCGCCGACGTTGTCGCTTCCGCGCACCCAATTGATCAGCGCATCCCGGCTCACGCCTTGCGCCGAGGCCGTCATGCCCGCGGTGGTATCGGTGCAGCTCGAGGCACTGCCGGGGCTGGTCTGAATGTTGTAGGTGAAGCCGGTGGATGAGACGCCGACGACCTTGAAGCTGCCGACGTACGCGCTCTCGTTGGCTGCGACCGTCCCTCCCACACTCACCGTGTCTCCGGCCGCGAAAGTCGGCTTCGACGGCGTAGTGGCAGTGACAAGCACTGTCGAATAGGCGGTGGCCGAACAGGGGCCCGTCGTGTACGTGAGGTTCGTGATGGCGAGCGGACTGGTCCCACCGTCTGCGGTGATCGAGGAACCGGTGTCCGGTGAGTTGGGCGTGGAAGGGATATTGAAGCAGAAGCTTTTCTTGCTGGAGCCGCTGGGGCAGCTCGTGACGGTCCAGGTCCCGTTGTACGGGCTGACACCGCCCGTGCCGGCGCCGCTGATCGTGACCTGGTTGCCGGCGACGAAGGTGATGTTCGAAGAGAACGAGACGGTGACGTTGGAGACATTGCTCGCATTGCTCGCGTCGCGCACGATGCTGGCGGCGGGAATGACATACGACGTAGTCCCGACAGTGGCCTTGCCCCCGCCGTCGGGCGTCGCAGGGCCATCGGTGATGACGTAGGTGAATGTGTTGGCACCTGTGCTGGTGACTGTGTAGCTGCCGTTGTAGCGCGAACCCGCCGCACCGGCGATCGTGACCGTCTTTCCCGTCACATAGCCATGCGCTGCGGCGGTGGTGGCAGTGACGGTCGTCCCCGATCGGACCAGCGACGTGATTTTGATCGGATTGGAGGGCACGCTGACGCTGTAGCTGCCGCTCGATGGCGTGGGCGGATCCACGGTCACGGGATAACTGAAGGTCGTCGCGGTCAGCGGCGTGATGGAGAAGTTCCCGTTGAATTCCGGGTACTTCGATCCCGCGACTGTGATGGCCTGGCCCGGCGTGAGCGCAGGACTTGGCGCCGCAGCCAGCGTGACCGTCGCAGTGTTGGTGCTGCGAGTGATCGACGAGATGGCCATCGCCGGGCCATTGGTGCCGAGGATGCTTGCCGTGATGTTCGTGTTGGTCGTTGCGAAAGGCATCGACGAAAGCAGGGTATTGGATGCGCAGTTGGCGCCGCCTGTTGCCAGGCAGGTATAGACATTGCGCGGCCCGGCGGGATTCGCCGCATAGTCGTCCTTGAGGTTGGCAAGCCGGATCTGCTGGCCCACGCCGCCCTTCTCGACGAACTCGCCGTCCTGAGAATCGAACGCACCGCTCGCGCCCTGCGGATGGTTGACCCAGAACCCGTTGGTGCCGGTCGGTGGCGCTGCATCCGGCGAGGTGGTCAGATCCTTGCGGGTCCAGAAGCTGATCGCCGTCGGCGAAATGAAGCCCGTGCCGGCCGAGCTCAAGGCCGAGTTGGCCGTGGTATTGGGTTGATACGGACCCCGGGATGCATCGGCGAGATAGACCACCGGACTCACGGGATTGCTGGTGTCCACACCCAATTGATACTGCTTCAGATTGCCCATCCAGCGGGGAGCGCCCGTGGCGTCCGGCCGGAAGGTGCCCATGAAAACCTGATTGAGATAGGTGCCCTGGGCATTCGTGCTGACAGGCAGGCTCGCCGAGGCGAAGACGCTGTTGACGGCCTGCACTTCGTTGAAGATCTGCAGGAGCGCCTGAACCATCGAGTTGTAATCGCCGGCGACAAAGGATTTACCCCCGCCCTGGATACCTGTGCTGCGCAGAATCTGGGTGTAGTCAGGCGCAGTTCCGCCGGCAGCGATCGTGTAAGTGACGATGTTCTGCGGATCGGTCGGATCGCTGGTGTTGAAATTCGACTGGTTGAAGAAGCGCGCCCATTCGTCGATCCATGCGCTGTCATCACCTGTGTTGGAGCCCAGGTTGGAGGTGTTGATCGGGACCTGCTGCGCAGCGGTCGCGCCGGCAGCGGCGAGGTCGCTCGCGCTGGTGAAGCCGGATCCGTTGTCCGGCCGGCCCTGTTTCGACGCCGCGCCGATCAGGATGATGAAGCTCTTCTGGCAGGACTGGGTGCCGATGTGGGCTGCATAGGACGTCCCCGATCTCGGCCCGGTGGTACCCGTGTACCAGGCCCACGCTTCCTGCATGTCGCCATCCAGCTTGGCGTTGCCCGTCGCCTTCGGAATTCCGGCGGCAATGACGCTTTGGAAATTCGTGATGCCGGTGAGATCCATCGACGGCAGGTTGTAGGGCGATGTGCCGGGGTAGTACATCTGACCCCCCTTGTTGGAGCCCGAGCCGCCGCTCATCAGGCCGATATTCAACTTGCCATACAACGAAGGCTGACTCTTGATCGCATCCAGCGCACCATAGACGGAGCAGTACACCATGTCCAACAAAGTGATGTTGGGCAGGTTCGGTGCCGCGCTGGAGAATGGGCAGGATGACGGGTAGTTCGCGTCGTTGCTCGATGTGTTGTCGACAATGATGAGGATGTTGGGAGCCGCCCCGCCGGCGACCCCACCGTAGATATCGATATCGTCGGCGCGGGCGGCGACCCCGGCAAGCAGGAGGGCGCAGGCCCATGCCAGTTTGATGAAGACGGAGGATTTCATGGCAGAGACTTCCTCGGAACAAGGCGGGTCAGAAAGTGGGTGGGGCAGTACATGGGCGGGTTGCCTAGCAGGAGCTACCCAGTGCGACGCGCGTGGCAACGCCCTGGACCGCCGTGGTGTTCGTTGTCGCCATGACGCCGGGCGCGCTCGCTGCAGCGCCGGGCGCGGTCGCGGTCGCCGTGATCTCCCAGTTCGAGTTCGCACACAGCGAGTCGCCGCTTGTTCCTGCGCCGACGATGCCGGTGTTCTGCCCCGCGCCGCTTGCATAGCAAGGCACGTCCTCGGCGTTGCTCGCATCGAGTTCGCTCAGCTTGATGGGCTTGACGCTGACGCATGTCGGCGGCGGGGAGATGCTGACCTGGTAGGTCGACCCGGGCTGCCCGCTGTTGTTGATATCGACGGGCACCGTCTGGGGCGGCGCCAGCGTGGTGAAGTCGGTGCTGATGACGGTCTCTATCGCCTGCTGGGCAGCCGCTTCCGATTCCTTCTGGATCTGCATGTTGGTGGCCAGCTTGGTGTTGACGTTGGTCACCTTGATGGCCGACACGACAATCAGCGTGAGCACCACCAGGAAGATCATCGAGATCAGCAACGTGGCCCCCGATTGGGTGTGCTTCGCACCGCGATGCGTGAGGTCGTTCATGGCGCTTCCCTTTGGCCCGAGATGTTGTACAGGCGCGCGACCGTGCTGTAGACGTGGCGCTTGATCTGGTCGTTGAACGGGCCCGCGGCCGGCACGGCCAGACCCAGGTCGTAATTCCGCTTGTCGGTCCAACCAGCGCTGCCTTCCGTACTGCGTGCGAGGACATGAATGCGTACCGCCATCACGTTGCCCCAGTTGTTGGCAGCGATCGTCCAGTCGTAAGGCGGCGTCGTCTGCGGACAGACGGAAGTTGCGATCTCGGCGAGAGGCGGGCTGGTCGGATTGCTGGTGTAGCAGTCGGGCGAACCGTTGCCATCGATGTCGATGCCGTAGTCGAACTGCAGATTCTCGATGCCCTCGACCAGCGGCGTGATGGTCATCGCGCCGTTGACATATTCGGCCATCTTGAGCGTGGGGGTCGTGTCGGTACCGCACACATTGCAGGTGCTCACGTAGTAGAGGTGCTGCACGACCTTGCGCAGGGGCGCGGGCTTGCTCGACACGCAGTCCTTGCTCATCAAGTTGAAACTCGCGGTGGAGGCGCCGCTGGCGATTGCGAAAGGCACCGTGTCGGTGCCGCAGGCGGAGACTTGGAGGTAGATTTCCGTCGCGACGGCCGATGCAGGCGCCAGCACGGGGTTCGTGCTCACACGTACAACGACCAGCATGGCCGTGCCCACCATGACATTGCTGATGCAGGACGGTGCCGCGTTCGGCCCGTAGATCGGCAGCGGTACGCTGGATGTGCCTGGGTTCGTGGCCGCCGAGTAGCCCAGGCTCGCGATGTTCGTGGGGCAGGCGATCGGCAGGACAGGGTTGAAGGCGGTACTCCCGGTCCGGCCGATAAAGCCGGCGGCCTGGATATCTTCGCTGAGCAACTCGAGGGCGTAGCGGCCGTTCTCGATCTGGCGCGAGGACTTGTCCAGCTCGGAGCGCGTGCTGATCGTCGAGACGATGAGACTGATGAGGCCGATGATCAGGAACAGGCCGAGCGTGAGGGCCACCATCAGTTCGACCAGCGTGAAGCCGCGATGATGGCGAGGCCCGCGAGACAGCTTGCGCACCTTCATGACAGCGTTCCGATCTGAACCTTGGTGGTGATGACGCGATGCAGTTTCTCGTCGCCATAGGCACCGTTGCCGCACGGGAAGGCGGAGCCGGTGGACAAGGTCGGCGCCGCGGTTTTGGCGAGGCCCTGCCAGGAGACGGCGATCAAATAGATGTTGTTGACGGGGTCGTCGAGCGTCACGCAGCCGACCGCGCCGATCATGGCGCCGAGACTGGTGCCCGACTGGGTCTTTTCGGCCTGTCCCTTGATCATGTTGCTCCAGGCCGCGAGGTCGGCAGCGGCTTGCGTCTGCTGCTGGACATTGCCCGCCGTGCAGGCCGGGATGGTCGTGGCGCCGGAGCCGAGTTGAACGCCGGTCGTCCCGTTCGAGTAGCAGGTCGCGACCTTGCGGTTCGCACTCAGGCGGTCGGCCATGTCCTGCACCAGCTGCACGGCCACGATGCGCTGGTAGGACTCCATTTCTGCAAGGTTGGCGCGGCTGCTCACGCCAGCCAGACCGAGCAGGCCGAACAGCAGGATGACGAGCGAAACCAGCACCTCGATGAGCGCGATGCCGTTCTGGTGTTTGATCCTGTGGACGGTGCGCGTCCGGGAGCGAAGCATCATTGGCAAGCTCCCATGCTGCTGCTCGGCACGCCGCTCAGGCCGATCGAGATGCAGCGCGAACTGACACCCGTCATCGCGATCGATGGCGCCACGGTGAACTTGGTGCTCGCCGTCACGGCGCGGCCATCCTTCCCGTAGGAAACGGCGCCGAGCGAGGCCGAATCGGTGATGGAGAGGCCTTTGTAGGCCTCCTGGTTCTGGATGATCGTGTTGCTGGCGTCGGTCGCGATCACCTTCCAGCCCTGGTCCCAACTGGAGGAGGACTGTTTCAGCGTCACGGGGATGCCGCGCGTCACGGCCTCGCTGCGCGCGAGCGTCAACGAGGCCATCAGGTCGAAGGACACATTGCGGATGCGCTGGTTGGCAACGAACTCGCGAAACGAGGGAAGCGCCAGCCCGGCAAAAATCGCCATCACCGTGATGGTGGTCACCAACTCGATCAACGTGAAGCCGCGTGCATGACGCCGCGGATGGCCGCGGCTTACCAGCACCCTGCAACTCCTTGAGGTCCTGTCGCGTTCTTCAACCCGGTTTCGTCGATGGTCAGCGTCGCGCAGGCGGTGTCCCTGGCGGCTTGGGCGTTGATCGGCTGGGCGGTGACGGTAAAGCCCGGTGGCGTCGTTCCGGACTTGAGCGGTGTCGTGATGTTGTAGTTGGACGACACGTTCGCGGGGATGGTCGAATTCAGCGTCGCAAGGTCCGGGGCATACGCCCGCGCATCGAGCAAGTAGCGCTGCTGCAGGTTGGTGAGCTCCAACATGTAGCCCTGCGCCGCCGCCCGGTTGGAGCGCACGATGTAGGCGATGTACGACGGATAGGCTATCGCCGCGAGGATGGCGACGATCGCGACCGTCACCATCAGCTCGATCAACGTGAAGCCTCGCGCCGGCAAGCACCGAGCCCGCGGGCGAGGTCGGCTTGCGAGCGAAAGTGCGTTCGGCAGCTGTTTCTTCACCTGATGCATCGGTCATCTTTCGATCGCTTCGCGATCCGGATCCTGGTCGGGGACACCTCGTGGAGCACGTGTCTAGATGTGTCGTGATACTACCTTATGTGACATCTTCACATTTAACATTTGCTCTGCACCATGGGTTCATTGGATCGACAGCGCGAGTGGTGACAAATTGCTCGAACCCAGGGGTCATCGGCGTGGCTTTTTGGCGAAATCGTTTGCGAGCGCCACGGCTTGACATAGTTTCCCTGGAAACTATGCTGGAAAGCACCCGTCAACTCCCCGTACCGCCATGCCGCAGCCGCGTCGAACCAGCGCTCCACCGCAACGCCGCCCCCACGCGGATCGAGCCGTCAGCGCACTGGATTCGCATGTCGGCTTCTGGCTTCGCTTCGTCTCCAACCATGTGTCCGCCGCGTTCCAGGCACGGGTCGAGGCCGAGGGCGTCTCGGTGTCCGAATGGGTTGCGCTGCGGCATCTCTTCGACGCGCCGGACGCTGTGCCGGCAGCGCTGGTCGCGGCACTGGGCATGACCAAGGGCGCGGTGTCGAAGATCGTCGCGCGCCTGGTCGCCAAGGGTTGGGCCGAAACCGTGGCCCACGCGACGGACCTGCGCGCGCACCGCATCCGGCTGACCCGATCGGGCCGCGAGTTGGTGCCTCGTCTGGCCCGGCTCGCGGATCGGAACGACGCGGCGTTCTTCGGCACGCTGCCCGCAGCGTCGCGCGAAGAGCTCGTCCGGCTGATGCGGGAGCTCGTGCGGATTCATCAACTGCGCCACGTGCCGACCGACTGAGGGCGCGCGATTTTTTCAAGGGAGAGCATCACCATGGACCATTCGATCAAGAGCACCATCGAACGCAGCGCAGCCGACGCGCATGCCGGACGCAGCACCTTCGGCGAGGGCGTGGGCCTGCTGAAGGCCGCAGGCGTGGAGGCCTACCACGCCGATTTCCGCCGCCGCGAGGCCACCTACTACCTGCCTTCCGGCGAGTGGCATGCGGTGCCGCTGCCGGCACCCGAGATCGCGGTTCCGCAAGCCTTCGATGCGGCCGCCTTGCAGGCCGCCATCCGCGGCGCGCAGCGCGACGAGCTGCGCTATCCGGAATTCATGCAGCTGGCGATGGCGGCCGGCTGCGTCGGGTACTTCGTCTGGATTGCCGGGCGCCACGTCGAGTATTTCTCGCACCGCGGACAAGGCCACATCGAACGATTTCCTGACGCGATGGATTGAGCGTCGACGGCGACGCGAGCCCGGTTCGCGGCGCGGCGCGGCGCGTCAACCCTTGCGTTGCGCCCGGGCCTCCGCGATGAACGCGTCCAGCAGCCGCTGCGCCGGCAGCGTCAGCGGCGCATCGGCGCGATACACCGCGTGGATCGTGGTGTTGGGCAACACATCGGTGATTGGCAACTCGACCAGATCCATGGCGGGCCCGTAGCGATCGAAGAAGCCCCTGGGCATGATCCCGATGACGTCCAGGCTGGGCATCAGGGCCAGCAGGGTGGCGAAGGATTCGCACTCGAGCCGGACCTGCGGCGTGCGCTCGCCCGTCGCATCGAAGGACAGGTTGCGCGGATCGCCCGGCCCACCCGCCGGACCGGTGAGCACCCAACCCGCGTCGACCAGCTGCGCCAGTTTCTTCGCGCGCGCGAGAGGATGACCGCGGCGCGCCGCAAGCAGGGCCTGGCTCTCGAAGAGCGGCTGCACCAGCAGATCGCGCCCGGCGCCCTCGCCGGGCAAGGGGCCGAGCGCCAGATCCAGCTCGCCAGTGCGCAGTTGTTCCAGCGCGCGCGGGTACAGCGTGTCGCGCATCCGCAGCCGTACCTGCGGCCAGCGCGTGCCGAAGCGCGCCACTGCGCCGGGCGCCAGCAGGATCGCCGCCACCGGCGAGACGCCGATCGTCACCTGCGCTTCCGCATGCCGCAGGTGCCATGCCACTTCTTCACGCGCGCGCTCGATCTCGCGCACCACCGTCGCGGCCCGCGCGGCGAGCAGCTCGCCGGCCGGCGCCAGCCGCACACCCTTGGGCGTGCGCACCACCAGCGCGGTGCCGAACTCTTCCTCGAGCTGGCGCAGCGCCTTGGTCAGCGCCGGCTGCGAGACGCTGAGGATCTGCGCGGAGGCGCGCAGGCTGCCGGTCCTGGCAAGGGTCAGCAGCAGATGGAAGTGTTGCAGTCGCACGAGGACTCCGGGGGCGATAACCCATGGTAATCGACATCAAAACATGTGACGCGACACCGGCCGATGCGGCCACTAGCATCCGACCGCATGACCACTTCCGCCCCCAGGAGACCCGGATGAAACGACGCGTGAAGAACATCCTCTTCGTGATGTGCGACCAGCTGCGCTACGACCATCTCTCGTGCTTCGGCCACCCGACGCTGAAGACGCCGAACCTCGATGCGCTGGCGGCGCGCGGCGTGATCTTCGACCGCGCCTATGTGCAGTCGCCGGTGTGCGGACCGTCGCGCATGAGCTACTACACCGGCCGTTACGTTCACTCGCATGGCGCGAGCTGGAACTTCGTGCCGCTCAAGGCCGGCGAGATGACGATCGGCGACCACCTTCGTCCGCTGGGCGTGCGCTCGGTACTGGTCGGCAAGACGCACATGCGCGCCGACCTGGCAGGCATGTCGCGGCTGGGCATCGATCCGGCATCCACCATCGGCGTTCGCATCGCCGAATGCGGCTTCGATCCCTACGAGCGCGACGACGGCATTCATCCCTATTCCGGCCACGATCCCGACCCGAGCTACAACGACTACCTGCGCGCACAGGGGTTCGGCGGCGACAACCCCTGGGAAAGCTGGGCCAACTCGACGGTCGACGACCAAGGCCGCATCCGCTCGGGCTGGTTCCTGAAATATTCGAACCGCGCAGCCCGTGTGCCCGACGAGCATTCGGAGACGCCCTACATCACGCGCCGCGCGATGGACTTCATCGCGGAGTCCGGCGAGCAGCCCTGGTGCCTGCACCTGTCCTACATCAAGCCGCACTGGCCCTACATCGTGCCGGAGCCCTACGCGAGCATGTACAAGCCCGAGGACGCACTGCCGGTGGTGCGCAGCGAGGCCGAGCGCCACGATCCGCACCCGGTCTACGGCGCGATGATGAACCACCGCGTGTCGCGCACCTTCTCGCGCGAAGGCGTGCGCGATGCCGTGATGCCGGGCTACATGGGCCTGATCAAGCAGATCGACGACCAGCTCGGCGAGCTGTTCCGCTTCATGGAGGCGCGCGGCCTGATGGAGAACACGATGATCGTCTTCACCTCCGACCACGGCGACTACCTGGGCGATCACTGGATGGGCGAGAAGGATCTCTTCCACGAGCCGATCATCCGCGCGCCGCTGATCGTCTACGACCCCGATCCGCGCGCCGACACCACGCGTGGCACGCGCTGCGACGCACTGGTCGAGGCGGTGGACCTGGCGCCGACTTTCCTCGACGCCTGCGGCGGCGTGGCGGTGCCGCATGTCATGGACGGCCGTTCGCTGCGCCCGCTGCTGTTCGGCGAGCGGCCGCGTGACTGGCGCGAGCACGTGGTCTGCGAGTACGACTACGCGTTCCAGGATTCGCGCATCGAACTCGGCACGCCGTCGCGCGACGCCTGGCTGCGGATGATCTCCGACGGCCGCTGGAAATACGTGCTGGCCGAAGGCTACCGGCCGATGCTGTTCGACCTCGCCTCGGATCCGCACGAGTTCATCGATCTGGGCGCGGCACCGGAACACGAGGACGTGCGGCGGCGCCTGCATGAAGCCCTGTTCCGCTGGGCGCGCCAGCCGCGCCAGCGCGGGACCATCGCCGACGGCACCATCGAGTCGATCGAGATCCAGCCGCGCATCTCCGAGGGCGGCATCCTCATCGGCTACTGGGACGAAGAAGACCTGGCCGAGGCGCGCCAGCGCTTCAAGCCGCGCTTCGCCTCCACCAATCCTCTCGTCCATCCCACCCTCGACCGGCTCACCCGCCTGGAAGGAGTCTCCCAGTGACCAGCGAAATCCCCGACATCACGCGCGCGCAGACCGGCATCGACGGCGTCTCGTGGAACATCCTCGGCCAGATCTATGTGCCCAAGCAGGTCAGCGACGACAGCTTCTCGTGGCACGCGACCTTCCCGGTCGAGACCTTCGTGCCGCCGCACGTGCACCCGCACCAGGACGAGTACATCTTCGTGCTCGACGGCCGCATCGACCTGCTGCTGGCCGGCAAGAAGACCTCCGCCGGCGCCGGCGACCTGGTGCGCATGCCGCGCGGCATTCCGCATGCCTTCTTCAACAACTACGGCGAGCCGGTGACGGCCCTGTTCTGGGCCGCGCCGGCAGGCAAGCTGCTGGACCTCTACCGGCGCATCCACAACATGGCGAGCCCCGCCGAGGTGGTGGCGGCGGCGCGCGACTACGACGTCATCTTCCTGCCGCCCGTGTCGTCGGCGGCGCAGGCATCATGATGAAGCGCAGGCAACTCCTCGGCGCGCTCGGTGCGGCGCCGCTCGCGGCCGCCGTGCCCGCATGGGCGCAGGGCTATCCCGCAAGACCGATCCGGATCGTGGTGCCGCTGCCGCCGGGCAGCCCGCCCGATGTGCTCGCGCGCCTCGTCGCGGAACGCCTGCAGCAGGCCTGGAAGCAGCCGGTGATCGTCGACAACCGGCCGGGCGCGACCGGCATGATCGGCATGGATGTCGTCGCCAAGGCCGCGCCCGACGGCTACACCGTCGGCGTGATGTTCCTCACCCACGCGGTGCTGCCCGCGCTGTTCGGCAAGGTGCCCTACGACACCGCGGCGGACTTCGCACCGATCGCCAATCTGGTCTGGCTCTACAACGCGCTGGTGGTGGCACCCACGGTGCCCGCGCGCAGCGCGAAGGAACTGGTCGAGCTGGCGCGCGCCGAGCCGGGCAAGCTCACCTACGCATCGGGCGGCAACGGTTCGCCGGCCCACCTGCTGGGCGAGTCCTTCCGCCAGCTGACCCAGGTCGACATGCTGCACGTGCCGTTCAAGGGGCCGGCCGAAGCGGTGCAGGCTCTGCTCGGCGGCTATGTCACGACCATGTTCGCCACCACCTCGGCGGCGGTGCCGATGGTGCGCACGGGCAAGCTGCGCGCGCTGGCCGTGACCAGCCCGAACCGGCTGGCCGCGCTGCCCTCGGTGCCGACCATGGCCGAGAGCGGCGTCGCGGGCTTCGACCTGCGCGAATGGGAAGGCCTCGTCGCGCCGGCCGACACGCCGCGTGACATCATCCTGCAATGGAATCAGGAACTCGCACGCATCATGGCCCTGCCCGAGCTTCGCGAAAAGCTGTCGGAGTACGGCATGGAGGCGGCGCCCGCCAACTCGCCCGACCAGTTCGCCACGTTGGTGCGCAGCGAGTTGCAGCGCTGGACCCGGTTCGTGAAGACCTCAGGCCTCAAGGCCGACTGAGGACATGAACGATCCGCAGTTCCAGTATGTGCAGGGACAGGCGCGCGAAACCTTCCCGGCGCTGCTGGCGGCCTACGAGGCCGAGAGCCGGGCTGCGGTAGCCGCCGAATCCTGCGTGCTGCATGTGCGCTACGGACCGCTGGAACGTCAGACCTTCGACTTCTTCGCCGCGCGCGGAAGGCCGCGCGGAACGCTGGCCTACTTCCATGCCGGTTACTGGCAGTCGCGCGACAAGTCGACCTTCCGCTTCATCGCGCCGGCCTTCACCGCGGCCGGACTCAACGTGGCGCTGGTCAACTATCCGTTGTGCCCCGACGTGTCGCTGGCCGAACTCGTGGACGCCACGCGCGCTTCGGTGCCGGCGATACGCGCGCACGCGGCCGCGCCCGGCGGCGCGTCGCCGCCGCTGGTGGTGGCGGGGCATTCCGCGGGCGGCCACATCGCGGTCGAACTGGCGCTGTCGCGCTGGCCATCGGCACCCGACGCGATCGCGGGCATCGCTGCGCTGAGCGGCATCTTCGACCTCGTGCCGCTGGTGGCAACCACGCTCAACGACAGGCTGCGGCTCGACGAGGCCGGCGCCATGGCCTGCTCGCCGCTGCATCGGGTGCGCGGCGGCATGGTGCCCGCGTTGATCGCGGTCGGCGGCGCAGAGACGCCGGCCTTCCTTCGACAAAGCCAGCGCTTGCACAAGGCCTGGACGGAGGCCGGCAACCGCAGCGCCCTCCACGTCGAGGCAGAGGCTGATCATTTCAGCCTGCTGCGGCAGCTCGCGTCGCCCGGCAGCGCGCTGTTCGCGAGCGTCCTGGGCCTGTTCGACTGAGTCTTGCGCCCGCCGTGGCCCATCCCTGGTTTCCAAAATCAGGGAAGGTACTGATCCGCTGGTGCAAGCAAGTATCGAAGTCGACGATTCGCGTACCAATTCTGCAAGCCAGAGTCTCCAGAATCCGGCCACGGCGACCGCCTCGTCGTCGAACACTAGGAGACATCCATGAAGCGTTTTCTGAAGGCGGGCCTGGTGCTCGCGATCGCGGGAACGGGCCTCGCCCACGCCGCCACCACCGAACTCGTGGTGGCCACGGTGAACAACCCCCACATGATCGAGATGCAGAAACTCACCAAGTTCTTCGAAGAGGCCCATCCCGACATCAAGATCAAGTGGGTCACGCTCGATGAAGGCACGCTGCGCCAGCGCGTGACCACCGACATCGCGACCAAGGGCGGTCAGTTCGACGTCATGACCATCGGCATGTACGAGACGCCGATCTGGGCCAAGAAGAGCTGGATCATCCCGATCGCCACCGACGCCGCCTACGACGTCGACGACCTGCTGCCCGCGATGCGCAACGGCCTGTCGGCCGACGGCAAGCTCTTCGCCTCGCCCTTCTACGGCGAGAGTTCGATGCTGATGTACCGCAAGGACCTGGCCGACAAGGTCGGCTTCAAGATGCCCGACCAGCCGACCTGGGCGCAAGTGAAGGAGCTGGCCGACAAGGTCAACGATCCCAAGGGCGGCGTCTACGGCATGTGCCTGCGCGGCAAGCCGGGCTGGGGCGACAACATGGCCCTGCTCACGACCATGGTCAACACCAACGGCGGCCAGTGGTTCGACATGAGCTGGAAGCCGCAGATCGACACCAAGCCCTGGCATGACGCGATCAGCTTCTACGTCGACCTGATGAAGAAGGACGGCCCGCCCGGCGCCTCGGCCAACAGCTTCAACGAGAACCTTGCGCTGTTCAGCGAAGGCAAGTGCGGCATGTGGGTCGACGCGACCATCGCGGCCTCCTTGGTGAGCGATCCGAAGCAGTCGAAGGTGGCCGACAAGGTCGCCTTCGCGCAGGCGCCGACCGCCGTCACGCCCAAGGGCGCGAACTGGCTGTGGGCCTGGGCGCTGGCCATCCCGGCCGGCTCGCAGAAGGTGGACGCGGCGCAGACCTTCATCAAGTGGGCGACCTCCAAGGACTACATCAAGCTGGTGGCCAAGGAAGAAGGCTGGGGCTCGGTGCCGACCGGCACGCGCAAGTCGACCTACGACAACCCCGACTTCCAGAAGGCCGCGCGCTTCGCCGCCGCGGAGAAGAAGGCGATCGACAGCGCCAACGCGAACGACAGCACGCTGCCCAAGTCGCCGTATGTCGGCGTGCAGTACGCGGCCATCCCGGAGTTTCAGGCCATCGGCGTGGCAGTCGGTCAGCAGATGACCGCGGCGCTGTCGGGCAAGGTCACGGTCGATCAGGCCTTGAAGACATCGCAGACGGCTGCCGAGCGCGAGATGAAGAAGGGCGGGTACTACAAGTAGCACAGACTCCCTCCCCCGCTGGGGGAGGGCTGGGGTGGGGGCACGCAGCGCTCGCCGCGGACGCAGCGTGCCCCCATCCCGACCTTCCCCCAGAGGGGGAAGGAGCAACTCCTGAAAGGCCGTCGCCATGAACCGACTCCTGCCCCGCGCCCTCATGGCGCCAGCCGTGGTCACGCTCTTCCTCTGGATGATCGTGCCGCTGCTGATGACGATCTACTTCTCGTTCGTCAACTACAACCTGATGCAGCCGGGCGAGCACACTTTCTCGCGGCTGGAGAATTTCAGCTACTTCATCACCGATCCGGATTTCTGGCCGGCGGTGTGGAACACGCTGCTCTTGATCGGCAGCGTGATCGTCATCACCGTGGTGCTCGGCGTGCTGCTGGCGCTCTTGGTGAACGAACCCTTCCCGGGCCGCGGCATCGTGCGGGTGCTGCTGATCTCGCCCTTCTTCGTCATGCCCACGGTGAATGCGCTGCTGTGGAAGCACATGATGATGAACCCGATCTACGGCGTGCTGGCGGATCTCTGGCGCACCTTCGGCGCACAGCCGGTCGACTGGCTGACCGAGTTCCCGCTGCTCTCGGTGATCATCATGGTGGCGTGGCAATGGCTGCCCTTCGCCTGCCTGATCTTCATCACTTCGCTGCAGTCGCTGGACCGCGAGCAGATGGAGGCCGCGCGCATGGACGGCGCCACGGCGCCGCAGCGCTTCGTCTACCTCACGCTGCCGCACCTGGGCCGGCCGATGGCGGTGGTGATCATGATCGAGATGATCTTCCTGCTCTCGGTGTTCGCCGAGATCGCCGTCTCCACCAACGGCGGTCCGGGCAACGAGAGCACCAACCTCACCTACATGATCTTCAAGCAGTCGCTGATGAATTTCGATGTGGGCGTGGCTTCGGCGGGCGCGCTGTTCGCGGTGATCCTGGCCAACATCGTGGCCGCATTTCTCATCCGAATCATCGGCAAGAACCTGGACTGAGGAAGCGCCATGCAACCCAATATGTTCCTCACCACGCTGCGCGCCGTCGGCGCCTGGGCCGTCACGCTGCTGCTGTTCTTTCCGCTCGGCTGGCTGGTGCTGACCTCGTTCAAGACCGAGCTGCAGGCGATCCACGTGCCGCCGCTGTTCTTCTTCGAGCTGACGCTGGAGAACTTCACCGAAGTGCAGCGGCGCAGCGACTACCTGCTCTATGCGAAGAACTCGCTGATCACCAGCGTGGGCTCGACCATCCTCGGCCTGCTCATCGCGGCGCCGGCCGCGTACTCGATGGCCTTCTTCCGCACCCGGCGCACGCGCGACATCCTGATGTGGATGCTGTCGACCAAGATGATGCCGGCCGTCGGCGCGCTGGTGCCGATCTACGTGCTCGCGCAGACCGCCGGCCTGCTCGACACGCGCACTGCGCTGGTGGTGGTCTTCACGCTGTCCAACCTGCCGATCATGGTGTGGATGCTCTACACGAGCTACAAGGACATACCGCCCGAGATCCTCGAGGCCGCGCGCATGGACGGTGCCAACCTGTGGACCGAGTTCAAGAACGTGGTGCTGCCGCTGTCGATCGGCGGCCTCGCATCGACGGGTCTGCTGTGCCTGGTGCTGAGCTGGAACGAAGCCTTCTGGGCGCTCAACCTCACTTCCGCCAAGGCCGGCACGCTGGCCGCGCTGATCGCCTCGTACTCGAGCCCCGAAGGCCTGTTCTGGGCCAAGCTCTCGGCCGCATCGCTGATGGCCATCGCGCCGATCGTGGTGTTCGGCTGGTTCAGCCAGAAGCAATTGGTCCAAGGCCTCACCTTCGGCGCCGTGAAATGAGATCGCCCCCAGTCTTCGCGCACTTCGTGTCGCTACGCCAACCCCCTGCCGGGGGCGCGGCCTGCGGCCCGGCAAAGCCGGCTCCGCGGCCGCTCCCGACTGAATTCAATTGCAACGCTCTCGTGCGCAGCACGGGATCACCCAGGAGATCGTGATGGCCTACCTCCAGCTCGACAACATCAAGAAAAGCTTCGGCGACACGCACGTCATCAAGGGCGTGGATCTCCAGATCGACAAGGGCGAGTTCATCGTCTTCGTCGGTCCTTCCGGCTGCGGCAAGTCGACCCTGCTGCGGCTGATCGCCGGGCTCGAGCCGATCACCAGCGGCAAGCTCTCGCTCGACGGCAAGGACATCACGAACATGCCGTCGGGCAAGCGCGGCCTGGCGATGGTGTTCCAGAGCTACGCGCTCTATCCGCACATGAGCGTGTACGACAACATGTCCTTCGCGCTCAAGCTGGCGAAAGTGTCGAAGGACGAGATCAAGACCAAGGTCGACCATGCCGCCAGGACGCTCAACCTGACGCAGTACCTGGACCGCACGCCCAAGGAGCTGTCGGGCGGCCAGCGGCAGCGCGTCGCGATCGGCCGCGCCATCGTGCGCGCGCCCAAGGTGTTCCTGTTCGACGAGCCGCTGTCCAACCTCGATGCGGCGCTGCGCGGCAACACGCGCGTCGAGATCCACAAGCTGCACCGCGCGCTCGGCGCGACCAGCATCTACGTGACGCACGACCAGGTCGAGGCCATGACGCTGGCCGACCGCGTGGTGGTGCTGCGCGACGGCCTGATCGAGCAGGTCGGCACGCCGATGGACCTCTACGACCGGCCGGCCAACCAGTTCGTCGCCCAGTTCATCGGCATGCCGTCGATGAACATGGTGGACGCGCGCGCGATCCCCAGCTTCTCGGCGCAGACCGGCGGCCGGCTGCCGGGCGACGGCTTTCTCGGCGTGCGGCCCGAAGGCCTGCGCGTGAACCCGGGCACGGGCGGCGGCGCGCCGGCACGCGTGGAGCTGATCGAGGCGCTGGGCGCCGACACGCTGATCCACGTCGATGTCGGCGGCGTGCCGCTGATCGCGCGCCAGAACGACCGCACCGCGCTGCAGGCCGGCGACGCGGTCAACGTGGTGCTGGATCCTTCTGTCCTTCATTTCTTCAATCGCGAGGGCCGCGCAGTCGCTGTATGAAGCTCGCCCCCAGTCTGCGCGCACTTCGTGTCGCTACGCCAACCCCCTGCCGGGGGCAATACCAGCGATCCGGCCGAGCCGGTTCCGCGGTATTTCTGGCATGCGGCCATTGCTGTGTCGGACGTTGCGGGCGAAGCCATGAGACGGTGGAGCAATTGCCATGACCCAGCCTGTTTCTTCCGAGTTCGTGGTGCTGCACCTCGGCCTCGGCTCCTTCCATCGCGCGCACCAGGCGGTGTACCTGCAGCAGCTGATCGACGCCGGCGACACGCGCTGGTCGCTGGTGGGCGCCAACCTGCGGCCCGACATGTCCGAGGTCGAGTCCGCGCTGCGCGCGCAGGGCGGACGCTACACGCTGGAGACCGTCTCGCCCGCCGGCGAATACCGCTACCAGCGCATCGATGCGATCCGCGAGGTGCTGCCCTTCGATCCGGCACTGGCCGCGGTGATCGCGCACGGGGCCGATCCGCGCACGCGCGTGATCTCGTTCACCGCGACCGAGGCCGGCTACTACCTCGATCCGAAGGATGACCTCGACCTGTCGTCCGCCGAACTGGCCGCCGACATCGCGCGCGCGCGCCGCGGCGAGGCGGGCAGCACGATCTACGGCGCGGTCTGCGCGATCCTGCGCGCGCGGCGCGCGGCCCATGCGCAGCCGGTGACGCTGCTCAACTGCGACAACCTGCGCCACAACGGCGATCGCTTCCGCAAAGGCCTGCTCGAATTCATCGGCCATGCCGGCGAGACCGCGCTGGCCGACTGGGTGCGCGCGCAGACCACCAGCCCGAACGCGATGGTCGACCGCATCACGCCGCGGCCGCCGCCCGAACTGCTCCAGCGCGTGCGCGATGCCACCGGCTGGGACGATGCCGTGCCGGTCACCAGCGAGAGCTTCATCCAGTGGGTGATCGAGGACGACTTCGCCAATGGCCGGCCCGACTGGGGACGCGTCGGCGTGCAGCTGGTCGAGTCGGTCTCGCCCTACGAGGAAGCCAAGATCCGCATCCTCAATGCCAGCCACAGCTGCATCGCCTGGGCCGGCACGCTGATCGGGCTGGCGTACATCCACGAAGGCACGCAGCGCGCGCCGATCCGGCGCATGGCCTACGACTACGTGACCGACGATGTCATCCCCTGCCTGAACACGCCCGGCGACCCGAGCCCGGTCGACCTGCCCTCGTACCGCGACGTCGTGCTCGAACGCTTCGGCAATCCCGCCATCCGCGACACCAACCAGCGCGTGGCGATGGATGGCTTCTCCAAGATCCCCGGCTTCATCGCGCCGACGGTGCGCGAGCGCCTCGCGCGCGGCGAAGGCATCGACAGCGTGGCGCTGCTGCCGGCGCTGTTCCTCGCCTTCCTGCAGCGCTGGCATCACGGCACCCTGCCCTACGTCTACCAGGACCAGGGCATGGACGAGAACGTGGCGCACGCGATCTGCGGCGCCGCCGATCCGGTCGCGGCGCTGTGCGCGGACGCTGGGCTGTGGGGCGAGGTGGCCGGCGATGCGCGGCTGGTCGATGCCGTGCGCCGCGCCGGCATGCGTGTGCAGCAATTCATCGACGAAGGAGCACGGACATGACGAACCGCTTGCCGCAACGCCACGTGCTGGTGACGGGCGCGGGCGGCGGCATCGGCCTGGCGATCGCCGAGGCCTGCGTCGCCGAGGGTGCGCGCTGCACGCTGGTCGACCGTGCGGCGACGCCTTCCGACGGCGTGGCCCTGCTTCAGCAAATGCATCCGAACCGGCTGGCGTACCTGCCCGTCGATGTCACCGACACGCCCTCGGTCGCGCGCATGCTCGATGCCGCGCAGGCGGTGCACGGGCCGATCCACACGCTGGTCAACAACGCCGCCGTGTTCGACATGGCGCCGCTTCTGGAAAGCGACGAGGCCTCCTTCGACCGGCTGTTCGCGGTCAACGTGAAGGGCCTGTTCTTCGTCATGCAGCGCGTGCTGCAGCACATGGTCGATGCCGGCACCGCCGGCGCCTCGGTGATCAACATGGCCTCGCAGGCAGGCCGGCGCGGCGAGGCGCTGGTGTCGCACTATTGCGCCACCAAGGCGGCCGTGATCAGCTACACGCAGAGTGCGGCGCTCGCCATGGCGCCGCATGGCATCCGCGTCAACGCCATCTCGCCCGGCGTGGTCGACACGCCGATGTGGGGCCACGTCGATGCGCTGTTCGCGAAGTACGAAGGGCTGCAGGCCGGCGAGAAGAAGCGCCAGGTCGGGCTCGCGGTGCCGCTGGGCCGCATGGGCGCGCCGGCCGACATCGCCGGCGCCGCCGTTTTCCTGGCCAGCGACGAGGCCTGCTACATCACCGCGCAAACGCTGAATGTCGACGGTGGTAACGTCATGAGCTGAAGCTTGCGAGAGATCGTTCCATGACATCGGCGCGTCAACGACACCTGCCCCGCCACCGGGAGCCCGAGCTCGAGCGCGACATCACGCGCTCGCCCTCGCTCGGCTACGAGGCGCCCGAGGAAACCGGGCTGGTGCGCTGCCTGGCGCACGGCTTCCCGAGTCCCCTGGTGCGCTGGCACTTCCACGAGGAGTACGAGCTGCACCTGATCACCGAGACCTCCGGCAAGGCCTTCGTCGGCGACTGGATCGGGCCCTTCCAGCCCGGCCATCTGGTGCTGTGCGGGCCGCGCCTGCCGCACAACTGGATCTCGCTCGACGCGCCCGCCAGCGGCGTGGCCGGCCGCGACCGGGTGATCCAGTTCCGGCACGAGCCGATCGAGCGCGCCGCCGCCGAGATCCCCGAGCTGCGCGAGGCGCTGCAGCTGCTCGAACGCGCGCGCCACGGCATCGAGTTCTTCGGCCTCGCCGAGCGCGCGCTGGCGCACTGGCATGCGGTGAAGGCCGCGCGCGGGCTGCGCCGTCTCGCGCTGTTCTGCGAGTACCTGGCCGACCTCGCGCAATGCACCGACTACCGGCTGCTGTCCAATGTGCAGATGCAGGGCGTCGAAGGCGACGTCGAGGTCGAGCAGATCAACGCCATCGTCAACCGCATCACCGCCAACCTGGCCGAGCCCATCGCCATGGCCGACATCGCGCTCGAACTCGGCATGAGCGAAAGCCGCTTCAGCCGTTTCTTCAAGCGCTCCACCGGCAACAGCTTCACCGACTTCGTGAACCGCGTGCGCATCAACAGCGCTTGCCATCTGCTGATGCAGACCGACCACTACGTGACCGACATCTGCTATCAGGTCGGCTTCAACAATGTCGCCAATTTCAATCGCCGCTTCCTCGAGATCAAGGGCATGACGCCGACGGAATTCCGCAGGCAAAGCGACAGCCGCTTTGGCGGCGGAGTATGAGCACACCCCCAGGCTGCGCGCACTTCGTGTCGCTTCGCCACCCCCCTCGCCGGGGGCAACACCAGCGGCCCGGCAAAGCCGGTTCCGCGGTGTTCCTGGCGAATGCGACAGGGAACCACGTCACGTGAAAGGAAGTGCCCCTTGTACCTCGGACTCGATCTCGGCACCTCGGAGCTGAAGGCGCTGCTGCTGGGCGATGACCATCGCATCGTCGCGCTGGCGCGGGCGGCGCTGACGGTCGATCGGCCGGCGCCGCTGTGGTCCGAGCAGGCGCCCTCGCAGTGGTGGGACGCGCTCGAGACGGTGATGGCGGCGCTGCGCAGCACGCATGCCGCCGAGCTCGCGCAGGTGCGCGCGATCGGCCTCTCCGGGCAGATGCATGGCGCCGTCGCACTCGACGCGGCGGGCCAGGTGCTGCGCCCCGCCATCCTCTGGAACGATGGCCGCAGCGCCGCGCAGTGCGCAGCGCTGACGGCGCGCGTACCGGCGCTCACCGCCATCGCCGGCAATCTCGCAATGCCCGGCTTCACCGCGCCCAAGCTGCTCTGGATGCGCGAGCACGAGCCCGCCCTGTTCGCGCGCACAGCCTGCGTGTTGCTGCCCAAGGACTGGCTGCGCTTCATGCTGAGCGGCGAGCGCGCCAGCGACATGTCGGACGCCTCGGGCACGCTGTGGCTGGATGTCGCGGCGCGCGACTGGTCCGACGAGCTGCTCGCGGCCTGCGGGCTCGATCGCAGCCACATGCCGCGCCTGGTCGAGGGCAGCGCGGTCGCCGGCCGGCTGAAGCCCGATCTGGCGCAGCGCTGGGGCCTCGCGGCCGGGATCCCGATCGCGGGCGGCGGCGGCGACAACGCTGCGAGCGCGGTCGGCATGGGGCTCGTGGCTGCGGGCGAAGGCTTCGTGTCGCTCGGCACCTCGGGCGTGATCTTCGTTTGTGGCGAACACTTCGCGCCCGACCCGGCGCGCGCGGTGCATGCCTTCTGCCATGCGCTGCCCGGGCGCTGGCATCAGATGTCCGTGATGCTGTCGGCCTCGAGCGCCGTGAGCTGGGCGGCGCGCAGCTTCGGCCTCGGCAACGAGCCCGCGCTGCTCGCAGCGGCCGCCACGCTCGACGCCGGGGCGCGCCGCCGCGCGCCGCTGTTCCTGCCCTATCTGTCCGGCGAACGGTCGCCGCACAACGATGCGGATGCCGAGGGCGTGCTGTTCGGTCTCACGCATGCGCACGGTCCGGCCGAGATCGCCTACGCGGTGGCCGAGGGCGTGAGCTTCGGCCTGCGCGACGGGCTCGACACGCTGGCGCGGCCAACGGGCGATCTGATCCTCGTCGGCGGCGGCGCGCGCAGCGCATGGTGGTCACAGCTTCTTGCCGACATCCTCGACGTGCCGTTGACCCGCTGCGAAGGCGCGGAGGCCGGTGGCGCGTTGGGTGCCGCACGTCTCGCATGGCTGGCGGACGGCGGCATCGAAGCCGAGGTCTGCCGGCGGCCGGCGGTTCGCCAGCGCTTCGCGCCGGAGCGCACGCAGGCGGCCATCCATGCGGCGCGGCATGCGCGCTTCAAGGCCTTGTACGGCACCCTGCGCGGCGCTTTCGCGGCCGACGGATCCTGAGCGAGGGCCGCGGCGCGTCAGTCGCGCGGCCCGTCCTTGCCGTACATCCTTCGAATCGCGGCCAGGCCCGCCACCAAGGCATTGGCATAGGTCGCCTGCGGATCGCTCGCGGAGTCCAGCGGCAAATAGGGAAGCGCTTCCTCCATGACGTAGTCGGTCGCTTCCAGCAATACCCAATAGAACTCGCCTTCTTCGAGTTCGTGGACAGTGAGCGCGATATTTCGCAATTGCGACATGAGTTTAGGAGGGCTTCATCGATTGGGTAATACGATCCTATTCAACCCCATCGACAACGCCTACGCACAATTTCACAGTTCGCTCGAATGCGGCCGGGGAATTCGAGCAGGCGGCGCTTGTATGTGATCAATTGTCGAATTCTGCGCAATTCGCAGCTTCCAAGCTTTTCCTACATGAAGTCAAAGAAGCAGCGCCTAAGCTGAAGTCATCCTTCCAACTCACCCACCCAGGAGGAGCCATGAAGCACTTCACGCTCGATGCCCATATGACGGCCGCCATCGGTGGCGCCTTCTATCCCACCGGCCATTCGCTGGTCATGTTTCCGAATGCGGAGGATGCGAATCGCGTGGGCCATGCACTGATCGACAGCTGCGGCTTCGCCGGCGATGAGGTCTACCTGATTCCGCCCGCGACCGTGCTCGCGGAGATCGCACCGACGGTCAAGGATGCGGATGCGCTCCTGCCCTCGGCCGGCACCGATGGCGCCACGGTCCGTGCCTACACCAAGCTCGCGCGGGAAGGCCATACGGCCCTGCTCGTCAAGACCAAGGACGCGGCCGCGGCCGTTCGGCTGATGGAGGCGGTGCGCAAGGCGCCCTACTCGATCGCGCAGCGCTATCGGACCCTGGTGATCGAAGACCTCTGAGCCGCTCAGGCAGCCGGCGCGGCGCGATGCACCACGGCCTGCGCCATCGCCTGCGCGAGTTCCTGCTCGCCGAGGAAGACCGTGGCCGACGTCTCCTGCGTGAGCAGGCGCGCCTCGTCCTCGTTGTGACTCCGGATCACGGTCTCGATCGACGGATTGAGCGTGTGCGCGGTGCGGATCATCTGCCGCACGTTGATCGCATCGGCCGTGGCGACCACCAGCACGCGGGCGCGCGCGATGTGCGCCTGGATCAGCACGGCGGCCTCGGCCGCATCGCCCCATACGGCCGCCATGCCCTCGGCGCGCAGCTTCTCCACCAGCTCCCGGTTCTGCTCGGCCACGACGAAGGGAATGTCGTGCGCCGCCAGGGCCGCGGCAATGCGCCGCCCGACACGGCCATAGCCGACCAGCACGACCTGCCGCGACAGATAGCGGGCCTCGGTGCTCACCGGCAATTCGGCCAGCGGGTCGTCGCGCGAGGCCAGGCCGCGCGCAAACGACGAGCGGACGGACAGCCACTTCTGCAGCGGTCCGATCAGGGTGAACAACAGCGGATTGATCGCGATGGAAATCAACGCGCCGGCCAGCAGCAGGCTCTGGCCTTCGGCGGGCAACAAGCCCAGCGCCGCGCCCAGGCCGGCCAGGATGAACGAGAACTCGCCGATCTGCGCCAGGCTCGCGCTCACCGTCAGTGCCGTTCCGAGCGGATAGCGAAACAGCAGCACCAGCGCACAGGCCGCGACCGACTTGCCCGCCACGATCACCCCCACGACCGCCAGCACCTGCAGCGGGCGCTCGATCAGCACCCAGGGATCGAACAGCATGCCGACGGAAACGAAGAACAGCACGGCGAAGGCATCGCGCAGCGGCAGCGATTCCTGCGCGGCCCGATGGCTGAACTCCGACTCGCGCATCACCATGCCGGCGAAGAAGGCGCCGAGCGCGAAGGACACGCCGAACAGCGCGGCCGACGCGAACGCGATGCTCACCGCCGCCGCCACCACGCACAGCGTGAACAGCTCGCGCGAACCGGTGCGCGTGACCTGCCACAGGATCCATGGGAACACGCGCCGGCCGACCACCAGCATCAGCGTCACGAAGCCACCGACCTGCAGCAGCGTGAGGCCGAGCGTCTGCCAGACGGGCGCCGCGCCGGCTGCTGCGCCCTGCCCGCCGAGCACGCCCGCCAGCGGCGGCAGCAACACCAGGACCAGCACCATCGCGAGGTCTTCCACCACCAGCCAGCCGACGGCGATGCGGCCAGTGAACGAATCCAGGAGGCCCAGGCTTTCGAGCGCCCTCAACAGCACCACCGTGCTGGCCACCGACAGGGCCAGCCCGAACACCAGTGCGCCGCCGAGACTCCAGCCCCACCACGCGGCCAGCCCGCCGCCGAGCAGTGTGGCCACGGCCATCTGCACGATCGCGCCCGGCAATGCGATCTTGCGCACCGCCAGCAGATCGTCGAGGGAAAAGTGCAGGCCGACGCCGAACATCAGCAGCATCACGCCGATCTCGGCCAGCTGGGCGGCGATGCTCGCGTCCGCCACGAAGCCCGGCGTGAACGGACCGATGATCACGCCCGCGAGCAGGTAGCCCACCAGCGCCGGCAGCCGAAGCCGCGCAGCCAGGAAACCGAGCACCAGCGCCAAGCCGAGACCGGCCGCGACGGTGTTGATGAGTGAAACGCTGTGCGGCATCGTCCATGCATTCTGCAAGAACGAGGCCGCGGGCCCGCCTCAGGTGGCCATCTTCTCCTCGCGGGCGTTGACGAGTTCCTCAGGCTCCTGGGCCTCGATCCAGCTCTCGTTGTTGAGCCCCGCCTGCAGCCGCGCCTCGTCCAGTTCGTTGGTCCACTTGGCCACCACGATCGTGGCCACCCCGTTGCCGATCAGGTTCGTCAGCGCGCGCGCCTCCGACATGAACCGGTCGATCCCCAGGATCAGCGCCAGCCCCGCCACCGGCACGTGCCCCACCGCCGACAGCGTCGCCGCCAGCACGATGAAGCCGCTGCCCGTCACACCCGCCGCTCCCTTGGACGTCAGCACCAGCACCGCCAGCAGCGTGATCTCCTGCACCAGCGTCATCGGCGTGTTGGTCGCCTGCGCGATGAACACCGCCGCCATCGTCAGGTAGATCGACGTGCCGTCCAGGTTGAACGAATAGCCCGTCGGGATCACCAGCCCCACGCAGGTCTTCCTCGCCCCCAGGTTCTCCATCTTCTCCATCATGCGCGGCAGCACGGATTCGGAGGACGAGGTGCCCAGCACGATCAGCAACTCCTCCTTGATGTACTTGATGAACTTCCAGATGCTGAATCCGTGCAAGCGCGCCACCAGCCCGAGGATCACGAAGATGAACAACAGGCACGTCAGGTAGAAGGTGCCCATCAGCTTGCCCAGCGAGAACAGCGAGCCGATGCCGTACTTGCCGATGGTGAAGGCCATGGCGCCGAAGGCACCGAAGGGGGCCAGCTTCATGATGTAGTTGACGATGGTGAAGAGCACGTGCGAGCCCTTCTCGATGACGTCGAAGACCAGCGTGCCGCGCCCGCCGAAGCGGTGCAGCGCGAAGCCGAACAGGATGGCGATCAGGAGCACCTGCAGGATCTCGCCCTTGGCGAAGGCGTCCACCAGGGTGTTGGGGATGATGTTGATGAGGAAGTCGACGGTGCCCTGCATCTTGCCGGGGCCGGTGTAGGCGGCGATGGACTTGGTGTCGATGCTGGCGGGGTCGACGTTCATGCCGGCGCCGGGCTTCAGAAGGTTGACCAGCAGCAGGCCCACGATCAGGGCGATGGTGCTCATGACCTCGAAGTACAGCAGGGCCAGGCCGCCGGTCTTGCCGACTTTCTTCATGTCCTCCATGCCGGCGATGCCGACCACGACGGTGCAGAAGATGATGGGGGCGATCATCATCTTGATGAGCTTGATGAAGGCATCGCCCAGGGGCTTCATGGATTCGCCCACCGAGGGGTAGAAGTGGCCCAGCAGCACCCCGATGATCACCGCGGCGATCACCTGGGCGTAGAGGGAGCGGTAGAGGGGCGGCTTCTTCGCCGCCAGGATCGGGCTCGGGGTCATGAAAGTCTCCTGGATGTTGTAGAGGAATCAGGGACGCGGATCGAAACGCCTATGCAACGTCGAAATACGAAAAAACCCGCCGAGGCGGGTTTTCGTGGAAGGGGCTGTGCGTGCGCACCTCAATGCATGTGCAGGCCGCCATTGACCGAGAAGTCGGCCCCGGTGGAATAGCCGCCTTCGTCGGTCGCCAGCCAGGCGATGATCGAGGCGATCTCGCTCGGCTCGCCCAGGCGCTTGACGGGGATGGTGCCGACGATCTTGTCGAGCACTTCCTGGCGGATCGCCTTCACCATGTCGGTGCCGATGTAGCCCGGGCTCACGGTGTTGACCGTCACGCCCTTGGCGGCCAGTTCCTGCGCCAGCGCCATCGTGAAGCCATGCATGCCGGCCTTGGCGGCCGAGTAGTTGGTCTGGCCCGCCTGGCCCTTGGCACCGTTGACCGAGCTGATGTTGATGATCCGGCCCCAGCCCTTCTCGACCATGTCGCCCACCACCTGCTTGGTGACGTTGAACATGCTGTTGAGGTTGGTCTCGATCACCGCGCTCCAGTCCTCGGGCGTCATCTTGAGGAACATGCGGTCGCGCGTGATGCCCGCGTTGTTGACCAGCACGTCGATGCTGCCGTGCTCCGCCTTGGCCTTGCTGAAGGCATCGACGGTCGATTGCCAGTCGCCGACATTGCCGACCGACGCGTGGAACTCATAGCCCTCGGCCTTCTGCTCGCCGAGCCATTTGGCATGGTCGCGCGTGGGGCCGCAGCCGGCGATGACGGTGAAACCGTCCTTGTGAAGGCGCTGGCAGATGGCCGTTCCGATGCCCCCCATGCCCCCGGTGACGTATGCAACTTTCTTGCTCATGAGTGTTCCTTGTATGTGCGCCTGGACAGGCAGTTTCACTGTAGCGAAGTTTCTCACCAACCCCGGCTGAGGAAAACACTGAGCCGGGGTTGCAACGGTGTGTCACAAGCTGTCCACACATCGACACGGTACTGCATCGATGTGTCATTTCGCACCGTCGGCCGCGGCGGTCGCTATCTACCTTGGCGCAGCTGCTGCGCGTGGCCGTCGCCGCGCGAACAGCATGGCGACGCCGAGCGCCGACAGCAGCAGATAGCCGATCGCGGCGACGAACGCCGCCTGCGGCCGCTGCCAGTCGGCATAGAAGACGATGCCGATCAACGCGACGCCGAGCGAGTTGCCGACCTGCTGCACGGTCGCGAGCATGCCGGCGGCCACGCCCGCATGCGCCGCCGGCACGGCCGCCAACACGGCCGACACCAGCGGTGCCATGATCATCCCGATGCCCGCGCCCTCGACCCAGAGGATGGGCAGCATCCAGGGTACGATGCCCTCGCCCCCGTGCCGCAGGACCAGCCCGACCAGTGCCGCATGGCCGGCTGCCAGCACCACCGCGCCGCAGGTGATCGCACGCCGGCCGAGCCAGCGATCCAGTCGCGCGCTGGCCATCGAGGTCGCGAAGAAACCGAGCGCCAGCGCCGTGAACACCGCACCCGAGGCCAGCGCCGACAGGCCCATCACTTGCTGCAGATAGATCGCGAGCACGAAGTAGAACGAGGCATTGCCCGCATAGAACACCAGCGTCACGAGCAGGCCCTGCGCATAGCCCGGCAGCCGCAGCAGGCCGGGCGCGATCAGCGGCTGCGCACCATGCGCCTCGCGCCGCCGCTGATGCAGGGCCAGCCCGACAGCCAGCGCAACGGCGGCCAGCAGGCTCGCCACGCTCCACAGCGGCCATCCTTCCTGCCGCCCCTCGACCAGCGGCCACAGCACCGCCGACAGCAGCACGGCCACGATCACCGCGCCAGGCATGTCGAGACGGCTGTGCCCCTCGCTCTTCAGTGCCGGAATCCAGCGCATGCCGAGCGCGAGCCCCGCCAGCCCGATCGGCACATTGATGAGGAAGCAGCTGCGCCAGCCCATCTGCGCCAGATCGGCATGGATCAGCACGCCGCCGATCAGCTGCCCCAGCACCGCGCCGAGCCCGAGCGTGAGGCCGTAGGCGCCGAAGGCGCGCGCACGCGCCGGGCCGGTGAACACCAGGCCGAGCATCGCCAGCACCTGCGGCTGCAGCAGCGCACCGGCCAGGCCCTGCGCCACGCGCCCGGCCACCAGCACCCCCGCACCCGGTGCCAGCCCACAGGCCGCCGACGCCAGCGTGAACAGCAGCAGCCCGGTCATGAACATGCGCCGGCGTCCGAACAGATCGCCGAGGCGCCCGCCGGTGATCAGGCCGGCCGCGTTGGCAAGACCATAGCCCGCGATGACCAGCTGCAGCGCGCTGTCACTGGCATGCAGCTCGCGCTGGATCGAGGGCAGCGCGACGTTCACGATGAAGAAGTCCAGCACCACCATGAAGGTGCCGCTGAGCACGAGGATCAGCGTCGGCCAGCCGGCATCGTGGGCATCGACAGGATGGGCAAGCGCGGCGTCGGACGTCATGCCGCCAATGTCGGCGCGCGAGTGGACACCGGCAATGACCTGCGAGGTCATGGGCAGGCGCGGAACGCACCGCCGGCCCGGTCGGCGGCACGGCGTGCTACATCACGCCGAAGGTCGCCAGCGCCTCGCAGGCGCTCATGCCGCCGCGGATCGCATCGGCCACCTTGTTCTCGGTGCGCACCTTGTCCAGCGCTTTGGCCACTGCTTCGGCTTCGGCCGCGCGCGGCACGACCAGCACGCCCTCGCGGTCGCCGATCAGCAGGTCGCCGGGCGCGATGCGCACGCCCTCGATCTCGATGGTGCAGCGGTAGTCGATCACCTGCCCGCGCACACCCTGGTCCTGCGCGTAGGTGCCGCGGCAGAACACGGTGAAGCCGAGCCGCTCGATCTCGTTCGCATCGCGCACATAGCCGTCGAGGATCGCGCCCGCCGCCTTCAGGTGTTGAGCGCGCGTCGACATCAGCCCACCCCACAGCGCATAGCGCAGCGAGGCGCCGGTGGCGATGTAGATCTCGCCCTCCTTCAGGTCGTCGAGCGCCTCCAGCATCAGCCCGAAGGGCTTGCCCGACAGCGGCCCGGCCGAGCGCGCGCCGTCGTTGACCACGTCGGCCTCCAGCACCGGCATTGCGCGGCCGACGATGCGCATCGATTTCTCGAGCGGCGCAATGCCCGCCGGCAGGAACTGATGCTGGTGGCCCATCGTGTCGAGCACGTCGCCCAACGCGGCGACGAACAGCTCGTCAGAGATCTGCCGGAAAAGCGCTGCGTCGTTGCCGCTCATGCGGACTTAGCGTTCGATGGTGAGGGCCACGCCCATGCCGCCACCGATGCACAAGGACGCAATGCCCTTCTTGGCATTCTGGCGCTGCATCTCGTGCAGCAGCGTCACCAGGATGCGGCAGCCGGACGCGCCGATCGGATGGCCGATGGCGATGGCGCCGCCGTTCACGTTGACCTTGTTCACGTCCCAGCCCATCTCCTTGTGCACGGCACAGGCCTGGGCCGCGAAGGCCTCGTTGATCTCGAGCACGTCCAGATCCTGCGGCTTCCAGCCGGCACGCTGCAGCGCCTTCTGCGAGGCCGGCACCGGCCCCATGCCCATGAAGGCCGGATCGAGCCCGGTGCTCGCATAGCTGGCGATGCGGCCGAGCGGCTTGAGGCCCAGCGCCGCGGCCTTCTTGGCCGTCATCACCATCACCGCCGCGGCGCCGTCGTTCAGGCCCGAGGCATTGCCCGCGGTCACGCCGCCGGCCTTGTCGAAAGCGGGGCGCAGGCCGGCCAGGCCTTCGGCGCTGGTCTTGCGGTTGATGAACTCGTCCTTGTCGAAGACGACCGGATCGCCCTTCTTCTGCGGGATGTGGACGGCGACGATCTCGTCCTTGAACTTGCCGGCGTCCTGCGCGGCCGCGGCCTTGGTCTGGCTGCCGAGCGCGAGTTCGTCCTGCGCGGCGCGGCTGATGTCGTACTTCTTGGCCACGTTCTCGGCCGTGATGCCCATGTGGTACTGGTTGTAGACGTCCCACAGGCCGTCGACGATCATGGTGTCGATCAGCTTCCAGTCGCCCATGCGCTGGCCGTTGCGCGAGTTGGGCAGCGCGTGCGGCGCCATGCTCATGCTTTCCTGTCCGCCGGCGATGACGATCTCGCTGTCGCCGGTGGCCACCGCCTGCGCGGCCAGCATGACCGCCTTCAGGCCGGAGCCGCAGACGGCGTTGATGGTGAGCGCCGGCGTTTCCTTGGCGATGCCGCTCTTGAGCAGCGCCTGGCGCGCCGGGTTCTGGCCGCTGCCCGCGGTCAGCACCTGGCCCATGATCACTTCGCCGATCTGGTCATTGCCGACCTTGGCGCGCGCCAGCACTTCCTTGATCACGATGGCGCCGAGTTCGGTGGCCGGGATGTTGGCCAGCGATCCGCCGAACTTGCCCACGCCGGTGCGTAGGGCCGAAACGATGACGATGTCTTCCATGGTGTGCTCCGATGCTTGCGTTGGGATGGGGTGAGGGTCAGGCTTTTGCCTTGACGTAGCGGCCTGGCGCGGGCTCGGTCGCCTTGTAGGCGCTGCCTTTGCCGTAGGCCTTCGGGGCAGGGATCTGCTTGCCCGCATGGGTCTTGAGCCAGTTCGACCAGTCGGTCCACCAGCTGCCGGGATGCTCGGTCGCGCCGGCCAGCCATTCGGCCTGCGTCTTCGGCAGCTTGCCGTCCTCGCGGATCCAGTGGCTGCGCTTTTTCTTGGCCGGCGGATTGATCACGCCGGCGATGTGGCCCGAGGCGCCCATCACGAAGCGCTTCTTGCCCGCGAGCAGTTGCGTCGAGGCGTAGGCGCCGCCGATGGGCACGATGTGGTCCTCGCGCGAACCGTAGATATAGACCGGCGCGTCGATGCTGCGCAGGTCGACCTTCTCGCCGGCCACGGTCAGCGCGCCGGGCTCGGCGAGCTTGTTCTCGTGGTAGGTGTTGCGCAGGTACCAGCAGTACATCGGGCCCGGCAGGTTGGTGGCGTCGCTGTTCCAGTAGAGCAGGTCGAAGGGTGGCGGCGACTCGCCCTTCAGGTAGTTGCCGACCACGTAGTTCCACACCAGGTCGTTGGGTCGCAGGAAGCTGAAGGTCGATGCGAGCTCGTTGCCCTGCAGCATCCCGCCCTTGGCCATCTGCATCTCGCGCAACTGCACGAAGCTCTCGTCGATGAAGATGTCCAGCACGCCGGTGTCGGTGAAATCGAGCAGGGTCGTCAGCAGCGTCACCGAAGCGGCCGGCTGCTCGCCGCGCGCCGCCAGCACGGCCAGCGCGGTGGAGAGGATGGTGCCGCCGACGCAGAAGCCGAGCGTGTCGATCTTGCCGCCCTTCTTGTCCTGGCCGCTGATCTCCTGCACGACGTGGATGGCCCGGATCGCGGCATCCTCGATGTATTGGTCCCAGGTGTACTGGGCCATCGACGCATCGGGGTTGCGCCAGCTCACGACGAAGGTGCGATGGCCTTGCTCCACCGCATAGCGGATCAGCGAGTTCTCGGGCTGCAGGTCGAGGATGTAGAACTTGTTGATGCAAGGCGGCACCAGCAGCAGCGGCCGCTCATGGACCTTGGCGGTGAGGGGCTTGTATTCGAGCAGCTGGAACAGATCGTTCTCGAACACCACCGCGCCTTCGGTGGTGCCGACGTTGCGGCCCACTTCGAAGGCACTCTCGTCGGTCATGCTCACGTGGCCCTGCTTCACGTCGTGCAGCAGATTCTGGATGCCGCGGGCGATGCTCTCGCCCTGCGTGTCGAGCGCCTTCTTCTGCGCCTCGGCGTTGAAGGCGAGGTAGTTGCTCGGCGCCGAGGCCGCCATCCATTGCTCGACCGCGAAGCGCAGGCGCGAGCGCGTCTTCTCGTCGGTCTCGACGGCATCGGCCATGCCCATCAGCGTGCGCGCGTTGAGCAGGTAGATGGCGGCCGAGAAGGCCGACACCGGATTGCTGCGCCAGGCCTCGCCCGCGAACCGCTTGTCGGCGCCGGCCTTGGCGGCGAAGCCCTGCTGCCAGAGCTGCGTGGCCTCGTCGACATACTGCTGCTGAAGCGCCTGCAGCTTCTCGCTGCCCATGGCGAAGCGCGGAACGTCCCATGCCGCGGCGCCCGCACCGGCGCCCGTGCCCAGCGACTGGAAGGACTCGAGCGCCTTGCCCCATCCCTGGGCCAGCGCCTGCTGGAAAGGCGCGAAGCTGTCTGCCGCCGTGGCTTGTTGTTTCATGGAGTCTCCTGCTTGCTCACCGGGTACGGACGGGATTTGAGTATGCTGCATTCACAAGGGCGAAACCAGCGCGGCGCCCCATACCTTCCTGAAATCATCATCCATGCACCTCGTCGTCATCGGTTGGCTTTATGTGGCGCTGATGATGGCCGTCGCGGAAGCCACCAACACCAACGGCACCGTGCTCGGAGCCATCTTCACCTTTCTACTTTACGGACTGGCGCCGGTGGCACTGGTGGTTTACCTGATGGCGACGCCGGCGCGCCGCAAGGCGCAAAGGGCACGCGAAGCGGCCGAGCGCGAGGCCGCGATCCGCGCCGCCGAGAACACCCCGTCAATCGCGCCAGATGCAGGCGGCGAGCCGGCCGCTGACGCGGTCGCGCCGGTGCGAGAAGAAAAGTAACGGATTGTGCGAAGTGCACCAGACCTCGCTGCTGTCGTTGCCGTGGATCTGCATGACGCCGGCATGGCGCAGGCGGCGGCGCGCGAGGCCGGCGAGGTCGGCCATCCATTTGCCGGTCGCGCCTGCGGGTGCGAAGCAAGGCGCCGCATCGGGCATGACGGCCTCGAATGCGGCCTTGACCTCGGCCCCGACCTCGAAGGCATCGGGGCCGATGCACGGGCCGAGCCACGCCATGAGGCCCTGTGCCTCGCCCGCCGATCGAAAGACATCGACGCTGCGCTCCAGCACGCCGGCCGCCAACCCGCGCCAGCCGGCATGCGCCGCCGCCACGCGCCGGCCCGACGCGTCGGTGAACAGCACCGGCAGGCAATCGGCCACCATGATGGTGCAGGCGACGCGGCCTTCGGTGGTGGTGCAGGCATCGGCGCGGCTGCCGCTGGAAGTGGCCGCATCGAGCGCCAGCACCTGCGTACCGTGCACCTGCTCGAGAAAGACCGGCTGCGCACCGATCGCCTCGCGCAGGCGGGCGCGATTGGCGGCCACATCGGCCGGCACGTCGCCGACGTGGTCGCCGAGGTTGAGGCTCTCATAGGGACCGCCCGACACGCCGCCTTGTCGCGTGGTGCACAGCGCATGCACGCCCGGTGGCGCCGGCCAGTCGGGCCGCAGCCAGCCTGCGGGCGTCATCGTCATGCTTCGGCGTCGGGACAGCGCGAGGGCTGCGCGCGCTGGAAGGCGTCGAGCTGCATGCAGGCATCGAACACGGCCATCGTGCGCGGCAGCCCGCTGAAGTCGCAATCGAAGCGCTGGCCGTTGAAGATCTGCGGCACCAGGCAGCAATCGGCCATGGTGGGCGTGTTGCCGTAGCAGTAGACGCCGTCCGGCAGGAGCGCCAGCTGGCGCTCGAAGGCCAGCATGCCCTCGCGCACCCAGTGGCGGTACCAGGCGTTCTTGGCCTCGTCGTCGAGCTTGAGCTCGCGCACCAGGTACTTGAGCACGCGCAGGTTGTTCAGCGGATGGATCTCGCAGGCAATCGACTCGGACAGGGCCCGCACGCGCGCCCGGCCCAGCGGGTCGCGCGGCATCAGCGCCGGCTCGGGGTGCGTTTCGTCGAGGTATTCGATGATCGCCATCGACTGCGTCAACCGCTCGCCGTCGTCTTCGAGCAGGGGCACCAGCCGGTCCGGCGAGACCGCGGAAAACGGACCCGTCTTGTGGTCGCCGCGCGCGATGTGGACCGGAATGTAGTCGTAGTCGAGGCCCTTCAGATTGAGCGCGATGCGCACGCGGAACGAGGCCGAGGACCGGAAGTAGTTGTGGAGCTTCATCATTCGCCAAGCATAGCCGCCGGGCCCGTGGGAAGCCAATCCCCGGGCAACGGTCCGGGCCCTCTGGCACACTGCCGTTTTCGCTGAAAAGGACGTTTCCCCATGGCTACCGAGCATGTCTTCACTGCGCCTCCCGTCGTCTCGATCCCCGTGGTCGGCCAGGCCGCCCGTTTTCCCGTGCACCGCATCTACTGCGTGGGCCGCAATTACGAGGAACACGCGAAGGAAATGGGCTTCACCGGCCGCGAACCGCCCTTCTTCTTCATGAAGCCGGCCGATGCGGTGGTGGTGGTCGATGCCGGCGCCACCGGCATCATGGCCTATCCGACGCTGACCAAGAACCTGCACCACGAAATCGAACTCGTGGCTGCGATCGGCACCGGCGGCAAGAACATCTTGGCGGCCGATGCGCACAAGCACATCTTCGGCTACGCGGTCGGGCTCGACATGACGCGCCGCGACCTGCAGAACGACATGAAGAAGCAGGGCCGCCCGTGGGACATCGGCAAGAGCTTCGAGCAGAGCGCACCCATCGGCCCGATCGTGCCGGCCGCGAAGGCGGGCGATATCGAGAAGGCGGAAATCTCGGTGCAGGTCGGCGGCGCCGACCGCCAGCGCAGCAACGTGAGCAAGCTGATCTGGAGCATCGGCGAAACCATCGAGCACCTGTCGGCCGCGTGGGAATTGCAGCCCGGCGACCTGATCTTCACCGGCACGCCCGAAGGCGTGGCGGCCGTGGTGTCGGGCGATACGATGGTGGGCGAAATCACCGGCCTGCCCACGCTGACCGTCAAGGTCGCCTGATCTACATGCTCCTGCGCGTCCCCATCAAACACTGCAAGAACTGCGGCACCGCGGTGGCCTACCGCGTCCCTGACGACGGCGACACCAAGGAACGTGCGGTCTGCCCGGCCTGCGGCACCATCCACTACGAGAACCCGCTGAACGTGGTGGGCACCATCCCCGTGCTGGGCGAGCGCGTGCTGCTGTGCAAGCGCAACATCGAGCCGCGCTGGGGCAAGTGGACGCTGCCGGCCGGCTTCATGGAGCTCAACGAGAGCACGGCCGAGGGCGCCGCGCGCGAGACCGACGAGGAGGCCGGCGCCGAGTACGAGATGGAAGGCCTGTTCGCCGTGATGAGCGTAGTGCGCGTGGGCCAGGTGCACCTGTTCTACCGCGCCAAGCTCTTGAGCGACAAGTTCGATCCGGGCCACGAGACGATCGAAGCCCGGCTCTTCACCGAGGAAGAAATCCCCTGGGAAGAGATCGCCTTTCGCACCGTGCGCACGGCGCTCGAGCGCTACTTCGAGGACCGCCGCCGCGGCAGCTTCGACCGCGTTCACACGGTGGACATCGCATGAGACGCCCGGCCGCTCCGAAGGCGAATACCGAAGCGCTGTTGCGCGAAGGTACTCCAGTGAGACGCCTGCACGCGGCGATCTGCGGCGCGGCGCTGGCCGGCTTGGCCGCATGCGCGCAGGCCGAGACCATCGGCGACGTCGACACCGCATTCAAGCTGATCGGCCCCGACCACAAGATCGTGGTCGAGGCCTACGACGATCCCAAGGTGCAGGGCGTGACCTGCTACGTCTCGCGCGCCAAGACCGGCGGCGTCTCCGGCGCGCTCGGTCTGGCCGAGGACAAGGCCGAGGCCTCCATCGCCTGCCGCCAGGTCGGCCCGGTCAGCGTGACACAGCCGCTGCCCCGGCGCGAAGAGGTCTACAGCGAGCGGCTGTCGGTGCTCTTCAAGCGGCTGCGCGTGGTGCGCATGGTCGATGCAAAGCGCAACACGCTGGTCTACCTCACCTATTCCGACCTGCTGATCGATGGCTCGCCGAAGAACAGCATCACCGCGGTGCCGATCGATCGCGCGACGCCGATCCCGCAGAAATAGCGGGGCCTCTGCACGATGAGCGCAGCGCCGGGCCGCCCCAAGCAAGCTCGCGCCCCCTCGGGGGGCAGCGAAGCACACGAAGTGGCGAGCGTGGGGGCCCTGTGAGCGCGGTCGCTCCCGGCAATGCGATGCGCGAGCTCTTTGCCGCGCTCTGGCATTACGCGCGCGGCGCGCGGCCGCAGCTGGTCGGCGCGACGGTCCTGCTCACGGCCTCGCAATTGCTGCGTCTCACGATGCCCTGGCTGGCAGCGCAGGCCATCAATGCGCTGCAGACCGGCGACATCGCGCGCTCGGGCCGGTGGATCGCGGCGCTGGCGGGCATCTACCTCGTCTCGTGGGTCATCCACGGGCCGGGGCGCATCCTCGAGCGCAATGTCGGACTGCGCGTGCGCGAGGCGCTGGCCGACACGCTGTACGCGCGCATCGCCGCGGCGCCGCTCGCGTGGCACGACGGCCACCACTCGGGCGAACTGCAGCACCGGGTGCACCAGGCGAGCCGCGCGCTGTCGGACTTCGCGCAGAACCAGTTCATCTACCTCACCAACATCGTCAACTTCATCGGGCCGCTGGTCGCGTTGACGCTGCTCTCGCACGCCAGCGGCGCGATGGCCATCGGCGGCTATGTGGTGATCGCGGTCATCATCGTGCGCTTCGACCGCGCGCTGATGCGCCTGGCACGCACCGAGAACGATGCCGACCGGCGCTACGTCGCGGCGCTGCTCGACTTTCTGGGCAACGCGTCGACGGTGATCGGCCTGCGGCTTTCGGCCGCGTCGCGCGGCCTGCTGCACCGTCGCATGCAGGCGATCTCGGCGCCGCTCAAGCGCACCGTGGTGCTGAACGAAGGCAAGTGGTTCGCGGTCGACCTGATGGGGCTGGCGCTGACCTGGGGGTTGGTCGTGGTCTACGTCTGGCAGGAGCGCACACCGGGCCAGGCGGTGATGCTGGGCGCGGTGTTCATGATCTACCAGTACGCGCAGCAGGCCGCGAGCGTGGTGACCTCGATGGCAGCCAACTTCCAGTTCTTCGCGCGGATGCATACCGACTACAGCAGCGCCGAGCCGATCTGGCAGGCGCCATCGCGCGCGGACGATCTGACGCAGGAGCGCATCGACCGCGATGCGCGCTGGCACACGATCGATGTGCACGGGCTGGTCTGGAACTACGCGCCGCGCGGCACGCCGGCTGCCGCCGAGACAACGCGCAGCGGCCTGCATGCGGTGTCGCTGGCGCTGCGGCGCGGCGACCGCATCGCGCTGGTCGGGCCGAGCGGCGGTGGCAAGAGCACGCTGCTGCGCGTGCTGGCCGGGCTCTACGCGCCGCAGGACGGATCGCTGTCGCTCGACGGACAAGCCGATGCGTGGCCGCGCCTGCGCACGATCGCGACGCTGATCCCGCAGGAGACCGAAGTGTTCGAAGCCAGCGTGCGCGAGAACCTGGGCTTCGGCCAGCCCTGCGACGACGATGCCCTGCGTGCGGCGCTGCACGTCAGCACCTTCGACGAGGTGCTGAAGGCGACGCACGGCGATCTCGACACGATGCTGTCCGAACGCGGCTTCAACCTGTCGGGCGGTCAGCGGCAGCGCCTGTGCCTGGCGCGCGGCGTGCTGGCCGCGCAAGGCAGTTCGCTGCTGCTGCTCGACGAGCCCACCAGCGCGCTCGATGCCGCCACCGAGGGGCGCGTGCTGGCGCGCATCGCGGCGGCCTTCCCCGAGGCCTGCGTGATCGCGTCGATCCACCGCCTGAGCCTGCTCGAACGTTTCGATACCGTGGTGCTGATGGAGGCGGGCAAGATCGTGGATGCCGGCCCACGCGATGAGGTGATGGCGCGCCAGCCGCTGCTGCAGAAGCTGGCGGCGACCGCCGTGGCGACCGCGCCATGTTAAAAAGCGCACCAAGGTCGCGATGGCGACGGAACCCTTTGCACCGATTCGGTTCAATCAATCCCATGCATGTTCAGACCCACCTCCTCCGCATCGGCGTCGCTGCCGTCGCCGCCGCTGCGTTGATGGCCTGCACGACGCCGCCATCGCGTCTGCCTCCGCCACCCGCCAACGGCGGCTTCGCGCCCCTGCCGCCGATCTCCCAGCCTGCACCCAGCGCGCCGGCGCCAAAGCCGCAGGCCATCTTCATCCGCCCGGCAAGCGGCCGCACGATCGCGGGTTTCGACGCCGAGCACAACAAGGGCATCGACATCGCCGGCAACATGGGCGACCCGGTGGTCGCGGCGGCCGACGGCCGCGTGGTCTATGTCGGCGGCGAGTTGCGCGGCTACGGCAACATGGTGATCGTCAAGCACAACGAGACCTTCCTCACCGCCTACGCGCATGCGCAGCGCATCCTGGTGAAGGAGAAGGACGTGGTGCGCCAGGGCCAGGTCATCGCCGAGATGGGCAACAGCGACGCCGACCGCGTGAAGCTGCATTTCGAGATCCGCAAGCAAGGCGTGGCGGTGGACCCGGAGCCCTACCTGACGGGGCAACTGCGCTAGCTGGCGGGGCCGCTCCCGAGCCGGGACAGGGTAGCGGCGTCGGGCTGGCCGCCGAAATATTTTTCGAGGCAGGCGCGAAAGACCTGCGCCGCGGGATCGGCCTCGGCGAACAGGGTCATCGACGAACGGAACTTCAGATCGTCGGGCGCGCCGAAGATCTCGCTGGCGCTGCGCCCCTGCACCGCCAGCACGCTTGCGCTGCACGCGTGCAGCCGCGGGCCGAGCAGCGGATGCGCCAGGTAGGCGCGCGCCTCGGCCAGCGACACGATGGCGTAGTGCTGCGCGGTCTCGCTTCGGCCCAGGCCCGCGATCTGCGGGAACACGAACCACATCCAGTGGCTGCGCTTGCGGCCGGCCCGCAATTCGTCGAGGGCGCGCTCGATCACGGCGTGCTGTGCGTCGACGAAGCGCTGCAGATCGAACGGACCGTCCATGCGCGAGTAACCCTCCTGTAGGCGATGTCTGTCATTGTCTTGCGCGCTGTGCTGCGCCGGGTAGGAGCAGCATGGGCGTGAAATTCTCGCGCACAAAAAGGAGACCTCCATGACATGCGAAGCGATTCACTGCTTCGACACCGCGACGGTCCGGTTCGCCATCTATCCGGATGGCTTCGACGGCCCGCGAATCATTGCCGAGATCAGCGAGGACGCGCTGCGCGACCTGTTCGGCGCGCGCGGCGGCGGCAACAGCCTGGTCGATGCCTGCAAGCTGCATTTCAGCCTGATCGAGGCGCGCGCGGTGGAACGCTACCGCACCGCCCCCTCGCGGCCCGTCGTGCTGGCCATCACGGACTTCGGCGTGCCGAGCGTGCAGGCGGTGGAAGCGCTCTGCGCATGACCACCGGATCAGGCTGATCGGCGGAGAACCTGGAAGACGCAGTGCCGGCCGCTCAGCGAGGCGTCGCTGGCTGGGCGCTTGCAGCGCTGACGCCCAAGGCCGGCGAGGCCGGGACGGCCGACTTGGCGACGCCTGGCGCTCGCGCATCCCCGCGCAGGGAGCGCTCGAACGCGACGTTCAATCCAATGGCGGCAGCGAAGATCGCCGCCACCATCACGGCGGCAAACAGCACCAAGCCCGGCACGGGCAGTTTCCAGCGCGCGTGTTGCATGTCCATCGAGTCCTTTGCCTCGGTGGGACTGGCAATCCGCCGGCGTGGTTCCCGACGCCTTTCGAGGCCTGCGTTCTAGAGCACACGCCCCTGCGCATAGAGCACCACGGCGGACATCGCCAGGCAGTAGATGCCGAAGTAGTGCCAGCGCCCGTTCTCCAGCCAGCGTGACAGCCAGCGCAGCGCGATCATGCCCGCGACGAAGCTGATCGCCATGCCCAGCAGGCTCGGCAGGGCCAGGTGAAGCCACTGACCGGCGCCCAGGCCGCCCGAGGACTTGAACAGGCGATAGGCCTCGCGCGCGATGACGGCGGGCGTGAGCACGACCGCCAGCGCGAAGCTGAACTCTTCCGCGCGCAGCCGGGACACGCCGGTCAGCAATCCGGTCGAGATGGTGGCGCCCGAGCGGGAGAAGCCGCGAAACGGCAGGCACAGTCCCTGCACCACGCCGATCGACAGCGCGGACGCAGGCTTGAGCTTCTCCGACGCCGAATGGGTGCGCATCCGCAGGCCGGAGACAAGAATCAGCACGCCCGCCGCCGCCAAGCCGCCGGCGATCACGTACACGTTGCCGAACAGGTGCTCGATCTCGAAGGTGTCGCGGTTGGCGCCCAGCGCGTACGGAATGAGCTTGAGCAGGGCGAGGCCGACCAGCCCGGTGGCCGCGGTCGCGATGACGATGAGCCCCGCATTGCGCCGGAACGCCTGGCCCGATGAGAAGTACGTCGCCTTCCATTCGGTCCAGAAGTAGGCGATGACCGCGAACATCGTTCCCGTGTGGAGCATCACCAGCAGCAAGGTCATGTCCGGCGCCGTCGGGTCCAGGTGCATCAGCTTCTCGGCCAGGATGACGTGGGCCGAGCTCGAGACCGGCAGCAGCTCGGCAATGCCCTGGACGAGGGCGAGAACGGTGATTTGAAGAAGGGTCATGGAATGCGGCCGGCCATTTCGCCGGCCGTGGGTTGGCATGAGGTCCGCAAGATCGGACCCGGGCTGCGCGTGTGATGGGAGCGGGGACGATAGCAGCGAAAGCCAGCAGAGCCTGACTTCAGGAGGACCCCTGCGAGGGCGTGAGCGCCATCCCGGGCCAGACCTGCATCACGGCCGCAAGAAAGGCGCGGACCAGCGGGTCATTGAGACGGCTGCTCACATGGGCGACGAACAGAGGAAATTCAGCGCGCGCAATGGGCGAGGTGGCAAGGACGCCCTGCGCCAGCCCGTGCTGGACATGCTCCTCGCGCATCAGCATCAGGCCCACGCCGGCCTCCAGCATGGCGCGGCCGAGCGCTGCGTTGTCGAAGCGCGCGACGGTGTTGAGTTCGAGGCCGCGCTCCTCGAAGAGCTGTTTCAGCATCGTCGAATAGGCCACGCTGCTGTCGGTGGGACAGATCCACGGAAGGGCTGCCAGCTCGGCCCAGCTCGCGCCTTCGATCTTCTCCTTCCACGCCGCAGGGCCGGCGACCCGGAAAGGGATGGTCGTGAGCCGGTAGTACGTGAACGCGGCGTTGGTGGCCCGGCCCAGCAACAGGATCATGTCGAGTTCGCCGGTCTTCAGCCCCTCCTGCGCGCCGGTCGACGGCCGCGCGCGCAGGTCGACGGTGATGAGCGGATGCGCGTGGCGCAACGCGGCGATCACGTCCCCGATCCGGCTCGAGGTCGGATCGCTGGTCGATCCGAGAACCAGATGGCCTTCGAGCTTGCCGTGGATCTCGCGTGCGAAGGACGTGAACAGCGTCGCCTCGTTGAGCAATGCCTTCGCCTTGATCAGCAGGAGTTGCCCGGCGCGCGTGAGTTCCAGGCTTCGATTGGTGCGGATGAACAGTTGCGTGTCCAGGCTTTCCTCGACCGCTCGCACGTGGGCACTGGCGGCCGACTGGCTGACGTGCAATCGCTCGGCCGCGCGCGTGAGGTGCTGCTCCTCGGCCACAGCAACGAAGGTGCGCAGCTGCACCAGATCAATCAGCATCTTGCCTCCAGTCGGGCCACGGTTGTCTCCGGGGCGCCAATGCTACCCCGCGACGAATCGTTCGCGAATCGAGCACGCGGAGTCCCGAAAAAAGCCATGGACCCGAGGGGGTGCCGCTTCCTAAACTGCCTGCGCACCCAGACATCCAGCGCTCGGCTGGTTCGAATACCGGAGACCCCCATGGCAGCTTTTCATGACCCGCTCGACGCGGGCATGCACCCCGCGCATTCCGCTGACGGCGGTCGAAGCGCGGCGACGGCGGGCGAAGACTTTGCGGTCGTCCTGGCCCGCTTCGCCTGCCATCTCTCGCTGGACAAGCTGCCCGCGCCGGCGATTGCCGCGGCCCGGATGAACGTGCTCGACACGCTGGCCTGCGCGGCCGCGGGCTCGAGCGCCGCGGCCGTGGCCGAGACGCGCGAACTCGCCGTCGAATGGGGCGGCGCGCCGCAAGCCTCCCTCCTGATCTTCGGCGACAAAGTGCCGGCGCACCATGCCGCCTGGGTCAACGGCACGATGGCGCATGCGCGCGACTATGACGACACGCACGATGCCGCGGTTCTTCATGCGGGCGTTTCGGTGGTGCCGGCCGCGCTGGCTGCGGCCGAGCTGCGCGGCGGCGTCGGCGGCGCGGACTTGCTCGCTGCCGTCGCCGCCGGCCTCGAGACGATCTGCCGCCTGGGCGTGGCGACCCGCATCGGCATCGTCGAGAGCGGGTACATGTACACCTCGCTGTTCGGCCATTTCGCGGCGACCGTGGCCGCCGGGCGCGTGCTCGGGCTCGATCAGGCGCAGATGGTGAACGCGATCGGCATCGCCTATTCGCAGGTCGCCGGCAATCACCAGGTCACGCGCGACGGCGCCCTCACCAAGCGCATGCAGCCGGGCTTCGCCGCGAAATCCGCGCTGATGTCTGTCCAGCTCGCGCAGCGCAAGGTGCGCGGTGCCCAGGCCACCTTCGAAGGCGAGGACGGATTTTTGCGCGTCTACCTGCATGACCGCTGCGATCGCGATGCCCTGCGCGAAGGGCTGGGCGAGCGCTATGAATTCACGCAGCTGAGCTACAAGCCCTATCCCTGCTGCCGCCTCAATCACAGCGCGATCGATGCCGCGCTCGCGCTGCGCGAGGCGCATGCGATTCGCGCCGGACAGGTGCGGCGCATTCGCGTCGGCATCAACCGCCAGGCGCACGAGGCCGTGTGCACGCCCATCGAGGTCCGCAAGACCCCGCGCTCCGTGGTCCATGCGCAGTTCAGCCTTCCGTACACGGTGGCCGCGGCGATCGTCGACGGCGGTGTGCGGCTGGGTCATTTCGAGCAGGCCTCGCTGGGCCGGGAAGACATCCTGGCCCTGGCGCAGCGGATCGATCCGTATGTCGACAAGGACATCGAGCGCGAATGGGGACGCAACGTGACCCCCGCACTGATGCACGTCGAGATGAACGACGGCACGACGCACAGCCTGCGCGTGGATCAACCGCTCGGTCATCCCGAGCGCCCCATGACGGCCGCAGCGATGGACGCGAAGGCCATCGACTGCTTCCGCGCTGCGGCGCGACCGCTGCATGCCGACGCCGCGGCACGCCTTCGCCGGCTCGTCGAAAGCATCGAGACCTGCGCGGACGTGAGCGCACTCGCCCGCGCACTTCAACCCGAATCGTGAACCCCGGAGACAACACCATGACCCTCAAGAACTCACTCACGCGGCGGACCTCGTTCGCCGCCTGCGCAGCCGCCTTGCTGCTCGCCTGCGCGACGGCGCAGGCCGCCTGGCCGGACCGGCCCATCAAGCTGATCGTGCCCTTTGCGCCGGGCGGCAGCAACGACAACATCGCGCGCGTGATCGCATCCAAGCTGGGCGCCCGGCTCGGCCAGAGCGTCATCGTCGACAACCGCGGCGGCGCGGGCGGAACCATCGGCACCGACTACGTCGTGAAGTCACCGGCCGACGGCAACACGCTGCTGTTCGTCTCGAGTTCCATCACGACCAACCCCGCCATCAAGAAACTGAGCTACGACCCGATCAAGGACCTGACACCGATCGGCGAGATCGGTGCGGGCGCCTTCGTGGTCGTGGTGGGAAACAAGGTCAAGGCGAGCACGCTGCAGGAATTCATCGACCTGGCGCACGCCAAGCCGAAGAGCATCAGCTACGGCTCGGCGGGCATCGGCGGCATCAACCACCTCGGGACCGAACTGTTGGCATCCGCGGCCAAGATCGAGCTCGTCCACGTCCCATACAAGGGCATCGGTCCGGCCTTCACCGACCTCATGGGCGGCACCCTCCAGATGCTCCTGCCGAGCCTCGCTTCGGCGGTGCCCTACATCAACGCGGGCCAGATGCGCGGCCTGGCGGTGACGAGCGCGCAGCGCTCGCCGCTGGCGCCGCAGCTGCCGACAGTGGCCGAGGCCGGCGTGCCGGGTTTCCAGCTCACGGTGTGGTGGGGGCTGACGGGTCCGGCGCACATGCCGGCGCCGGTCGTGAAGCGGCTCAACGATGAGCTCAACGCGGTGCTGGCCGCGCCCGATGTCGCCGAGTTGCTGGCGCGTGAAGCCGCCACGCCGCAGCCCGGATCGCCCGAGCAGTTCGGCAAGACGATCGCCGACGACTACGCGCGCTGGGGCCAGCTCATCAAGGATGCCCACATCCAGGCGGAGTGACGCGCGCCATGCCCCAGACTCTGCCCATCGATCAGCTCCGCTTCGCGGACTGCCTGCGCCCGCGCGATGTCATCGGCTGGCCGCAAGGCCCCGGCGAGCCGCTCGCATTGACCGAAGCGCTCGTCGCGCAGCGCGCCAGCCTGACATCGGCTGAATTGTTCTTCGGCCTGTCGGCGTCGGACACGCTGCGTCCCGAGCTGGCCGATCACTTCGCCTTCCGTGCCCTCAATGGTGCGGGCGGCAGCCGGCGCGTCACCGCGATGGCGGACATCTATCCGTGCCACGTCGGTTCGATTCCTTCCCTGCTGCGCAGCGGCATCCTGCGCGTGGACGTGGTGCTGATCCAGGTCCGCGCGCTGCCCGCCGGCGGCTTCACGCTCGGCGTCATTGCCGATTTCACGCAAGCCCTGATCCGGCAAGCGAGGCTGGTGGTGGCGCTGGTCAATCCCGCATTGCCGCTGCTGGCCGGCGACGCCGTGGTGGATGCAGCGGACATCGACCTGCTCGTCGAGAGCGATGAACGCCTCATCGACATGCCGGACCCCGCACCTTCTTCCGTCGAAGCCCTGGTGGCACAGCAGGTGGTGGCGCTGATCCCCGACCGCGCAACGATCCAGCTCGGCGTCGGCACGCTGCCGGCCGCGGTCGCGCACGCACTCGCCGGCCACCGCGAGCTTGGCGTGCACAGCGGCGTCGTCTCGGACGTGCTGGTGGACCTGATCGAGCAAGGCGTGGTCACCAACGCCCACAAGGGGCGCGATGCGGGCCGCACCGTCACCGGCGGACTCTTCGGCACGCAACGCCTGCGCGACTTCGCGGAGCGCTCGGGCAGCGTCGATCTGCGCAGCGTCGAGTACACGCACCACCTCGCGGTCACGTCCTCGCTGTCGTGCTTCCACACCATCAATTCGGTGATCGAGATCGACCTGTCGGGCCAAGCCAATGCCGAGATCGCGGGTGGCCGCTATCTCGGTGCGGTGGGTGGCCAGGTCGACTTCGTGCGCGCCGGCATCGCTTCGCCCGGCGGGCGATCGATCATCGCCTTTCCTTCGACCACGCCCGACGGCAAGCACTCGCGCATCGTCGCTTCGCTCGAAGGCCGTCCGGTCACCACCGCGCGCAGTGACGTCGATGTGATCGTGACCGAGCACGGCGCGGCGCATCTGCGTGGTTGTTCACTGCGCGAGCGCGCGCGGCGGCTTGCGGCCATTTCACATCCCGACCATCGCGACGCGCTGTTGCATGGACTGTGCAAGGAGCACGCATGAACCAGGACCTTTTTCTAGATGAACTGGGCCACGGTGTCTTCCAGATCCGGCTCGAGCGCCCGGAACGCATGAACGCACTCGGCGTGGCGACCGTGGCTGCGCTGTCGCAGGCGATATCGGATGCCGCCGCGAAGCAGGCCCGCGTGCTCCTGATCCGCGGCAGCGGCCGTGCGTTCTGCGCGGGTGCCGACCTCAAGGAACGCAAGAGCATGGACCTCGCGGCACGGATGGCGCACAACGCGGGCATCAACGCAGCCGTCCATGCGCTCGCCGCATCGCGCTGCGTGACCATCGCTGTCCTGAACGGCCTGGCGCTCGGCGGCGGACTCGAACTGGCGCTCGCCTGCGACCTGCGCATCGCCGCCGCCGGCATCACGCTGGGCCTGACCGAAAGCCGCGTCGGCGCCTTCCCCGGCGCAGGCGGTACGCAACGGCTGCCGCGCCTGATCGGCGTGAGCCGCGCGCTGCAGATGATGCTCAGCGGCGATCCGGTGACCAGTGAATACGCCCTGGGCATCGGCCTCGTCAACGAGCTCGCCGCGCCCGACGCCCTCGACGCGCGCGCGCTGGCCTTCGCGAATCTGCTGGCCGGCCGCTCGGCGCCCGCGCTCGCTGCGCTCAAGCAGCTCGTCTACCAGGGCATCGAGCTGCCGCTCGCCGACGGGCTGCGGCTCGAGCGCGCGGCGCTGCCGGACATCCTCGGGTCGGCCGACTACGCCGAAGGCCTTGCCGCCTTCGCCGAGCGCCGGCCTCCGCGCTTCACGGGCGTCGTGGCATGAGTCACAGCGCGCCTTTCACCGAACCCTGCAATCCACCGACCCGACAAGGAATCACATCATGAGCAACCAGAGACTTCTACTCACCGAAGAGCAACGTTCGTTGGTGGGCACCGTCCGCAGCCTCGCCAAGGACAAGGACTTCCGCGGCAACTCGATCAAATACCTGGACGGCACCTATCCCTGGGACAACCTGAACGCGCTGGCGAAGATCGGCGTGCTGGGCATGTCGATCCCCGAGGAGTACGGCGGCTCGAACCTGCCGGTGTTCGACACCGCGCTGATCATGGAGGAAGTCGCCAAGCACTGCTACTGCACGGCCATGGCACTCATGGGCATGGTCGGCGTGCAAGTCCGCGTCATCAGCACCTACGCGCCGGAGAGCATGAAGCGCGACATCCTGCCCAAGGTCGTTTCGGGCGAAGCGCATTTGGCCGTGTGCATGACGGAGCCGCATGCCGGCACCGACGTGCCCAACTACAAGACCAACACCGTGATCAAGGGCGACCGCGCCGTGGTCAACGGCGTCAAGACACTGATCAGCCGCGCCAACGAGGCGCAATGGTTCGTCGTCTTCACCCGCATCAACGGCACGCCCGGCCGCGAGGGCATCGGCTGCGTGCTCGTGAACCGCAACACGCCCGGCTTCGAGGTCACGGCGCGCTACCACACCATGGGCGGCGAGTACCTCGCGGAGATCCAGTTCAACAACTGCGAGGTGCCGGTCGAGAACGTGGTCCTGCGCGAAGGCGGATTCAAGAAGCTGCTGTCGGCCTTCAACACGCAGCGCTGCCTGAACCCGAGCGTTTCGCTGGGCCTGGCCGAGGCGGCCTTCGAGGAAGCCATCGGCTACGTGCGCGAACGCACGATCCGCGGTCACGCCGTCGCCGAGTTCCAGGGCATCCAGTGGAAGCTCGCCGAGATGTACCGCGACATCGAGGCCGGCCGCAGCCTGCTGTACCGCGCATGCCTCACGGCCAACCCCTTTCCCGATCCGCACGACGCCGCGATCGCGAAGATCTTCGTCAACGAGATGGCGATCCGGGTCGCGACCGAAGCGCTGCAGGTGCACGGCGGCTACGGCTTCTGCGACGACTATCCGATCTCGCGCATCTACCGCGGCGTGCGCTACGGCACGCTGGGCGGCGGCGCCACCGAAGCGCTCAAGGACCTGGTCGGCAAGAAGCTGGTGGCCGACTTCGATCCCGTGGACGGCTTCCTCTCGATGGGCACGTTCTGATCATGCGCTCGCTGCTCTTCGTGCCGGCGCATGACGCGCGCAAGCTGTCCAGGGGGCTCGAATCCGGCGCGGGTGCGCTGATCATCGACCTGGAGGATGCGGTGCCCGAGGCCGAGAAGCCGCGGGCGCGCGAGATGTGCGCCGAGTTCGTCAGCGCGCATCGCGAGCGCCTGCCTCTGTTCGTGCGCGTCAACGCGCTGACGACCGGCCTCACCGCGGACGATCTGGCGGCCGTGGTGCGTGCGCGTCCCTACGGGCTCATGCTGCCCAAATGCACGGGCGGCCGCGACGTCGCACTGCTCGACGCCCAGGTCTCGGCGCTCGAAGCCCGGTACGACGTGGCCGCGGGCTCGTTGCGCCTCCTGCCCATCGTCACCGAGACCGCTGCCAGCCTTTTCGGCATGGAGAGCTACGCACGCGAGGCCGGCGCCCGACTCAGCGGAATGTTCTGGGGCGGCGAAGATCTGGCGAGCGACATCGGCGCCCTGGCGAACCGCGGGCCCGATGGGCGCTACACCGCGCCCTATCAGCTCGCACGCGCGCTGACCTTGCTCGGCGCCACGGCCGCGCAGGTCCCGGCCATCGATGCCGTCTACACGAACTTCCGCGATCCCGAAGGCCTGAAGGCCGAAGCGGCCGAGGCGGCGCGCGATGGCTTCTCGGCCAAGGTGGCGATCCATCCGGACCAGATCGGCCCCATCCACGAAGCCTTCACGCCGTCGAGTGCCGATGTGCACTGGGCGCAGCGCGTGATCGCGGCATTCGACGCCTCGCCTGCGGCCGGCGCGATCGCGGTCGAGGGAAAGATGCTCGATCGCCCGCACCATCGCGCCGCGCAGCGGGTGCTGGCACGCGGGGCGCCGGTGCAGCGCGGATGACGTCGCGAGAAGCCATCCGTCCATCCTTCATTCGATCCATCCTTCCTTCATTCATTGCCAGCCCTGGCGAATCGCGGAGGCTCCATGCCCTCACCTGAATCCACGTCGAACGACGCCCGCACCGACTACCCGCTCGCCGGCCTCACCGTCATCGACCTCTCGCATGTCTACAACGGACCGTACGCCACCTTCCTGATGGCGATGGCGGGGGCCGAGGTCATCAAGGTCGAACCCTTCCAGGGCGAGCACCTGCGCAGCCGCGGCGACATGGGCGGCGCGGCCCTCCCCTTCGCGATGCTGAACTCGAACAAGCAGCCCGTCACGCTCAACCTGAAGACGGAACAGGGCCGCGCACTGCTGCGCGAGATGGTCGCCAAGGCCGACGTGCTGGTGGAGAACTTCGCGCCCGGCGTGATGGACCGCCTGGGCGTCGGTGCCGCGCAACTGCACGAGATCAACCCGCGGCTGGTCTACGGCTCGAGCTCGGGCTACGGCAAGTCCGGCCCTTACCGCGACTACCCGGCCATGGACCTCGTGATGCAGGCGATGTGCGGCGTCATCGATTCGACCGGCTTTGCGGACCAGCCGCCCGTCAAGTCCGGCGCGGCCATCTGCGACTTCATGGCCGGCATCCATCTGTACGGCGCGATCATGACGGCGCTCTACGAGCGCGAGCGCACGGGCCGAGGCCGCGTGGTCGAAGTGTCGATGCAGGACGCGACCTATGCATCCCTCGCGTCCAACCTGGGCATGCTGCACGCGCGCGGCGACGCGGCGCCGGCACGCACGGGCAACCGGCATGGCGGGCTCGGCATCTCGCCCTACAACGTCTACGAGACGACCGACGGCTATGTGGTGCTCAATGCGCCGGGCGACCATCACTTCCGCGCGATCCTCGAGGTCATGGGCCGGGGCGACCTCAAGGACGATCCGCGCTTCCTGACCCGCACCTCGCGCGTCGAGCACTTCGCCGAGGTCGATGCGCTGATCGAGGGCTGGACCCGCTCGCTGGCCAGGAACGAGGTCGCCCAGCGCATGCTGGCCGCGAAGGTCCCGTGCGCGCCGGTGCGGCAACTCGCCGAAGTGATGCACGACCCGAACATGCATGCGCGCGGCAGCCTGCAATGGATCGACCACCCCGAGCTCGGCAGCGTGGTGCTGCCGCACTCGCCCCTCGTCTTCGAAGGCACCGTGCGCCGCCCGATCGAGCCGAGCCTGCCGCTGGGCGCGCGCAACGGCGCAGTCTTCGGCACATGGCTCGGCCATTCGCAGGAGGAGCTGGCCGCGTACGAGGAAGCGGGCGCCATCGGCCCGGTCCGCCCAGAGACGACAAGCCGCGCTTGAGCGCGCATCCGCCATGCCCTTGCCAGCGGCCGAACCGCGCCACGCATTGCACCAGCGCCGCGTCGAATTGCAGGGCTACGCGCGGCTGGACGGGCTCTACGACATCGAAGCCCGCATGGTCGACACCAAGTCCTGCGCGATGACCCTCGGGGACTTGCGCCACGTGGCGCCGGGCGAGCCGATCCACGACATGTCGATCCGGCTGGTGGTCAACGACCGGCTCGATCTGATCGAGGTCGAGGCCTGCATCGATGCTTCGCCCTTCGCAATCTGCGGTGAAGCGACCCGCGTTCTGCAGTCCCTGAGAGGCTTGCGCATCGGTCCCGGCTGGTCGGGCGCGGTGCGCGAGCGGCTCGGCGGCCGCCAGGGATGCACGCATCTTGCGGAGTTGCTCGGCCCGCTCGCGACGGTCGCGTTCCAGACCTTGTGGCAGGTGCGGGAGTCCCTGCCGACACCCGTCGACGCGAGCGGGAAACCGCGCAAGATCGACAGCTGCCATGCCTATGCGAGTCACCGCGACGTGGTGCGCCGGCGATGGCCGCAGTACTACGACGGAGACGAGGCTGTCGATGCCGCGCGCGACGACTGGCGCGGGTAGGCCTTGCGCCCCTTCGCTTCGGCCGCCTGCAGCTCTTTCGCCGTCAACACGCAGGCCGGGTTGTCGACCAGGCGCTTGACCGCGAGGTCGATGAAGGCCCTGACGCGCCGGGGCTGGGCGGTGCGGCTTCCGTAATAGACGAAGGTGCTGGAGTGGTCGGCCACGTGCCGGGTCAGCAGCGGCACCAGGCGTTGCGCGCGAATGTGCGGCGCGGCGGTGACGCCGGTCAGGAGGCCGAGGACGTGCCCGGCCAGCACGGCTTCGGTCTCCAGCGCTTCATCGTTGACGCACAGCGCGGGAACCACGGGGTGCTCCACCATGCTGTCCTCGACCTTGACGTACCAGGGCAGAACCCGGCCGGTGCCCGGATGGCGAAAGGCGCTGCAGCGATGCGCGGCGAGTGCGCCGAGCTTGTCCGGCGCGCCATGGCGGATCAGGTACGCGGGCGCCGCGCAGATGATGAGTTGAAGCGGGAACAGCTTGCGTGCGATGACGCCTTCCGCCGGCGAAGGCCCGACGCGAAAGCCCACGTCGACGCGGTCTTCCACCCAGTTGCCGATGCGATCGTCCAGTTGCACGTCGGGTTGCACTTCCGGGTAGAGGCGGCAGAACTCGTCGAGCACGGGCCACAGCACGGGTGCGAAGGTCGAGCGCGGACCGACGATGCGCAGCGGCCCCGCGATCTTGTCCTTGGCCTGCCTTGCCATGTGCAGCGCGCGCTGCAATCCGAACAGCGCCGGCTGCGCGGCCTCGAGAAACTGCCGCCCCTCGTCGGTGAGCGACAGGCTGCGCGTCGTGCGGTGAAACAGGCGCACGCCCAGGTGCCGCTCCAGCTGCGCCAGGGCCTGGCTCGCGGCCTGCGGGGTCATGCCCTGGGCAGCAGCGGCCTGGCGCAGACTGCCGAGCTCGGCGGCCTTCGCGAAGGTCTCGATGGAGCGCAATTCGTTGATCGGCATGACGGACTCCTTGTCATTCGATTATCAACAGCAACTTGCCAGTCCTTCAAGGCTTTGCTCGCTATTCGAATGAGAGTCACAGGCCTACAGTTGCGGTCATGGACATCAACACCCGCGGCGAGGCCGCCCGCTCCGCGCCATCTCCCCTGCCCGCTTCGGCGCCCATGCAGGCGGACGCCGGCTTGCAGATCGCGCGCAACGGTTCCCAGCCGTCCGCCAGAGGGCCGGCCGACTGCTTCACCGGGACAGTGCGGGTCGACCCGCTGTTCCTCCAGCCGCAAGGTGCCGCACGCGCGACGGGCGCCTATGTGACCTTCGAGCCGGGCGCGCGCACGGCCTGGCACACGCACCCGATCGGGCAGACGCTGATCGTCACGGCAGGTGCTGGCCATGTGCAGCGCTGGGGTGATCCGATGCAGGAGATCCGGCCCGGCGATGTGGTCTGGATTCCGGCCGGCCAGAAGCACTGGCACGGCGCATCGCCGACCACCGCGATGACGCACATCGCCATCACCGAGCAGCCGGACGGCAAGGCGGTCGATTGGCTCGAGAAGGTCTCCGACACCCAATACATGGACCAGCCCTGAGCGGCGTCGCCCACTTCAAGAAAGAAAGCAAGACATGCAACATCGACAACTCGGTCAAAGTGGTTTGGAGGTCTCGGCCCTCGGGCTCGGCTGCATGGGCCTGAGCTACGGCTATGGACCTGCGACCGGCACCGCTGACGCCGTCGCGCTCATTCGCGCCGCCTACGAACGCGGCGTGACCTTCTTCGACACTGCGGAGGCCTACGGGCCCTTCATCAACGAACGCGTGGTCAGAGAAGCATTGCAGCCGATGCGCGACCACGTGGTGATCGCGACCAAGTTCGGCTTTCGCGATGGCGAGACCGGCAAGGGGCTCGACAGCAGACCGGAACGCATCCGGCAGGTGGCCGACGAGGCGCTCGAACGCCTGCGCACGGACCGCATCGACCTGTTCTATCAGCATCGCGTCGATCCGCAGGTGCCCATCGAGGAGGTCGCCGGCACGGTGAAGGACTTGATCCGTGAGGGCAAGGTGAAGCACTTCGGTCTCTCCGAGGCCGGCGTCGACAGCATCCGCCGCGCGCACGCCGTTCAGCCCGTGGCCGCCTTGCAAAGCGAGTATTCCTTGTGGTGGCGCGAACCGGAGAAAGAGATCCTTCCGCTGCTGGAAGAACTCGGCATCGGCTTCGTGCCATTCAGCCCGCTCGGCAAGGGCTTCCTGACAGGCGCGATCGACGCGCAGACCCCTTTCGGCGCCACGGACTTTCGCAACACGGTGCCGCGCTTCGCGCCGGAGGCGCGCCGCGCGAATCGTGCCCTGGTCGACGTGCTGGCCGGGATCGCTGCGCGCAAGCAAGTCACCCCGGCCCAGTTGGCGCTTGCGTGGTTGCTCGCCCGGAAGCCGTGGATCGTGCCGATTCCGGGCACGACCCGGCTGCACCGTCTCGAAGAGAACACCGGTGCTGCGTCCGTCGTGTTGTCTGCGGAAGATCTGGAGGAGATCGAGGCGGCCGTCTCGAGCGTCCCGGTCCAGGGTGCGCGCTACTCGGCGGATCGACAGAAGCTCGTCGGCCAATGAGCAGGCCGGCGCAGGAAGTCGGCCACGCTCGCTGATTGGCACGCCATCGCATCCACAAGCTGCGGTGGCGATGCAGTCGGAAAAGATGACTCGCGCCCGGGAGGCCCGAGAATGACAACCCGACCATGGCCACTTTCGAATGGATCATTGCGCTGTTGCTCGGCGCAGCGCTGCTTGCCGCGCTCGCGCGCAGGGTCGGCGCGCCCTACCCGACCTTCCTTGCGCTGGGCGGCATGCTGCTCGCGTTCGTGCCCGCAAGCCCCAACTGGACACTCGACCCGCAGCTCGCGCTGACGCTCTTCGTCGCGCCGGTGCTGCTCGATGCCGCCTACGACACCTCGCTGCGCGACCTGCGCGCGAACTGGCGGCCGGTGGCCGGGCTCGTCATTGCAGCGGTCGGCACGACGGTGCTGGCGGTCGCCTTCACGGCACGCTGGCTCGTGCCCGGGATGCCCTGGCCGGTCGCGATCGCGCTCGGCGCCATCGTCGCGCCGCCCGATGCGGCCGCCGCCACGGCGGTGATGCGCCAGGTGAAGCTGCCGCACAAGCTGCTGAAGATCCTCGAGGGCGAAAGCCTGTTGAACGACGCCAGCGCCTTGCTCGTCTATCGCCTCGCGATCATGGCGATGATGGGCGGGCATCTGGGCTTCGGCAGCTTCGCGCCGGTGTTCCTGCTGACCGTCTTCGGAAGCCTCGCGGCCGGTGTGGGCGGTGCCTACGTCCTGCGGCCGTTGACGGCCGGGCTGCGCGACGTGCCGATCGCGCTGATCGTGCAGTTCGCGCTGACCTTCGGCGTCTGGATCGCGGCGGAGGCCATCGGGCTGTCCGGCATCCTGACCCTGGTCGCGTACGCGATGACGGTGGCGCGCGGCATCGGACCGCAGATGCCCGCGCGCATGCGGGTGCCGGTCTTCGCGGTGTGGGAGGCGGTGGTCTTCGTGCTGAATGCGTTCGCCTTCGTGCTGATCGGCATGCAGCTGCGGCCGATCTGGACACGGCTCGCGGCCAGCGGCGCGCAGGCCGATGCGCTCGTCACGGCCACGGTGGTGCTGGGCGTGACGATCCTGGCCCGCTTCGCGTGGGTGATGACGTACCAGGCCATGAAGCGCCGGCGGACGCTCGCATCGGGCGATGCAGCGCGCCCGCGGCCGACGGTCGGCGGTGGCATCGTGCTCTCGTGGGCGGGCATGCGCGGCATCGTCACGCTGGCCGCGGCCTTTGCCATCCCCGAGACATTGCCCGGCGGCGCACCGTTTCCGTACCGCGACCTGATCCTGCTGTGCGCATTCGCGGTGGTGCTCGGCACGCTCGTGCTGCAGGGCCTCACGATGGCGCCGCTGATCAGGGCCATGGGGCTGACCGACGACGATCCGGTCGGCCGCGAGATCCGGCTCGGCCGCACGCACGCCTACAACGCGCTGCTGGAGGCGATCAAGGACGACGACACGCTGTCCGCGAAATTGCTGCGCAAGGAATACGGCGCGGTGGTCGAACTGAACACCAGCCAGACGCAGGACGCGCCGGTCGATGAAGTGCCGGGCGGACCGCTCAGGCGGCGCGCGATCGCGGTGGCGCGGCAGCGTGCGTTCGAGCTTCGGCGCGACGATGTGATCGGCGACGACGCCTACCGGGTGTTGGTGCAGGAACTCGATTGGGCGGTGTGAAACCGATCTAAAGTAGGTCCGTGATCCGCAACAGTATTGGCTTTCGGTCTTCCCAACGACGATTTGTACCCCCTTCTGTACCCCCGTCACAGCGCAGATACCCCCTAATGGCGGGCGCCGCAAAACGGGCCGGCTTTGCGGCTCGAACGGGGTCGAAAAAATTGGCCGCTGTTGCGCGCACAAATCCGATCGCCTCGCGCTAAACGTGTAGAAACAAGTGGCGTATACCCACCGCACGCGGCGCTCTGTCTTACGGCAGAGCTTGCTTGTTTTCTTCAAGCGCGTGGAAGCTTTCCGTTCGGAAAAACGCTGTGCCGTCATCACGCCGTAGGCCAGTTCGAGACGATCTAAAACTTGGCGCAGCATTTGGGCCGCCTTTCGAAACTTCCAGTCGTCGAGCACAGGATCACCGACTACTGGAATTTGGTCCAACAGGCTTTGATAAGCCTCAAGCAGTCGGAGTCGTGCAGAAATTCGTTCGGGCATACATCCCCGCTGCTCGGCTGCGTGGCGAATCTCAGGATAGCTCATCACGTAGGCCCCACGATGGGGGCTGCTGGCAAGGCAAACTCCCACCGATAGGCCCCCTCGAGCCAAGATGCCTACCATGCAACCGCTGGGTTTGCGGTTCCCGACGCACCGACCCGGAGCCCTCAGTGCCACTGGCCCTCGATCCAGTTTGTCGGGGGTAGCCCCTTAACCTTCCGGTCCCAGGCGGCGAGTAGAAAATTTTCAAACTCCTTGCTGCTGTCCAAGCTTTCCACGTAGCGAACAGATTTTTGCCGCAGCTCCGCCGCTTTTTCGCTTCGCCAAGCTGCGTCGCTCGCCAACCTCAGTGCCAATTCCACGTAGTCTTGCTTGTCCCTCGCCGTGAGGCCAGATACGCCGATGTATTCATAGATCGCCGCCGTCCAGCGGCTAAAGGGAATATCGGCTGGGAGCGTCACGAGCGGAACCCCGAGCATCGCACCATCAAAACTGGAGGACATGCCGCAGAGCGGATACGAATCAAGACAACAGTCCACGGATTGCAGGAGCAGATGGGCATCGTTCTTCGTCAGAGTCGGCATGAAGACAACCCTGTCATAGCAGACGCCGAGTCGTTCACGCAGGCGGCTTCTTAACGTCCTGGCGGGAGGAAAATCTCCGCGAAGAAGCACCAGGATAGCCTCCTTGTCACGCTGCAGTATTTTGAGAAATAGTTCGTCCATCTCCGGATGGATCTTAGGCGGCGTATTTGCGCACAGATAGACGCGAACCTCCGGGCTTGCGTCAAGCAAACGCTTTCTGACCTCCGCGCGCGCTTCCGGGCTGATGCCGCCCTTGTCGTCCATGTCCGGCCTTTCAATCCAATAGGGGGGATGCTCGAACAAGGAGACTGCGGTCTTGTAGTAAGCTGCGGGATCTTCGGGTTCCGCCCGTCGCCATGAGATGTAGTAGTCGGAATTTGTCAGGCCATCCGTCCAGTTCGGCTCCAGCAGGATCATGTGCAGCGGCGCCAGTTTCGCCATCATGGGGTAAAAGGACGCGCCCATGGAAGGCCCGGCGATGATGATGTCGAGTTCCTCGCCTTCAATCGTTTGGATCGCGGCGTAAGTGTCGAGATCGGAAAACTCAACCGTCTTCCCCGCCCGCTCAAGCCAATTCTTAGCTGCCAGCGTTTGGCCCTGTTTGCCGGGGCGCAGGAAGACTGTTTCGAAGAGATCCGCATTCAGGCGCGGAAGCAAACCCGAAATCATGGGCATGGAGTCATGCACATTGATACCGACTCGGATCTTCTTCAGGCCTTTTGCAGAAGGAAGCAAATTCCGGCCGACATGCTGCGCAACGTGGTTCAGCCTTGGCCAGGTCCTGAAGGCCAACGTTTCGAATGCAGCCATGGCCTCCCCATAAAACTTCGGCTCGGCTTGGCAGAAAATCAACTGCCACGGCGTCCAACCGCCGCTCATTTCCAGGAGTGGGTCAACCAGTTCGACCGGACTTCCCGCCAGGGCCCTACTTGCGGCAATGAATTGCCTCAACCGTTCCTCATGCCCGTGGGCCTGACGGGGCACCATGGCTGGAGAGAGGTCATACATGATTCTCAGCGAGCGCTCATCGGCCCTGAACGCATCGCCGTCGACCCTATGAGATTCGATGATCGCGTTCAATATCCCGGCGGTAAATTCCGGCCTCAGGTCAAGATATCTGGACAAGAACACGAGAGAACGCGCCATGACGGTTGATTGCGGATTCTCGTGAAGAAACGAGATGAAGCGCTTCTTCAGGGTGTCCACGACCGCCGCATCGAGTCGTGATTCGAGTTCGGTGCAGATGAGGACAAACTCGACGGGAGCGCGCCTGCTGAACTCCTCGTAGAAGTCGACGATCGAAAGCGTCGCCACAACTCCCGCCACTAAGTTCGAATTCACATAGCGGTCGTACTCCACGCGGCTCGCGCATACCTGCATGTAGAGGGCCGACAGATTGGTATCTGCCGCATACCTTTGCTGCCCCCGCTCGAGGAGGTCGGCGCACTCGGACGTTTTGTCGAGCCTCAGCAATGCCAAGGATGAATAATAATAATCCTCGGCGTTCTCCAAGCTGCGCGCCGAGAGCCGCTTGTAGATGTCGGCGGCCTCGTTCCGGCGACTCATTTTCGCGAGCAGGTCGGCGGCTGCCCAGAGCGCAGCTGGATCTGTCGAGGTTTGCTGAACTTGTGCGAGCTTTCTTTCTGCAAGCTCCGCAAGACCATGCTCGGCACAGTATTCGATGAGATTGATATAGGTCGGTGAGTCGATGAACTGCTCAAACAACAGCTCACAGACCTCCGACTTGCTCCGCGCCGCCGGTGCCACGAAACGACTGACGCGATCCACTGCATGGATCTCGACGCAGATGCGTGTGAAATGTTCGAGCAGTTGCTCGGAATCCGGAAATTTTCGAAGCCCCGCCTCCAGCAAGTCGGCGGCCTGCTTGGGTTGCTTGATCCTGTATGCGGCGAGGCCGGAATACAACGCACTCTGAGCACTGTCCGGGGCCCTGGCGATCAACTGCCTGTAGATCCCTTCTGTATCCTTGGTGCGCCCTTGGTTGAACAGCAGGTCGGAAAGGATCCAGAGCTGCTCGATGTTGTCCGTGTCTAGAAGCGCGGAACGGATTCCTCGTTCAGCCAGTTCCGGCAGCCCAGCACGCAGGCAGCAACCAATGAGGTTTACCTGGACCTGCGGAGCCTTATAAGTATCAAGCAGCAGTTCCAACGCTTGCGCCTCGCTGCCTTGGTCCGGCAGGAGCACGCGGATGATGCGGTCCACCTGCCTCAGTTCGGAGCAGATACTCACGAAGTGCTCACGAAGATCTGCGGCGTCTGGATAGTCAGCCAACCCGTGTTCCAGCACCTCAGCAGCCCGGACGGGATGCTGCAGCCTGTACTCTGCGAGCGCAGAATGAAGAAGGGCCCGTGCATTCTCGGGTGGCCGGGCGGTCAGCCGCTGATAGATGCTGTTGGCCCGGTCGCTGCGCTTATGCAGCAGCAGCAAGTCAGCCAGCCGCCACGCCGATGTCGTATCGTGGCAATGGTCTAGGACGGAATCAAGCCTCGCGTCAGCAGTTTCGGCCATTCCATGAGCGAAACAATACTCGACAAGGCTTATCTGGACATTCGGTTCGGGGAACTCGACGAAGAGTGATTCACATGCTGCCGTCCGGTTCGCCGCTTTCCTGGAAAACCACAGAACGGCGCGATCCATCTGCCGCATATCAGCACAGAGGCGCACATATGCCTCGAGCAGCAGCCGATCCTCTGGAAACTTTCCGAGGCCTTCCTCCAGGATCTCCATCCCCTGTTTCAGTTCATCCACCCGCACTTGGGATAGGGCCACATAGAGGTGGTCGGAGGCACTGCGCGGCGTCACGCTAGCCAAGCGGCGATAGATGGCGACGGCTTCCGATGCGTTGCCTTCTGCGAGGGCCAAGTCGGCCTGCACCCATTGTTCCTGCATGCCCCGGGGTTCAGGACGCAACCGACCGATAAATTTTTTAATAAACATCGAAAGCCTTCAGAATCGCATCGCGCTGTCACCTTATATTTTTGCATGCGACAGGATTCACAAATTCTACATGGCTGTGGATCACCTGCAGTTCAGTCCCGAACTGATACGAACTCAACAAAAATCACCGGATGGCATCGTGAGACATTGCCCTCCCGGGCCAGCGCCTGTTCTTGATCTTCTCCGCTTCGCAAGAACACGACCCGCAACGATCCACTGCCTTCGGCAGCTGTCTTGGTCTCTAGGGCCGCGACCCGCCTTCCAAGGTCTTGCATCAACTACTCCTTTCTGCCGCCAGCGCCTTGCGCAGCTTCTTAAGTTCGTCGTCGAGGCTCTCACTGCCCGTCAGCACCCCCGCCGCGATAAGTTGGCCCTGAACAGTCGCAAGGCGCTTCGCCAATTGCGCGTCGGTGAGCCTGGACAAGTCGGTGCCCCGTTTGGCCTCAAGCGTCGTCACGCGGGCTTCAAGTGTTGAGATGCTTGGCCTCCAATGCTGCGATGCGAGCGGCTAGCTCGTCGGTTTCGATCAGCTTAGCCAATGCACCCAATCCGGACAAGAGTTGCGCGGCCTGTCCGGGCGCCAATTCTCCGGCACCAGCAGCAGCGAGCACAGCGCGCCCCTGATCCGCCAAAGGCCCATTGGGCAAGCGCATCGGTGTCGGCTGTTCCGCGGCCTTAAGAGGCGGCACGATGCGCTCTAACAGGAGCCGCGAAGCCGCGACGTCGCCGGCCTTGGCCTGCTCGACCAGCTTCTCGATGATCGCCGGCACATGCTCCGAAATCGCAGCCCGCAGTGCAGCAACCTCGCCGGTACCCGGCCGACGGCCTGCCGGATTGCCTGACTCGCCCTGTCTCCATCGCCCAACCCTTTTGCTGGTGGTCATCTTGCTAATTCCTTGCTTTAACAATCGACAAAAACAAAACCTTGGCAGCGCTGCAGGGTAGTCGCGAGATCGGTCGGCACAATCGGGCCGCCGGTGCCGGCACGCCGCCAAGTCGCGCAGCGGCGATTGGTCAGATTGGCACATTCCACGCATGCCCAGCGATCGTCGCCTTCGCGGTCCCGTCTCACCAAGCTATCGGCAAGCGCGGTCGCGTCGATCAAGGTCACACCGCGCCCGACGAACAACTCGACGCGCGACACTAGGCGGTCGATCTCCGCACCGTTCATCGCATCGGACCGCGGCCAGCACCAGCGATCGAGGTCCGTCGGATCGTCTTCGACTTTTGCGCCCGGAGAGTTTGCGACTGCGACAGTTGCGACTTCTGCGACAGTTGCCCCGCTCGCTGCCTCATGTGTCGCAACAGTCGCAAGTGTCGCAGTCGCAAACATCCGCAAACTGCCTTTGCGCATCAGGTCGGCCAAGCTCATGGCGTCACCTCCGCCAGCAATACCGGGTTCACCTGCACCAGCTTTTTGCGCCCGTCCTGCACCATGCGCGCCCGGCCCAGTTCCTCCAACTCTTTCACCGATTCGGCGAATGCCGCCTTATCGCGCAGTCCGCCCGGACCGCAACGCTGAACTTCGCGCGTCGGCACTTTGTCTGTGCGTTCGCGCCGGCAGAAATCCAACAGCCACGACTCCAGTCGCAGCGGATGGGCCAGCTCGATAGGCATCGCAAGCTCACCCAAAAACCGGCGCGCTTCGTTCAGGTGCCACGCCGCGATGCAAGCCCCCGACTCCATCGCGTCGATGCCGATTGGCCCAATGCTGCCCTCAAACACATGGAAAAGCGCCGCAAGGCGCGCGGCGTTGTCCGCGATCTTGCTGGCCACGTCGCGCACGTCGAACAGTTCGCCGCCGGTGGAAAGCATCGCCTCGATTTGATCGTGGAAGCCCACCCATGCCGCCTTTGCATCCGGCGCCAGTTTCAGCGCGGCCGGCGTGAGCGCACCATCGTCATCAATGGGCACGGCCCGATTCAGGATCGTGGTCAGTCGCGTGTTGAACGTCGCCAACGCTGGCCAGTTCGCCGGGGTTTCGGTGAAAGGCCGCATGCCCTGCGTCGATTCCGGCCATGCCACGAGGAAGCGGGCCAGAAAGCCGGTGCCGCGTGCCAACCCCTTGGTGCTGTCGAAAAACGCCCGCAAGGTGGCTTCCTGCACCTGCAACGCCATCGTGAGGCGGGCACCGCGCACGGTGAAACTTTCGGAGCTGCGCCGCTCCACTGGCAACGCTGCACCGTCCCACAACTGATTCAGCGCCGCCAGATTGCGCATCACTGAATCCTTGCCCATGCCGTGACTGCCGAACACGCTGCCGGCTTCGCTGCTGACCACACCGCCGGACGGCCATTGCTTGGCCAGGGCATAGGTCAGTGCTTCGGGCGTAGCATCGCCGTAGATCAGGCGGGGCACGCGCGGCGGCTTCGGCTCCGACTTGTCGAGGTCGCGCAGCTCACGTTCTTCGCCGTTGCTCGGCTTGCCGGTCTTGGCCTGAGCCTTGATCTTTTCTTTCACCCCGGCGCGCCGTGATTCCCATATCTCGTGATCCGACTTGTGGGCCGTCAGGATGGGTTTTGCAGCCTCTTGCTGCGCGGCTTCGTAGTCACGAATGCTTCGGGTAAAAAAGCCGTCGCAGGTCGATTTGCGCTCCCCAGAATCGGCGATGGCCAGCAAGAACAGCGAGCACGGCCCGGACAGTCTTTCTGCACGCTCTGCATCATGGTGGGCTTGGATCGCCAACGACAACGCAGCCAACGCCGACACGGCGATCATCGGCACCGGGGCTTTAACGAAACCGGCGACTTCCTGCACCGCCAACCGGACGGCCATAGGCAACGCTTCGATGGGGTATGGCTCCGCGTCGATTTTGGCAATCAGTGGCTGAAGCTCGGGCCAATCTAGCGCCGGGGCTTCGGCAGCCTCGATGCCGGCACGGACTGCGGCAAGGCCGGCGTTCATGCTTCACCACCGATCTGCACCGCACCGGCGAGCCGCTGCAGGTCGTTGTAATCGGTGTCCTTGTCACCGCGCTGCAGGTCGGTGAAGTCGGGCACCGCGACCTTGCCGCCCACAGCCTGCGCGGCCTGCTTGGCTGTGGTCAGCCCCGGATTGCCGGGCGTTTTCCAATCATCGTCGGCCGCGACAACGATATTCAGACACGGGTACTTCGCATGCAGCGCCACGGCCACCGCCAGCAGGTTGCCCGCGTTGAATGCCACGGCCACCGCATCACCGGTTGCTTGGTGAAGGGTCGCGCCGGTGGCGAACCCCTCGCACACGATCAGCCGGCCGCTGGGCTTGCCGATGGCGTAATAACAGCCCCGCACACGTCCGCCGGGTAGAAAGCGCTTGCCGCCGTCCGGCGCAATCGTTTGCAGGCTGTGCAGCTTGCCGGCGCTATCGCGCATCGGCACGAACAGTTGATGGCCGTCCGCACGAATGCCATGGGGCTTCACGCCTTTGGCAATGAGGTACGGATGCGCCACCGCCGGGGCTGCGGCATCCCACAAGGCCAGCGCTGCGACTGCGGCTTCGCCATGCCGGCGCGTCGTCTCAGCATCGCGCATGCGCTGGGCGGCTTTGACGCGCTCACGCATGCCCTGCCGCTCGGCTTCGCTCATGTCGTTGTCCGACTTGGCGCACCAGTTCTGCGCCTCACCAGAACGCCAGTCACCGAACGAACCTGCCGGCACGCCGTCCAGGTGCAGGACATACCACCCGGCATCGTCGCCACGCTTGCCGGTTGGACTGAAGCGGTGCAGCTTGCCGTCGTCGTTGATGGTGGCTGGTGGCGTCAATCCGGCCGACTCGATGGCGGTGAGGAATTGATCGATTGCGTTCATCGCGCACCGCCGATCTGCACCAAGAATGCATGCGCTGCGTCGAGCGTCGGCAACATCTTGAGAAAGCCCCAGTGCATAGCGGAGTAGGCCGCTGCGCCGTCCGCTGGGTTGCTGCGAACTAGGCTGTGACCGGCCAGCGCGGACCGGGCCGCCAACGTGGCGAACTGCTGATCTTCGGCCGTGTTCATGTTGCACAGCCCTCTCAAACCGTCGCCAGCTCTGAGCGCTTGGCATGCAAGCGAATCACAAGCTCCCGAATCGCTGCCTCCGATTGGCCCGCAATGCGTGCCGCGTTGATAGCCTGCACTTCTTGCGAAGGCCAGCCAACCGAACGCTCACCAATTTGCACGGGCTTCGTGAACAGCCCGGCGCGGATCGCGTTGTAGATGCTGGCGTGGCTGCGGTGTCCAGTTTCAGCCTTAACGGCCGGCATTCTCAGTATCGACATGGGGTGTTACTCCTGATCTCTCGCCTGCACGTTGCAGGGAGTGATCGGCATTGCACCGCTTTAGCCGTCCCGAGAAACGGGGGGATATTGCGCAATTTCTCCCCGTATGCCTTGATCACCGCAAAGATGGATCAGCAGTGCTTCGTCAAGCTGGTCCATTGGCTGGTACTTTTCACGAATGCGGCGCGCATCGCGGAGGTCAAGAGCCTTTCCGGTCGCAGCTTGTCGCGCCGCGTCCATTGCTTCCTCGATTCGCGCCTCGATGTATCCCCGTTGCTTCAGTAAAGCCCCGAACGCGGCCAGCGGTTCCTGCCATTCGGGAAATGGATCTTTCGGCCGCCCCCTGTGTCGCTCAACCTCAACGTTCATTGCCCGATCGGCTTTCATGTCGTCCGCAACGTCGATCAAGCATTGAGCCAGGTAGAAGCGCATCGGCTCGGACAGGTGATTGGCGTAGAGGCCGGCGACGCAGATCTGTAGCGCCGCTTTGCCAGCAGCAGCATCCCCCTCGCGAGCCCGGGCAATTGTCATCGCCTCAAACTCGGCGCCGGTCGGTAGCTCATCGTTCATGTTGCAAACACGTTCCTGGCGCCTCTCTGGAGACTTGCAGCCATTTGATTGCCGCCCTCAGATTTCGGATCGCACCCGGCAATCCGACGCCCTGAAGACGCGGCGTCGTTCGCTTGTTCCACTAGTCCTTGTCCTTGTGGAATATGAGCCAAAGCCAGAAGAGCGTGCCCAAGGTGAAGGAACCGCCGACAAGGCTCGAAAGAAATAGAAACAGACGGCGGCGAAAATCATGAGTAGCAACGCCTCGTACATCATGAGGACCCCAGCAATCGCGATGGCAGCGACGAGCCATCCCGAATATCTCGGTTGATTGCCGATGTAGATGCCGAAAGCGATCAAGGCGATGCCAAGAGGGTAGCGGACATACCAGTGCAATTCATCCGCTTTGGGGCTCATCGTCACGCTGCCCGGTTGATCGGGATCACGTCTGCGCCGGTAGCCAATTTATCCAGATAGTCCGCCCACTTCTGCATCATCTCGGCGCGGTGCTTGGCGTACTTCGTGCGGTTGTAGGCCCGCCCATTCGCATCTTTGACGGCGTGCGCTAGTTGCGCCTCGATCACAAGCGGCTCAACGTCCAGCACTTCGGCCAGCATGGTGCGCGCCGTGGCGCGGAATCCATGAACGGTCTGCACCGTGGGGCCATAACCCAATGTCAGCAACGCAGCCCGCAGGGTGTTGTCGCTGATAGGCCGCTCGTGGCTACGTTCACCGGGGAACACCATCGCGCCGTGCCCGGTGATCGGATGCAGCTTGCGCAGAATCTCCAATGCCTGCCGGGGCAGTGGCACCAAATGCGGATCGCCGTTTTCCTTGCCGTCCTTGCGCCGCTTCATGCGTGCCGCTGGCACCGTCCACAGCGCTGCGTCGAGGTCAATCTCTGCCCATGCCGCGCCGCGAAGCTCGTTGGGCCGCTGAAACAGCATCGGTGCCAGTTGCAGCGCTGCCCGAACGATGGCGCCGCCTTGATAGCCTCGGATCACGCGTACCAACTCGCCCAGCTTCACCGGGTCGGTAATGGCTGCGAAGTGCCGTTTCTTGTGCGGCGTCAGTGCGCCTTTGAGGTCGCCGGTAATGTCGCGCGGTGCCCGCGCCGTGGCCACGGCATAGCGCCAGACAGCACGGGCCGTAATCAGCACACGGTGCGCCACGTCGAGTGCGCCGCGTTCCTCTACCCGGCGCAGCGCGGCCAACAACTCTATGGGTTCAATCTCACCGACGCGTCGATCAGCGAAGTGCGGAAACAGGTCTTTTTCGAGGTTGCGTTTCTCACGAATGGCGTAGTGCGTGCTCCACCGTGATTCATGCTTGCCGAACCATTCCAACGCCGTCGCCTTGAACGTATCCGACTCCACCGCCGTAGCTTTGAGCTTGGCCACCTTGCGGGCTTGCACGGGATCGCGGCCGCCGGCTTTTTCCAGCTTTGCGGCATCGCGAGCCTTGCGGGCTGCCGTCAGGCTCACGTCCGGGTAACCGCCAAGAGCCAGTTGCTTTTCGACGCCGGCTAACCGGTACTTCCAAAACCAGCGCCGCGAACCTGCTGGGCTGACCTGCAAATACAGGCCGCCGGCATCACTGAAGCGCGCCTGCCGCCGGTCTGGTGGGCATGTGGCGTTCCTGCATTGGGCATCAGTCAGCATGGGGGTACGACTCCGACAAGGTGGGGGTGCAACCGGCGGGTGTTTTCGCTGGGGAAAGGGGGTACACGCCCCCCAAATACCCCTGAAACACCGCCCTGCACCCCCATTTGTACCCCCGCTTTGGGCTGGCAGTCAATGTAGCGCCCTGTACGTCCTTGCCCGCTAAGTCACTGATTTACCGATGAAAAGGCCGCTAGGTGTATGTTCCTAGCGGCCTTTGATTTGTCTTGTGGTCGGTGTGAAAGGATTCGAACCTTCGACCCCTTGCACCCCATGCAAGTGCGCTACCAGGCTGCGCCACACACCGAAGCGTTCGATTATAGCCGCGTGCTTTCAGTGCCCCGCGGTGAGCAGCGCCCGAATTTCCTTGAGCTCGCGCCGGAGATGGAGCAGTTGAGAAAGATCGACCGTGCGGCTTTCCGCCTGGGAGGCGTCCTGGACCGCGGCATCGAATTCTTCCCGGTCGATCTCGACCGCTTCCATGCCTTCGAGCGGCACCTCGCCGGCCTTGCGCCGGTCGCGTTCGGCCTGCACCAGTTCCTGCAGCTTGTTGCGTGCGCCGCTGATGGTGAAGCCCTGGTCGTAGAGCAGATCGCGGATGCGCCGAATCATGAGCACCTCGTGGTGCTGGTAGTAGCGGCGGTTGCCGCGCCGCTTCATGGGTCGCAGCTGCGTGAACTCTTGTTCCCAGTAGCGCAGCACGTGCGGCTTGACCCCGCACAACTCGCCCACTTCACCGATCGTGAAGTAGCGTTTGACGGGAATGGGCGGGAGCGTTTTCTCCATTGAAATCAGGGCAGTGCGAGCGAATCTTCGAGGTTACCCCACGTCCGCGCGCAGCACCAAGCACTTATTCGGCGCCGAGGCTCCATTCGACCTCTCGAGGTGCTTCATCGCCGATGCTGCCGTGAATCTGCTCCTTCAATTTGGCACTGGCATGAAAGGTCGCGACGCGGCGCTCGCCGATCGGAATCGCCTCGCCCGTGCGCGGGTTGCGGCCGGGGCGCGGCGCTTTCACGCGGATCTGGAAATTGCCGAAGCCGGAGATCTTGACGTCGGTGCCTTCGATCAGGCTGTTGGCGACCAGGTCGAAGAAGGCCTCGACCATGTCCTTGGACTCGCGCTTGTTCAGCCCGATCTGCTCGAACAGCAGATCGGCGAGATGCGCCTTGGTGAGCGCCGGTGTTTCGAGGGCTTCGAGCGTGAATTCCATGACGTTCATACCCTCAGTCGCGCACCGAGCCGGGCAGCGAGTTGATCGACGATCGTGCGCACGGCCGCCTCGACCTGCTCGTCGGTGAGCGTTGCGGTGTCGCTGTTGAAACTGAGGCGCACGGCCATGCTCTTTTCGCCCTGCGCCAGGTTGCCCGGGCCGGTGGCAGTGCCGTCGCGTCCTGCTGGCGGCCGATAGATGTCGAACAATGCGACCTCGCGCAACAGGCTGGCATCCGACGCAGCGCGGATGGCGCCGAGGAGCGTGTCGTGCGTGATCGCCTCCGCGACGACGACGGCGATGTCGCGGTCGACGGCCTGATGTTTGGGCACCGGCTGAGCCATCGGCACCGGCCGGGCCATCACGGCATCGAGTTCGAGCTCGAACAGGATGGGCGCTTGCGCAAGATCCCATTTCTGGCGCCAGCGCGGATGGAGTTCGCCCACCACGCCGATCGCACGGCCCTCGAGCAGCACGCGCGCAGCGCGGCCCGGGTGCAGTGCAGGATGTTCGGTCGGCTCAAAGCGCGCAACGAGCGGCGCGAGCAGCGCCTCGACATCGCCCTTGACGTCGAAGAAGTCGGCGCGCCGCGCCTTGCCCTCCCAACGCGCGTCTTCGGCGCCGCCCCAGGCCAACCCGGCGATGCGCATCGGCTGATGGATGCCCTTGACGGTACTGTCGGTCGTGGCAACCGCATCGTCGCGCAGGAACACGCGGCCCACCTCGAACACGCGCACGCGCGGCGCCTTGCGGTCCAGGTTGAACTTGAGCACCTGCAGCAGCGAGCCGATCAGCGACGAGCGCATCACGCTCATCTGGCTGGCGATCGGATTCAGCAACTTGATCGGATCGGCATTGCCGGCGAGATCGTGCTCCCAGTGCGCTTCGACGAAGCTGAAGTTGATCGTCTCCTGATAGCCGAGTGCGGCGACGCGGCGGCTCACGGCGAAGCGGCTGCGCTCGGCCTCCGGGCGCACGCGCGCGGTGATGGGTGCCAGCGGCGGCGTGGTCGGCAGATTGTTGTAGCCGATGAGGCGGGCCACCTCTTCGATCAGGTCTTCTTCGATCCGCAGGTCGAAGCGATGGGGCGCCGGCGTCACGATCAGCGTGCCATCGCCCTCTTCGACGGGCAGGCCGAGACGGCGCAGCGCGGCGCTGCATCGGGCCTGGTCGAGCGGCATGCCGATCACGCGCGCGGCGCGCGCGACGCGCAGCGTGACGGGCTTCGATTCGGGCAAGCGCAGGATCTGGTCGTCGACCGGACCCGACTTGCCGCCGCAGATCTCGACGATCAGCTGCGTGATGCGCTCGATGATCGCCACGGTGCGGCTCGGATCGACGCCGCGCTCGAAGCGGTGTCCCGCATCGGTCGAGAAATTGAAACGGCGCGAGCGTCCCTGGATGGCCTCGGGCCACCAGAACGCTGCTTCGACATAGATGTTGCGGGTGTCGTCGGACACCGCCGTGGCGTCGCCGCCCATGATGCCGGCCAGCGATTCGACTTCGCGCTCGTCGGCAATCACGCCGACCTGGGGGTCGACCGTGACGATGTTGCCATTGAGCAGCTTGAGCTGCTCGCCGGCCTTGCCCCAGCGCACCGTGAGGCCGCCGTGGATCTTGTCGAGGTCGAAGATGTGCGTCGGCTGGCCGTACTCGAACATCACGTAGTTCGAGATGTCGACCAGCGCCGTGACGCTGCGCTGGCCGCAGCGCGCGAGGCGCTCGACCATCCAGGCCGGCGTGGCGGCCTGGGTGTCGACGCCGCGGACGATGCGTCCGGAAAAGCGGCCGCACAGCTCGGGCGCATCGACCTTGACCGGCAAGCGGTCGTCCAGCGTGGGCGCGACCGGCGCAATGGCCGGCATCTGGAGCGGCGCGCCCGTCAATGCGGCGAGCTCGCGTGCGATGCCGTAGACGCTCAGGCCATGCGCGAGATTGGGCGTGAGCTTGAGCGTGAGCAAAGCGTCGTCGAGCTTCAGCACCTCGCGCACGCTGGCGCCGATGGGCGCATCGATCGACATCTCAAGCAGACCGCCGTGGTCTTCGCTGAGCTTGAGTTCGCGCGCCGAGCACAGCATGCCCTGGCTTTCGACGCCGCGCAGCTTGCCGAGCCGGATCATGAAAGGCTTGCCGTCGTCGCCCGGCGGCAGCTCGGCGCCGACCAGTGCCACCGGCACCTTGATGCCGGCGCGCGCGTTGGGCGCGCCGCACACGATGTTCAGCAAGGCGCCCTGCCCTGCATCGACCTGGCACACACGCAGCCGATCGGCGTTGGGATGCTGGACGGCTTCCTTGATCTCGCCGACCACGACCTGCGTGAAAGGCGGCGCCGCCGGCCGGCGCTCCTCGACCTCGAGGCCGCCCATGGTGAGCGTCTCGGCCAGTTCGGCACTGCTGAGCGGCGGGTTGCAGAACTCGCGCAACCAGGACTCGGGGAATTGCATCTCGTCGTTCTCGCTCTCTGTTTACTGGAACTGGCTCAGGAAGCGCAGGTCGCCATCGAAGAAGAGGCGCAGGTCGTTCACGCCGTAGCGCAGCATCGTGAGCCGGTCGGGGCCCATGCCGAAGGCAAAGCCGATGTAGCGCTCGGGATCCAGGCCCATGTTGCGCACCACGTTCGGGTGCACCTGCCCCGAACCTGCGACTTCGAGCCAGCGATGGGCCAGCGGTCCGCTCTGGAACTGGATGTCGATCTCGGCGCTCGGCTCGGTGAAGGGGAAGAAGCTCGGGCGGAAGCGCAGCACCAGATCGTCGCTCTCGAAGAAGGTGCGGCAGAAATCCGTGAAGACGACCTTGAGGTCCTTGAAGCTCACGTTCTCGCCGAGCCACAGGCCTTCGCACTGGTGGAACATCGGTGAATGGGTGGCGTCGCTGTCGACCCGGTAGGTGCGGCCCGGCGCGATCACGCGGATTTCAGGCGCCTTGACCGTGCCGGTCGTGTCGGCGGCCGCGGCTTCGAACTGCGCCGCGTATTTCTTGATGTGCTGGTGGGCGTAGCGCACCTGCATCGGGCTGGTGTGCGGGCGCAGGTTGTACGGCACGCCGTCCTCGCCGTTGATGTCGACGTAGAAGGTGTCCTGCATCGATCGCGCAGGATGGTTCGGCGGGTTGTTGAGCGAGGTGAAACTGTGCCAGTCGCTTTCGATCTCGGGACCATCGGCGACGTCGAAGCCCATGCTCGAGAAGATCGCTTCGATGCGCTCCATCGTGCGACTCACCGGATGCAATCCGCCATGAGCGCGCTGGCGGCCGGGCAATGTGACGTCGAGCGCTTCGGCGCGCAGCTGCGCGGCGAGTTCCTCGTCGGCGAGCTGCTGGCGGCGCTCGGCGAGCGCGGCCTCGATGGCTTGCTTGGCCACGTTGATCGCGGCACCGCGCGACTTCTTCTTGTCGACGCTCAGCGCGGCCATGCCTTTCATCAACTCGGTGATGCGACCGGCCTTGCCGAGAAACTGCGCCTTGGCATTTTCGAGTTCGGCCGGCGCCGGCGCCGCGGCGAAAGCGGCACGTGCGGTGTCGACCAGGGAGTCCAGCTCGTTCATGGAAAAAATCTTCGAGGTGAAAGAAAACGGGCCGATGCCGCGATGAAAAAGGGCTGGAGCTCTTTCAAGCGCCAGCCCTTGTGCCGTGGGCGCAGGCCGCGATCCGCGAGGACGACGACCTGCTGTGCGGAATCAAGCAGCCAGCTTGGCCTTGACCTGCTCCACGATGCCGGCAAAGGCGGCCTTGTCGTGCACCGCGATATCGGCGAGAACCTTGCGGTCGATCTCGATACCGGCCTTGCGGATGCCGTTGGCGAACTGGCTGTAGGTCAGGCCCAGTTCACGGGAGGCGGCATTGATACGCGCGATCCACAGCTGGCGGAACACGCGCTTCTTGGTGCGGCGGTCACGGTACGCGTATTGGCCGGCCTTCATCACCGCCTGCTTGGCGATGCGGAAGACATTGCCGCGGCGGCCGCGGAAACCCTTGGCGAGTGCGAGAACCTTCTTGTGGCGGGCGCGAGCCGTTACACCACGTTTGACGCGAGGCATGTGTGTACTCCTTGTTCGTCGGGTTAGATGCCGCTGCCGGGCAACATGGCGGCCATCGAAACCATGTTGGTTTCATGCACGGCCGTTGCACCACGCAGGTGACGCTTGTTCTTGGTGGTCTTCTTGGTCAGGATGTGACGCTTGAAGGCTTGACCGCGCTTGACGGTGCCACCTGGACGAACGCGGAAACGCTTTTTCGCGCTGCTCTTGGTCTTCATTTTGGGCATGTGAATGCTCCTTTAATTTGTGCTCGTGAGGCGCCGCGGATGATCCGCGGGCTTGTTGGCCCCGAGACACTTCTTCATCCCGCGCATGCCTGCACCCGAAGATGCGGGCAGGCGCGAAATCCCTTCAAATACTTCTTCTCACTCGCCTCTTACGCCGCAGCAGGTGCGGGCGTCTGCTCCGTCGCCGGCTTCGCAGCCGCGCCTGTCTTCTTGCGGCCTGGCGCGATCATCATGATCATCTGCCGACCTTCCAGCTTCGGGAACTGCTCGACCACGATCAGGTCGCCGAGTTCGTCGCGAATGCGCTGCAACAGCGCCAGACCGAGTTCCTGGTGCGTGATCTCGCGGCCGCGAAAGCGCAGCGTGATCTTGCATTTGTCGCCCTCTTCAAGAAAACGCCGGATATTGCGCATCTTGATGTTGTAGTCACCATCGTCGGTGCCGGGGCGGAACTTGATTTCCTTGACTTCGATGACCTTCTGCTTGGACTTCGCCTCGGCCGCCTTCTTCTGCTCGTGGTACTTGAACTTGCCGTACTCGATCAGGCGGCAGACGGGCGGATTGGCCGCCGCGACAACTTCCACCAGATCCACGTCTTGCTCACCGGCGAGGCGCAATGCCTCCGCAAGACTCACGACACCTAACGGCTCGTTTTCGGGCCCGATCAGGCGGACTTCCGGGGCCATGATTTCCCGGTTCAGGCGGTGTTGGCGTTCCTCGCGGTGGCGGCGGTCGCGAAATGCAGTAGCGATGGTCAGGGTCCTTCAACAAATTGCTACAAAAACTGTAGCGAACACCGGGCAGTCCTCGCGGGCAAGCGGCATGTTTGGCAAGGAAACATATGAGGCTGTTTCAAGGACAAATCAACGCTTCTCGGCAATATCCTGGACGAGACGCTGCGTGAACGACTCAAGGGACATTGCACCGAGGTCTTGGTTACCCCGGGCGCGCACTGCGACGGCACCTGCTTCCTTCTCCTTGTCGCCCACGACGAGGATATACGGAAGCTTCTGCAACGAATGCTTCCGTATTTTATACGTAATCTTTTCGTTGTGCAGGTCGACCTGAACCCTAAGCCCTTGATTTTGCAGCGTTTTCGCAACTTGCCTGGCGTAGTCGGCCTGGCCTTCGCTGATATTGAGCACCGCGACATGCGCCGGCGCGAGCCAGGCGGGCATCGCGCCCGCGTGATGTTCGATCAGCATCCCGATGAAGCGCTCGAGGCTGCCGACGATCGCGCGATGGAGCATGACCGGATACGCGCGGCCGCTCGTCTCGGTGACGTACTCGCCTCCCAGGCGCTCGGCCGTGTTGAAGTCGACCTGCATCGTGCCGCACTGCCATTGGCGGCCGATCGCGTCCTTGAGCGTGTATTCGATCTTCGGCCCGTAGAAGGCGCCTTCGCCCGGCGAGACCACGAAGTCGACGCCGGAGCGGCGCAAGGCCTCCATCACGGCGTATTCGGCCTTGTCCCAGAGCGCGTCCGAGCCGACGCGATTGTCCGGCCGCGTCGCGACCTTGTACAGGATGTCCGTGAAGCCGAAATCGGCATAGACCTTCTGCAGTTGCGCCGTGTAGGCGACGCACTCCTCGAGGATGTGGTCTTCGGTGCAGAAGATGTGCCCGTCATCCTGCGTGAATCCGCGCACGCGCATGATGCCGTGCAGCGCGCCGCTCGGTTCGTTGCGATGGCACTGGCCGAACTCGCCGTATCGGATGGGCAGATCGCGGTAGCTGCGCAGGTCCGACTTGAAGATCAGCACGTGCCCAGGGCAGTTCATCGGCTTCAGCGCATATTCGCGCTTCTCCGATTCGGTGACGAACATGTTCTCGCGGTAGTTCTGCCAGTGGCCCGTCTTTTCCCAGAGGCTCTTGTCGAGAATCTGCGGACCCTTGACTTCGTCGTAGCCCGTGTCGCGATAGACCTTGCGCATGTGCTGCTCGACCTGCTGCCACATCGCCCAGCCTTTCGGATGCCAGAACACCACGCCGGGTGCCGCCTCGTCGATGTGGAACAGGTCGAGTTCCTTGCCGAGCCGGCGATGGTCGCGCTTCTCGGCTTCCTCGATGCGACGGATGTAGTCGTCGAGCTGCTTCTTGTCCGCCCAGGCCGTCCCGTAGATGCGCTGCAGTTGCTCGTTCTTGGCATCGCCGCGCCAGTACGCACCGGCGAGTTTCATGAGCTTGAACACCTTGAGGAAACGCGTGTTCGGCACGTGCGGGCCGCGGCACATGTCGACGTATTCCTGATGGTAGTACAAGCCCATGGCCTTCTCGTCGGGCATGTCCTCCACGAGCCGCAGCTTGTAGTCTTCGCCGCGCGACTTGAACACGCTGATGACTTCGTCGCGCGGCATCACCTTCTTGACCACGTCATAGTCCTGCGCGATCAGCTCGCGCATGCGCGCCTCGATCGCCGCCATGTCCTCGGGCGTGAAGGGGCGCTCGTACGAGATGTCGTAGTAGAAGCCTTCGTCGATCACCGGGCCGATGACCATCTTGGCCGTCGGATAGAGCTGCTTCACCGCATGCCCGACCAGATGCGCCGTCGAGTGGCGAATGATCTCCAGGCCTTCCTCGTCCTTCGGCGTGATGATCTGCAGCTTCGCGTCGTGATCGATCAGGTCGCTCGCATCGACCAGTCGGCCGTCGACCTTGCCGGCAACGGTCATCTTTGCAAGGCCGGGGCCGATGGCCTTGGCAACGTCGGCCACCGAAACCGGGCCGGGAAACTCGCGTCGCGAGTTGTCGGGGAGCGTGATCTGGATCATGAAAAAACCTCGGCGAGAAAACAAAAAAGCGCGGTCTGCGACCGCGCTTGGCTATGGTTCAGGTGCTGGATGCTTCCAGCATGCGCGGCCTACCGGCCTTTTCCTTCAGGGAAAAGACCGCTGAATGCTTGCGGCGTAGTTCGCGGTGTCATAACCAAGATGCCTTTCTCGCTCTTGTTCGGACGAAGTCCGTCATTCTATCCGCGGCGGATTTCGGCGTGTGGAGGCGACCCTCTTTCACATCGCTCCGGCCGCGTTGCCGACACGGCACAGCGCATAGCGCCCGGTTCGCTTGACGAGTTCGGCCGGCGCCGCACAGTCGCCGGTCTGGGTATCGATCACCACATGGCGGATCTGGTGCGCGCTCGCATAGGCGATGAACTCTCGCGCAGTCTTCAACGGAAGCAGGTCATTGAAACGCGGCGACCATTGCGCGTAGAACGAAGGCTCCCACATCACCGCGGCACCTTGCACCGCGCCAACCCACACGGGACGGCGCGCCCGCAGCTGAAAATTGTCGGACCCGTCCAGCGGCACGAGAAAGACACCGTGAATATCGCTGGCGCGTACCCATGCAACCAGGTCGTCCCAATCCTGTGACGATGCCGACGGACCCGGGTCGTTGGTCATGCGCTGCTGAATCGCCAAACCCGAAACCAGGAGTGCCGCCACGGTGCAGGTCGTCGTCGCTTTCACAGGCGTCCAGGAAGCGACGAACGTCGGTCGCCAAATCAGATAAAGCGCCACGGCGACGAAAGCAAGCCGCGCCGCAAGGCCTGCTCCGGCGCCAAGCTTGACGGCTTCGAACAGAAACAGGCCTCCGAACCCCGCAGTCGCCAGCCACGCCAGCGCCGTTTCATGACGCCGGATCCACTGGCCTGCGGCACGGACGGGTATGGCATCCGCCTGATCAGACAAGCCGGCAAGCAATGCCAAAGCGGTCACTGGCAACATCAAGCCGGCAAGCGATTTGGGCCAGCTCAGCAGGCCCACCAGCACGATGACGCCCATCCAGCGTTGGCGCGCCGATGTGCCGCCGACCCAGAGTTTGACGGCGGCCATCGCGCAGAGGAGGATGCTCACCGCCTGCTCCAGACCGTCCGCTCGCAAGAGATGAAGGTTGAAGATGAAGCGCCTGTTGATCAGGTAGGGCAAGAAGGACCCGACGACCAGTAGCGCCAGAACCGACAACTGCACGCCCACCCAATACCGCGGATTGGCCGTATGGAGCGCGCCGATCAGCCCGCACACGAACATCACCATCAACGCGGCCGAGCGATCCTTGCTTGCCGCCTCGATCAGAAAGTGGTTGGGATAGAACTCCCGAACGTACTCGATGTAGCTGAAAGGCGCGCCCGGCTTCGCCCCCAGCACGGCAAATGAAATCCAGACGAGGACGGGCAACGCGATCAACCCGACCACCGCGCCGTATTTCAGGATCTCGCCGGCGCGCGGCAAGCGGCGGGTATCGAAGATCCGGGACGCGATGTTCACGAACACCATCCATATGCCGACGAATGCGTTGAGCGCAAAGGCAATGCCGGTGAAACTCGCCGCCGCGGCGATCCGACTCCGCTGCATCAGGGCGAGCGACATGAAAACCGCCGGCCACGTCACCTCGCTGTGAGTGAAGTACGGCAGGAACAGGCCGTCCGACCCGATGGGCGAATAGCCTGTCATCAGCGGGGTCACCGCGACCACGCTCAGGCATGCGATCTGGGCACCGATCGACTTGACGCCGTTGAGCCTGACCAGATACAGGACTGCAACCAGCGCCAGGAGCCTGCTGATCGACGCCAGCACGAGGAACACGTCGCGAACGTTCGATTCGTTCGCAATCAGGCGCACCAATGGCCAGAGCGCAGAAGTGAACTTGCCGAGCGACTGCGAAAAGGCATCGCCCGCAAATTCCGGAGAGCTGGCGAGATCGAGGACGTAGGGGATATGAAAAATGTTGTTGTTGACGCCGAACTGGAATCCGGTGACGCTCATCGAGATCAACGCGAGCGGCAGACATGAGAGCAGTGGCAGGAACGCCTTCCAGCGCGCATTCATCGTCGATCCTGCGACAGGGCCCGCCATCTCCGCGGCATCGCGCGACGCGCTCACAAAGCCCCCCAGATCAGTCCCGCGCACACGGTTCCGATGACCTGGCTCTGGCGATCCTTGACGGCGAAGACCAGGGGATCGTCATGCACCTTCGCCCGCAGTGCCTTCATCCAGAGGCGCGAGATCCAGTAGAGCAGCAGGGGCGCCACGCCCCAAAGGAAGTAAGGCATGCGAAAGTGCTGCGTCGCCACGGGATCCTGGATGTAGAGGGCGAACACCATGACGGCAATCTGCCCCGCGGCGATCCCCTGTGTCAACACGACAGGGATATCGGCGACGTTGTAGCCCCGCCCTGCCATCGACATCTTCTGGCGCCGCTGGGCGTCCGCCAACTCGATGTAGCGCTTGGCCGAGGCGAGGCTGAAGAACAGGAACATCGAGAACGCCAGAATCCAGAACGACGGGATGACCCCGATCACCGCAGCACCCGCAAGAATGCGCATGGTGTAGAGGCCTGCCAGCAGCAACACGTCCACCACGGTGATCCGTTTGAGGCGCACCGAATAGGCCATGGTGAGCGCCCAGTAAAAAACCAACACGACCGCAAAGAGCCACGGCAGGCGCCACGCGGCGAGACCGAAGGCCGCGAGCAGCAGGATCGGGGTCAACATCACGGCCCATGCGAGCGGCATGGCGCCGGAAGGAATCGGCCTGCGTGACTTGGTGGGATGTTGTCGGTCCGCGTCGATGTCCAGCAGGTCGTTCAGGAGGTACACGCTGGAAGCACAGAGGCCGAAGCAGAAGAAGGCCAACAACAACGTCCAGACGGCCGGCCATCCCAGCTGCGCGGCCAAAGGCACCGCCGGCATGAACACCAGAAGATTCTTGACCCACTGATGAAGCCGCATCGCGCGCAGCACGGCAGCGATGCCCATACCCGCCGGGCGAACCACCGCGTCGACCCTGGCGCGCGCTGCGGCTCGACGCACGAGCGCGGGGCTCGCCGTCACAACGATCGCACTTTCCGCCGCCTGCCAGATCGGGAGGTCGGCGGCAGAATTTCCGGCGTAGCAGAACGGTCCGTCTGCGTCAGCCTGGATCGCTTCCAGTTTGGCGAGCCCAGAGCGATTCCTCTGGGAATCGGTCGCCAGCACCGCGTCGAAAACGCGAAGGTGCGCCGCCACCGCGTCGGCGTACTTCCGGTGACTGGCCGTGGCCAGGACCACCTTTCGCCCTTCGGATCGGGCCCTGGCAATCAATGCCAGGACCTCGTGATCGTAGGGAAGGTGCGCGACATCGAGTTCGACCTCCTGCGCGATCCGGGTCTTCAAGGTCGCTTTGCCCTGCAGGATCCAGCCTAGCAGATCGAAGATAGCGAGCGGACGCTGCTTCACCAGAACCAGCGCCGACTCGATCAACAGATCGCTGGCGATGAGCGTTCCGTCGAGGTCGACATAGAGCGGCGGCGCAGTCACCATCGGGGGAATGCAGGAGAGGTCCATGGATTCAACTCCAATCGCGTGGAGACATTCCACCAGCTTGGCGAGAAGTCAAGGCGGACTGAAACCAACTGTCACAAATTAATGGTTAAGCCTTCAATTCCTTGTACCTGAAGATGAAGTATTTGCCGCCCAGGTAGTTCCAGACCAGGACGACTCCGGTCGCCAAAAGCTGCGAATACGAGGAGCCCAGGCCGCCCCATTCGTGCAGAGCTGAAAAAATCAGTGCGTTGATCAGGAGGCCGATTCCTGCGATCAGCACGTAGCGCAGAGCCGCCATGTCCCATCGCGCGCGACTGCGAAAGGTAAAGCGGTAGTTCGCCGCGAAGTTGAAGACGGCGCTGGCCGCGAAACCGGCCGAGGTCGACGGCACAGCCGGAAGGCCTGCGATCCGGTAGAGACCGTAGAAGACGGAATAGTGGATCGCGGTCGCGAGACTTCCGACGATCAGAAATTTGATGAATGAATGGCGAGCGTTCACTGCGGGTGAGTGTCGCGGCGTCGACGCGCGCATCCTTCAGTCACCGGCCATTGACTCGAAGCCCTGTGTCCGATCGTGAAAAATCCCCGCGGATCGCTCACGCGGGGATCGACTCATCGGTTGGCAGGAATCAGTGGAACTGCTCTTCTTCGGTCGAGCCCGTCAGCGCGGTCACACTCGACTTGCCGCCCTGGATCACGGTGGTGACCTCGTCGAAGTACCCGGTACCCACTTCCTGCTGATGCGACACGAAGGTGTAGCCGCGATCCCGCGCCGCGAACTCGGGCTCCTGCACCTTCTCGACATACGCCGACATGCCGCGCTTCACATAGTCCTGCGCCAGATCGAACATGTTGAACCACATCGAATGGATGCCGGCCAGCGTGATGAACTGGTACTTGTAGCCCATCGCGCCGAGTTCCTTCTGGAACTTGGCGATGGTCGCGTCATCGAGGTTCTTCTTCCAGTTGAACGAAGGCGAGCAGTTGTATGCCAGCATCTTGCCGGGATGCACCTTGTGCACGGCCTCGGCGAACTTGCGCGCGAATTCCAGGTCGGGCGTACCCGTTTCGCACCACACGAGATCGGCATAGTGCGCATAGGCGATCGCGCGGCTGATGGCCTGATCAATGCCCTTCTTCGTCTTGTAGAAGCCTTCGGCCGTGCGCTCGCCGGTCAGGAAGGGCTTGTCGTTGGCGTCGTAGTCGCTGGTCAGCAGGTCGGCGGCTTCCGCATCCGTGCGCGCGATGACGAGCGTCGGCGTACCGCAGACGTCGGCGGCCATGCGCGCCGCGATCAGCTTTTGCACGGCTTCGGTCGTCGGGACCAGCACCTTGCCACCCATGTGGCCGCACTTCTTGACCGATGCGAGCTGATCTTCGAAATGGACGCCGCCGGCGCCCGCCTTGATCATCGCCTTCATCAGTTCGAAACCGTTCAGCACGCCGCCGAAGCCGGCTTCGGCATCGGCCACGATGGGCGCAAAGTAGTCGACATAGCCCTTGTCGCCCGGGTTCGTTCCCTTGGACCACTGGATTTCGTCGGCGCGGCGGAAGGTGTTGTTGATGCGTTCGACCACGGTCGGCACGGAGTCCACTGGATAAAGCGATTGGTCGGGGTACATCGCGGCGTAGCTGTTGTTGTCGGCGGCCACCTGCCAGCCCGACAGGTAGATCGCCTTCACGCCGGCCTTCACCTGCTGCATCGCCTGCCCACCGGTGAGCGCACCCAGACAGTTGACGTACGGTTCGGTGTTCACGAGGTCCCAGAGCTTCTCGGCACCGCGGCGCGCCAGCGTGTGCTCGATCGGGAACGAGCCGCGCAAACGCACCACATCGGCAGCGCTGTAGCCGCGCTTGATGCCCTTCCAGCGGGGGTTGGTCGCCCATTCCTTCTCGAGGGCTGCGATCTGCTGTTCGCGGCTCAGTTGTTCTGTGATGGTTTGAGGCATGGTCACTCCAAGGGTTGATTGAGAGGGGGCGCGGCTGCGTCCATGGGCCTAACTCTAAGCGGAGTCGTCGACTCTTATGTCTTATAGAAGACATATTTTTTTGATAGAAAAATCAATGGCTTGCGATCAATTTCCCTCTATGTGAAATAAACTTTCTTATATTGAGAAAAAATATTGCAACGCAGCACAGCCCCATGCCGCGATGCGAAATCAATTCTTCGGTCATGAAACTGGATGGCGATCACTCCGCGTTGAGCGTTGCGGGCCAGTCGCGCGGGATGTCGTTGCGGTCACTTCCGCGCAAGATGCCTGGCAGCCCACGCGTCGGATCCGTCCGGCGGGATGGGGCATCATCGAATGAATAATCTTCGCAACGCCGCAGTCTGTTGAACCCCGCCCTCCCCCCACCGCGCCGACTCGCCGCATACGGTTGCCTTGCGCTGAGCATGTCGCTGGTCGGCAGCTATGTCGCGCTGTCCAAGCCGCTCGTCGTGGCGTTTCCGGTGCTGCTGCTCGCCTGGCTGCGCTTTGGCATCGCGGCCGCGGCCATGCCGCACTGGCTGCGCCGCCCCGCGGACGAAGCGCCGATGACGACGCGCACGCGCGGCCTGGTGTTTCTCGAATCGTTTCTCGGCAACTTCCTGTTCTCGATCTGCATGCTGTTCGGCGTGAGCATGACCAGTGCCGTGTCCGCCGGCGTGATCATGGCCTCGATCCCGGCGGTCGTCGCGCTCGGCAGCTGGCTCTTCCTGCGCGAGCGCATCACGCTGCGCATCGGCCTCGCGATCGCATGCGCCGCGTTCGGGATCGGCCTGCTCGCGCTCGCACCCGCGCGCGCGTCGGTGAACCCGCAGGCTGCGGCTTCCGCATCGATGCCATGGCTGGGCGATCTGCTCGTCTTCTTCGCCGTGCTGTGCGAGGCGGCCTACGCGGTGATCGGCAAGTCGCTCACCGGCCGGCTCGGGCCCAAGCGGATCTCCGCGCTGATCAACCTGTGGGGCTTCGTGCTCTCGACGCCGCTGGGCGTCTGGTTCGCACTGCACTTCGATTTTGGCGCTGTGTCCTTCGGCATGTGGGGCCTGCTGGTCGCCTATGCGCTGGCGGCCAGCATCTGGACCGTATGGCTCTGGATGACGGGCCTTAAAGGCGTGCCCGCATCGCAGGCGGGCGTGTTCACCGTGATGCTGCCGGTCAGCGCTGCGCTCGTCGGCGTGCTCGTTCTCGGCGAGCGCCTGTCCACGCCACAGCTGCTCGCTTTTGCGTTCGCACTGCTCGGTGTGGTGCTCGCGACCTGGCCCGCGCGCCGCCGCTGAAGCACCGAGGCTCATCGCTTCGAGGGAAATCGGCGCTTTCTCCCCTCTGAAAAAACAACAGCTCCCAATGAAAAAATCTCTTTTTCCCTTGGAAACGCGTTTTTTCTCCTTTAGCATCCGCAATGCCAGTGGAGACACCGCTTTTCATTGGTGAAGTGTCCAACCAAAAAAGGAAATCAACCATGGCAACTGCAAAGAAGGCTCCGGCCAAGAAAGCTCCCGCAAAGAAGGCCGCTCCGGCCAAGAAGGCTGCGGCACCGGCAAAGAAGGCGGCTCCTGCAAAGAAGGCGGCCCCCGCCAAGAAGGCTGCGCCGGCCAAGAAGGCTGCTGCAAAGAAGGCTCCCGCCAAGAAGCGCACCCCCAACGCTGCGTTCATGAAGGCGCTGACCCCCAGCCCCGCACTGGCTGCCGTGGTCGGTTCGACCCCTCTGCCGCGCACCGCCGTCGTGAGCAAACTGTGGGACTACATCAAGAAGAACAACCTTCAGGACAAGGCCAACAAGCGCAACATCAACGCCGATGCCAAGCTGAAGGAAATCTTCGGCAAGCCGCAAGTGTCGATGTTCGAACTGGCCTCACTGATCGGCAAGCACGTCAAGTAAGCCCTTCGAGCGCCCCGCGCGCTCGACTCGAAAAGCCGGCACCCCGCCGGCTTTTTTTTTGCCCTCAATCCGCCGAACGCACCTGCGCGGCCTTCGTGATCGACGTCAGCGTGCCGCGCGTGGTGATCACCTCGGGGTCCAGCGGAATCTCGATCAGCGTGCCCGTATCGGCCGCCAGCGCGCGCAGCAGCGCAGCCTCGAACTGCGAGGTCTCGGTCACGCGCTCCGCCGCATAGCCGTAGGCGCGGGCCAGCAGGCAGAAGTCCGGATTGCGCAGCGCCGTGCCGCTCACGTTCGTCGGGTACTCGCGCTCCTGGTGCATGCGGATCGTGCCGAACATGCCGTTGTTGAGCAGCACGATGATGCTTTTGCCGCCATGCTGCGACGCGGTGGCGAGCTCCTGTCCGTTCATCAGGAAATCGCCATCGCCCGCGATGGTAAAGGCGACGCGCCCCGTCGTGAGGCTGGCTGCGATGCCCGCAGGCACGCCGTAGCCCATCGCACCGCTGGTCGGCGCGAGTTGCGTCTTGTGGCCTTTCGCGAGGCCGTGGTAGCGGAAATACCGGTGCACCCAGCTCGCGAAGTTGCCTGCGCCGTTGGTGATGGCCGCATCCGCCGGCAAGTGCTTCTGCAGCAGCGCGACCACCGCCACCATGTCGACCGCGCCGCGCGGCGATTCGGCGGGCAGGCCCGCGAGCGCCTGCGGCTCGAGGTTGGCGAGGTAGTCCGCGTTCGCCGCGGCGGTCCACGCCTCCCAGGGCAGCTCCGTCGGCGCGCTCAGCACCTCGAGGCTGCGCGCCGCCGCGCTCATGCCGGCATTGATCGCGAGATCGGCCTGGTAGACCCGGTTGAGCTCCTCGGCACTCGCATGGATGTGCACCAGCGTCTGCTTCGCCTTGGGCGCTTCGAGCAGGGTGTAGCCGCCGGTGGTCATCTCACCCAGGCGCGGGCCGATGGCGAGGATCAGATCGCTCTGCCTCACGCGCTCCGCGAGCTTCGGATTGATCGCGATGCCGACATCGCCGGCATAGAGCGGATGGTGGTTGTCGAAGGTGTCCTGGAAGCGGAACGCATTCGCCACCGGCAATTTCCAGTTCTCCGCGAAGCGCTGCAAGGCCTGCGCCGCCTGCGGCGTCCAGCCGCCGCCACCGGCGATCACCAGCGGCCGCTGCGATTTCAACAACAGCTCGCGCAGGCTGCGCAGGGCACCCGGATCGCTCCATGGCTCGACCGCCTCCACGCGGCCGAGCGGCTGCGCTGCGGTGGTCGTGCGCAGCATGTCTTCCGGCAACACCAGCACGACGGGACCGGGCCGTCCGTTCATTGCCGTCGCAAAGGCGCGTGCGACGTACTCGGGAATGCGATCGGCATCGTCGATGCGTTCGACACGCTTGGCGAAGCCCTTGGTGCTCGGACCGAAGAAGCTGCCGTAGTCGACCTCCTGAAAGGCCTCGCGATCGCGGAAGTCGCTGCCGACGTCGCCCACGAACAGCACCATCGGCGTCGAATCCTGGAACGCGTTGTGCACGCCGATCGACGCATTGGTGGCCCCGGGCCCGCGCGTCACGAAGCAGACGCCGGGCCGGCCGGTGAGCTTGCCGTGCGCCTCGGCCATGAAGGCGGCGCCGCCCTCCTGCCGGTTGACGACGAAGCGGATGCGGTCGCGATGCGCGTGAAAGCCGTCGAGCACCGCCAGATAGCTTTCGCCGGGCACGCCGAACACGGTCTCGACGCCCTGCTCGATGAGGCAACGGACAATCAGGTGTCCTGCTGTTGGATATTCCATGCGCCCGATTATCCGCACCGCGCCGGCCGCCCCGGGTATCTCAGGGAAAGATCGCATGCCATCAATTCACCAATCAGTTAAAACTGCGGCATGAAGCCCACGACCCTCGAACCGCGCCAGCGGGACGCCGATCGCTCGCAGTTCGGCATCCTGATCGCCGCCCGCGACGAGTTTGCGCAGCACGGCCTCGCAGGCGCGCGCGTCGACCGCATCGCCGAGCGCGCGGGGCTCAACAAGCGCCTGATCTACTACTACTTCGGCAGCAAGGACGACCTCTTCCTCGCCGTGCTCGAGAGCGTCTATGCCGACATCCGCGATGCCGAGCAAGCCTTGCACCTGCTCGACCTGCCGCCCGCTGAAGCCCTGCGCCGGCTGACCGAGTTCACCTGGAACTACTACCTCGAACACCCCGAGTTCATCACCCTGCTCAACAGCGCCAACCTGCACCAGGCGCGCCATCTTTCCAAATCGAAGCGAGTGCGCGAGATGAACTCGCCGCTGATCCAGACGCTCGGCGACATCCTCGAACGCGGGCGCAAGCAGGGCGTCATCCGCGGCGGCATCGACCCGGTCCAGCTCTACATCTCGATCGCCGGACTCGCCTACTTCTACCTCTCCAACAACCACACGCTGTCGGCGATCTTCGGGCGCGACCTGATGACGCGCAAGGCACACAGCGAACGCCTCTCGCACATGTGCGATGTGATCCTAGGGTATGTCCTGAGGGACTGATGTCCGGCGCGCGTTGACGCTCCCTGGCACGATTTCTAGAATTCACTCACTGGTGAATTAAAAACAACTGGAGATCCCGTGACGCATCTGCATCCCGTTCAAAGACTGGCTCGCCGCGCCTTCGTCGTGGCCCTGCTTTCCGCCGCCGCGACCGGCGCCATGGCGCAATGGAAGCCAACGCGGCCGATCAACCTGATCGTGCCGTGGGCCGCGGGCGGATCGACCGACCAGGTGACGCGCGTCACGGCCGCGGAAATCGAGAAGGCGCTCGGCCAGACCGTCGTCATCATCAATCAGCCCGGTGCTTCGGGCGCCATCGGCACCAAGAGCGCGCTCGATGCGGCCAAGGACGGCTACACCTGGACCGCCGGCGCGGCACAGGATCTCGGTGCGTACGAAACGCTCGGCTCGCTCAAGACCCGCATGAGCGACTGGAACCTCTTCCTCACGGTCGCCAACATCCAGGTGATCGGCGTCAACCCGTCGACGCCGTACAAGACGGCCAAGGACCTGATCGATGCCATGAAGGCGCAACCCGGCAAGATCCCCGTCGCGACCGCTGGCGTGACCTCGGCCGGCCACAACGCGATGGACCTGATCTCGAAGGCCACCGGCGTCAAGTACCGCGAGATCCCGTACGACGGCGGCAATCCGGCCGTGGTCGCCACGGTCTCCGGCGAGGCCGAAGTCACGACGCAGCTGGCCGTCGAGCAGGCCGACATGATCCGCGGCAAGCGGCTGCGCCCCCTGGCCACCGTCAGCGACAAGCCGCTCGATCTCGAGGGCTATGGCGTGATTCCGCCGCTCTCGCAAAGTCTGCCGGGCTTCACTGCGCCGGCCAACTATTTCGGCATCTTCATTCCGAAGGGCGTGCCCGACGAGGTCGTGAAGACCGTGCAGAAGATCTGGGACGAGAACATCCCCAAGAGCGAAGCGCTGAAGAAGTACGCCAGCAGCCGCGGCGCCCTGTTCCTGCCGCTCTCCGGTGATGCCGCACAGAAGGCGGTGATGCCCGCGGTGCAGGCCAATGCCTGGATGCTGTTCGATGCCGGCAAGGCCAAGGTCTCGCCCGATACGGTCGGTATCCCCAAGCCCTGACCGGCCCCTGCATCGCCGATGGCTGCCGACGGACATGCGCCTGTCCATCGGCAGCATTGGCGTTCGTCCCCGCTTCGATCGATTCGCCTTCCGCCTGCATCCATGACACCTCCCGCCGCCCCGCCCGAAACCCCCGCACCCGCGCACGGCGAAAGCCATGTCAGTCCGGGCTCGGACCTGATCGCCGCCTTCGCGTGGATGGTGTTCGGCATCGCCGTGCTGATCGCATCGTTGCGCATGGACCGGTTGGAAAAGCAGGACATCAATCCGTACACCATCCCCGGCCTGCTGCCCGGCCTGCTCGGCATCGTGACGATCCTGCTGGGCTTCCTGCTGGCGCTGCGCAGCTGGCGCCGTCGCGTGGCGCACCCCGAGCAGGTGATGGTGCGGGCCAGTGTCGCCGAGAAGAAGCGCGTGCTGCTGGTGCTCGCGCTGTGCCTGGTCTTCGGCATCGGGCTGGTCGGCCACGGGCTGCCGTTCTGGGCCGCGGCCTGGATCTTCGTCACGGTCGCGATCCTCAGCCTGCAGCATTCGCAGCGCAAGGCCGCCGGCCAGGGACTGACGCTGCGCACCGTGGCGAAGGCCCTGGCGATCGGCCTGGGCGCCGGCCTCATGATTACGCTGGTGTTCCAGGAGCTGTTCCTGGTCCACCTGCCCTGAGCGCGCGGAGATCGCCATGTTCCAAGGCCTCGAGCTCTTCGGCCAAGCCTACCTGGGCTTTCTCAATATCACCTCGATCACGTACGGCCTCGGGGGCGCGCTGATCGGGATCATGGTCGGCTGCATGCCCGGCCTCTCGGCCACGCTGTGCATCGCGCTGCTGACCACGCTCACCATCAAGCTGCCGACCAACGACGCGATCCTGATCCTGATCTGCTCCTACGTCGGCACGCTGTACGGCGGCTCGCGCACCGCGATCCTGCTGAACATCCCGGGCACCGCCGCCAACGCGGCCTCGTGCGCGGACGGCTATGCGCTGGCGCAGCGCGGCGAGGCCGGGCGCGCGATCGGCATCGCGACCTCGGGCGCCTTCATGGGCACGCTGTTCGGCGTGCTGTGCCTGGCCGCGTTCACACCGATGCTGGCCGAGGTGGCGCTGTCCTTCGGCGCCTTCGAATTCTTCTGGCTCGCGCTCTTCGGCGTCGCGATGTCGGGCAGCATCGTCGGCGACGATCCGCTCAAGGGCTGGCTGATGGGCGCGCTCGGGCTGTTCGTGGCGCAGATCGGGCAGGAAGGCCTCTACGCCTACGACCGCTTCACCTTCGGCTGGGGCGAGCTCTCGGGCGGCATCTCGCTGATCCCCGCACTGGTCGGTGCCTTCGGTTTCGCCGAGGTGCTGACCACGCTCGCCGATCCCGCGGAAAAGAAGCTGGTCGAGTTGCGCGACTCGGTGCTGCCACGCTTTCGCGAGGTGGCGCAGTACTGGCGCACGGTGCTGCGCTCGGGCGTGATCGGCGTGCTCACCGGGCTGATGCCGGGCGTCGGCGAGGACGCAGGCGCCTGGATGTCGTATGCCGCCGCCAAGGCGACCACGCGCGAGAAGGAGTTGTTCGGCAAGGGCTCGATCGACGGCCTGATGGCGGCCGAGACCGGCGACATGTCCTCCATCCCCGGCCACATCATCCCGTGCCTCGCGCTCGGCATTCCGGGTTCGGCACCATCGGCCGTGCTGATGGCCGCGATGATCATCCACGGCGTGCAGCCCGGGCCGATGATGATGATCTCGCATCCGCAGTTCGTCTACGACGTGGTCGCCATGACCTCGCTGGCGTCGATCAGCATCCTGATCTTCGGCCTGTTCCTCGTGAAGCCGCTGCTGCTGGTGCTGCGCATCAAGCGCACCGTGCTGATGCCGATCATCTTCCTGCTGTGCACCGTCGGCGCCTTCGCCAGCGCCTCGCGCCTGTTCGACATCTACTGCATGATCGCGATCGGCATCGGCGCCTTCTTCCTGCGCCGCCGCGGCTACCAGATGGCGCCCTTCGTGCTGGGGCTGGTACTGGGTCCGCTGCTCGACAAGAGCCTGCGCCGCGGCCTCGTGCTGTCCGACGGCAGCCTGGCGCCCTTCTTCACGCGGCCGATCTGCATCGGCTTCGCCACCGTCACCATCTTCACCATCCTGCTGTACATCCCGCCGTTCAAGGCGCTGGTGCAAGGCATCACCGGGGCCGCCGGCCGCGGCATCAAGTCGCTGCTGCCTTCGCGCAGCCGGGACATCGCGCCATGAAGATCAGCCTGTGCAACGAAGTGCTGGCCGGCATGCCGCTGGAAAAGCAGTGCGAGTATGCGGCCGGCCTCGGCTACGACGGTTTGGAGATCGCGCCCTTCACGCTCGGCGACACGCCCGACATGATCTCCGCAGCCGAGGCGGCGCGCATCCGCGGCGTGGTCGAGTCCTTCGGCCTGGTCGTGACCGGGCTGCACTGGCTGCTGGTGAAGCCTGCCGGCCTGTCGCTCACCGATCCCGATGCCGCGCTGCGTGCGCGCACCTTGCAGGTGATGGACCGCCTGACCGGCCTGTGCGCCGGACTCGGCGGCGCGGTGCTCGTGCACGGCTCGCCCGGGCAGCGCCGGATCGCCGACGGCGAGACGCATGCCGTCGCGCTGGCGCGCCTGCAGGACGCGCTGGCGCATGTCGCGAAGACGGCCGCGTCGCATGGCGTGGTCTATTGCATCGAGCCGCTCTCCTCGCGCGAGACGCAGATCCTCAACACCGTCGCCGAGGCGGCCGAAGTCGTGCGTGCCATCGACAACCCGCACCTGCGCACGATGATCGATTGCAGCGCCGCGGGCTTCGGTGAAAGCGAGCCGGTGCCGGCGCTGATCGACCGCTGGTTGCCGACCGGCTTGATCGGCCACGTGCAGGTCAACGACCCGAACCGGCGCGGACCCGGCCAGGGCGAGATGGCCTTCGCGCCGATCCTCGCCGCGTTGAAGCGCCACGGCTATGCCGGCACGATCGCCGTCGAGCCCTTCGACTACGTGCCCGACGGCCCGGGCGCGGCGGCCTTCGCGGCCGGCTACCTGCGGGGCCTGCGCGAAGCGCTCGCCTGAATCCTTCGCCTTTCTCCGAGACCGATTCCATGTCCGTGCCGTTCCGCATCCTCGACATCCAGCTCTGCGAGCGCGGCGTGGTGCTGCGCCTGCCCTTCCGCTTCGGCGTGGTCACGCTGACCGCCTGCCCGCAGGCCTTCGTTCGCGTGCGCATCCGCACCGAGGACGGCCGTGAGGCCGAAGGCGCCGCGGCCGAGCTGCTGGCGCCGAAATGGTTCGACAAGAACCTCGCACTCAGCAACGAGGACAACTTCGACCAGCTGCGCGATTCGCTCGCATTGGCACGCGACGCCTATCTCGCCGAGCCCGAGGCGCGCAGCGCGTTCGGCCATTTCGCGGCGCACTACCCATCCCAGATCGAAGCCGGCGCCGCGCGGCAGCTCAACCCGCTCGTCGCCTGCTTCGGCCCGGCGCTGATCGACCGCGCGTTGCTCGACGCACTGTGCCGCGCGCTCGGGCAATCCTTCTATGCGGCCGTCCAGGCCAACCTGCCAGGCATCGATACGCGCCTCGCGCCCGACCTGGCCGGCTTCGACCTCGATGCCTTCCTCGGCACGCTCAGGCCCTCGCGCGACATCGCACTGCGCCACACGGTCGGCCTGGTCGATGCGATCACCGCCGCCGATCTCAAGGCGCACATCGCCGATGGCCTGCCCGAGACGCTGGAAGAAGTCGTCGTCGCCACCGGCTGCCGCCATTTCAAGCTCAAGGTCTGCGGCGACGCCGAGACGGACATCGAGCGCCTCACGCGCATCGCCGGCGTGCTCGCGCGCGTGCCCGACTGCGTGGTCACGCTGGACGGCAACGAGCAGTTCAAGGACGCCGAGAGCGCCGCGCAATTCTGGAAACGCGTGCAGGCCACGCCGGCGCTGCAGCGCCTGGCCGCCGCCACGCTCTACATCGAACAGCCGCTGCCGCGCGCGACCGCGCTGCAGAGCGACGTGCGCGCGCTGGCCGCGATGCGGCCGGTGCTGATCGACGAATCCGACAGCACGCTCGACGCCTTCACGCAGGCCATCGCCTGCGGCTACACCGGCGTCTCGAGCAAGGACTGCAAGGGCATCTATCGCTCGCTGCTCAATGCCGCGCGCTGCCGTCAGCTCAACCTGCGTGCCGAGGCCGAAGGCCGGGGTGCGCCCTACTTCATGTCGGCCGAGGACCTGACCACGCAAGCCGGCCTGGCGGTGCAGCAGGACCTCGCGCTGGTCAACCTGATCGGCCTCGGCCATGTCGAGCGCAACGGCCATCACTACGTCGACGGCTTCGCCGGCCAGGGTGCGGGCGCGGCCGAACGCCAAGCTTTCCTGCAGGCCCAGCCGGGCCTCTACGAAGCCGCGGGCGACAACGTGCGGCTGCGCGTCGACCGCGGGCGCATCGACCTCTCCTCGCTCGACGCGCCCGGCTTCGCTGCCCGCGCCCATCCCGACTGGACCACCCTTCAACCCCTGCGCAGCGCCTGATCGCGCGCGCCCCACCCTCACGAAAGAGAAACACCATGGCCACCCAACGACTCGGGATCATCATGCACGGCGTCACCGGACGCATGGGCATGAACCAGCATCTGATCCGCTCCATCGTCGCGATCCGCGCGCAGGGCGGCGTCACCCTTTCGAGCGGCGACAAGGTCATGCCCGACCCGATCCTGATCGGCCGCAATGCCGACAAGATCGAGGCGCTGGCCAAGGCCCACGGCATCCAGCGCTGGGGCACCGACGTGGACAAGGCGCTCGCGAACAAGGACGACACGATCTTCTTCGACGCCGGCACCACGCAGATGCGCCCGACCCTGCTGGCCAAGGCGATCCGCGCCGGCAAGCACATCTACTGCGAGAAGCCGATCGCGACCAACCTCAACGAAGCCGTCGAGATCGCGCGCCTGGCCGAAGGCTCCGGCCTCAAGCACGGCGCGGTGCAGGACAAGCTCTTCCTGCCCGGCCTGCGCAAGCTCGACATGCTGCGCCGCGCCGGCTTCTTCGGCCGCATGCTGTCGGTGCGCATCGAGTTCGGCTACTGGGTCTTCGAAGGCGACCTGCAGCCGATCCAGCGGCCCTCGTGGAACTACCGCAAGGAAGACGGCGGCGGCATGATCCTCGACATGATGTGCCACTGGCGCTACGTGCTGGACAACCTGTTCGGCGAAGTGCAATCGGTCTCGTGCCTCGGCACCACGCACATTCCGAAGCGTTGGGACGAGGACGGCAAGCCCTACGAAGCCACCGCCGACGACGCCGCCTACGCGACCTGTCAGCTCAAGGGCCACAACGGCGAGCCGGTGGTCGCGCAGGTCAACATGAGCTGGGTCACGCGCGTGCGCCGCGACGACCTCGTGACCTTCCATGTGGACGGCACCGATGGATCCGCCGTCGCCGGCCTGTCGTCCTGCCGCGCCCAGTCGCGCGTGGCGACGCCGCGCCCGGTGTGGAACCCGGACGAGAAGCAGACCATGAACTTCTTCGACCAGTGGCAGGAGATTCCGGATTCGCAGGTCTACGACAACGGCTTCAAGATCCAGTGGGAGGCCTTCATCCGCCACGTGGTCGAGAACGCGCCTTACAGGTGGACGCTGCCCGAAGGCGCCAAGGGCGTGCAGCTGGTCGAGGCCGCGCTGGAAAGCTGGAAGGAGCGCCGCTGGGTCGACGTGCCGGCGCTGAAGATCTGAGGACCTGCCGATGGCCATCGCACTCACGCTCCCGACCGCGGGCGGCGCGCTCGCCCCGTACACGCTGCGCGGCACGGCGCCGGTCAAGCCCGCCGCGGGCGTCGCCTTCAACCGCATCGCCTACTCGGCCGCGCACGTCGTGGCCGATCCGCTGGCGGCCATCGATCCGTGGCTGCAATGCGCGGTCGACTGGGACGCCACCATCGCCTACCGCCGCCACCTGTGGTCGCTCGGCCTCGGCGTCGCCGAGGCGATGGACACCGCGCAGCGCGGCATGGGCCTCGATTGGCCGACCTCGCTCGAACTGATCCGCCGCTCGCTCGACGCCGCGAAGGACGTGCCGGGCGCGCGCGTCGCCTCCGGCTGCGGCACCGACCATCTCGACATCGACGCGGTGAAGAGCGTCGACGACGTGATCCGCGGCTACGAGGAGCAGATGGCCGCGATCGAATCGCTCGGCGGCACGCTGATCGTGATGGCGAGCCGCGCGCTGGCCCGCGTCGCGAAGAGCCCGGCCGACTACGAGCGCGTGTACGACCGCATCCTGCGCCAGGCGAAGCAGCCGGTGGTGCTGCACTGGCTGGGCGACATGTTCGATCCGGCGCTCGCCGGCTACTGGGGCACGGCCGACATCGACCGCGCGATGGACACCGCGCTCGGCATCATCGCCGCGCATCCGGACAAGGTCGACGGCATCAAGATCTCGCTGCTCGACAAGGACAAGGAGATCGCGATGCGCCGCCGCCTGCCCCGGGGCGTTCGCATGTACACCGGCGACGACTTCAACTATGCCGAGCTGATCGCGGGCGACGGCCACGGCAGCGAACCCATGCACGGCCAGAGCGATGCGCTGCTCGGCATTTTCGATGCCATCGCGCCGGCCGCGAGCGCGGCCCTCGGCGCTCTCGCGCAGGGCCATGTGGAGAAGTTCCACGCGATCCTCGGGCCGACGGTGCCGCTGTCGCGCCACATCTTCGCGGCGCCGACGCGCTTCTACAAGACCGGCGTGGTCTTCATGGCCTGGCTCAACGGCCACCAGAAGCACTTCACGATGGTCGGCGGCCAGCAGAGCACGCGCTCGCTGGCGCACTTCGCCGAGCTGTTCCGGCTGGCCGATGCGGCCCATCTGCTGGAGCAGCCCGAGCTCGCCGTGCGCCGCATGAAGACGCTGCTGGCATTGCACGGCGTCGAATGAGCGCCTGACATCCATTCGCCCCACCACCCCTTCGAGGACATCGACGATGAAACACCTTTTCAGACGACTGCTGATGACGAGCCTGGGGATGATCGCCTTTGCGGCCGGCGCGCAGAGCTATCCGACGCACACGGTGCGGGTCATCATTCCCTTCCCTCCCGGCGGCACGCTCGACACGGTCGGACGCATGCTGGCGCAGAAGCTCGGCGAGCAGATGGGCCAGACCTTCATCGTCGAGAACCGGCCGGGCGGCAACGGCACCATCGGCGCCGAGCTGGTGGCGCGCGCCACACCCGACGGCTACACGCTGCTGTTCAATGCATCGACCTTCACCTCGGCGCCGATGACGATGAAGTCGGTGCCCTACGACGTGGTGAAGAACTTCGAGCCGATCGCGCTGGTGGCCAAGGCGCCGCTCGCGGTGGCGATCAACAAGAACCTGCCGATCACCGACGTCAAGTCGATGATGGGCTATGCCAAGGCGCACCCCGGCAAGATGACCTTCGCGGTCGGGTCGATCGGCTCGGCCGGCCACCTGTCGACCGAGCTGCTCAAGCGTGCCGGCGGACTCGACTACCTGATCGTTCCCTACAAGGGCACGGCGCCCGCCTTCCAGGACCTGATCGGCGGCCAGATCGACGGCTTCATCGACCCGATCCTCGGCTCGCTGGAATATCACAAGAGCGGCCTGCTGCGCGTGATCGCCGTGACCTCGAAGACGCGCGCGCCGAACCTGCCCGACGTGCCGACGGTGGCCGAGACCGTGCCGGGCTACGAGTTCTACAGCTGGTACGGGCTCTGGGGTCCGGCCAAACTGCCGGCTGCGGTGACGACGTCGCTCAATGCCGAGGTCAACAAGGCGCTCGCGACCGACATGAAGGACAAGCTCGCGCAGCAAGGCCTGCTGCTGACACCGGGCAGCGCCGAGGACTTCGCGAAGTTCCAGCGCGAGGACATGGCCCGCTCGCAGAAGATCGTTACCGATGGCCACATCCGCCTCGAATGAACGCCGCGCGCTGGTGACGGGCACCAGCTCCGGCATCGGCCTGGCCATCGCGCTGCAGCTGCTCGACGACGGCTGGGAAGTCACGGGCTTCGACATCGCCACAGCGACGCTCGACCACCCGTCTTTCAGTCCGGTGCAGGTCGACCTGAGCGACGGCGCGGCGATCGATGCAGCGACCTCGGCGCTCGGCCCGGTGCAGGCGCTGGTGCATGCGGCGGGCGTGCTGCGGGTTGCGCCGCTCGGCGCACTGCGCGCCGAGGACGGCCAGCGCATGTGGCAATTGCATGTCGACGCCGCATCGCGGCTCGCGAACCGCGTGGTGCCCGCGATGGTCGCGGCCGGCCACGGACGCGTCGTGCTGCTCGGCAGCCGCGTCGCCGTCGGCTCGCCCGGACGCAGCCAGTACGCGGCCAGCAAGGCCGCGCTGATCGCCTTCGCGCGCAGCTGGGCTGCGGAGGTGGTCGCGTCGGGGGTCACGGTCAACGTGGTCTCGCCCGCGGCCACCGCGACACCGATGCTCGGCGACCCTTCGCGCGCGGCCGCCTCGCCGGTGCTGCCGCCGATCGGCCGCCTGATCGAGCCGCGCGAAGTGGCGTCGCTGGTCGGCTACCTGCTGTCGCCGGCGGCGGCGGCGATCACGGGGCAGGACATCCGGATCTGCGGCGGCGCCTCGCTGCCGCGCTGACGGCCATGGCATCCGGTTCACGACACGACGCGCCGATCGGCATCGCCGGTCTCGGCCTGGTCGGCAACGCCATTGCGCGGCGGCTCGAAGCGGCCGGGTTCCGCACCCTGGGCTTCGATGTGCGCGAGGAAGCGCGCGCATCTTTCGCAGACGCCGGTGGCGGCGTCGCCGCGTCGATCGCCGAAGTCGGTGCGGCGGCCGGCACGGTCGTCCTGGCCGTGTTCGAAACACGCGATGTGATCGAAGTGGTCGAAGGGCCGGACGGCCTTCTGTCGCGCGGCGATGTGCGCACGCTCATCGACTGCTCGACCGGCACGCCATCGTTGCTCGAAGCACTGGCCGCACGGCTGGCGGCGCGCGGCGTGGCCTTCGTCGAGGCGCCGCTGTCCGGTTCGAGCCAGCAGATCGCGGCCGGCGAGGCGACCGTGCTGCTCGGCGGCGCCGACGATGCGATCGCGCGCTGCAGGACAGTGCTCGATGCGCTGTCGAGCCGTCGCATCCATGTCGGCGGACCGGGCATGGGCGCCAGGGCCAAGCTCGCAACCAACCTCGTGCTCGGGCTCAACCGTGCCGCGCTGGCCGAAGGCATGGTCTTCGCCGAGACGCTGGGCATCGCACCGACAACCTTCCTGTCGCTGGTGCTGGCGACACCCGCGCATTCGGTGGCCGCCGAGACCAAGGGCCGCATGATGGTCGAGGGCGACTTCGCGCCGCAGTCGCGCATCCGCCAGCACCTGAAGGATGTCGACCTGATGCTCGACGGCGCGCGCGGCGCCGGCCAGCGGCTGCCGCTCTCCGAAACCCATGCCGCGCTGATGCGCGCCGCGATCGCGGCAGGCGACGGCGATCTCGACAACGCGGCCATCCTGCGGCAGCTGCGGCGCGAAACCCTGCCGCCCTCCCCGCCCCCACCGAACGAAGACTGAAGACATGCGCGACTTCTCCGCCGACCACGACTGGCTTTCGATCAACACCGCCACGGTGCGCAAGCAGCGCGGCGCCGAAGTGCCGCTCGACCGCATCATCGACCAGTGCGCCGCGCGCGGCATCCGCGCCATCAGCCCGTGGCGCGACCAGGTCGCCGCGGTCGGCCTGGATCGCATCGCGAAGCAATTGCGCGCCCATGGCATCGGCCTGTCCGGCTACTGCCGCGGCGGCTTCTATCCGGCGCCCGACGCCGCGGGCCTGAAGGCCGCGCTCGACGACAACCGCCGCGCCATCGACGAGGCCAAGACCCTCGGTGCACCGTGCGTCGTGCTGGTGGTCGGCGCACTGCCCGGCGCACTCGACGGCAAGGTGCTCTACAAGGACATCGGCCGCGCACGCAGCGAGGTGCGCGACGGCATCGCGGCTTCGCTCGACTACGCGCGCGAGGTCGGCATGCCGCTCGCGATCGAGCCGTTGCATCCGATGCAGGCCGCGGACCGCGCCTGCGTCAACACGCTCGAACATGCGCTCGATCTCTGCGATGAGCTCGATGCATCGCGCAGTGGCATGCTGGGCGTCGCTGTCGATATCTACCACGTGTGGTGGGATCCGAAGCTGCAGCAGCAGATTGCACGCGCCGGCAAAGAGCGCCTCTTGGCCTACCACGTCTGCGACTGGCTCACGCCCACGCGCGACCTGCTGTCCGACCGCGGGATGATGGGCGATGGCGTGGTCGAGCTGAAGAAGATCCGCGGCTGGGTCGAAGCCGCGGGTTTCGCGGGCTTCAGCGAGGTCGAGATCTTTTCGGCGCTGGACTGGTGGCAGCGCTCGGGCGAAGAAGTTCTAGACACCTGCATCGAGCGCCATTCCAGCGCGGTCTGAACGGGCCGCGCCGGCGCATCGCGGCCGGCTGTGCTGCAATTCGCGCATGGCTGAACCGACCCTCGACGACCTGCGCCGCTACGCGGTGGCGCGCACGCTCTTCAAGCCGACCACGCTGGGGCGCGCGATCCGGCAACTCGGCTTCGTGCAGGCCGACCCGATCCGCGCCCCCGCGCGCGCGCAGGACCTGACGCTGCGCCACCGCGTCGAGGACTACCGCGCCGGCGATCTCGAAAGCCGCTACACCCGGCTCGCGGTCGAGGAAGACTGCCTCGTCAACTACGGCTTCCTGCCGCGTGAACACCTGGCCCTGATGCATCCGCGCGAGGCCGCGCGCGCGTGGGACGCGCAGACGCGGCGCCGCGCTGCCGAGCTGCTCGACTTCGTTCGCGCCCGAGGGCCGGTGCATCCGCGCGAGGTCGAGCAGCATTTCGCCCACGGGCGCGTGGCGAACGCCTGGGGCGGGTCGAGCAACGCGACCACGCGCCTGCTCGACGATATGCACTACCGCGGCCTGCTGCGCGTGAAACGGCGCGACGGCGGCACGCGGATCTATGAAGCAGTGACGCATCGGCCCGCCGACGACAGCCCCGCCGCATGCGCGCAACGCGCCGCCGCGCTGATCGACCTGGTGGTGCGCAAGTACGCGCCGCTGCCGGCCGCGAGCCTGACCTATCTCGTGCGCCTGCTGGGCTACGGCGCGCCGCATCTGTCGGTGCAGACGCAGGCGGCGCTGCGGCTCGCGCGCGACCAACTCGCCAGTTGCCGCACCGACGGCACCCTCTGGTACTGGCCCGCCGACGAGAACCCGGCCTCGCGGCGCCATGTACCCGACGACGCGGTGCGCCTGCTCGCGCCCTTCGACCCCGTGGTGTGGGACCGGCGCCGCTTCGCGCTGCTCTGGGGCTGGACCTACAAGTTCGAGGCCTACACGCCGGCGCCGAAACGGCAGTTCGGCTACTACGCCCTGCCCCTGCTGCAGCACGACCGCGTGATCGGCTGGGGCAACCTCTCGGTGCGCGAGGGATCCTTGCAGGCGGACTTCGGCTATGCCGCGCGAAAGCCGGCGGGCGCCGCATTTCGCGCGGCGCTCGACGACGAGCTGCAGCGCATGACGCATTTCCTCGCCGGCCGCTGAACAGGTCACCCCGGCGCGCCCCAGGGTTTTCGCTCCTGCGTGACAGCGGGCACGCGCAGCCCTGTCTAGAATCGCGGCGTTCCGGCTTCGGCCGGAGCAAGCGTTCTCAGGGCGGGGCGAAATTCCCCACCGGCGGTGATGGCGACACGTTCGCACGAGCCCGCGAGCGCCTGCGGCCCGTCATGGACCGCAGGGTCAGCAGACCTGGTGAGATCCCGGGGCCGACGGTCACAGTCCGGATGAAAGAGAGCGCGGCCCCGTTGCCGGCAGGCGCGTTCGCGCGCGTGGCCGGCGCCGGGTTCGTGCGCCCTGATTCAGGCAACCTCTGCAAAGGCCAACCATGAGTCAGATCAACGACCTTCCCCTCTCCGCCGTCACCGCGTCCGATGCACCGCGCGGCCATCGCATCGCCTTCGTCCAGGCCCAATGGCATGCGGACATCGTGCACCAGGCGCGCGACGCCTTCCTCGCCGAAATGAAGCGCCAGGGCGTGCCGCTCGACACCATCGACGTGTTCGACGTGCCCGGCGCCTTCGAGATCCCGCTGCATGCCAAGCGCCTCGCCACCTCGGGCCGCTATGCCGCCATCGTCGGCTGCGCGCTGGTGGTCGACGGCGGCATCTACCGCCACGAATTCGTCGCCAGCGCGGTGGTGAATTCGCTGATGGCGGTGCAGCTCGAGACCAATGTGCCGATCCTCTCGGCCGTGCTCACGCCGCACCATTTCCACGAGCATGTCGAGCATCGCAAGTACTTCCACCGCCACTTCGCCGTCAAGGGCGTCGAGGCGGCCGAGGCCTGCATGAAGACCATCGAAGGGCTGCGCCGCGTCGACGCGTTGCTCGCCGCGGCCTGACGAAGGCATCGGCCGGGACGCGCCGGCCGATGCCTTCGTCATGGACATTTCATCATTTCATGAAATAATGAATTGATGGAAGCAGCACAAGCCGTCCGCGCCCTGGGCGCGATCGCCAACGAATCCCGCCTTGCCGTGTTCCGGCTGCTGGTGTCGATCGGGCCCGACGGCTTGCCCGCCGGCACGCTGGCCGAGATGCTGGACATCGCGCCGTCCGCGCTCTCGTTCCATCTCAAGGACCTGACCCATTCCGGCTTGCTGGTGCAGCGTCCCGACGGCCGCCGCATCATCTATTCGGCCAGCTTCTCGACCATGAACGCATTGCTGGCCTACCTGACGGAGAACTGCTGCCAGGGCCAGGACTGTTCCGTCGATACCGGCATGTCATGCAGCAAGACCGCATGACGCTGCAGCGTGCCGTCGCGGCCGAGTTCATCGGCACGGCGCTGCTGCTTGCCGCCGTGGTGGGCTCCGGCATCATGGGCGAGCGCCTCTCGGGCGGCAACGTGGCGATCGCGCTGCTGGCCAATGCGATCGCGACCGGCGCGGTGCTGGTGGCGCTGATCGCGAGTTTCATGGCGGTGTCGGGCGCGCACTTCAATCCACTGGTCACGCTCGCGGAGGTGGCGCTGCGCCGCTGCACCGGCCGCAAGGCCATGCTCTACCTGCTGGCGCAGCTCGCGGGCGCCGTGGCCGGCGTGCTGGCGGCCCATGCCATGTTCGACCTGCCCTGGCTCGCAGCCTCCGCACATGTGCGAAGCGGGCCGCACCAGTGGTGGAGCGAGGTCGTCGCATCCTTCGGTCTGTTGACCGTGATCCTCAACGTGGCGAAGCATCGGCCCGACGCCGTACCGGCGGCGGTCGGCAGCTATATCGCGGGGGCCTACTGGTTCACCGCATCCACCTCGTTCGCCAACCCGGCCGTCACGCTGGCGCGCTCGCTCACCAACACCTTCGCCGGCATCCGGCCGACCGATGCGCCGGGCTTCATCCTGAGCCAGCTGGCCGGTGCGGCGCTGGCCTTCGCCCTCTTCGCATGGATGGAGCGGGCGCCTTCTTGTCCAACGAACGCTTCGTCCCATGACTGACATCACCATCTTCCACAACCCGGCCTGCGGCACCTCGCGCAACACGCTGGCCCTGATTCGCAACAGCGGCGCCGAGCCCGAGATCGTCGAGTACCTGAAGACGCCGCCGGCCAAGGACCGGCTGCGCGCGCTCGTCGCCGCGATGGGCATCACGGTGCGCGACCTGCTGCGGCAGAAGGGGACCCCCTACGAGGAACTCGGCCTGGGCGATCCGAAATGGAGCGACGAGCAACTGCTCGACTTCATGGTCGCGCATCCGATCCTGATGAACCGGCCCATCGTCGTCACGCCGCTCGGCACGCGCCTGTGCCGGCCGTCGGAACGGGTGCTCGAGATCCTGCCGTCCCCGCAGCAAGGCAGCTTCACGAAGGAAGACGGCGAACGCGTGATCGACGAGCACGGCCGCCGTGTGGGATGAACCGACGACCCTGCCTGCGCTCGACGCGGCAGTGTTCAACGCACCCGACGCCGGGCGGCTGTGGCCCGCGGCGCGCGCTTCGCATGCGCCGCGCATCCTGATGCTCTATGGCTCGCTGCGCGAGCGTTCGTTCAGCCGCCTGCTCAGCTTCGAGGCCGGGCGCCTCCTGCGCACGATGGGTGCCGAGGTCCGCATCTTCGATCCGCACGGCCTTCCCCTGCCCGACGATGCGCCCGACACCCATCCCAAGGTGCAGGCCTTGCGCGAACTCGCGGCCTGGGCCGAAGGCATGGTGTGGACCTCGCCCGAGCGGCACGGCGCCATGACCGGCATCCTCAAGGCTCAGATCGACTGGATCCCTCTCTCGCTGGGCGCCGTGCGGCCCACGCAGGGCAAGACACTGGCGGTGATGCAGGTCAGCGGCGGCTCGCAGTCCTTCAACGCGGTGAACCAGATGCGCGTGCTGGGCCGCTGGATGCGCATGCTCACGATCCCGAATCAATCCTCCGTGGCCAAGGCCTTCCTCGAGTTCGACGAGGCCGGCCGCATGCGACCCTCGGCCTACTACGACCGCGTGGTCGACGTGATGGAGGAGCTGATCAAGTTCACGCTGCTCACGCGCGATGCGGCGCCCTACCTGGTCGATCGCTACAGCGAACGCAAGGAAAGCGCCGAGGCGCTGGCGAAACGCGTGAGCCAGCCGCGGATCTGATCGACGCGCCCGTGCGAGCCTCAGACCGAGGCAGGCAGCAGCGCCTCGCGCCGCACCCGCCGCACATTGAATGCACTGACGATCAGCACGCCCTGCACCACGGCCAGGCCGATGATCACGCCCATGTCCTGGCCATGGTCCATCAGGCGGCCGAAGATCAGCGGCGCGAAGGCCTGCCCGATGTCGAGCCCGGCATAGACCACGCCATAGACCCGGCCGGTCGCGTTGGCCGGCGTCGAGCGCTTGACCAACAGATCGCGCGACGGTCCCGCGATGCCGGTGGCGAAGCCCATCGCGCCGAACATCACCGGCACCAGCACGGGCGCGAAATCGCCCATCGCAAGCACCAGGGCCACGATCGCCGCCAGGCCGAAGCCAATCCCCACGATGCGTTCGCAATGCGAGGAATCGGCCGCCAGAAAACCGCCCACCACCATGCCCGCCGCGCTCGCCACCATGTAGATCGTGAGGCACACAGCGACCAGCGTCAGCGGCACCGCATGCAGATGGCCGGCCGCGGTCGGCGCGAAGGTCTGCACCACGCTCAGCGCCATCGCATAGAAGAAGAAAAAGCCGAAACACATCCAGACCGCGGGAATCTTCAGGAAGGCGAATTCGCCGCCGGCGGCCATGTCCGATCCGGTCGCCTTGTGCACCGCCTTCACGTCGAGCGACAACGCACCGCGGTTGAACCACAGCACGAGCAGCACGGTCACCGCGAGCGCACCCGCCGAGGCCAGCGCCACGCGCCACGAGAAGGCCATCGCGAGCGGCACCACGAAGGCCGGCGCCAGCGCCCAGCCGAGGCTGCCGGTGATGCCGTGCACGCTGTAGGCATGCCCCAGCCGCGTCGGCGCCACCTTGCGGTTGAACAGTGTGTAGTCGACCGGATGGAAGACCCCGTTGCCCACGCCCGCGACCACAGCGCACGCGAGCAGCATCCAGTAGCTCTGCGCCATCGCATAGCCGAAGGCCGCCACGCCGAGCAGGCCCAGCCCCACGAACAGCACCGGCCGCGGTCCCAGCTTGTCGACGATGAAGCCCGAGGCCGCCTGCACCATGCATGAGACGACGAAGAACACGGTGAGCACCGCGCCGAGCTCGGTGTAGCTCACGTCGAAGGCATTCTTCAGCCACGGGAAGAGCGGCGGCAGGATCAACTGGCTGAAATGGCTGATGGCATGCGCCAGACCGACGAGGCCGATCAGCTTGACGTCGGCGCGCAAGGTGGGGACGGCCGCGGCCGCGTTGGAAGAAGACATGAATTGCTACAAGAAAGAAGGGCGAGCCCCGATGCTAGGGCGGCACGACGCGGCAGAATGGCGATAGAGAGACAATATTTGTCGCAATCATGCCGCCCACCGTCCTGACACCGTCGGCACCCGTCGATCGGCCTGCCCGGCGCAACGCACGCGCACCGGCCGCGCCCACGCAAAGCGTCGGGCCGCTCACGCCGCACCTCTACGCACCCGATGCGATGCGCCCGCTGCGCGCCAAGGAGCATCTGCTCCAGGCCGACACGCTGGTCGAGCTGCACACGCATCCCTGGCCGCAGCTGACCTTCTCGACGCGCGGCGTGATCCGCCTGAGCACGCGCGACGGCAGCTACATCGTGCCGCCCTCGCGCGCACTCTGGGTGCCGGCCGACGTGCCGCACAGCATCTCGCTGATCGAGGATGCCGAGCTGCGCACCGTGTACCTGCACAGCTGGCTCGGCCCGGCGTGGGAGAAGTGCGAGGTGCTCGAGATCAGCCCGCTGCTGCGTGCGCTGATGCTCGCGCTCGACACCACGCCGGACGGCCTGCCGCCGGCCGATCCGCATGCGGCGCAGCGCGAGCGCTGGATCGCGCCGCTCCTGATCGACGAGCTCGAGCGCGCGACGCAGATCCGCATCGACGTGCCGCTGCCGGCCGACAAGCGGCTGCGCCAGCTGTGCGAGGCGCTGCTGCGCAATCCGGCCGACCGCGCGACGCTGGCCGAGCGCGCCAGAACCATCGGCGCCAGCGAGCGCACCGTGGCGCGCCTGTTCCGCGACCAGCTCGGCATGAGCTGGCAGCAGTGGCGCCAGCAGGCCGTGTTGGCGCATGCGCTGCCGCTGCTCGCGCGCGGCATGGCGGTGAGCCGCGTGGCCGCCGCCAGCGGCTATGCGACGGACAGCGCCTTCTGCGCGATGTTCAAGGCGGCGACCGGGCAATCGCCGACCGCGTTCCAGCACAAGAAGCGCGCATAGCGCGCCTGCCTGCTCAACCGAAGCGGCGCAGCAGCCCGAGCACGCGCTGCAGTTTCGCGCCATAGGGCGGATAGAACAGCGAGCCGGTGGCCCAGCGCCGCTGCGCCAGCACGGCCTTCTGATGCGTGAAGCGCAGGAAGCCGGTCTCGCCGTGGTACGCACCCCAGCCGCTCTCGCCCACACCGCCGAAGGGCAGGCCGTCGTGCGCGATGTGCATCAGCGTGTCGTTGACCGTGACGGCGCCGCTCACGGTGCGCGCGAGCACGCGGTCGCGCGCGGCGGTGTCGCGGCCGAACCAGTAGAGCGCAAGCGGGCGCGGCCTCGCGTTGATGTGGCGGATCGCCTCGTCGCTGTCGTCGCAGGGCAGCACGGGGAGGATCGGGCCGAAGATTTCCTCGTCCAGCAGGCGCAGACCGGCCTGTGCGCCGAACACGAGTGCGGGCGCCATCTGGCGCGACGCTGCCGCTGCATCGCTCTCGATCTGCTCGATGCGCGCGCCCTGCTCGCGCGCCTCGCGCAGCAGCGCATGCAGGCGCGCGAGGTGTTGCGCGCCGAGGATGGACGCGTAGTCCGGATTGCCCTCGATGCGCGGGAACAGTCGCGCCACCGCACGCCGCCAGGCCGCGGCGAAGTCGTCCTCGCGGCCGCGCGGCAACAGCACGTAGTCGGGCGCGATGCAGGTCTGCCCGGCGTTGAGCAGCTTGCCGTGCGCGATGCGCAGCACGGCCTCGTCGAGATCGGCTGAGGCATCGACGATGCACGGCGACTTGCCGCCGAGTTCCAGCGTGGTCGGCGTGAGCCGGGCCGCGGCCGCCTGCGCGACCTTGCGCCCGACGGCCGTCGAGCCGGTGAAGAACAGATGGTCGAAGGGCAAGGCCGAGAACCGCGCGGCCACGTCCGCATCGCCCTGCACCACCGTGAGCTCGTCCGCCGCGAAGGCTTTCGCGACCTGCTCGGCGAGCAGCGCCGAGGTGCGCGGCGTGAGTTCGCTCGGCTTGAGCATCACGCGGTTGCCGGCCGCCAGCGCGGTGGCCGCGGGGCCCAGCGACAGCTGCAGCGGATAGTTCCAGGGCGAGATGACGCCGACCACGCCGAGCGGCTGGCGCTGCACCCATCCGCGCGCCGGCCGCAGGTAGATCGGCGTGCGCACCCGCACCGGCCGGCTCCAGCGCGCGAGATGGCGCAGCTGATGACGCAGCAGATTGCGCAGCACGAACAGGTCGGCGACCTCGGTCAGCGCGGCGGAGCGCACGCCGAAATCGGCCTGCACCGCCGCGGCCAGCGCCGCGCCGTGCGCTTCGAGCAGGCGCTGCACGCGCAGCACGCGATCGCGGCGCAGCGCGACGGGCGTCTCGGCATCGCGGCTCGCGCGGTGCTGGACATCGAAAAGGGATTGCAGATCGGCCATGGCGCAATCTAACGTCTAACGCGCACGGGCGGGCCCAGCGCTTTCGTATGATCGGCGGGTGCATTCCGAATCATTCCGCGCGCGGCAGGCATGGCCCTGAATCGCGACCAGCTCGTGCGCTGGCTTCCCTTCCTCGGCTGGCCCCGTCCCGACCGTGCGCTGCTCGCCGGCGAGGCGATGGCCGGCATCACCGTGGCGCTGATGGTCATTCCGCAAGGCGTGGCCTATGCGGCGCTGGCCGGCATGCCATTGGTCACCGGCATCTATGCCTCGCTGCTGCCGGCGCTGATCGGCGCGCTGTTCAGCGCCTCGACGCGGCTGTCGGTCGGCCCGACCGCGCTGTCGAGCCTGCTGGTCTCGGCCTCGCTCGGCCCCCTGGCCATTCCGGGCAGCGCCGAATGGGTGATGCTGGCCGTATGGCTGGCGCTGATGGCGGGCGCCATTCAGCTGGTGCTCGGCCTCGGCGGTTTCGGCTGGGTGCTGCGGCTGGTCAACTCGCCGGTGCTGATGGGCTTCACGCAGGCAGCCTCGGTGCTGATCGTGCTGTCGCAGCTGCCGGCGCTGTTCGGCTTCACCGGGCGCTCGTTCGGTCAGCTGCTGCATGGCGCAGCGCCGGACTTCCTCGCGATCGCCTTCGGCCTCGGCAGCCTGGCCGCGCTCTGGATCGCCAAGCGGCACTGGTCGCGCTTTCCGGCGGCCATGGTGGTGGTGGGCGCGTGCGCGGCCATCAGCGCCGCCATCGACTACGCGTTGAACGGCGGCGCCGTGGTCGGCACGCTGCCTTCGGGATTGCCTTCGTTCTACTGGCCCGGCCTGCTGCCGATCGACACCTTCGGCGCGCTGATGCTGCCGGCTCTGATGGTGACGCTGGTGAGCTTTCTCGAGACCGCATCGAGCGCCAAGGTCGACAACGCGCGCGCCGGCAAGCTATGGAACGAGAACCAGGACCTGATCGGCCAGGGGCTGTCGAAGATCGCATCCGGCCTCTCGGGTGCCTTCCCCACCAGCTCGTCGTTCTCGCGCTCGGCCATCAACCTCTATGCGGGCGCGCAGACCGGCTGGGCCACCGTGGGCTGCGTGCTGCTGATCGGCGCGGCGCTGCTGTGGGCGATGCCGCTGCTCTACCACGTGCCGCAGGCGGTGCTGGCCGCGATCGTGGTGATCGCGATGCTGGGCCTGGTGCGGCCGGGTCAGTTCGTCTCGCTCTGGCGCATCTCGCGCGTGGAGGCGGCGGTCGCGTTCGTGACCTTCGTTCTCACCATCGCGACCTCACCCTCGATCTACTGGGGCGTGCTCGCCGGTCTCCTGATGAGCCTCGCGCACTACATGTACCGGCACCTGCATCCGCGCATCATCGAAGTCGGCCTGCATCCGGACGGCAGCCTGCGCGACCGCCAGGTCTGGCAGCTGCCGCCGCTGGCGCCGCGGCTGCATGCGCTGCGGATGGATGCCGAGCTCGACTTCGCGACCGCGAGCACGCTGGAGCGCGCAATCACGGTGGTTCTCGCCGAGCGGCCCGATCTCACCGACCTCTGCCTGTTCGCGCAGCCGATCAACCGCATCGACGTGACCGGCGCCGAGGTGTTCGGCTCGATCCGGCGGCTGGTCGAATCGCATGGCGTGCGGCTGCACCTGAGCGGCCTCAAGCTGCCGGCGCAGCAGGTGCTGGAACGCGCCGGCCTGCTGACCGCCGGGCCGATGCTGTTCATCTACCGCACCGACGGCGATGCGCTGGCGGCGCTGACCGGAGGCTTCGACGCAGCATGAAACTCAACATCCTCTCGGACCTGCACCTGAGCCGCGGCGGCCTGCCGCATCCGAAGACCGATGCGGATCTCGTGATCCTCGCCGGCGATATCGCGCGCCCGGCGCAAGCGATGGCCTGGGCGCGCGGCTTCGACCGGCCGGTGCTCTACGTCGCCGGCAACCACGAGTTCTACGGCGGCAGCGTGGACGGCACCCTGCGCGAGCTCAAGGCGCTGAGCGCCGGCACGGGCATCCAGGTGCTCGACGATGAGTCGATCGTGATCGACGGCGTGCGCTTCCTGGGCACGACGCTGTGGACCGACTTCAACCTGCTCGGCACCGGCAGCGAGCGCGTGGCGGCGATGGAACAGGCGGCGCGGTTGACGTACGACTTCAGCCGCATCCGCCTGCACGATGCGTCGCCGGCGCTGTTCACGCCCGCGGATTCAGCGGCCCTCTTCGCGCGCCATGCCACCTGGTTGAACGCACGTCTGGCCGAGCCGCACGCCGGACCGACCGTCGTCATCACCCATCACGCGCCGGCCCCGGGCAGCATCCATCCGCGTTTCGAGGGTTCGCCCATCAATGCCTCCTTCGTGTCGGACCTGAGGGCCTCGATGGGTCGCGATCGCGTCGATCTCTGGATCCACGGCCACACGCACGACAGCTTCGACTACCGCGTGGACGGCACGCGCGTGCTGTGCAATCCGCGCGGCTACCTGCGCGACGAGGTCAACGAGAACCCGCTGTTCGATCCGCTGCTGACGGTCGAGATCGGCGCCGCATCGGGCCTCAGTCCTTGATCGGCCCGCGCAGGTTCTTGATCTCCGCGCGCTGGCTCTTGCCTTCGAGGCGGCGCAGTTTGGCGCCATAGGTCGGACGCGTCGCGCGGCGCACGCGCGGCGGCGTCGCAACGCTGTCGACCAGCGCCTGCAAACGCGCCAGCGCATCGGCACGATTCATGTCCTGGCTGCGATGGCTTTGCGCCTTCAGCACCAGCACGCCCTCCTGCGTGATGCGGCTGTCGCGCAGTGCGAGCAGACGCTCCTTGACATCGTCGGGCAGCGAGCTGGCCGGGATGTCGTAGCGCAGGTGCACCGCGCTCGAGACCTTGTTGACGTTCTGTCCGCCCGCGCCCTGCGCGCGGATCGCGCTGAACTCGATCTCCGAAGGCTCGACGACGACGGGCGGCCGCAGCATGAACGCGGCGCGCTATTCGCCGCGCGCCGGCTTGGCCTGCACGTCGGTCACGCGGCCCGGATCGCCCAGGCTCACCGGACTGCGCGTGGCCTGCCCGCGCGCGCGGGCGCTCGCGACATCGGCGGCCGTGGGCTCGGCCGGGCGGCCGGCCGCGCGAAAGCGGTCGAAACCGCCGCGCGGATTGAAGCGCATCACCCAGGGCCTGATCGGCTGCCCCGTGAGGCGTGCCCAGCCGTAGCGCAAGCCCCAGACCGCCGCCAGCAGCAGCACCGCGACGGCGAGGCTGGCCGCGAACAGCAGGCCGGCGACGAAGAGAACCAGGCGAAAAAGAAAGTTCATCATCATCCGACTTTAGGCCACCGCGGCGGCCGAATGTTCCCCCGCCTTGCGAAAGCGGAATTCGCCCGGCGCCCGGATCGGATCGGTGCTGACCTCGATCGTGTCCTTCGGCCCGAAGCTGCCGTCCAGCAGCAGCTTCGACAGCGGATTCTCGATGCGCTGCTGGATCGCGCGCTTCAACGGCCGCGCACCGAACACCGGGTCGAAGCCGACCTTGGCGATCTCGGCCAGCGCCGGCGGCGACACGTCGAGCGTGAGGTCCATCTTCGCGAGCCGCTCCTGCAGCACCTTGAGCTGGATCGCGGCGATCGCCTCGATGTTCTTCGCGTCGAGCGCATGGAACACCACGGTCTCGTCGATGCGGTTGAGGAACTCGGGACGGAAGTAGTTCTTGAGCTCGTCCCAGACCGCGTCCTTGATCTCCTCGTTCGGCCGGCCGACCATCGACTGGATGATCGGCGAGCCGATGTTGCTGGTCATCACGATCACCGTGTTCTTGAAGTTCACGGTGCGGCCCTGGCCATCGGTCAGGCGGCCATCGTCGAGCACCTGCAGCAGCACGTTGAAGACGTCCGGATGCGCCTTCTCGACCTCGTCGAGCAGGAGCACGCTGTAGGGCTTGCGGCGCACGGCCTCGGTGAGGTAGCCGCCCTCCTCATAGCCCACGTAGCCTGGCGGCGCGCCGATCAGGCGCGCGACCGAATGCTTCTCCATGAACTCGCTCATGTCGACGCGGATCAGGTGGTCCTCGCTGTCGAACAGGAAGCCCGCGAGCGCCTTGCACAGCTCGGTCTTGCCGACGCCCGTGGGGCCGAGGAACAGGAAGGAGCCGGTGGGCCGGTTCGGGTCGGCCAGGCCCGAGCGCGAGCGGCGGATCGCATTGGCGACCGCGCCGATGGCCTCGTCCTGCCCGACCACGCGCTCGTGCAGCTTGTCTTCCATCATCAGGAGCTTGTCGCGCTCGCCCTGCATCAGCTTGGCGACCGGGATGCCGGTGGCGCGTGCCACCACTTCGGCGATCTCCTCGGCGCCGACCTGGGTGCGCAGCAGCGTCGGCGCGCTGGACTTGCCCTTGCTGGACTCGGTGTCCTGCGCTTCCTTCAGGCGCTTCTCGAGCCCGGGCAGCTTGCCGTACTGCAGCTCGGCCACCTTGTTGAAGTCGCCCTTGGCGGTGAATTCGGAGATCTGGAACTTGATCTTGTCGATCTCTTCACGGATCTGCGCGCTGCCCTGCGCCTGCGCCTTCTCGGCCTGCCAGATCTCGTCGTAGTCGGCGATCTCCTTCTGCAGCCGGGCGATTTCTTCCTCGATCAGGCCGAAGCGCTTCTGCGAGGCTTCGTCCTTTTCGCGGCGAACGGCCTCGCGTTCGATCTGCAGCTGGATCAGGCGCCGGTCGAGCCGGTCCATGACCTCGGGCTTGGAGTCCATTTCGATCTTGATGCGGGCTGCGGCCTCGTCGATCAAGTCGATCGCCTTGTCGGGCAGGAAGCGGTCGGTGATGTAGCGGTCGGCCAGCTCGGCCGCGGCGACGATCGCCGGGTCGGTGATGTCGACGCCGTGGTGGACCTCGTACTTTTCCTGCAAGCCGCGCAGGATCGCGATGGTCGCCTCCACGCTCGGCTCGCCGACGATGATCTTCTGGAAGCGGCGTTCGAGCGCGGCGTCCTTCTCGACGTACTTGCGGTATTCGTCGAGCGTGGTCGCGCCGACGCAATGCAGCTCGCCGCGCGCGAGTGCGGGCTTGAGCATGTTGCCGGCGTCCATCGCGCCCTCGGCCTTGCCGGCGCCGACCATGGTGTGCAGCTCGTCGATGAAGACGATGGTCTGGCCCTCGTCCTTGGCGAGTTCGTTGAGCACGCTCTTCAGGCGCTCCTCGAACTCGCCGCGGAACTTGGCGCCCGCCAGCAGCGCGGCCATGTCGAGCGACAGCACGCGCTTGCCCTTGAGCGAATCGGGTACTTCGCCGGCCACGATGCGCTGCGCCAGGCCTTCGACGATGGCCGTCTTGCCGACGCCCGGCTCGCCGATCAGCACCGGGTTGTTCTTGGTGCGGCGCTGCAGCACCTGGATCGCGCGGCGGATTTCCTCGTCGCGGCCGATCACGGGATCGAGCTTGCCGAGGCGCGCGCGCTCGGTCAGGTCCATGGTGTATTTCTTCAGCGACTCGCGCTGGCCTTCGGCATCGGCGCTGTTCACGCCCTGGCCGCCGCGCACCGCCTCGATGGCGGCTTCGACCGATTTGCGCGTGACGCCGTGGCTGCGCGCGAGGTTGCCGATGTCGGCCTTGCTGTCGGCCACGGCGAGCAGGAACAGCTCGCCGGCGATGAACTGGTCGTTGCGCTTGATGGCTTCCTTCTCGGTCGCCTGCAGCAGTTTGCCGAGTTCGGGGCCGACCTGGACCTGGTCATGGCCCTGCACCTGCGGCAGTTTCTTGATCGCCGCCTCGGCCGCCTGCAGCAGGCCGGGCACGTTGGCACCGGCGCGTTCGAGCAGGGCGCGGGGGCCTTCGTTCTGGCGCAGCATGGCGACCAGCAGATGGACGGGTTCGATGTAGGCGTTGTCGTTGCCGAGGGCGAGCGACTGCGCGTCGCCGAGGGCTTCCTGGAATTTGGTGGTGAGTTTGTCTTGGCGCATGAATGACTCCGATATCCCGGCATGTCGGGCTGGCCGCAGGGAATTCAAGCAATGTGCCGCAAGTATCCTCCTCAGCCGGCTGGCGCAAGCGCCGAGAAGAAGTCCATGATTTCCCGGCCCAGCGTCTCTTCGCCGCCATTGAAATGGGCCACGATCGACATGTGGTTATGGCCCTTCATCTGCAGGTAGCGCGGCGCATGCCCGCGCGCCGCCGCCATCCGGTGCGCGAATTCGAGCCCGTAGACGTCGAGCAGCGGATTCTCGAACTCCGCCGTCACGATCAGGGCCGGCAGCGTGCCGTGGGCTGCGAAGCTCACCGGCGAGCGCTGCTCGTAGAGCGACGCGTCGTCGCCGAAGTAGGCTTTGACACCGGCCGCATTCGGGTTCCCGGGCAACTGGTCGGCCCGCAGGCGCGCCGACACCAGCACGACCGCCTGCGCATGGCAGCCCTCCGCCCACATCGGCGCGAAGGCGTAGCTCGCCACATGCGTGCCGCCGGCCGAATGGCCCACCAGCAGCATGCGCGCCGGATCGCCGCCGTGCTGCGCCACATGCATCTTCAGCCAGGCCATCGCCTGCGCCACGTCGCGCGTGCCGTCGGGGTACGCCGCCTCCGGCGCGAGCCGGTATTCGAGGTTGACGCCGACGCAGCCCTGGCGTGCGAACCAGTAGAGGACGTTGTCGTAGATCTCGTCGCTCGCGCGCTTGTCGCCTCGCACGAAGGCACCGCCATGGACGAACACCACCACCGGCGCCCGCGCCGCATCGGCCGGCGTGAAGATGTCCATCACCTGCCGCGCATGCGTGCCGTAGGCCAGATCGCGCGCGACCGCGATGCCCGCCTTCGGCGCGCTGGCGAGCAGCGGCGCATAGGCGTCCTTCACACGCTGGCTGTTGCCGCGCAGGTCGAGCGCCCAGCGCGGGCCGATCTCGGCCATCAGCGCACGCAGCGCCTGCGGGCCTTCGACCATGGACGGGGACGACACGCGCTCAGGGCTGCGCAAGCCCGGCCTTCTTGATGACGCCCGCCCATTTGACGACCTCGCTGCGGCCGAAGTCGGCGAAGGCCTCGGCGCTGCCGTAGTCGGGTTCGGCACCGAGGTCGTGCAGGCGCTTTTGCATGTCGGGCGTCTTGATGACGGCGGTGATGTCGGCGTTGAGCCGGTCGCGGATCGCGGTCGGCAGGCCGGCCGGCGCGAACACGCCGAACCAGGCCGTGACCTCGTAGCCGGGCAAGCCGCTCTCGATCGCGGTCGGCACGTTCGGCATGGCCGAGCTGCGTGTCTTGCCGGTCACGGCCAGCGCCTTGAGCTTGCCGGCGCGAACGAAAGGGCCCGCCGTCGCCTGCAGATCGAACATCAGCGGCACCTGCCCCGCGAGCACGTCGTTGAGCGCAGGTGCGCTGCCCTTGTACGGCACATGAAGCAGCTGGATTTGCGCAGCGGAGGCCAGCAGCTCGCCGGCCAGATGGTTCGACGTACCGGGCCCGGCGGAGGCATAGCCGAGTTCACCGGGCTTGGCCTTGGCCATCGCGATCACGTCGGCGATGCTGTTCGCGGCCAGCGAGGGATTCGCCACCAGCACGAAGGGAATGGAGGCCACCGGCGCCACCGCCGTGAAGTCCTTGACCGGGTCGTAGCCGACCTTGTTCATGGCCGGGTTGATGGCCTGCGAACTGACCGTGCCCATCAGCAGCGTGTAGCCATCGGGCGCCGCGCCCGCCGCATAGCGCGCACCGATGGCGGTGCCGGCGCCGCCGCGGTTCTCGATGACCACCGGCTGGCCCAGCCGCTCGCCGAGCTTCTGCCCGACGGTGCGCGCGAGGATGTCCGCGGAACCGCCCGCCGGATAGGGCACCACCATCACCACCGGATGGTTCGGATACGCGCCCTGCGCATGCGCTGCCAGCGCGAGCCCGGCCGTGCCGGCTGCGGCCAGAAGCCAGCGGCCGAGTCGCTTCGTCCATGGATTCATCGCGGCTCTCCTCAATGCACCGCGGCCGGCGCGCGGTCGACCTCGGGCACTTCCGGGATCTCGACGCCGTAGGGCGCGACGTCGGCACGGATCTGCTCCAGCCCGCGCCGGATGATCGCGATCTCCTCGTCGGGATGGGTCGCGCCGAGCCCGTGTTCGGCCGCCAGCGCCCGGTTGCGGCCGGCGCGTTCGCGTTCCTCGTCGGGCAAGTTGACCACGGCATAGACGCCATTGAGCAGGCTGCCGCGCAGCTTCTTGGCCACCTTCTCGCCGATCAGCCGGCGATCGTCCGCGGACAGCTCGGAAAAGAACCTGCGCATGATGATGCGGCCGAACTGGATGTGCCGCGCCTCGTCGCGCAGCACCAGCTGGCACGCGGTGCGGATCGACTTGAAGCGCGCGTTCTCGTAGCGCGCCTGCAGCAGCTCGCCCGAGAGCTGTTCGAACAGGGTGTTGACCGCGAGCCCGGCGAAGAAGGACATCGCCTTCTCGTCGCGCTCGTCGTGGAAGCGCGGGATGACCGCCTTGAAGTAGTCGGCGCGCGGCTCGTCCTGGTAGCCCGCGAGGCTGCGCGCGACCAGGAACGAGGCCTCGTGATGGCGCAGTTCCTCGGCGATGAAATTGACGATGTGCTGCTTGATCTCGAAGGGCTGGTGCGCAAAGATCGCCTCGCGCAGCCGCTCCGCGCCATAGGGGATCGCGCCGTGCTCCATCCAGGCGCGCAGGCTCCACCATTCGGCGCCGGCCTCGCGCACGGCGGTGGGCAGATCGGCCTCGCGAAGGTCGGAGAAATCGATCGTGGCCGGATTCCACGCCAGCTCGCGCGCCTGCTCGCACAGGCGCCAGACGTCGGGGTATTCGAGCTCGGACTTGATGGGATACGGGTTGGGAACGGGGGTCAGTTCCTCGAGGAGGGATGGCTGCATCGATGGGGCTTTCGAAAGGAAGGGGTTGCGCGTTTCGGTCACATCCTGTGACAGCGCCCGCTTCGCGTCCAATACCGTTTTCAGGGGCTGGTGATCGTCGGCACGAATCACCATCCCTAGAATCCGCCGATGGACCTTCGTCAGCTCCGGCAGTTCGTCGCGGTCGCGGAAGAGCGCAGCTTTCGCCGCGCGGCCGAGCGCCTGCATGTCTCGCAACCGCCGCTGAGCGTGGCGGTGCAGCGGCTGGAAGCCGATGTCGGCGTCTCGCTGCTGGACCGCACCCGCCATCATGTGCGGCTGACCGTGGCCGGCGAGGCCTTCCTGCACGAAGCCCGGCGCACGCTGGCGCACGCGCAACTGTCGATCGAGATCGCCCAGCGCGCCGCGGCGGGCAAGCTCGGCACGCTGCGGCTGTCCTTCGTCCCCAGCGCCGCGCTGGGCGTGGTGCCGCGGCTGCTGCGCGCCTTTCGCGAGGACCATCCCGACGTCAAGCTGGTGCTGACCGGCGACACCACTTCGCAGCAGATGGCGGCGCTGCTCAGCGGCGCGACCGACGTCGGCATCGTGGTGCCGCCGCTGCACGATGCGCGGGACTTCCGGGTCGAGCCCTTCTGCGAGCAGGAACTGATGCTGGCCGTGCCGCAATCGCACCCGCTCGCCGGCCAGCAGCGCGTGCAGCTGCGCGACCTGGCCGCGGAGTCCTTCGTCGGCTTTCCGTTCAAGGAAGGACCGGGCTTCGAGAGCGTGGTGATGGCGGCCTGCCAGGACTGCGGCTTCATACCGAACTTCGTCCAGGCGGCGGCCCAGATGCAGACCATCCTGGCGCTGGTGGGCAGCGGCCTGGGCATCGCGCTGGTGCCGCAGGCCATGCAGGCGGTGCAGACCGAGCACGTGGCCTATCTGCAGGTCCGCAGGCGCAATGCGCCGGTCCGCTATGCGCTGGGGCTGGCCTTTCGCCCGTCGAATGCCAATCCGGCACTGGGCGCCTTCGTGGCGATGGCGCACCGGCTGAGCCGGCCGTGAAACGCAGCGCCGGCGGATCGTGTCAGGCGTTGCCGGCCGCAATGCCCCAGCGTGCGAGCGCGGCGTCGTCGGCCACGCGCGCATCGACCCAGCGCGCACCCTCGGGCGTCTCTTCCTTCTTCCAGAACGGCGCCTGCGTCTTGAGGTAGTCCATCAGGAACTCGCAGGCCTGGAAGCTTTCGCCGCGGTGCGCCGCGACCACCGCCACCATCATGATCTGGTCCAGCGGCTGCAGCAGGCCCACGCGGTGGACCACACGCGCGCCGAGGATGTGGAAGCGGCGATGGGCCTCGTCGATCATGGCCTCGATCGCCTTCTCCGTCATACCGGGGTAGTGCTCGAGTTCCATCGAGGCCACCGCGGCGCCGTCGTTGCGGTCGCGCACCGTGCCGATGAAACTGCAGACCGCGCCGACGCGCGCGTCCTGGGCGCGCAAGGCGGCGATCTCCTGCTGGAGATCGAAGTCTTCAGTCTGGATCGAAACGCGTGCGGCGGCCATCCGCGGATTGTGGCACTGCGCTAGACTTCGCCGATGCCTCACAGCGCCACGCTCCTCCTCGCTCCTGCCGAAGGAACGAACCGCATGCGCGTGGAAGGCAAAGCCAAAAAACCCGAGCTCGTCTGACCGGAGCTTCGGTTCCGTCGTCGGATGAGCGACGGAACTGCAAGGCTCTGGCCGAAGCGAGTGGCGCGCGCATGCGACGGTGGTTCTTCCATCGGTCGATTCCTGAAAGGAAAGCTGCGTGTCTGCCTCTTCATCCTCCATCGATTTCTCGGGCCTCTGGATTCCGCTCGTCACGCCGTTCACCCGCGACGGCGCCGTCGACCATGCCGCGCTTGCGCGCCTGGTCGAGCGGCTCGCCCCGACCGGCATCGCCGGCTTCGTGGTCTGCGGCTCGACCGGCGAAGCGGCTGCGCTCGACGACGACGAACAGCTCGCGGTGCTGGCGACCGTCGCCGAGGCAGCGCCCGAGCTGCCGCGCATCATGGGCATGTCGGGCTACCACCTCGGCAAGATGCTGGCGTGGGTCCAGCGGCTGAGCGAATACCCGCTGGCCAGCTTGCTGGTGCCGGCGCCGCACTACATCCGGCCTTCGCAGCAAGGCCTGGTCGACTGGTTCAACGCCATCGCCGAAATCAGCACGGTGCCGATCGTGGTCTACGACATTCCCTACCGCACCGGCATCCCGATCGCATGCGAGACGCTGCGCGCGCTCGCGGCGCATCCGCGCATCCGCGCGATCAAGGACTGCGGCGGCGACGCGGCCAAGACGCGCGCGCTGATCGCCGAGGGCCGCCTCCAGGTGCTGGCCGGCGAGGATGCCCAGCTGTTCGGCACGGTGGCCGAGGGCGGCGCCGGCGCCATCGCGGCCAGCGCGCATCTGCACACCGCGCGCTTCGTCGAGGTGCTGCGGCTGCTGCGCGAAGGACGGCTGGCCGGGGCGCGTGCGCAATGGCAGCCGTTGCTGCCGCTGATCGAGGCGCTGTTCGCCGAAGCGAACCCCGGGCCGTTGAAGGCCGCGCTCGCGACCGAAGGCCTGATGCACGACGAACTGCGCGCGCCGATGACCCGCGCATCGGCCGCGCTGCGCGAGCGGCTTGTGCCAATGCAGGCCGCGCTCAACCGCCGGTGACGGGCGGGAAGAAGGCGACTTCGCTGCCTTCGCGCAGTGCGGCGCCCTCATGGCTCATCACCTGGTCGAGCGCCATGCGCACGGCACGGCCGCGGGCCAGCGCGCTCGCATGCGGCTCGCCGCGCGCGATCAGCTCGTCGCGCAGCGCGCCCAGGTCGGGCGCTGCGGTGTCCAGCGTTTCGCTGCCGATGCCCAGGGCCTCGCGCACCGAGGCGAAGTAGCGCACGGTGAGCTTCATGGCTACGAGAGCAGCGCAGCGAGCGGGATGAACTGCACCATATCGCCCGCCTTGAAGGGTTGGCCTGCCGGCGTGTCGATCAGGCCGTCGCCCCAGACCATCGAGGTCAGGACGCCGGAGCTCTGGTTCGAGAACAGCTCGAGCCCGCCGGCGGCATTGCGGCGCGCACGCAGGAACTCGCGCCGGCGGTCGGCGCGCGGCCAGTCGAAATCGGCGCGCATCGCGACCGCCTGCGGCGCCACGCGGCTGGCGCCTTGCAGCGTCAGCAGAAAGGGCCGCACGAGCAGCAGGAAGGTGAGGAAGCTCGACACCGGATTGCCCGGCAGCCCCGTGAGGTGCGTATCGCCGATGCGGCCGTACGCAAAGGGTTTGCCCGGCTTCATCGAAAGCGACCAGAGATCGAGCTGGCCCAGATGCTGGACGGCAGCCTTGATGTGGTCTTCCTCGCCGACCGACACGCCGCCCGTGGTGATGATGAGGTCGTTGCCGAGCGCTGCGTCGCGCAGCGCCTCGATGGTCGCCTCGCGCCGGTCCGGCACGATGCCGAGATCGTTGACCTCGCAGCCCAGGCGCCGGAGCAGCGCCCGCATGAAGAAGCGGTTGGAGTTGTAGATCGAGCCCGGCTTCATCGCCTCGGGCGCCACCTCGCCGGGCATCACGAGTTCGTCGCCGGTCGACAGCAGCGCGACGCGCGGCCGCTTGGCGACCTGCAGCCGGTCGAGCCCGACGCTCGCGGCGAGGCCGAGTCCGGCCGGCGTGAGACGCTCGCCGCGCGACAGCACGACATCGCCTGCTGCCACGTCCTCGCCGGCGCGGCGGATCCATTGGCCGGGCGCCGGCGCGATCTCGATGCGCACGCGGCCCAGGCTGCCGTCCTCGGGCAGCGCGGCCGCCTCCTCCTGCATCACGACGGCATCGGCGCCCTCGGGGATCGGCGCGCCGGTGAAGATGCGCGCCGCCGTGCCGGCCGCGAGCACCGTGCCCACGCTGCCGGCCGGGATGCGCTGCGCCACGCGCAGCACCGCGCCGGCCGCGGCGCAATCGGCGGTGCGCACGGCGTAGCCATCCATCGCGCTGTTGTCGCGCGGCGGCACCGTGAGCGCGGATACCACGTCCTGCGCCAGCACGCGGCCGTCGGCCTCGAAGGTGGAGACGCCCTCGCTGCCGACGCGCGGCGTGGCGAAGGCGAGCAGCCGCGCGAGCGCTTCGTCCAGCGGCATCAGGGGAGGACGGGGAGAAGAAGACTTGTCAGCCATGGGACTTCACCTTGTAGTCGAAACGCGGGGCGTTCAGCAGCAGCCAGGCCGCGATGCCATCGATGTCGTCGAGGTCAAACACGGGCAAGGCGGTCGGCGTGGGCAGATGCTGCGGCGTGTCGGTGGCGATGCCGGCGATGAACGGATCCTCGCCATAGCGCGCGGGCCGCGGCGCCTCGCCTTCCGCGGGCAGACGCCAGACCTCGATCTTGAACAGGTCGGCGTGCTTGAAGCCTTCGACCAGCACCCAGTCGACGCCAGGGTCGAGTTCGGCGATGAGCTCGCGCACACCGAGCTGCGCCGGCTGCTCGAACTCGCGCATCAGCGCAAGGCGGCGGTCCGAGGCCACGACCACCTCGAAGGCGCCGGCCTCGCGATGGCGGTAGGTGTCCTTGCCCGGGTGGTCGATGTCGAAGTTGTGGTGCGCGTGCTTGACCACCGAGACGCGCTGGCCGTGCCGCCTGAGCACGGGGATCAGGCGCTCGACCAGCGTCGTCTTGCCTGCGCCCGAGAAGCCGGCAAAGCCGATGACGTTCATGCCTGGCCTGCCGGATCAGTCGTCGCAGTGCTGTGCGATGTAGGCCTTGACCGCCTCGGCGTCCGGCGGCAGCTTGACGACGCGCTTGGGCAGCGCTTCGATGCCTTCGAAACGCGCCGGGCGCTCGGGTTCGCGCCCGAGGGCTTCGACGATGGTCGCCGCGAACTTGATCGGCAGCGCGGTCTCGAGCACGACCATCGGCACGCCCGGCGTGAGGTGCTCGCGTGCGGCCTTGAGGCCGTCGGCGGTGTGGGTGTCGATCAGCGTCGCGAAGCGCCGGTCGGTGTCGCGGATCGTGGCCAGGCGGTCGGCGTGCGTGCTGCGGCTGCTGCGGAAGCCGAAGCGCGTCGCGGCCTGCGCAAAGAGCGGGTCGGCGCCGAGATCGAAGCGCGCGCTGCGGCCGAGTTCGCCCTCGAACAGCGCGCGCGTCTTCGCGGCGTCGCGGCCCAGCAGATCGAACACGAAGCGCTCGAAGTTGCTGGCCTTGGAGATGTCCATCGACGGGCTGGAGGTCTCGTGCGTGTCGGCGGCCGCGCGCACGCGGTAGACGCCGGTGCGGAAGAACTCGTCGAGCACGTCGTTCTCGTTGGTCGCGACGACCAGCGTGTGGATCGGCAAGCCCATCATGCGCGCGACATGGCCGGCACAGACGTTGCCGAAATTGCCCGAAGGCACCGCGAAGCTGACCTTGGCATCGTTGCCGCTCGTGGCCTGGAAATAGCCCGCGAAGTAGTAGACGACCTGCGCCAGCAGCCGCGCCCAGTTGATCGAATTGACGGTACCGATGCGGTACTTGCGCTTGAAGCCGAGATCGTTCGACACCGCCTTGACGATGTCCTGGCAATCGTCGAACACGCCGGCGATCGCGAGGTTGTGGATGTTCGCGTCCTGCAGGCTGAACATCTGGGCCTGCTGGAACGGGCTCATGCGGCCGTCGGGCGAGGTCATGAAGACGCGCACGCCCTTCTTGCCGCGCATCGCATACTCGGCCGCGCTGCCGGTGTCGCCGCTGGTCGCGCCGAGGATGTTGAGCGCCTCGCCGCGGCGCGCGAGCTCGTACTCGAACAAGTTGCCCAGCAGCTGCATCGCCATGTCCTTGAAGGCGAGCGTCGGGCCGTTGGACAGGGCTTCGAGGTAGACGCCGTCCTCCAGCTCGCGCAGCGGCACGATCTCGGGCGAGCCGAACACCTTGGCGGTGTACGTCTTCGCGCACAGCGCCTTGAGGTCGGCCGCGGGAATGTCGTCGATGTAGAGCGAGAGGATCTCGAAGGCCAGTTCGGCGTAAGGCAGGCCGCGCCACTTGGCCAGCATGGCGGCATCGACCGCCGGGTAGCGCTCGGGCAGGTAGAGGCCGCCGTCGGGTGCGAGCCCTTCCAGCAGGATCTCGCAGAAATGCCGGCGATCGGGATGGCCGCGCGTGGACAGGTAACGCATCAGGACAGCTCTTCCTTGCGGATCCGCACGATCGGTGCCAGCACGGAGGGCAGCGCCTGGAGTTCGGCGAGCACGTCGTCGAGCGTGCCTTCGCGCGTGTCGTGCGTGAGGATGATGAGGTCGGTCTGCGTCGAGCCTTCGCCGCCGACTTCGTCGGCTTCGCGCTGCAGCACGGCGTCGATGCTGATACCCGCGGTGGCCAACAGCCCGGTCACCTTGGCCAGCACGCCGGCCTGGTCGGCCACGCGCAGGCGCAGGTAGTAGCTGGTGACGACCTCGGCCATCGGCAGCACCTGCAGGTCGCTCATCGCGTCGGGATGGAAGGCCAGGTGCGGCACGCGGTGCGCGGCATCGGCCGTGTGCAGGCGGGTGATGTCGACCAGGTCGGCGATCACTGCGCTGGCGGTGGGCTCGCTGCCCGCGCCCTTGCCGTAGTAGAGCGTGGTGCCGACGGCATCGCCGTTGACCACGACCGCGTTCATCGCACCCTCGACATTCGCGAGCAGCCGCTTGGCCGGCACCAGCGAGGGATGCACGCGCAGCTCGATGCCCTGCGCCGTGCGCTTGGTGATGCCGAGCAGCTTGATGCGGTAGCCGAGCTGCTCGGCGTACTTGATGTCCTGGGCGGCGAGCCTGGTGATGCCTTCGACGTGCGCCTTGTCGAACTGCACAGGGATGCCGAACGCGATCGCGCTCATCAGCGTGACCTTGTGCGCCGCGTCGACGCCTTCGATGTCGAAGGTCGGGTCGGCTTCGGCATAGCCCAGGCGCTGCGCCTCCTTCAGCACGGTGCCGAAGTCCAGGCCCTTGTCGCGCATCTCGGACAGGATGAAGTTGGTGGTGCCGTTGATGATCCCGGCGATCCACTGGATGCTGTTGGCCGTGAGCCCTTCGCGCAGCGCCTTGATGATCGGAATGCCGCCGGCCACGGCGGCTTCGAAGGCCACCATCACGCCCTTGGCATGCGCGGCCGCGAAGATCTCGGTGCCGTGCACCGCGAGCAGCGCCTTGTTGGCGGTGACCACGTGCTTGCCGGCCGCGATGGCCTCGAGCACCAGTTGCCTGGCGATGCCGTAGCCGCCGATCAGCTCGACCACGATGTCGATGTCGGGATTGGCGATCACGGCGCGCGCATCGCCGACCACCTGCACGCCCTCGCCGACCACGGCCCGGGCGCGCGCCTCGTCGAGGTCGGCGACCATGGCGATCTCGATGCCGCGGCCGGCGCGGCGCTTGATTTCTTCCTGGTTGCGCTGGAGCACCTTGAAGGTGCCGCTTCCGACCGTGCCGATGCCGAGCAGGCCAACTTGGATGGGTTTCATTCGATTCGTCTCTGGAGCAGGGGGAGCAGGAAAGTCGTGGCAGGCCGGCGTCAGGCCATGCGGGTTCGGTAGCGTTCGAGAAAGGCGGCGATGCGGCCGACCGCTTCGCGCAGGTCTTCCTCATGCGGCAGGAACACAATGCGGAAATGGTCCGGCGTCGCCCAGTTGAAGCCGGTGCCCTGAACCAGCATGACCTTGGTCTCCTTCAACACGTCGAGGAAGAACTGCCGGTCGTCCTCGATCGGGTAGATCTTCGGATCGAGCTTCGGAAACATGTAGAGCGCGGCACTGGGCTTGACGCAGCTCACGCCAGGGATCGCGGTGATCAGCTCGTAGGCCAGGTCGCGCTGGTGACGCAGGCGCCCGCCCGGGCCCACCAGGTCGTTGATGCTCTGGTAGCCGCCGAGCGCGGTCTGGATCGCCCACTGGCCCGGCACGTTGGGGCACAGCCGCATGTTCGAGAGCATGTTGAGCCCCTCGATGTAGTCCTGCGCGACCTTCTTGTCGCCCGACACCACCAGCCAGCCGGCGCGGTAGCCGCAGGAGCGGTAGCTCTTGGACAGCGAGTTGAAGGTGAGCGTGAGCACGTCCTTGGACAGGCTGCCGATGGCGGTGTGCCGGACGCCGTCGTAGAGCACCTTGTCGTAGACCTCGTCGGCGAGGATCACCAGCCCATGCTCGCGCGCGATCGAGACGATGCCCTTGAGCAGGTCGTCGGAGTACAGCGCCCCCGTGGGATTGTTGGGGTTGATGACCACAATGCCCTTGGTGCGCGGCGTGATCTTGGCGCGGATGTCGTCGAGGCTCGGCATCCAGCCGTCGTCCTCGTCGCAGAGGTAGTGCACGGGCTTGCCGCCCGACAGGCTGGTCACCGCGGTCCACAGCGGGTAGTCAGGCGCCGGCAGCAGCAGTTCGTCGCCGTCGTTGAGCAGCGCGTTGGTGGCCATCGCGATGAGTTCGCTGGCGCCGTTGCCAAGGTAGATGTCGTCGAGCGTCACGCCCGCGATGCCCTGCTTCTGCGTTTCGTGCATCACGGCCTTGCGCGCCGCGAAGATGCCCTTGCTGTCCGAATAGCCGGCCGAGCCCGGCAGGTTGCGGATCATGTCCTGCTGGACCTCTTCCGGCGCATCGAAGCCGAACACGGCGAGGTTGCCGATGTTGAGCTTGATGATCTTCTGGCCCTCTTCCTCCATCTGCTTGGCGGCGTCCATGATCGGGCCGCGGATGTCGTAGAGCACGTTGGCCAGCTTGGCCGATTTCTTGAGCGGTTTCAAAGTCCCTCCAAGGGGGTCTGCGCAGGGGAAAACCTATAATTTGACCACAGTTCCCCCGGCCTCCCGATGAAGCTTCAACCCGACAAATCCGACGTTCAGACCCTCACAGCACATGGCCCCGGCTGGGTGGCCATCAACAACGAACGGGTCGAGGCCAGCGTCGTGGTCGGTTCGCGCGGCGAACGCTTCGCCTGGGACTGCAACAGCTTCGACGAACTCGGGCCCGAGCACTTCGAACGCCTCGCGTCCATGGGCGCCGAACTGATCATCTTCGGCAGCGGCGCGCGCATCCGCTTTCCCCAGGCGGCGTGGCTTCAGCCACTCATGGCGCAACGCACGGGCGTCGAGACGATGGACACGCCCGCGGCCTGTCGCACCTACAACATCCTCGCGGGCGAGGGCCGGCATGTGGTCGCCGCCCTGCTGGTCGAGAGCCCGCCGAGTGGGCAATCGGGGGAGTAGTTGGCTTTTTCGGGGTAAAATCGCGGGTTGCAAACCGGCGGCCCGCCCTCAGTTAGCAACGACCAATCCTCCATGTTTTCGAGACGGCTCGGGCATGGACTCAAACGGAGAAAACAAGTTTCATGGCGATCGTTGTCAACAAACCCATTCCCGAATTCGACGCCAACGCCACCGGCGGCCTCAAGGTCTCGAACACCTCGCACCTCGGTCACGTGCTGGTGATGTACTTCTACCCCAAGGACAATACACCCGGCTGCACGACCGAAGCCATGCAATTCCGTGACCGTTACAAGGACTTCGTGAAGGCTGGCGCCACCGTGTTCGGCGTTTCGCGCGACAACATGAAGTCGCACGACGAATTCAAGGCCAAGCTCGAGCTTCCCTTCGAACTGATCGCCGACACCGAAGAAAAGATGTGTCACATGTTCGGCGTGGTCAAGAACAAGATCATGTACGGCAAGAAGGTCAAGGGCATCGAGCGCAGCACCTTCCTGATCGGCCCCGACGGCGTGCTCAAGGCCGAATGGCGCGGGCTCAAGGTGCCCGGCCACGTGGACGACGTGCTCAAGGCCGTGAAGGCGCTCAAGAAGGCAGCCTGATTCCCGCCTTCGTGCCCTTTTGCGCGCTCGCGTCGGCGATCCGCAACACTGCCGCGATGTGTCACGCGCGATGTGCATAATGGCTTCATGCCGTTGAGCTCCGCGACCGCATCCACCGAACAAAGCCGCCCTGGTCTTCAGGCGGCTTTTTCGCTTTCTGGCTTCTTCTTTTCTGCGAGCGAACCTACCCATGCCCTTGCCTCCCGCACCCACGAAGCGCGCCGCACTGCTTTCGCCGGACGCGCACGACGCGCCCGCCCGTTCCTCGCACGGCAGAAGCGGTCGGCGCTCGTCCGATCGGCGACATGAGGAGTCCGGCTCGGACGGGCCGCAACCGCTCGAGCTCTTCGATCGCCACGCCGCGGAAGGCGGCGGGATCGTCGAGGCGCCGCCGCCCGCGCAGTTGAAGGCGCCGGCCGCGCCGCGGCCTGCACCGCAGGACAACCGGGCCGAAGTCCGCCCCAGCACCCCGGTCCCTGCTGCGGCGCCTCAGGGGCAGCCGCGCCCCAAACGCGCCAAGCAGGTCGGCCCGGCCAAATTGTTCGTGCTCGACACCAACGTGCTGCTGCACGACCCGATGTGCCTGTTCCGCTTCGAGGAGCACGACATCTTCCTGCCGATGATCGTGCTGGAAGAACTCGACGGCCACAAGAAGGGCACGACCGAAGTCGCGCGCAACGGCCGCCAGACCAGCCGTACGCTCGACGCGCTCGCGGGCGCGCAGGGTGCCGACATCGCCAAGGGCCTGAAGCTCGACACCACCGGCCATCGCGAGGCCGGCGGCAAGCTGTTCTTCCAGACCTCGCCGCTCGACTATTCGCTGCCGACCAGCCTGCCGCAGGGCAAGGCCGACAACCAGATCCTGGGCGTGGTCCAGGCACTGCGCGACCTCTACGCGCAGGACGCACCCGGCCGTCCGAAGCAGGAGGTGGTGCTGGTGTCGAAGGACATCAACATGCGCGTGAAGGCGCGCGCACTCGGCCTGGCTGCCGACGATTACCAGAACGACAAGACCCTCGAGGATGGCGATCTGCTCTACGCAGGCTCGCTCCCGCTGCCGGCTGACTTCTGGACGCGCCAGAGCAAGACGATCGAGAGCTGGCAGAGCGGCAGCAGCACCTTCTACCGGATCAGCGGCCCGATCGTGCCGAACCTCTACATCAACCAGTTCGTCTACTTCGAGGCGGCCGGCGAACCCAGCATGTACGCGCGCGTGACCGAGATCCGCGACAAGACCGCGGTGCTCAAGACGCTCAAGGACTACGGTTCTGCCAAGAACGCCGTCTGGGGCGTCAACACGCGCAACCGCGAGCAGAACTTCGCGATGAACCTGCTGATGGATCCCGAGGTCGACTTCGTCACGCTGACCGGCACCGCCGGCACGGGCAAGACGCTGATGGCACTGGCTTCGGGCCTGACCCAGGTGCTCGACGACAGGCGCTACACCGAGATCATCATGACGCGCGCCACCGTGAGCGTGGGCGAGGACATCGGCTTCCTGCCGGGCACCGAGGAAGAAAAGATGGGCCCGTGGATGGGCGCGCTCGACGATAACCTGGAGTTCCTGGCCAAGGGCGACAGCGGTGGCGCGGGCGAATGGGGCCGCGCCGCGACCAACGAGCTGATCCGCAGCCGCATCAAGATCAAGAGCATGAACTTCATGCGCGGGCGCACCTTCCTCAACAAGTACGTGATCATCGACGAGGCACAGAACCTGACGCCCAAGCAGATGAAGACGCTGATCACGCGCGCCGGCCCGGGCACAAAGATCATCTGCATGGGCAACCTGGCGCAGATCGACACGCCTTACCTCACCGAAGGCTCGTCGGGGCTCACCTTCGCGGTCGACAAGTTCAAGGGCTGGCCGCATGGCGGGCACATCACGCTGGCACGCGGCGAACGGTCGCGGCTGGCGGACTTCGCGAGCGAAGTTCTATAGCTCGCCCCCAGCCTCGCCCACTTCGTGTGGCTCTGCACCCCCCTACCGGGGGGCAACACCGAGGGACCGGCGAAGCCGGTTCCCTGGTGTTTCACGAAAGGGCCGGCGCTGCGCGCGGCCATGTTCGGGCCCTGCTGAAGGCTGCTGACACCACGTTGTCAGTAGTCGGCGCGCAGCATCACGGCTTCACTCACTCAAGGAGAAGCCTCATGACAAGCGCCATCAACTGGTTCGAAATCCCGGTCATCGACATGGATCGGGCGCAAGTCTTCTATGAAAAGGTCCTCGGCCGGAAACTCAAGCGCGAGGACTTCGGCGGCGAAGCACTGGCCGTGTTTCCGCACGACGAGCCTGCCATCGGCGGCTGCCTGATGGCTGGCGGCCACCGCGCAGACGAGTCGGGCAGCGGCATCCGCATCTATCTGGACTGCATGCCGAGCATCGACGCCGTGCTGTCGCGCGTCGTCGCAGCGGGCGGCCAGATCGTCGCGCCGAAATCCGCACTGCCGGCGGAGATGGGTTTCATTGCCCACCTGCGCGACACTGAAGGCAACGAAGTCGGCCTGCACGCCCTGGCTTGAGGTCGCAACCATGACGACGAAGAAAGAGAGAAAGAAATGCAACCCCAGATCCAACGTCTCGAACCCTTTCGCGTCGCCGGCCTGACGGCACGTACCGACAACCGCACGGAAGGCAATCTTCCAGTCGCACGGATCGGCATGCTCTGGGACCGCTTCTTCGACGAACGCGTCTACCAGAAGGTGCCGAACCGGACCTACGACATGCGGCTCTACGGCGTCTATTCGGACTACGAATCCGAAGCCCACGGCGCCTTCGCCGTCACCACCGGTGTCGCCGTCTCGGGCGGCCCGTCGGCCGTGCAGATCGATGGGGGGGACTATCTGGTCTTCACGGGCGAAGGACAGATGCCCCAGATGGCGCTCGCGGTCTGGGAGGCAATCTGGCAGTATTTCGACGAGCACCCCGAAGTCAGGCGCCGCTACCGCAGCGATTTCGAGGCCTACAGTGGACCGGAGCAAGTCGCGATCTACATCGGCGTGATCCTGAATTGAGATGAAACTCACCGCCAGCCTTGCCCACTTCGTGCGGCTCTGATGATTCGACCGCATGCGCCGCGCCGACCGCCTGTTCCAGATCGTCCAGCTCATTCGTGGGCGCCGGCTCACGACCGCGGCGTTCCTGGCGCAGCGTCTCGAAGTCTCGGAGCGCACGGTCTATCGCGACGTCGCCGACCTGCAGCGGCAGGGCGTACCGGTCGAAGGCGAGGCCGGTGTGGGCTACAGGCTGGGCGCAGGCTTCGACCTGCCGCCGCTGATGTTCACGCAGGATGAGGCTTCGGCGCTGGTGGCGGCGGCACGGCTCGCGCAGAGCTGGGTCGACTCGGCAATGGCGCGCGACATGGAAACTGCGCTCGGCAAGATCCTGTCGGTGCTGCCGCTGGCGGCGCGTGCATCCGCCGAGAGCATCGCGCTGTATGCGCCCGCGCTCGTGCTCGACGAACGCACGCGCACGCGGCTGCAGACCTTGCGCGAAGCCGTGCAGTCGCACCACAAGTTGTCGATGGACTACCGCGACGTGGCCGGCGCCCCGAGCCAGCGCATCGTTCGGCCGCTCGGCTGCTTCTACTGGGGCAAGGTCTGGACCTTTTCGGCCTGGTGCGAGCTGCGAAGCGATTTTCGCGACTTCAGGCTCGACCGCATCGACGCCATCGAGGTGCTGCCCGAGCGCTTTCGCGACGAGCCCGGCAAGACGCTGGCCGAGATGCTCCGGCGCATGGAGGCCGCCCCGCTGAAACCCGTACCGCTGCAGCAGCCGTAGCGCCATTGGCGCCCTGGGCCTTTGCTCAGTAATCGGCGCCGCCGCCCGCCAGGCTCTCGAACTTGGTGATCGGCTTCAGGAAGGCCAGCTTGACGGTACCGGTCGGCCCGTTGCGCTGCTTGCTGATGATCACTTCGGCGACGCCGGGCTCCTTGCTGTCCTTGTTGTAGTAGTCGTCACGGTAGATGAACATGATCACGTCCGCGTCCTGTTCGATGGCGCCCGATTCGCGCAGGTCGCTCATCATCGGGCGCTTGTCGGTGCGCGACTCGACACCGCGGCTGAGCTGGGACAGCGCGATCACCGGGCACTTCAGTTCCTTGGCCAGCATCTTGAGGCCGCGCGAGATCTCGCCGACGGCGGTTGCGCGGTTCTCGTCGTTCATGCTGGTCGACACGCTCATGAGCTGCAGGTAGTCGACCACGATCAGGCCGAGCTGTCCGCACTGCCGTGCGAGCCGGCGCGCATTGGCGCGCAACTCGCTGGTGGTCAGGCCCGGTGTCTCGTCGATGTGCAGCGAGATGTTGCGCAGCTTCTCGATCGCCTCCGTGAGGCGCGGCCATTCCTCGTCGGTCAGCTTGCCGGTGCGCAGGTGGGTCTGGTCGATGCGGCCGATCGAACCGACGATGCGCACCGCCAGCTGCGAGGCGCCCATTTCCATCGAGAACACCGCCACCGGCAGGCCTTCGTTGAGCGCCACGTGCTCGGCGATGTTGATCGCTAGCGCCGTCTTGCCCATCGACGGCCGCGCGGCCAGCACGATCATGTCGCCGGCCTGGAAACCCGAGGTCATGCGGTCGAGATCGATGAAGCCGGTCGGCACACCCGTGATGTCGTTCGGGTTGTCGGCCATCTCGGTCACGCGGTCCAGCAGTTCAACCACCAGGGAATCCATGCCCTGGAAGCCCTGCTTCATGCGCGAGCCTTCCTCGCCGATGTTGAAGATCTTCTGCTCGGCCTCGTCCAGGATCTTGTCGACCGCCTTGCCCTGCGTGTTGAAGGCATTGGTCGCGATCTCGTCGCTCGCGCTCACCAGCTTGCGCAGGATGGAGCGCTCGCGCACGATCTCGGCATAGCGGCGGATGTTGCTCGCGCTCGGCACGTACTGCGCGAGCGAGTTCAGGTAGACCAGGCCGCCGATCTCCTCGGCCTTGCCCAGGTTCTGCAGTTGCTCGTAGACCGTGATGACATCGGCGGGCTTGCTGGCGTTGATCAGCGTTCCGATCGCCGCGTAGATCAGCTTGTGTTCATGGCGGTAGAAATCGCTGTCCACCACCACGTCGCCCATGCGGTCCCAGGCGCCGTTGTCGAGCAAGAGGCCGCCGAGCACGCTCGACTCGGCCTCGATCGAGTGCGGCGGGATGCGCAGTTGGGCGATCTGGCGATCGGCCGACGGGTCGTTGTCGGCATAGGAAAAGACAGCAGACATGAACTTCCTTGCAACCGCACATGCTAAGGCGCTGGGCGCGCCGCGTCACCTTGATAACGCTGTGGATAAACGGTGATTTTTCGGTGCAGCGCAGGGGACAACTCTGGCCGCCCAAAACAAAAGCCGCCCGCGGGCGGCTCTTGGCGTGAGCGCAATGCGCTTCGGACGATCAGGTGCTTTCGCCGTAGACCGTGACAGTGATCTCGACCAGCACGTCCGTGTGCAGCGCCACGGTGACAGTGCTGTCGCCGACGATCTTGATCGGACCGTTGGGCATGCGCACCTGCGACTTCGCGACCTTGTAGCCTTGCTTGCCGAGCTCTTCGGCGATGTCGTGGTTGGTGACCGAGCCGAACAGGCGGCCGTCGACGCCAGCCTTCTGCGTGAGCTTGACGACGGTGCCGCCGAGCTTTTCGCCCTGGGCTTGCGATTCGGCCAGCTTGGCAGCGGCTGCCTTTTCGAGTTCGACGCGCTTGGCTTCGAATTCGGCCTTGTTGGCCGCTGTGGCGCGGCGGGCGCGTCCGAACGGAATCAGGAAATTGCGGGCGTAGCCGTCCTTGACCTTGACGACCTCGCCGAGCACGCCGAGGTTGACGACCTTTTCCAGAAGAATGACTTGCATGGTGTCGGGCTCCTTAGACGCGGTGTTGGTCGCTGTACGGCACCATCGCGAGGAAGCGTGCGCGCTTGATCGCGGTGTTGAGCTGACGCTGGTAGATCGCGCGCGTGCCCGTCAGGCGTGCGGGAATGATCTTGCCGTTTTCGCTGATGAAGTCGCGCAGCGTGTCGATGTCCTTGTAGTCGATCTCTTCGACGCCAGCGACGGTGAAGCGGCAGAAGCGCTTGCGCTTGAACAGCAGCGACTGGGTGTTGCGCTTCGGGCGCTTGTCTTTGTTGAATTTCTTGAACGTGGCCATGGTGGGACCTCTTGTCGAAAATTAATCTTGCTGAAAATCCTGGATATGCAGCACTGGATGCTTGGCCGTACCCGGTGTCGCGAGAAAGCCCTGAAAACACCAGAGACTTCCCAGCGCCTGCCTTGCGAGCCGCTCGGCGACTGCGCCGAACGCAACGGCCTTGAGGGCCGTCTTGACCTGCCTGGCCTGGGCCGCTTCGATCACTGTCGACTCGTGTTCGAGTCGCAGGTCGATGGCGGGAAGGCCGGCCGGCGTGAAACGCAAGGAACCGAGCTCGACGACGCAGGCAGTCAGCACCAGCTGATTGACCGCGGCAGTGCTCACATGTTCAGTTGTTGTTGGCGGCGTACTCGGCCTGCTGGGCCTTGCGGGCTTCTTCGCGCTCGACGGTCTTCATCATCGAGGACGGACCCGTGTCGGCTTTTTTCTTGACCACGGTGAGGTGGCGCAGAACGGCGTCGTTGAACTTGAAGGCATGCTCGAGTTCGGCCATCACGGCCTGCTCGGCCTCGATGTTCACGCACAGGTAGTGCGCCTTGTTGAGCTTGTTGATCTGGTAGGCCAGTTGACGGCGACCCCAGTCTTCGACGCGATGGACCTTGCCACCGCCGGCCGTGATCAGGCCCTTGTAGCGCTCCAGCATGGCCGGAACCTGCTCGCTTTGATCCGGATGGATCAGCAAAATGATTTCATAGTGACGCATGGCACTCCTTATGGATCTTCCGTGGAAGGGATAAGCCACCCGCAGCGTCGGTCGCGGTGTGGCAAGGCAAAGCCGTAGATTATAGCAGGCAACGCCCGCGACGGCAGTACCAGGAGGCCGTCAGTCGCCCAGCGCGTGCTCGAGCGGCGCCGCTTTCTCCGGGCCGATGGCGGCGCGGATCTTGGGCATGAGCGCCAGCAACTCCTCGTAGCTCGAGGTGCCTTCGACCGACAGGTTGAGCCGGAATCCGCGCAAGCCGAGGCTCCCGGTCAGCCGGGTGGCAATCGGATAGGCGTCCTTGTAACGCTGCTGGTTCGAGCGCGCGGGGACGGGATCGGATGAAGAAAGAACTACCGCTGGCGCCGCTGCCACGGCACTCGGCTTGGACAGCTGGCCGGCGTTCGCGGCATCGGCCGAGCTGCCCACCTGCCCCAGCAGTCCGAGTTCGATCAGCTGGTCGATGTCTTCGCGCGCGACCCCGACGCCGGCATCGAGCACTTCGTTCACCGATCGGTAGCCGTCGAAGAGGATGAATGCAGAACGCTGGCGCGGCGTGAGCCGTACGGAGCGCTCCTTGAACGCCTGCTGTCCGACCGGGGTCTTGACGAGAATCATGCTTTCCTCACGCGAAGAACCGGAGGCGCGAGGTTTCTGTGTGACCTGCTTGAAAAATGCTCCGAGGTTCCGCCCTGCGAATGCCAGTCTGACACCAAAGAAGCACTCTGTTTCAACAACGCACGGCTGACATGAAAATTACAGCCGAAGGCGTGATGAAAGTGGCGGTGAGCGCATGGCGCGCTCGCCGCTCCGGGTCCTCAGCGCTGTGCGAGCTGCTGCCAGGTATCGATCACGCTGTCGGGATTCAGCGAGATCGACTCGATGCCCTGCTCGGCCAGCCATAACGCGAAATCGGGGTGGTCGCTCGGGCCTTGCCCGCAGATGCCGACGTACTTGCCTTGCGCCTTGCAGGCCTTGATGACCCGGCTGAGCAGGGCTTTGACCGCCGGATCGCGCTCGTCGAAATCCGCCGCCAGCAGTTCCAGGCCCGAATCGCGATCGAGGCCGAGCGTGAGCTGCGTCAGGTCGTTCGAGCCGATCGAAAAGCCGTCGAAATACTGCAGGAACTCCTCGGGCAGGATGGCGTTGCTCGGCACCTCGCACATCATGATCAGCTTGAGTTCGTTCTCGCCCCGCTTGAGGCCGTGGTCGCCAAGCAGGCCGGTCACGCGCTCGGCCTGGCCGAGCGTGCGAACGAAGGGCACCATGATCTGCACGTTGACGAGCCCCATGTCGTTGCGCACGCGCTTGAGCGCCTCGCACTCCATTTCGAAGGCTTCGCGAAAGTCTTCGCTCAGGTAGCGCGCGGCACCGCGGAAGCCGAGCATCGGGTTTTCTTCCTCGGGCTCGTAGCGGCTGCCGCCGATCAACTTGCGGTACTCATTGGACTTGAAGTCCGACAGGCGCACGATCACCGGCTTGGGCCAGAAGGCCGCGCCGATGGTCGCGATGCCTTCGGCCACCTTGTCGACATAGAAAGCGCGCGGCGAGGCATGGCCGCGGGCCACCGATTCGACGGCCTTCTTGAGGTCGGCATCGACATTCGGATAGTCAAGGATCGCCTTGGGGTGCACGCCGATGTTGTTGTTGATGATGAACTCGAGCCGTGCCAGACCGACGCCGTGGTTCGGCAACTGGGCGAAGTCGAAGGCGAGCTGCGGATTGCCGACGTTCATCATGATCTTGAGATCGATCTCGGGCATCTCGCCGCGCCGGACCTCGGTCACCTCGGTCTCGAGCAGGCCGTCGTAAATGAAGCCGGTATCGCCTTCCGCGCAGCTCACCGTGACCAGCGTGCCTTCCTTCAACAGGTCGGTCGCGTCGCCGCATCCGACCACCGCCGGGATGCCGAGTTCGCGCGCGATGATCGCGGCATGGCAGGTGCGTCCGCCCCGGTTGGTGACGATGGCCGCGGCGCGTTTCATCACCGGCTCCCAGTTCGGGTCGGTCATGTCGGTCACGAGCACGTCGCCAGCCTGCACCTTGTCCATCTCGCTGATGTTGTGGACCAGACGCACGGGACCGGTGCCGATCTTCTGGCCGATCGCGCGGCCTTCGGCCAGCACGGCGCCCTTTCCGAGCAGCTTGTAGCGCTGTTCGGCCTTACCCTGCTGCTGGCTCTTCACCGTTTCGGGCCGCGCCTGCAGGATGTAGAGCTGGCCATCGGTGCCGTCCTTGCCCCATTCGATGTCCATCGGGCGGCCGTAGTGTTCTTCGATCACCAGCGCGTACTTGGCGAGCTGCTCGACATCGGCATCGGTCAGCGAATAGCGGTTGCGCTGCTCGGTCGGCACATCGGTCGTCTTCACCAGCTTGCCGCTCGCGGCCTTCTCCTCGGCGCTCGCGAACTCCATCTGGATCAGCTTGGAGCCCAGGTTGCGGCGGATGACCGCGCGCTTGCCGGCCCTGAGCGTGGGCTTGTGCACGTAGAACTCGTCGGGGTTCACGGCGCCCTGCACCACGGTCTCGCCGAGGCCGTAGCTCGAGGTGATGAAGACGACGTCCTGGAAGCCGGATTCGGTGTCGATCGTGAACATCACGCCCGCCGCCCCCAGGTCGCTGCGCACCATGCGCTGCACGCCGGCGGAAAGCGCCACGACATCGTGGGCGAAGCCCTTGTGAACCCGGTAGCTGATCGCCCGGTCGTTGTAGAGGGAAGCGAAGACCTCCTTCATCTTGTGAAGCACGTCGTCGATGCCGACCACGTTCAGGAAGGTCTCCTGCTGGCCGGCGAAGGAGGCATCCGGCAGATCCTCCGCGGTGGCAGAGGAACGAACGGCGAAGCTGGCTTGCGGATTGCCGGCCGACAGCTTGGCGAAGGCGTCCTCGATGGCTTTTTTCAGGTCGGCCGGGAATGGCTGCGCTTCGACCATGGCGCGGATTTCCGCGCCGGCCACGGCCAACGCCCGCACATCTTCTGTATCGAGCTTGGCCAGCTTCGCGCTGATCTTGTCGGCCAGGCCGTCGTGCGCGAGGAACTGGCGGAACGCGTGAGCGGTGGTCGCGAACCCGGTGGGGACCCGCACACCCTGCGGCAGTTGGGAAATCATCTCGCCGAGGCTGGCGTTCTTGCCGCCGACCGACTCAACGTCGGTCATCCTCAGGTTTTCAAACGCAACGACCAGGGCGGTCGCTTCGAAGAGTGCAGACATGGGAAAGCTCCAGAAGTTAAAACCGAGGCAACATGCAGTCGGCCCGAGGCGATCGTTCTTCTTGCTCTGGACGCAGGCGAGGAATGCATGGAAGGATTTCGGAGGGAACGGCGGATCGCATTCCCGATAATGGGGCGAATTGTAGGCGCGAGCCGGTTCGGCGCGCCGCAGGACAAGGCCGCCAAACCATGCATACCCGCACCGTATTCTTCGTTTCCGACGGAACCGGCATCACCGCTGAAACCTTCGGCAACGCCGTCCTGGCCCAGTTCGAGATGAAGCCGCGCCACGTGCGGCTGCCGTTCACCGACACGGTCGACAAGGCGCACCAGGCGGTGCGGCAGATCAACCACACGGGCGAACTCGAAGGCTTGCGCCCCATCGTGTTCACCACGCTGGCCAACATGGACGTGCTCGAGGTGATCGAGACCGGCTGCAAGGGCATGCTGCTCGACATGTTCGGCACCTTCGTACGGCCGCTCGAGATCGAGCTGGCGATGAAGTCGAACCACCGCATCGGCCGCTTCAGCGACGTGAGCAAGAGCAAGGAGTACAACGCGCGCATCCAGGCCATTGATTTCAGCCTGGCGCACGACGACGGCCAGAGCAACCGCGACCTGGAGAGCGCCGATGTGATCCTGGTCGGCGTCAGCCGCAGCGGCAAGACGCCCACCTCGCTGTACCTGGCCATGCAGCATGGCCTGAAGGCGGCTAACTATCCGCTGATCCCCGAGGACTTCGATCGCCGGCAGTTGCCGCCTGCCCTGCTGCCGCACCGAAAGAAGATCTTCGGGCTCACGATCCAGCCCGAGCGCCTGAGCGAGATCCGCAACGAACGACGCCCGAACTCGCGCTACGCGAGCCTGGCGAACTGCCGCCATGAAGTCAGCGAGGCCGAAGCCATGATGCGGCGCGCGGGCATCCGCTGGCTCTCGACGACGACCAAGTCGATCGAGGAAATCGCCACCACGATCCTGCAGGAACTGCGGCCGGAACGCCTGACTTACTGACGAGCGAAACGATTCGGCCTGCATGTCCGCGTCTTGGCATTTACTAAGATTAGTCTTATGATCTGCCGATGCCAAAGACGCCTGCCGATACCCTGCACGTCGCCATCCGGCTTCGCGCGGCCGTCTCGGAGCTGACGCGCCACCTGCGCGTGCAGGCGACCGGTGATCTTCCAGGCTCGGCCAAGCTCAGCGTGCTGGGCCAGCTCTATCGCCGAGGTCCGCTGACGCCTACGCAGCTCGCCTTGCATGAGCGCGTCAAGTTGCAGACCCTGACGAGATTGCTGGCAGAGCTGGAAGCCGAAGGCAGCGTGGCACGGCGACGGCATGACAGCGATGCGCGGCAGACCGTGCTTTCCCTCGCTGCCGCCGGCGCCCGGCTGCTCACGGCGGAAGTGCATCGCCGGGAGGCATCCCTCGCATCCGCTCTCGATGTCCGCCTGAGCAGCGCGGAGCGCGCGCAGTTGCTGGCTGCCTGCGATCTGATCGATCGCGTCGCCGACGGCCTGGATACGTATCGGCAACCATCTGAGTCGCCGTCGCCCTCGGGGCGCAGCGCGGCGGCCTCGACAAAGGGCGATCGGCAGTGACGGCAACCGCTACAGTGGGCTCTCCCCGCGTGCAAACGGACGCGCGGCCCACGAACTGGCACCATGGTGTGCAACTCGCGATCGCGGTGCTCGTCTCCTACCTCGCGTCCGCCGCACTCGGTCTGCCCGAAAGCCTGTGGGCCGTCATGAGCGCACTGATCGTGATGCGCCCGACCGCCGGGTCCACGCTCGGCGCCGGCTGGGAACGCATGCGCGGAACCCTGGCAGGCACCCTGTTCGGACTGGGCGGGGTCTGGTTGCACCATATCGGCGTGGCCACGCCGCTCGCGACACTCGGCATCGTGGCCCTGCTCGCGCTTTCGAGCGCCCGGTTTCCTGCGATGCGCAGCGCGCCGATCACGGCATTGATCGTGTTGTCGAGCGGAGGCATGGCGGGCCAGCCAGCGCTGCGGGTGGCCTTGCTTCGCGTGATGGAAATCGCGATCGGTGTTGCGACAGGCCTTGCCATCTCGCTGATCGGGCTGGCTTCGCGTGCGCACGCGCGCTTCGACACGGCCTGTGCAGCGGTGCTGCGGCACATTGCGGGGGAGATGCAGCGCGACCTCGGAGCCGAGCCTCCGGCGCCGCAGCAGAAAGAAGCCGCGGCGGCGGCCTTGCGGCTGGCATTGCGCGAACTCGCCCTGCTGGCCGTGAGCGCCGATCGCGAAGCACGGCTGCTACGGCGCCCAGGCAGCCCGCGCAGCAACGACGGCGAATGCGCGCGCGCCGCGCGGTTGATGGCCCGCATCGCACAGGACGCGGGCCTGTTCACACGGCTGGTCGATAGCGCGCCACTGGCGCGTGATGACGCGGCATGGCGCGCCCTCGCCTTGGCCGCGGGCCGAGCATTGGAAACTACCGCGGACAGCATGGAGTCCGAGGTCTCGCCCGATCTGAACGCGCTGCGCCGTTTCTGTGCGCAAGGTGCCCCTGGCGACACCGCGCAATCGGCCGTAGCCCGTTCGCCGATCCCGTGGGTAGCACCCGCTGCACGCCTGCTGATGGAGGACCTCGCAGGTCTTGCGCGCCTGCGCGCCGCAGCCGATGCAGCGGCTTAGCCGAATCCGGTCAGGCGGCTGCCGCCGCGAGCGCAGCTTCTTCCGCCGGCGCCGAGGTGCGGATCAAATGATCGAAAGCGCTCAGCGCCGCTTTCGCGCCATCTCCGGCCGCGATGATGATCTGCTTGAACGGCACCGTCGTTGCATCGCCGGCCGCGAACACGCCAGGCACCGAGGTCTGGCCCCGTGCGTCGACCACGATCTCGCCATGCCTGGAAAGCTCGACCGTGCCCTTGAGCCAGTCCGTGTTGGGAACGAGGCCGATCTGCACGAACACGCCCTCGAGTGCGACCTTTCGATTTGCACCGGTTGCACGATCCTTGTAGACCAGACCATCGACCTTCTGGCCGTCGCCGGTGATTTCCGTCGTCTGTGCATTGACGATGACCTCGACATTGGCCAGGCTCTGCAACTTGCGCTGCAGCACCGCGTCGGCGCGCAACTGGCTGTCGTACTCGATGAGCGTGACGTAGGCGACAAGGCCCGCAAGATCGATCGCCGCCTCGACGCCCGAGTTGCCGCCGCCGATCACGGCGACGCGCTTGCCCTTGAACAACGGGCCATCGCAGTGCGGACAGTAGGCCACGCCCTTGTTCTTGTATTCGTGCTCGCCCGGCACGTTGATGTTGCGCCAGCGCGCGCCCGTCGAGATCACGACCGAGCGACTCTTGAGCGAGGCACCGCTTTCGAGCTGGACCTCGATGAATTCCTTGCCCGGTATCAGCGCGGCAGCGCGCTGCAGATTCATGACGTCGACCTCGTAGTTGCGCACGTGCTCTTCGAGCGCGAGCGCGAATCGGGGCCCCTCGGTTTCCTTGATCGAGATGAAGTTCTCGATGCCCATGGTGTCGAGTACCTGCCCGCCGAAGCGCTCGGACGCCACGCCCGTGCGGATGCCCTTGCGCGCCGCGTACACGGCCGCCGCCGCACCGGCGGGACCACCGCCGACGATGAGCACGTCGAACGGATCCTTGGCGGCGATCTTCTTCGCTTCGCGTTCGACCCCGCTAGTGTCGATCTTGGCGAGGATTTCCTCCAGGCTCATGCGGCCCTGGCCGAACTCGCTGCCGTTCAGGAACACGGTCGGCACCGCCATGATCCGGCGCTCCTTCACTTCGTCCTGGAACAGCGCACCGTCGATCATCGTGGTCTTGATGCGTGGGTTCTGTACCGCCATCAGATTGAGCGCCTGAACGACATCGGGGCAGTTGTGGCAGGTGAGCGAGATGTAGATCTCGAACTGGAAATCACCGTCGAGTGCACGGATCTGCTGCAGCACGGCATCGTCGACCTTCGGCGGATAGCCACCGACCTGCAACAACGCCAGCACGAGAGAGGTGAATTCGTGACCCATCGGCAGACCCGCGAAGCGCGGCCCATGGTTTTCGCCGGGACGATTGATCGAGAACGAAGGCTTGCGGTGACTGTCGTCACGGCTTTCGATGACTTTCACCAGTGCGGACGAATCGGCAACATCCTTCAGCAAGGACTGCAATTCGCCCGACGCCTTTCCATCGTCGAGCGACGCAACGATGTCGATCGGCTGCGTGATGCGATCAAGGTAGCTTTTCAGTTGGGATTGGGTTCCGGCGTCGAGCATGGTGAACTCACTTTGCGAAGGCTGAAGAAATGAAAAAGGCCCGGGAGCGAGTGCGCCCCGGGCCCTGGCGCGAAAGGTCGGCTTAGATCTTGCCGACGAGGTCGAGCGAAGGCTTGAGCGTTTCGGCGCCTTCGGTCCACTTGGCCGGGCAGACTTCGCCCGGATGCGCTGCCACATACTGGGCCGCCTTCACGCGGCGCAGCAGCTCGGCTGCATCGCGACCGATGCCGTTGTCGTGCACTTCGATGGTCTTGATCTTGCCTTCGGGATCGATTACGAAAGTGCCACGGTAGGCCAGGCCGGCGTCTTCGCCCTCTTCGATCAGAACCTGGAACGCACGTGCGAGCTGCTGGCTCGGGTCGCCGATCAGCGGGTACTTCACCTTGGCAATGGTGTCGGACGTGTCATGCCAGGCCTTGTGCGTGAAGTGGGTGTCGGTCGACACGCCATACACCTCCACGCCGAGCTTCTGGAATTCGGCGTAATGGTCCGCGAGATCGCCAAGCTCGGTCGGGCACACGAAGGTGAAATCGGCCGGATAGAACACGACGACGGACCACTTGCCCTTGAAGTTCTCGTTGCTCACAGGCACGAACTTGCCGTTTTGGTAGGCGGTGGCCTTGAAGGGGACGATTTCGGTGTTGATCAGAGACATGCTTCGATTTCCTTGATAGCTGCTATAAAAACGAGTGTTTATTATAACTAATAATTTTCTATTTTTGATAGTTAAGAACTATTATCAGCATCAGGCACCCCTATGAACGAGCCGAAACCTCGCCTGCCCAATACGAAACGCTATCAACCTCAAACTCATGCAGACCGGCAAAGCGTGGGTTTGCTTGCGCACAGCGGCCAGGCACTTCCACAATCGGTACTTTGAAGAACAAGGAAGAAGCAATCATGAAGGGCGACCCCCAAGTCATCGGCCACCTCCAGGCGCAACTCAAGAATGAACTGACGGCGATTAACCAATACTTCCTGCACTACCGCATGCTCAAGCACTGGGGCTTGGACAAGCTAGCCAAGAAGGAATATGAGGAATCGATCGGCGAAATGAAGCACGCCGACAAATTGATGGACCGCATCTTCATGCTGGACGGCCTGCCGAATCTGCAGGACCTGGCCAAGCTCAACGTCGGCGAGGACGTGCCGGAAATCCTCCAATGCGACCTCAAGGCCGAAACCGGCGCACAGGCGACCATCAAGGACGGCATCGCCCACTGCGAAACGGTGCGCGACTATGTGTCGCGCGATCTGCTTCAGGAGATCCTCGACGACACCGAGGAGCACATCGATTTTCTCGAAACCCAGATCGACCTGGTCGACAAGGTTGGTATCCAGAACTACCTGCAATCGCAGATGGGCGAGGCCGAATAGATCCGGCCCTTCGGGCACTGGAACATGGACGGGACTTCGGTCCCGTTTTTCATGGCGGGCATGTTTGCTTTACTCAACTTGGCGACGTGTAAATAGCATTCATTCTCATTTGTAAGGATACAATCCGCGCCTTCAATGACTGCCACCGCCCGCCCCGATCACCGCCGCCGTGCTTACTGGCTCAAGACCTTGCACGAATGGCACTGGGTCAGTTCGGCGGTCTGTCTGATCGGCATGATCCTGTTCAGCGTCACGGGCTTCACACTGAACCACGCAGGCCTGATCGAGGCCAGGCCGGTGGTCACGCATCTCGTCGGCACGGTCGACGAAGCTTTGCGGGCCAGCCTCGAAAAAGACCTGCCCGCCGTCAAGGCGCAAAAGGGCAAGGCGCCGCTGCCCGCCGAACTCCGAGCCTGGCTGGAAAAGACCTGGGACATCTCCACCACCGGGCGCACCGCCGAGTGGGCCGACGACGAAATCTATCTGTCGCTGCCGCGTCCCGGCGGCGACGCCTGGCTGCGCCTGAGCCTAAGCGACGGCGAGGTGGAGTACGAGCGCACCGACCGCGGCTGGCTCGCCTACCTCAACGACCTGCACAAGGGGCGCAACACCGGCGACGCTTGGAGCTGGTTCATCGACCTCTTCGCGGGCGCCGCGCTCGTCTTTTCGATCACCGGCCTGTTCATTCTGAAGATGCATGCGGGCAACCGCCCTTTCACATGGCCGATGGTGGGCATGGGCCTGGCCGTGCCGGTGCTGCTCGCATTGCTGTTCATCCATTAGCTCAAGAGAAGTCAAAAGGACCCCTGTGCACCTTCGCTACCCGCTCGCACCGATCGCCATGTCGGCCCTGTTCGCCTCGCCCGCCTTCGCGGCCGGCCTCGGCGCCAGCATCGAGATCCCCCGCCTCAACGTTGCTGAATACCACCGCCCCTACGTGGCCGCGTGGATCGAGCGCGCCGACAACTCCATGGCCGGCACGCTCGCCGTCTGGTACGACGTGCGCACCCGGACGAACAACCCCGAAGGCGAAGGCACCAAGTGGCTCAAGGACCTGCGTCAATGGTGGCGTCGCGGCGGTCGCGAACTGTCGATGCCGGTCGACGGTGTGACGGGCGCGACCAAACCGGCCGGCAAGCAGCAGTTGAACTTCACCGAAGGCATGGGTGCGATGCCGCAGCTGGCGCCTGGCGCCTACAAATTCGTGGTCGAGGCTGCGCGCGAAGTCGGTGGCCGCGAAGTCGTCAGCATCCCCTTCCAGTGGCCGCCCACCACGGCATCGCAGTCCAGTGCGAGCGGAAAGGAAGAGCTCGGCGAAATCAAGCTCGAACTCAAACCCTGATTCGAGCCACTGCCCCTCCATTCTTCAAGGAACTGTCATGACCCGCACCATCCGTCGCGCCGCCGGCTTCGCCTTTGCACTGGCCGCTCTTGCTGGCGCTGCCCAGGCCCACAACCTCTGGTTGCTGCCCTCGTCCACCGTGTTCTCGAAAGCCGACACGGTCAGCGTGGACGCCGCCGTGTCGAACGACCTGTTCGTCGCCAACCACGCCCCGATGCGCCTCGACGGCCTGCAGATCACCGCGCCCGACGGCAGCGCCCTGAAGGCAGACAACGAAGCCAGGCTCAAGCAGCGCACGGTATTCGACGTGAACATGACGCAGCTCGGCACCTACCGCATCGCCGTGGTCAACACCGGCGCGTTCGCGAGCTGGAAGGACAAGGCCACCGGCCAGACCCAGCGCGCGCGCGGCTCGGCCGAGACCATCGCCAAGGAAATCCCGGCCGATGCGCTGGAAGTGGCCGTGTCGCAGACGGCAGGTCGCGTCGAGACCTTCGTGACGGTCGGCAAGCCCTCGCCGCTCAAGCCGATCGGCCAGGGGATGGAATTGATCAGCACCGGCAGCCCGACGGACCTGGTCAAGGGCGAGAAAGCCACCTTCACACTGAACCTCGATGGCCAGCCCGCTCGGGGCCTCGACGTGACCGTGACCGCCGGCAACACGCAATACCGGGACAAGCTCGAAGAGATCAAGCTCAAGACCGACGACAAGGGGCAGTTCAGCGTGACCTGGCCGGCCGCCGGCATGTACTGGCTCGACGCCAGCACCAGGGACAGCAAGACCACGGTGCCGAAAGCCAAGGAGCGCCGTGTGAGCTACGCGGCCACGCTGGAAGTGATGCCCTGATTTTTCACTGACGTCCTTGGGTCTTTCGTTCAGCACTTGGCGCGCGAGTGGATACGCCAACGCGGCCACGGCCGTGCCGCGCCGCGCCGATCCCGCCAGCCTGCAACAGCTGCACGGGCAGACCATGGGCACGACCTGGTCGCTGCGCTTCATCAACCCGCGCATGCTGCGGCTGATCGATGTGCGTGCGGCGGTCGAAGGCGCGCTGGCGCGTGTCATTGCGCAAATGAGCCACTGGGAGCACGACTCCGACATCGTTCGCTTCAACCGCGCGCCGACCGGATCGCGGCACCTGCTGCGGCCAGAATTCGCGTCGGTTCTGGCGTGTGCCATTCGATGGGCCGAGGCCAGCGGCGACGCGATCGATCCGACCATCGGCCCTCTCGTCGCCTGCTGGGGCTTCGGGCCCGACGCGCACGCGCAGCCGCCTTCGTTAGAAGAACTCGCCCGGGCGCGCGCACGAACGGGCTGGCGCCGTCTCGGCTTCGACGCGCACGATGGATCGCTTCGGCAGCCCGGCGGCATGACGCTCGACCTCTCGGGCATCGCCAAGGGCTTCGCGGTCGACCACGGCGTCGATGCGCTGCGCGCGCTCGGGCTGACCGATCTGCTTTTCGAAATCGGCGGCGAATTGCGCGGCCTGGGCCGTCGGCCCGGCGGCACACCGTGGCAGCTGCAGATCGAGGCCGATGCCGCGCAGCGCGTGCCGCTGGCCGACATGGCCATCGCCACGTCAGGCGACCGCTGGCACCGCCGCGAGCACGCGGGGCGGCACTGGTCGCACACCATCGACCCGCGCACCGGCGAGCCGGTGGTGCATGCATTGGCCAGCGTCACTGTGCTGCATGCGCAGTGCATGCAAGCCGATGCGCTGGCCACGGTGTTGACGGTGCTCGGTCCCGATGAAGGGCTGGCGTTTGCCGTGCAGCACGATCTGGCCGCGCTGTTCGTCAGTCGCGACGGCGCGGCAATCGATGCGTCACGCGCACGCGCGACGCACGCCTGGCAAATGCTCACGACTCGTGCATGAACGAAGCCGGGTTGCGCGCGTTCGGCGCAGTCGTCACCGTGGCGGCGTACGGGGCGCTGTGCGTTGCGACCTACGCACGCCATCGTCGCTTGCGGCTGGCAGCAGAGGAGCGCGATGCCGCAGCGCTGTCAGGCAGCCCCGATGCCTCTGCACCCGTCACGCTCGTCCTGTTCGCAAGTCAGACCGGCCAGGCCGAAATGATCGCCCGGCAGACCGCGCGCCAGCTGCACGCTTCGGGCACACCGGTGCGCGTGCTCGAGCTCAATGCACTGGACGTTGCCACGCTGGCGGCGGCGCGGCGCGCTCTTTTCGTGGCCAGCACCTATGGCGAAGGTGACGCTGCCGACGGCGCCAGCGTGTTCGTCGAGCACGTGATGAACGCAGCGCCGGATCTTTCATTACTGCGCTATGCCGTGCTGGCGCTTGGCGATCGCCAATACACCAACTTCTGCGCCTTCGGCCGCGCGCTCGACGAGTGGCTGTTTGCCGCGGGCGCACAGCGAGACGCCGACCGCATCGATGTCGACAACAGCGACCCGGCAGCGCTCGCCACCTGGCACGCGCAATGGGGCAGCCTCGGTGGCGCCATGGCGGAAACCGACGATGGCTTTGCGCCCTGGCGCCTGGTCACGCGCGAGCGCCTGAACCCCGGCAGCGCCGGTGGCCCAGTGTTCCATCTGGCGCTGCACCCCGAAACCGGCGCGCTGCCCGAATGGCAATCGGGCGATCTGGTCCAGATCGCCGTCGCGAGCGATCCGCGGCGCGCGCGCGATTATTCGATTTCGTCGATCCATGGCGATGGCGAGCTGCAACTGCTGATCCGCCAGGAACGCCATCCCGACGGCACGCTCGGCGCTGCCTCGGGCCTCCTCACCTCGACGCTGTCGATTGGCGACAGCATCGCCCTGCGGCTGCGGCCGCACCGTGCGTTCCGCCTCGACGGCAATGAAGAAAGGCCGCTGATCCTGATCGGCAACGGCACGGGCCTTGCCGGATTGCGCGCTCATCTGCGCCAGCGCGCGGCCGTCGGGCGCCACGACAACTGGCTGGTGTTCGGCGAACGCCAAGCCGCATTCGACTTCCTCTATCGCGAAGAACTCGAAGACTGGCTCGGCACGGGGATGCTGCAGCGGCTCGACATGGTTTTCTCGCGCGACCGAACCGAGCGCCGTTACGTTCAACACCGGCTGCTGCAAGCGGTGGTATCACTGCGCGCATGGCTCGCGAACGGTGCTGCCGTCTACGTCTGCGGCAGCCTGCAAGGCATGGCGACGGGCGTCGATGCCGCCCTGCGAGAGATTGCCGGGGAGGCGCTGTGGCATGACATCACGGCTTCGGGCAGATACAGACGCGATATTTACTGAACATTACCTGCAATCGGCATATCGATCAGTTCATGCTCAGTAATTTTGTTGTTGTAGATCGACAACAAAACAGGCGCTCTGCTTCCGTGCATCGTGCTTTCATTGTTGAGAACAATTATCATTCGCGGCGCTTTACAAAGATCTTGTAAACCGACTCACCAGCCAGTCCCGATTGCTTCTCCGAGCGAGAACGCGAGCCCGCATGGACATCGCCAGCCGAGTTGATGTCCCTCCCGGGTCTCCCGGTTTCTTCCCGCTTTTCGGAGAACACTCATGGCCTACATCAAGAGCCGCAAACATGCCGCGCGCAGCGTTCCTCAGTTTTCCGGCGCAGCCGCCGCCACGCTGCTCGCCATCGCCGCACCCGCCGCATTCGCACAGTCGTCGGCCGCTCTGCCCGAAGTCCGCGTCCAGGACTCGGCCGCAGCGGCCGATTACAAGGCCGACACTTCGGCCAATCCGAAGTTCACCGCACCGTTGCTGAACACGCCGCAAACCATCCAAGTCATCAAGGAACAGATCATTCGAGACCAGGGCGCGACGACGCTGACCGAAGCACTGCACAACACGCCCGGCGTGGGCACCTTCTTCCTGGGTGAGAACGGCAGTACCAGCACCGGCGACTCGGTCTACATGCGCGGCTTCGACAGCTCGAGCTCCATCTTCGTCGACGGCATCCGTGACCTGGGTTCGGTCTCGCGCGACATCTTCAACATCGATCAGGTCGAGATCGTGAAAGGCCCCTCGGGCACCGACGTAGGCCGCACTTCGCCCACCGGCTACATCAACCTCGTGGCCAAAAAGCCGAAGCTCGAGGACAGCTTCTCGGGCTCACTGGGCTTCGGCAGTGCTGACTTCAAGCGTGGCAGCATCGACTGGAACAAGTCGCTCGGCGGCGAAAACGGTACCGGCGCGGCCTTCCGGCTGAACGCGGTGGACGAAGATACCGGCGTGCCTGGCCGAGACCTCGTGAGAAACAAGCGCACGGCGATCGCACCGTCGCTCGCGCTGGGCCTGAACAGCCCCACGCGCATCTTCCTGGACTACCTCCACGTCAAGCAGGACAACGTGCCCGATGGCGGCGTGCCCACGATCGGCCTGCCCGGCTATTCCACGCCCGACGCCGCCACACTTGTCGGCCGACGCAACTTCCTCACCTACGCCTCGCCCGTCGACTCGCGCAACTTCTACGGCACCAGTTCTGATTTCGACAACGTGACGGCCGACATGTTCACCGCGCGGGTCGAGCATGACCTCACGCCCGGCATCACGATCCGCAACACGACGCGCTATGGCAAGACCAAGGAAGACTACATGCTGAACTCATTCATGGGCAGCACGGCCAATCTGTTGACGCCGAATGCGGCACTGCCGTCGAGCTGGACCGTGGCGCGCAGCCTGCCGACCAACAAGAACCAGATCAACACGATCTTCACGAACCAGACGAACCTCAGTGCCAAGTTCGACACCGGCAGCGTGGGCCACTCGCTGAATGCAGGCCTGGAAATCATCCGTGAAGAGCAGGAAACGCTGGGCTACTACGCCCAGAACGCCACCGTCTTCGGCGTGCCGGGCATTCGAAACAGCGGCGCCTTCCCTGCGGCCAGCGTCTATTCGCCGAATCCCTACGTGTACGGCTACAACCGCATTCCGAACGGCACCACCACCGATGGCAAGACCACCACCGTGGGTGCGTACGTCTTCGACACGGTCAAGTTCAACGAAAAATGGCAGCTGACCGGCGGCTTGCGCTTCGATCACTACGCGACCGACTACTACGCGTCGACCCTGAACGCAACCACCGGCGCACTGACGCCGAGCACTCTGAGCCTGTCGGACAACCTGATATCGGGCAAGCTCGGCCTAGTCTACAAGCCGACCGAGAACAGCAGCGTCTACGCAGCCTACGGCACCGCTGCGCAACCTCCGGGTGGCTCGAACTTCGCGCTGGCAGCGGGCGGCACCGGCAACAGCGCCGCGCGGACCGACTTCCTGCCGCAGAAAGCCGAGACCTATGAGGTAGGCGCCAAATGGGACGTGCTGAACAAGCGCGTGGCGCTGACCGCGGCCCTGTACCGCACCGACGTGAGCAACGAAGTCGTGCAGGACAACGTCTCGCAGCTGTACTACCAAACCGGCAAGAAGCGCGTCCAGGGCATCGAACTCGGCGTCTCCGGCGCGCTGACAGAAAACTGGGGCATCACCTCGGGCTTCACCACCATGAACACCAGCGTTCTGAGCGGCCCGTCGGTGCTGGCCGACGGCTCGACCGCGCTGGCCTACACCCCGAAGAAGGCCTTCACGCTCTGGACCACCTACCAGTTGCCGTTCGGCCTGACCCTGGGCGGCGGCGCACGCTACAACGGCAAGCTCCTGCGCGGCAGCGACGGCGCCGTGGGCACGCCGGCGTATGTGGATGCGTACTGGGTCTTCGACGCCATGGCGTCTTATCGCATCAGCAAGAATGTGGACATCCAATTCAACGTCTACAACATCTTCGACAAGGACTACGTGGCAGCGATCAACAAGAGCGGCTATCGCTACACGCCGGGCATTCCGCGTTCCTACAAGATCACTGCGAACTTCGCGTTCTGAGCGCTTGCGTGCGCCGCTGCCGTCGCAGGCACCGGTGCGACACTCGAACCCTGGCACCACGGCGGGGTTTTTCCTTTTGGAGTTGCTGAAAAATGATGCTGCATGTACCCGACGTGCTGACAACAGAGCAGGTGCGCGAGATCCACGCGACGCTCGACGCCACCCAGTGGATCGACGGCCGCGAAACCGTGGGCGACCAAGGTGCCCAGGTCAAGCGCAACCGCCAATTGCCCGAGCATTCACCAGTCGGGCGCGAGCTCGGCAAGGCTGTGTTGGGCGCGTTGGCACACAACGCCCTGTTTTTCTCGGCTGCGCTTCCCTCGCGCTTCGTCCCGCCGCTATTCAACCGCTACGAAGGCGGCGAACACTACGGGTTGCATGTCGACGGCTCGGTGCGCACCGTGCCCGGCACCGGTCAACACCTTCGCACCGACCTGTCGTGCACGCTGTTCCTATGCGATCCCGAGAGCTACGAGGGCGGAGAACTCGAGGTCGTCGATACCTATGGCGCCCATGAAGTCAAACTTCCCGCGGGCGATCTGATCGTTTATCCGTCCAGCAGCCTCCATCGCGTCCGCCCCGTGACCCGCGGCGTTCGCATCTGCTCCTTTTTCTGGGTGCAGAGCATGGTCAGGGACGACAGCCGGCGAGGAATGCTCTTCGAGCTGGATCAGATCATTCTGAAACTGCGCGCTTCGATCGGCGAGCGCGACGAAACGGTTGCGCTGACGGGGCACTATCACAACCTGCTGCGGATGTGGTCCGAGGTCTAGCCAGAACCCGACGCGGAGCATGACCTTGGCGCAACGGTAGTTATTGCAAATGCGAAGAATTCGTATTTATAATCGAAGCTCTTTCATCAACCAGCCAGCCAGTCGCGCATCATGATCGTCTGCGTATGTCGCCGAGTATCAGACCGTGAGATCGCACGTCACGTGCGAGCGGGCATGACATTCGACGAAGTGCAGTTCGAACTCGGCGTGGGAACCCAATGCGGCCAATGCGAGGGCTGCGCGCGCGATGTCGTCGCGCAATGCAGCGCTTCGCACCCAGTCGCCGCGCTCAGCCGCGAAGAGGCCCCGAGGTCGATCCAGCTTGCCAGTTCCATCACGGAAGGCAAGGCATGGAATTCTTCTCGGCACTCGGCGGTAGCCTGATCTTCGTCGCCGGCTCGGCCTGGTGGATCTTTCATAAGTAGCCCCATCAGTAATTCGCGGTTCTGCTGCATCCGGGCACCTTTTCCAAGGGCTCGCACTCGAATGGTTGATCGTGTCTGACCGCTTTTCCTCGCCTTCCACCTCGGCCTTCGGCCTTTCGCGCAATGCCGTCATCGCGGGCAGCGTGGTGTTGTTCCATATTGCTGCACTGTGGGCGCTCCAGACCGGATTGATTCGCCGCGCTGCGGAAGTGATCGTCCCCGTCGAAATCCTGAGCCAGTTGATCGAGCCGCCCAAGCCCGCGGAACCGCCGCCTCCTCCGCCTCCGCCACCCAGGCGAGAGATCACCAGGACCCCGCCACCGCCTCGGCCGCAAGCCATACGGGAGCCCAAACCGGCGCCCGCGCCCAATGCGCCCACAGGCGTTATCGAGCCGCCTCCCCCGGCACCGATAGCGCCCCCTGCCCCGCCTGCCCCCCCCGCACCGCCGGCGCCACCACCGGCGCCGCCGGCACCCAAGCTGGTGGAGGTCACGCAGGGCCAAACCCAATACATCCGCGAGCCCCGCGTCACCTACCCAGCGATGAGCAAGCGGCTGGGCGAAGCGGGCGTCGTCATCGTGGCGGTCTATTTCAACAACGCCGGCATTCCCAAGCGCGCAGAGATTTTCAAATCCAGCGGTTACGACCGGCTCGATCAAGCAGCACGCGACGCCGCACTGTCATCGCAAGTAACGCCTTTCAGGCAGCCTGGCGCCAACGAGGCGACCGTCTACCTGCTGAAGGCGCCTTTCAATTTCACACTCACCCAGTAGTTTTTGGAGCATTTATGGATTCCCAATTTGGCCTGATGAACCTGTGGCATCAGGGCGACCTTGTCACCAAGGCGGTCGCCGTGCTGCTGGTCGGCATGTCGCTTGCGTCGTGGATCGTGATCATGATCAAGGCGCTCGATGTCATCAAATACAAGCGACTCGCCAAGCATTCCGCCGACTTCTGGCACAGCGAAGACTTCGCGACTGCGCTGAACAAGCTGGGCAAGGACGACAGCAACCCCTTTCGCGCGCTCGCGCTCGAAGGCCGCGAAGCAGCCGCGCACCATCGCAACACCAAGGCGCATCTGCACGACGCGCTCGACGTGAGCGACTGGATCACGCGCGCGCTGCGCAATGGCATCGACGAATTCACGGCGCGTCTGCAAACGGGCCTCGCCGTCCTGGCCTCCGTCGGTTCGACCGCGCCCTTCATTGGCCTCTTCGGCACGGTGTGGGGTATCTATCACGCGTTGATGAGCATCAGCACGGCGGGCCAGGCAACGATCGACAAGGTGGCCGGCCCCATCGGCGAGGCCCTGATCATGACGGCGATGGGTCTTGCGGTCGCGATCCCCGCAGTGCTCGGCTACAACGCGCTGGTGCGCGGCAACAAATTCGTGCTGACCAAGCTCAACAGCTTCGCCCATGATCTGCACGCCTACTTCGTGACCGGCGCACGCGTGCAGAGCGGCAGCGTCGAAGCGACGGTCGTGCCGCTCAAGAAAGTCTGAACACCATGGCCTTCGGAACCCAGGACGAACCCGATGAGGTGATGAACGAGATCAACATGACGCCGCTGGTGGACGTCATGCTCGTTCTCCTGATCATCTTCATCATCACCGTGCCGGTCATGAAGCACGCGGTCAACATCGATCTGCCTCGCGCCACGAGCGAGCCCGAGCAGACCAAGCCGCAGAACATCCTGTTCTCGGTGACCGCCGACGGCAGCTACTACTGGAACGACCAGAAGATCGCGGATGCCGACCTGGAGCCGCGATTGGCCACGGAAGCCGCCAAGGATCCGCAGCCCGAACTGCATATTCGCGGCGACAAGGCAGTGCGCTACGAGCGCGTCGCGCAAGCCATGTCGGCAGCGCGCGAAGCGGGCCTGCGCAAGATCGGCTTCATCACGGAGCCCGATCCGAAGTAGCTGCACGCAACGCGAATGATCGGCTCGCACGATTGACTTTTTGTTGATAACAATTATCATTCAACAATCGTTTTGAAAAGGCCTTCCGATGCAAGCCACGCCCAATGCCTTCTCCGTTCTGAGCCATCCCGCCCCGGGCGCATCGTCCGGCGGTCGCGCTGCGAACGAAGCGGTGCGCCCTGCCCCGCTGCTCGAAAGCGCCGAACTCCTCAAGGGCAGCAAGACCGTCGGGATCATGCACAACGGCTCGCTCTATCGTCTTCAGGCCACCAAACTCGGCAAGCTGATCCTGACCAAATAGCCATCAGCCGCCTTCCGCGCAAGTTTCATCGTGGGGCGACTCGAGGAGATTCATCTCCAAAGGGTCGTTTTTTGCTAGCCAACGGTTCGCCGACTAGCCAAGCTTTTTTCCACCTTGAACCCCGTCAAGCAAAACGCCGACCCTCGGGTCGGCGTTTGCGTTGGAAACGTCGCGCGATCAGAGACCGAGCGCGGCGATTCCTGCCTTGGCGATCTGCGCGTCTTCGTTCGACTTGACGCCACTGACGCCGACAGCGCCGATCACATGGCCGTCCTTGACGATCGGCACGCCGCCTTCCAGCAGCCCCTCGATGCCGGGCACCGTCAGGAATGCAGTGCGGCCGCCATTGATGATGTCTTCATAGCCCTTGCTGTCACGCCGACCCATCGCCGCGGTATGGGCCTTGGCAGGGGCGATATGAGACGAAAGCGCCGCGGCCCCGTCCAGCCGCTGCAACCACAGCAGGTTGCCCGCGTCGTCGGCGATCGCGATCGTCACTGCCCAATTGTTCTTCTGGGCTTCGGCCTCCGCCGCTGCGGCGATCGTCTTGACATCAGCGAGTTCGAGGAATGATTTGGTCTTCATGGTCTTGGTCAGAAAGTTGCGCAACCTGCAAGCATAGCGCCCACATCCCGCATGAAGCCCTACGGTCTTTAGCTTTAGGAACATGCGAATGCGGGTCTTTCGTCGCGGCAAGCCCTTGCAGCATCCTAGAATGCCCGCAACTGCAGCATTGCAGCAACCACCAGGAGTTTCGGCAATGAACGACCGCGTCAACACCCTCGACACCTCCGTCGGCTATGGCCAGACGCTGCCGCAGGCAGAGCGCCAGCGCGTTCTGCGCAATACCTACTGGCTGCTGGCGCTGAGCCTGCTGCCCACCGTGCTGGGCGCCTGGTTCGGGGTGGCCACCGGCGTCACCCGCTCGCTGACCGGGGGACTCGGGCTCATGGTGTTCATGGTTGGCGCCTTCGGCTTCATGTTCGCGATCGAGAAGACGAAGAATTCGGCCGCCGGCGTACCGATCCTGCTTGCCTTCACCTTCTTCATGGGCGTCATGCTGTCGCGCCTGATCGCGATGGTGCTCGGCTTCAAGAACGGCCCCGAGTTGATCATGACCGCATTCGGCGGCACCGCGGGGGTGTTCTTCGTGATGGCCTCCGTCGCAACGGTGATCAAGCGTGATCTGTCCGGCATGGGCAAGTGGCTCTTCGTCGGCGCAATGGTGTTGATGTTCGGCGCGATCATCAACATCTTCGTCGGCTCGAGCGCAGGCATGCTGGCCATCTCGGTCGCGGCGATCGGCATCTTCTCCGCGTTCATGCTCTACGACCTGAAGCAGATCATGGACGGCGGCGAGACCAACTACATCAGCGCCACACTGGCTTTGTATCTGGACCTCTTCAATGTGTTCCAGAGTCTTCTGGCATTGCTCGGCATCTTTGGCGGCGAACGAGACTGAGCGCTTTTGCGCGTCGATGGGAAAGGGCCTTCGGGCCCTTTTTCATGCGCGCTCGAATACCGCGATCGATTCCACGTGCGCCGTGTGCGGGAACATGTTGACCACCCCTGCAAAGGTACATCGATAGCCGGCCTGGTGCACCAGCAGCCCGGCATCGCGTGCCAGCGTCGAGGGGTTGCAGCTCACATAGACGATCCGCTTCGGTGGCACCCAATTGCCCGGATGAGCTTCGGTCTGCTGGTGCAGATCGGCGAGCGCCTTGGCCAAGGCAAACGCGCCTTCACGCGGCGGATCGACCAGCCACTTGTCGGCAGCCCCATCGGCCACGAGCATCGCGGGCGTCATCTCGAACAGGTTGCGCGCGACGAAGCTAGTCGCAGCCAGTGCAGGCCGACCTGCTGCGGCGGCGCGATTGCGCTCGAAGTTGTCCGCTGCCCGCATCACCAGCGTGTCGCTGCCTTCGATGCCCAGCACTTCGCGCGCGCGGCTCGCGAGCGGCAGCGTGAAATTGCCGAGACCGCAGAACCAGTCGATGACCCGCTCGTCGGGTTGCACATCGAGCAGGCGCAACGCGCGGCTCACCAGCGCACGATTGATGTGCGGATTGACCTGCGTGAAATCGGTCGGCTTGAAGGGCATCGTAATGCCGAACTCCGGCAGTTCGTAGGAAAGCGTCGGCTTGCCGTGTTCGAGCAGCTTGACCGTCTCGGGCCCCTTCGCCTGCAGCCACCACTGGACTCCCACGTGCTGCACCGCGAAGGCCTTGAGCCGATCCACGTCCGCGACTGACAGCGGCGCCAGATGCCGCAACACCAACGCGATCACCCCGAGCGCCGCGCCGCCCGGCGCATCGCCGCAGGCCAGCTCGATCTGCGGGCAGGTATCGCGCGCGTCCATTGATCCGATGAGCTCGCGCAGCGGCATGAGCATGTCGCTGACCTGCGCCGGCAAGACCGGACACACCTTCATGTCTGCAAGATAGCGGCTCTTCCTCTCGTGAAACCCGATCAGCACCGTGCCTTTCTTCACCACGTGGCGCACCGACAGGCGCGCGCGATAGCGATAGTGCCAGGTCGGCCCCTCGAGAGGCCGCATCATGTTCTCCGGCCGCACCTTGCCGAGGTGCCACAGGTTGTCCTCCAGCGCGCGCTGCTTCACCGCGACTTGCGCTGCCGGATCGAGATGCTGCATCTTGCAACCGCCGCAGGCGCCGGTGTGCAAGCCGAAATGCGGACAACCCGGCCGCACGCGCTGTGACGACTCGCGAGCAATCGCAGTTACCGTCCCCTGCTCCCAATTGTTCTTCTTGCGATGCACGTTGAACTGCACGTCCTCGAACGGCAGAGCGCCCTCGATGAAGACGACCATGCCGTCGGCCTTGTGCGCCACGCCCTGCGCGTCGAGATCGAGCGACTCGACGTGCAGCCATTCATTGCGCAGGCTCTGCGCTTCCTTCTTCTCAGTCGAATCCGTCATGCACGGATTGTCTCAGGGCGGCAAGCCCTGACCGACCCCAGCGCTAAAGGAGTGCGTCGCGCCGTACGCCCGCGCGCACGAGTTGGCGCCGCATCTTGGCAAGCGCTTCGTTCTGGATCTGCCGCACGCGCTCCCGCGTGAGGCCGAGACGTGTGCTCAAGACCTCGAGCGTCTCCGGATCGCGATCGTGCAAGCCATAGCGGCCTTCGAGCACTTCGCGCTCACGCTCGGTCAAGGCATGGATCCATTGGTTCAGAAGTTTTTCGACTTCGTGCGTCTGGGTCACACCGGTCGGGTCGCCCGCCTCGTCCTCCGAGGCCACGGTGTCGGCGAGCGTGAAGCTGTCGTCGCCTCGCTCGCTGGCCGTGTCGAGCGAGCGCGGAGCCTCTGCGAGCGCCATGAGCTCGGCGACCTCCCGCACCTCGCGACCCAACAGCGCCGCAACGTCCTCGACCCTCACGCCGTCAGGCCGTCGGGCGATGAATTCCGCATCCCCCTCGAGCGATCGACGCGCCCGTATCACCTGCTGCAGTTCGCGCACCACGTGAACGGGCAAACGGATCGCCCGCGCCTGCATCATCGCGGCACGCTCGATCGACTGCCGAATCCACCACGTCGCGTAGGTCGAGAAGCGGAATCCGCGCTCGGGCTCGAACTTGTTGATCGCATGCATCAGGCCCAGATTGCCTTCCTCGATCAGATCCTGCAGCGGCACGCCCCGGCCAAGATATGCCTTCGCGATGTTGACGACGAGCCGCAGGTTGTGCTCGATCATCGATTGACGCGCTGCGAAATCGCCGTTGCGCGCCGCGCAGGCGGTTTGATATTCCTGGTCGGGCGTGAACAGCTGCGTGCGCCGGATCTCGCGCAGATAGACCGTCAACGAATCGCCGCCCTCGCTGCCCAGGTCCTGCAGTGCAGCGTCGCGAGGATCTTCGCGAGCGACCTCGTCGTCCGGCCGATCTGCAACGTGGTCGGAAGGAAAGGCCGGAGTGGCAGGCCCGAAGTCCGCCACGCTGCCGTTGCCCGCCTTTCGCCGCACGACCGGGGTGCGATGAGGGCGAGCGTTGGTCATGGCGCTAACGCGCGGGCAGGTAGCGCGCCGGATCGACCGGCTTGCCCTGACGGCGTATCTCGAAATGCAGCTTCACGCGGTCGGCGTCGCTGCTGCCCATCTCTGCGATCTTCTGGCCCTTTTGCACCGACTGGTCTTCCTTCACCAGCAGCGTGCGGTTGTGCGCATAGGCCGTGAGGTAGGTGTTGTTGTGCTTGAGGATGATCAGGTTGCCATAGCCGCGCAGGCCGGCGCCCGCATAGACGACCCGTCCGTCGGCTGCGGCAAGCACGGGGTCGCCGGCCTTGCCGCCGATGTCCAGGCCCTTGTTCTTCGCTTCATCGAAGCCGGCGATCAACGCGCCTTGTGCAGGCCAGATCCAACCCACGTCCTCGTCGCCGGAAGCAGCCGCGGGCGGCGCAGTGCTGACGGGCGGCGTGGCCGGCTTCACTGCGGAGGCCGAGGCCACCACTGCCGGCGCGGAAGCCGCACTTGCGATGGGCGCGGCGCTGGCCGGCGTACCGGGCCGGGTTGCGACGGCGGCGGCCTCGGCGGCGCCGACCGGCGGAATCACGCGCAGAACCTGGCCGACTTCGATCAGGTCGGGGTTGTCGAGATTGTTCCACTTGGCGATGTCGCGCCAATTCTGATTGGTTTCCGTGCCGATGCGGCGAATGGTGTCGCCCGGACGCACGGCGTAGTAGCCCGGCTTGCCGTAGTTCTCGATGCCCGGAAGCGGCTTGCCGGATGCGTCCGTGGTGATGGGCGGAACGCCCGGCCCATTGGCGCCGAGGTTGACAGCGGGTGCGCGTGTCATGGTCCCGCGGTCTTCGACCGGTGCGGGGCCGCGGTCCGCGGCGCACCCCGCAATCACGAGCGAAATAACCAGCGTGACGCCGGCAAGCCAGCTCCGATTGCCAATACCCTGCATGTGTTCGTCCTTCAAGCAATTCCCGATTTTAGGGGGACAAAGTGAACCGCCTCAAGAATGCGGCGCTCCAGTCCGCGTGCGGTTTTGTCTATCACGACCAAGGCCTGTCCGCCCGTCGCCGATTGCGTCGGCGCCACGATCCGACCCCCTACCGCCAGCTGCGCGATCCACGCTTCCGGCACGGACTCGCCGCCTGCCGCGGCAATGATTGCCGCATAGGGCGCGCCCTTCGGATAGCCCACCATGCCATCGCCCAGCAGCAAGTGAACGGTCGCCAGCCGGAACGCACGAAGATTGGCCCGTGCCTTCTCGTGCAGTCCGCGCAGCCGCTCGATGCTGTAGACCTCGGTCGCCACATGGCTCAGTACCGCCGCCTGATAACCGCAACCGGTGCCGATCTCGAGCACCCGGCCCAGGCGATCGCCAGATTTGTTCGCCAATGCCGGCGCTCCAAGCAGCAGTTCGATCATGCGCGCCACCACGTTCGGCTTGGAAATGGTCTGGCCCAGTCCGATCGGCAGGCTGGTGTCTTCATAGGCCTGATTCACGAGCGCGCTGTCGACGAAACGGTGGCGTTCGACAGTGCCCATCGCACGCAGCACACGCCCATCGGTGATCCCTTGCGCCGCGAGTCGCTGAACCATGCGAGCCCGCACGGCGTTCGAGGCCATCGAAGGCGCATCGTGGACCATCGGCTTGGCAGGCACCGCAGGTCTGCGACCCTGCGTTGCCGCAGCCGCGGTCGGCGTCAGTCGGACGGGGAATCCAGGGCGCTGACTTGCCATGTCAGGACGGCTCGGAAAAACGTGCGATCGTCTCGCGCCATTGTCCGAGGCTCGCATGGTCGGTCAGGTCGATCTGCAAGGGCGTCAACGCGACATGGCCTGCCGCGGTGGCATGGAAATCCGTGCCCTCGCCGCTGTCCTTCGCGCCGCCCGCACCGGCGATCCAGTACATCGTCTCGCCGCGCGGGCTGTCCTGCGTGATGACCTTCTCGGCCGCATGACGGCGCCCGAGTCTGCAGACCTTGACGGGCTTGAGTTCGTCGAACGGCCGGTTCGGCACGTTGACGTTGAGCAGGAACGGCGAGCCTTCGAGCATGCGTTCGCGTTCGATCTGCTCGACCAGCCTGCGCGCGACCTGCGCTGCCGCATCGACGTGCGCCCAACCTTTCTCGATCTGCGAGAAAGCGATGGCCGGAATGCCGAAGAGATAGGCCTCCATGGCGGCGCCGACGGTGCCCGAGTAGATCGTGTCGTCGCCCATGTTCGCGCCGTTGTTGATGCCCGAGACCACGAGGTCGGGCCTGTAGTCGAGCAGGCCCTTGAGCGCGATGTGAACGCAATCGGCCGGCGTGCCGGTCACATAGCGGAACCCGTTGTGCGCGGTATGGACATAGAGCGGTGCGGACAAGGTGAGCGCGTTCGACTTCGCGCTGTTGTTGTGCTCGGGAGCGACCACCTCGACTTCCGCGATCTCCTTCAACGCATCGTGCAGCGCGACGACGCCCGGAGCCTGGAAACCATCGTCATTCGAAATAAGTATCTTCATGTCGTCTTTGAGTGCGCGCGATTGTAGGCGCCGGGTGCGTCACGACAGGGACAACAGCCACCTTGCGCCGCCGCCTATCATGACCCTTGTTTATTGTCCTCAAGACCCACCTCAAAAGGAGAGACGAGCATGCACGCATGGCTCTGCGAGAACCCGACCGGCGTCGAAGCGCTGACCTGGAAAGAACTGCCGACCCCGGTGCCCGGCCCTGGCCAGGTGTTGATCGACATCAAGGCTGCGAGCCTGAATTTTCCTGACCTGCTGATCGTCCAGAACAAATACCAGATCAAGCCGCCGCTGCCCTTCGTGCCCGGATCGGAATACGCGGGCGTGGTCGCCGCCGTCGGCGAAGGGGTCACCCACCTGCACCTCGGACAGAACATCGCCTGTCTTTCGGGCACCGGAGGCTTCGCCACCCACACGCTGGCGCCTGCTGCGCTGTGCATGCCGCTGCCCGAGGGCTTCGGGTATGTCGACGCGGCGGCGTTCATCATGATTTACGGGACCTCTTGGCATGCATTGATGGACAGGGCGCAACTCAAGTCCGGCGAAACCGTCTTGATACTCGGCGCGGCAGGTGGCGTCGGCACCGCGGCAATTCAGATCGCAAAGGCCGCAGGCGCCAAAGTCATTGCCGCAGCGTCGACCGATGAGAAATGCGAGCTCTGCAAATCCATTGGCGCCGACCTCGCCATCAACTACACCACGAACGCGTTGCCCAACGGATTTCGCGAAGCCATCAAGTCGGCAACGAACGGCAAAGGCCCCGACGTCATCTACGATCCGGTGGGCGGCGAATTCGCCGAGCCCGCGTTCCGCTCGATCGGCTGGCGGGGCCGCTATCTCGTCGTCGGCTTCGCTGCCGGCCCGATTCCATCGCTGCCATTGAATTTGATGCTGCTCAAAGGCGCATCGGTAGTGGGCGTGTTCTGGGGTGATTTCGCCAAGCGCGAGCCCAAAGCCAATGCGCAGATGATGGCCGAATTGGCAAGATGGTACGGCCAGGGAAAGATCAAGCCCGTGATCGACCGGACGATGCCCATGGCAGCCTTGAAGGCCGCCTACGAGCGCCTCGGCTCGCGTGGCGTCAAGGGCAAGCTGGTCATGGTGAACTGAAGACCCTGCGAGCAGCCGCAACGAAAAAGCCCGCTCGCGCGGGCTTTTTCATGTTCGGCGGTGCGGGAACTACTTGATCTCGAAGTCCGCCAGCGATTTTCCAGCGGCGAGTGCCTCGGTGATCCAGCGCGGTTTGCGCCCACGCCCGCCCGACCAGGTTTCGCCATTGGGCGAGCGGTATTTTGCGGCGGACTTGGGGGCCGCAGCGCCTGAACCGCGTTTGCCTGCACGCGGGGTGAGCTTCAGATCGGCGGCGGTCAATCCATATTCGGCAACTTTTTTGCGCAGCTCCTCGATGATGCCCGCGCGTTCTTGGTTGCGCAGTTCTTCGGCTTGCTTGCGCAATTGTGCAATCTGCTCGTCGTGCTTCTTGATCTGGGAATTGATATCTGCAAGGGTCGAGGCCATCGATGCAAATCCTCCGAATTGGAAAGTCAAAATTCTAATTCAAATCCCAATTGCCGCAAGCGCCGCAAACAAAAAAGCGCCGACCAGACGGTCGGCGCTTTTATCAAGAAGATTTGGGGTGGCTGATGGGACTCGAACCCACGACGACCAGAATCACAATCTGGGACTCTACCAGCTGAGCTACAGCCACCGCAGAGTTCGCAATTGTAGCGTCAAAAAACTAGCGTTCCGCGGTGGCAGGTGTATCTGCGGGCCTCGGCACCAGAATCTGAGCCTTGAACCTGTCCTTCAACACGTCGTAGTAGGCCGCGTTCTCTGCCGAGGCCACCGCCTGCGCAAACTGCTCGTTCTCGTGGTGCGCTTCCTCGGTCGCGGGCGGCGTGCGGGGCACGGACTTGTTGACGCGCACGACAGCATATCCCTGAGCGCCCAGATCGACGCCGATGAAGGCAGGCAGCTTGGCGATGTCGGCACGCAAGGCGGCTTCGATCACGGGCGCGGGCTGGGATTGCGTCTCCAGACGCGACACGGTGATCGGCGCCGCGAAGGTGGCGCCGGCGGCATCGGAACGCCAGGCTGCAAGCCTGGCCTCGCCTTCGGTCCTGGCAAGCGCCGCGGCACGTTCAGCGACCACCAGGGTCCGGACCTTGTCCTTGACCTCGTCGAACGGCAACGAGCGCGCGGGCGCGTATTTCGTGATGCGTCCCGAGACGAGCTGGTTCGGCCCGATTTCGATGGCTTCGGTGTTGTGCTTGCGTTCGAGCGAATCGGCAGCATAGAGCGCGCTCAGGAAGTTGCGGCTCCCCAGCACGCCCGTCGCGCCAGGCGCCGGTGTACGTCCGACCTGGCTCGCGGTCTGGATGGTCAGCTTGAGCTTGTCCGCCGCCGGCTTCAGGCTGTCGGGCTGCTGATAGACGATGTCGGTGAAGCTCTCGGCTGCCTTGGCGAATTCCTGTGTTGCCTGCTGACTGCGCAGCTCGTTCTCGATGGTGGCGCGCACCTTGTCGAACGGCGGAACCACGGCCGGCTTGATGTCGTTGAGCTGGATGATGTGATAGCCGAACTCGGTCTCGACGACATCGCTGATCTCGCCCTTCTTGAGCGCGAACAGGACGTCCTCGAACGGCTTGACCATGGCGCCGCGCGTCACGAAATCGAGATCGCCGCCCTTCTCCGCCGACCCGGGATCCTGCGAGTTCTTGCGTGCGACCTCGGCGAAAGTATTGGGCGCCTTGCGAACTTCGGCCAGCAGTTGTTGCGCCTTCGCGCGCGCCTTCTCGCGCTCGGCGGCCGGCGCCCCGGCGGGTGCGCTGATGAGGATGTGGCTGGCGCGCCGTTCCTCCTTGGTGCCGAAGCGGGCCATATTCTGGTCGTAGTAGGTCTTGAGATCGGCCTCGTTGACGGCGATGTTCTTCTTGGCTGCATCGAGGTCCAGCAGCAGGTACTCGATGTTGGCTTGCTCGGGCACCTGGAACTGGGCGGCGTGGGCCTTGTAGTAGCTCTCGAGGTCGGCGTCGCTGACGCTGACCTTGGCCGTGAAGTCGGCCGGATTGAAACGCGCCACCTGCACCTCGCGCCGGTCGTAGAACGCGTTCAGCGCGGCGGCCGCCTGCGCGGACGTGGCAAAGGCGGTGCCGGAGATGCCGAGCAGCACCTGCTGCGTGGCCAGTTCGGCGCGCACGGACGCTTCGTACTGCTCGGGCGTGCGGCCGGTAACCTGCATGAAGCGTTCGCGATCGAACTTGCCGTCGGGCGTGCGGAAGGAGGCCAGCCCCGCGTCTTCGGCGAACAAGCGCGAGAGCCGCTCCTCGGAGACGGTCATGTTCGATTTCGAGGCCGCGGCCGAGAGAACGCGGTCGCGCACCATGCGCTCCAGCGTCGCGTAGCGCGCCGCATCCGAATCGAGCAGGGCCGGGTCGACATTGGGTGCCTGCTGCCGAATCCGGTCCACCTCGTTGCGGTGCTGCGCGTCCCATTCCGGCCGCGTGATGTCGTCGCCAGCCACGCGGGCGACCTTCTCGCCGCTGCCGCCACCCTGTTGATACCGATCGACGCCGAACAGCACGAACGACGGAATGATCAGCAAGAACAAGAACACCATGACGATCTTGTTGTACTTGCGGAAGGAATCAAACATGCTTGAACACTCTCTGTGACGGATGCCTGGACAGCAACAAAAAAGGCGAACACTTCGTTCGCCTTTGCATCGGATGGTGGGTGCTGAGGGGTTCGAACCCCCGACCTACGCCTTGTAAGGGCGCCGCTCTACCAGCTGAGCTAAGCACCCCACCGGGAAAACGATGTCTCAGTTCAACGCGTCTTTCAACGCCTTGCCGGGACGGAACTTGGGAATCTTGGCTGCCTTGATTTTAATCGCGTCGCCGGTGCGCGGATTGCGCCCCGTGCGAGCGGCCCGTTTGCCCACTGCGAAAGTGCCGAAGCCGACGAGCGACACGGAGCCGCCCTTTTTGAGCGTGGTACGAATGGCGCCGATGGTCGATTCGAGTGCGCGCGTGGCAGCGGCTTTGGAGATGTCGGCGTTTTTTGCGATGTGCTCAATCAGTTCGGTTTTGTTCACAAGGACCCCTTGCAGGAAAAATTGTTGATCGGTTTCGTCAGAAGCAATGCCAGCCCATGACGACGCCACGGGCGTGATGAAGGAAGAAAGGGTGGCAGTTCTGACGCGCCGGCAGCGCACTGCCGACAAGGATTACAACCACTGGCCTACGGGGTGTCAATACGACACTCAGCGCGCGACGCAGCGGGGACCGCGATTTTAAGGGCGATTTTCAGCAGGTGTTTCAGAGCGCCTGTGCGATGGCCTGGCCCAGATCGGCCGTGCTTGCGCTTCCACCGATGTCCGGCGTGCGCGGCGCGCCGCTTCCCGGCGCCAGGACCTTCTCGATCGCCGCCAGGATTGCATCGTGCGCAGCCTTGTGGCCGAGGAACTCCAGCATCATCGCGCCGCACCAGATCTGGCCGATCGGATTGGCGATGCCCTTGCCCGCGATGTCCGGCGCCGACCCGTGCACCGGCTCGAACAGCGAAGGCGTCGTGCGCTCGGGATTGAGATTCGCGCTCGGTGCGATGCCGATGGTGCCGGTGCAGGCAGGCCCCAGGTCGGACAGGATGTCGCCGAACAGGTTGCTCGCCACCACCACGTCGAAGAAATCGGGCCGCTGCACGAAGTGCGCGGTGAGGATGTCGATATGGAACTTGTCCAGCCTGACGCCCGGATAGCTCTTGGCCATCTGCGCCACGCGCTCGTCCCAGTACGGCATGGTGATCGAGATGCCGTTGGACTTGGTCGCGCTGGTCAGATGCTTCTTGGGCCGCGATTGGGCGAGCTCGAAGGCGAACTTGAGCACCCGATCGACGCCCACGCGGGACATCACGGTTTCCTGCACCACGATCTCGCGCGCGGTGCCTTCGTACATGCGCCCGCCGATGCTCGAATATTCGCCTTCGGTGTTCTCGCGCACGATGTACATGTCGATCTCGCCGGGCTGCCGCGGCGTGCCGTCGCGCCGCACTACCGGCGCCACGATGCCGGGCATCAGGCGCGCGGGCCGCAGGTTGATGTACTGGTCGAACTCGCGGCGAAACAGCAGCAGCGAGCCCCAGAGCGACACGTGGTCCGCGATCTTCTCGGGCCAGCCGACGGCGCCGAAGTAGATGGCGTCGTGGCCGCCGATCTGGTCTTTCCAGTCGTCGGGCAGCATCTTGCCGTGCTTCTCGCAGTAGTCCCAGCTCGAAAAACCGAAGTGGTCGAACTTCAGGTCGATGCCGAATTTGCGGGCCGCGGCATCGAGGACCCGCAGGCCTTCGGGCATGGTTTCCTTGCCGATGCCGTCGCCGGCGATGACTGCGATGCGCTGGGTGCTCATGGCTCGATCCTTTGGTGTCTCATGGAAGAAAGGGGCGCGTGCGCCGAAGTCCCGCGCTGCGCCTTTCACTCGAATATAGCGGCGGCTTGTGACCCGCGCACCGATGACGGCTCGCCGGCCTCAGCGCTCGCCGCGCACCACCAGGCTCACGCCGACAGCCGTCGTCGCGATGCCGGCCACCGTCATGGCGGTGATCGGCTCCCCGAACAGCACCCAGGCCATGACCGCGGTGCACGGCGGCACCAGGTAGAGCAGGCTCGTGACCGCGGTGGCGGTCCCGCGCTGGATGAGGATGTAGAGCAGCGAGCTGCCGCCCAGCGACAACCCCAGCACCGACCACGCCATCGCGCCGCCTGAGGACAGGTTCCATTGAATGGCGTCGGTTTCCAGCGCGGCGAAGGGCAGCGTGACGAGCAGCGCCGCGCTGAGCTGAACCGCGCTGGCGCTGCGAACATCGCAAGGCGCGACGAAGCGCTTCTGGTACAGCGTGCCGATCGTGATGGAGAAAAGGGCCATCAGCGCAAGCCCCATGGTCAGCGCGCTGACCTCCGTGCCCTGGCCCAGCTTGCGAAAGACCACCAGCACCAGGCCGGCGAAGCCGAGTATCAGGCCGGCCCACTGCCGGCGCGTGATCGAGCCGCCGCGCATCGACAACCAGATGGCCGTGAGCACCGGCTGGATTCCGACCAGCAGCGCCGTGAGACCCGAGCCCATGCCTGCCCGCACGGCCGCCCAGACACCCCCAAGATAACCCGCCTGCATCAGGACGCCGGTAACCGCCAGATGCGCCCACTGCGCGCGCCGGACCGGCCATGCGACACGCGCAACGCGCACCCAGACGAGGAAGCAGATCACTGACAGCGCGTAGCGCACCGCCAGGAACTTGAGCGGCGGCGCATAGGGCATGCCGAAACGCGCCACCACGAAGCCCGTGCTCCAGATGAACACGAACACCACCGGCATCGCACGCAACCAGCCCGACCGGCCGGCCGCTCCCGTCATTTCGCGCGGGCCCGGATTTCGGGAATGGCCTTTTGCAGGTAATAGACCATCGACCAGACCGTGAGCACGGCGGAGATCCAGATCAGCCACCGCCCCCAGGCGCCGGTGTCGATCACACCGAACAGCAGGCCGTTGAAGAGCAGGAACGGGATCGCGACCATCTGCACCACCGTCTTGACCTTGCCGAGCATGTGCACCGCCACGCTCTTGCCGGCGCCGATCTGGGCCATCCATTCGCGCAGCGCCGAGATCGCGATCTCGCGGCCGATGATGATCAGCGCCACGAACACGTCGGCGCGGTTCAGGTGCACCAGGACCAGCAGCGACGCGCACACCAGGAACTTGTCGGCGACGGGGTCCAGAAAGGCACCGAAGGCCGAGGTCTGGTTGAGCTTGCGCGCGAGAAAGCCGTCGAGCCAATCGGTCATCGCGAACACGATGAACATCACCGTCGCGATGAGGTTGCGCGTCGGCTCGGACAGCGGCAGGTAAAAAACGCCCACGATCAGCGGAATCGCGACGATGCGCGTCCAGGTCATGATCGTCGGCAGAGTCCAGAACATCGCGACGAGTGTATATGGCTCGCCCCCAGGCTTGCTCGCTTCGCGTAGCCGCCCGCCCCCTGCCGGGGGCAACACCGGCGGACCGGCGAAGCCGGTTCCGCGGTGTTTCACGAAGGGGCCTGGCTTCGCCGGCCGGGTCAGTGCAGGGCTTTGTAGATTTCTTCGGCGAGGTCTGCGGCGATGCCTTCGACCGATGCGATGTCTTCCACGCTGGCGGCCGCGACGCCGCGGATGCCGCCGAAGCGCTGCAGCAAACGAGCCCGACGCTTGGGGCCGATGCCCGGGATGTCTTCGAGCTGGCTGCCGCCCACCCGCACCTTCGCCCGTTTCGCGCGCATGCCGGTGATCGCGAAGCGATGCGCCTCGTCGCGGATCTGGGCGACCAGCATCAGCGCGGCCGAGTCGCGGCCCAGATAGACTTTTTCGCGGCCATCGGCGAACACGAGTTCTTCCAGGCCGACCTTGCGCCCCTCGCCCTTTTCCACGCCGACGATCAGCGACAGCGGCAGGCCCAGCTCGCTGAACACCTCGCGCGCCATCGACACCTGTCCCTTGCCGCCATCGACCAGCACCAGGTCGGGCATCTGCGCCGCCCGCGTGCCCGGGCGCGCGTCGGCACCGCCGCCATCGCCGGCCGTCGGGGCGTCGCTCTCCGCTGCCATCGCTTCGGCCAGCTTGCCATAGCGGCGATGCAGCACCTGCCGCATCGCGGCGTAGTCGTCGCCCGGCGTGATGCCGTCGATGTTGTAGCGCCGGTATTCGCGGTTCTGCATGACATGGTGTTCGAACACCACGCACGAGGCCTGCGTCGCCTCGCCCGCGGTGTGCGAGATGTCGAAACATTCGACGCGGAAGTTGTCCAGGTCGTCCGGCGCGAGTTCGAGCGCATCGACCAGCGCGCGGGTGCGTGCTTGCTGCGAACCCTCCTCGGCGAGCAGGCGCGCGAGCTGCAGGCCGGCGTTCGTGAGCGCCATCTCGAGCCAATGCCGGCGCTGCTCGTGCGGCTGGAACACGGCCGTGATGCGCGTGCCGGACTGCTGCGACACGGCCGCGATCAGGTCGCGGCTCACCAGTTCGCTCAGCACCAGCGTGGCGGGAACGGGCACGTCGATGTAGTGCTGCGCGATGAAAGCCTCGAGCACCTGCACCTCGACCGCATCGGAAAGCGGCAGCGGATCGTCGCCCTCCGACTCGTACTCGCCCTGCTGGATCTGCGTGGCGTCCTCGACATGCACCGGGAAGTAGGCGCGGTCGCCCAGGTGCCGCCCGCCGCGGACCATCGCCAGGTTGACGCAGGCCTTGCCGCCCTGCACCTTGACCGCGAGGATGTCGACGTCCTTGTCCGATGCGATCTCGATCGACTGCTGATGGAGCACGCGCGACAGCGCCGACATCTGGTTGCGCAGCTCGGCCGCCTGCTCGAACTCCAGCTTTTCTGCATGGGCCGTCATGCGCGCCTCGAGCTGGGTCAGCACGGCCTGCGTGTCGCCCATCAGGAAGGCCTCCGCGTTGGCCACGTCCTGCGCATAGGCCTCGCGCGTGATGTAGTCCACGCAGGGCGCAGTGCAGCGCTTGATCTGGTAGAGCAGGCAGGGCCGCGTGCGGTTGCTGTACACCGTGTCCTCGCACGTGCGCAGCTTGAAGACCTTCTGCAGCAGCTGGATCGATTCCTTCACCGCCCAGGCGCTCGGGTAAGGACCGAAGTAGCGGTGTTTGCGGTCGACCGCGCCGCGGTAGTAGGCGAGCCGCGGAAACGTGTGCGAGGCGATCTTCAGATACGGATAGCTCTTGTCGTCGCGAAACAGGATGTTGTAGCGCGGCTTGAGCGACTTGATCAGGTTGTTCTCGAGCAGCAGCGCCTCGGCTTCGGAGCGCACCACCGTGGTCTCCATGCGGGCGATCTTCGAGATCATGTGGCCGATGCGCGTGCCGGCATGGCTCTTCTGGAAATAGTTCGCGACGCGCTTTCGCAGGTTGCGCGCCTTGCCCACGTAGAGCACCGCGCCGGCCGCATCGAAATAGCGGTAGACGCCGGGCAATTGCGGCAGTGCCGCGACTTCGCTGAGCAGTTGATCGGAATGTGTTTCGGACATCGTCCTGTCTGTGGCCATGGGGGCTGTAGAGTATCCCGCGATGCGCTGGGACATTTTCTGCAAGGTGATTGACAACCATGGCGATGTCGGCGTCTGCTGGCGGCTGGCCTGCGGGCTGGCAGCCCAGGGGGAGACGGTCAGGCTGTGGATCGACGATCCTTCGGCACTGGCATGGATGGCGCCCCGGGGTTTCGAAGGCGTCACCGTGATCGCATGGACGCAAGAAGCTGCCGACCGGCATGCCGACACGCAGCCAGCGCCGGATGTGCTGATCGAGGCCTTCGGCTGCGAGCCGGCCCCGCCGGTCATTGCCCGCTACGCCGCCGGCGCGCGCCAGGGCGCAACGAAGCGCGGATGGATCAATCTGGAGTACCTGTCGGCCGAGCCCTATGTGGAACGACTTCACGGCCTGCCTTCGCCGGTCTTCCGGGGGCCGGGCGACGGCCTGACCAAGCACTTCTTCTATCCGGGCTTCACGGCCGCGACGGGCGGCCTGCTGCGCGAACCCGACCTGCTCGCATGCCGCGGACGCTTCGACCGCGGTGCGTGGCTCGCGCAACAAGGCATTGCGTGGCAAGGCGAGCGCCTGGTCTCCCTGTTCTGCTACGAACCGGCCGCGCTGTCGGACCTGATCGCCCAGTTCGAGCAAGCGGCGTCGCCGACGCGCCTGCTGGTGACCGCCGGACGTGCCGCCGCCGCCTTGCCGCCGGGGCCGGCGCGGCGCGGCGCGCTGTCGATCTCATGGCTGCCTCATCTGCCGCAGACGGATTACGACCGCCTGCTCTGGGCCTGCGACCTGAATTTCGTGCGCGGAGAAGACTCGCTGGTCCGTGCGCTCTGGGCCGGCGCACCCTTCGTCTGGCAGATCTATCCCCAGGACGACGACGCCCATCACATGAAGCTCGACGCCTTTCTGGCTTGGGCGCAGGCACCCCGCTCGCTGCATGATTTCCACCATCTCTGGAACGGCACGGGCGCGGGCACCCTTCCCTTTCTCGACGATGCAACCCTGGCCTCGTGGCGCGCCGCAGCCCTCGCAGCGCGTGCGCGGCTGCTTGCCCAGGACGATCTCTTGACCCGGTTGCGGCGCTTCGTCGCCCAAAAAAGCTAAAATTGCGGGCTTTGCGGATTTCCGGCGGTGGTCAGTGTCGACCCCGGCCGCACCTTCCGCTGAACCCGCCGCGGTGAATGCGCCGAAGGGCCCTGAACTCCAACAGGCCCGAAGACGCACCGAGCGGCCAACATCCAGAGACCCTGATCATGAAAATCGCTCAAGAAATCCGCGCCGGCAACGTCATCATGCACGGCAAGGACCCGATGGTCGTCCTCAAGACCGAATACAGCCGCGGCGGCCGCAATTCCGCCACCGTGCGCATGAAGCTCAAGAGCCTGATCGCCAACTTCAACACCGAAGTGGTTTTCAAGGCCGACGACAAGATCGACCAGATCGTGCTCGAGAAGAAGGAATGCACCTATTCCTACTTCGCCGACCCTATGTACGTCTGCATGGACTCGGAATACAACCAGTACGAGGTCGAGGCCGAGAACATGGGCGACGCGCTCAACTACCTCGACGACGGCATGCCGGTCGAAGTGGTGTTCTACGACGGCAAGGCCATTTCGGTCGAACTGCCGACCAGCGTCGAGCGCGAAATCACCTGGACCGAGCCGGCCGTCAAGGGCGACACCTCGGGCAAGGTCATGAAGCCGGCCAAGATCTCGACCGGCTTCGAGGTCGGTGTGCCGCTCTTCGTGGCACAGGGCGACCGCATCGAGATCGACACCCGCACTGGCGAGTACCGCAAGCGCGTCTGAACGTCGTCGCCGGCGGATCCACGAGGCTCCTGCGGGAGCCTTTTTTGCGCACGCTGCGGCGCGCACAATCCAGCACCGTTCATCGCCTCATCATGCCCAACAACTCACACGATCTCCACGACAAGCGCCTTGCCGACGCCTGGGCCACGCTCCGGGCTCATTCCGAAAAGGGGCTGCCGCTCGACCCGGATCCCTCGCGTCTGGCCTTTGCCGATCCCGAGTTCCTGCTGCGCCGCGAAACGCGCGGGCTGCGCATGCAGCTCGAGCTGATGAAGCCGGACATCGAGATGCGCGAGCACGGCATCGAGAACACGGTGGTGGTGTTCGGCAGCGCGCGCTTTCGCAGCGAGGAGGAATCCGGTGCGCTGATCGCCCAGGCCGAAGCGGCCGGCGACACCGTCGCGGCGGAGCGCTGGCGCAAGCTGGCGCGCAACTCTCACTACTACGAGAAAGCGCGCGCCTTCGGCCGGATGGTTGCGCAATACAGCAACGACAAGGAGCCGCAGGACAAGCTCTTCGTCTGCACCGGCGGCGGCCCCGGCATCATGCAGGCCGCCAACCGCGGTGCCTATGAAGGCGGCGGCCTGTCGGTCGGCCTCGCGATCGCGCTGCCGATGGAAGAAGAAGCCAACCCGTACGTCACGCCGGCGCTCAGCTTCAAGTTCCACTACTTCGCGATCCGCAAGATGCACTTCATGATGCGGGCGAAGGCGCTGGTCGCGTTTCCGGGCGGCTTCGGAACGCTCGACGAGCTGTTCGAGGTGATCACCCTGGTTCAGACCCGCAAGGCCAAGCCGGTGCCGATCGTGCTCTTCGGCTCGGACTACTGGAAGCAGTCGATCAATTTCGAGTTCCTGGCGGAGGAAGGCGTGATCTCGCCCGGCGACGTGAAGTTGATCGAGTACGTGGACGCGCCGCAGGACGCCTGGGACGCGATCAGACGCTTCTACAAGCTTTGATGCCCTGCGGCGGGGACCTGGAGACCCCATACCGAGCGCGTGCCGAGCGCCACCACGCCGCTGACGATCCAGAACATGCCGGCCACGCCGATCAATGCGCCCCCCGCGCCGAACAGCATCGGCGTCGCGACGCTGGAGGCATTGAGCGTCATCAGGCGCAGGCCCAGCGCCTCGCCGTGCCGCGCGTGCGGCGTGATCTGATGCAGCATGCTCATCACCATCGGCTGCACGGCACCGAGCGCCACGCCCAGCATCACCGAGCAGACGCCCATCCCGAGCGCCGAAGTCATCAGCGGATAGGCAGCGAACACCAGCGCCGTGATGACGTTCGACGCGGTGATCACGGCGCGTTCGCTGAAGCGTGAAGCCACCACCGGCAACACGACACGGATCGCCGCAGCGGCCGCCGCGAATGCACCGAGGATGCCGCCGATCATCGAGGCGCTCAATCCGCGCTCGTGCCCGAGGAGCGGCAGCACGAAGGTATGCACGTCCCATGACGCCGACTGCAGCCAGTTCACGAACAGCAGGCGCCTGAACATCGGTTGCGCCAGCAGGTCCCAGGCACGGGGCCGCGCGGCACTGGCTGTTGACGGCACCGGCGGCAGCTCCGACGTGCCGCGCGCGAGCCACCAGCACGCGAGCGGCAACAGCGCGCACATCCCGAAGGCGACGCGATAGCCCATCAGGTCGCCCTCGCTGCGTCCCGCATGATCGATCAAGAGGCCGGTGGCGAACGGCCCGACGAAATTGGCCGCGGCCGGCGCGATCGCCAGCCAGCTGAACACCTGCTTGAGCTGGGTCGGATCGGTCGCCGCGCGGCCGACGTGGCGTTGCAGCGCGATCACGGCAATGCCCGTGGCGCCGCCCGTCAGCAGCGCCGCCACGCAGAGCACGATGAAGACCGGCAGCAAGGCCGCCATCGCTGCGCCGGTCGTGGCCGCGACGACGGCGATCAGCAAAGGCCGCCGCAGCCCGTGCCGATCGGTGTAGCGACCCGCCGGCAGGGCGAGGAACACCTGCGTCAATGCGAACAGCGAGAGCAGGACGCCGACCGCGGCAGCGCTATGGCCATCGCGAAGCGCCAGCAGCGGCGCGGCCAGCCGCGTCCCCGTCATCGCCGCATGCAGACAGATCTGCGCGGCGATCAATCGAAGCAGGCCTGCATTCATCGAAGCGCGTGCTCCGCCCGGGTCGTCTCGTCGCCGGCGCAGGAATTGGTCACGGCGTGCTGTCGTCCTCGCTGTCGGCGGGCGGCAGCAGGGCTTGCGTCTGCGCTTCGGGCAATGCCTCGACCTTGCGCAAGGCAAGGCGCATCTGCTTGGCGCGGGTGTCGGCCTTGTCGAGTGTGTCGGAGGCCTTGGCCACCTGCTCCTTGATCCGCGCCACCCATTCGCCATAGCGCTCGAACTCGGTCTTGACCGCGCCGAGCACCTTCCACACCTCGGAGGCCTGCTGTTCGAGCGCCAGCGTGCGAAAGCCCATGTGCAGGCTGTTGAGCATGGCGAGCAGCGTGGTCGGCCCCGCGAGCGTCACGCGGTGCTGGCGCTGGATCGCATCCATCAGGCCGGGACGGCGCAGCACCTCGGCATAGAGGCTTTCGACCGGCAGGAACAGGATCGCGAAATCGGTGGTGTGCGGCGCGGCGAGGTAGTTCTCCGCGATGGACCTGGCCTCGCTGCGGATGCGCGCCTCGAGCGCCTTGGCCGCGAGCTCGGCAGCCGGCGCATCGGCCCGCTCGTGCGCATCGAGCAGGCGCTCGTAATCGTCGCGCGGAAACTTGGCATCGATCGGCAGCCAGACGGGCGCTCCATCGCCGCCGCGCCCGGGAAAGCGGATCGCGAAGTCGACGCGTTGGCCGCTGCGCGGCTTGGTCTCGACTTGTTGCGCGTACTGGTCGATGGTCAGCACCTGTTCGAGCAAGGCCTCCAACTGTACTTCGCCGAACACGCCGCGCGTCTTGACGTTGGTCAGCACGCGCTGCAGGCTCCCGACGCCGACGGCCAGCGTCTGCATTTCGCCCAGGCCCTTGTGCACCTGCTCGAGCCGGTCGGCCACCTGTTTGAAGCTCTCGCCCAGCCGTGCCTCGAGCGTGCTCTGGAGCTTCTCGTCGACCGTCTTGCGCATCTCGTCGAGCTTCGCGGTGTTGCTCTGCTGGAGCTGCGCGAGCTGGGTCTCCATCGTCGCGCGCACCTCGGCGAGCCGGCGCGCATTGGATTCGCTCAGGCTCTGGAGCTGCGTGCTGAGCGTGTCCGCGAGCGTCTTCTGCAACAACGTGAGCTGCTGCGCGAAGGCATCGATCTGCGCGTTCTGCGTGCGCGTGGATTCGGCACCCTGCTGCACCAGCGCTTGCTGGAAGGTCGAGAAGGCCTGTGCCGTCTCCTGCCGCGCGCCGCGCGAGGATTCGCTGATCTCGTGGCGCAGTTCGCGCTCGATGCGCTCGTTGGCCGCGCCCAGCGTGGCGATCAGCGCGGCATGATCGGGCGGCGGCGACTTGCGCAGCAGCAGCCAGACCACGAGGATGAAATTCAGGGCCGCGAGGGCCAGCAGGATCCAGAGTTCCAACACGTGCTTCGCTGTCTACTTGGCCGCGAGAACCGCGGGATTGAGGGGCGTGACAGGCTTGCCGTTCACGAGGAAGCCGATCAAGTTGTCGGCAGCCAGATCGGCCATGGCGCGCCGCGTCGGCACCGTGGCGCTGGCGATGTGCGGCGTGAGCACGACGTTGGGCACCGTGAGCAGGTCGGGATGCACCTTCGGTTCGCCCTCGAACACGTCGAGTCCAGCGGCGGCGATGCGCTTGTCGCGCAACGCTGCGGCCAGCGCCGCATCGTCGACGATGCCGCCGCGCGCGATGTTCACGAGCGTGGCGCTCGGCTTCATCAGCGCGAGCTCGGCGGCGCCGATGGTGTGGTGCGACGCCGGCGAGTAAGGCACGACGAGCACGACATGGTCGGCGGTCTTCAGCAGCTCTTCCTTGCTCACGTAGCGGGCCTTGCAGTCGGCTTCCAGCGCCGCGTCGAGCCGCGAGCGGTTGTGATAGATGACCTTCATGCCGAAACCGTGCGCGCCGCGTTTCGCGATGCCCTGGCCGATGCGCCCCATGCCGATGATGCCGAGCGTGGCGCCATGGATGTCGGAGCCGGCGAACATGTCGTAGGACCATTGGGTCCATTTGCCTGCGCGCAGGAAATGCTCGCTCTCGGCGATGCGCCGCGCAGTAGCCATCAACAACGCGAAGCCGAAGTCGGCGGTGGTTTCGGTGAGGACGTCCGGCGCGTTGGTGGCGAGCACGCCGTGGGCGGTCATGGCATCGACATCGAAGTTGTTGTAGCCGACCGCCATGTTGGCGCAGATCTTCAGACCCGGGCAGGCATCGAGCACCTCGGCATCGATGCGCTCGCTGCCGGTGGTGAAGGCACCCTGCTTGTCCTTGAGTTTTTCGATCAGCTGGGCCTTGGTCCAGTTGTTGTCGCCGGGATTGGTCTCGACCTCGAAGTGTTTTTCGAGGCGGGCAATCGTTTCGGGAAACACGGAGCGGGCAACGAGGATCTTGGGTTTGCTCATGGTCGGAAAAAGAGGAAGGTGGAGAGGATGAACAGCGGCATCAGGATGGCACCGGACCACATCATGAAGCCGAAGAAGCTCGGCATGCGCACGCCGCGGCTTTGAGCGATGGCCTTGACCATCAGGTTGGGCGCGTTGCCGATGTAGGTGTTGGCGCCCATGAACACCGCGCCTGCCGAGATGGCTGCGAGCGTGGCGGCATGCGTGGTCATCAACGCCTGCGCATCGCCGCCGGCGGTGTTGAAGAAGACGAGATAGGTCGGCGCGTTGTCCAGAAACGAGCTCAGAAGCCCAGTGGCCCAGAAGTACATCGCGGGTTCCGGCTGTCCGTCGGCGCGGGTGACGGCGGAGACGACCGCGCCGAAGGGTCCGTCGATACCCGCCTTGAGCATCGCGATCACCGGAATGATGGTCAGGAAGATGCCGGCGAAGAGCTTGGCCACCTCGCGCATCGGCTCCCAGTCGAACTGGTTGTCGGCATGCACGCTGGGCGCGGTGATCTTCAGCGAGATCAACGCGATCGCGATCAGGCCGACATCGCGCACGATGCCGGGCAGGCCGAGCGGCGTGCCATGCACGTCGAACACGACGGGCGACTTCCACAAGCCGCTCAGCAGCACGAGCCCGACGATGGCCGCCAGCAGCACGAAGTTGGCGGCGCCGTCGAAGCCGAGCGCCTGCGTGTCGGGCGTCGGATCGATGGGGAGGACGCCCTCCTTGCGGTAGTAGTGCCTGTCGATCACCCAGAACACGGCCAGCAGCAGGCCGAGCAGGAACAGCGTCTCGGCAAGGATGTGCTTCGCGGTCCAGAAGAAGTCGACGCCTTTCAGGAAGCCGAGGAACAGCGGCGGATCACCCAGCGGCGTGAGCGCGCCGCCCACGTTCGACACGATGAAGATGAAGAACACGATCACGTGCACCTTGTGCACGCGGTTGTCGTTGGCGCGGATCAATGGCCGGATCAGCAGCATCGAAGCGCCGGTCGTGCCCATCCAGCTTGCCAGCACGGCGCCCGCCGCGAGGATGGCTGTGTTGAGCCCCGGCGCGCCGTGGAGGTTGCCGCGGACATGAATACCGCCGGCGACCGTGAAAAGCGCAGCCAGCAGGATCACGAACGGCAGGTATTCGGCGAGCAGCGCATGGAGCAGCTGCGCACCGGCGCTCGACGCACCGTACGCGGCCGCGAACGGAAGCAGGAAGGCCAGTGCCCAGCCGGCCGACACCTTGCCGTAGTGGCGGTGCCAGAACGACGGCGCGAGAAGCGGCAGCAACGCGATCGACAGCAGGATGCCGGCGAACGGCACGCCCCACAGCGGCGACAGCTTGCTGCCGTCGACATCGGCGGCCATCGCCATCGCGGGGACCGTCGTCGCCACCACGGCGAGCGCGAAAAGGCGCAGGAGCTTCGGGGTCAAGTCGACGCGCCTCAGCCCGCCGGCTGGGCGATCTCGAAAACCTGCCGCAGATAGGCCAGATACCTTTCGTCTTCGCACATGTTCTTGGAGGGCGTGTCGGACAGCTTGGCCACGGGCTGGTCGTTGCAGCGGATCATCTTGATCACGATCTGCAGCGGTTCGTAGCCCAGGTCGTTCGTCAGGTTGGTGCCGATGCCGAAGGCCAGCTGGCAGCGGCCGCGAAACTGCTGATAGAGCTCGATGATCCGTGTCACCGTGAGGCCGTCGCTGAAGATCAGCGTCTTGGTGCGCGGGTCGACCCGGTTCGCCGTGTAGTGCGCCAGCATGCGCTCGCCCCAGTGGAAGGGATCGCCGCTGTCGTGGCGCGCACCGTCGAACAGCTTGCAGAAGAACAGGTCGAAGTCGCGCAGGAAAGCGGTCATCCCGTACACGTCGGACAACGCGATGCCGAGATCGCCGCGGTATTCGCGACCCCACATCTCGAAGCCGTAGATCTGGCTGTCGCGCAGCCGCGGACCGAGCGCCTGGCAGGCCTGCAGGTACTCGTGCGCCATGGTGCCCAGGGGAATCAGGCCGAGCTTCATCGCATAGAGCACGTTGCTGGTTCCGGCCAGTTGCGGCAGGCGCTCGCCGGTGTGCGGTGCGGCGCTCACCGCGCCGAGCTTCGCGGTCGACGTGCGCAGCACCTCTTCGTGCCATTCCTTGGAGAAGCGGCGGCGCGTGCCGTAGTCGGCGATCTTCAGGTCCGACAGGCCTGCATCGTGCAACTGGGCGAGCTTCGCATCGAGCCGGCGCCGGCCTTCCGCGTAGTCGGGCTGCTTGTGCATGTTGCGGAAGTAGACCTCGTTGACGATGGCAAGCACCGGGATTTCGAACAGGATGGTGTAGAGCCATGGCCCCTCGATGCGGATCTCGAGTTCACCCGAGGCCTGCGGGATGATGTTGATGTACTTCTCGTTGAGCCGGAACAGGCCGAGAAAATCGACGAAGTCGCTCTTGATGAAGCGCATCGATCGCAGGTACGCGAGTTCGGCATCCTTGAAGCCGAGCGAGCACAGGTGCCGGACTTCCTCCCGGATCTGGCCCGCGAACTGCGCCAGGTCGACGCCCGGGTTGCGGCACTTGAAACGGTACTCGACGTGCGCGCCCGGAAAGTGGTGAAGCACCACTTGCATCATCGTGAACTTGTAGAGATCGGTGTCGAGCAGGCTTTGAATGATCATGATGCGGCGCGCGGATCCCGGGTGTGTCGTGCAGGTCGATTATCACGGGCCGAGTCGGCATGTGCCTACGGCGCCTTCGCGGAGCGTCCTACCGGTCGATCGAAATGCCGACGCGACAGTGTGTTCACGCCGGCCACCAGAGCTTTCGAGGCCGGCGAAGCAACCCATCTGAAGGAGATACGTGATGAACAAAGACACCGTCGAGGGCAACTGGAAGCAGCTCAAGGGCAAGATCAAGGAACAGTGGGGCAAGCTCACCGACGACGATTTCGATGTCATCGCCGGCAAGCGGGACCAGCTGCTGGGCCGCATCCAGGAGCGGCACGGCATCAGCAGGGACGAAGCCGAAAAGCAGGTCAGTGACTGGGAATCCCGCGACGGCCGCACGCCGTCGGCGCTCTGGATGGAAAAGTATTGACCTGCACTCCGGCCCCGCTCACACACCGATTTACCAACTCCACGAGGGAACATCCCATGAAAAAGCACCTGCTCATGCTCGCCATCGCGTCGACCTGCTTCGTCTCCATGCACGCCAGCGCGATGACGAAGGACGAATACAAGATGGCCAAGGACAAGATCGAGGCCGACTACAAGTCGGCCAAGGCCCAGTGCGACACGATGAAGGACAACGCCAAGGATGTCTGCCAGAAGGAAGCCAAGGGCAAGGAGAACGTCGCCAAGGCCGAACTCGAACAGCAATACCAGCCCAGCGACAGCCACGCCCGCAAGGTCGAGGAAGAGAAGGTAGATGCTGCCTATGACGTCGCCAAGGAAAAGTGCGACGACCAGAAGGGCGCCGAGAAGAGCGCGTGCGAAAAACAGGCCAAGGCCGATCAGGCCAAGGGCAAGGCCGACATCAAGGCCATGAAGAAGATGTGACCGGCCAACGCCGTCTCACACCATGGATGGCGCCTTCGGGCGCCATTTTTTCATGGCGCTGCGCGCAACTCGTCGACGACGGCTCTCAAGGCAGGCGGTAGCTCGACCGGCCGCTGCGTCACCCGATCGACATAGACATGGACGAAATGCCCCTGGGCTGCAGCCGTCTCGATGCCCTCGGCGAAGAGTGCGATCTCGTAGCGCACGCTGGAACTGCCGGCCTGCGCGACCCGGATGCCGGCCTCGACAGTCTGCGGAAACGCAAGCGGGGCAAAGTAGTTGCAACGGGTCTCGACCACGAAGCCGACAGTCTTTCCATGGTGGATGTCGAGCGCACCGCGCTCGATCAGGAGCGCATTGACCGCCGTGTCGAACCAACCGTAGTAAACGACGTTGTTGACGTGCCCGTAGATGTCGTTGTCGGCCCAGCGCGTCTGGATGCTGCGGAAGACGCGATAGCTGCTGCGGGAATCGGGCGTGGGTCTGTCGCTCATGGCCGGGGATTCTGCCAGCGCCTTCCAGCCATCGAGCGCGCAACCTCATGACCGGCGTTTTAGAAAGCCTGCTCTAAATTGCTGCAAAGCAGCAAAAAACGCTTGATCGTTGCACGCGGCTACCTATACTCGAGGCCATGCTGCACCGCAACATAAACAAGAGGAGCAGCGACGTGAATCCACTTTTTTCAATCAACTGGAGCTCCCTCATGGCACTCACCGCCGACCAAATCATCGCCTCCCAAAAAGCCAGCCTCGAAACCCTCTTCGGTCTCACGACCAAGGCTTTCGAAGGCGTCGAAAAGCTCGTCGAGCTGAACGTGACGGCCTCGAAGGCCGCACTGACGGAAGCCGCCGGTACCGCCCAGGCCCTGCTGAGCGTCAAGGACGCGCAAGAACTGCTCGCACTGCAAGCCAGCCTGTTCCAGCCCCTGGCCGAAAAGACCGCCGCCTACAGCCGTCATCTGTATGACATCGCCCAAGGCACGGGTGCCGAGTTCACCAAGGCTTTCGAAGTCAAGGCGGCCGAAGCCCAGCAAGCCTTCGTCGGCCTGGTCGACAGCGCTGCCAAAAATGCTCCCGCCGGTTCGGAAACGGCCGTGGCCGTGATGAAGAGCGCAGTGGCCGCCGCCAACAACGCGTTCGAATCCGTGCAAAAGGCTGTCAAGCAAGCGTCCGACGTTGCCGAAGCCAACTTCCAGGCCGTGTCGACCACCGCTGTGAACGCGGCCAAGAGCACCGCTCAAACCGCAGCCCGCAAGCGCTGATTTTCCAAGCCCGCTCGAAGCGGGCGCCGATTGTCTCCTTGGGTCCTTCGGGATCCAATTCAGCCCCGTCCTCGGACGGGGCTTTTTTTGCTCGCCCCAGGCTGCGCGCACTTCGTGTCGCTTCTCCTTCCCCCTGCCGGGGGCAACACCAGCGGCCCGGCAAAGCCGGTTCCGCGGTGTTTCTCGAATTTGCCCCTTTGCGGGGGGCGGGTGCCGGGTCTTTGATAATGGCGACACATCATTTGGAGATCGAGATGCAAATTGACGGCAAGGTTTTTATCGTGACGGGCGGCGCTTCTGGGTTGGGCGAGGGCACGGCGCGGATGCTGGCTGCGAATGGCGGCAAGGTCGTCATTGCCGACATGCAGGTGGACAAGGGTGAGGCGGTTGCCAGGGAAATCGGCGGCGTTTTCGTCAAGTGCGATGTCAGCCAGGAGGCCGACGGCCAGGTTGCCGTGGCCGCAGCGCAGAAGCTCGGCAAGCTGATGGGTCTGGTCAACTGCGCCGGCATCGCGCCGGCCGAGAAGACCGTCGGCAAGACCGGGCCGCATGCTCTCGCCGTGTTCAGCAAGACCGTCACCGTCAACCTGATCGGCACTTTCAACATGATCCGCCTGGCTGCCGATGCCATGAGCAAGAACGAACCCGAAAGCACCGGCGAGCGCGGTGTCCTGATCTCGACCGCTTCGGTCGCCGCCTACGACGGCCAGATCGGCCAGGCCGCCTACAGCGCCTCGAAAGGCGGCGTGGTGGGAATGACGCTGCCGATCGCACGCGACCTGGCGCGCAGCGGCATCCGCAACATGACGATCGCCCCCGGCATCTTCGGCACGCCGATGCTTTTCGGAATGCCCAAGGAAGTGCAGGACGCGCTGGCCGCGAGCGTGCCCTTCCCTTCGCGCCTTGGCACACCGGAGGATTATGCGAAGCTCGCCAGGCACATCATCGAGAACGACATGCTCAACGGCGAAGTGATCCGGCTGGACGGCGCGATCCGCCTCGCGCCGCGCTAAGCCTGGGTTCCAGCGTCGCGTTCCAGGCGCTCGAACTGGGCGATCACCTGCGCACCGAAAAGCACCAGGGTAGCGGCGATCTCGAGGCTGAGCAGCACGACGATCGCCGTCGTCAACGAACCGTAGACGACATTCACCTGGGACAGCGTCGAGAAATACCAGACCAGCACCCGGCGCGTGACCTCCCACAGCAAGGCGGCCGTCGCGCCGCCGAGCAGCGCATGGCGCAGCGAAAGACGTCCGACCGGCATCACGAGGTAGAGCGAGGTCAGCATGAAGATCTCGCCGCCGAGGCCGACCAGATAGAGCAGCAGGCCCGACACGCCCGACAAGGACCAGCTGTAGCCGAAGAGATCCACGCTCTCCTTGCCGATGAGCTGCAGCGCGCCCGAGACGAGCGTGACCAGCAGCAACCCGACGCACAGACACAGAATGTAGATGTAGGGCATGACGGCCGACACCATGAAATGGCGGGACCGCTCCGCCTTGCGATGATGAAAGATCACCGCCATCGCGCTCTCGAGCACCGTGAAGGCAAGCGAGCTGAAGAAGATCATCGTGACCAGCAGCACCGGCCCCAGCACGTCGCTGTGCGCCAGGAAGTTCGACAGTTCCGCGACGATCGCACGCGACTGTCCCGGCAACAGCCACTCCAGATAGCGCCCGACCGTGCTGAGCAGTTCCGCCTGCTCGATGAAATGCGACAGCGCGATCACGCTCACGATCAGCAGCGGCACGATGGACAACAGCGCGTAGTAGGCGACGGCCCCCGCGAGCAACAGGCCCTGGTTGCCCTTGAAGGCCTTCAGCGCCTCCCAGACGAACCTCAGCGGATGGCGCAGCAGCGGCGCTGCGTGGGTGAAGGTGCTGCGAATCATGCGTCGGATTTCGGAGCAGCCAGTATGCCGCCGGCAGGCAGCCAGACGAGGGCTTGCGTATGATTTGCCGCTCTTCGCCTACATGACCATCCCCGCCTCATTCATCCAGGAACTGATCGCACGCGCCGACGTGGTGGAAATCGTCGGGCGTTACGTTCAGCTGAAGAAGGCCGGCGCCAATTTCATGGGCTTGTGCCCGTTCCACGGCGAAAAATCGCCCTCGTTCTCGGTCAGCCCGACCAAGCAGTTCTATCACTGCTTCGGCTGCGGCGTGCACGGGAATGCGATCGGCTTCCTGATGGAGCACGCCGGCATGGGCTTCGTGGAGGCCGTGCACGATCTCGCCGGCCAGTACGGCCTGCAAGTGCCGGAAGACGATGCCTCGCCCGAGGAACGCGCCCGCGCCGCCGGCCAGCGCCAGAAGCAGGCCACGCTGACCGAGGTGCTCGAGAAGGCCGGCGACGCCTACCGAAAGCACCTGCGGCAATCGCCCTCGGCGATCGACTACCTCAAGGGGCGCGGTGTCTCGGGCGAAGTCGCACGGCAATTCGGCATCGGCTATGCGCCCGCCGGATGGCGCACGCTGGCAAGCGTTTTTCCCGAATACGACGATCCGCTGCTGGCCGAAAGCGGCCTGGTGATCGTCGGCGAAGAGACCGACAACGGGGAAGGCAAGCGCTACGACCGCTTTCGCGATCGGGTCATGTTCCCGATCCGCAACGTCAAGGGCGAGTGCATCGGTTTCGGCGGCCGCGTGATGGGCGACGAGAAACCCAAGTACCTCAACTCGCCCGAAACCCCCGTGTTCAGCAAGGGCCGCGAACTCTATGGCCTCTATGAAGCGCGCGCCGCATTTCGGGAGCACGGCTATGCCCTGGTGACCGAGGGCTACATGGATGTGGTGGCGCTCGCGCAGCTCGGATTCCCGAACGCCGTCGCGACGCTGGGCACGGCCTGCACGCCGGAGCACGTCCAGAAGCTGTTCCGCTTCACGGAGTCGGTGGTGTTCAGCTTCGACGGCGACGCGGCCGGCCGCCGCGCCGCGCGCAAGGCGCTCGACGGCGCGCTGCCCTACGCGAGCGACGTGCGCAGCATCAAGTTCCTGTTCCTGCCGGCCGAACACGATCCCGACAGCTTCATCCGCGAATTCGGGGCCGATGCCTTCGCGCGCTTCGTCAATGAGGCGACCCCGCTCAGCCGCTTCATGATCGAAGCCGCACGCGAAGGCTGCGATCTCGGCAGCGCCGAGGGCCGGGCCCACTTGGCCAGCAACGCACGACCACTCTGGAGCGCACTGCCTGATGGCGCCCTCAAGCGCCAGCTGCTGGGCGAATTCGCCGAGCTGGTGCAGCTCAGCCCCCAGGAGCTCGGCGAACTGTGGGCGCCGACCCCGGCTGCCCGGCCCGTGCCCTCGTTCCGTCAGCAAGGGGACGATCGCCGGATGGGAGACACACGGTCATTCGAGCGGCGCCACGGCGGCGCTCCGACACCCCGGCGCCTCGCCGCCGGCCGCGTGCTGCCGCCCGGCCGGCCCGATGTCGCAGCGCGGCTCCTGCTGTCGAACATGGCGCAATGGGAGGCGCTCTCCCACGAGCTGCATGCGATGTTGTGCGACCTGCCCGGGGAACACGGCCGGCTGTTCGCCTGGCTCGACAGCCAGTTGCACGAACACGGCATGCAACCCTGGGCGGCATTGCGCGAGGGCCTGCGCGGCATGGAATTCGAAGCCCTGGCCGAACGCGTCATGACCGGCCCGGACGGCGGCCCCGTGCCCGATCTCGAGGGCGAACAGGCGGCCGATGCCGTCAGGGAGCTGCGCAACGTCCTCGACTACATGCTGGACGACCGGCTCAAGGCCCAGCAAAGCGAGGCGATCGCAGCGGTCGGCAGCGACCCGCGCGCGCTGGAACGCTACAAGGCCCTGGAGGCGCGCCGTCTGGAATTGCGCCGCCGCCTCAAGCCGGACAATCCCGACAACACTTGAAAAGCGCGCGACGCGCTATAATGTAAGGCTTCGCTACTCGCGAAATAGACAAGAGCGACAGCAGCACCTCCGGGCCGGCCCCATGCGCAATGCACTTCCCAACGGGAAACGGGTCAATACACCGCAAGGACTGCACACCAAATGTTCGCCCGACATCTTGTCTTTTGAAGAGTGCCTGAGGATTCGCTTCCTCTTCGCTCCCTTGTCCGTGTTCCTGCCTGCGTCGGGTTCTTGGCGCCTGTGATTCCGCTTGGTCCATCTTGTTGTACGAGGTCGTATGCCCAGTTCAAAGAAGCCTGCCGTATCCGCCGCCAAGAAAGCCGTTGCAGAAAAGCCGTTGAAAGCTGCCGCTTTGCCGGCAACTAAAACAGGCGCCGCCGCCTCCAAGGCGACAGCCGCAACGAAAGTGAAAACCGTGCCTACGAAATCGACTCCTACTGCCGCCGAAACCGTCAAAACCCCCGCCAAGAAGGTCGGCCGTCCGCCCAAGGCGGCCGGCGCGCCTGCTGCCGCCGGCGGTGCCAAGCGCGGCCGCAAGCCCAAGGCCGGCAACGAGGCGCCGACCAGCGATGTCGACCTGTCGGACATCGAAGACGAACTGGTCGGCGAAGAGGTCGCGACGGCGACCGAGGAAAAGGTCAAGCCGCTGCGCATGAAGATCAGCAAGGCGAAGGAACGCGCCTTGATGAAGGAATTCGGCCTCGACGAGACCGTGCTCTCCGAGGAAGACCTGGCCAAGCGCCGTTCGCGCCTCAAGACGCTGATCACGCTCGGCAAGACGCGCGGCTACCTCACGCACGGCGAAATCTCCGATCACCTGCCCGACAAGCTGGTCGACGCCGAGACCATGGAAGTCGTGGTCACGATGCTCAACGACATGGGCGTCGCCGTGTACGAGCAGACGCCCGATGCGGAAACCCTGCTGCTCAACAACACGGCACCTACCGCCACCACCGTCGAGGAAGCCGAGGAAGAAGCCGAGGCTGCCCTCTCGACCGTCGACAGCGAATTCGGCCGCACCACCGACCCCGTGCGCATGTACATGCGCGAGATGGGCACGGTCGAACTGCTCACGCGCGAAGGCGAAATCGAGATCGCCAAGCGCATCGAAGGCGGCCTGATGGCGATGATGGAAGCCATCTCGGCTTCGCCCGCGACCATCGCGGAAATCCTGCGCCTGGGCAACGACATCCGTGAAGGCAAGGTCGTCATCTCGACCATCGTCGACGGCTTCTCGAACCCGAACGAGGCCGACGACTACGTGGCCGAGGAAGACTTCGACGAATTCGACGAGGAAGACGACGACGACGGCAAAGGCGGCTCGAAGGCGCTGACCAAGAAGCTCGAGGAACTCAAGCGCGAGGCGCTCGAGCGCTTCGACCGCATCGCGCTGCTGTTTGAGAAGGTCCACAAGATCTACGACAAGGAAGGCTATGGCACGCCGGCCTATCAGAAAGCGCAGCACTCGCTGTCCGAAGAGCTGATGACCATCCGCTTCACCGCGCGCACGATCGAAAAGCTGTGCGACCTGGTGCGCACGCAGGTCGACGACGTGCGCAAGAAAGAGCGCGAGCTGCGCCGCATCATCGTGGACAAGTGCGGCTTCCCGCAGGACGAGTTCATCCGCGACTTCAGCGGCTACGACAAGAACGGCAACCGCGTGTCGTCCAACCTGCTCAACCTCAAGTGGGTCGAAAAGCAGGCGGCTTCGGGCAAGCCCTGGTCCACGGTGCTCGCACGCAACATCCCGCCGGTGCAGGAACTCCAGCAGAAGCTCGCCGACATCCAGTCGCGCGTGGTGGTGCCGCTCACGCAGCTCAAGGACATCAACAAGCGCATGAACGAAGGCGAATCGTCTTCGCGCGATGCCAAGAAGGAAATGATCGAGGCCAACCTGCGTCTCGTGATCTCCATCGCCAAGAAGTACACCAACCGCGGTCTGCAGTTCCTCGACCTGATCCAGGAAGGCAACATCGGCCTGATGAAGGCGGTCGACAAGTTCGAATACCGTCGCGGCTACAAGTTCTCGACCTATGCGACATGGTGGATCCGCCAGGCGATCACCCGCTCGATCGCCGACCAGGCACGCACCATCCGCATCCCGGTGCACATGATCGAGACCATCAACAAGATGAACCGCATCAGCCGGCAGCATCTGCAGGAGTTCGGCTTCGAACCCGATGCGGGCATCCTGGCCGCGAAGATGGAGATCCCGGAAGACAAGATCCGCAAGATCATGAAGATCGCGAAAGAACCGATCTCGATGGAAACCCCCATCGGCGACGACGACGATTCGCACCTGGGCGATTTCATCGAGGACAGCAGCAACACGGCGCCGATCGAGGCCGCGATGCAGGCCGGCCTGCGCGACGTGGTCAAGGACATCCTCGACAGCCTGACGCCGCGCGAGGCCAAGGTGCTACGCATGCGCTTCGGCATCGAGATGTCGACCGACCACACGCTCGAGGAAGTCGGCAAGCAGTTCGACGTCACGCGCGAACGCATCCGCCAGATCGAAGCCAAGGCGCTGCGCAAGCTCAAGCACCCGTCGCGATCGGACAAGCTGCGCAGCTTCATCGATACGTTGTAGAGCTCGCCCCCAGGCTGCGCGCACTTCGCGTCGCTACGCCACCCCCTGCCAGGGGCAATACCAGCGGACCGGCCGAGCCGGATCCGCGGTATTTCACGAACAAGGCATCGCCACCTCCCCATGAATCCCGACGCTCACAAGATCTGGCAGGCGCCGCGCTGGGCGCTGGCCGTTTTACTTGCCGTGCTGGGCATGCTCGGCCCGTTCTCGATCGACACTTACATCCCGGCCTTCTCGGGTATCGCGCAGTCGATCGGCGCCACGCCGGTCGAGATGCAGCAGACGCTCTCGGCCTACCTGTTCGGCTTCGCATTCATGAACCTGTTCCACGGCGCGCTGTCGGACAGCTTCGGGCGCCGGCCGGTCGTGTTGTGGGGCCTGGCGGTGTTCACCGCGGCTTCGCTGGGCTGTGCGCTGTCGCAGAACATCGGGCAGTTGGTGTTCTTCCGTGCGCTGCAAGGCCTGTCGACCGGTGCAGGCATCGTGGTGTCGCGCGCGGTGGTGCGCGACATGTTCGCACCGGCCGATGCGCAGAAGGTGATGAGCCAGATCACCATCTACTTCGGTGTCGCACCCGCGATCGCGCCGATCGTGGGTGGCTTCCTGTTCGTGCACCTCGGCTGGCACAGCGTCTTCTGGTTCCTGGTCGCGGTCGGCGTGGTGCTGTTCGGCGCCAACTACAAGCTGTTGCCCGAGACGCTGCACAAAAGCCATCGCCAGCCTTTCGAGGTCCGGCACCTGATGCGCGGCTATTGGGACCTGTGCTCGGATCCGCGCTTCCTGTTGCTGGCGCTCGCCAGCGGCGTGCCGTTCAACGGCATGTTCCTCTACGTGCTGGCTGCGCCCGCGTTCCTGGGTGACCATCTCGCGCTCGCGCCGACCCAGTTTTTCTGGTTCTTCCTGCTCACCATCGGCGGCATCATGGCCGGCGCCTGGGCCAGCGGCCGCATGGCCGGCAAGGTCGCGCCCAAACGGCAGATCCGCCACGGCTTCGTGATCATGCTGGCGACCTCGGTCGTCAACGTCGCGGCCAATGCCCTCTTCACCGCGAACGCCGCCTGGGCGCTGTTCCCGCTGGCCGTGTTCGCATTCGGCTGGGCGCTGATGGTGCCGGTGATCACACTGCTGGTGCTCGACCTGCATCCCGCGCGCCGCGGCATGGCCTCGTCGCTGCAGGCGGTGATCGGCTCCACCGCCAACGGCATCGTGGCGGGCGTGGTCGCGCCGCTGGTCATGCACTCCACATTGGCGATGGCCCTGACCTCGATCGGGATGATGGGCGTGGGTCTGGTCGCGTGGGTCTGGCTTCACGGACGCTGGCCCGAGATCGGCCGGCGCGTGGCTGGCGAGGCGATCTGAGCGCATGCGGCTCGAGAGACTGCCCGCGGCAGCGCGCGCCTGGCTGCCGGGCCGAACGGCGATCAACACGCGCGAGCGCCTGCGTGCCATCGCCGGCGCGGGGTTGGGGCTTCTGCTCACCGCGCTGGTTTGCCGCGCGCTGGCGCAGCCTTCGATCGACAGTGCCTGGCTGATCGCACCGCTGGGCGCCAGCGCCGTGCTGGTGTTCGCACTGCCGGCCAGCCCACTCGCGCAGCCCTGGTCGGTGATCGGCGGCAACGCGGTCGCGGCCTTGATCGGCATTGCCTGCGTCCGATGGATTCCGGATCCGGCCTGGGCCGGTGCGCTCGCGACGGCACTCGCCATCGCGGCCATGCTGGCCTTGCGCTGCCTGCATCCGCCGGGCGGCGCCGTGGCCTTGCTCGCGGTGCTCGCGCATGCGACACAGTTCCGCTTTGCGCTGTTTCCGGTGCTGGCCAACTCGCTGCTGCTGGTGCTGGTCGGCGTCGTCTACAACAGCCTGACGGGTCGGCGCTATCCGCACGTGCAGCTCTCGCCGCGCCCGGCAGCCGGCAATGCGCCCTTCAGTTCGGCCGACATCGACGCCGTGCTGGCGCGCTACAACCAGGTGCTCGACATCAGCCGCGACGACCTCGAACTGCTGATCCGCGAGACCGAACTCGAGGCCTGGCGGCGCCGGCTCGGCACGGTGCGGTGTGCCGACATCATGTCGCACGACCCGGTCTCCGTGGCCATTGCCACGCCGCTCCAGGAAGCATGGGCCCTGATGCACGCGCGGCACATCAAGGCGCTGCCCGTGATCGACCGCTCGCGTCAGGTCGTCGGCATCGTCACGCAGGCCGACTTCTTCCGCCAGATCGACCTGACCCACCACGAAGGATTCGGCGGACGGCTGCGCGACTTCATCCGCGCGACCCGCAGCGCGCTGTCGAACAAGCCCCAGGTGGTCGGCGAGATCATGACCCGGCAGGTGCGCGTGGCCAGCGAAGACCGGCCGATGGCCGAGCTGGTGCCGATCTTCTCCGAGAGCGGCCATCACCACATTCCCATCATCGACGAGGCGCGGCGGCTGCGCGGCATGGTCACCGAATCGGATTTCGTGCGCGCCCTCTACCGCGTCGTCGGCCCGCAGGGCTAACCTGACCCTGTCGCAGCGACGGCCTGCCGGGCAACACACAGTTTCGCCGTTGGTCCTTTGTCGTTCGAGTGGTGCAACCTAGGATAGCGACTTCAGGAAAACAGGAGTCCGGCCATGAGCCACATTGCCATCCTCGGAGCCACCGGCCGTGCCGGCTCCCGCATCGCCACCGAACTGCTGGGCCGCGGCCACACGGTCACCGGCATCGCGCGCAACATCGCGCAGGCCGAAGCCCGGCCGGGCCTCGCATTCAAGCAGGCCGATGCGACGCAGGTCGATTCGCTGGCGCCGGCGCTGCGTGGCCACGACGCGGTGATCAGCGCCACCCGCTTCGCAGGTGGCAGCGATGCCGCGACGGTCATCGCCGCGGCCAGGCAGGCCGGCGTGCCGCGCCTGCTGGTGGTCGGCGGCGCCGGCAGCCTCGAAGTCGCACCGGGCCAGGCGCTGGTCGACACACCCCAATTTCCCGAGGCCTACAAGCCCGAAGCACTGGCGGGCCGCGTGTTCCTCGAGGCCCTGCAGGCCGAGCAAGACCTGGACTGGACCTTTCTGTCGCCCTCGGCGCTGTTCGCGCCGGGCGAGCGCACCGGCAAGTTCCGCCTCGGTGGCGATCGCCTGCTGACCGCCGCCGATGGCAAGAGCTGGATCTCGATGGAGGACTACGCGATCGCGCTGGCCGACGAGTTCGAAAAGCCGGCGCATTCGCACCAGCGCTTCACGGTCGGGTACTAGCGCGTGAATGCCGCTTTCAGCTGAGCATGCGCGCTCAGCGGTGGTCATCGGCAGCCTTCAATTCCAGATAGGTCTGGCGGTCGATTTCATGCAGCTGCCGCGGATATTGTTCTGTGGCGGCGTACCAGGCATTCCGCCGGGAAATGGCGTCCCTGGGGGCGTCGAGGTAGGCATCCACCGCCAGGAAGTAGCGCATGGCGTTGCGCTCGACCAGCCCGTGCATGCCTCTGATGTACTCGGGTTGCCCATCGGCCGTTCGCCCAAGCACGCTAAAGCCGACCTTGGAACGGCCGAAGGTGGCCAGGTAGGCCTGCATGGCGACACTGGTCAGGGCGTTCTCGTCGTAGGAATACGAAAAGTGCAGGAAGCTGTGCGCCGCATCGGCAGGAATGGCCTCGAACGCGATCCGGTAGTTGCTGGTGCCCAGAGGACCGGCTGACGCGCCAAGTTGCACCTGCAGGTGCTGCGGTGTTGCATCGATCAGGCGAAAGTCGAAGACGAGGCGAAAGGCGCTGTCGACAGGCTGGTCGTACTTGCGCACCACGCTCAACGCGAGCGTCGAGCCTGCGGCTTCCGTCGACACCGTGCAGCGGCGATTGCTGACATGCAGCAGCATGGCTTGGCACCATGCATCAGGCGTGCTCAGCGTCGAGCTGAGCGCTGCAAGGGGATGATCGACGATGGCGTACACATCGCCCTGGAGTCCGTTCGCCGTGTCGCTCGCATTCAGCATCAGGGGGCGGTTGAAAGCCGACCTGTCCAATGGGCCCCGCAGCAAGGTCAGCTTGCCGCTCAGTTCGTCAGCGCTCGACGCCTGTGCGGCAGATGCGGTCAATGCCATGACGACGGCAAGCGCGGCGACGGCAGCGCCGCGCTGATCGAGGCCCTTGGCCATGACGCAGGAAATGGAGCGCAGCGCTCTCACAGGCATTGCAGCGCTGAGGAGTTCGAACAGGTGGGTGTTGCTGAGGACCATGTCGAGGCCCAATCCTCGGCGATCCCTGCTTACGAGCGACTTAAGTCACGCGGCGATGCGACGAGACCCGGGCCGGCCGCGCTGCGCGCCGAAGGACTTCGAGAAGCGCTCGCGTCTTTGCTGCAGCGGACGGACTATCGTTTCATCGGAATATGGCGTTTCGAAGACGGCAAGGCCAACGCTGCCGTCCACTATGACCGCGAGAATCCGGACGTCCTTACGGCCCAGGAGGTCCCCGATACGGCCACTTATTGCTGCTTCGTGCGAGAGAGCCATGCGCCGTTCATGACCCCGAACGCGCTCGTGGACGAGCGCCTCGCGCAGCATCCCGCCAGGGCGCAGGTCCTGACCTATTGCAGAGTGCCGCTCATGGACAGTGCCGGAACGATCCTCGGCACGCTGTGCCATTACGACCTGGTGCCACGCGATCCCCAGCAGATCCGGTCGGATCGCACGCAGATAAGGCGGCGGTAAGGAAGGGCTTGCGATCATGCTGAAATGCATGGAGCCGCACCGCCGGAGCGCACGACAGCCCCGGCGCCGACCTCGCACCGCAACACGCCGTCCTTGCGCTGGCTCGCGTGGATGGCAGGCCTCGCCACCTTGCTCTGGTTCGCGAGCCTGGGGACGCGGTCGCTCATCAGTCCCGATGAAGGCCGCTACGCCACGCTGGCGCTCGAGATGGCACGCAGCGGCGACTGGATCACGCCGCGGCTGAACGGCCTGCTCTACTTCGAGAAGCCTGCGCTGCAATACTGGATCGGCGCACTGAGCTTCAAGTGTCTAGGGATCACCGAGTTCGCTGCGCGCCTGGGGCCGGGCCTGGCGGGCTTCCTGACGGTGATCGTCGTCGGATGGACATCATGGCGCCTGTGGGGGCGCGAAGTGGGTCTGCAGGCGCTGGCGATCACGGCATCGACCACCTGGATCGTCGGCAACAGCCATTTCCTCACGCTCGATGCGGGCCTGACGCTGTTCCTCACGCTGGCGCTTTGCAGCGTGCTGCTGGCGATGCGGCACGACGCGAGCCCGGGGCGCGTGGCGCACGACGCGCGCCGCCGCTGGATCTGGATCGCCTGGGCCGCGATGGCCGGCGCCGTGCTGAGCAAGGGATTGATCGGCATTGCGATTCCAGGCGGCGTGCTGCTGACCATCAGCCTGTGGCGACGAGACATGGCGCTGCTGCGTGGCATGCGCTGGGGCTCGGGCGCGGTGATCTTCCTGGCGCTCGCGGCGCCGTGGTTCGTCCTGATGTCGTTGCGGCATCCCGAGTTCGCGAACTTCTTCTTCATTCATGAGCACTTCACGCGCTACCTGACGACCGAGCATCGCCGCGAGGGAGCGTGGTGGTACTACCTTCCGATCCTGCTCGCCGGTGCGCTGCCATGGACCGGTGGTCTGGCGTGGTCGCTCAAGCCGGACCGCCGCCATGGCGAAACCGATGGGCCCCCGATCGATTCGCGCAATGTGCTGATCGTCTGGTCGCTGTTCATCCTGTTGTTCTTCAGCGCTTCCGGCTCCAAGCTGCCCTCCTACATTCTGCCGATGTTCCCCGCGCTCGCCATGCTGGCGGCGCTGCGGATCCGCGATGCACGCCCGTCGACATTGCGCTGGCACCTGGGGGTGCCGACGCTGGTGTGGCTCGCGGCGCTGATCGCCTCGACGCAGTACGGCCGGCTGGTCTCGCCGAGCGCACCGCCGGAGGCGCTGTCGGCTATCGCGATGGCCGTGCGACTCGCGTGCGTCGTGTTCCTGCTCGGTGCCGCTGCTGCCTGGTGGCACCTCGGGCGCCGGCAGACGACCGCGGCCGTGCTGTGCATGGCGCTGGGTCACTTCGTTGCGACGACCCTTGTGCTGCAAGGCCACGACCGCTTCGGACAGCTCAAGAGTTCCGCGGCTTTGTCGACGGTGCTGCTCCCGCTCCTGCAACCGGACACGCCCGTGTTTGCCGTCCGCAGCTACGACCAGACACTGCCCTTCTATCTTCGGCGCGACGTGGTGCTGGTGGACTATGCCGACGAGTTCGCCCTGGGCCAGCGCCTGGAACCCTGGAAATCGATCCCGACCCTGGATGCATTCGCCCAGCGCTGGCGCTCGCTTCCCCAGGCCGCGGCCTACATGAACCGGACGACGTGGGCGGCGCTTCGCCAGCGCGAGCTGCCGATGCGCATCGTGTTCGAGGACGCGAGGTGTCTGGTCGTGGTCAAGCAGTGATCCTTGGCCATCCATCGTCGCGAAGGGAACGCATGTCCTACGGCGCTTCAAATGGGTCATCCCCAGTCTGGAGACAGGGGCGCGCTGCGGCCGTCACGTTTGGGAACCATCTTCACAGAATGGACGTCGACCCGCCCCAGGGGGCGCGCGTTGTCGACTCATGGGGCGGATTTCGCCTTTGCTCTTAGAAGGACTATGACCATGAATCTCAAGCGCTCTGCACTCTTCAAATTGGCTGGCGCTGGCGCCATCGCAGTCGGCGCACTTTTCGCCGCTGTGTCTGCCGACGCCGGCCCGAGCTGGTCCGTGGGCATCGACGTGCCGGGTATCGCGATCGGCGTTGCCGAACCTGGCCCTGTGTACTACGACCCGCCGCCTGTCTACTACCGGCCGGCACCGCCGGTTTACTACCAGCCGCCGCCGGTGTACTACCGTCCGGCACCCGCATACTATGGGCCGCCGCCGGCCTACTACGAACGGGGCGACCGTTGGCGCGAGCACCGCCACCACCGCCGTGATGACGACGATCGAGGAGATCGGGACTGAATTCGACTCATCAGCCGCTCAGCGCCCGTCCCCTGGCATATGCAGGCAATATGGCCGACGCCGATCTCGTCGTTCTGATGGCTCGATTGGCGAGTGACGGCTGCTCGCTCACGACGGGCGAAGCGATCTCCGCGCTGGCCGAGATGCTGGAGAGTTTGCGGCCTACGCTCGGTCAGGCGGACTATGAGGTTCTGCTGCGCATCGGAGCGACACTCTGGAGGCTGAAGAGTTGATGCGCCCATGAAAAACCTGTTCCGAGCACCGTGACGCAACGAAAACTCATCGGCGTGCTGACGCCGTCTTCCAACACCGCGCTCGAGCCGCTGACCAGCGCGATGGTCAGTGCGGTACCCGGCGTTTCCGCGCACTTCTCGCGCTTCACCGTCACCGAGATCTCGATGCGCGATGCCTCGATGAATCAGTTCGACGACAGCAAGATCCTCGAAGCTGCGCGGCTGTTGGCCGATGCACGCGTGGACGTGATCTGCTGGAGCGGCACCTCGGCGAGCTGGCTCGGTTTCGAGAAGGACGAGATCCTGTGCGCACGCATCACCGAGGCGACCGGCATTCCGGCCACGACCTCGGTCCTGGCGCTCAACGAATTGCTGGCCGCGCAAGGCGCTCGCACCATGGGCCTGATCTCGCCGTATGTCGACGACGTGCAACGACGCATCATTGCCAACTACGCGCGCATCGGCATCGACTGCGTGGCTGAACGGCACCTCGATCTGACGGTGAATTTCTCGTTCAGCAAGGTCGCACCCGACACACTGCGCCGCATGCTGCGCGAGGTGGCGCGGCAGCAGCCGGACGCGATGACTGTGATGTGCACCAACCTGCACGGCGCGCAGTTGGTCGAGGAGATGGAACGCGAGCTCGGCATCCCGATCTACGACTCGGTGGCCACCGTGGTATGGAAAGCTCTGAAGGTGATCGGCGTCGACATGCGCGGCGTCAAGGGCTGGGGCAGCCTGTTCGGGCCGCAGGCCTGAAACCATCTTCGACCGGTCCGGGCTCGGTCGCCCTCGGCATGCCCCTAGCTCTCCAGCGCTCTCTTCATTGCCTTCATGCCCTCGTCGATCATGGTGCCGATCGGCCCGGCCATCTCGTCGGGCAGCAGATCGGCGATCCAGACGATGCGGCTGTGCGTGGCGTCTTCCGCGAACACCTGCAGCGATGCGTTGTGATGCGACAAGCGCCCACCGCTTGCCGACCACACCAGCCGGCGCACGGCATCGTCGAGATCGACGATCACTTCGCGCGCGACGATGCCGTTGCCGAAGGTGACGGTCCTCGCATTGCCTTCGAGCCTGCAGTCGGTCACGAAGCCGGGCACGAGGCGCCTGTGGATTTCGCCGACGTCGCGCACCGCGTCCCAGATCTTCTCTGCGCTCGCTGCGACTTGCATTTCGCGGTGGATGGATGCCATGAACGAACCCTCCGGAATGGATGACCTGCGCTCAGCGCGCGACGCCAAGCAATCTTTCCAGCACTTCGGGCTGGGTGCGCAGCGTCGCCGCGCGGTCCGCATGCACGATGGTGCCGTGATCGAGCACCACCGCCTCGTCGGAGATCGCGAGGATCGCCTGCGGATGCTGTTCGACGATGATCGCCGCCAAGCCTTCTTCCTGCGTGATGCGGCGGATGGCGCGCAGCAGCTCTTCCACGATGATCGGTGCCAGGCCTTCGAGCGGCTCGTCGAGCAGCAGCAGCGTGGGATTGACGACCAGCGCGCGGCCCACGGCCAGCATCTGCTGCTCGCCGCCCGACAGCTGCGTGCCGAGATTGCGCTTGCGCTCGGCCAGGCGCGGGAACATCTCGTAGACGCGCTGCGGATTCCACTGGCCCGGCCGCTCCACCGCGCTGAGGTTCTCGTCCACCGTGAGCGACTTGAAGATGTTGCGCTCCTGCGGCACCCAGCCGATGCCGGCGGCCGCGCGCTGGTGCGGTGACAGCTTGTGCAGCGCCGCGCCGCCGAGCGTGATGCTGCCGCCATGCTGGCGCGTCGCGCCGGCGAGCGTGTTGATGAGCGTGGTCTTGCCGGTGCCGTTGCGTCCCAGCAGCGCCAGCGTGCGGCCTTCGCCGAGTGCGAGGCCGATGCCGTGCAGCACCACGGCCTCGCCGTAGCCCGCGCTCAGGTTCTCGATGCGCAGAAGTTCAGACATGCGCCGCTCCCTGGCCGAGGTAGACCTCTTTCACCTTCGGGTCGTTCGCGATCGTGTCGGGGTCGCCTTCGGTCAGCAGCGTGCCGTTGACCAGCACCGTCATGCGGTCGGCGAAGCTGAAGACCAGGTCCATGTCGTGCTCGATCAGCAGCACCGACACATCGGCCGGCAATGCGGCCACCGTCTCCAGCAGCTCCTCGCGCTCGCCGGCCGGCACGCCCGCCACCGGCTCGTCGAGCAGGAGGACGCGCGGCTCGCAGGCCAGCGCGATCGCGATCTCGAGCAGGCGCCGCTTGCCATAGGCCAGATGCCGGGTCTGCTGCTGCGCCACATCGCCGAGCCTGAATTGCTCGAGCAGCTGCCCTGCGCGCCCGGCGACCTCGCTCGACGAACCCAGCGGCTTCCACCACTTGGCGCCGAGGCCGATGTGCTGCGAGACGACCAGCGCCAGCGTCTCCAGCGGCGTCATCGAATCGAAGAGCTGGTTGATCTGGAAGGTGCGCACCATGCCGCGCGCCACGCGGCAGTGCGGCGCGAGGCGCGTGATGTCCTCGCCTTCGAGCACGATGCGGCCCTCGTTCGGCGCGAGCACGCCGGTCAGCAGGTTGATCAGCGTGGTCTTGCCGGCGCCGTTGGGGCCGATCAGTGCGTGACGCGCGCCGCGCTTCAGGTTCAGCGTGACGTTGTGGGTGGCCGTGATGCCGCCGAAGCGCTTCACCAGGCCGGTGGCCGCGAGGACGATGTCGTTGTTCACGGCTTCGCGCTCCTGCGGGCGCCGAACCAGGTCCAGGGCTTGAACAGCCGGTCGCGCCCGACCAGCACCAGCAGCACCAGGATCAGGCCGATCCAGAACATCCAGTACTGCGGCGTGACGGACGACAGCGTGTCCTGCAGCAGCTTGAAGACGATCGCGCCCGTGATGCCGCCGTAGAGCCAGCCGACGCCGCCGATGACCAGCATCAGCAGCACGTCGGCCGAGCGGTCGAAGGCCAGCACGTCGAGCGAGGCGAAGCCGGTGGTCTGCGCCAGCAACGCACCGGCCGCGCCCGCGATCGCGGCGGCCACGGTGTAGATCACCGCCAGCCTCGAGACGACCGGGATGCCGATCGCCATCGCGCGCAGCCGGTTGTCGCGCACTGCCTTGAGCGTGGCGCCGAAGGGCGAATGCACCAGACGCCGCATCAGCAGGAACAGCAGCAGCATCACTGCAAGCGAATACCACGCGGCTGTGCGGCCGTAGAGATCGAAATCGAACAGGCCGAGCACCGGCCCCATCACCACGCCCTGCAGGCCATCGGCGCCGCCGGTCAGCCAGTCGAGCTTGTTCGCGAGTTCGAGCAGGAGCAGCGCCGTGCCCAGCGTGACCATCAGCCGCGTGAGATCGGTGCCGCGCAGGATGGTGATGCTCGCCACCGCGCCGAGCGCGGCGCACAGCACGATCGCGACCACGAGGCCGACGGTCGGATCGGGCATCACCAGCTTGGCGAACAGCGCTGCCGTGTACGCGCCAAAGCCGAAGAAAGCCGCGTGCCCGAGCGAGACGATGCCGGTGTAGCCGAGGATCAGGTCGAGCGACATCGCGAACAGCGCGACGATCGCGATCTCGTTGATCATCAGCGCATGCGCGGGAACGATGGCCGGCAGCGCGAAGGCCACGATCCAGATCGCGAACTCCCACGGCCGCCAGCGCGCCCGGCGCAACAGCGCCGCCTGGAAATCCTGCATCACTTGCCTCCCTTGCGGGCAAACAGGCCTTGCGGGCGCCACATCAGGATCAGGATCATCAGCAGGTAGACGGTGAAGGCACCCATCTTCGGAATGAAATACTTGCCGCCCACGTCGGCGATGCCCAGCAGCAGCGCGGCCAGCAGCGGCCCGGTGATCGACGAGGTGCCGCCGACCGAGACCACGATCAGGAAATAGATCATGTACTTGAGCGGGAAGGTCGGATCGAGCCCGAGGATCTCCGCGCCCAGCGCACCGCCCAGCCCCGCCAGGCCGGAGCCGACCGCGAAGGTCAGCAGGAACACCACGTTGACGTTGATGCCCAGCCCCGCCGCCACGCGCGGATCGTCGACCGCCGCGCGCAAGCGGCTGCCGAAGCGCGTCTTCGAGAGGATCAGTTGCAGCACCACCGTCAGCAACGCGCACAGCGCGATGATGAAGAGCCGGTAATGGCCCATGCCCAGCAGCAGCGCACCATCGCCGATCTCGGTGCGGCCGCGCAGCCATTCGGGCAGCTGGATGTTCTGCTGCGAGGAGCCGACGAAATAGTCCACCGCGGCGACCGCCATGAAGGCGAGCCCGATCGAGAACAGCACCTGGTCCAGATGCGACTTGCCGTACATCGGGCGGTAAAGCGTGCGTTCGAGCAGCGCGCCGAGCGTGCCCACCGCGATGAACGCGAGCGGCAGGCAGACGAGAAAAGGCACGCCCAGCTTCTGCATCGCGAACACGGTGAGGTAGCCGCCTGCCATGGCAAAGGCACCGTGCGCGAGGTTGATGAAGTTCATCAGCCCCAGCGTCACGGCCAGGCCGACCGCGAGAACGAACAGCAGCATGCCGTAGGCGATGCCGTCAAAGAGAATCGTCAACATACGTCGATCCGCAGCCTCAGATCAGAAACACCGCGGAACCGGCTCCGCCGGGCCGCAGGTGTTGCCCCCTGAAAGGGGGTGGGCGGCCACACGAAGTGGGCAAGCCTGGGGGTCATTTAGCTTTTCCGGGATCCTTGACGCTCTTGATGACGTCGAACTCGACGTTGTAGAGCTGCCCGTCCTTCTTCTCGACCTTGCGCAGATACACGTCCTGCACGATGTCGCGCGTCTGCGCGTCGATCAGGATCTGGCCGCGCGGGCTTTCGAAGATCTGGCCTTTCATCGCGGCCAGCAGCGCATCGCCGCCGCCCTGCCCCTTGGTCTTGCGCAGCGCGTCATAGATGATGTGCATGCCGTCGTAGCCGCCGACCGCCATGAAGTTCGGCCGCATGTTCTTGTTGGCCTTCTCGAAGGCTTCGACGAATTTCTTGTTCATCGCCGACGGATGCGCGGCCGAGTAGTGGTGCGAGGTGACCACGCCGAGCGCGCCGTCGCCCATGTCGTTGAGCTGGTCGTCGTCCGTCACGTCGCCGGTGGCGATCAGCCGGATGCCGGCCTTGTCCATGCCGCGCTCCAGGAACTGCTTCATCACCGCCGCGCCCGCGCCCGAGGGCACGAAGACGAACAGCGCATCGGGCTTGGCATCGCGCACCTTCTGCAGGAAGGGCGCGAAGTCGGGGTTGCGCAGCGGCACGCGCAGCGAATCGAGCACCTTGCCGCCGTTGAGCTGGAAGCGTTCCTTGAAGAACTTCTCGGCATCGTTGCCCGGGCCGTAGTCGCTGACCAGCGTGACGACCGTCTTGATGCCGTTCTTCGGCGCCCAGTCGCCCATCGCCACCGAGACCTGCGGCAGCGTGAAACTCGAGCGCACGATGTAGGGCGAGGCCTCGGTGATGCTGGAGGTGGCCGCGGCCATCACGAGCTCGGGCGTCTTCGATTGCGTGGCGATCGGCGCGGCCGCCAGCGCCGCGGGCGTGACGCCGAAGCCGGCCAGCACGTTCACCTTGTCGTTGACCACGAGTTCCTGCGCGAGGCGCTTGGTGACATCGGGCGTGGCGGTGTCGTCCTTGACGATGACCTCGATCTTCTTGCCCGCGACCGTGTCGCCGTTCTGCGCCATGTAGAGCCGCACACCGGCTTCGACCTGGCGGCCGGTGGAGGCCTGCTGCCCGGTCATCGGCAGGATCAGGCCGATCTTGAAGGTGTTGCTCTGGGCGTTGGCCAGCGGCAAGGCCAGCGCGAGGGCGGTCAGGCTCGCGGCCTGGACGAGGTGGCGACGTTGCATGAAGTCTCCTTGGGGTGAGTGCCGAAACAGGCGATATTGTGAACAAATGAAAGCGTGCCGCCTTCGCGGCAAACACCTAGCGGGCCGGGCCGCGCTCGAACTTCTGCGCGATGAGTCGATCGATTGCGCGATCATCGCGCGAGCTCGGACAGGGCAGGACAGTCATTCGGAAGTCTGGTTCTCAGTGGCGGCGGCGGATCAGTTGCACGCCCGGCAACGGATGGCTCTGCGCGCCGTGCAGCGCTTCGCGAAGATTGCGCTGCGCGATGCGGCTGTGCTCGCGCATCAGCGCCTCGGCGCGCGAGCCCTCGCGGTTCTCGATCGCGTCCAGCACCTGGCCGTGCTGGTCCTGTGCGATCAGCAGCATGTCGCGCGCCGCGGCCGAGTTGGCCTGCATCACGACGAAGCCGGAGGGTGACGCGAAAGGCAGGTTGACGACGCGCTCCAGCTGTTGGGTGATCAGCGGGCTGCCCGAGAGCTCCGACAACAGGCGATGGAACTGCGCATTGAAGGCGACGTATTGCGAAAACGCTGCATCGTCGAGCGCGGGCTGGCGCAGCAGTTCGTCGATGCGCCTGAGGCAGGCGCGCGCCTCGCGCATCACCACCGGCGGTGCGCCGCGCTCGGCCGCGAGCCGCGCCGACAGGCCTTCGAGCGTGCCGCGCAGTTCGATCGCATCGGACACATCGCGCTCGGAAAAGGTCCGCACCGCATAGCCGCCATTGGGCAGGGCCTCGAGCAGGCCCTCCTGCTCGAGCCGCATGAGCGCGCTGCGCACCGGCGTGCGCGAGACGCCGAGCAATTCCGAGACCGCCACCTCGGCGATGCGCGCGCCGCCGGCCAATTCACCTGCGAGCACCATCTCGCGCAGCCGCAATTGGGCCTTGACGGCCTGCGAACTGCTGGCTTCGATCGGCTCGCTGGGAGTCAGGACGGGAGAGTTTGGCGCTGTCACGGGATACGAAATGTATACAGAGAATCGCGCAGACCCAAGACATCAGGGCAAAACCTCGGGTAAACACTCAATCCCCTGTATGCAACCAAGGCCCTCGCGGTGCGTTTACGATCGACCGCTCTATTTCAGCATCTGACGGAGCACCCATGTCCCAGCACGCCTCCCTGCCTGCCCGCTACGACCACGTCGGCAGCTTCTTGCGCCCCAAGTATTTGCTCGAAGCGCGCGAGCAGAAAGCCAAGGGCGAGATCACGCCCGAGCAGCTTCGCAAGGTCGAAGACAAGGCCATCACCGAGATCGTCAAGTTCCAGGAGGACGTCGGGCTCAAGAGCATCACCGACGGCGAGTTCCGCCGCACCTATTTCCACATCGACTTCCTCGAACAGCTCGGCGGCGTGAAGACCGACATCCCGGTCACCATCCGCCGGCCCGACGGCACCGAGGAGCTCGCGCCGCCGGTGATGCGCGTGATCGACAAGGTGCGCCATGCGAAGAACATCCAGTTGGCCGACTTCGAGTACCTCAAGAGCCAGGTCTCGGCCGGCTGCACGCCGAAAGTCACGATCCCCTCGCCCACCATGCTGCACTTCCGGGGCGGGCGCGCCGGCATCAGCAAGGAGGCATACCCCGAACTCGATCCGGTGTTCTACGACGACGTCGCCCGGGCCTACGGTGACGAACTGCGCTCGCTGGCCGCCGCGGGCGCTACCTACGTGCAGATGGACGACACCAATCTCGCCTACCTGTGCGACGAGAAGATGCGCGAAGCCGCCCGCCAGCGCGGCGACGACCCGAACGAACTCCCGCACCGCTACGCCGCCTTCATCAACAAGGTGGTGGCGCAGAAGCCCGCCGGCATGACGCTCGCGATGCACCTGTGCCGCGGCAACTTCAAGAGCACGCACGCGGCGGCCGGCAACTACGAGCCGGTGGCCGAGGCGCTGCTGAAGGAGATGGACCTCGATGCCTATTTCCTCGAGTACGACGATGCGCGCTCGGGCGACTTCCGTCCGCTGCGCTTCCTGCCCAAGGGCAAGACCGTGGTGCTGGGCCTGGTGACCACCAAGTTCGGCGAGATGGAGGACAAGGACGAACTCAAGAGCCGCATCGAGGCCGCCGCCAAGTACGCGCCGCTGGAGCAGCTCGCGCTGTCGCCGCAGTGCGGCTTCTCGAGCACGGTGCATGGCAACAACATTGCGGTCGAGGCGCAGCGGGCCAAGCTGCGGCTGGTCATCGAGACCGCTCAGGAAGTCTGGAAGGACTAGGCACACACCCACTTCGCGCACTTCGTGTCGCTCCGCCTACCCCCTTGCAGGGGGCAACACCGGCGGCCCGGCGGAGCCGGTTCCGCGGTGTTTCACGAATCGGGCTGGTGAAGTAGGCTCCGGGCTTATGAAGCTCTACACCGCCCCCCTCAGCATGTTCGGCGCCAAGGTGCAGATCGCCGCGCTCGAAAAGGGCCTCGCCTTCGACTACGAGATGGTTCCTTTCGATCGCGACGACCGCTACGAGCCCAAGCACCCCGAGGTCCTGCGCATCAATCCGAAGCGGCAGGTGCCGGTGCTGATCGACGGCGATGTCGAGTTGTTCGACTCGACGCAGATCTTCGAGTACCTGGAAGACATCGCCCCCGAGCCGCCGCTCTGGCCGGGCGATGCGGCGCAGCGCGCGCTGGCGCGGCAGCTCGAGCACATGTCGGACGAGGTGTTCTTTCCGCACGTGATCCGCCTCATGGGCCTGCAGCACGACATGGGCAGCGAGGCCGCGATCGCCGCCTGCGCGGGCTGCGCGCGTTTCTATGAACGGATGGAAGAGCGGCTCGCGCACGGCGACTACCTCGCCAGCGCCTACTCCTTCGCCGACATCGCCTTCTACATGGCGCACGTGTTCGCCGACCGCAAGGGCGCCGGCATGACCGCTGCCACACCGCGCCTGCTGGCCTGGCGCGAGCGCATCGGCGCGCGGCCGCCGGTGCGCGAGGTGGTCGGGCGGATGATGGCCTTCCTGGCGTCGCAGAACCGTCCGGTGCCCGTGTACCTCCAGTCCTTGCTTGGCGCGTGAACCACATCGACAAACAGCTCGACTGGCTGCCTTCGCCGTCGCAGCATCTGCTGGTTGTCACCTTCGCGCTGCTGGTCTACGTGCTGACCACGCGCGCCCGGCGCGAGCAGCGCGCGCCGACCACCGCGATCGCGTGGGTGATGGGCCTGGTGCTGGTGCCTTACCTGATCCTGCCCATGTATCTGCTGTTCGGCCAGCGCAAGCTGCGGCCGGCCGGTTCGCCGCGGCCGCCGCGCTCGCTGCCGATGGTGCACTGGGCCGCCGACCTGATCGAAAGCTTCGGGCTGGCGCCGCCCGGACACTGCGCGGTGCGCCTGCATTCGGATGGCGCCGCCGCGCGCGATGCGCTTTGGGAGGTGATCGAAGGCGCACAGGTGCGCATCGACGTCTGCACCTTCATCATCGGCGACGACGCGCTCGGCCACGAGGTGATCGCGCGCCTGTCGCGACGCGCGCGCGAAGGCATCAAGGTGCGGGTGCTGCTCGATGGCTTCGGCGCGCTCTCGCTGCCGCGCCACCATGTCGACACGCTGCGCGATGCCGGCGTCGAGGTCGCGGTGTTCCGGCCCTTCTTCAGCCTGCGCCGACTGGGCCCGCGCAACCTGCGCAACCACCGCAAGCTCACGATCGCCGATGACGGCTGGCTGTGGTCCGGCGGCCGCAACCTGGCCGGCGAATATTTTCTGGGCAACGACGAGCACCCCACGCCGTGGCGCGACCTGTCCTTCGATCTCCACGGCAGCGTGGCCGCCGCGGCGGCGCGGCAGTTCGATCACGACTGGGCCTCGGTGCGCGGGCGCAAGCCGCGCGCCATCGGGACCGACGAAGAGCCTTCGAGCGGCAGCCTGGCGCAGTTCCTGCCGAGCGGCCCCGACCAGACGGAAGACACGGCGCACGCGCTGCTGATCGACGCCTGCTTTCGCGCCGAGCACCGCGTGCTCGCGATCACGCCCTACTTCGTGCCCGGCGACGGCCTGCGCGACGCGCTGCGGCTGGCGGCGCGGCGCGGGGTGCAGGTCACGATCGCGATTCCGGCGCAGTCGAACCACCGGCTGGCCGATTTCGTGCGGGCGCGAGCGATGCGCGACCTGGCACGCGCGGGCGTCATCTTCCGCATGCTGCCGTTCATGGCACATGCCAAGGCCGTGGTGGTGGACGAAGAGCTCGCGCTGTGCGGCTCGATCAACCTCGATCTGCGCAGCCTGTTGCTGAATCACGAGGCCGCGGTGGTGTTCTACGACCGCGGCGAGATCGACTGGTTCGCGCAATGGATCGAGACCACGGCTTCGGCCGGCGAGGCCTACCGTGCGCGTCGGCCCGGGCTGTTGCGCGACGTGGCCGAAGGGTTGCTGCTGACGATCGCGTTTCAGCTCTGAGCCGGCCGGCGCTCGATCAGTGAGCGCGCGAACGAAGCCGCTTCCGCCAAGGCCTGTGCCGCACGCGGCAGCGCATTCGCATGATTGAGGAAGCCGTGCGGCACGCCGTGCGCGACACTGAGCGTCGAACGGCCGCCGGCTGCACCGATGGCATGGTGCATCCGCACCGAGTCGTCGAGCAGCAGGTCCAGCCCCGCCGCGAGGATCAGCGCGGGCGGCAGGCCGCCGAGTTCACCGCGCAGGGGAAATGCGCGCGGGTCGTCCGTGTTCGACGCGCCCGGCAGATAGGCGTCCAGATAGCGCTGCTGTGCCGCGCAGCTGAGGCCGAACTCGCCGCTTCCATAGGCGCCGACGGAGCCGCCGCTGCGCATCGGCCCGAACACGCCGTAGAACAGGATCAATCCCGCGATGCCATCCGCATCTGCATCGCCCGCCGCAGGCCGCGCGTCGCGGCGGCGCATGGCTTCGACGAGCGCCAGGTTGGCACCGGCCGAATCGCCCGCGAGCACGACGCGCCCATGCTGCGCCAGCACGGCATCCACCGCGCCGGCCACATCCTCCAGCGCCGCCGGGAAAGGATGCTCGGGCGCGAGCGAATAGTCGACCCCGCACACCGGCAGGCCCGAGCCCGCGGCGAGGTGTCGCAGCACGGTGTCGTGCGTCTCGTTCGAGCCGACGCACCAGCCGCCGCCGTGCAGGTACACGATGGGTGCTGCATCAACGGATGCCTGCGGGCGATACCAGCGCAGGCCGACGCGGCGACCATTGACCTGCAGTTCGGCATCCTCGATCGCGTGCATGCGCGGCAAGCCGGTCTGGCTTTTGCGCCGCTCCTGCAGCAGCAGCGCGCGCGCTTGATCGAAAGGCAAAGCGTAGCGATCGACCGGTGCCGCGGCGGCGCGCTGTTGCGCGAGGATCTCGACCATGCGCGGATCGAGCGTGCGCGGATACGCATAGCGCTCGAACGCTTCCGGCGAGAAGCCGGGCGGGCTGTCGAACGAAACGGCGTCGGACACGTCGCCCGCTCAGCTCGCGCTGAAAGCCACCGCCTCGACCTCGACCAGCCATTCCTTCTTTGCCAGCTCCTTGACGATGACCAGCGTGGAAGCCGGACGCGCGCTGCCGAGAAAGCGCGTGCGAACCGGGCCGACGGCGGAGAGATGCGACGCATCGACCAGAAAGGTGGTGACCTTCACCAGATGGTCGACCGTCATGCCGGCCGCCGCCAGCACCGCGACGAGGTTCTGCCAGGCCAGCGTCGTCTGCTGCACGATGCCTTCGGCCGTCGCCCCGTCGGCACCGACGCCGATCTGGCCCGAGATGTGCAGCCACTTGCCGGGGCCGGTCACGACGATCGCCTGCGAATAGGGGCCGGCAGGCGCAGGCACGGTGGAAGGATTCAGGGATTCGGACATGGGTTCTTTCATCATCAAATGCTGTGGGAATCGGAAAGCTGCGGCACGCCCTTCACCGCGCCGAGCACGCGCTGGAACAGGGCGAGTTCGGGGCTGGCCAGATCCTCGAGCACATCGAAGTGCGTGCGCCGGGGAACGATCTCCAGCGTCGCGCGCGATCCCGCGGCCTTCGCCGCCGCGGCGAAGTCGCGGCTCTGGCCGATGAAGCCCTCGGTCTCGGCCTCGCCCACCGCGACGATGAATTCGCCGGTGTAGAAGCGCTGCATCTCGCTCGGGCTCAGGCGCATGGCTTCGTGCGGCGTCATCCGCACGTCGTGGTTGATGCTGGTGAGCAGCAGCGGCGCCAGCGAGAACAAGCCGCTGACCGGAATCGTCGCGACCAGCGGATGGCCTTCGAGGATGGTCGGCGGCGTCGCGCTGATCATCGCGGCCAGATGCCCGCCGGCGGAGTGGCCCGAGACGCTGACCCGTCGCGGATCGAAGCCGAGTTCGCCCGCACGGCGGTTCAGCCAGACGAAGGCATCGGCCACCTGCTCGACGATGCGCCCGAGGCGCACTGCGGGCGCGAGTTCGTAGCCGATCATCGCCACCGCGACGCCGGCCTTCACGTAGTGCTCGGCCATGAAGCTGAAGATCTCGCGGTCCAGCGCGCGCCAGAAGCCGCCGTGGATGAAGACGAACAGCGGCACGCCCTCCGCGGGCGCGGCCTGCGCCGCGCTCGCCGGAAACCAGTCGATGGCGCAGCGCGCCGGCACGGCATAGGCGTAGACCTTGCGATCGGGCATCAAGGCGCGCAGGCGCTCGCTGCGCGCACGGTAGTCCGCATAGATGCCTTCCCTCTCGGGATGCCGGGGGCGCAGGCTGTAGTTCTGCTCCATGCGCTCGAGCAGTTCCATGATGCGCGGGGTATCAAACTCCAAGATAGGCTTCCTTCACGCGCGAATCGGTCAAGAGCGACGACGACGGGCCGGAGAGAACGATGCGCCCGCTTTCCAGCACGTGCCCGTTGCCGGCATGGCGCAAGGTCACCTCGCTGTTCTGCTCGCAGACGAAGATCGTCAGGCCCTGGCGGCAGAGTTCGGACAGGGCCTGGAAGATCTGCTTGACCACCAGTGGCGCGAGCCCCATCGAAGGTTCGTCGAGCAGCAGCAGCCGCGGCTCGGACATCAGTGCGCGCCCGATCGCGACCATCTGCTGCTCACCGCCCGACAGCGTGCCCGCGGCCTGCGCCAGCCGCTCGCCCAGCTTCGGAAAAAGCGCGAGCACGAAGTCGAGCCGGCGGCGGTACCTGGCCGCGTCGCCGCGCACGAGAAAATGGAAGGCGCCCATCTCGAGATTCTCGGCCACCGACAGCGGCGCGAACACCTTGCGCCCTTCGGGCACCAGCGAGATGCCCAGGCGCACGATGCGTTCGGCGCCGAGCCCGGCGATGTCCTTGCCCTCGAAGCGCACCGCGCCGCGCACCGGCTTCATGAGGCCGCTGACGGTTCGCATCAGCGTCGACTTGCCGGCACCGTTGGCGCCGATCAGCGCGGTGAATCCGCCCTGCGCGATGTCGAGCGACACGCCATGCAGCACATCGCCCTGCCCGTACGACACATGCAGTTCGTCGAGCTCAAGCATCGGCCGTCTCCTCGCCGAGGTAGGCGCCGATCACCTCGCGATGGCTCGCAATCTCGGCCGGCGTGCCTTCCGCCAGGAAGCGGCCGCTCTGCAACACCAGGATCTCGTCGCACAGGCCCATCACCATGCGCATGTTGTGCTCGACCAGGATCACGGTCACGCCTTGCGCGTTGACCTGGCGGATCATCTTCGCGATCGGCGCCTGCTCGGACGCGGGAACGCCGGCGATCGGCTCGTCGAGCATGAGGATCTTCGGCTCAGCCGCCAGCGCGCGCGCGATCTCGAGCAGCTTCGATTCGCCGAAGCTCAGGTTGCCGGCCGGCAGCATCGCGCGATCGGCCATGCCGAGCATCGCGAGCTTGTCGTAGGCCGTGGCCTCGATGCGGCGCTCCTCGCGGCGCGCGCCCGTGGTGCCCAGCATCGCGGTCCAGAAGCCGGTGCGCGCGCCGGGGTGGCAGCCGATCATCACGTTCTCGACCAGGCTCAGCTCGGGAAAGATCTGCAGGTTCTGGAAGGTGCGCGCCAGGCCGAGCCGCGCACGCTGGAACGGCCGCAGCGACTCGATGCGCACGCCCTCCAGTTCGATGGCACCCGCGCTCAGCTTCTGGATGCCGGCGATGGCATTGAACAAGGTCGTCTTGCCCGCGCCGTTCGGCCCGATGATCCCCTTGATCTGTCCTTCGCGCACCGACGTGCTCAATCCATCGACGGCATGCAGACCGCCGAAGGTGACGCGCAGATCCCTAACTTCCAGCAGAGCCATCGGCGGCCTCCACGGATGAAGGGCGCAGGCTCTGCTCGGGCGGCCTCGCCACGCCCGCCGGCGCTTTCGGCTTGCGCTTGAGACTCCCGGCCAGGCCCGCAAGCCCGCTCGGGAAATAGAGCAGCACGACCACCATGCAGATGCCGAACACGAGCAGCTCGACGTCCTGGAACTGCCTCAGCAGTTCGGGAACCACGGTGAAGATCGCGGCGCCGTAGAACGGCCCCCAGTACAAGCCGGTGCCGCCCAGCGCCACCATCACGACCAGCAGCACCGAGGCGAAGAAGCCGAAGGTCTCCGGCGATGCGAACAGATTGAAGTGGGCATACATCGCACCGGCCAGTCCGGCCAGTCCCGCCGACAGGCTGAAGGCGATGACCTTGTAGAGGAAGGTGTCGACGCCGAGCGTGTTGGCACCGATCTCGCTGCCGGCGATCGCGCGCAAGGCGCGGCCCGGCACGCTGCCGAAGAGATTGAGCAGCATCCACATCACCACCGCGGCGACCGCCCACACGAGCCAGTAGAAACGCATCGGGCTGTCCAGCTCGAAGCCGAACAGCGCGTAGGGCGAGATCCCCGCGAGGCCGTTCGGGCCGCCCGTCAGCGAGACCAGCTCGACGAACAGCACCGAGAGGATGCCGCTGAAACCCAGCGTGCCCATCGAGAGATAGGGGCCGCGCAGCCGCAACGTGGCCAGCCCGATCAGCGCCGCGACGCAGCCCACGATGACGATCGCGGCGGCCGTCCCGAGCCATGGCGAGATGCCGTATTTGGTATTGAGCACGCCGCTCGCATACGCACCCAACCCGTAGAAGGCCGCGTGCGCGAGCGAGACCTGGCCGGTCCATCCCATGATGAGGTTGAGGCTCGCGATCAGGATCAGGTTGATGAAGAAATAGATGCCCAGGCTCAGCATGTAGTCGTTGGGTGCGACGAAGGGCCAGACGATCGCGATCGCCCAGATCACCATCAGGCCGCGCCGGCTTCTCGCCAGTTTGCGGGCGAGCACGCTGTCGCTGGATGCCACCGTCATACCTTCTCGATCTGGCTCTGGCCGAGCAGGCCGTTGGGCCATCGCACCAGCACCAGCAGCAGCACGACGAAGGACACCGCGTCCTTGAAATGGGACGACAGCATCCCGCCCGCGAAGCTCTCGGCCAGCCCGAGCGCCAGGCCGCCGACCACCGCACCCGGCAGGCTGCCGAGACCGCCCAGCATCGCCGCGCAGAAGGCCTTGAAGCCGAGGATCGTGCCGTGGTCGAAGGAAGTCAGCGTCAACGGCGTGACGATCACGCCCGCCAACGCGCCGATGCCAGCGGCCAGCGTGAAGGACAACGCCATCGTCATGCGCGGGCTGATGCCGACCAGCGCCGCGGCTTCGGGCTGCGCCGCCGCCGCGCGCATCGCCTTGCCGAGCAGCGTGCGGTTGAAGAAGTAGCCGGCGCCGCCCATCACGACGGCGGCGATGCCGACGATCCAGAGCGTCTGCGATTCGAACACCGCGCCGGCCAGATGCACCGCCTCGCTGCCCGAGAACGAAGGCAGCCCCGCCGGGTTCTTGCCGAGCACCAGCATGACCAGGCTCTTGGTGCAGATCGCCAGCGCGATGGTGACGATGGTGATCGACATCGCCGACGGCCGCTTCAGGCGCCGCACCACGAGGCGCTCGGACAGCGCGCCGAAGGCCATCGCGACCAGCACCGCGGCCACCAGCGACAGCAGCAGCGGCACCTTGGCCGCATACAGCGTCGCGGCCACCATGCCGCCCAGCATGACCCATTCGCCCTGTGCGAAGTTGAGCGCACCGGTGCTTTTGAAGATGATGTTGAAGCCGAGCGCGACCAGCGCATAGATGCTCCCGGTGCTCAGGCCCGCGAACAGCAGTTGCACTGACTCATTCATCAGGCGACCTCCGCCCTGCGGGCTGCGGTGCGAGCTTGCTTGGGGCGGCCCGGCGCGGCGCTCATGAACGCTCAGACCTCGCCGAGCCGCGGATGCTGCAGCGCCGGCAATGCGAAGCCGAGCGCCGCGAGGCGCCCGCGCGCATCGCCGAGGTAAGCCTTGAAGGCCTGCTCTTCCTGCTGCGGTGTGGCCGCGCCCAGGCCGGCCTCGGCGGCCTGCGTCGCAGCCGCGGCATCGGGGCCCGAGTCGATCTCGGTCGCCAGGCTCGGGATGTGATAGCCCGCAAAGGCGACGTGGCGCAGCCAGGCCTCGATCTGCGCGGCGATGCCCTGCTTCGCGGCCGCATCCAGCTGCGCCGCGCGCTCCCCGAGATACAGCCAGCCGAAGGATGCATGGCGTTCCTTGGCGGCGACGACCTTTTCCAGCAGCTGTGCCGCCACGGGTTCGCGGGCATTGGCCGCATAGAGGCGGTACAGCGCGAGTTCGAGGCCGTCCTCGACCGCGCAATGCACGGCGACATAGGCATCGAGCGATTGCGTGGCGTCCAGCGCATCGCGGTAGAGCGTCCGATTCAGCACGGCCTCCCAACGCGCGTCGCGTGGTCGCGCAAGGTAGCCGCCCAGGAGTTGGGCATAGCGATGGAAGCTCTCGACGTGCCAGGCCTCGTCGGTGTTGCGCACCGTGAGGAAATACTTCGGATCCGACTCGCGGTCGAGCTCCAGGCAGAAGCGGATCAGCAGCGCTGGCGTCTCGGCGAGGCCGGTGTATTCGACCCAGGCGCGCCGGCTCCAGACCGAGCGCGCGGCTTCGAGCGCAGCCGCAGACGACGTGGCAGCGTCGAAGCGCTCCCACGCGATGTCCTTGGCCGGCACCCAGCGGCTTTGCTTGCTGGTCTCGTAGAGCTCGCGGATCGAGCCGATCGAACGCTTGAGTGCGAGCGGGAACCGCCGCTCCACCAGCAAGGCAGTCGAAGAAGAAGTGGGTGTCATCGTCAGAACTCGCCGTCGATCTTGTGGTGGCGGAACATCGGCAGGCGGATGCCCCAGGACTCCTGCATCTGCCGGCGAACGCGCTGCACGGAGGCGATGAAGACAGGCTTCTCCAACTCCTCCACCGTGGCGCCCAGTCCGGCTTCCCAGGTCAGCCGGTCGACTTCGATTTCGGCCCGGGCCGCTGGCCCTTCCGGCGACAGCCAGGCGCTGTGATAACCGTTGAGCTCCACCTTCTCGATCATGGTGATGACGGCATCTTCCACCGCGCCGAGCTGCGTCTTCGACAGATGGGGAATGCGGCTGTTCATGAAGGCCCAGCCGAAGGCGCAATGCCGGACCTCGTCGCGCATGATGCTTTTCAAGACCTGCGCGGCGACCGGGTTGGGCGTGATGTCGATCAGGTGGCGGAACACGTCGAAGGCGATCTCTTCGGCCGCGCAGACCAGCGCCGCGATCACGCCTTCGAGCGGTACGTCCGGATCGAGCGCCATCTTGCGCACGCCGTGCGTGGCGACCGCGCCCTGGAACTCGGAGAGATCGGGCTGCTCGATGTAGCCGCCCAGCATCTCGGCCATGCGAAAGCACACCTCGGCATGGCGCGACTCTTCCTGCGTGCGGATGGCGAAGAACAGGCGCATGTCGGGCGCGCAGTTCTCCTTGCAGAAGCGGATCTGGAGCGCGGGCGATTCGGAGATCGCGCCGTACTCGCCCCAGGCGCGGCGGCTCCAGTACATGCGCGCGGCATAGAGCTGCTTCTCGCTGTAGGGGCTGATGTCCAGCGCGGGCCAGTCGATGTCCAGGCTTGGGTTCCACTGGTTGCTGGTGGCCGCATGGAAGAGATTGCGGATGCGCGGAATCTCGATGTCGAGGTTCAGCGGAAAGCGGTTCTCGGGCGCATCCAGGATCGTGCGCGACGTCATCGTTGCAGCGGGTGCCATGGCATCTCCTACTGGTAATCGGCCAGGCGGAAGCGTCCGCCTTCGTATTTCAGCAGCACGAGGTCGGCCTTCGACAGGCCCGAGTGCTGCGTGGGCGAAAAGTTGAAGGTGCCGCCGACGCCGTTGTAGTTGCGGATGGCGCCGAGCGCATCGCGCACCTTCTCCTTGTCGGTGCCGCCCTTTTCGAGCGCCGTCTTCGCCAGGTAGATGGCGTCGTAGGTCTGTGCCGCGAACTGGTTGGGCCGGCGCTTGAAGCGCGCCTCGAAATTCTTGTTGAGCGCCAGGATGCGCGGCTTGGCCGGATCGCTGTCGGGCAGGTCCTCGCCGACCGGGAACTTCACGCTCACCAGCAGCACGCCCTTGGCCGCGTCGCCGGCCAGGTCCATGTAGCGCTTGTCGACGAAGCCGTAGCTGTGAACGAAGGGAATGTCGCCGAGGCCGAGCGTCTTGGCCTGCTTCATGGCGACGACGCCGGCGGGCGTGACGGTCCAGCACAGGATCGCCTGCACGCCGGCCGCCTTGAGCGCGCTCAGTTGCGGCGTCATGTCAGTGTCGGTCGGGTTGAAGGATTCATAGGCGACGTCGAGCCCGCGCGCCGCGGCCGTCTTCTTGAGCTGCTCCACCGCACTCTGGCCGAAGCCGGACGAATCGGCCAGCATGCCGATCTTCTTGATCGACTTCTTGGCGAAGTAGTCGGCCAGCCGCTCCATCACCTGGTCGTCGTCGACGGTGGACTTGAAGGTCCACGCGCGCTCCGCCACGGGCGTGACGATCTGCATGCTGCCTTCGGTCGAGATGAAGGGGACGGCTGCTTTCTCGGTCTGCTGCAGCATCGCGATCGCCATGCCGCTCATGTTGCCGCCGCCGACGATCATCTCGACCTTGTCCTGCGTGAGCAGGCGCCGCGTCGCGGTCAGGCCTTTCTGGGTCTGGCTCTCGGCGTCGTAGAAGAACCATTCGAGCTTCTTGCCGTTGACGCCGCCCTTGGCGTTGATCTCGTCCAGCGCCAGTTCCATGCCGGCCTTCATGTCCTCGCCGAGGAAGGCCGCGGGCCCGGTCATGGAAAGCACGGAGCCGATCTTGTAGGTGTCCTGTGCCATCGCGGGGACCAGCGGTCCGGCGACGGCGCATGCGAGAACCAGCTTGAGCGAATGGCGAAGAAGCGAGTGGATCATGGCAATGGGATAGGAAGGGTTGATGAACAGGGACCAGGATTCGCGTGCGCGCAGCGCTCAGTCGTTGACCTCGAAGGCCATCGTGTCGCCGGTGGCGCCTGCTGCCGACTCGGGCGAGGACAGGGCCACCGTGAAGGTGTGCCGAACGAGGCTTCCGGGCGAATAGGAGCGCCCCGCCATCACCGGCAGGCCATCCTTGCCGAAGTAGACGAGTTCGCGAACCATCACCGGCGAATCGGGCGCCACGTCGAGCAGTTGCGCGACCTCGGCGTCCGCCAGCGAGGCCTCCATGCGGTTCTGCGCATGGGACAGGCTCACGCAGCGCGACAGCAGATCGAGCAGCGAGTGCTGCAGCGCATCCGCCTGCGTGATGGAGGCGGCGAAGTCGGGATGGATGTAGCGGAAATCGTAGGAGGCGATCGTGTCGCCGCTCTGGCGCACGCGCTCGATGTGCAGCACCGTCTGCTCGATGCCCACGCCCAGGTGGAAGGCCATGTCTTCGGGACAGGGCAGCGCGGCGAACCTGTGGAGCCTGAAGGTCAACGGCCGGCCGATGCGCTCCCACTGGTCCTTGAAGTCCATCTGGGGACCGAAGATCTCGTCGAACTTTTCGGTGTTGACGAAGGTACCGTGCCCCTGCACCCGCCGCAACAGGCCCTGCGCCACCAGTTCCTGGATGGCCTGGCGCACCGTGAAGCGGCTGACGCCGAACATGGCACACACCTCCTGGTCGGAATAGAAGCGGCCATCGCCCAGCACGCCGCTGCGGATGATGGCCTGCAAGCGGCGCTTGACCTGCGCATACAGCGGCAGCGGCGACGCGCGATCGAGGTCCAGCGCCAGGGCACTGCCTTCGTTGCGATCGCCGCGGGCCGTCGAGGAGAGTTCGGGCATGGATCCGTTCTTTGCTTCGTGTTGTCAGCAAGTACGGACATGATGATATGAAGGGCTATACTGGCTGTCAACGACGTTTTGAAGCCGCATGCAGCTCGCACTTCTCGACCTCCCGGCCTCGCTGGACCACGCCCTCCACTTGAGCTTCCCGCAGCCGGGTCCGCTGGATTCGGTCGACGTGCTGGTATGGCAGCCGGCCGCGATCACCGGTGTGTATGGGGTGGAGGGCACGCACCTGGGGCGCCCCGTGCTGGGCGTCGCCGACTCGCAGCGGCTCGTCAAGGATTCGCGTTTCTGGCGCGACGAGTTCCGGGCCTTCATCGGCCGCGGCGGCACACTCGTGATGCTGGCGCCCGGTCACGGCACGCTGGGCATCCACACGGTGCAGGACGTGGTGGGCTACGACTTCATCGAGGCGCTGCCGGACCATGCCGGCCTGCGCCGAACGGAACGCGCGCCGGCCGCGGTCGCATGCACGGTCGGCGAGCCCTTTCGCAGCTTCTTCGATGCCATCGGCGAGCGCTTCGCGGCCACCGCCGAGTTCGACGCCGCGAATGCGCAGCCCATCGCGACCGTCGCGGGAACCGAGCGCGTCTGCGCGCTGTACCAGTACCGCCACCCTGGCCGCGTCATCGTCCTTCCCGCACTCGCGCCGTCCGTTCCGGCCGCCGCCGTCGACGGCATCGTGCGCGCGATCGCCGACATGGCCTCGCGCCTTCGCTTCGAAGGCTCGGCGCCGTCGTCATCGCCTGCGTGGAAGACCTCGTTCGACATGCCTGGCGAGTCGGCGTTGCGCCGGCGCCTGGCCGAGCTTGCCGCACAACGGCGGGCACTCGACGCCGAACATGACACGCTGGCGCGGCAGCTTTCGGACCTGGCCTTCCTGCGGCAATTGCATGATGGCGATGCCGTCGGCGCGCTCGATGCCGCGGCCCTGGTGCTGCATGCGCTGGGCGCCTATGCGCAGAAGGGCGGCGCGGGGACGGACACGGTCCTGTTCGAGCTCGATGGAAGAACGGGCGTGCTGGTGGCGGTCGACGATGCGCTGCGCGCACTCGGCGAAGGCCTCGCAGCCCATGTTCGACGCCGCGCGCAGGCGTGGTCGCGCGAACTCAGGGTGGCGGTCGTTCCGGTCACCCTGTACGTCGCAGGCAACCGCCGCGGCATCGCGCAAACGGGCGAGGAGATCGAGCGCTTGCGCCTCGCGCATCCGTCGCTGACCTTCATTGCCGGCAGCGACCTGCAACAGGCGTACGACGCACGCGATGCCGGCCTCGTCGGCCGATGGCTGGATGCCGCGGAAGCGGCCCATGCGGGCGGCGCGGCGCGCGACTGAATCACCGCCGATTGGTGTAACTCGCGTTGCCGAGTCCGGTGCCGATGGTCAGCACGGCCCAGCGCTTCACGTCCTGCATGAAGGGCAGCTCGCTGAGGCCTTGCACGACGGCGTCGTTGTGCATCAGCGCCACGGTCGCCTCGCCGCCGATCGAGGGCAGCCGCTTGCACAGCTCGGTCGGCAGGTGAAAGTTGTCGCTCTCCCAGTCGCCCGGCAGGTTCTGCGCGCCGCGCGCGATCGAGCCGTCCTTGCGGATCAGTCCCGGGCAGGCGATGCCGATGAAGGGTGCGAGCCGCAGGCCCTTCTTCCGGCTGTAGCGGATCTTGTCCTCGAGCATCTCGGCCAGCCGCTCGACCAGCACCTTGCGGCTCGGGCGCTCGTCCGCATGGCGCCACTTCTCGCGCCGCACCACCTTGGCCTTCGACAGGTCCGATGCCCGCCGGATGCGCGTCTTGACGATGCCGCAACGCACGTTGGTGCCGCCGATGTCGAGCGCGAGGATGGCATCGTGGTGCCGGAGCATCGGCGGCGGCGTGAGATGCACCCAGCCGATCAGGCCGCCATCGTCGGTCTCGTGGCCGATGCGCCCGAGCTGAACATGCACGTTCATCTCCTCGAGCACGGCCGCCGCCTGCAGGATCACCCGTTCGCCGACATCGCTACCCGGAAAGCCGCCGCCGATCACGATCCGCTCGACACCCTTCCACGACGGCTGGCGCAGGAAGCGGTCGATCACCCAGGCCAGTTCCTCGGCGAATTCCTCGATCGCGCCGTGCACCAGGTCGGCCGCCTCGGAAGCCATCCTGCTGGCCACCGCCTGGTCCAGCACTTTCTTGGTCAGCTCTCTCGAATGCTTGCCGCCCAGCGGATCCTCGCCCTTCCTGCGGCGCCGTTGCCGCCAGCGTTCCAGCAACTGCCTGAACGCGGTCTGGCTGGCCTGGTCGCCGACGAAGCCATCCTTGTCGCGCAACTGAAGGCTGTAGCCCTCGACCACCACCGAAGACAGCTCCCTCGCACCGTGGACGTCGGGAAGCGGATGCGCGGGCGTGTCGGTTGGCATGAAGTCTTTCATGAGGAGATGGATGTCGATCAATCGGCCGTCGTCTCGAGGATGAGGCGCGCCGTCTCCTCCGGCGCATCCCAGTGCGGGAAGTGCCCGCTGCGTTCGAACCAGTGCAGGCGCGCATCGGGGAACAGCAGCCGGGCACGCGCCGCCTGCCGCGCCAGACAGACCCGATCGAGACGGCCCCAGCCGATCACCAGCGGCTTGCCCAGGCTCCCGCTGGCCGCACCTTCCTGCGCCGCACCGCGAACCAGATCCCGCAGCATCCGGTCGAAGGACGGCGCCGTTGCATAGCTGCGCATCTCCTCCAGCACCAGCGAAGGCGCCAGCGCCGCCGCCTGCGCCGAGAGTTGCGTGAGCAGCAGCGCGCGCCAGCGAGGACTTTGCGTGATCGCCGGCATCGCGAACTGCAGCCTGCGCGCCAGGCGCACCGACAGCCAGATCGAGGCGTGAAAGGCATGGCGCTCCCACCCGGCCCAGAAGCCGCCGGGGTCGAGCGACACCACCGCGCCGACCACGTTGCCGCGGCGCGCGAGCTCGAGCACCAGGCGCGCGCCCATCGAACTGCCGACGACGTCGGTGCCGAGCAATTCGTGTTCGTGCAGGAAGCGGGTGACCGCATCGGCGAGCGCGCGGATCGACACCTCGCCCTCGAGCGGCGGGCTCTTGCCGAAGCCCGGCAGGTCGATCGCCACCACGCTGCGCTCGGTCGCCAGCGGCGCCATGATCGTCTGCCACGAACGCCAGTTGCTGCCCAATCCGTGGATCAGCAGCAAGGTCTTACCTTCTCCGCGGCGGACATAGTTGATCAGCACGCGTTCACTTTGAGTTCAGCCGGCCCGCAGCCGCATCGGCTGTGCGCACGATCGGCTGTAGGAGACCGGCGTATTCGCCGCGAACCGCGGCGCCGATACACTGCCGCGATGCCTTCCTTGTACCGCGCGTGGCTCCGCGCCGCTTTCTGCCTGGGTCTGCTCTGCGCGGCGGCACCCGCGCTCGCGCAGGGCGAGAGCCTGCGCGTCGGGTCCAAGCGCTTCACCGAGTCGTACATCCTCGCCGAAGTGCTGGCGCAGACGGCGGCGCCGCAACTGCCCTCCCCGCCCGTGGTGAAGCAGGGGCTGGGCAACACGGCCATCGTCTACGAGGCCCTGCGCTCCGGCGGCATCGACCTCTACGCCGAGTACACCGGCACCATCGCGCAGGAGATCCTGAAGGGCCCGCAGTCGATGACGCGCGAGGCCATGAACGCGGCACTGGCGCCGCTCGGACTGGGCGTCGCGATTCCGCTCGGCTTCAACGACGGTTATGCGCTCGCCATGCGCGCGGCCGATGCGGACCGTCTCGGCGTGAAGACGCTGAGCGACCTGGCCGCCCATCCCGAACTCAAGCTCGGCCTGTCGAACGAATTCATCGGCCGCGCCGACGGCTGGCAGGGACTCGCCAGCCGCTACGGCTTCAGGCAGGCGCCCACCGGCCTGGACCACGGCCTCGCCTACGACGCGATCGCCGCCCAGCAGATCGACGTGATCGACATCTACACCACCGACGCGAAGATCGACCATCTCGGCCTGCGCGTGCTCGAGGACGACCGCCACTACTTTCCGCGCTACGACGCGGTCGTGCTGTACCGCCTCGACGTGCCGAAGCGCTTTCCGCAAGCCTGGGCCGCACTGACGAAGCTCGAAGGCCGTATCGACGAGCGCGCGATGATCGCGATGAACGCGCGCGCCGAATTGCAGGGCGCGGCCTTCGACGTGATCGCGCGCGACTTCCTCGTGCAGGCCCAGGGCGGCGCCGCGCCGGCAGCCAGCGCAGAGCGAGGCTTCGTCGCCAAGCTGTTCGGGCCGGACCTCGGCCGGCTGGCGCGCGAGCATCTGCTGCTGGTCGCCGTCTCGGTGGGGCTGGCGATCCTGATTGCAGTGCCGCTCGGGATTCTCGTGTTCCCGAACCTGCGCCTGCGCGCGGTGGTGCTCGGGCTGACCGGGCTCTTGCAGACCATTCCCTCGCTGGCCCTGCTCGCAGTGCTGATCTCGCTGCTGGGCGCGATCGGGACACTGCCTGCGCTCATCGCGCTGACGCTCTATTCGCTGCTGCCGATCATGCGCAACACCGTGACCGGACTGGCCGAGGTGCCGGGCGGCCTGCGCCAGGCCGGCACCGCGCTGGGCATGACGGGCGCGCAGAGCCTGCGCACGGTGATGCTGCCGCTGGCGCTGCCCACGCTGCTGGCCGGCGTGAGAACCGCGACCACGATCGCCATCGGCACCGCGACCATCGCGGCCTTCATCGGCGCCGGCGGGTTCGGCGAGCGGATCGTGACCGGCCTCGCGCTCAACGACCGGCAACTGCTGATGGCAGGTGCCGTGCCGGCCGCGGTGCTGGCGCTGTTGAGCGAGGCGGTGTTCGAGTTGATCGACTACGCGCTGCGGCGCAGCCGCCGTCAGACGGGAAGCTAGGCCAGCGTGTAGGCCGTCTTGACCACCGTGAAGAACTCCTGCGCATAGCGCCCCTGCTCGCGCGGCCCGTAGCTCGAGCCCTTGCGCCCGCCGAAGGGCACGTGGTAGTCCACCCCTGCCGTGGGCAGGTTCACCATCACCATCCCCGCCTGGCTGTGGCGCTTGAAGTGCGTCGCGTACTTCAGGCTCGTCGTCGCGATGCCCGCCGAGAGGCCGAATTCGGTGTCGTTCGCCGTCGCCAGCGCCTCCTCGTAGTTCTTCACCCGGATCACGCTGGCCACCGGGCCGAAGATCTCCTCCTTGTTGATGCGCATGCCGGCCACCGATTCGCTGAAGAGTGCGGGCGACATGTAGAAGCCCTCGGTGTCGAGCTTCAGGCGCTCGCCGCCCGCGGCCAGCGTGGCGCCTTCCTTTCTGCCGATCTCGATGTATTCAAGATCCTGCTGGAGCTGGCTGCCGCTGGAGACCGGGCCGATGTCGGTGCCCTGCGCCAAGGCATCGCCGACCTGGATCTTCGCCATGCGGGCCTTCATGGCGTCGATGAACTTCGGGTAGATGCCTTCGGTCACGATCAGCCGGCTGGCTGCGGTGCAGCGCTGGCCGGTGGAGTAGAAGGCGCTCTGCACGCTGAGCTCGACGGCCTGGTTCAGGTCGGCGTCGTCGAGCACGACCTGCGGGTTCTTGCCGCCCATCTCCAGCTGGACTTTCTTGTGCTTCGTGGCGCACTGGATGGCGATGTGGCGGCCGACGCCCACGGAGCCGGTGAAGCTGATGGCGTGGATGCCGGGGTGGTTGACCAGTGCATCGCCGATGAGGCTGCCGCGGCCCATGACGAGGTTGAAGACGCCGGGGGCGATGCCCGAGCGGCTGATGATCTCGGCCAGCGCCCAGGCGCAGCCGGGCACGAGGTCGGCGGGCTTCATCACGACGCAGTTGCCGAAGGCCAGGGCCGGGGCGATCTTCCAGGCGGGGATGGCGATGGGGAAGTTCCACGGGGTGATCAGACCCACGACGCCGAGGGGCTCGCGGGTGATCTCGATGCCGATGCCGGGGCGCACGGAGGGGAGGACTTCACCCGAGAGGCGCAGGCATTCGCCGGCGAAGAACTTGAAGATCTGGCCGGCGCGGGCGGCTTCGCCGATGCCTTCGGCCTTTGTCTTGCCTTCTTCGCGCGCGAGCAGGGTGCCGAGTTCTTCCTTACGGGCGAGGATTTCGTTGCCGATCTTGTCGAGGGCGTCCGAGCGCGCCTGGATGCCGCCGGTGGACCAGGCGGGGAAGGCGGCCGTCGCAGCCGCCACAGCGGCTTCGACGTGCGTGGCGTCGCCCTGGGTGTAGTGGCCCAGCACGTCGCCCAGGTTGCTCGGGTTGGTGTTGGCGCTGTAGCTGGCGCCGGCGCGCCATTCGCCGTTGATGAGGTTGTCGAAGTTCTGCATGGCAGGGTCCTTGAAGTCTGTCTGAAAAAAGCGCGGGCGAGGCGTCGATTGTCCGCCTCGTGTGGCCGCCCCTACTGCGGACCGAGCTTGTCGATCAGGGCGGCCAGTGCGTCGTACTCGCTGCGCTTGAGATCGGTCAGCGGCGTGCGCACCGGACCCGCGTCGTGCCCCACGATCTTCGCGCCGGCCTTGACGATGCTCACCGCATAGCCCTGTCCCTGGTTGCGGATCTCGAGGTAGGGCATGAAGAAATCCTTGAGCAGCCGATGCTGCGTCGCCATGTCGTCCGTTGCCACGGCCTTGTAGAAGTCCATCGCGGTCTTCGGAATGAAGTTGAACACGGCCGACGAGTACACCGGCGTGCCGAGCGCCTTGTAGGCTGCGGCATAGACCTCGGCCGTTGGCAGCCCGCCCAGATAGGCGAAGCGGTCGCCCATGCGCAGGTGGATGGCGCTCATGAGCTCGATGTCGCCGATACCGTCCTTGAAGCCTACCAGGTTCGGACAGCGCGCGGCCAGCTTCTCGAGCGCGTCCGGATAGAGCCGGCTCTGACCGCGGTTGTAGACGATGACGCCGAACTTCACGCTCTTGCACACCGCTTCCACGTGCGCGGCCAGGCCTTCCTGCCCCGCCTCGGTCAGATAGTGCGGCAACAGCAGGACGCCATGCGCGCCCGCCTTCTCTGCGGCCTGCGCGCACTGGATCGCGAAGCGCGTCGGCCCGCCCGCGCCGGCAATGATCGGCACCTTGCCGCGGCAGGTGTCGACGGCCGTCTGAATGATCTCGGGGTACTCGTCGCCGGTCAGCGAGAAGAACTCGCCCGTGCCGCCCGCCGCGAACAGCGCGCTGGCACCGTACGGCGCCAGCCATTCGAGGCGTTCGATGTAGCCCTTCTTGTGGAAGTTGCCGTCCGCATCGAAGTCGGTGAGCGGAAAGGACAGCAGGCCGGAGCCCATGATGGATTTGAGTTCTTGGGGGTTCATGCGAAAAAACTTCCAATTGAAAAAAGGTCAACGGCAGCCGCCGCCGAGCCGCCCCAACGCGGGCCGCGCCTCCCCCTCGGGGGGTGGCGAAGTACATGAAGCGGCAAGCCGGGGGCCGACATCTAATCGAGCTTGATCTGCGCGGCCGCGACGACCTTGGCCCAGCGCGCGCGTTCCTTCTCGAAGAACTGCTCCTGCTCGGCCGGCGCCATGGTCACCACTTCGGCGCCCTGCCCGGCCAGGCGCGAGCGAATGTCGGCCGAGCGGATGATCGTGACCAGTTCCTTGCTGAGCCGCTGCACCACCGCGTCGGGCGTGCCGCGCGGCATCAGCACGCCTTGCCAGGTGCCGGACTCGAAGCCGGGCACGCCCTGCTCGGCGATGGTCGGCACATTGCCGATCAGCGGCATGCGCGTCGCCTTGGACACGCCGAGCACCTTGAGCTTGCCGCTCTGCACCATCGGCAGCGTGGCCAGCATGCCGTTCATGAGGATCTGGGTCTGGCCACCCACGGTGTCCTGCACCGCCTGGATGCCGCCCTTGTAGGGCACGTACTGCCAGTGCGCACCGCTCGCGCGTTCGAGTGCGACGCCCGCGAGGTGGGGCGCGCTGCCGGTGGCGGTGACGGCGAAGTTCAGGTCCGACTTCTTCGACAGTGCGACCAGTTCCCTGAGGTTGCTGGCCGGCACCGACGGATGCACCACCAGCAGGTGCGGCGAATAGGCCAGCATGGTCACGCCGCGCAGATCCTTGGACGGGTCGAAGGACAGCTTGGTGTAGACCGAGGGACTGATCGCGAGCGCGCCCACATCGCACAGCAGCAGGGTGTAGCCATCGCCCGGCGCCTTGGCCACCAGGTCGGCGCCGAGATTGCCGTTGGCGCCGGCGCGGTTCTCGACGATCACGTTCTGCTTGAGCGCCTCTGCCAGCGGCTGACTGACCGAGCGCGCGATGATGTCGGACGAACCGCCGGGCGGGTACGGCACGACGATGCGGATCGGCTTCGAAGGCCAGGCATCGGCCGCCCGTGCCACGCTGGCGGCCAGCAGGCTGCCGCCCACGGCGCCGAGCACGAGCTCACGTCGATTCAAGGGCATGTCTTGTGTCTCCTGATGCGTGTGAAATGAATGAACGCTGCGGCGTCATGTCATCAGTCATCGTACAACTGAGTTTGCGTTTTGTCCAATGAATGACGCGTTTTTCAGGTCGATGGCGAGCCAGGCGCAGCCCCGGCCACGCTCTTCGCGGCCTCCTGCGCGATCCGCAAACGCTCGCGGCTGTTGGTGAGATGGATGCGCATCGCCGCGCGCGCCGACTCGGCATCGCCACGCGCGATGGCAGCGTAGATCTCCTCGTGCTCGCGGTTCACGCGGCTCAGGTATTCGCCGCGCCGGTCGTGGTTGCGAATCGCGTTGATGCGCGTGCGCGGGATGATCGTCGTGCCCAGGTGGCTCATGATGTCCGCGAAATACGGATTGCCCGTGGCCTGCGCGATCTGCAGATGAAAGCGGAAATCGGGCGCCACGGTGTTGCCCGCCACCGCCACGTTGCGCTCGAAATCGTCGAGCGCCTCGCGCATCGCCAGCAATTGCTCTTCGGTGCGCCGTGTCGCGGCCAGGCCGGCGGATTCGGTCTCGAGGCTGATGCGCAGCTCGAGCACCGCGAGCACGTCGACCGAGGTGGCGATGTCGCCCGGATCGAGCCGGAACACACCGCCCGCGCGCGGCTGGAGCACGAAGGTGCCGACGCCATGATGGGTCTCGACCAGCCCCGAAGCCTGCAGCTTGGACAGCGCCTCGCGCACCACGGTGCGGCTGACGCCGAAGGCCCGCATGATTTCGGACTCGGTCGGCAGCTTGTCGCCGGCACGCAGCGCGCCGTCGCGGATCTTGACACTCAGATCCTCGACCAGCCCATGCGCCAGCCCGCGCGACCGCTGACGCGGTCGCCCGACGAAGGCGGACCCGGGCACGGCTGCGCCGGCCTCGCCGGCAACTGTCGCCGGCGGCTCTCGAACCTGGGGATTACCCGCAGCCGTCAGCGCCATGCCCCGATCATAATTCGCAACCCGTTGTACGACAACATATAACTGACCTCTTTCCCATCATGCCGACCTCCGTCGATCCCTCGAAGTCTTCCGGCGACCGCAGATTCCCGCGTCTTTTGCTGACCGGCGCGGCCGGCGGCCTGGGCAAGGTGCTGCGCGACAGCCTGCGCCCCTTTGCGCACGTGCTGCGATTGTCCGACCTCGCGGCGCTCTCGCCCGCGCAAGGCGCGCACGAGGAAGTGGTGCCCTGCGACCTGGCCGACAAGGCCGCCGTCGATGCGCTGGTCGCGGGCTGTGATGCGATCGTGCACCTCGGCGGTGTCTCAATCGAGCGGCCGTTCGAGGAAGTGCTCGAAGCCAACATCAAGGGCGTGTTCCACATCTATGAAGCCGCGCGCCGGCACGGCGTCAAGCGCGTGATCTTCGCGAGTTCGAACCACGTGATCGGCTTCTACAAGCAAAGCGAGCACATCGACGCGCACGCGCAGAAACGCCCCGACGGCTACTACGGCCTGTCGAAATCCTTCGGCGAGGACGTGGCGCAGTTCTACTTCGATCGCTGGGGCATCGAGACGGTGAGCATCCGCATCGGCTCGTCCTTCCCCGAGCCGCTCAACCGCCGCATGATGAGCACCTGGCTCAGCTTTCGCGACCTCACGACGCTGATCGAGAAGTCGCTCTTCACGCCCGGCGTGAAGCACACGGTGGTCTACGGCATGTCGGCCAACCGCGATGTGTGGTGGGACAACAGTGCCGCCGCGCATCTGGGCTTCGTCGCCCGGGACAGCTCGGAGCCGTTCCGCGCCAAGGTCGAGGCGCAGCCGCCGGTCGCGACTAGCGATCCCAACGCCATCTACCAGGGCGGCGCCTTCACCGCGCAAGGCCCGTTCGAGTAAGCCCCGGTTCCCGTCATCCCGCTTTTTTCCAGACCATCGATTCAAACAGAGGAAGAGACATGAAGACATCCAACCGAAACCTGCTCAGTCTGATCGCCACCGCCGTCCTGTCGCTTGCCGCCGTGCATGCGCAGGCGCGCGACTTCCGTTCCGCGGAAGTCCACGCCAAGGACTTCCCGACCAACATGGCGGTCAAGTACATGAGCGATCAGCTGTCGGCCGCGACCGGCGGCAAGGACAAGATCAAGATCTTCGCCGACAGCTCGCTGGGCTCCGAGAAGGACACGGTCGAGCAGGTCAAGATCGGCGCGCTCGACATGGTGCGTGTGAGCTCTGCATCCTTCCACGGCATCGTGCCCGACTCGGTGATCCCGTCGCTGCCCTTCCTGTTCCGCGACATCGATCATTTCCGCAAGACCATGTACGGCCCGACCGGCGACAAGATCCTGGCCTCGTTCGAGAAGGCCGGCTTCATCGGCCTGTGCATGTACGAAAGCGGCGCGCGCTCGGTGTACGCCAAGAAGCCGATCAAGACGGTGGCCGACATGAAGGGCCTGAAGCTGCGCGTGCAGCCCTCCGACCTGATGGTGAGCCTGGTGAGCGCAATGGGCGCGTCGCCGGCGCCAATGCCGTTCGCCGAGGTTTACACCGGCCTGAAGACTGGCTTGCTGGACGCCGCCGAGAACAACTATCCCTCCTACGAAGAGACCAAGCACTACGAGGCAGCGCCGGTGTACTCCGAGACGATGCACGTGATGACGCCCGAGGTGCTGGTGTTCTCGAAGAAGATCTGGGACACGCTGCCGAAGGAAGAACAGGCCGCGATCCGCAAGGCCGCCAAGGAATCGGTGCCCTACTACGTGAAGCTGTGGGAGCAGCGCGAGACCGACGCCAAGGCGGCCGTCGTCAAGGGCGGCGCGAAGATCGTCGCCGCCGCCGACATCGACCGCAAGGGCTTCGTCGAAGTCGAAAAGCCGGTGTGGGACAAGTTCGCCACCACGCCCGAACTGAAGGCGCTGGTGCAGGACATCGTCAACGCCAAGTGACGGCTTCGCGATGAGCTTGTTTTCCCGACTGAACGCGCTTCTCTCGCGCTGGACGATGTACCTGGCCTGCGTGTGCCTGGCCGGCCTGCTCGGGGTCGTCGTCTACGGCGTGGTGCTGCGCTACGTCTTCAACGACGCGCCGCCCTACGTCGAGCAGGTGGCCCTGCTGCTGGTGATCTCGGTCGCCATGTTCGGCGCTTCCGCCGGCGTGCGCGACGCCGGCCACATCGGTCTGGATTCGCTGGTCAAGGTGCTGCCGGCGAAGGTGCAGTTCTGGTGCAAGTTCATCGTCTACGCGCTGAGCATTGCGTTCGCGGTCGCTCTCTTCGCCGGCGGCGCGGAGATGGCGACGTCGACGCGCAGCGACACGATCCCCACGCTCGGCATTTCCGAAGCGGTCCGCTATGTGCCGGTGCTGATCGCCGGCGTGCTCATCACCCTGTTCTCGCTCGAGCACCTGGTGGCGCAATTCACCGGCCATGAGGTCGTCCCATCATGGCATTGACGCTGCTTTCGGTCAGCTTCCTGGTCTTCCTCCTGCTCGGGATGCCCGTCGCGTTCGCGATCGGGCTGAGCTGCCTCCTGACCTTCGCGGCCGAGGGCCTGCCCTTCGAGACGGCGATCCAGATGATGGTGTCGGGCATGAACGTGTTCTCGTTCCTCGCCATCCCCTTCTTCATCTTCTCGGGCGAGCTGATGCTGCACGGCGGCATTGCCGACAAGATCGTCGTGTTCGCGCGCAGCCTGGTCGGCCATTGGAGGGGCGGCCTGGGTCTGGCGAACGTGATGGCCTCGACGCTGTTCGGCGGCGTCTCGGGCTCGCCGGTGGCCGACACCTCGGCCATGGGCGGCGTGATGATCCCGATCATGAAGCGCGAGGGCTACAGCGCGGCCTATGCGGTCAACGTCACGACGCACGCCTCGCTGTCGGGCGCGCTGATGCCGACCTCGCACAACATGATCATCTACGCCTTCGCGGCGCAGGCGGCGGTCGGCGAGATCGCGGGCCACGTGATCAAGGGTGTGTCGATCGGCGACCTGATGTTCGCGGGGCTGATCCCGGTGTTCTGGATCATGGTCTGCATGCTGGTCGCGGCCTACTGGCAGGCCGCGAAGTACGGCTATCCGAAGCGCGCCGACGGCAGCACGATGCTCGAACGCTTTCCGGGATGGCCCACCGTGCTGCGCACCTTCATCGCGGCAATCCCCGGGCTGATGGTGATCGTGATCATCCTGGTGAGCGTGATGAAGGGCATCGCGACCGCGACCGAGGCCGCGGCGATCGCGGTCACCTACTCGCTGCTCCTGACCACCGTCGCCTACCGCACGATGACGCGCAAGAACCTGCTGAAGTCGCTGGCCAAGGCCTCGAAGACCACCGGCGTGATCCTGCTCCTGATCGGCGTGTCCAACATGCTTCGCTACCAGATGGCGTACCTCGAGATCCCAGACACCATCGAGGCCGCGCTGCTGGCCGCGACCACGACGCCATGGCTGATGCTGCTGTACATCAACATCATCCAGATCTTCCTGGGAATCTTCCTGGACATGGCGGCGCACATCCTGATCACCACGCCGCTGTTCCTGCCGCTCGCGATCCAGATGGGCGTCGGCCCGGTGCAGTTCGGGATGATGCTGCTCTTGAACTGCGCGCTGGGCCTGGTGCATCCGCCGGTGGGTACGGTGCAGTTCATCGGCTGCGCGATCGGCAAGATCTCGATCGGCGAGGCGACCAAGACCGCGTGGCCCTACTACCTGGCGATCTTCATCGCCATCACGCTGGTGACCTACGTGCCCTCGTTCTCGACCTGGCTGCCGTCCATCATCACCGGCCATCCGGTGTTCTGACCCATGATCGCGGTCTACGTTTCCAACGCCGAGAGCGGCGACATCTCGGTGCTCCATCTGGACCCGCAGCGCGGCGCGCTGACGGCGGTGCAGCGCGCCGAGGTCGGCGGCGAAGCGATGCCGCTCGCGCTCGGTCCTGACCACCGGCACCTGTATGCGGTGCGCCGTTCCGAGCCGCGCGAAGTGCTGAGCTTCGAGATCGATCCGAAGAGCGGCGAGCTCGACGCCCTCGGCGCCGCGGCGCTGCCGCACAGCATGGCCTCGATCGCGACCGACCGCAGCGGCCGCTTCCTCTTCAGCGCGTCCTATGGCGGCCACCTGGTCGCCGTCAGCCCGATCGATGCCGATGGCGTCGTGCAGGTCGCGCAGCAGGTGCTGTCGACTGGGCCGAACGCGCACGCGATCCACGCCGATCCGTCGAACCGTTTCGTCTTCGCCACCAGCCTGGGCGGCGGTGTGATGACGCAGTTCCGCTTCGATGCGGCGACCGGGCAGCTGGTGCCGAACACGCCGCCGACGATGCAGCCGCATGCGGCGGCCAGCCCGCGGCACTTCGTCTTCAGTCGCGACGCGCGCTTCGTCTATCTGCTGAACGAACTCGACGCGGCGATCGACGTGCTGGCGCTCGATGCCGACCACGGCACGCTGCACACGGTGCAGACGCTCGATTCATTGCCGCCCGGATTCCATGGCGAGCCGTGGGCCGCGGACCTGCATCTCACGCCCGACGGGCGTTTTCTCTACAGCAGCGAGCGGCGCTCCGGCACGCTCGCGGCGTTCCGTGTCGATGCCGCCGGCGGCACGCTCGCGCTGATCGGCCATGTGCCGACCGAGGCACAGCCGCGCGGCTTCAACGTGACGCCGGATGGCCGCTTCCTGGTCGCTGCCGGCCAGCGCTCGCATCGCGTGCGCCTGTACGCGATCGACGCCGATACGGGTTCGCTGAATGAACTGGGCGATTGCGCGGCAGGCCACGGACCGAACTGGATCGAGAGCATCATGCTCGACAGCTGAGGACGATCCGCCATGCCCACTGCCATCCAGAGCCGCGCACCGCTCTACATCACGATGCACGAGCGCGACAACGTCGCGATCGTTGCCAACGACGGCGGCCTGACCGCAGGCACCGTGTTCCCATCCGGCCTCACGCTGATCGACAAGGTGCCGCAAGGCCACAAGGTCGCGCTGGTCGACCTGCCGGCCGGCACGCCGGTGCTGCGCTACAACGTGGTGATCGGCCGCACGACGCGCGACGTTCCCGCCGGCAGCTGGGTGCACGAGCGCCTGCTGGAAATGCCCGCCGCGCGTTCGCTCGAAGGGCTGCCGATCGCCACCGTCCAGCCGCCGGCGCTGCCGCCGCTCGAGGGCTACAGCTTCGAGGGCTACCGCAATGCCGACGGCTCGGTCGGCACACGCAACATCCTCGCCATCACCCAGACCGTGCAGTGCGTGGCCGGGGTGACCGCGTTCGCGGTGCAGCGCATCAAGGCCGAGCTGCTGCCGAAGTTTCCCAACGTCGACGATGTGGTTGCGCTCGAACACAGCTATGGCTGCGGCGTGGCGATCGATGCGCCCGACGCCATCATCCCGATCCGCACGCTGCGCAACATCAGCCTCAATCCGAACTTCGGCGGCGAAGTGATGCTGGTCAGCCTCGGCTGCGAGAAGCTGCAGCCCGAGCGCCTGATGCCGCCCGGCACCATCCCGCTGGTCGACGAGCGCAACGTGGCCGACGTCGGCGACAGCGCGGACGCGAAGCTCGACGTGGTCTGCCTGCAGGACGATGCGCACGTGGGCTTCATGTCGATGGTCGATTCGATCATGCGGCAGGCCGAAGAGCACCTGGAACGCCTGAACGCGCGCCGCCGCGAAACCGTGCCGGCCGGCGAGCTGGTGGTCGGCGTGCAATGCGGCGGCAGCGACGCGTTCTCGGGCGTCACGGCCAATCCGGCCGTCGGTTTCTGCACCGACCTGCTGGTGCGCGCCGGCGCGACCGTGATGTTCTCGGAAGTGACCGAGGTGCGCGACGGGATCGACCAGCTGACCTCGCGCGCGACCACGCCCGAGGTGGCCGAGGCAATGATCCGCGAGATGGCCTGGTACGACGCCTACCTCGACAAGGGGCGCGTCGACCGCAGCGCCAACACCACGCCGGGCAACAAGAAGGGCGGGCTTTCGAACATCGTCGAGAAGGCGATGGGATCGATCGTCAAGTCGGGCAGCGCACCGATCTCCGGCGTTCTTTCGCCCGGCGAGAAGGTGCGGCAGAAGGGCCTGATCTACGCAGCCACGCCCGCCAGCGATTTCATCTGCGGCACGCTGCAGCTGGCCGCCGGGATCAACCTGCACGTCTTCACCACCGGCCGCGGCACGCCCTACGGCCTGGCCGAGGTGCCGGTGATCAAGGTCGCGACGCGCAGCGATCTCGCGCGGCGCTGGCACGACCTGATGGACGTCAACGCGGGCCGCATCGCCGACGGCGAAGCCACCATCGAGGACGTGGGCTGGGAGCTGTTCCGCCTGATGCTCGACATCGCCAGTGGCCGCAGGAAAACCTGGGCCGAACACTGGAAACTGCACAACGCACTCGTGCTCTTCAACCCGGCGCCGGTCACTTGACTCGCCCCCAGACTGCGCGCACTTCGTGTCGCTTCGCCAACCCCCTGCCGGGGGCGACACCAGCGGCCCGGCAAAGCCGGTTCCGCGGTATCCCACCATCACACACAAGGAGTCTCACACCATGCAGCGTCGTCACTTCATCCATACCGCCGCGGCCGGACTGGCCGCTGGCAGCCTCGGCGCTTTGCCGGCCTTCGCGCAAGGCAGCTGGCCGACCGGCAAGACGATCACCTACCTCGTGCCCTTCCCCGCCGGCGGCACGACCGACGTGCTGGGCCGCCTGATCGCGCAGAAGCTCGGCCCGGCGCTGGGCACCAACGTGATCGTGGACAACAAGGGCGGCGCCGGCGGCAGCGTCGGTTCCGAGGTCGCGTCGCGCGCCGCACCCGACGGCTACCTGCTGCTGGGCGGCACCATCAGCTCGCACGCGATCAACGTGAGCCTCTATCCGCGCATCGGCTACGACCCGATCAAGTCCTTCGCGCCGGTGACGCTGATCGGCACCAACCCGGTCGTGCTGGTGGTGAGCAAGGACAGCCCCTACAAGACACTGAAGGACATCCTCGCCGCCAGCAAGGCCAAGCCGGGCGGGCTCTCGTCGGCGTCGGCAGGCACCGGCACCTCGCAGCATCTGGCGCTGGAGCTGATGGCCTACAAGTCGGGCGTCAAGTTCACGCACATCCCCTACAAGGGCAGCGGCCCGGCGATCCAGGACGCGATCGGCGGCCAGGTCGACATGATGTTCGACACCACCGTGGTCGCGGGTCCGCACATCCAGAGCGGCAAGCTGCGTGCCATCGCCGTCACCTCGGCCAAGCGGCTGGCCTCGATGCCCGACGTGCCGACGATCGCCGAATCTGGCGTGCCCGGGCTGGCCGATTTCGAGGTCGTCTCGTGGCAGGCGATCTTCGTGCCGGCCGGCACGCCGGCGCCGATCATCGACCGGTTGCACACCGAGATCCGCAAGATCCTCGCGCAGCCCGAGGTGCAGGAAAAGCTCAAGGGCTTCGGCATGGAGCCGGCCGACATGACGACGGCGCAGATCTCGGCCTTCCAGAAGGCCGAGGTCGAGAAGTGGGCGCAGGTGATCAAGGCCGCGAACATCAAGCCTGAATGATGTGGCCCCCACGCGCCGTCACTTCGTGTACTCGCTGCCCCCCGAGGGGGCCGCAGGCCGCCTTGGGGCGGCCCGGCGCCGGCCTGGGCATGGCCTCGATAGAATCGCCTTCCATTTTTGAGAAGCCTCTTTGTCCGACCGCCTCCCCGTCCTGCCCCAGTACCTGTTCCCCAAGCAGGCGCTGACCGCCTTCGCCGGCTGGGTCGCGGGCAAGGAGCGCGGCGCGGTCACGACCTGGATCATCCGCCGCTTCGTCGCCAAGTACGGCGTCGACATGGGCGAGGCGCTGGCCAGCGACGTCGCGAGCTACCAGACCTTCAACGAATTCTTCACCCGCGCCCTCAAGCCCGGCGCCCGGCCGATTGCGCAGGCCGACTTCGTGTCGCCGGTCGACGGCGCGATCAGCCAGTTCGGGCCGATCGAGGGCGACCAGATCTTCCAGGCCAAGGGCCACCGCTACACCACGACCGCCCTGGTCGGCGGCGATGCGGCGCTGGCCGCGCAGTTCGCGCACGGCAGCTTCGCCACGCTCTATCTCAGCCCCAGGGACTACCACCGCATCCACATGCCTTGCGATGGGCGGCTGGTGCGCATGGTCTACGTGCCGGGCGAGCTGTTCTCGGTCAACCCGATCACCGCGCGCGGCGTGCCCGGCCTGTTCGCGCGCAACGAGCGCGTGGTCTGCGTGTTCGAGACGGCACGCGGGCCTTTCGTGCTGGTGCTGGTGGGCGCGACCATCGTCGGCAGCATGGCGACGGTGTGGCACGGCGTGGTGAATCCGCCGCGCGGCGGCGAGGTGCGCGAATGGCGCTATGACGGCCAGCAGATCGTGCTGCGCCAGGGCGAGGAGATGGGCCGCTTCCTGCTCGGCTCGACGGTGGTGATGCTGTTTCCCGCGCCGCCCCTGCGCTTCGATCCGGACTGGTCGCCGGCACGTCCGGTGCGGCTCGGCGAGCCGATGGCCAGCTACCCGATCGCTTGAGGCCTTGATGCCACGGGCCGCAGCCGGCCTGCGTCCATAGCTATAAAACTTGTAGCACACCAGCTTCTGCGCTATAGTCGCCGGCCGGTCCGAACGGTCCGTCACCTTTCACAAAAGAAATGCGAAATGCGCGGCCACGACAGCGGCACCGCGCCGCCAGCCGAGGAGACGATGTCGATGAGCAGCAAGGAAACCGCAGCCGTCAGCCAGTTGCTCGCGCTGCTGGAAGCCCGCTACGCATTGCGTGTGCTCTGGGCGCTGCGCGACGGCCATGCGCAAACCTTCCGCCTGCTGCAGGACAGCGTCGGCGGCATCACGCCCAACACGCTCAACACCCGCATCAAGGAACTGCGCGAGGCCGGGCTGGTGAGCCATGCCAGCGACGGCTACTGCCTGACGCCGAGCGGGCAGGATCTGCTCAAGCGCCTGTCCGACCTGCAGGCCTTCGCCGGCAAGTGGCAGCAGAGCCAGATCAAGAAGACCGCGCCGCCGGTGGTCGGCCCGGGCCGTTAGTTAAACTGCCCGGCTCTTTCTTCTCCCATTCCGACACAAGGAGCGCTCCATGCCCACCACTCCCTCCGGCCTGCAATACGAAGACACGACCGTCGGCGACGGCGCCGAGGCCAAGGCCGGCCACCACGTGCATGTGCACTACACCGGCTGGCTCTACAACGACGGCGTGCAGGGCGCCAAGTTCGATTCGAGCCGCGATCGCAACGACCCCTTCGCCTTCTCGCTCGGCGCCGGCCAGGTCATCAAGGGCTGGGACGAGGGCGTGGCCGGCATGAAGATCGGCGGCAAGCGCACGCTGATCATTCCGGCAGAGCTGGGTTATGGCGCGCGCGGCGCGGGCGGCGTGATTCCGCCGAATGCGACCCTCAAGTTCGACGTCGAGCTCCTCGATAGCCACTGACGCTCGCCGCCAGGCTTGCCCACTTCGTGTGGCCGCCACCCCCCCGCCGGGGGCAACACCAGCGGCCCGGCAGAGCCGGTTCCGCGGTGTTTCCCGAAGGGAGACCCTGCCACGGCGGCGGTGCCCACGAAGGGGAAATCATGCTGCGCTGCGGTCGGAAAGGCCGCATTTTTTTGTCTTGAAAAGTGCGAGGGCGGCCCCACGTGGCACGCATCCTTCGTTTTTCATTGTTTTCCGGCGTGGCCGCCGGCTTTTGAAGCATGTCTGACCCGCAAAACCCACATCAGAATCCCGAATCCTTCCTGCAGGGCGAACCGAGCCCCGAAGAGCTGGAGGCCGCGCAGGCCGCCAACGAGGCCGACGCGCTGGCAGTGGCGACCGCCGAGCTGGCGGAGCTGAAGGCGAAGAATGCCGAGCTGGCGGACCAGTACCTGCGCGCGCAGGCCGATGTGCAGAACGCCCGCCGCCGCGCCGACGAGGAGGTGACCAAGGGCCGCAAGTTCGCGATCGAATCCTTCGCCGAAGGCCTGCTGCCGGTGCTGGACAGCCTGGAGGCCGGCCTGGCCGTCACCGACGCCACGCCCGAGCAGATCCGCGAGGGCGCCGAAGCGACCCTGCGCCAGCTCAAGAGCGCGCTGGAACGCAACAAGGTGATCGAGATCGCGCCGGCCGCCGGCAGCAAGTTCGATCCGCACCAGCACCAGGCGATCTCGGTGGTGCCCGCGCCGGGCCAGGAACCCAACACCGTCGCCAACGTGCTGCAGAAGGGCTACACCATCGCCGAGCGCGTGCTGCGCCCCGCGCTCGTGACCGTCAGCGCGCCGAACTGAATCACAAGCAACCCACAGGAAATCCCCGCTCTGTCCCTTGAATCGAGCCCGGTTATCCACAAGTTCACAACAACCTATTTTTCGCGTTCAGGAGCAACAACATCATGGCCAAAATCATCGGCATCGACCTCGGCACCACCAACTCGTGCGTGTCGATCATGGAAGGCAACACCACCCGCGTGATCGAGAACTCGGAAGGCGCGCGCACCACGCCCTCGATCGTCGCCTACCAGGAAGACGGCGAAGTGCTGGTCGGTGCCTCGGCCAAGCGCCAGGCGGTCACGAACCCCAAGAACACGATCTACGCGGTCAAGCGCCTGATCGGCCGCAAGTTCGAGGAAAAGGAAGTCCAGAAGGACATCGACCTGATGCCCTACAGCATCACCAAGGCCGACAACGGCGACGCCTGGGTCGAGGTGCGCGGCAAGAAGCTCGCGCCGCAGCAGATCAGCGCCGAGATCCTGCGCAAGATGAAGAAGACCGCCGAGGACTATCTCGGCGAGCCGGTCACCGAAGCGGTGATCACCGTGCCCGCGTACTTCAACGACAGCCAGCGCCAGGCCACCAAGGACGCCGGCCGCATCGCGGGCCTGGACGTCAAGCGCATCATCAACGAACCGACCGCAGCGGCGCTGGCCTTCGGCCTCGACAAGCAGGACAAGCGCGACCGCAAGATCGCCGTGTATGACCTCGGCGGCGGCACCTTCGACATCTCGATCATCGAGATCGCGGACGTCGACGGCGAGAAGCAGTTCGAAGTGCTGTCGACCAACGGCGACACCTTCCTGGGCGGCGAGGACTTCGACCAGCGCATCATCGACTACATCATTTCCGAGTTCAAGAAAGAGCAAGGCGTCGACCTCGGCAAGGACGTGCTCGCGCTGCAGCGCCTGAAGGAAGCCGCCGAGAAGGCCAAGATCGAGCTCTCCAACAGCGCCCAGACCGACATCAACCTGCCCTACGTGACGGCCGATGCCTCGGGTCCGAAGCACCTGAACATCAAGCTCACGCGCGCCAAGCTCGAGTCGCTGGTCGATGAACTCATCGAGCGCACCATCGCGCCCTGCCGCACCGCCATCAAGGATGCCGGCGTCAGCGTCAACGACATCAGCGACGTGATCCTGGTCGGCGGCATGACGCGCATGCCCAAGGTGCAGGACAAGGTCAAGGAATTCTTCGGCAAGGAACCGCGCAAGGACGTGAACCCCGACGAGGCCGTGGCCGTCGGCGCCGCCATCCAGGGCCAGGTGCTCTCGGGCGACCGCAAGGACGTGCTGCTGCTCGACGTGACGCCGCTGTCGCTCGGCATCGAGACGATGGGCGGCGTGATGACGAAGATGATCACCAAGAACACGACCATCCCGACCAAGTTCGCGCAGACCTTCTCGACCGCCGAGGACAACCAGCCGGCCGTGACCATCAAGGTGTTCCAGGGCGAGCGCGAGATCGCCTCGGGCAACAAGCTGCTCGGCGAGTTCAACCTCGAAGGCATTCCGCCTTCGGCACGCGGCACGCCGCAGATCGAGGTCAGCTTCGACATCGACGCCAACGGCATCCTGCACGTCGGCGCCAAGGACAAGGGCACCGGCAAGGAAAACAAGATCACCATCAAGGCGAACTCGGGCCTGTCGGAGGACGAGATCCAGAAGATGGTGAAGGACGCCGAGCTCAACGCGGCCGAGGACAAGAAGAAGGTCGAGCTCGTCCAGGCCCGCAACCAGGGCGAGGCGATGGTCCACAGCGTCAAGAAGTCGCTGGGCGAACACGGCGCGAGCCTGGATGCCGGCGAAAAGGAAAAGATCGAAGCTGCCATCAAGGATGTCGAGGAAGCGCTGAAGGGCGAGGACAAGGCAGCGATCGAGGAAAAGACCAACACGCTGATGAGCGCGAGCCAGAAGCTGGGCGAGAAGATGTATGCGGACGCGCAAGCCGCGGCCGGCGCGGCGGGTGGTGCGGCAGGCGCCGCAGGCCCGGAAGCTGCAGGCGCTCCGGCGGACGACAACGTGGTCGACGCCGAAGTGAAGGAAGTCAAGAAGGGTTGATCGCTCGACCCTGACACGAGGCTGGACCCCCTTGGCAAGGTGGTCCGGCCTTTTTCCGTTTTCTGACGACCCTGCCACCGACCCCTGACCATGGCCACCAAACGCGACTACTACGAAACCCTCGGCGTCCCCAAGAATGCGAACGAGGACGAGATCAAGAAGGCTTATCGCAAGCTCGCGATGAAGCACCACCCCGACCGCAACCACGGGGACACCGGCAAGGACGCCGAAGCCAGGTTCAAGGAGTGCAAGGAGGCGTACGAGATGCTGTCGGACCCGCAGAAGCGGGCCGCCTACGACCAGTACGGCCATGCGGGCGTCGACCCCAACATGCGCGGCGGTCCGGGCGCGGAAGGCTTCGGCGGCTTTGCCGAGGCGTTCGGCGACATCTTCGGCGACGTGTTCGGCGGTGCGCGCGGCGGCCGCCAGGGCGGCGGGCGCCAGGTCTTCCGCGGCAGCGACCTGAGCTACGCGATGGAGGTCACGCTCGAGGAAGCCGCCGAGGGCAAGGAAGCGCAGATCCGCATCCCGAGCTGGGACGAGTGCGGCACCTGCAAGGGCAGCGGCGCCAAGCCCGGCACCAAGCCGATCACCTGCACCACCTGCCACGGCCAGGGCGCGGTGCAGATGCGCCAGGGCTTCTTCAGCGTGCAGCAGACCTGCCCGACCTGCCACGGCACCGGCAAGATCATTCCCGAGCCCTGCACCACCTGCCACGGCCAGGGCAAGATCAAGAACAACAAGACGCTGGAAGTGAAGATCCCCGCCGGCATCGACGACGGCATGCGCATCCGCAGCACCGGCAACGGCGAGCCCGGCACCAACGGCGGGCCGCCCGGCGACCTCTACATCGAGATCCGGCTCAAGAAGCACGAATTGTTCGAGCGCGACGGCGACGATCTTCACTGCGTGGTGCCGGTCAGCATCAGCACGGCCGCGCTCGGCGGCGAGATCAGCGTGCCGACGCTCAAGGGCGCGGCGGCGATCGACATCCCCGACGGCACGCAGAGCGGCAAGCAGTTCCGCCTGCGCGGCAAGGGCATCAAGGGCGTGCGATCAAGCTACCCCGGCGACCTGTACTGCCACGTGCGCGTGGAGACGCCCGTCAAGCTCACCGAGCACCAGCGCAAGCTGCTGAAGGAACTCGACGAGTCGCTCAAGAAGGGCGGCGACAAGCACAGCCCGACCGACAAGGGGTGGTTCGACAAGGCGAAGGAATTCTTCAGCTGAGGCGGCGGCCGCGTCGCGCCGGCTAGCGTGACGGCGCAGGCTCGGCGCCCGCGAAGTTCCCAAGGCTGAACATCCCGCGCCGCGTCAGCCGCACGAGCTCGGCCTGCACCAGATCCTTGAGCACGGAGATCGCTGCAGTCTCGTTGCGCTCGATGCGCGTGGCCATCATCAGCTGCCGGTTCAGCTGCACGCCGGAAACCTCCGACAGCACGATACGGCCCTGTGGATCGGCCGGCTTGAACACCGACACCGGCATCAGCGTCGACCAGTGGCCCTGCATCACCAGCTCGCGGATCGTGTCCACCGAGTCGATCTCGGAGTGCACGTTCAGGTGGATGCCCAGCGGCATCAGGTCGTGCTCGATGATGCTGCGGTGCAGGGTCGTCATCAGAAGCGGAATGCGCGGCAGCCGCGTCACCGGAACGATGGCGCTCATCTGCCTGGACTTCTGCGTGACCAGCACGAAGGGCTCGCCCAGCAGGGGCTGCGTCGCGATGCCGCGGCCCGAACCGATGCCGCTGCTGGTGATGATGGCCATGTCGATCAGCCCCTTCTCGAGCCATTCGAGCAGCATCGGCGTGAAGGCTTCACGCACTGTGAGCTTCACGCCGGCCAGCGAACGCTGGCAGCGTTCGAACACCCCCGGCACCAGCACGCGCGACAAGGTCGGCGAGGCGCCGAGCACGACGCTGCTTTCGACCGCCGGCTGCGGTCCTTCCAGGTGCTTTCTCACTTTCTGCGCCTCGGCCAGCATGCGCTGCGCCGATTCGTAGAGCGCCGCGCCGGCCTTCGTCATGCGCACGCCGCGCGGCGTGCGAAGCAGCAGCTGCGCACCGAGGTCGCGCTCGAGGTCGTGCATCTGGCGGCTCAATGCCGGCTGCGCGATGGCGATGGCTTCGGCCGCCGCCGTCAGGCTGCCGGCATCGACGATCGCGACGAAGTACTTCAGTGTTCGGAGGTTCATGAGAAGACCCGGATCGCCGGCTGTCACCGGCGCTGCGGATGATAGGCCGGATCGCGCGCGAAGGATGCCACTCGCATAGCGAACTGATATGGGCAGCAGGAAATTCGGTATTGGACGCTGCCAGCATCCCGCTCCTAGACTCCGGCCCATCAAAGACCCGTGCGCACGTGCGAGACAAACAACCCATGGCCAAGGACTCGATCCGTGTGGACCTCGAAACGCTGAACCGATTCATCGACACGGTGCTGCAGCGCGCAGGCCTGCCCGCGCCCGATGCGGCCAGGGTCGCCGCCCTGATGGCGCAGGCCGACCTGCAGGGCTCCGACGGCCACGGCGTGATACGGCTGCCGCAATACGTCAAGCGCATCCTCGCCGGCGGCATCAACGTGCAGCCCGACATCCGCGTGGTGACGGAACGGCCAAGCACCGCCCTGGTGGATGGCGACAACGGCATGGGCCATCTCGTGATGTCCTTCGCGGCCGAGTTGGCGATCGCGAAGGCGCGCGAGACCGGCATCGCCTGGGTCGGCTCGCGGGCCAGCAACCATGCCGGGCCGGCATCGCTCTACGCGCGCATGCCGGTGGCGCACGGCATGATCGGCCTCTACTTCGCGGTCGGCAACGCCAACCACCTGCCGCCCTGGGGCGGCATGGAGATGCTGCTGTCGACCAACCCGATCGCCGTCGCGATCCCGGCCGGCGACGAGGCGCCGGTGGTCCTCGACATGGCGACCACCGTCACGGCCTACGGCAAGGTCAAGGCCAAGGCCGCACGCGGCGAGATGATGCCCGAGGGCTGGATGATCGACCGCGCAGGCCGGCCGCTGCGCGATCCCGTACGCGCCCACGAAGGCTTTCTGCTGCCCATCGGCGGCCACAAGGGCTATGGCCTGGCGCTGGTCATCGGCCTGCTCGCCGGCACGCTGAACGGTGCCGCGATGGGCAAGGCGGTGGTCGACTTCAACCAGGACCATGTCACCCGCACCAACACCGGCCAGGCGATCCTGGTCATCGACATCGCGGCCTTTGCCGACACGCAGGTGTTCCGCGGTGCGATCGATGCGCTGGTGCGCGACATCCGCGACGGCGAGCGGCTGCCGGGCGTCGAGCGCATCTGGCTGCCGGGCGAGCAGAGCCAGCTGCGGCGGCGGGACTATGCCCGCGATGGCATTCCGATCGCGCCCAACCTGATGGCCGACCTGGACGCGCTGGCGACCAGCCTCGGCGCCGAGCGCCTGGCCGCGATGCGCGCCGAGCCCGACACGCGTACGATCCTCGCGCCCAACCCCTGAACACGGAGCACGCCATGGGACTGAAGTTCATGGAGCACATCCTCATCCTCACGCACGACCCCGACGCCACGCGCGACTGGTTCTGCACCAACCTCGGCTTTCGCAGCGGCTACCACCCGGAGTTCGGCTTCCCGGTGCACTGGCTCTACATCGGCGAGCAGGACGTGGTGCACATCGGCAAGGCGCGGCACTCGGCGCACCAGGACACCTACCTGCGCACGCCCTCCGACAAGGACGGCGAGGACTACTCGGCCGCCGGCGCGCCCGGCTCGGGCCGCATCGACCATGTGTGCTTCAACTGCGAGGGCATCGACGAGTTCGTCGAGCGCCTGACGCGCAACGGCGTGGTCTTCAACGAACGCAAGGCACACAACTCCGACCTCTACCAGCTCTTCATGCGCGAGCCGATCAACGGCATCAAGGTCGAGCTCAACTTCAGCGCCGAGGAGGCCGTGCGCGCCGGCCGCGTCGCAAGCTGGACATCGACCGGCGACAACAGCGCCGCGACGACCGAAACCCGATGACCTGCGCGGCGTCGCGTCGTGCTTGAAAGGACTTCCATGAGTGCCTACTGGCTCGCCCGTTCGAAGATCAACGACCCCGTGCGCTACAAGCGCTACACCGACCTCGTGCCCGACATCATCGCTGCGCACCAGGGCCGCATCCTCGCGCGCGGCGGCGAGTTCGCCGTGCTGGAAGGGCCGAAGAAATTCGAGCGCTTCGTGGTCATCCAGTTCCCCTCGCTGGCCCATGCCCGCGCCTGCTACGAATCGCCCGCCTACCAGGCGGCAGCCCGGCATCGGCAGGAAGAAGGCGCAGGCGAAGTGGAGCTGGTGATCGTCGAAGCGATGCCCGGCATCTGAAGGAATCATCGATGAACGCCGCGACCACACCCTCCCCCGCCGTGCTGCGTCCCGGCCAGCTGAAATCCTACGACCGCGGCGGCGGCGCCAGCACCACGCCGCTGGTGACGGCCGGCATCGGCGCGCGCGGCTTCATCAACGGCATCACCGAGTTCGGGCCGGGCGCGAAGATCGCATTCCACAGCCACAACTGCGAAGAGAGCGTGATGCTGCTCGAAGGCGATGCCATGCTCGACATCGATGGCCGCGAACATCGCCTGCATCCGCTCGACACGACCTGGATCCCGCCCGGGCTGCCGCATCGCTTTCGCAACCTCAACGCCGACAAGCCGATGAAGATTCTCTGGATCTATGCCTCGCTCGACGCCACGCGCACGCTGACCGAGACCGGCGAGACGCGACGCGTCACCGCCGAACACAGCGGCTGAGCACCAGCGCTCAGGCGCCGCGCAACATATCAGGCGCGATGTCGGCGATCGAGCGGCAGCCCAGCTGTGCCAGCGTGCGATCGATCTCGCTTCGCAACAGCGCGATCGCATGGCGCACCCCGGGCTCGCCGCCGGCCGCGAGGCCATAGAGCGTCGCGCGGCCGACGAACACCATGTCGGCGCCGAGCGCCAACGCCTTCACCACGTCGGTGCCGCGACGGAATCCGCTGTCGATCATCACCTTCATCGCCGGCCCGACCGCAGCGCGGATTTCGGCCAGCACTTCCAGCGAAGACACCGCGCCATCGAGCGCGCGGCCGCCGTGGTTCGACACGAACACGCCGTCGGCCCCGTGCCGCTGAGCGGCCAGCGCATCGTCTGCGCGCAACACGCCCTTGACGAAGAGCTTGCGCGGCCAGCGATCGCGCAGCCATTGCACGTCGGCCCAATCGATCTCGTCGCGCCGCGCCTGGAAGGAAGCCACCGACTCCTTGGTCACGGCCTGGCTGCCGGGCGGGCTCTCGTCGTTGTGATAGCGCGGCACGCCCGAGTGCATCAGCGTCTTCAGGAACACGCCGAACAGCCAGCGCGGATGCAGCAGGCCGTCGACGACGGTCGGCATGTTCATCCTGAAGGGCACGCTGAAGCGGTTGCGCTTGTTGTATTCGCGGTTGCCGATCACGGCCACGTCGCCGGTGACGACGAGCGCCTCGAAGCCGGCGTCGAAGGCGCGCTGCACCAGCTTGGCCGCGGTCTCGCGGTTCTTCGACATGTAGAGCTGGAACCACAGCGTGCCGCCCTCGGCCGCCTTCGCGACTTCTTCCAGCGGATCGAAGGATGCGGTGCTGAGAACGAACGGAATGCCGGCGTCGCGTGCCGCGCGCGCGAGCGCGACATCGGCGCGATGACCATAAAGCCCGGCCGCGCCGACCGGCGCCAGGCCGAACGGCGCCTCGAAGGTCTTGCCGAAGAGCTCGACCTGCTGCGAGCGCCCGCCGACATCCACCATCACGTGCGGCCGGAAACGGTATTGCTCGAAGACCTCGCGGTTGCGCAGCCAGGTCACGTGATCCTCGGCGCCGCCCTCGAGCCAGTCGAAGCACATCTTCGGCAGGCGCTGCCGCGCGGCGCGCTGCAGGTCCTCGATGTTGTAGGTATGGCGGTAGTGCATCAGATCAGCGCGCCGGGCTTGCGCAGGTACGCGTCCTTGATCGCATCGGCGGTCCAGCAGGCCAGTGCGCCGACGGTCAGCGTCGGCGGGTTGGCGCTGTTCTGCGGAAAGGCGCTCGCGCCGACCACGAAGACGTTGGGCACGTCCCACGACTGCAGGTACTTGTTGACCACGCTCGTCGCCGGGTCGGCGCCCATCACCGCGCCGCCGACGTTGTGCGTGCTCTGGTAGGGCACGATGCTGTAGATGTCGGACAGCCCATGCACGCCGTAGCGCGCAGGCCCGATCGAGCGCGCGATCTCCACCGCGCGCTCGACGGCATGGGCCGACAGTCGGCGCTCGTTGTCGTGCCAGTCGAAGGTCATGCGCAACAACGGCTGCCCGAGTGCATCGCGATAGGTGGGATCGAGGTCCAGGTAGTTGGTGCGGTAGCTCTGGCAGCCGCCATGCGCGTGGATCGAGAAAGTGCTGTTGTAGTAGCGTGCCGCAGCGCGCTTCCACTCGCCGCCCCAGCGCGGCGTGCCGGGCGGCACCGTGATGGAGCGAATCGGCGTCGCGCCGTTGCTCTGCGCGGCGAGGTAGGCGCCGCCGATGAAGTCGAGGCCCGCATGGTCGAAGTTGTCGCCGTTGAAATCGTCGACCGAAGTGCTCAGCGCGCCGCCGCCCATGAAGGGATTGAAGACCTTGTCGTCGAAGAAGAGCGCGACCTTGCTGCCGGTCTGGTAGGCGTAGTTGCGGCCCACCACGCCCTCGCCCGTCGCCGGATCGTAGGGCCGGCCGATGCCCGAAAGCAGCAGCAGCCGCGTGTTGTTGAAGGTGTAGGAAGCCAGGATCACGAGATCGGCCGGCTGGAATATCTCGCGCCCATTCGCATCGACGTAGTGGACACCGACCGCGCGCTTGCGCTCCGAGTCGAGCTCGATGCGCGTGACGTTGGCATGCGCGCGCAATTCGAAGTTGGCGTGCCTGGCGAGCGCCGGGATCACGGCCGTCAGCGGGCTGGCCTTGGCGCCCATCGCGCAGCCGTGGCTGTTGCAGAAGCCGCCGCGCACGCACTGGCCCAGCATCAACCGATAGGGATTGGTGTAGGGGCTGGTCATCGCCGCCGTCGGGTTCTGGAACGGCGCGAGGCCCAGGCCCTGCGCAGCCTCGGCGAACAGGCTGCCGGCATAGGTGCGCTCGCTCGGCGGGTTGGGAAATTCGCGCGAACGCGCACCCTCGAAGGGGTTGCCGCCGGGCTGCAGTTCGCCTTCGAGATTGCCGGCCTTGCCGCCGACGCCGTAGAGATGCTCGAACTGGTCGTAGTAGGGCTCGAGCTCGTCGTAGGCGATGCCCCAGTCCTGTCCGGTCCAGCCGGCCGGCAGAGCGGCATGGCCATAGCGTTCGACGGTGCGGCTGTGCATCTCGAAATCCCACGGCAGGAAGCGCCGCGCGTGCGCGCCCCAGTGCATGCCCGCGCCGCCCACGCATTCGCCGGGCTTGAAGGAGCCCATCTCGCGCATCGGCAGCGCGCGCTGCGCCACCGTGTTGCGGAAGGTCACGGTCTCGCGCGACAGGTTCTGCAGGATGTCGCTGTGGCGGTCGTACTTGAGTTCGTCGTGCGCATAGGGCATGGCGAAGTCGTGCTGCGGATCGATCATGCGGCCGCGTTCGAGTCCGACCACCTTGAGGCCGGTCGAGGCCATTTCCTTGCAGAGGATCGAGCCGGCGACGCCGACGCCGACCACCACCACGTCGACGGGGGCAAGCTTGACCGCGCTCATTGCGCCGGATCCACGCGCCGCAGCACATGGCGCGCATAGCCCTGGCTGTCGACCTTCGCGCGCTGCGCTTCGATGTCCAGGATGCTGACCGGTTCGACCTCGTAGCGAACGTTGTGCTGCGCCAGATGCTCGACGTAGTTGGAAGCGGCCACGCCGGGAAAGCCGATCAGCCGCCAGCCCACCTTGTCGCGATTGCCGCCGTACATCGGATCGGCGAAGAAGCCTTCCATGGTGTTCCTGAAAAGCAAGGTGAAGAAGAGTCCCGAGGACAAGGACGGGAGCGGCAAGGCATCGCGCTCCATCGCCCGCAGCAACTCGTCCTGCACGGCCACGGGCAGCAGATCGAAGCGCTTGCCGTGCGCCGCGACGCAGTGCTGGTCGATCTCGCGGATGCCGAGCCGGTAGATCTCCTGCGGCACGAGGCGCGACTGGAAGCCCTGCTGCGGCGTGCCCTCGTGCCACGGACCCGTGCGGTATTGCCGGCCGTGCATGCCCCATGGACTCGCGAGCTGCCCATCGATGAAAGAGGCCACGCCCGCATCGCACGCGCCGGGGCCGAGTTCGTCGGCGGGGATCAGCCGTTCCGCCGCGGCCTCGAGAAAACGCACTTCGGGCTGCGTCAGGAACAGGTAGGCGTGAGGGTGCATGGTCGGTCGGGCGCGCGGCGTTCAGGCGTCGGTCGGCACGGGATGCGGCGCGCGCTCGCCGGTGAAATGGGCGCGCAGATTGGCCAGCAGCTTGCGCATGCGCTCGTCGCGGTTCTCGCGCGTCGAGGTGCCGATGTGCGGCGCGAGCAGCACCTGCTCCATCGCGCGCAGCGCGGCGGGCACCTGCGGTTCGTCGGCGAACACGTCCAGCGCCGCGCCGGCGATGCGCCGTTGGGCGAGCGCATCGATCAAGGCCGCCTCATCGACGATGGCACCGCGCGCCACGTTGACCAGGAAGCCGTCCGGCCCCAGCGCATCGAGCACGGCGGCGTTCACCATGCCGCGGGTCTCGGGCGTGAGCGCACAGGCGATCACCAGGCAATCGGACTCGCGCGCCAGCGCCTGCAGATCGTCGACGTAGCGATGCGCCACGCCGGCCTTGGCGCGCGGGCCGTGGTAGCTCACCTGCATGTCGAAGGCCGCGGCGCGGCGCGCCAGTTCCTGGCCGATGCGGCCGAAGCCGACGATGCCGCAGCGCTTGCCGTGGACCTCGCGGCCGGACGCGAAGGCCTGGGTCGGCCATTGCCCGGAACGCACGAAGCGATCGGCCTCGCTGAGCCGGCGCATGATGCCGACGACCATGCCCATCGCGAGATCGGCAACGGACTCGGCGGTCGAGTCGGGCGTGCAGCTCACCGACACGCCGCGCTGGCCGGCGCGCCGCAGATCGAGCAGCGTGACGTAGGGACCGTAGCAGGCCAGCGCTTCGAGCGCGGGAAAGGCATCGAACTCCGGCGCTGCGAAGCCGCGGCTCGTGGTGGTGACGACCGCGCGCACGCGGGCGCCGTGCGCGCGCAGGAAGGCGGCCGGGTCGCGCGCCTCCCAGGGCTTGAGCAGTTCGTAGCTTTCTTCGAGCGCCGCCATGAGCGGCGCGTACAGCGGCAGCATGGCCATCACGGCCGGCCTGGCCTCAGTCGATCTTGATGTGGGAGTCATGCACGACCTTGACCAGATTGACCAGGTTCTCCTTGAAGAAGGTGCCGAGGTCTTCCGAGCTGCCGCCGACCGGCAACTGCCCGCGGTCCTCGAGCATGCGCCGCACCTCGGGCACCTGGAGCGCGCCGGCAAATGCCGATTGCAGTTGATGCACCGCAGCGGCGGGCGTGCCGGCCGGCGCGACGACGGCCGCGAAAGTCTGCACGTTGATCTGCGGATAGCCGAGCTCGGCGAAGGTCGGCACGTCGGGCAGCCCGGCGAGCCGCTTGCTGCCGGTGATCGCGAGGCCGCGCAGCTGTCCGTTCTGCACCATCGGCACCAGCGCGGAGCCCGACATCAAGGCGTTGACCTCGCCCGCCACCACGGCCGTCATCGCGGGGCCGGAGCCCTTGTAAGGGATGTGGGTCATCTTGAGCGAGAAGGCATTGCGGACCTGCTCGATCGCGAGATGACCCGCACTGCCGGCACCCGGCGAGCCGTAGTTCAGCTTGCCGGGATTCTTTTTCGCGTAGTCGAGGAACTCCTTGAAGTTCTTCACCGGGAACGCGCTCGGCACGGCCAGGATCATCGGCGTCACGCTGATCAGGCAGATCGGCACGAAGTCCTTCAGCGGGTCGTAGTGGGCATCGGCGAAGAGCGAGGGCGTGATGAGGAAGGCCGGGTCCATCACGCCCACCGTGTAGCCATCGGGCGGCGCGGATGCCACGATGCGCGTCCCGATCAGCGTGCCGCCGCCGGCGCGGTTGTCGACGACGAGCGATTCCTTCAGCAGCTCGGTCACGCGGTTCTGCACCACCCGCGTGCTGATGTCGCTGCCGCCGCCCGGCGCATACGGCACGATGACGCGGATGGGATGCGACGGGAATTCGTCGGCACGCGCCGGCACCCCTGCCGACAGGGCCGTGAGCGCGAGACCGAGGGCCGCGCTCCACACAATGCGCTTGTTCATGATCGTGTCCTCGTCCCGCGCGCGATGGGCGGGCGTTCCGATGCCATCAGTACGACAGGCCGTGCAGATAGTCCGCGCGCTGGCGCGCGCCCGCCATCAGGAAGCCGATGTCGTTGCCGCTGAGGATGAAGCGCATGCCCAGGCCGATGTATTTCTCGAGCAGCACGTGGTCCACCACCCCGCCCATGCCGGGCGTCTTGCCATGCTTGCGGCAGGCCGCGATGACGCAGGCGTAGGCATCCTCGACCTTCGCATGGCCGTACTGGCCCGGGATGCCGGACTCGGCGCAGAAGTCGTTGGTGCCGATCAGCAGCACGTCGACGCCGGGCACAGCGGCCATCTCGTCGGCCTGCGCGATCGCCTCGGGCGATTCGAGCATGATGACCACCAGGGTCTCGTCGTTCGCCATCTGCATCGCATCGGCGATCGGCACGTTCCTGAAACCGAACTGCGGCTGCTGGCCATACAGCGAGCGATGCCCCAGCGGCGGGTACTTGCAATAGGAGACCACGCGCCGGGCTTCCTCGATCGTGTCGACGTGCGGCACCACCACGCCCTGCGCGCCGCCGTCGAGCATGCGCGAAGCGTGGTGATGCTCCTTGCCCGGCACCCGCACGATGGGTGTGATGGCCACCGGCAGCGCCGCCGAGGCGATCTGCGTGGCGACGCCGAGGTCGAGCCCGCTGTGTTCCATGTCGATGAAGAGCCAGTCGAAGCCGCAGGTCTTGCCGATCGCGGCGATGTCGACCAGCCGCGACTGGTGCAGGCCCATGCCGATCGCGATCTTGCCTTCGGCGAGCTGGCGCTTGGTGTGGTTCGGATAGATGGTCATCGGGTTCCTTGATCCGTCGGGGAGAGCCGCACGGCCTTGCCGTGCCGGCTGGATTCGAGCACCGCATTGGCGATCTTCACCATCTGCAGGCCGTTGCGCCCGGAGAGGGCCGGCTCGCGCTGCTCGCGGATGCAGCGGCCGAAGTCGTCGAGCATCGCGGCAAAGCGCTGGGGCGAGGTGCTGCTGGAGAAGTCCAGGTTCATGCCGGTGCCCTCGCCTTCGATGCTGAGCTTCTGGCGCGCGCCGGCGGCCGGCGTTCCGAGCGTGCTGGTGCAGACGATCCGCGCGCCGCTGCCGTACAGCACGACGTCGTTGGCGGAGCGCGGCACCACGGTGCCCGCGACCACCGTGGCATGGGCGCCGTTGGCGAAGCGCAGCAGCGCGTAGGCCATGTCGTCCACGGGCCGGTCGGGCAGTTGCTGATCGGTCATGGCCTGCACTTCCACCACCTCGCTGTCCATCAGGAAACGCAGGATGTCGATCGGATGCACCGCCTGGCCGACGATGGCGCCCGAACCCGCGACGGAGGGATCGAGCCGCCAGCCCTTCCAGTGGCCGCGCGCGCGCCCGACGCACAGCTGTGCCGAGGCGTACTGGATCTCGCCGAGCACGCCGGCCTCGATCTGACGCCGCGCCTGGATGTGCGCGGGGTGATAGCGGTTCTGGAACACCACGCCGAGCTTCACGCCGTGGCGCTCGCAGGCCTCGATCATGCGTTCGCACTCGGCCTCGGTGAGCGCCATGGGCTTGTCGCACAGCACGTGCTTGCCCGCGCGCGCGGCGGCGATCGTGTGCTCGGCATGCAGGCCGTTGGGCGAGGCGATGTAGACCGCATCGAGTTGCGGATGGGCAAGGAACGCATCCAGCGAATCGTAGGCACCGGCAATCTTGTTGCGCTCCGCGAAGGCCTGCGCGTTGGCCAGGCGCCGGTTCATCACCGCGACGAGTTCAGCGCCTTCGACCTGCGCGAGCGCCGGCACGATGTTGCGCTGCGCGATGTCGCCGGCGCCGAGGATTCCCCATTTCTGACTCATGAATCAATCCGCTTGCACATGGGCCGTCTTCGCCACCTGGCCCCAGTGTGCGGTGTCCTCCTTGATCTGCTGCGCGAACTGCGCCGGTGTGTTGCCGACGACCTCGATGCCGAGGCCCGCATAGAGCTTGCGCAGCTGCGGATCGGCCAGCGCCTTGACCGCCTCGGCATTGAGTTTGGCGATGATCTCGGGCGGCGTTCCGGCCGGCGCCATGATGCCGTACCAGGAGCTGAGCTCGAACGGCGGACCGCCCTCCTCGGCCAGCGTCGGGATCTCCGGCGCGACCGGCGAGCGCTTCGCCGAGGCGATGCCGAGCGCGCGCAGCCTGCCGCTGCGAACGAAGGGCACCGTCGCCATCACCGAGTCGAAGGCCATCTTGACCTGACCGCCGACCAGATCGGTCATCAGGGGCTGGCTGCCGCGGTAGGGCACGTGGACCATCTGCGTGCCGGTCAGCTGCAGGAAATACTCCGCGCCCAGGTGGTTGGTGCCGCCGACGCCCGGCGAGCCATAGGGCAGCGTGCCCTTGTCGGCCTTGGCCAGCGCGATGAATTCCTTGACGTTGTGCACCGGCAGCGAGGGATGGATCACCATCACGAACGGCGCACTGCCGACGTTGACCACCGGCACCAGGTCGCGTGCCGTGTCGTAGGACATCTTCTGGTAGACGTTGGGATTGATCGTCACCGCGCCCGAGGTGACGCCGATCAGCGTGTAGCCATCGGCCGGCGAACGCACGCCGGCCTCGATGCCGATCATGCCGTTCGCGCCGGAGCGGTTGTCGAGGAAGAAGCTCTGGCCCATGCTCTCGCCCATCTTCTGGAGCAGGGGCCGCAGCACGACGTCGAGGCCGCCGCCCGGCGCGAAGGGACTGATCACCCGCACCGCGCGCGACGGGTAGGTGTCCGCCCGTGCAGGCAAGGCAGCCATCGTCGCTGCGATGCAGAACGCCGACAGGAGTTGGAACAAGCGCAGAGGCATGGCGGCTCCGTTCACATGTGCATCAGCTGCAGCGCATTGCTGCGCAGGATCATCTCGCGGCTGGCCGCCGGCAGGTCGAGCTGGTCCACCAGGTACATCGGCTCGCGCACGTCCATGGCCGCGAACACGTCAGTGCCGATCACCACACGATCGATGCCGACGGTGTCGATCAGGTAGCGCAACCCCCCCTTCGAATAGGTCAGCGTGTCGTAGTAGAAGCGCCGCACGTACTCCTGGTACGAATGCTGCAGCTTCACGTTCGACGCGCCTTTCTCGACGGCATGGGCCAGCCGCTGGGCAATGAACGGAAACGCGCCGCCTGCATGAGCGAGCAGGATCTGCAGCCTGGGAAAGCGGTCGAGGTACCCGGAGGAGATGAACTTCTCCGCCGTGTTGGCATGCTCGAAGGTGAAGCCCAGCGTGTTGTACAGAAAGCTCGGACCGGCGAGGCGCTGCGGTCCGCCGTAGTAGTTGGGCGGGAAGTCCAGCGGATGGAACAGCAGCGGAAGGTTGAGCTCCTCGCAGCGCGCGAGGAAGGGCAGGTACTCCGGGGTGAACAGGTAGTCCTGCCCGTTCATCGAGTTCGGCAGGCCGACCGCATGCACGCCGGGCTTGCCGGCCATGCGGTTCAGTTCCCTGAGCGCGGCGTCGGGTTGCTTGATCGGCACGGCCAGGCCGATGTAGAAGCGCTCCGGGTACGTCGCATGCGCGGTCAGCGCGGAATCGTTGACGAGCTGCGCGAGCCGCATGGCGTCGGCATCGCTCGCCCACCACCAGGGCATGTTGCCCGACAAGGTCAACACGTGCGTCCGGATGTTGCGCTGGTCCATCCACTCGAGGCGCTTGGGCAGGTCGTACATGAGCGGGTTGAGCGCCGAGCCGTTCGCGAAGGTCGGACGGCCGAGCTCGGCCATGGCCTTGGCGTAGGGCTCCGGTGTCCAGTGCGCGTGCATGTCGATCGCGCCCGTGCGTGCGGCCGGCGCAGCCGATGCGGCCGGCGTGCCGGGCGTGTGCGCACAGGCGGCGAGCTGGGCGATGACCCCGCTGGCCATCAGTGCGCCGCCGGCCCGCAGGAAACGGCGGCGATCGGGAATCGATGTCTCTGCGGAAGCTCTGCGGATGCTGCTGCGCGTCACGGTGTCTCCTGTTCTTATCTGTCGAGGTCCATGGCGGTGCCACGGCTCGGAGATCGAGCTTAGGAAATCGTTACAGCGATGTCTAATGCTGAATTCGGCAGCGGCCATAGCATGTTGATATGCGGCCGCGCCCTGCGCCCATGGCGCCGGCACGGGCCGGGCACGTCGAAGCTAGACCGGGAATTCGAAGCCGCCCTGCGCGCGCAGGGCGTGTGTCTGCGGTCCCGTGATCAGGTCGACGAAGCGCCGTGCGAGTTCGGGCTCGGCAGCCGTCGCGCTCACCGCGGCCGCATAGACCGTCGCGAGTTCGAACGCGGCAGGCAAGGCACCGGCCAGCACGATGCCGGGTGTGTACCTGATCTCGGTGATCTGGGTGCAGCCGATCGCACCTGCCTCGGCGTCGGACGCCAGCGCGCGCATCGCCGTGGCGCCGTTCGGATAGGTGCGCAGCCGCGGCGCCACCGATGCCGCGATGCCGAGCCGCGCCAGCACCGACGCCAGATGAATGCCGGCCGTCGAGCGCTCGGTGTCGGGAAGGTAGATCGCGGATGCTGCGAGCAGGCTCGCCTTCAAGGCTTCGGGCGACCCGATGTCGGGCAGGGGCTCGCCCTCGCGCACCGCGACGCCGGTGCGCACGCGCCCGAGCGCAGCCTCGGTGCCGGCCACCAGGCGGCCCTCGGACTGCAGCGCAGCGATCATGGACGCGGTGACGATCATCACGTCGCAGGGCTCGCCCGCCAGCAGCGCTTCCTTCATGGCACCGACGGCGCCGAAGCACGCGTCGATGCGCCCGCCGGTCGACGCCAGGAAGCCGTCCTGCAAGGCCTTGACCAGGCCCTGCGCGGCGCCGGCACAGAGCAGCTTCATCGGTCGGCCCTGGCGCCGGAGATCTTCACGATGCGCGCCCATTTCGCGATGTCCTCGTTCATGTAGCGCGTGAACGCCGGCACGCTCATCGTCATGGGTGTGGCGCCTTGCGTCTTCCAGGCTTTCGCGGTGTCGGGGTTCGAGACGATCTTCGCCACCTCCGCATTCAGGCGTTCGACGACGGCGGGCGGCGTGCCCTTCGGCGCCATCAGGCCGAGCCAGATCGTCGCCTCGTACTTGGGCACGCCAGCCTCGGCGACGGTGGGCACGTCGGGCATCACGGGCGAGCGAGTCAGGCCGGTGGTGGCCATCGCCTTCACCTTGCCGCCGCGCACGTGTTCCGCCATGGTCGGCACCGCGTCGAACATCATGTCGACCTGGCCGCCGAGCACGTCGGTGCGCGCGCCCGCGCTGCCGCGGTAGGGAATGTGCAGGATCGACACGCCGGCCATCGCCTTGAAGAGCTCGCCGGCCATGTGGTACGGCGTGCCCGGCCCGGAGGATGCGTAGGTCAGCGCGCCGGGCTTCGATTTCGCGAGCGCGATGAGCTGGGCCAGGTTATCGACCGGCAGGTCGCCGCGCGTCACCAGCACCAGGTCGGACTCGTTGATGGGCGCGATGGGCACGAAGTCGCGCATCAGCTGGAAGGGCTTGTTCGGGATCAGCGACTCATTCACCGTGTGCGCGTTCGACATCAGCAGCAGCGTGTAGCCGTCGGGTGCGCTCTTGGCCACCACGTCGGTGCCGATCACCGATCCGGCGCCGGGCCGGTCGTCGACCACGAAGGCCTGGCCCAGGGCTTCGCCCAGCCGGGTCGCGATGAAGCGTGCATAGACATCGGCCGGGCCGCCCGCCGCGAACGGCACCACGATGCGCACGGGATGCGAGGGATAGTCCTGGGCGGCGGCGCCAAGACAGAAGCCGGCGATCAGCACCATCGCGAGCCGCGGCAGTGCGGTCTTGAGGCCGTGGCCTCGGATCCATCGAGCATTCACGGTTCGACTCCAATGCAGAATTGGGCCTTATTGGTCTTACTTGCCATCAGCCACGAACCAATATAGCGATCGCTGCCACGCCGGTCAACGTGAAGCCGGGTTTGCCCTGAGCCGCACGCCACGCCGCTCAATAGCCCAGCATGTTGCGCCGCACGCGCGTCAGGTGATCGATGCAGAGCTGCGTCGCGCGAATGCCGTCGCGGTCCCGCAGCGCGGCGACCAGTTCGCGATGCTCGCGCTGGTAGTCGAGGCGGCGCTCGGGCGTTGCGCTGCGGCGCTTGAGCATGCCCCATTCGCTCTGCGCGCGCACTTCGTTCATGCGCTGGAACACGGCGGCGATGAAGCTGTTGTGCGCCGCAGCGGCAATCGCCTCGTGCAGCCTGCCGTCCCAGACCTCGAAGTCCTCGATGGTCGAGGCCGACTCGCCCTTGTCGCAGCACTCCTCCATGCGGGAGAAATCCGCGGCGGTCGCGTTGCCGATCACCAGCGCGATGATCGCCGGCTCCAGCACCAGGCGCGCGCCCATCAGCTCGGCCGGGCTGGTCGCCATCGGCGCCGCGGCCGCGGCGATCTCGGACAGGGCCCGACCGACCCCGTCGGCGACATAAGTGCCGCTGCCCACCGTCTGGGTGATGAAGCCCTTGTCCTTGAGCTCCGCCAGCACGCGGCGCACCGTCGATCGGCCGAGACCGAATTCGACGCTCAGCTGGCGCTCCGTCGGCAGGCGGTGTCCCGCCCGCCAGGCGCGCGATGTCAGTTTCTCGAGGATGGATTCCCGCAGTGTCAGGGCGTTGTGCACGATCGCGAAGTCCGGATGGTTGGGAGGGTGCACGCCGATCGTATCAACGGCGGCGCGCTGCCTGGCATTGTGCACTTGGTATCGTATTGGTACCATTTGATTCGAACACCATCCGAAGGAATCATTTTGCGAATCGCCACCTGTCAGTACCAAGGCCGACGCCATGTCGGCCTGGTGTCGGAAGACGCGGCCTCGATCGCGCTGCTGCCGCTCGACGAGGCCGAGGCGCGCCGCGGCGCGCTGGCGCTGATCGAACGCCAGGCCAGCGGCACGGAGGCCACGCCGCCAGCGCGCGAGCGGATCGCGCTCGCCGACGTGCGGCTGGAAGCCCCGCTGCCGCTGCCGCGGCGCAACATCTTCTGCGTCGGACGCAACTACCGCGCGCATGCGAAGGAGCTGTCGGCCTCGGTCTTCAAGAACAATGCCGCCGATCCCGAGGGCTGGCCCATCGTCTTCACCAAGCTTCCCGAGTGCGTGGTGGGCCCGCAGGACGAGGTGCGCCTGCCCGGCGAGGTCTCGTCGCAGATCGACTACGAGGCCGAGCTGGCCGTGGTGATCGGCAAGGGCGGGCGCAACATCGCGTGCGCCGACGCGCTCTCGCACGTGTTCGGCTACACCATCGTGAACGATGTCACGGCGCGCGACGTGCAGATGCGCCACCAGCAATGGGATCTCGGCAAGTCCTTCGACACCTTCTGCCCGATGGGCCCGTGGATCGTCACCGCCGATGCGCTCGACGGCGCGCGCACGCGGGTGCGTTGCTGGGTCAACGGCGAGCTGCGCCAGGACGGGCAGACCAGCGATCTCATCTTCGACATCCCGACGCTGATCGAGACTTGCTCGCGCGGCATCACGCTCTACCCTGGCGACGTGATCGCGACCGGCACGCCGGCGGGCGTCGGCATGGGCCTGGTGCCGCCGCAGTACCTGAAGACCGGCGACGTGGTCCGCATCGAGATCGATGGCCTGGGTCAGCTGAGCAACCGCTTCGTCTGAGCGCACGCCGCATCGCGGCATCCAATTTGCTTGTGCGTTCGTACCCGATTCGGGTGCGGGTAACCCGCGATCGGTCAACGCAACCGCGCTCGCGACAGTTGTCGTGAAAGGCATCGGCGACTGGGGCTATTGGGTCGATGCGGATGCGGAGTGTGCGTTTTTGCCGGAATATTCTTTGAAGCGATGTGGATGCGACAAATGGCGAGGATCAATGCGCTGATCGGCAGCACCATCCCGGTGGACGATCCGGCTGGCGAACGCGTAGGACATGATCGGCAAATAGCGCACGGTGCCGCCGGGAAAATCCTGTCGCCGCTTTTGCGAAGTGCTGCCGCTTTTGCGTCGGAACTTTCAACGAAAGTGTGGATTCTGAATTGAAAAGAAATAGGTCGAACGGCGTTCTTTGTTTTATGCTTTGAGCCAGTACCTGCTCAGGAGTTTTCTCCCAACGTGCTCACCACATCACACGGCACCTTTCTGCGAGCGATGCGACGTGGGCAACACGGAAAACTCCGGGTAGCGCCCCGCTGACTCGATGGAGGTGTCTATGGATGTCATCAGCAACTTCGCAGCTCGCTACGAGCGCACGCGCGAGGAGGTCCTGTCGCTGCAGGAGTACCTCGATATCTGCAAGCGTGAGCCCACGGCCTACGCCACGGCCTCCGAGCGCATGCTGCAGGCCATCGGCGAGCCGGAGCTGGTGGACACGCGCAACGACCCGCGCCTGTCGCGCATCTTCGCCAACAAGGTCATCAAGATCTATCCGGCGTTCCGCGAGTTCTACGGCATGGAGGACGCCATCGAACAGGTGGTGTCGTACTTCCGGCATGCCGCGCAGGGGCTGGAGGAGCGCAAGCAGATTCTCTATCTGCTCGGCCCGGTCGGCGGCGGCAAGAGCTCGATCGCCGAGCGGCTGAAGCAGCTCATGGAGCAGGTGCCGTTCTACGCGATCAAGGGTTCGCCGGTGAACGAATCGCCGCTCGGGCTCTTCAACGCCGACGAAGACGGCGAGATCCTCGAGAAGGAATACGGCATCCCGCGCCGCTACCTGCAGCGCATCCTCTCGCCCTGGGCCGTCAAGCGCCTCGAAGAGTATGGCGGCGACATCCGCAAGTTCCAGATCGTCAAGCGCTACCCGTCCGTGCTGCGGCAGATCGCGGTGGCCAAGACCGAGCCCGGCGACGAGAACAACCAGGACATCTCCTCCCTGGTCGGCAAGATCGACATCCGCAAGCTGGAAACTTTCGCGCAGGACGACCCCGATGCCTACGCCTACTCGGGCGGCCTGTGCCTGGCCAACCAGGGCCTGCTCGAATTCGTCGAGATGTTCAAGGCGCCGATCAAGGTGCTGCATCCGCTCCTGACAGCGACGCAGGAGGGCAATTTCAAGGGCACCGAGGGCTTCGGCGCCATCCCATTCGACGGCATCGTGCTCGCGCACAGCAACGAAAGCGAATGGAAGGCCTTCCGCAACAACAAGAACAACGAAGCCTTCCTCGACCGCATCTACATCGTCAAGGTGCCGTACTGCCTGCGGGTGTCCGAAGAGATCAAGATCTACGAGAAGCTGGTGCGCAACTCCTCGCTGTCGGCGGCGCCCTGCTCCCCGGGCACGCTGCGCATGATGGCCCAGTTCTCGGTGCTGACGCGGCTGAAGGAACCCGAGAACTCCAGCGTCTTCAGCAAGATGCAGGTGTACGACGGCGACAACCTCAAGGACACCGACCCCAAGGCCAAGTCGATCCAGGAATACCGCGACTACGCGGGCGTCGACGAAGGCATGAGCGGCGTGTCGACGCGCTTCGCCTTCAAGATCATCTCGAAGGTGTTCAACTTCGACAGCTCGGAGGTTGCGGCCAACCCGGTGCACCTCATGTACGTGCTCGAACAGCAGATCGAGCGCGAGCAGTTCGCGCCGGAGACCGAACAGAAGTACCTGTCCTACATCAAGGAGCTGATGGCGCCGCGCTACGCCGAGTTCATCGGCAAAGAGATCCAGACCGCCTACCTCGAAAGCTACTCCGAATACGGCCAGAACATCTTCGACCGCTACGTCACCTACGCCGACTACTGGATCCAGGACCAGGAGTACCGCGACCAGGACACCGGCGAGGTGTTCGACCGCGGCTCACTGAACGCCGAGCTCGAGAAGATCGAGAAGCCCGCGGGCATCAGCAACCCCAAGGACTTCCGAAACGAGATCGTCAACTTCGTGCTGCGCGCGCGGGCCGGCAATGCCGGCAAGAACCCGCTGTGGACCAGCTACGAGAAGCTGCGCACGGTGATCGAGAAGAAGATGTTCTCCAACACCGAGGAGCTGCTGCCGGTCATCAGCTTCAACGCCAAGAGCAGCGCCGACGAGCTGAAGAAGCACGAAGACTTCGTCAACCGCATGGTGCAGAAGGGCTACACCGCCAAGCAGGTACGCCTGCTGTGCGAGTGGTACCTGCGCGTGCGCAAGAGTTCATGATGGACTGAGGAAAGGAGATCGCCGTGGCGATGCTGCAGCAGATCATCGACCGCCGGTTGTCGGGGAAGAACAAATCCATCGGCAACCGCGAGCGTTTCCTGCGGCGTTATCGCGAGCAGATCGGCGAAGCCGTGCGGCGCGCCGTCAGCGGCCGCAGCATCCGCGACCTCGAGCAGGGCGAGGACATCACCTTGCCCAAGCGCGACGTCTCCGAGCCGGTCTTCGGCCACGGCCAGGGCGGTGATCGCGAATACGTGCATCCCGGCAACCGCGAATACGTCAAGGGCGACCGCATCGAGCGCCCGCAGGGCGGCGGCGGCGGCGCGGGGAGCGGTTCGCAGGCCGGCGACGGCGAAGGCGGCGAGGACGATTTCGTCTTCCGCCTCACCAAGGAAGAGTTCATGCGGGTCTTCTTCGAGGACCTCGCCCTGCCCCACCTGATCCGCACCCAGCTGGCCGAAGTGCCCGAATGGAAGAGCCATCGCGCCGGCTTCACCAGCGACGGCATGCCCACCAACCTGCATGTGGTGCGCTCGATGCGCGGCGCACTGGCGCGTCGCATCGCGCTCGGCGGCGATACGCGGCGCGAACTGCGCGAGCTCGAGGCTCATCTGCTGCACCTCCAGCGCAGCCCGCGCCTGGCCGACGCGCTGGTCCAGCGCGAGATCCGCGACACCGAAGCCAGGATCGAGGAGCTTCGCGCCAAGGCCAAGCACATCCCCTACCTCGACCCGATCGACCTGCGCTACCGCAACCGGGTCAAGGTGCCTGTGCCGTCGGCCAAGGCGGTGATGTTCTGCCTGATGGACGTGTCGGGCTCGATGGACGAGGCACGCAAGGACATGTCCAAGCGCTTCTTCATGCTGCTCTACATGTTCCTCACGCGGCACTACGAGAAGATCGAGCTGGTCTTCATCCGTCACCATACGCAGGCCTCCGAGGTGACCGAAGAAGAGTTCTTCCACGCCACCGAAACCGGCGGCACCGTGGTCTCCAGCGCGCTCACGCTGATGAACGACATCATCCGCGCGCGCTTCCCGAGCGGCGAGTGGAACATCTACGGCGCGCAGGCCAGCGACGGCGACAACTGGCACCAGGACAGCGGCCGCTGCCGCGAGCTCCTGCGCGACCAGCTGCTGCCGCTGGTGCGCTACTACGCCTACGTGCAGGTCGCCGAGGCCGAGCAGAACATGTGGGAGGAATACAGCCAGCTGGTCGAATCCCACAAGAACTTCGCCATGCGCAAGGTCGCCGATGCACAGGACATCTACCCGGTTTTTCGCGACCTGTTCAAGAAAGAGAGGTCATCGGCATGAACGAGAAAGCGAGGGAGCCGCTGCCCAGCCCCTCGGACTGGACATTCGACCTGATCGAGCGCTACCACACCGAGATCGCCCGCGTGGCCAAGGGCTACGGGCTGGACACCTACGCCAACCAGCTCGAGATCATCACCTCCGAGCAGATGATGGATGCCTATGCCTCCGTCGGCATGCCGGTGATCTACCGCCACTGGTCTTACGGCAAGCAGTTCATCGCCACCGAGAAGAACTACCGCCGTGGCCACATGGGCCTGGCCTACGAGATCGTGATCAATTCCGATCCGTGCATCGCCTACCTCATGGAAGAGAACACCATGGCGATGCAGGCCCTGGTGATCGCCCATGCGGCCTACGGTCACAACAGCTTCTTCAAGGGCAACTACCTGTTCAAGATGTGGACGGATGCCTCGTCCATCATCGATTACCTCGTCTATGCGCGCACCTACATCGCGGAATGCGAGGAGCGTCATGGCGTGTCGGCGGTCGAAGACCTGCTCGACTCCTGCCACGCGCTGATGAACCACGGCGTCGACCGCTACCGCCGTCCGCAGAAGCTCTCGCTCGGCCAGGAGCAGGTGCGCCGCGAGGAGCGCGAGCACCACCTCCAGCAGCAGGTCAACGACCTGTGGCGCACGCTGCCGCGCCGCGCCGGCCGCACGACCGACGAAGAGGCCGCCGCCAAGCGCTTTCCGACCGAGCCGCAGGAAAACCTGCTCTACTTCATCGAGAAAAACGCACCCTTGCTGGAACCCTGGCAACGCGAAGTGGTGCGCATCGTGCGCAAGGTGGCGCAGTATTTCTATCCGCAGCGCCAGACGCAGGTGATGAACGAGGGCTGGGCCACCTTCTGGCACTACACGCTGCTCAACACCCTCTATGACGAAGGCCTGCTGGCCGATGGCTTCATGATGGAGTGGCTGCAGTCGCATACCAACGTCGTCTTCCAGCCGCCGATCGGCCACCGCGCTTACAGCGGCATCAACCCGTATGCGCTGGGCTTCGCGATGTACAGCGATTTGCGGCGCATCTGCGAGAAGCCGACCGAGGAAGACCGGCGCTGGTTCCCTGAACTGGCGGACACCAACTGGGTCGACTCGCTGCACAACGCCATGCGCAATTTCAAGGACGAGAGCTTCATCGGCCAGTTCCTCTCGCCGAAGCTGATGCGCGACTTCCGCTTCTTCGCCATCCGCGACCAGGAGAGCGAATCGGAACTCGAAGTGGCCGCGATCCATGACGACAGCGGCTACCGCGAGTTGCGCGAATCGCTGTCACGCCAGTACGACCTCAACCACCGCGAGCCCAACATCCAGGTCTGGAGCGTCAACGTGCGCGGCGACCGCTCGCTCACGCTGCGCCACACCCAGCACAACAACCGCCCGCTACACGACGACGCGCAAGAAGTGTTGAAGCATGTCGCGCGGCTGTGGGGCTTCGAGGTGCACCTCGAAAGCGTCGACACCCAGGGCCGAGTGAGCCAGCGCAAGTCGGCGCGGCCTCAGATCACTTAACAGCAGCGGGCCGGCGCGGCGGCTTGAGTTTGGCGCGGGCTTCCAGCGCCAGCTCGCGCGCATGGCAGCCTTCGACGTGGTCATTGACCAGGCCCATGGCCTGCATGAAGGCGTAGACCGTCGTCGGGCCGACGAAGCTCCAGCCGCGTTTCTTCAGATCCTTGGACATGGCGATCGACTCGGGCGAAGTGACCATGGTCTGCAGCGCCGCATGCGTGACCCGCTGGGGACGCGAAGCCGGATGCGGCTCGAAGCCCCAGGCGTAGGCCGCCAGCGAACCGAACTCCGCCCGCAGTTCGAGCACGCGTTGCGCGTTGTTGATCGTCGACTCGATCTTGCCGCGATGCCGCACGATGCCCGCATCGCCGAGCAGCCGTTCCACCTCCTTCGGGCCGAAGCGCGCCACCTGCTCGGCATCGAACTGCGCAAAGCCGTTGCGGAAGGCCTCGCGCTTGTTGAGGATGGTGAGCCAGCTCAAGCCAGCCTGAAAGCCTTCGAGGCACAGCTTCTCGAACAGGCGCCGATCGTCCGCGACCGGAAAGCCCCACTCGTGGTCGTGGTAGCGCTGGTAGGCCGAGGTGGATTCGCACCAGCGGCAGCGCAGCGTGCCGTCTTCGGCGGCGAACAGGCCGGGCCGCTCTTTCGGGGGGCGCGGCGCGGTGCTCAAGCCGCCTCGCTCACGCGCACCAGCGCCTCGATGGCGAGCGCATAACCCTTGACGCCGAAGCCGACGATGATGCCGCGCGCCGCCGGCGAGATGAAGGAGTGATGGCGAAACTCCTCGCGTGCATGCACGTTGGAGATGTGCAACTCGACCAGCGGCACGCTGGCGCCCTTGATCGCGTCGTGCAGCGCGATGGAGGTGTGCGTGTAGGCGCCGGGATTCATCACCACGCCGAACATCCGGCCGGCGGCGACCTCGCGGCCGGCTTCATGGATCCAGTCGATCAGCTGGCCCTCGTGGTTGGACTGCCGGCACTCGATCTCGACGCCGAGCTTCGCGCCCGCCTCCTGACACATGCGCTCGACGTCGGCCAGCGTTTCGTGGCCGTACTGCGCGGGCTCGCGCGTGCCGAGCAGATTGAGGTTGGGGCCGTTGAGGACAAAGATTTTCTTCATGACGTGACGCTCCAGTGCCGGGCATCTTATAGTGCCCGCTCCTCGAATCGAAGCTGAAGACCCATGAAAACCAAAGCCGCCATCGCCTGGCAAACCGGCCAGCCCCTGAGCATCGAAACCGTCGACCTCGCCGGCCCCAGGTTCGGCGAAGTGCTCGTCGAGATCAAGGCCACCGGCATCTGTCACACCGACTACTACACCCTCTCCGGCGCCGACCCCGAAGGCATCTTCCCCGCCATCCTCGGCCACGAGGGCGCGGGCATCGTCGTCGACGTCGGCCCCGGCGTCACCACCCTGAAGAAGGGCGACCACGTCATCCCCCTGTACACGCCCGAATGCCGCCAGTGCAAGTTCTGCCTCTCGCGCAAGACCAACCTGTGCCAGTCCATCCGCAGCACCCAGGGCAAGGGCCTGATGCCCGACGGCACCAGCCGCTTCAGCCTGGACGGCAAGCCGCTCTTTCACTACATGGGCACTTCCACCTTCAGCAACTACACGGTGGCCCCGGAAATCTCGCTGGCCAAGATCCGCGAGGACGCGCCCTTCGACAAGGTCTGCTACATCGGCTGCGGCGTGACCACCGGCATCGGCGCGGTGATCTTCACGGCCAAGGTGGAGGCCGGCGCCAACGTGGTCGTCTTCGGCCTGGGCGGGATCGGCCTGAACGTGATCCAGGGCGCAAAGATGGTGGGCGCGGACAAGGTCATCGGCGTGGACCTGAACCCCGAACGCGAGGCGATGGCGCGCAAGTTCGGCATGACGCACTTCATCAACCCGAAGGACACGGAGAACGTGGTGGACGCGATCGTGCAACTGACCGATGGCGGCGCCGACTACAGCTTCGAGTGCATCGGCAACACGAAGGTGATGCGCCAGGCGCTGGAGTGCACGCACAAGGGCTGGGGGCGCAGCATCATCATCGGGGTGGCGGAGGCGGGCGCGGAGATCAGCACGCGGCCGTTCCAGCTGGTGACGGGGCGCAAGTGGGAAGGCTCGGCCTTCGGCGGGGCGCGCGGGCGCACGGATGTGCCCAGGATCGTGGACTGGTACATGGAGGGCAAGATCAACATCGACGACCTGATCACGCACACCATGCCGCTGGAAGACATCAACAAAGGCTTCGACCTGATGAAGCGGGGTGAGTCCATTCGCGGCGTGGTTCTGTACTGATCCCGGGCCGGCCCGAAGGCGTCTCGATGAAGACCATGCAAGCGTTGCGCACGATCAAGGCCGGCGTGCTTGAGATCGCCTATGCCGAAGAGGGCCCGGCGAACGGCCCGCCCGTGCTGCTGATGCACGGCTTTCCCTACGACATCCATGCCTACGCCGAGGTCGCGCCCTTGCTGGCCGCGGCGGGATGCCGCGTGATCGTGCCGTACCTGCGCGGCTACGGCGCGACCCGCTTCCTCGATGCGGCGACGCCGCGTTCGGGCGAGCAGGCCGCGCTGGGCGCAGACCTGCTCGCGCTGCTGGATGCGCTCGCCATCCCGCGCGCGGTGCTGGCCGGCTACGACTGGGGCGGCCGGGCCGCCTGCGTGGTCGCGGCGCTCTGGCCCGAGCGCTGCGCGGGGCTGGTCTCGTACAACAGCTACAACATCCAGGACATCGCGCGGGCCATGACGCCCGAGTCGGCGGACAAGGAATACCGGCTCTGGTACCAGTACTACTTCCATGGCGAGCGCGGGCGCGCCGGGCTCGAAGCCGATCGGCGCGGCATCGCGCGGCTGCTGTGGAAACTCTGGTCGCCGACCTGGCACTTCGACGATGCGAGCTTCGAACGCAGCGCCGCAGCCTTCGACCACCCGGACTTCGTCGAGGTGGTGATCCACTCGTACCGCCACCGCTTCGGCCTGGTGCCGGGCGATCCCGCCTATGCCGGCATCGAGGCCAGGCTGGCATCGCAACCCGCGATCGCCGTGCCGACCATCACCTTCGACGGCGCCGACGACGGCGTGCGCCCGCCCGCCGACGCATCGGCCCAGGCGCACCGCTTCAGCGGCCCGCGCTCGCACCGCATCGTGCCCGGCGTCGGCCACAACATGCCGCAGGAAGCGCCGCGCGTCTTCGCCGATGCGGTGCTCGAACTCATTCCACGTCCATGACCGACAACACCCTGAAGACGACGTCCGAACACCGCTGCTTCGGCGGCGTGCAGAGCTTCCATGAACATGCCTCGCGCGAGATCGGTCTGCCGATGCGCTTCTCGGTGTTCCTGCCGCCGCAAGCGCAAGTGGGCCCGGTGCCCGCGCTGATGTACCTCGCGGGCCTGACCTGCAACGAGGAAACCTTCATGGTCAAGGCCGGCGCCCAGCGCCTGGCCGCCGAACTCGGCCTGGCGCTCGTCGCGCCCGACACCAGTCCGCGCGGCGCGCAGGCCGAAGGCATCGAGGGCGCGACGGCGAGCTGGGACTTCGGCATCGGCGCCGGCTTCTACCTGGACGCGACCGAGGCGCCGTGGCGCAGCCACTGGCGCATGGAAAGCTGGCTCATGCATGAGCTGCTGCCGCTCGTCGCGCAGGCCTTTGCCATCGATGCCGGGCGCATCGGTCTCTTCGGCCATTCGATGGGCGGCCACGGCGCGCTCACGCTGGCGCTGCGGCATCCGGGGCGCTTCCAATCGCTCTCGGCGCTGGCGCCGATCTGCGCGCCAACGCAATGCCCGTGGGGCGAGAAGGCCTTCGGCGGCTACCTCGGCACCGACCGCGGCGCCTGGCTCGCGCACGATGCCAGCGCGCTGATGCAATCGCAGACCGCCGCGCCCTACCCGGCCGGCATCCTGATCGACCAGGGCCTGGCCGACAAATTCCTCGCCGAGCAATTGCATCCGCAGCGCTTCGAGGCCGCCTGCCGCGCGGCCGGCCAGCCGCTCACGCTGCGCCGGCACGAAGGCTACGACCACGGCTACTACTTCATCCAGAGCTTCATCGCCGATCACCTGTCGCACCACGGCAGGCTGCTGCGGAGCTGAGCGCGCCATGCCTGCCAACCGCGCGCCCGCCCCCGTCTTTCGCCGGCTGTTGAGCTACGAGGTCAACAGCACCTCGGACGCACTGCGCCGCAGTGCCGCGCTGCGCTTTCGGCGCGAGCACGACACCAGCCTGATGGAATGGCGCACGCTGGCGCTGATCGACTACCTGCAGCCGGTGACGCTGCGCGTGCTCACCGACTACTCGAGCACCGACAAGGCGCAGATCAGCCGCATCGTGAGCGCGCTGGTCGAGCGCCGCATGGTGGCGCGCAACGCGCACAGCACCGATGCGCGCTCGGCGCAGCTCGAACTCACGGCCCTCGGCAGCACGACCCTCAAGGGCCTGTCGCGCAGCGCGCAGGCACGCGACCGGGCCTTTCGCAGCGTGCTGAGCGAGGACGAGGCGGCGCAGTTGGTCACGATCCTCGCCAAGCTCAAGATCAAGGCACTGGCGATGGTCGCCGAAGAGGAAAAGAAGCAGCCCTGACAGCGGTCGCTCAGGCGCCGGCCTGCGCAGGCTTCGGATCGTGGAAGTTGCCGGCCTCGAAGCGCACCAGCTCGTCCTTCGCATCGAAACGCACGCCGGCCGGGTCGCCGCCCTCGGCCACCGTCTTGACCTGCTGCTGCACCAGCCGGCGCAGCAGCGCGATGCCGCGGTCGCTGGTCGCGAGGTTCTCGTGCGAATGCCAGGTGATCTCGCCCTGGCTGGTCTGCGCCTCGTAGTCGCCGGGGAAGCGGCGATGCTCCTCGGGCGTGAGCTCGCGCCAGAGCTTGCCGCCCTGGCGCGAACGAAAGCCCGTGAGCTCGCCCGCCGTGCGCACGCGCGCCACGGTGTAGATGCGAAAGTGCGTGTCGTCGATCGGCAGGATGAAGCCGATCGACTCGACCCGCGCGTACTGCCCGACACGCGGATTCGGCACCACGCGCCAGGTCGGCACGCAGGCCTCGGTCACGCGGCGGAAGAGGGAGCCGTCGTCCAGCGTGCGCAGCGAAGTCACCTTCACGCCGATCGGCGTGGTGTCGAAGCGGATCGTCGGTGCGCGCAGCATCGCATCGGTGAACTGGGTGCCCGAGAAGCTGCCGTGCAACACCATCACGTGCCACGGGTCGACCACATTCTCGTAATGCTGGAACCAGTTGCAGTCGACGATCACCGGACCGCCGCCGCCGATGCTCTGGTCGTCGGCCTCGATGAACTCGCCCTCCTCGAGCTGCTCGAAAGGCTCGAAGCGCGGCAGCACCGGCTGCTTCGCGGGCGGACCCATGTAGGCCCAGACCATGCCATAGCGTTCCGCCACGGGATAGCCGGGTTGCAGCATGCGGCCGACGCGGCTGCCGCCACCGGGCTCGCAGGGCTGCTCCAGGCACTGGCCGCGCGGGTCGAACTTCCAGCCGTGGTAGCAGCAGCGGATGCCGTCCTCCTCGACCTTGCCGTAGAGCAGCGAGGCGCCGCGGTGCGCGCAGCGCGGATGCAGCAGGCCGGGCTCGCCGTTGCCGGCGCGAAACAGGATCAGGTCCTCGCCGAGCACGCGAATCTGGCGCGGCGTGTCGCCGGCGTCGCTCGACAGGCCGACCGGATGCCAGTAGCGGCGCAGCAGCTCGCCCATCGCGGTGCCGCGGCCGGTGCGCACGAGTTCATCGCGCACGATCGGTTCGGGCAGCTCGTAGGCGCTGCGGATCGGGATGATGTGGCGGTGGTCTTGCGGTGCGTTCATGGAATGCGTCCTGTGCGGGTGTCTATTCCGGCTCGACGCCGGCGGCCTTCATCAGCGCCAGCCATTGCGGCGCGTCGCGCTTGTAGACCTCGGCCAGTTCCTCGGGCGTGCTGGCGATCGGGTCCTGCCCCTGGTCGATCAGCCGCTGCGACACCTCCGGCATGCGGATCGCGGCGACGAAGGCCTTGTTGAGGCGCTCGATCACGGGCTTGGGAGTTCCGGCCGGCACATAGACGGCGACATAGCCCGCGAGCTCGAAGCCGGCGAAGCCCTGTTCGCCGAAGGTCTGCAACTCGGGCATGCCGCCGGAGCGCCGCGGCCCGGTCATGCCCAGGCCCTTGATGTAGTTGGCGCGCACCAGCGGGCGCGCGCTGACCGGGCTCGAGAAGGTGGTGTCGAGCACGCCGCCGCGCACGTCGGTGAGCGCCTGCACGTCGCCCTTGTAGGGCACGTGCTGCATGTTCAGGCCGTAGCGCGTGCGCAGCAGCTCGCCGAACAGATGACCCGACGAGCCCTTGCCCCAGCTGCCGAAAGTGATCGGGCGGTTCTGCGCCTTGGCCCACGCTGCGAACTCCTTGAGGTTGCCGTAGGGCGCTGTCGCGGGCCCGGCAAACATCACGCTGCCGAGCGACACCATCGTGACCGGCGCGAAACTCGCGGCCGGGTCGTAGGGCAGCTTCTTGTAGGCGCCGGCATTGTTGATGGTGGTGCTGCTGGTCGTCACGAGCACGGTGTAGCCGTCGGGCGCCGCCTTGGCCGCGGCATCGGCGCCGACGATGGTGCCCGCGCCGGGCTTGGCATCCACCACCACGGGCTGGCCGATCTCGAGGGACACCTTCTCGGTCATCGCGCGCACGGCCACGTCGATCGCGCCGCCGGGTGCAAAGGGCACGATCACGCGGATCGGCTTGGCCGGGAAGGTCTCCTGGCCCCACGCGGCGGGCCAGGCGCCGGCGGCGGCCGCCGCCGAAAGAAAGCGCAGCGCATCCCTGCGGCCGCCCGAGAACATCGATTGCTTCACATCCGTCTCCGTGGGTTTATATTGTTGATACTATCAACCATATCCGCGAGCGTCAACGAGCGACAATCGGCTTCGACCATGACTCCCGCCGCCCCTCCCCCACTGCCCGAACGCGAGCAGATCGCCCTGCTCGAACCCTTCGAGGGCCTCGGGCTGCGGGACATCCGCGTCGTCGCCACGCTGCAGCAGGCGCAGGCCGCCGCCACGGCGCTGCTGGCCGCGGGCGTGGCCGGCTTCGACACCGAGTCGAAGCCGACCTTCGCGAAGAACGAGGTGTCCGGCGGTCCGCACGTGGTGCAATTCGCGACGCTGCGCGAAGCCTGGATCTTCCAGCTGCACCACACCGAGTGCCGCGAGACGCTGGCCGCGCTGCTGGCCTCCACCGCGCTGGCCAAGGTCGGCTTCGGCCTGTCGACCGACCTGAGCCTGATCCGCCAGCGCTTGGGCGTCGACCCGCGCGCCGTGTTCGACATCGACACCGAGTTCCGCCGCCGCGGCTACCGCAAGTCGGTCGGCGTGAAGACGGCGGTGGCGCTGGTGTTCAACCGCCGTTTCGTCAAGTCGCGCAAGGCGACCACCTCGAACTGGGCCAACCGGCAACTGACGGATGCGCAGATCCGCTATGCCGCCAACGACGCCTACGCCGCGATGCGCGTCTTCGATGCGCTGGAATTGACGGTTCCGAACGCCTTTTGAGGGCTTCCTGCGCCACGGCGCGGGATGTAATTCCATTTCCTTATGATGCGGTTCCTCCGCATCGCCGATACCCCCAGCAGCAGCGTCCATGGTCCAGCTTGCACTGCGTCGTCCGTACACCTTCATCGTGATGGCGATGCTGATCGTGCTGGCGACACCGCTCGTCCTGCTGCGCATGGCGACGGACATCTTCCCGGAAATCAACATTCCGGTGGTCAGCGTGATCTGGAACTACAACGGCTTGCCGGCGCTGGAGATGGGCCAGCGCATCACCGGCCAGACCGAGCGCAGCCTGACCACGACCGTCAGCGACATCGAGCACATCGAGTCGCAGTCGCTCTCGGGCGTGGCCGTGATCAAGATCTTCTTCCAGCCGACCGCGAACATCGAGACCGCCATCGCCCAGGTGGTGGCGTCGATGCAGACGCAGGTGCGCCAGCTGCCGCCGGGCATCACGCCGCCGCTGGTGATCAAGTATTCGGCCTCCAGCATCCCGGTCATCCAGTTGGCGCTGTCGAGCAACGCGCGGCCGGAGAACTCGCTGTTCGATGCCGCCATCAACCAGCTGCGCCCGCAGCTCATCACGGTGCCGGGGGTGGCGATTCCCTTTCCCTACGGCGGCAAGAACCGGCTGATCTCGGTCGACCTCGACACCCGGGCGATGCAGGCGCGCGGACTGTCGCCGGCGGACGTGGTCAATGCCGTCAACGCGCAGAACCTGATCCTGCCCTCCGGCACGGCCAAGTTCGGCGCCACCGAGTACACGGTGCGCATGAACGGCTCGCCCGACGAGATCGCCGGGCTCAACGACCTGCCGGTGCGCACCGTCGACGGCGCGACCACCTACCTGCGCGACGTCGCCTACGTGCGCGACGGCTTCTCGCCACAGACCAACGTGGTGCGCCAGGACGGCGTGCGCGGCGTGCTGCTGTCGGTGCTGAAGAACGGCGGCGCCTCGACGCTGGACATCGTCTCCAACCTGCGGGCGCTGCTGCCGGTGGCCGCGCAGGGCATGCCGGCCGACATCAAGGTCACGCCGCTGTTCGACCAGTCGCTGTTCGTGAAGGCGGCCGTCAAGGGCGTGGTGGCCGAAGCCGTCATCGCGGCCGCGCTGACCGCCGCCATGGTGCTGCTCTTCCTCGGCAACTGGCGCAGCACGCTGATCATCGGGCTGACCATCCCGCTGTCGATCCTGGCCTCCATCCTGGTCCTGTTCGCGCTCGGGCAGACGCTCAACCTCATGACGCTGGGCGGGCTCGCGCTCTCGGTCGGCATCCTGGTGGACCAGGCGATCGTGACGATCGAGAACATCGAGCGCCACCTGCACATGAGCACCGCGCTGAACGAGGCCATCGAGGTCGGCGCCGGCGAGATCGGCGCCGCGGCCTTCGTCTCGACGCTGTGCATCTGCATCGTGTTCGTGCCGATGTTCTTTCTTTCGGGCGTGGCGCGCTTCCTGTTCGTGCCGCTGGCCGAGGCGGTCGTGTTTGCCATGATCGCGTCCTACCTGCTGTCGCGCACGCTGGTGCCGACGCTGGTGATGCTCCTGATGGGCGGCGTGCATGCCAATGCGGCAAAGGGCAAGCCGAGCCTGCTGCAGCGGCTCTACCGCAACTTCGACCGCCAGTTCGAGCGCGTGCGCCGAGCCTACACGCTGGTGCTGTCGACACTGCTGTCCAGACGCGGGCGCTTCATCGCGGTGTTCCTCGGCTTCTGCCTCTTGTCCTGCCTCTTGTACCCGGTGCTGGGGCGCGACTTCTTCCCGAGCGTGGATGCGGGTCAGATCCGGCTGCACATGCGCGCGCCCACCGGCACGCGCATCGAGGAGACGGCGCGGCTGACCGACCAGGTGGAAGTGGCGATCCGCGAGCTGGTGCCCAAGGACCAGCTCGAGACCATCCTGGACAACCTCGGCGTGCCCAACAGCGGCATCAACCTCTCGTACAGCAACGCCGGCACGATCAGCACGCTGGACGGCGAGATCCTGATGTCGCTGCGCGAGGGGCACCGCCCGACGGACGAATTCGTCAGCCTGCTGCGGGCCGAGCTGCCCAAGCGCTTTCCGGGCATCGAGTTCTTCTTCCAGCCGGCGGACATCGTCACGCAGATCCTGAACTTCGGCCTGCCGGCGGCGATCGACGTGCAGTTCAGCGGCAACGACATGGCCGGCAATGCCGCCCATGCGGCCGAGCTGGTCAAGGCCATCCGCAAGATCCCGGGCGCGGTCGACGCCCACATCCATCAGCGGCTCGACGGCCCGGCGCAGAACCTGCAGATGGACAGGACGCGCCTGCAGCAGTACGGGCTGACGGCGGCCAACGTCGGGCAGAACGTGCTGATCGCGCTGTCGGGCAGCTCGCAGACGGCGCCGGCTTTCTGGCTCAACCCGCAGAACGGCGTGGTCTACAGCATCGCGGTGCAGTCGCCGCAGTACACGGTGGATTCGCTCGACTCGCTGCTCAACATTCCCGTCGGCGCCTCGGGCTCGGCGGCGGCGGCCGCGGCCGGCTCGCCGCAGCAACTGCTGGGCAACCTGGTGGAAGCGCAGCCCAGCCGCCAGCCGCAGGTGGTCTCGCACTACAACATCATCCCGGTGGTCGACGTCTACGTGAGCGTGCAGGGCACCGACCTGGCCAGCGTGGCCGCCAAGGTCGGCGCGCTGGTCGACGAGGTGCGGCCCAAGCTCGCGCGCGGCAGCCAGGTGACGCTGCGCGGGCAGGTGCAGACGATGCAGTCGTCCTTCATCGGCCTGGGCGTCGGGCTGGCGATGGCGATCGTGCTGGTGTACCTGCTGATCGTCGTCACCTTCCAGTCGTGGATCGATGCCGCCATCATCATCACCGCATTGCCGGCGGCGCTGGCCGGCATCGCATGGATGCTGTTCATCACCGGCACGACGCTGAGCGTGCCGGCACTCACGGGCGCCATCATGACGATGGGCGTGGCAACGGCCAACAGCATCCTGCTGGTGTCCTTCGCGCGCGAGCGCCTGGCGGCCGGCGTGCCGCCGCTGTCGGCCGCGCTCGAGGCCGGCGCCACGCGCATCCGGCCGGTGCTGATGACGGCGCTGGCGATGATCATCGGCATGATCCCGATGGCGCTCGGCCTCGGCGAAGGCGCCGAGCAGAACGCGCCGCTCGGGCGCGCGGTCATCGGCGGCCTGATCTTCGCCACCGTATCGACGCTGTTCTTCGTGCCGGCCGTCTATGCCGGCATCCACAACCGCCGCGCCCACCGCAAGGCAGCACGCGAAGCCGAAGGCGCCGCTCCCCCCACGCCACCTTCGCTCGGGGCCACGCCCCAGGAGACCTGACACCATGTCCGAGCAACGCCACGCGGGCCTGGCCATCCACCCCATCGAGCTCGACGAGGATGGCGAGCACCACGCGCTGCTGAAGCGCCGGCAGATCGTGCGCCGCACGCGCATCGCGGTGCTGATCGTGGTCGTGCTGCTGGCCATCGGCGCCGCGCGCACGATCTTCGTGCGGATCGCCAACGCGCGCGCACTCGAGGCCGGCACCACCGAGCGCGCCGCGCAGTACGTCAAGACCGCCCGGCCGCAGACCGCGGGCGAGGGCCAGACACTGGCCTTGCCGGGCACACTGCAGGGCTTCGTGCAATCGCCGATCTCGGCGCGCGCGAGCGGCTACCTCAAGCGCTGGACCAAGGACATCGGCAGCCGCGTGCAGAAGGGCGAACTGCTGGCCGAGATCGAGACGCCCGAGATCGACCAGCAGCTCTCGCAGGCCATCGCCGCGCGGCAGCAGGCGGCGTCCAGCCTGGAGCTGGCCAGGAGCACGGTCGCGCGCTGGGAGGCCCTGCGCAAGAAGGACGTGGTTTCGCAGCAGGACCTCGACGAGCGGCGCAGCGCGGTGGCGCAGACCACGGCCAACGTCGCCGCCGCCGATGCGAACGTGCAGCGGCTGCAGCAGACCGAGGGCTTCAAGCGCGTGCTGGCGCCGTTCGCGGGCGTGATCACCCGACGCAACGTCGATGTCGGCGACCTGATCGATGGCGGCGGCGGTGGCGGCGGCCGTGCGCTGTTCCTGCTCGCACAGACCGATCCGCTGCGCGTGTACGTCAACGTGCCGCAGGCCTATGCGCAACTCGTCAAGGCCGGCCAGCCGGTGGTGGTGACGCAGGCCGAGCTGCGCGGCCAGAGCTTCCGCGGCGAGGTGGCGCGCACCTCCGGTGCCATCGACGCGAGCACGCGCATGATGCAGGTCGAGGTCTCGCTGCCGAACCGCGACGGCACGCTGCTGCCTGGCGCCTACGTCCAGGTGTCGCTGCCGCTGGCGGCCAGCCGCACGCTCACCATTCCGGCCAACGCGCTGCTGTTCCGGGCCGAAGGCACGCGCGTCGCGGTGGTGGACGCGGCGGGCCACGTCCATCTGCGCGCGATCAGCCTCGGGCGCAACTACGGCGAGACCGTGGAGGTGCTCGACGGCCTCGACGCCAAGGACCGGATGGTGCTGAACCCCTCCGACTCGCTGGCCGAGGGCGACGTGGTCACGATCGCCAAGGAGCCCGCGTGAGCGCTGCGCCGGACCGCTCCAGGCAAGCTCGCTCCCGCTTGGCCGGAAGGCGCGAAGCGCCAAGGGTGCACACCATGAGCCTGCGGCGCGCATCGACGGCCGTGGGGCTCGCGGCGCTGCTCGCCGGCTGCGCCGTCGGGCCGGACTACAAGGCGCCGGCGGTCGACATTCCCGTCAGCTGGAAGCTTGAAGCGCCGTGGCAGCAGGGCGTGCCCAGCGACATGGCCGACAAGGGTCCGTGGTGGCAGCGCTTCGGCGACGCGGCGCTCGACACGCTGGAACGGCAGGCGCAGGCCAACAGCCCCACGCTGGACCTGGCCGGCGCACGCCTCGCGCAGGCGCGCGCCACGCTGTCCGGCAGCCAGGCCGCACGCTATCCGCAACTCGGCATCGGCACGCGGGCGCAGCGGCTGAGGATCTCGGCGAACCGGCCACTCACCAACTATTCGTCGCCCAACGCCGAGACCGTGCAGAACGACTTCGCCTTGTCGCTCACGGCCGGCTACGAGCTCGATCTCGCGGGCCGGGTGCAGCGTTCGGCCGAAGGCGCGACGGCCTCCGTCGCGCAGTCCGCAGCGGATCTCGAGAACACGCGGCTCTTGCTGACCACCGATCTGGCCTCGGCCTATTTCAACCTGCGTTCGACCGACATCGAGCTCGATGTGGTCACGCGCTCGATCGCGCTGCAGCGCCATGCGCTCGACCTCGTCGATTCGCGGCACGAACTCGGCGCGGTGTCGGGCCTCGACGTGGCGCAGCAGCAGGCATTGCTCGACGCCACGCTGACACAGGTCGACGTGTTGAACAAGCAGCGCTCGCAGTACGAACACGCGATCGCGACGCTGATCGGCACGCCGGCGCCTTCGTTCACGCTGGCGCCCGACCTGCGGCCCATCACGCCGCCGCCCATTCCCCTCGGCGTGCCCTCCGAAGCACTGGAGCGACGGCCCGATGTCGCCTCGGCGGAGCGCGCGATGGCCGCCGCCAACGCGCAGATCGGCGTCGCCACCGCGGCCTTCTATCCCAGCGTCATGCTGGCGCCGGTGGCGGGCGTGGACAGCAACAAGCTGTCGGCGCTGTTCAACGCGCCCAGTCTGCTGTGGTCGCTCGGCATCTCGGCCACGGCGCCCTTGTTCGACGGCGGCCGGATCCGCTCCAACGTCGACTTCGCGCGTGCCGGCTACGACGCCAGCGTGGCCAGCTACCGTCGCGTCGTGCTGAACGCGATGCAGGAGGCCGAGGACGGCATCACCGGCCTCGCCGCGCTCGACCGTGCATCGTCGCAGGCCTTGACGGCCGTGGGCGCCGCGCGCCGCGTGCTCGACATGGCGACCAGCCGCTACGAAGGCGGTGCATCGACCTACCTCGACGTGATCGCCGCCCAGCAATCCCTGCTGACCGCGGAGCGCCAGGCCGCGCAGCTGCTCGGCCAGCGCATGCTGACCGCGGTATTCCTGGTGAAGGCGCTCGGCGGCGACTGGTGCGGCACCGGTGCCGTGGCCGATCCTAGAACAGGCTGCCCTGCCCCGCTGCGCCAGGTGGCCGGAACGCGCTGAGGTCGAGCGCGATGCGCTCGCGATTGAAGCCGATGCGCTGCGTCGCCTTCTCGAAGCGCTGGCGGATCAGCTCGGCCCACAGGCCGCTGCCCTTCATGCGCGTCGCGAAGTCGGCGTCGTAGTCCTTGCCGCCGCGCATCTCGCGGATGCGCGCCATGATCCGGCCCGCGCGCTGCGGGTAGTGCAGCTCGAGCCATTGCCGGAACAGCGGCGCGACTTCCCAGGGCAGGCGGATCACCGTGTAGAACGCGCAGCGGGCGCCGGCCTGCCATGCGGCTTCGAGCACCTGTTCCATGTCCTCGGTGACGAAGGGAATCTGCGGGCCGACGCTGACGCCGACAGGCACGCCAGCCTCGGCCAGCGTGCGCACCGTGCGCAGCCGGCGATGCGGCGCGGCGGCACGCGGCTCCAGCTTGCGCGCAAGCTCGCCGTCGAGCGTGGTGATGGTGACGTAGACCGCGGCGAGATGATCGGCCGCCATCGGCGCGATCAGATCGAGGTCGTGCTCGACCGCGCTCGACTTGGTGACGAGGCCGAAGGGATGGCGCGTTTCCTTCAGCACTTCGATCACCGAGCGCGTGAGGCGCAGCTCGCGCTCGATCGGCTGGTAGCAATCGGTCGCGGTGCCGACCGCGAGATGGCTCGGCCGGTAATTGCGCCGGCCGAGTTCGGCGCGCAGCACTTCGGCGATGTTGCGCTTGGCGATCAGCTTGGTCTCGAAGTCGAGCCCCGGCGACAGGTTGAGGTAGCTGTGCGTCGGCCGCGCGAAGCAGTAGATGCAGCCGTGCTCGCAGCCGCGGTAGGGATTGAGCGAGCGGTCGAAGGGGACGTCGGGCGAGTCGTTCTCGCTCAGCACCGACTTCACGTCCTCGAAGCGCACCTCGGTCGCGAGCGGCGGCAGCGGATCGGCGGCGCCCTCCTCGAGCGTGCCCCAGCCGTCGTCGAAGGCGTCGCGCGCGTCGCGCTCGAAACGGTGAGGGATGCGGGTGGCTGCGCCGCGGCCCTTGAGCGCGGTCACCGGGATGAAAGCGTCGGCCATGAGGCGTCCTTCAATACTGGATAAACATCCAGTATTCCATCATTTCGCCGCGCGTGCACATCGCGTTAGAGTCGGCCCCATCCTCCAGCGAGATCGCCATGCCACGCCGTCCCGAAAACCTCTATCCGCAATACCACGCGCACCTCTACTTCGGCCCCGACACCATGGCCCAGGCGCGCGCGATGGCCGAGGAAGCCGGACGCAGCCTGCTGGTCGTGGTTGGCCGCGTGCATGAGCGGCTCGTGGGGCCGCATCCGCACTGGAGCTGCCAGATCGCCTTCGACGCCGCCGAGTTCGATGAAGTCATTGCCTGGCTCGACGCCCACCGCAACGGCCTCGACGTGTTCGTGCACGGCGTGACCGGCGACGACTACGCCGACCACACCGCCCACGCCATGTGGCTGGGCAACGAATCGACGCTGGATCTGCGGATGTTCCGGCCGCGGACCTGAGGCCGGCGGCTCAGAACTCGGCGTCGAGCTCGTCGATCTCCTCGGGTTCCTGCTTCGCGGCGTGGATCCATTCCTGCATGGCGGGCAGGGCCATGACGTGCTTGCAGTAGGCGGCGCAGGCGCCATCGAGAGCAACGTCGTATGTCATGAAGCGCGTGACCACGGGCGCATACATCGCATCCGCCATGCACGGCTGCTTGCCGAAGAGAAAGGGGCCGCCGTAGTCCTTCAGGCACTCCCGCCAGATAGCGAGCACGCGGTCGATGTCGGTCTGCGCACGCGACCAGATCTTGAAGCTCGGAAACTTCGCCCTGACGTTCATCGGCAGCGAACCGCGCATTGCGCTGAAGCCCGAATGCATCTCGCCGCAGATGGCGCGGCAGTGGGCGCGGGCCTTGGCATCGGCCGGCAGCAGTCCCGCCTTGGGCTTGATCTCGTTCAGGTATTCGCCGATGGCCAGGGTGTCCCACACCTTGATGCCGCCGTGCAGCAGCGACGGCACCAGCATCGAGGCCGAAAGCAGCAGCATCTCGGCCTTCATCGCGGGGTCGTCGGGGGGAATCACCTTCTCACTGAAGTCCAGGCCTGCCAGGCGACACATCAGCCAGCCGCGCAGCGACCACGCACCGTAGTTCTTGCTGCTGATGGTGAGAACAGGTTTGGCCATGCTGGTGCTCCTCGGCTGCCGGATCGGCATCGGCAACCGTGCAAGGCCTGTGCCAGAACAGTGCGCCTGCGCGGCGACTCGGGCGTCCTTGGCCCATAACTTGCCTGCGGCAGACGCATGCTGTACCGGGCCTACCAAAACAACGCCGACCTGCTCTCGCCGTCGCGCCTCGCAGCCCAGCATCTCGGCAACGTGGCCAACGCGCTCTGGCCGGCGAGCACCGAACGCAGCATCGCCCGAAGTTTCGCGGCGGCGATGGAGGTGTACTCCCGCATGCGTCTCACGCACAGCCGCCCCGCCTACGGCATCGAGCGCGTGGAGGTCGACGGCGAAGCGGTTGCGGTGACAGAAGAAGCCGCGCTGGTCTCGCCCTTCGGCACCTTGCTGCACTTTCGCAAGGACACCAGGGCGGTGCAGCCGCCGGTGCTGCTGGCCGCACCACTGTCGGGCCATTTCGCGACCCTGCTGCGCGAGACCGTGCGCACCTTGCTGCACCACCATGACGTGTACGTGACCGACTGGCACAACGCGCGCGACGTGCCGCTGTGGCATGGCGGCTTCGGGCTCGACGACTACACGCGGCAACTCATCCGGTTCCTCGAGACCATCGGGCCGGGCGCCCACATGGTCGCGGTCTGCCAGCCGTGCGTGGCCGCGCTGGCGGCGACCGCGCTGATGGCCGAGGACGACAATCCGGCTGCACCGAGCAGCCTCACGCTGATGGCCGGGCCGGTCGACTGCCGCGTCAACCCGACCCTGGTCAACAAGCTCGCGAACGAGCGTCCCATCGACTGGTTCGAACGCAACCTGATCAGCCGCGTGCCATGGCCGCATGCCGGCGTGATGCGGCGCGTGTACCCGGGCTTCCTGCAGCTCGCGGCCTTCATGAGCATGAATCCGGAGCGCCACAAGCAGCAGTTCATCAAGCTCTACGAACACCTGGTCGACGGCGAGACCGACCAGGCCGACACCATCCGCCATTTCTACGACGAGTACCTCGCCGTCAACGACCTGCCGGCAGAGTTCTATCTGCAGACGGTGGAGCGTGTGTTCCAGACCTACGACCTGCCGCGCGGCGCGCTCACGGTCGGCGACCGCAAGGTCGATCCTTCATCGATTCGCCGCACCGCGCTGTTGACGGTCGAAGGCGAACGCGACGACATCTGTGCCGTGGGCCAGACCGTGGCAGCCCAGGACCTGTGCATGAGCATCCGGCCTTACCTCAAGACGCACCACCTGCAGGCCGGCGTCGGCCACTACGGCGTCTTCAGCGGCAGCAAGTGGAACACACAGATCTACCCGCGCGTGCGCGAAGTCATCCACACCGCCGCCGAGATGCACTGAGAGAGAGCTGCTCCAAGCGCCAGCGACCGTCGAACCCAGAACCCGCGCAGCGAGGGCCGGCGCAGCCACGCCCGTTGGTGAAACACCGCGGATCCGGCTCCGCCGGGCCGCCGGTGTTGCCCCCGGTAGGGGGTAGGCGGCTACACGAAGTGAGCAAGCCCGGGGGCGAGCTATTCCTCCGTCGGCCAGTCCCGAATGTAGGCCTTGAGCATCTTGTTCTCGAAGTTCTGGCTGTCGACCACGGCCTTGGCGACGTCGTAGAAGCTGATCACGCCCATCAGCATGCGCTTGTCCATCACCGGCATGTAGCGCGCATGGCGCTCCAGCATGATGCGGCGGATCTCGTCGAGGTCGGTCTCCAGTGTGCAGGTGACGGGATGGTCGTCCATCGCCTTGCGCACCAGCGTGCCGCCGACCTGGCCGCCGTTGGCGACGATGGCCACGATCACCTCGCGGAAAGTCAGCATGCCGACCAGGTCGCCATGCTCCATGACGACCAGCGAGCCGATGTCCTTGTCGGCCATGGTGGTGACCGCGTCCGCCAGTGGTTCGTCGGGCGCGGTCGTATAAAGCGTGTTGCCCTTGACGCGCAGGATGTCGCTGACTTTCATCGTGGTGCTCCTCACTTGCTGCTTGCTCGGCGGCGTGCCGATTTGAATATAGCCCACAATGGCCGCGCATCCACAGGCCCCCACGCGCGTTGCAGGCATTGCACGCGTAACCGGGCATTGCAAACACCCGACACGAAACCGAAAGACCTCCATGCCCGGCTATTCCGACCCCGGCTTCGACACGCTGGCACTGCATGCCGGCGCCGCGCCCGACCCCGCGACCGGCGCGCGCGCGGTGCCGATCCACCTGAGCACCTCCTTCGTCTTCGAGTCGAGCGACCATGCGGCGGCGCTCTTCAATCTCGAGCGCGCGGGGCATGTGTATTCGCGCCTGAGCAATCCGACCAACGCGGTGCTCGAACAGCGTGTGGCCGCGCTCGAAGGCGGCATCGGCGCCATCACGACCGCGAGCGGCCAGGCCGCGCTGCATCTGTGCATCGCGACCTTGATGAGCGCAGGTTCCCACATCGTCGCCAGCACCGCGCTCTACGGCGGCTCGCAGAACCTGCTGCACTACACGATGCGCCGCTTCGGCATCTCGACCACCTTCGTGAGGCCCGGCGACCTGGATGGCTGGCGCGCGGCGATCCGGCCGGAGACGAAGCTGCTGTTCGGCGAGACCGTGGGCAATCCGGGACTGGACGTGCTCGACATCCCGGCCGTCGCCGACATCGCGCACGCGGCCGGCGTGCCGCTGCTGGTCGACTCCACGCTCACCTCGCCCTATCTGATCAAGCCTTTCGACTGGGGCGCCGACCTGGTCTACCACTCGGCCACCAAGTTCCTGTCGGGCCACGGCACGGTGATTGGCGGCGTGGTGGTCGACAGTGGCAGTTTCGACTGGGAACGCTCGGGCAAATTCGCCGAGCTCACCGAAGCCTACGACGGCTTCCACAACATGGTCTTCAGCCAAGAGAGCACCGTCGGTGCCTTTCTCTTGCGCGCGCGGCGCGAGGGACTGCGCGACTTCGGCGCCTCGATGAGTCCGCACACCGCATGGCTGATCCTGCAGGGCATCGAGACGCTGCCGCTGCGCATGGAGCGCCACATCGACAACACGCAGAAGGTGGTCGAGTTCCTGGCCGCGCATCCCTTCGTCGCGCGCGTCGGGCATCCGCTGCTCGAATCGCATCCGAGCCACGCGCTGGCAGGCAAGCTGCTGCGTCACGGCGCGAAGGGCGCGGGCGCGGTCTTCAGCTTCGACCTCCAGGGCAACCGCGAGCAGGGCAAGAAGTTCATCGACGCGCTCAAGCTCTTCAGCCACCTGGCGAACGTCGGCGATTGCCGCAGCCTGGTGATCCATCCCGCGAGCACGACGCACTTCCGCATGACGGACGAGGCACTGGCCCAGGCCGGCATCTCGCAGGGCACGATCCGGCTGTCGATCGGGCTCGAAGACCCGGCCGACCTGATCGATGACCTGAAGCGCGCGCTCAAGGCGGCGGAAAAGGTGGGTGCGTGATGGAGCTCGTCGTCAACGGCCAGCGCACCTACGCCTACACCGGCGGCAAGCCCTTCGATACCGCGAAGCCGACGGTGGTGTTCATCCACGGCGTGCTCAACGACCACAGCGTGTGGATCCTGCAGAGCCGCTGGTTCGCCAACCACGGCTGGAACGTGCTGGCGATCGACCTGCCGGGCCATTGCCGCAGCGAAGGCCCGCCGCCCGCGCGCGTCGAGGACGCGGCCCGCTTCGTCGTCGCGCTGCTCGACGCGGCCGGCGCGCCGAAGGCGGCGCTGATCGGCCACAGCTTCGGCTCGCTGATCGCGCTCGAGGCCGCGGCGCAGGCGCCGCAGCGCGTCACGCACCTGGCGATGGTCGGCACGGCCTATCCGATGACGGTGTCGCCCGCGCTGCTGGAAGGCGCGTTGAACGACCCGCAGCGCGCGATCGCGATGGTCAACACCTTTTCGCATTCGATGCTCGCGCCGCCGCCCTCCTCGCTCGGCCCGGGCACCTGGCTGCATGGCAGCTCGCGCGCGCTCATGCGCCGCGTGCTCGCAAGCAACCGCGAAGCCAACGTCTTCCACATCGGCTTCACGGCCTGCAACGACTACGCGAACGGCGAAGAGGCCATGGCCGCGGTGCAATGCCCGACGCTGTTCCTGCTCGGCGCCGCCGACCAGATGACGCCGCCGCGCGCGACCCGCACCCTGGCCGCCAAGGCACGCAATGCCGCAACGGTGACCGTGAACGCAGGCCACGCGCTGATGAGCGAGGCGCCCGATGCGGTGCTGTTCGCGCTCAGGGATTTTCTGGCCGGCTGATGGCCGCCAGCGCGTTGATGTCCGCGACCTCGAGCAGCGGCCTCACGGCGCCGTGCCGGGCGACGGCGACCATTGCCTGGCCCATGCGCTCGCTGGTCGTGATGCGGTCCGGCATCCGCCGGCTCAGCAGGGCGAAGATCGGCGTGGCCAGCACGTAGATCGCCTGGTAGAGCGCCGTCTTGGACCGCACGCGGTGCATCGGCTGGATGAAGCCGGGGCGGAACATGTAGACGGCCTTGAAGGGCAGCCGCATCAGCGCGTTCTCGGTCGCGCCCTTCACGCGCGCCCACATGCGCGGGCCGCGCTCCGTGCTGTCGGTGCCTGCGCCCGACACATAGACGAAGGTCATCTGCGAGTTGAGCCGCACCAGCGCCTGCGCGATCGTCAGCGTGAGATCGTAGGTGATGCGCCGATAGGCCTCTTCCTTCATGCCGACGGAGGAAACGCCGAGGCAGAAGAAGCAGGCGTCGAAGCCCGACAGGTCGGCCTCGACGCTGCTGCAATCACCCAGATCGGCAAGCACCAGGTCACGCAGCTTCGGATGGGTCTGACCGGTCGGGCTGCGCCCGACGGCGAGCACCCGCGTCACGCCGGCGTCGAGCAGACATTCGCGCAGCACGCCCTGCCCGACCATGCCGGTAGCGCCGAAGAGCAGGATGTTCATGGTGGGACCGTGACGGTGACGCGCTAGGCGACCGAGAAGCCCGCGGGCTCGCGCCCGAGCGCGTCGAGCAGTGTCGCCACTTCCGGCGCCGACGGCTGCGCCGGCTGCAGCGCGCCCAACAGGCGCGCCAGCGTTTCGGCGTGCGGCAACAGGGGCCCCAGAAAGCGCGTGCCGTCGGTGCCGGCGATCAACAGCGTCGGAAAGGTCTCGACATCGAATTCGTCCGCCAGCTCGGCATGGTCCTCGATGTCGACCCACGCAAAGCGGAACTGCGCATGCGCGCGCGCCACCTGCTCGAACAGCGGCCGGTATTCGCGGCAGGCGCCACACCATTCGGCGCACAGGCAGACGACCCAGCTGCGGTCGTCGGGCGCGGCGGGATTCGTCTGGGTGGAGAAGTCGGTCAAGGCCAGTCAGTCAGGTGAGTGGATCGGGAGCCCGCGCCATTATCGAATCAAGCCGCTCTGGCTTCAGCGCGAGGGGCATGGAGCACGTCGCCGAGCCGCAGCGTGCGCAACGGGCCCTTGTCCCAGAGGCTGCCGAGCGGCGGCGTCCTCGGCATGAGCAGCTGGACCAGCAGCGGTTCGAGCAGCGTGTCGTCGGGCCGGGCCAGCAGGACGAAGCGCGGATCCTCGTCGTCCGGCTCTTCGGCGATCGGCGCGATCCAGTCGAGCGCGACCAGCGTCTCGAGCACCGGCGCGAGCTGCAGCGCATCGACCCTCATCCGGGCCACCAGCTCGGCCGCGCCGAGCCCGCGCGCGGGCGTGGCACCGGCGCGCGCCAGATGCTGCAGCGCCTCGATGGCCAGCTGCAGCGGCCAGCCGGCCATGCCGCCGGCGCGTTCGACGCCGCTCAGCAGGCTGGGCAGATAGGCCGCGATCACCGCACCCAGCAGCACGATGACCCAGGCGACGTAGATCCATACGAGCAGGATCGGCACCGTCGCGAAGGTGCCGTAGACCATGGAATAGGTCGGCACCAGGCTGAGGTAGTAGGCCAGCCCGCGCTTGGCGATCTCGATCGCGGCGGCGACGAACAGGCCGCCGGCCCATGCATGGGCCCACTTCACGTGCGTGTTGGGCACGTAGTGGTAGAGCGACGCCATGCCGCCCGCGAGCAGGAAGAATTCGAAGGTATCGAACAGCAGCTTCACGATGGCGCCGCCGACCACGTCGCGCGAGACCGAGAACACATAGGCGGTGGTGCTCAGGCTGACCGCCAGCACCAGCGGACCGAGCGTGATCGCGGCCCAGTAGATCAGCACCCGCTGCGCGAAGGGCCGCGGCGTGCGCACGCGCCAGATGTTGTTGAGCGTCTTGTCCATGGTGAGGATCAGCGCGATCGCGGTCACCAGCAGCACCGCGAGGCCGGCCACGCCCAGGCCGCTCGCCTTGCTCGCGAACTGGTTGAGATAGCCGACCACCTGGCGCGCGATGTTGTCCGGGATCAGGCTCTCGATCAGCCAGCGCTGCACCCGGCCCTGCATCTTGGAAAACATCGGGAACACCGTGAACAGCGCCAGCGCCACGGTGAAGAAGGGCACCATCGCGATGGTGGTGGTGAAGGTCAGGCTGCTGGCCGTCAGGCCCAGGCGATCCTCGCGAAAGCGCTCGCCGAGCACCACGGCGGTGTTGCCCCACGGAAAGCGCGAAAGATCCCTCCAGAGTTGCCGGCGATTCATGATCGGTATCATCTCACCCCCAGGCGTCGCGCACTTCGTGTCGCTGCGCCTTCCCCCTGCCGGGGGCGGCACCGGCGGCCCGGCGGAGCCGGTTCCGCGGTACCTCTCGAATGAAAACAACCTTGCCTCGCTCTTCTTCTGTTGCTGCCACGCAGTGGGTGGCCGTGGGCAGCCTGGTCGGGCTGATCGTGCTCGGGCTGGCCTGGGAGATGTGGCTCGCGCCGCTGCGTCCGGGCGGCTCGTGGCTGGCGCTCAAGGTGCTGCCGCTGGTGGTGCCGCTCGCGGGACTGCTCAAGAACCGCATGTACACCTACCGCTGGGTCAGCCTGATGGTCTGGCTCTACTTCATCGAGGGCGTGGTGCGCGCGTGGAGCGATATCAACCGCGTCGGACAGGTGCTCGCGCTGATCGAGGTGGTGCTCTGCCTCGCGCTCTTCACCGCCTGCGCCTGTCATGTGCGGCTTCGCCTGCGCCACGCGGCCGAGGCCCGGAACCTGGAAGGAGTGGCTCCATGAATGCACTGGTCGACCGGCTGCGCGCCATCGTCGGCGTCTCGCACGTGCTGACCGAGGGCGATCTGACCGCCTGGGAGCAAGACTGGCGCAAACGCGCGCGCGGCAAGGCGCTGGCCGTGGTCCGCCCGGCCAGCACGCAGCAGGTGGCCGAGGTGGTCAAGGCCTGCGCGGCCGCCGGCACGGCGATCGTTCCGCAGGGCGGCAACACCGGGCTGTCGGTGGGATCGATCCCGGACGAGAGCGGCACGCAGGTGCTGCTGAGCCTGCAGCGGCTCAACGCGATCCGCGGGATCGATGCCGCGAACCTCACGATGACGGTCGAGGCCGGCTGCGTGCTGCAGTCGCTGCAGGAGGCCGCCGAGAAGGCCGGCTTCCTGTTCCCGCTCAGCCTCGCGGCCGAGGGCAGTTGCACGATCGGCGGCAACCTCGCGACCAACGCCGGCGGCACGCAGGTCGTGCGCTACGGCAACACGCGCGAGCTGTGCCTGGGCCTGGAGGTCGTCACGCCGCACGGCGAGGTGTGGGAAGGCACCAGCGGACTGCGCAAGGACAACACCGGCTACGACCTGCGCGACCTGATGATCGGCAGCGAAGGCACGCTCGGCATCATCACGGCGGCGACGATCAAGCTCTATCCGCTGCCGGCCGCGCAGCTGACCGCGTGGGCCGCGGTGCCCTCGCTCGATCATGCGGTGACATTGCTGGGCCTCGCGCACAAGCACCTGGGCGCGGGGCTCACAGGCTTCGAGGTCATGGGCCGCTTTGCGCTCGGCCTGGTGGCCAAGCACTTTCCCGCGATGCGCGTGCCCTTCATCGACGACGAGGCGACGCCGTACGGCGTGCTGCTCGAGAACTCCGACAGCGAATCCGAGGACCATGCCCGCGCGCGCTTCGAGGCGCTGCTGGAAACCGCGTTCGAAGCCGGCTGCGTGAGCGACGCGGTGGTGGCCGAGAACATCGCGCAGGCGCGTCAGCTCTGGCACATCCGCGAAAGCATTCCGCTGGCGCAGGCCGAGGAAGGCCTCAACATCAAGCACGACATCTCGATCCCGGTGTCGCGCATCCCGGCCTTCGTGGCCGAGACCGATGCATTGCTGGCGCGCGAAATCGCCGGCGTGCGGCTCGTGAACTTCGGCCACCTGGGCGACGGCAACCTGCACTACAACGTGCAGGCGCCCGAGGGTGGCAACATGAAAGCCTTCCTGCGCGACCAGGAAGAGCGCATCAACACCCTGGTCTACGACGCGGTCGCGAAATTCGGCGGCTCCTTCTCGGCCGAGCATGGCGTCGGCTCGCTCAAGGTCGACAAGCTCGAGAAGCACAAGTCGCCGGTGGCGCTGGCGATGATGCGGGCCATCAAGCGCGGGCTGGATCCGCAGAACATTCTGAATCCGGGGCGGGTGATTCGCGTCTGATGGCATGATTTCGTGCGCGTGAAGAATTTGCGCATTCAAGACCGGAGTTTTCTCGTGCCCCGCATCGCCGACGCCCCCAGGAAGGCCACTCATCTGACGCTCAACAGCACGGTGCTGGAAATGGCGCGCGACTGAATCATGACCACCCACCCCACTCGCTCCCAATACGAAGACTTCATGCGCCACGTCGACACTACCGGCGTGCACAAGAGCGACCGCACCGGCACCGGCACCAAGAGCGTGTTCGGCTACCAGATGCGCTTCGACCTCAACGAAGGCTTCCCGCTGGTCACCACCAAGAAGGTGCACCTCAAGTCCATCATCCAGGAACTGCTGTGGTTCCTCACCGGCTCCAGCGACAACAACTGGCTGAAGGAGCGCGGCGTCACCATCTGGGACGAATGGGCGCGCGAGGACGGCGACCTCGGCCCCGTCTATGGCGTGCAGTGGCGCAGCTGGCCGACGCCGGACGGCGGCCACATCGACCAGATCCAGCAGGTGATCGACACGCTCAGGACCAACCCCGACTCGCGCCGCATCATCGTGAGCGCATGGAACGTGGCCGACCTGTCGAAGATGGCACTGATGCCCTGCCATGCCTTCTTCCAGTTCTACGTGGCGCCGCCGCAGGCCGCGGGCGAGCGCGGCCGGCTCAGCTGCCAGCTCTACCAGCGCAGCGCCGACATCTTCCTCGGCGTGCCCTTCAACATCGCGAGCTACGCGCTGCTCACGCACATGGTCGCGCAGCAGTGCGATCTGGACGTCGGCGACTTCGTCTGGGCCGGCGGCGACTGCCACATCTACAGCAACCACGCCGAGCAGGTGGCGCTGCAGTTGAGCCGCACGCCGCGGCCCTATCCGACGCTGGTCATCCGGCGCAAGCCGGCGTCCATCTTCGACTACCAGTACGAGGACTTCGCGTTCGAGGGCTACGACCCCCATCCGGCCATCAAGGCACCGGTGGCCGTGTGAGCACGATGCGCGTCAACCTGATCTTCGCGCGCGCCGCCAACGGCGTGATCGGCCGCGACGGCACCATCCCCTGGCACCTGCCCGAGGACATGGCGCATTTCAAGCGGCAGACCGCGGGCGCACCGGTGATCATGGGCCGCAAGACCTGGGACTCGCTCGCGCCGCGCTTCAGGCCCTTGCCGGGGCGCCGCAACATCGTGGTCACGCGCCAGTCCGATTGGCACGCCGAGGGCGCCGAGCGCGCCGCCAGCCTGCGCGAAGCCTTGTCGCTGTGCGAAGCCGCGCGCGTGCCCGAGGCCTGGGTGATCGGCGGCGCGCAGATCTATGCCGAGGCCGAGCCGCTCGCGCAGCGCGCGCTGGTGACCGAGATCGCGCGCGAGATCGACGGCGACGCTCGCGCACCGCGGCTCGACAGCACCGCATGGCACGAGACCGCGCGCGAGTCGCACGTCTCTTCCAACGGGCTGTCCTTCAGCTTCGTCACGCTCGAACGGCGCTGACCCGTCCTCAGGACGCAAGCTTCAGCGAGATCGATCGGGCGGCGACCGTGACCGCCTCGATGCAGCGCTCGAGCGAGGCGCCACTCATGTGCAGTTCTGGCGCGAAGGTGCACACCGATGCGACCGCGACGCCGTCCGGGCCCAACACCGGCGCTGCGACCGCGACCGTGCCCAGACTGATTTCGCTGTAGGTGACGGAATGCCCGCGGCGCTTGACCTCGAGCAAGCTGCGCGACAGCGATTCGACCTGGTCCGCGCCGGCGATCTCAGCCAGGTTGCGCGGCAGTCCATAGCGCTGCATGAAGGCCAGCAGCGCCTTGCCGCTCGCGCCGCGATGAAGCGGCTCCAGGTAGCCGGTGCCGCGGCTGAACGACAACGCATGCGGACTCTTCAATTCGGCCACGCACATGCGGTGTGTGGCCGAGACCGGAACCATCAACGACACCGTTTCCTGCACGGTCCGCCATAGCTCACCAAGCGCTTCGCGCGAGAGCTCCAGGATGGCCGGGCTGTTCTTCCACGCCTGGGCCAGCAGGCCGACGCGGTGCCCGAGCTGGAAGCGCTTCGGCTCGCCGAACGAATAGATCATGCCCTTGGCCTCGAGGGCATTGAGCAGCCGGTAAAGCGTCGGCCGCGGCAACTGCGTGGCCCGTTGAAGCTCGGGGACATCGAGGCTGCGCCCACCGTCGACACAGGCGAACAGGATGTCGATCGCTCTTTCGACGGAACGCACGGAATCGGAAGGACTGTCCTGCGGGACGGCTTGCGTTCGGCTCATGGCCGCATTGTCGCCGCGACCCGGTTTGCCTTGTCCATTCCACGGACATGATTCGGGTAAATCTGGATGACGCCGCCGGCAGCCTCTCTATTTCATCTTCAGTGCAATGAATAGCATCGAGTCCATCGGATTTCAGGCCACCTTCATTCTCTGTCCGTGCAGCGGACAATTCAAAAGGACATCATGTACCAGCTCGACTACGGCACCCCGACCGACAAATGCGCCTTCACCGTCCGCCTCGGGATCGAGAAGGGCTTCTTCCGCGACGAGGGCATCGACCTGTCGGTCAAGACGGTCTATGGCGGCCCGCCGCTGGCTGCCGCCTACGACTCGGGCGAACTCAAGTTCGGCGAGATCGGCTCGCCGCCGGGCGTGATGTTCATCGACCAGGGCTACGACTTCAAGATCGTCGGCGGTGCGGTTCGACGCCGGGCCAACATGTACCTGTGCGTCGACAAGAAGATCAAGGACTGGGACCAGCTCAAGGGCAAGCGCGTCGGCCTGCTGTCGCGCGGCAGCTGCCCCGAATGGTTCCTGCGCGGCATGCTGGTCGAGCGTGGCCTGGACCCCGACCACCATTTCGAATACGTGGGCCTGCAGGAGGAATACGCCAAGGTGGTCGACGTGTTCCGCAGCGGCCGCATCGATGCCTTCCTGGCGGTCGAGCCGGCGCCCTCGGTGGCCGAAGCTGCCGGACTGGTCGATGTATGGGGCGCGGTCTACGACGAGCCGGCGCTGCCGCAATACCAGTGGATCGTTCACGTCGCGAAGCCGTCGATGATCGAGAAGGAACCGACGCTGATTCAGGCGGCCCTGCGCGCGGCGCGGCGTTCCGCCCACTACGGGGCCGCGCACGTGGACGAATGGGTCGACCTCGCGTCCCATCACTTCAAGATCGAGCCGGACGTGATGCGCCGCGCGGTGGAACGTGAATTGCCGCGCATGCACCTGGACGGCCAGGTCGACATGCAGGGCCTGGACGAGATGATCAAGCTGCAGCGCAGCCTGGGCGCGGTCACGGGCGCCATCACCGCCGAAGGCATCTGCGACCTGCGCTTCGTGCCCGATCCCACCTCCCCGGTGCAATAAGGAGTCGCACCGTGTCGATCATCGTCAGCCTGCGCGAACTCGCGGCCCATGTACGTGATGGCCAAAAGCTCGCCGTGCCGAGCGACTTCAGCGGCTTCTATTCCGGCATCGCGATGGAAGCCACCCGCGAGCTGATCCGCCGGGGCGTACGCGACCTTCACGTGGTCGGCCTGCCGACGACCGGGTTGCAGGCCGACCTGCTGCTCGGTGCGGGCTGCGTGGCGACGCTCGAAGCGAGTTCGGTGTTCATGGGCGAATACGGCGTGCCGCCATGCTTCCAGCGTGCCTTCAAGGCGCAATCGTTTCGCATGATCGAGGCCACCTGCCCGGCGATCCACGCAGCCTTCCAGGCCGGCGAGAAGCGCATTCCCTTCATTCCGCTGCGCGGCATCCTCGGCTCCGACGTGGTCCGACTGCGTACCGACTGGAAGGTCATCGACAACCCCTTCGCCGCCGACGATCCGATCCTGCTGTTGCCGGCGATCAACCCGGACTGGGCGCTGTTCCACGCGCCGATGGCCGACCGGCACGGCAACGTCTACTACGGCCGGCGGCGCGAACTCGCGGTAATGGCCCATGCGTCCACCGGCACGCTCGCCACGGTGGAAAAGCTCTACGACGGCGACCTGATGGAAGACCCCGCGCTGGCCTGCGCGACGCTGCCGAGCCTCTACGTCGATGCCGTGAGCGTCGTGCCCCGCGGCGCGGCGCCCTACGGCTTCGGCGATTTCTACGCCGAGGACGAACAAGCGATGTGGCACTACATGGAAAGCGCGAAGACCGAGGAAGGCCTGCGCGCCTACCTCGACGCGCATGTCTTCAAGACCACGGAGGCGATGTCGTGAACTGCACCCCGCAGGAACTCTACGTCGCCGCGCTGGCACGCGGCCTGGGCGATTCGCGCCACGTCGCCGTCGGTTCGGCGAGTCCCTATCCGGCGGCAGCGGCATGGCTGGCCCATCTGGCCTCGGGCGGCCGCATGCGCGTGTCGATGCTCGGCGGCCGCAGCGTCTTCATCACCGACGGCGGCAAGGAGCTCTTCGACTGCGCGGCGAGCGGACGCATCGATGCCTTCTTTCTGAGCGGCGGGCAGATCGACGGCGAAGCCAACATCAACCTGATGGGCACCGGCGACTATCCGGATCTGAAGGTGCGCTGGGGCGGCACCTACGGCGCGCCCTATCTGTACGCGCTGGCCAAGCGGGTCGTCCTGTTCAGGGACGAGCACACGCCGCGCGTGCTGACGCGCAAGGTAGATTTCGTGACGGCCGCCGGGACGAACGAGGCCAATGTCTATCGGCCCGGTGGCCCCAAGGTGCTGGTCACCAGTCGCTGCGTGTTCGGCTTCGCGCCGGAGCGCAAGCGCTTCACGCTGGAGAGCGTTCATCCGGGCCAGACGGCCGACGACATCCGCCGCGCGACCGGCTTCGACTACGACCTGCCCGCGGGCGAGGTGCCCACCACCGCGGCCCCCAGCGCCGAGATTCTTTTCCTGTTGCGCAACGAGGTCGCGCCCTTGCTGGCGGGCACCTATCCGCAGTTCGCGCGCGAGGTCCTCGGCTGGGATGCGCGCAAGACCGCCGCAGTGGCCTGAGCCATGAACACCGCGACCGATCCCATCGTCTGGCGCGCATCGCCCGAGCGCGCCGCGCGGACCAACATCCGCCGCTTCGCCGAAAGGCTGGAGCATGAAGGGAAGGTCGCCCTCCCCGACTACGCGGCGCTGCATGCCTTTTCCATCGACCACCTCGACGCCTTCTGGCGCTCGCTGTGGCACCATGCGCGCATCCTCGGGGACTGGGATGAGGATCGTGTGCTCGACCGTGCCGAATGCAAGGCCGATGACCGCTGGTTTCCGGGCGCACGCCTCAACTACGCCGAGAACATGCTGTGGCGCCGCGACGATGCCGATGCGCTGGTCTTCTGCGCCGAGGACGGCACCCGGCGCGCGCTGAGCTTTCGCGAACTCGCGGTCCAGGTGGCGCAGGCCCAGGCCGTGTTCCGCGAGCTAGGCCTGACGGCGGGCGACCGCGTCGTGGGCTATCTGCCGAACGTGCCGGAGGCCGTGGTTGCGATGCTCGCGACGACCTCGCTCGGCGCCATCTGGGCCACGGTGTCCGCCGAACTCTCGGCCGATGCCGTGCTCGATCGACTGGGGCAGCTGGAGCCGACGATCTTCGTGACCGCCGATGGCACACGCCACGCAGGCCGCGTGCACGAACTCTCGGCCAAGGCAGCCGAAGTGGCGAGAGCGCTGCCATCGCTGCGCGCTGCTTTCGTCGTCGGCAATCTCTCGGCAACACCGCCGCTGTGGGCCGGCGCCACCGATTGGGCCGCGGCCCTGGCCGCGCGCAGCGAGACGGAGCCGAGCTTCGTGCGCGTGGCCTTCCATGCGCCGGGCTTCATCCTCTTCACCTCCGGCACGACCGGCAAGCCCAAGTGCCTCACGCACGGCGTCGGCGGTCCGCTGATCCAGTTCGCCAAGGAGCTGCGGCTGCACGGCGACCTGCGCGCCGGTGACCGCCTGCTGCGGCTGTCGGCGACCGGCTGGATGATCTGGAACTGGTCGACCGCGGCGCTGGCCATCGGTGCCACCGTGATCCTCTACGAGGGCTCGGCGACCTGGCCCCGCATCGATCGCCTGTTCGATCTGGTCGAGCGCGAACGCGTCACCTTCTTCGGCCCGTCCGCGGCGGTGCTCGACATCTACGCCAAGGCCGGCCTGAGCCCGATGCATACGCATGACCTGAGTTCGCTGCGCACGATGTTCGCGGGAGGCACCCGCGTGTCGGCCGCCAACCACGAGTACGTCTACCGCCACATCAAGTCCGAGCTCTACTTCGCCTCGCCTTCGGGCGGCACCGACCTGCTGGCCTCGTTCGTGAACAACGACCCCGGCGGCGCCGTCGTCGCCGGCGAAGCCACCGTGGCGACGCTGGGCATGGCGGTCGAGGTGCTCGACGACGATGGCCATCCCGTCGCCTGCGGCGCCGGCGAGCTGGCCTGCGCCTCTTCCTTTCCCTCGATGCCGCTCGGCTTCTGGGGCGACGCGGATCGCCAGCGCCTGCTCGATACCTATTTCACGCGCTACCCCGGCAAATGGTTCCACGGCGACTGGGTCGAGCGCACGCCGCGCGGCGGCTACGTCATCCATGGCCGGTCGGACGCCACGCTGAAAGCCCGCGGCATCCGCATCGGAACGGCCGAGATCTACCGGCCGCTCGAAGCCTTGCCCGAGTTGGACGAATGCGCGGCGGTGACGCAGGACTGGAACGGCGATTCCCGCATCGTCCTGTTCGTCAAGCTGCGCGCGGGCAACCGCTACAGCAGCGAGCTGGGCGAGACCATTCGCACGACCCTGCGCGACAAGGCCTCGCCGCACCATCTGCCGGCCCACATCGTTCCCGTTCCGGATCTGCCGAGGAACGGCGTCGGCAAAGTCATGGAGCTGGCGATTCGCGATGCGATCCATGGACGCGTTCCCAGGAACGTGGCCGCGATCGCGAATCCCGAGTCGCTCGCTCATTTCCGCGATCTCCCGGTTCTTTGTGCATAGGGGGCATTCATGCGACGCATCCTGTTGGCCGCTTTCGCCGCGCTCATCGTCTCGCTGCCGGGCTGGGCCGCGGCAGACACCTGGCCCAGCCGGCCTATCACGCTGGTCTATCCGTTCCCGCCGGGCGGCAGCGACGCGGCGGTGCGCGTCTTCGCCGAGCGGCTCGGCGCGGCGCTCGGGCAGCCGGTGGTGGTCGACAACCGCGGCGGGGCCGGCGGCAACATCGGCGCCGAATCGGTCGCGCGCGCGGCTCCCGACGGCTACACCCTGATGATCGGCACCAACGGTGCGCTGGCGATCAACTCGCTGCTCTATCCGAACATGCACTTCGATCCGCTGAAGGATTTCGAGCCGATCTCGGGCTTCGTGACCTCGCCGCAGGTCCTGTTCATCAACTCGACGGTGCCGGCCAAGTCGGTGGCGGAGCTCATCGCACTGGCGAAGGCCGAGCCGGGCAAGCTGACCTTCGCGTCGGTGGGCCAGGGCAGCGCGTCGCAGCTGACGATGGAGATGTTCAAGATGGCGACCGGCACCGACCTGGTCCACGTGCCGTACAAGGGCGCCGGGCCGGCCATGGTCGACGTGATGGCCGGGCGCATCAGCATGATGGCGATCATCGCCAGTTCGATCGTGCCGCACATGGGATCGGACAAGGTGCGCGTGCTCGCGGTCACGGCCGACAAGCGCTTCGAGCTGCTGCCCGAGGTGCCGACCTTGAAGGAGCTCGGCATCGACGGCGTCGAATCATGGTCCTGGCTCGCGATGGTCGCGCCCAAGGGGACGCCCGAGCCCATCGTCCGGCGCATCAACGCGGAGATGAAGAAGATCCTCACGGATCCGGCGGTGAAGAAGAAACTGAATGGCTTCGGCGTGCAGACCAATTATTCCTCGCCCGAGGCCGTCACCGCGGCCATGAAGAACGACCAGAGGATCTGGGGCCGCGTGATCCAGGAAAGCGGGACCAAGATCGAATGAAGGGCGCGCAGGTGCAACAGGATCGACTCACGAAACTCGCCGGCTGCACGGGACGCTCGGTGTGGGACGGCGAGGCGCTGGCCGAGGATGAGCGCTGGGTGTTCTCCCTCTCGCCGGGGGCGGCCAGCGAGCTCGTCGCCATCGGCCGTCGGCTGGTGCGCATGGCGCTTCCGCTGTGTTCGATCGGCAGCGCCGAGGCCGGGCTCGGTGCGCTGGGCGAGGACCTGCGCCAGTTCGCCACGGAGCTGCGCACCGGCCGCGGCGTGGTGCTGGTGCGCAAGGTGCCGGTCGACGTGGAGCGCCCGGTGCTGGATGCGCTCTTCTGGGCGCTGGGCACCTGCTTCGGCGTCGGCGTGTCGCAGAACCGGCGCGGCGACTACCTCGGCGACGTCATCGACCTGTCCGACCAGCAGACGAGCGGTCGTCCGTTCCAGAACGGCGGCGAGCTCATCATGCACCGTGATCCCGTGGACATCGTCGGCCTGCTCTGCATCCGCCATGCGGCGTCGGGCGGCCTGAGCCGGATCGCGAGCGCGCGGCAACTGCACAACATCATCCTGTCGGAACGCCCGGACCTGCTCGAGCGGCTCTACCAGGGCTACGTCTACCATCGACTGGAAGAGGATCGCGGCGACACGCCGGCACTCACCGCGCAGCGCGTTCCGGTGTTCGCGCCAGCGGCCGATGGTTCCGTCGGCTGCTTCTTCATTCCGGGACCGATCCGACGCGGCGCGACACCGCAGGCGCCGATCGACGGCACCGGCATGGAAGCCTTCGAATTCTTCACCGAGGTCAGCAAGCGCCCGGGCGTCTTCAGCGACATGAACCTGCTGCCCGGCGACGCACAGTTCCTCAGTAACCGGACGGTCCTGCACTCGCGCACGGACTACGTCGACTTCCCCGAGATCGAGCGCCGGCGTCACATGCTGCGCCTGTGGCTGATGGCGCCCGATTGGCCGGCGCTGCACCGGGACCAGCGCTTCTTCGACGAGTCGGACCGCTTCGGCGGTGGACTGCCGAAGGCGGCCTGAGAGGCACGGCGCACACGCGGCGCGCTCCGCCTGCGCGCGGGCTCAGCCGGCCGCGGCCGGCTCCGCATAGCCCACGTTGATGATCATCTGCCCCGCATCGGCGCAGACCTCGATGTCGAGCCCCAGGCGTCCCGCGTGTTGGGCTTCGCGCCAGAGCGCCTGCACGGCGCTTTCCAGCAGCGCCATCGGATCGAGTGTCGCCGCCGGCGCGGCGGCGATGGTGCGCAGCCGCCGGAACTTGCGCACCGCACATCGACGCCAGGGCGAGCGAAGTACTGCCGGTGGCAGGCGGCGAACTTGTTCAAGCGCGTGATTCATCATCATGACGAAACTCCCTGGGTGATTGATGTGAACGAATGATCTGCCTCATCACGTCCGCGGCCAATAGAATCCCGTGAATTCACCGGATCACGCGGGTGAATAAAGGGGAGGCCCATGGAGCTTCGAGACATCGATCTCAACTTGTTGCTGGTCTTCGACCGCATGCTGACCGAGAAGCGCGTATCGGCGGTGGCCGAAGGCCTCGGCCTGTCGCAGCCGGCCATCAGCAATGCACTGGCGCGCCTGCGCAAGCTGCTCGGCGACGACCTGTTCCTGCGCACCGCGCACGGCATGGCGCCGACGCCTTTCGCGCTGCAGCTGGCCGAACCGGTGGCGCTCGCGATGGGCACGCTGCACGGCGCGCTGAACCGGCACACGACCTTCGACCCGGCCACCAGCACGCGCAGCTTCACGCTGGCCACGACCGACGTCGGCGAGATCTCCTTCGTCCCGATCCTGATGGAGGCCTTGCTGGAGACGGCGCCGGGCGTGTCGATCAGCACGGTGCGCAACACCACCAACCGGCTGCGCGAGTCGATGGAGGCCGGCGAGGTCGATCTCGCGGTCGGCCTGCTGCCGCAGCTCAAGGCCGGCATCTTCCAGCGCCTGCTGCTCAGGGAGCGCTATGTCTGCGTCTTCAGCGCGAAGCTGCCGGTGGCTGCCAAGTCGACGCTGAGCCTGAGCGACTTCCGCGCCGCGGAGCATCTGCGGGTCCACGCCGCCGGAACCGGCCATGGCCACGTCGACGAGCTGATGGCGGCGCGCGGCATCGCACGGCGCATCCGGCTCACCGTGCCGCACTACACGGCCCTGGGACACATCCTCAGCGCCACGCCGCTGATCGCCACCGTGCCCGAACGCCTCGCCCTTCGCATCGCCGAACCTTTCGATTTGGTCTGGCGGCCGCATCCGGCCGACCTGCCGCAGATCGCCATCAACATGTTCTGGCACACGCGCTACCACCGCGATCCGGGCAACCGGTGGCTGCGGGATCTGCTGTTCGAGCACTTCGCCGATGCCTGACGGGTCCGCGCCTCAGGCGGCGCGCGGCCCTTCTGCCACACGGGCGCTCGCGAGCTGGCGCAGGAACACGCAGGGGTCGCCATCCGGCCCGCAACACACGGCGGAGGCCGGCTTGCGATAACGCCCATGCGGCGCACTCGCGCGCATCGCGGAAACGGGCCTCGGCGCCGCAGCGCCGGCCAGCAGCCTGGCCAGCGGCCGTTCGAGCAGGTGCACGTCGCCTTCGAAGACCGTGCCCGCCACGCGCACGTCCTTCAGGCGTTCGGCGCCGAGCTCGAAAAGGTCGTCCTCGAGCACCGTGAAGTCCGCCTTCTTGCCGGCCACGATGGAGCCGATCTCGTGGTCGAGCCGCAGCGCGAACGCGGCATCGATCGTGATGCCGCGCAAGACCTGCTCGACGCCGAGCATCTCTTCGGGCGAGACACGGCGGCCCGAACGGGTGGTGCGCGTCGCGGCACACCATGCAAGCAGCAGCGGCGCCATCGGCGCCATCATGAAATCGGAATGGAAGGGCACGCGCAGCCCGTGGCGCACCATCGAGCCGGCCCGCACGATCTGCGCCGCGAGCACGGCGTCCATGCCGCCGTCGCCATTCACGTGCACGTGCAACTGGTAGCCTGCATCCCAGAACACGCGCACGCCCTCGGTGAGCACCGCGGGACTCATCAGCCATTCGCCATGGTGGCCGTCGATGCAGCCGGGCGGATTCATCTGCATCAGTTGCGAGAACATCGCGCCGTCGGCGAACAGCTTCACCGCCTTCGAGAAGCACGCGGCGGCTCTCTCAACCCGAAGCTCGACGAGCTGCTCAACGCGGCCGGCGCCAGCCTCGACCCGACGCAGCGCAAGGCCTGCTACGCGGCCTTGCAGAAGATCGTGACCGACGAATTGCCGCTCTACATCATCAACCAGGTGCCCTACTACACGGCGACCGCAAAGAACGTCGGCAACGTGCCCAACTCGATCTGGGGACCGCCGTCGCCGATGGACGAGGTCTACCTCAAGCAGGGCGGCCACGTGCGCGGTCGGAGTGCTAATCTCGGCCGATGAAACCCGATCATGAACGCGCATTGCAGGCGGTGGAAGCCGCGCTGCAGACCGCCGATGCGCCGGCGCAGAAGCTCACGGCTGCCTGCCGGATCCTGCAGCAGCTGCCAGGCTACACCGGTGTCTACCTCTATGCGCTGGAAGAAGACACGCTGGTGCTCAAGGCCTTCCATGGGCGCGTCACGGAACACACCCGCATTCCCTCCGGCAAGGGCATCTGCGGCGCCAGCGTCCAGACCCGGGCGCCGGTCGTCGTGACGGACGTGGGAAGCGATCCGCGCTATCTGGCCTGCAATCTCGAGACGCAGTCCGAGATCGTCTTTCCCATTCTTCGCGGCGACGCCTATCTCGCCCAGATCGACGTCGACTCGGACGACAGGGCCGCGTTCGGCGCCGATGACGAAGCGTTCCTGGCGCGGGTTGCAGAGCGGCTCGCGCCGCTTTTCTAGCGTCTTGAAGCGCCTCGCGTCGTGGTGCCGGATGCGCTCGAAGCCTACGTCCTGCGCCTTTTTTGTTGTTAACCTCCGGGCTCTGCGTGGCGCCGCGGAAGTCGGCTGCGCCGGCGGGATCCATCGAGAGCTTGCAAGACCCATGAAAATCGCCACTTGGAACGTCAACTCCCTCACCGCCCGCCTGCAGCACGTGCTCGACTGGCTGATCGCCAACCCGGTCGATGTCCTGTGCCTGCAGGAACTCAAGATGAGCGACGACAAGTTCCCGCTCGACGTGCTGAAGTCGGCCGGCTACGAGGCCGTCGTGTTCGGTCAGAAAACCTACAACGGCGTCGCGATCCTGAGTCGCACGCCGGTGCGCGACGTGGTGAAGAACATCGGCGGCTTCACCGACGAGCATTCGCGCGTGATCAGCGCGACGCTCGACACGCCCGCGGGCCCGCTGCGTATCGTCAACGGCTACTTCGTCAACGGCCAGGCACCGGGCAGCGACAAGTTCGCCTACAAGATGAACTGGCTGCGTGCGCTGCACGACTGGCTGCACGGTGAACTTGCCGCGCATCCGCAGCTCGTGCTGCTCGGCGACTTCAACATCGCACCCGAGGACCGCGACAGCTTCGACCCCGTGGGCCTGGCGGAAACCATCCACCACACGACCGAGGAGCGCGACCATTTCAAGGGGCTGCTCCAGCTCGGTCTGACCGACGGCTTCCGGCTGTTCGATCAGCCCGAGAAAAGCTACTCGTGGTGGGACTACCGCATGCTGGGCTATCAGAAGAACCGCGGCCTGCGCATCGACCACGTGCTCGTGAGCGCGCCGCTCGTGCCGCGGGTGAAGTCGTGCATGATCGACCGGGTGCCGCGCAAATGGGAAAAGCCGAGCGACCACGCGCCCGTGACCATCGAGATCGACGCATGAAAATCTCTCTCGTCCTGTCGGTGCTGGCCGTCACGCTCGGTCTCTCCGGTTGCGGCCTGTTCAAACAGGGCACGAACGAAGGCGCGCCCGCCGCCACGCCGCAGGCCGGGAACGAAGCCGCAGGGCCCTCGAACGAAGTGCCGACCGTGCGGTTGATCACGGCGCAAACGCCAGCCGTGCGCGCCTATCGGAAGATCGGCGCCAGGCACATCTACAAGACCTATCCGAAGCGCATCTACAAGGGCCGCATCCCGCCGCTGGTCTACGCCGTGGTGGTCACGGAAACCGACATCGACAGCACGGGTCACGTGACCGGCGTGCACTTCAGCCGCACGCCGAGCCATGCGCCGGAGGTGAGCGGAAAGATCGCCGAACTCATTCGCGAGGCCTCACCGCTGCCCAACCCCGGCAAGCTCGGCGCGCACACCTATGTCGATACCTGGTTGTGGGACAAGAGCGGCCAGTTCCAGCTCGACTCGATCACCGAAGGGCAGCGCAGCCGCTGATCGCCGCCGGCGGTGAATCTATTCCAGGCCGAGTTCCTGGATCTTGCGCGTGATGGTGTTGCGGCCGATGCCCAGCCGTTGTGCGGCCTCGATGCGTCGACCTCGGGTGCTGGCCAGTGCCGTGAGGATCAATCGCGACTCGAAGCGCCGCGACAGCGCATCCCACACATCATTGCGACCGGCGGCCAGGAGGGATTGCGCCTCCCGCTCCAGGCCGCTTTCCCATCCGGCGATCTGCGCCGTCTCGGCATGCGCGGCCGGCGTGGCGGATGGAGCGCCAGCGTGCTGCTGCGCAGCGCTCGGCGCCTCGCGCTCGATCGCGGCCGCCGGCACCGCGGCCGCGTCGGCTGCGGGAGCCTCGACGGCCGCCAGCGCCATCACCTCAGGCGGCAGATCCTTCGCCTCGATCAGTTGCGCCGGCGCCATCACGGTCAGCCAGTGGCAGATGTTCTCGAGCTGCCGCACATTGCCGGGAAAACCGAAGGTCGCGAGCTGCACGAGCGCCGCGTCCGAGATGCGCTTGGGTTCCACGCCGAGCTGCTTGGCGCTTTGCTGAAGGAAATGGCGCGTGAGCGCGGGGATGTCCTCGCCGCGCTCGCGCAGCGCCGGCAGCCGCAGCCGGATCACGTTGAGCCGATGGAACAGGTCTTCGCGAAAGCCGCCGAGCTTCACGCGCTGTTCGAGATCCTGGTGCGTGGCGGCGATCACGCGCACGTTGGCCTTGACCGAGTTGTGTCCGCCCACGCGATAGAAATGCCCGTCGCTCAGCACGCGCAGCAGCCGCGTCTGCAGGTCGAAGGGCATGTCGCCGATCTCGTCGAGAAACAGGGTGCCGCCTTCGGCCTGCTCGAAGCGTCCGCGCCGCATCGTCTGCGCGCCGGTGAAGGCGCCGCGCTCGTGGCCGAAGAGCTCGCTTTCGAGCAGGTCCTTGGGAATGGCAGCGGTGTTGATGGCGACGAAAGGGCCGCTGGCGCGCGACGAATGCTTGTGCAGCGCGCGCGCCACCAGTTCCTTGCCGGAGCCCGACTCGCCGGTGATCAGCACCGTGACGTTGCTTTGCGAGAGCCGGCCGATCGCGCGGAACACGTCCTGCATCGCGGGCGCCTGGCCCAGCATCTCGGGCGCTTCGGCCATGCGCTCCTCGGCCACTTCCTCGCGTTGACTCTCGTCGACTGCACGACGGATCAGCTCGACGGCGCGCGGCAGGTCGAAGGGCTTGGGAAGGTATTCGAAGGCACCGCCCTGAAAAGCCGACACGGCGCTGTCGAGGTCGGAGAACGCGGTCATGATGATGACCGGCAGGCCCGGATGCCTGGCCTTGATCTTGTCGAGCAGCTCGAGCCCGGAGCCGCCCGGCATGCGGATGTCGCTCACCAGGACCTGCGGGCCCTGCATCTCGTCATCCGTCGCGGCCTCGAGGGCGGCAAGCACCTCCCGGGTGTTGGTGAAGCTGCGGGTCGGCATGTCTTCGCGCAGCAGCGCCTTTTCCAACACGAAGCGGATCGATTGGTCGTCATCCACTATCCAGATCGGCTTCATGCAGCTCCTTGTTGCCTGGCTGCTAGGGCAGCGGTATCAATATCTTGAAATCGGTTCGTCCCGGGACGCTGTCGCACTCGATCACGCCATGATGCTGCTGCACAAAAGTTTGCGCGAGCGTCAATCCCAGCCCAGTCCCGCCTTCCCTGCCCGAAACGAGTGGATAGAAGATACGGTCCTTGATCGTGTCCGGCACACCCGGTCCATTGTCGATGACATGCAATTCCAGTGCCAGTCGATACCACTGCTTGTTGAAGATCACCTGGCGCGCGATGCGGGTCCTGAAGGTGATCTGCGCATCGCCGGCCGCGCGACGCTCGGCGAGCGCCTGCGCCGCGTTGTGGACGATGTTGAGCGTGGCCTGGATGAGCTGCTCGCGATCGCCGCGAAACTCGGGAATCGACACGTCGAAATCGCGCTCGATGTGCAGGTCGCGCGGAAACTCCGCGAGGATCACGGAACGCACCCGTTCGCACACCTCGTGGATGTTGACGTCACCGACGACATGCGGCCGGCGGTGCGGCGCCAGCAGGCGATCGACCAAAGTCTGCAGCCGATCGGCTTCATGGATGATCACCTGCGTGTATTCGATGAGGTCGCGCGACTCGACTTCCATCTGCAGCAGCTGCGCCGCGCCGCGGATGCCGCCGAGCGGATTCTTGATCTCGTGCGCGAGGTTGCGGATCAGTTCCTTGTTGGCTTGCGCCTGATCGAGCAGCCGCTCCTCGCGGTCCTGCCGCGCCTGCTGCTCGAGCGCCGACATCTCGATGATCAGCTCGCCGGGCCGGTCGCTCTGCGCGAGTGTCACCAGCACCGGCATCAGGTCATGGTTGACGCGGCGCAGCAGCGCTTCGTAGCGCAGCGTCGCGAAGTCGTTGCTGCGCGCACCCTCGATGGCGGTGCGCAGCACGTGCGGCTCGTGGAAGCAGGCGCCGAACTGCGAGCCCTCGAGCGTTCGGCGGGAGGTGCCGAGCGCATCCTCGAGGCCCGAGTTGGCGAACAGCACGGAGCCGTCCATGCGGACCACCGCAATCAGCGTGGACAGCAGATCGAAGGACTGGAAGCGCTTGCCGGCGCCCGCGGGCTTGCCGAAGGCCATGCGCTCAGGCCGCCGTCGGGCGAATGGCCGGCAAGTGCAATGCCGAAGAAGACAGCGCCATTCAGGGACTGGACGGCTGCGGCGGCAGGCGACCGAGCTCGCGGCGGATGCCCGCGATGTCGCTCTCGTTGCGCGCGATCTCGGCCTTCATGTCGGCCACGCGGTCGAGATACTTCTGGTAGTTCTTGCTCTCGCTGCCCTGCTTTTCGGGCTCGCCATTGTTGTAGTCCTTCCGAAGCTGGGCCTGGCGGTCTTCCGCCTTTTTGAGTTCTGACTGCAGCACCGAACGGGCCTCGCCGTCGCGCGCACGCTGGTCGGCGCTGTCGACCCGGGGACTGCCGGCCGGCGCCCGAACCGCACCGCCCCCTGACGCCGCAGCGGCCGCGGGACGGGTGCCCTGCACCACGGTGACGTTGCCGCCTTCCATCACCTTGCAGCCGCGCTGCTGGGCGACGGTCGCGTTGTTGGTGTATTCGTTGCCGCAGCGCCAGACACGCTCCTGTGCCTGGGCCTGAACGTGCACGCCGGCTGCCGCGAAGGCGGCCAGCAGGAAAGCGGGAAGTGTCTTCATGGTCATGGATCTGGGTAGCACGGCAAATCGGCATTCTCGTTGCAATTCGAAGCAGCAAGCACGCCGAGGTTCCCGACCAAAGAAAAAGGACGGCGGTGCCGTCCTTTTTAACGCAATCGTGCGCGAAGCCCCGGGGCGAGCAACATTACAAGGAGTAGTACATGTCGAACTCGACCGGGTGCGTCGCCATCCGGAAGCGGGTGACTTCCTGCATCTTGAGATCGATGTAGGCATCGATGTACGCATCGGTGAACACGCCGCCCTTGGTCAGGAAGGCACGGTCCTTGTCGAGATACTCCAGCGCCTGGTCGAGGCTGTGGCACACGGTCGGGATCAGTGCGTCTTCTTCCGGCGGCAGGTGGTAGAGGTCCTTGCTGGCCGCTTCGCCCGGATGGATCTTGTTCTCGACGCCGTCGAGACCGGCCATCAACAGGGCCGCGAAGCCCAGGTACGGGTTCATCAGCGGATCGGGGAAGCGCGCTTCGACGCGGCGGCCCTTCGGGTTCGCGACGAACGGAATGCGGATCGACGCGGAACGGTTCTTGGCCGAGTAGGCCAGCTTCACCGGCGCCTCGAAGCCGGGCACCAGGCGCTTGTAGCTGTTGGTGCCGGGGTTCGTGATGGCGTTCAGCGCACGGGCATGCTTGATGATGCCGCCGATGTAGTGCAGCGCGAAATCGCTCAGGCCCGCGTAACCGTCGCCGGCGAACAGGTTCTTGCCGTCCTTCCAGACCGACTGGTGCACGTGCATGCCGGAGCCGTTGTCGCCGACGATCGGCTTGGGCATGAAGGTCGCGGTCTTGCCGTAGGCGTGGGCCACGTTGTGGATCACGTACTTCTGCAGCTGGATCCAGTCGGCGCGCTGGATCAGCGTGCTGAACTTGGTGCCGAGCTCCATCTGGCCCGCGTTGGCCACTTCGTGGTGGTGCACTTCGACCGGGATGCCCAGCGATTCGAGCACCAGGCACATCTCGGAGCGCATGTCCTGGAAGCTGTCGACCGGCGGCACCGGGAAGTAGCCGCCCTTGGTGGCGGGACGGTGGCCGGTGTTGCCGTGCTCGAACTCCTTGCCGGTGTTCCACGAGGCTTCCTCGGATTCGATCTTGACGAAGCAGCCGGACATGTCGTTCTGCCAGCGCACGCCGTCGAACACGAAGAATTCGGGCTCCGGACCGAAGAAGGCGGTGTCGCCCAAGCCGGATGCCTTCATGTACGCCTCGGCGCGCTTGGCCAGGGAACGCGGGTCGCGCTCGTAGGGCTTGCCGTCCGACGGATCGACCACGTCGCAGGTCAGGATCAGCGTGGTCTCTTCGAAGAAGGGATCGATGTTGGCCGTGTTGGGGTCGGGCATGAGCTGCATGTCCGAGGCCTCGATGCCCTTCCATCCGGCGATCGAGGAGCCGTCGAAGGCGTGGCCATCGGTGAACTTGCCTTCGTCGAACGCCGAGACCGGCACGGTCACGTGCTGCTCCTTGCCGCGGGTGTCGGTGAATCGGAAGTCGACGAACTTGACCTCGTTTTCCTTCACGAGTTTGAGTACATCGGCGACGGTCTTTGCCATCAGGTTTCTCCTGGTTTGGATAGTGGTTGGAAGTACGGAATCGGGAATGCAGTTTCTATGCCATTGCGGGCGCGCGCGGAACACGCGCTGGGCATCCCCGGGGCGGCCGTCAGTCGGCATTTTGCAGCCAAAATGGTGCGCACCAAGTTAGCGCACCAATTCGGGGCCAAGCTTTGCCTTAAAGCCGTGCAGTCCCTCGATCAGCGCCGCATAGGCGGACTCGATACGATCGGCCGGGCCCTTGACGCCGAGTTCGATGTGACGACCGTGCACGGCATGGTCCACGCTCGGCAGGCTGAACACCTTGATGCCCGGATGCGCGTGCTCGACGGCTTCCATGAGCGGCGTCAGCGCCGCCTCCATGGCACCGTAGACGATCACGGATTTCTCGACCGCGGAGCCGCGGGCGAAAAGCTCGGCGTACTGCGTGTCGAGCACCGATTCGATCATCGGCCAGGCCATGATCGGAAAGCCCGGCACGAAATGCACATGCCCGACGCTGAAGCCCGGAATCTTGTTGTAGGGGTTGCGGATGATTGTCGCACCCTGCGGAAACACGCCCATGTTGAGGCGATGGACGTTGTCCGGGCGGTCCGCCTCGTAGGCGGTGCCTTGCTCGCGTGCCGTGTCCTGCATGCGCTCGCGAATCAGCAGCTCGGCTTCGGGATGCAGGGCCAGCGGAACCCGCAACGCCTTGGCGGCGCACTGGCGGGTGTGATCGTCCGGAGTGGCGCCGATACCACCGGTGGAAAACACGATGTCGCCCGACGCGAAGGCCCGTTCCAGCGCGGCCGTGATGCGTGTGGGCACGTCGCCGACGTATTCGGCCCAGGCCAGCTCGAGGCCGCGCGCGGCGAGCAGTTCGATCACCTTGGGCATGTGCTTGTCGGCACGCTTGCCGGAGAGGATTTCGTCGCCGACGACGATCAGACCGAATGCACGGGTCATGGCGCGCCCCATTGAGTGGCGGTCGCGCGGGCATCCGCCAGCTCGACCGCAGAAGTTGAAACGGCTGCGGCCGCGCGCTGCGCCCGCAGTTGCGCCAGCGCGTCGAGGCAATAGTGCCCGAACCAGAGCGCCGAGAACGCGAACACGAGCGTGTAGATCCAGATCGCGAGCGGCACGAGGACGAAGAAAGCCGCGGCGAACAGCAGCCCCGACGCCCAGACGATGCTGGGTGCCGCGCCCAGGTAGCCGCACAGCACGCCGATGCCCAGCAGCGGCAGCCGATGCACCCGCAGGAGCACGTCGCGCTCCTCCGGGCTCGCGTGGCCGGACAGCGCATCGAAGCTCATCACGCGGTAGGTCAGCCAACCCCAGATCAGCGGTGGAAGGACCAGCACCAGCGGCGGGATGAGCCAGAGCGGCATCGACACGACCAGGGCGAGCAGCGCCAGCACCGTGAGGCCGAGCGATCGGGCGACGCCGCCGATGAAGGACGCGCCCCGCTTCTGTTCCAGGGTCGGGAAACGCCGTTCGGCCACCAGGCGCGTCAAGGCCGGCGCCATGAACCCGGCGACCACCAGCAGTGCCACCACCACCAGCACCGGCGTGGCCGCGACCACTACCACCAATGGGGCGAGTGCGGCCGTCACGTTGCCCGAGAACAGGCGTCCCATCCAGCCCCAGAAGCTCGACAGCAGGGGCCACGCATCCAGCGCGCCGCGCGTCCAGCTCACCGCTGCATCCCAATAGAAATAGCCGAAGATCGCCGTCAGGATCGCCATGATCGCCAGCGGCAGCAGCGAGAGCACGACCACCCGCGGGTGCATGCAGTAGGCCACCGAACGCCAGAAAGAATCGAGGAGGAGACGCATCGACGCCGAGGATAACGCCTGCGTGTGAAGCAAAGTGGCCGGCGTGAAGGCGCCGTTCAGCCCCGATTGACCAGCCGCCGCAGCCCCAGCCACTGCTGCGCCCAGAAGCCGCGCCCGTAGTCGCGCACGCGGCCCTGTGCATCGGGTTCGACCTGGTCGCGAATGCCGGTCGCCTCGTAGCGACCCTCGAAATTCCCGGTGCGAAACAGGATGTCCCACCAGGGCAGCAGCACGCCGAAGTTGTGGCCGCCCAGCGTGCGCGGGCCGTGCGATTCGTGCCCGATCCCGATGCTGTGGTGGAGACGGTGAAAACGCGGACTGACCCAGAGCCTTTCGCCGATGGCGCCGAAGCCCAGGCGCAGGTTGGCATGCTGCAGGCTCTCGCTGAGCTGCATGAAGGCCACGATCGCGATGAACTGCCCCGGTGCGACGCCGATCAGCTGCGCGACGACGACGATGATCGTGTCGTGGATCACGTCGTCGAGCAGGTGGTTGCGGTTGTCGCTCCACATGGTCATCTGGCGCTGCGAGTGATGCAGCGAATGCAGCGCCCACCACCATCGAAAGCCGTGCTGCCCGCGATGGATCAGGTATTCGACCAGGTCGAGGACCACCAGGTAGATCGCGAAGGCGATCCAGGGCACATCGGTGACGCCCGGCCAGAGCTCGTCCAGATGAAGGCTGCCCCAGCCCGCGGTGCGCACGATGCCCAGCAGATGGTCGAACAGCGGCACCAGCGCAAAGAACATCGCCAGGCGGAACAACCCGAGCCGATGGATCAGCGTGTACAGGATGTCGGTGCGGATCGCGCGGCGGTCGACCACCGGCTCCGCCGGGCGCCAGCGCTGCAAGGGTCCGATCACGGCGACCAGCACCGCGATCTGGATCAGGCCGACCAGCACCCAGCCGGTGGCATCGAACGCGTCCTCGACCCAGCCGCCGAGGCCGATGGCATAGACCAGCGGCTGCACGGCAGACTCGAAGAGCCACTGCTGCACGAACGCAAATTGATCGGTGAACCAGTCCATGAACGAGCGATCCTGCTCAGCGAAAAAGGTTCAGGGATGCGCGGCGATCCAGGCCCGGTACGCCGGGTGCTGGCGCAGCGTCTCGAAGCAGAAGCCCTTGGCTTTCAGCCCGACGATGAGCGGCTCGAGGTCGGCCGGCGCCCAGGGATCCTTGCGCGACCAGATGCCCAGATGCGCCAGGAGGATGTCCCCTGGCCGGATGGTGTCCAGCGCCTGTTTCAGCAGCTTCTCGTTGCTGAACTTCTCGCTCGGCAATTCGTCGCCGAGAAAGCCGGCCGGCGCCCAGCCCACGTACGCGTACCCGCAGGCTTTCGCGGCCGCCAGCAGCTTGGGCGAGGTCTTGCCGCCCGGCGCCCGGAACAGCGGCAGCGGCTTCTTGCCGGTGATGGCCTGCAGGCGCTCGGAGGCCTTGGCAATGTTGGCGCAATACTGCTTCGCGTCCCAGGTGAACTCATGGCCTGCATCCGGCCCGGCCGATGGCTTGATGCGAAAGCGCACGTCGGCGCCCGGCACGTCGCCGCGCCAGTAGGCGTGGTCGTAGGTATGGGACGCGAGCTCGTTGCCTTCGGCCGCCCTCGCCTTCCACCACGGCGCCCAATGGTCGTCCAGGCTGTCGCCACCGCTCTTGGTCGGTTCCGCGGCCGCGAAGAAGGTGACGCGCACGTCCTGCCGCTTGAGCACCTCTGCCACGAGCGGCGCGATGGCCATGTGGCCGGTGTCGAAGGTCAGGTACACCGGCTTCGTGCAACTGCCCTGGGCCACGGCCACTGTGGACGCGACACAGGCCATCGCCAGAAGCGCGACCGCGGCGTACTTACGACTTGGCATGATCCAATGTCCAGACACCATGGGGCGAGCGCCCCACCTTGACCTGCTGCGCCACCTTGTGGCCAACGAGATCGACGACGCTGAGCTTCCTGGCCCAGCGCGACGTCACGTAGAGCGTCTTGCCGTCGGCCGAGACATCCATGCAATCGGGGCCGCCGGGCACGGGATAGGTGTCGGTGACCTGAAGCGTTTGCAGATCGATGCGGCTGATGGTGTCGGCCACACGGTTGCTGATGAAGACGCTGCGCCCGTCGCCGGCCGAGCGGAAGGCATGCGCTCCCTTGCCGGTGAACAGCTTGCCGACCAGCTTGGGCTCGGCGCCCGCGACGTCGAAGATCTGCACGCCGTCGCCGCCCGTCAGGCCGACCAGCAGCGTCTTGCCGTCATGGATGCCGAAGATGTCCGCCGGCATCGGGCCGGTGGCCACGCGCCAGCGGATGGTCTGCGTGGCGAGGTCGACCGCGATCAGTTCGTCGCTGTCCTGCATCGTGACGTAGGCGGTGGTGCTCTTGCCGTCGATCCAGATGTGGCTGGGCGTCTTGCCCGAGGGAATGCGCTTGACGAGCTTGGGCTCCTTGCCGTCCCAGCTGTAGATGTCGACATGGTTCAGCCGGTTGCCGGCCGTGACGAACCATTTCATGTCGGGTGAGAAGCGAAGCTGGTACGGATCGATGATGCCGTAGACCACGCGCTGGACTTGTGCGGTGCGGGGATCCAGGAAAGTCAGGGAATCGCCGGCCGAGTTCGCGACGATCAGGGAGTGCTCGTCGGGGGTCAGATAGAGATGGTGCGGCTCCTTGCCCGTCGGGATGCGGAGTCGCTCGGTCCAGGTGGCCCGGTCGATCACGCTCACGCTCGCATCGAGCGAATTGAGCACGAAGATGGGGGGTGGCTCGGCGGCATGCGACGGCAGCGCGGCGCAAACAAACAAAAAGGCCGCAAGGCGGCCTGTCAGGGAAGAAATGAAGCGCAAGGGAGGGTTCCGGAAGAAGGCTTCCGAGTTTAACGATCCAAGCCCTCGGCTGGCTGACCTGGACGCGCGCTTCGCAGGGCCTCGACCTGCTGGGCGCCGAGCCAGCGCCATTGGCCCGGCGCCAGATCCGCGGGCAGTGCGAGCGCGCCGATGCGCGAGCGGTGCAGCGCCTCGACCCGGTTGCCGACGGCCGCCAGCATGCGCTTGACCTGGTGGTATTTGCCTTCGGTGAGGGTGAGCCTCAGATGCAGCGGCCCGACGATCTCGCATGCCGCCGCGCGCACCGGCTTCGGGTCGTCGTCGAGCACGACGCCGGCCAGCAGCTTCGCCACTTGTGCATCGTCGAGCGGATGCTTGGCGCTCACCTCGTAGACCTTCGGCACATGGTGTTTCGGCGAACCCATTCGGTGGATGAACTGGCCGTCGTCCGTCAGCAGAAGCAGTCCCGTGGTGTCCTGGTCGAGCCGGCCGATCGCCTGGACGCCTTGTACCGCGCCCTTGTTCGGCCGCAGGCGCAATGGCGACGGCAGCAAAGTGTAGATGCTGGGATAGGTCGACGGCTTCTGCGAGCACTCGGTGCCGGCCGGCTTGTGCAGCATCAGGTAGGCTTTCTCGTGGTACGCCCACTCGGTGCCCTGCACCGTGAAGCGCAAGCCATCGACCGGGACATCGTCGCTGGCGTCCGCCACGACTTTGCCTGCCACGCGCACCAGGCCTTGCTGAACCAGCCCGGCGCAGACCCTGCGCGTGCCAAAGCCCTGGGTGTAGAGAATTTCTTCGATACGCATCAGTACCCCAGCGCCAGACCTGTCTTGTAGCGCGGATCGTTCGCCCCGAAGAAGCGGGCGCCGGCCACCGGTGCGCCCTTCAACGATGGCGCTCCGATGAGGATGGCTGCCACGTGATTGGCAGGCTGTTCCGTGCCAAGCTTGTGGCCCATGCCGAGCAGGATCTTTCGCGTGTCGGCAGACAGCGCGAAGGGCTCGAACTCGGTCACGTCAGGCTGCCATTGCTGGTGAAAGCGTGGCGCATCCACGGCCTCCTGCAGGTCCATGTCGTGGTCGATCACATTGAGGATGGTTTGAAGCACGGTGGTGATGATCCGGCTGCCCCCGGGCGTGCCGACGACGAGCACCGGCTTGCCGTCCTTGCTGACGATGGTCGGACTCATCGAACTCAGCGGGCGTTTGCCCGGTGCGATGGCATTGGCCTCGCCCTGCACCAGGCCATAGAGATTGGGCGCACCGATCTTCGAGGTGAAGTCGTCCATCTCGTCGTTCAACAGCACGCCGGTCCTGGCGGCCGTGACCCTGGCGCCGAACCAGTCGTTGAGCGTGTAGGTCACGGACACGGCATTGCCCCATCGGTCGGCGATCGAATAGTGTGTGGTGTTCGTGCCCTCGTGCGGCGCAACGCCGGGCATGATGTCTTTCGAGACGCCGGCCTTCCCGGGATCGATCACGCCGCGGATCTTCTCTGCATAGCCCTTGTCGAGCAGGCGGTCCAGCGGGTTCTTCACGAAGTCAGGATCACCCAGATAACTGTTGCGGTCCACGTAGGCGTGCCGCATTGCTTCGATCTCGTAGTGCACGGCCTGCGCCGAATGAAAGCCCAGGTCCTTGAGCGGATAGCCTTCGAGGATGTGGAGCATCTCGCAGATGATCACGCCGCCCGAGCTCGGCGGCGGTGCCGAGACGACGTGGTAGCCACGGTAGTCGCATTCGATCGGCGGCAGTTCGCGCGTTGTGTACTGGTCGAGGTCGGCCTGCGTGATGAGGCCCTTGCCGGCGCGGCTGGATGCGACGATGGCCGCGCCCACCGGGCCTTTGTAGAAGCCGTCCGTGCCTTTCGCGCTGATGCTGCGCAGCGTCTTCGCCAGGTCCTTCTGCACCAGCCTCTGGCCGGCGACGAGGGCTTCACCCTTGTCGAGAAAAATGGCGGCCGATGCAGGATCTTCGCTGAGGTCGGCCGTGGCCCTGGAGAATATCTCGACGTCGCCTTGATCGAGGGTGAAGCCGCGCTCGGCCAGCCGGATGGCAGGTGCCAGCAATGCGCTGCGTTTCATCGTGCCGTACTTCTCGCGTGCGTACTCCATGCCGGAAACGCTGCCCGGCACGCCGACCGCCAGATGCCCCTTGGTGCTCAGGCCGCTGATGACGTTGCCGTCCTTGTCGAGGTACATGTTGGCGGTGGCAGCGAGCGGGGCTTTTTCGCGGAAGTCCAGGAAGGTCTTGCGGCCATCCGCGAGTTGGATCGTCATGAAGCCGCCACCGCCCAGGTTTCCGGCCGCGGGATAAACCACGGCCAGCGCATAGCCGACCGCGACCGCGGCATCGATCGCATTGCCTCCACGCTGGAGCACATCGACACCGGCGTGCGTCGCCAGATGCTGCGCGGTGACGACCATGCCGTTCTCGGCCGCGACCGGCGCTCGCGAGGCGGCTTGAACCTGCGCCGCGCTCACCAGCACGAACGCGGCCGCAATGACTGTGCGCCATCCCGGGATCCATTCAGCGTGTCTCAGAGCACTTTCCTTTTTCAAACGACGATTCAGGATACGAGCAGCCCCTTGCGCCGCAGGTCCCGGAGCGCAAGAGCCACCTGCTCTTGCGTGAATGCGCACAGCGCCTCGTCGTCGGTGACGGGCTTGTCTTCCTTGATGAAGCGCAAGCGTTCCGCGCGCGCCTCGGCCGCCAGATGTTGCGCCAGGTCGTCATGCGAATGCTTGCCGTCGAGCAATGGCAGCACGCAGCGCTCGAGCATCGACAAGCCGACCGGCTCGTGCCACTGATTGCAGACTTCGGCCGAAGGTCCCACGCTCAGCGCGAGGCCGCGCGCGCCGCGCACGGCCTCGAGCGCACGCGGGAACTCCGACACGTAGGAAGCAACCTGCGGCGCAGAGCGTCGGATGCGTACGGCACCGAGGATCAGAAGCTGCTCGAGCATGGCCATCACGACCGGCTCCACCGCCGCACGGGGCTCGCCGGTGCGGGCCGAGCCGCTGGCGACCAGCGCATCGATCGAGACGGTCGCCGGGTAGCGCTCGTCGAGTACCTGCGCCACGGCCTTGTGAACCGGCAGACGCAGCGTGACATTGAGCTTGCGTATCGCATGGCAGGGCTGTTCGACCGCATCGAGCGTCAGCGCCCGGCCATCCACTGCGGCGAACGTGCCCGCGAATTCCAATGCGCGGATGCGCTCCGGATCGAGCCGATACCGGATGTCGGTGGCGCGGTCCTGCTTGACGAGCAGCGTCTGGCGGAAGGTCCGATTGACCAGGAAGTCCAGGTACTGCTCCATCATGATCTGGCTGCCGCCGCACTCGCGCAATAGGGGTTCGCGCACCTTGTCGCCGTAGTTCTGGACGAACATCGACGATGGCTCGGCATCGGCCAGATAGCTCAGGCCGTGCGCACCGGCGCGCGCAACGAACTCCTTGAAATAACAGGGTGCGTTGCAGGGCTCGAGGAACTCATGCAGCAGATAGGACTTGTTCGCGGACCGCACCAGCGGCATGTTTTCCTCGAGCGTCTTCTTGAGCACGCTGTCGGGCCGCGCCGACTGCTCGAGGAATTCGAGCATGCCGCGCGCATACGACAGCTTTTCGTCCGGCTCGTCGCGCGGCGCCCCGCGCAGGATCATCGCGTCGCGCACGATCTCGCGGGCCTTCCAGCCGGGATAGACGTTGTAGCTGACATAGGCCACGCCATCGGGCGCGAGATTCTGGGCGCACACGCGCAGGATCGCGTCCTGCACCGGCTGCGGCACCCAGCTGTAGACGCCATGGCAGATGATGTAGTCGAACTCGCCGAAGGAGGCGTCGATGTCCGCGATGTTGAAGGCGCGCAGTTCGATGTTCATCAGGCGCGCCTGCGCGATGGCCGTCGCCCCCTGCCGGACCTGGACTTGCGACAGGTCCACGCCCGTGGCACGCAGGTCCGGATGCCGGGCGGCCAACGGAATCAGATTGCCGCCGGCGGCACAACCGAGCTCGAGCACCCGGGCTTTCTCGGGCGGCGGCGAGCGCAGGCCGAAGAGAAAGGCGAGCGCCTCCAGATGTTCCACGCTGGCCTGCGGAAATGGGTGCGAGTCGTACGGCACGGTGTCGTAGTAGCTCGTGAGCGCGGTGGTCACTGAATCCATGGGTGTCCTCTCTCTGCACGCGGCTGGCATGGACGCCGATTTTTTTATGAACATGCAAGCTGCGCTCGGCAGCGACGCCGACTATAGCTCGCATGCCGGCGAATGAAAGCACAAGAACCAAAGAACGAGATTCCCGTTTCTAGGCCCGATCGACATCGCGATCGAGGATCTCGGAAAGATCCTTGCGCGTCGCCTCGAGCTGCACCAGCGCGGCGCGACGCGCAGCGCGCGGATTCCGATTCGAGATGGCCTTCAGGATGGCCTTGTGACGCGGCAGCGACAAGGCATGCGTGTCGGGATGCCGGCTGCTGAGCTTGATGGACTCGCGCAGTGCCAGCGAGAGCATGTTGCCGATGTAGGCCAGCAGATCGTTGCCGGTTGCCTGCGCGATGCGCCGATGGAACGCGAGATCGGGCTCCAGCAGTTCTTCGGGTGTTTGCGCGGCTTCCATGCCTGCATAGGCTTCGGCGATGGCCTGTACGCCTTGTGCGCTGGCCACCTCGGCGGCCAGTTGCGCGGCGGCCGGCTCGAAGATGCGGCGCACGGTCAGCAGGGTCTCGACGAACTCCGCCGGCGGCCGCGTCTGGATCAGCCAGTACAGCACGTCGGGGTCCAACAGGTGCCAGTCGCTTCGTGGCCGCACGATGACACCCGTGCGCTGCCGGGAGATCACGAGCCCCTTGGCGACGAGCACACGCGTCGCCTCTCGCAAGACCGAGCGGCTCACTTCATAGGCGGCGCAGAGGGACGGCTCCGGCGGAAGCAGGTCGCCCGGCTTGTAGCTGCCGGCGACGATCCGGATGCCCACGTCGCGCACGATCTGCGAATGCATGCTCTTGCGGTCCGGCGGTTCGCGGTAGCCCAGATCGCGATGCGGGGCGTTCGTCTCGTCGATGGGCACGGGCTGGATCCTCCGATGGACTCAAGGGGTGGTGGCCGGATGTCGATGCGGCACGATATAGTCAGACTAATTAAAACACCGACCTCCCGGAGACGCCGCCATGACCCATGCCCGATACCCCAGCCTGACCGACCGGACCGTGCTCATCACCGGCGGTGCCACCGGCATCGGCGCCAGTCTGGTCGAGCATTTCGCAGACCAGGGCGCAAAGGTCGGCTTCATCGACATCGATGCGCGAGCCGGTGCTGCGCTCGCCGACGCGCTGGCAGGATCACGCCACGCACCGCTCTTCGTCGAGACGGACCTGACGGACATCCCCGCGCTGGAGGGCGCCATCGATACCGTGCGCAAGCGCTTCGGCCCCCTTCTCGTTCTGCTGAACAATGCGGCCAACGATCGCCGCCACAGCATCGACGAGACCACCGCACAAGCCTGGGATGCCGGCATCGCGGTGAATCTGAAGCATCAATTCTTCGCGGCCCGCAACGTAGCCGCGGACATGCGCCAGGCCGGCAGCGGCTCGATCGTGAATTTCGGCTCCATCAGTTGGATGCTCAAGCAAGGGGGCATGCCGGTCTACACCACGGCCAAGGCCGCCGTGCAAGGCCTGACGCGCAGCCTTGCACGCGATCTCGGGGCGTTCAACATCCGCGTCAACACGCTGGTGCCGGGCTGGGTCATGACCGAGAAGCAGGTGCGCCTGTGGGTGGACGACGCAGCACGCGCCGACATCGCGCGGGGACAGTGCATCAACCGGCCCTTGATGGCGGAGCACATTGCGCGCATGGCGCTTTTTCTCGCCTCCGACGACAGCGCGATGTGCACGGCCCAGGACTTCGTGGTGGATGGAGGATGGGTGTGAGCCGGCCGCCGGATGCGCACCGCGCCAGCGTCACGCGCCGGGAGTTCGGCCGCCTCGCCGACGGCCGGACGGTGCATGAATACACGCTGGACAATGGCCAGGGACTTTCGCTCTGTGCCATCAACCTCGGTGGCATCGTCACCGCGATCCGGGTTCCGGACCGCGAGGGCCGGGTCGACAACATCGTGCTCGGCTTTGCATCGCTTGCAGATTACGAAGCACCCCATCCGCACTTCGGCACGATCGTCGGACGCTACGCCAACCGGATCGCCGAGGGCCGCTTTTCGCTGGACGGCGCGCATGTTCAGCTGGACGCGAACGACGGCACCCACACCTTGCATGGCGGATCGACCGGCTTCGGCAAACGGTGGTGGAACATCGTGCCCATCGCGCCCGCCACCGACGGCAGCGTCGGGCTCAAGCTCGACTATCTCAGCGAGGACGGCGAACAGGGCTTTCCGGGCCGGATGCAGGTCGAGGTGCATTACGTGGTCACGCCCGCGAACGAGTGGCGCATCGGCTATCGCGCCACCTGCGATCGCACGACGGTCGTCAATCTCACCCAGCACAGCTATTTCAATCTCGCGGGTTCGGGCAGCGCGCTGAATCACCGCCTTGCCATTCCGGCCAGTCGCTATTGCCCGATCGACGAGGGTCTGATTCCCGAAGGCACGGCGGACGTGGCGGGAACGCCTTTCGACTTTCGCGACGATCGAGCGATCGACGAGCGCATTCGATCCGGGCATGTCCAGTTGGTCAGGGCGCGCGGCTATGACCACAACTGGTTGCTGGATGCGGGCGAGACGGCGGCGCCGCACCTGGCCGCGCGCCTCACGGATCCGAGTTCCGGCCGCATGCTGGAAGTCGAGACCACCGAGCCGGGCCTGCAGTTCTATTCGGGCAATTTCCTGGACGGCCGCCTGGTGGGCGCAGCCGGCAACGCGTACAGGCAGGGCGACGGGCTCTGCCTGGAGACGCAGCACTATCCGGACTCACCGAATCGCCCGGACTTCCCGTCGACGGTACTGCGGCCGGGCGAAGTCTTCTCTAGTACGACCCTGTACCGGTTCGGCATCCGAGACTGATGCTGGTCCCAGGGGGACGTACGATCCCTCGCGCAGGCCCTGCTCACGAGGGCCTCGGTCCGGATGTCGTTGTATGGTGGAGCTGGGGGGATTTGAACCCCCGTCCGCAAGCCTTCGTCGCGCAGATCTACATGTTTAGCGATCTGATTTAGGTCTCGCCACCGGTGTCGCGCAGTCGCACGCTACACCGGCCGCCAGCACCCTATTTTCTCGTCCCGACCCAAGGTACCCGGATCAGGACCAGCCCATGTAGATTATCTTTGCAGCCGGGAGGCGTCGGATTGCTCCAGCGCCCCCTTGCCCAGCCCATCGGCCTGCTGTTGCAAAGCTCACCGGCAATTAAGCGGCGAGTGCGAAACGTTCGTCGTTTGCAGTTAGTTTGTTTGAATCTGTTTTACGAGCGCATTCAGCTCGACATGCCCCGCTGCGATTCCGAACCCGCGTCGAAACCAGTGCAGCCCCAAGTGAGCTATTTTAGGCCTGTTTGAGCAGTTGCAAGAGTTCCAGAGGCGAAGCGATGGCGGCATCGGCCTCCCACCGCGTGACGTCCGCATCCGCGCCCATGTAGCCATACGCAGCCGCCACCGTCCGCATGCCGGCGGCGCGGCCCGCGATCATGTCCCGCTCGTCATCGCCCACGTAGATACAACAGGCTGGCGACACGCCGAGCCGGCGCGCGGCCTCGAACAAGGGTTCGGGATGCGGTTTGGCATAGGGGGTGGTGTCGCCGCTGACGATGGCACGTGCCGTTTCGAACAACGGCAGAGCACGCGTCAGCGGGCCCGTGAATCGAACGGACTTGTTCGTGACCACACCCCACTGCAGCCCACGCGCGCGCAACGCATCGACCAGTTCCGATATGCCCTCGAAGACCCGCGTATTCCGCAGCATCCGAGCCTCGTAGTTGCGAAAGAACTCCTCGCGCAAGGGCTCGAACTCGGAGGCGTCGGGGGCGATGCCGAACGCCACGCCCAACATGCCGCGCGCACCGGAGCCTGCCATCGGCCGATAGCGATCCAACGGAAGCGATGGCATGCCCCGATCCGTGCGCATCTGGTCGGCCGCAGCCCCGAGATCGGGGGCGCTGTCGATCAACGTGCCATCGAGGTCGAACAAGACGGCCGTCGTTTCGTCCCGCGCCATCATCGAAGCACCACCGGCTTGCGGGTCGCAAACATGTAGTTGACGCTCGTATCTTCGCTCAGGCGGTAGCGGCGGGTCATCGGGTTGTATTCCATCCCGCGCGTGTGGCGCAGGTCGAGGGCAGCCGTACGGCAATAGGCCGCGAGTTCACTCGGGCGAATGAGCTTGCGGTATTCGTGCGTTCCGCGCGGCAACATGCCGAGGACGTATTCGGCGCCGACGATGGCGAACAGGAATGACTTCAGGTTCCGATGAATCGTCGAAAAGAACACCCAGCCGCCGGGCTTGACAAGTTGAGCGCAAGCATTTACGACCGAGGCAGGCTCCGGCACATGCTCCAGCATTTCCATGCAGGTCACGATGTCGAAGCTTTCCGGCTGTTCCATGGCGAGCGCCTCGACGCTGACCTCGCGGTATTTCACACCGGGGGTCGCGGCTTCCAGTGCGTGCAGCTGCGCGACCTTCAGTGCCTTGTCGGCCAGATCGATGCCGAGAACGTCGCTGCCCTTGCGCGCCATCGCGTCGGCCAGAATTCCTCCGCCGCAACCGACATCCAGCACCCGGGATCCGGCGATAGGCGCTATGCCGTCGATCCATTCGAGGCGCAGCGGATTAATTTCGTGCAACGGGCGGAATTCGCTTTCCTGATCCCACCAACGATGCGCAAGTTCGGAAAATTTGGCGAGTTCGGCCGGATCGGCATTCACGGTATCTGTCATGCCCCGATTATGAAACGCCGCCAATTGCCAACGTCGCCAAGCGAGCGCCGGCGACACGCCTTGCAATCGGAAAAGGCATAAAAAAACCCCGCCGAGGCGGGGTTTTTCATCGAGGATTCTTGCGAATCACTGAGCGCGGGTACCTACCACTTCGATTTCAACGCGGCGGTTCTTGGCGCGACCTTCCTTGGTGCGGTTATCAGCCACCGGTTGCGACTTGCCCTTGCCTTCGGTGTAGACACGGTTGCGCTCGATGCCCTTCGAGACCAGATAGGCCTTGACGGCTTCAGCGCGGCGAACAGACAGGCGCTGGTTGTAAGCCACGGTACCGATCGAGTCGGTATGGCCGACGGCAATGATCACTTCGAGGTTGATCGGCTTGATCTTCTGCACGAGGTCATCCAGCTTCGCACGACCTTCGGGCTTGAGCACCGACTTGTCGAAATCGAAGAATGCATCGGCAGCGAAGGTCACCTTCGAGGCAGCGACGGCGGGCGGCTGCGGCGCAGCGGGAGCAGCAGCAGGCGCAGCAGCAGCAGGAGCCGCCGGAACCAGCGCACCGTCGCAACCTGCGGCAGCCGTTGCCGGCGTCCAGTTGGCGTCACGCCAGCAGAGTTCGTTGGTGCCGTTTTTCCAGACCAGTTCGCCGGTGCCGTTTTGCCAGTTGTCAATCACGGGGCCACCGTTCGCGGCGGTGACACGGGTCTGCGCGCCGGCGGCTGTGGCGAGCGCAGCGACTGCAAACATCATCGCCACTTTATTCAGTTTCTTCATGGTTCTCCTCTTGGGGAAAAAGCCGCAGCCGCGCTGCGAATCAAGGACGCTTTAAGTGACCACCACCCAAAACGTTGAGGCGATTGTGCCATAGGGTCTTTGGCAAACAGCCCGTGAGGCGCTCCCGAAACGTAGGACGGAGGCGGAATACCGGCCTTGTGTTGCGGCGGTGCGACACCCTCCGGAGCGTAAAATTTCGGCTCCTTGCTGTCCGCCCGCCGCTCATGACCTCGTTCGCCAAAGAAACACTACCCATCAGTCTCGAAGAGGAAATGCGCCGCAGCTATCTCGATTACGCGATGAGCGTGATCGTCGGCCGGGCGCTTCCCGACGCACGTGACGGCCTCAAGCCGGTGCACCGGCGAGTGTTGTTCGCCATGCACGAGCTGAACAACGACTGGAACCGGCCGTACAAGAAATCCGCGCGCATCGTGGGCGACGTGATCGGCAAGTACCACCCGCACGGCGACCAATCGGTGTACGACACCATCGTGCGGATGGCGCAGAACTTCTCGATGCGTCACATGCTGGTTGATGGCCAGGGCAATTTCGGCTCGGTGGACGGGGATTTGGCGGCGGCCATGCGCTATACCGAGATCCGGCTGGCAAAAATCGCGCACGAAATGCTGGCCGATATCGACAAGGAAACCGTCGATTTCGGACCGAATTACGACGGCTCCGAAAAAGAGCCTTTGGTATTACCCAGCAAGCTACCGAATCTGCTGGTCAATGGCGCCGGCGGTATCGCGGTCGGCATGGCGACCAATATTCCACCGCACAACCTGAATGAGGTGGTCGACGCCTGCCTGCATCTGTTGCGCCATCCCGACGCAGGGATCGACGACCTGATGGAGATCGTGCCGGCCCCCGACTTCCCCACGGCCGGCATCATCTACGGCATCAACGGCATCAAGGACGGCTATCGCACCGGCCGCGGCAAGGTCGTGATGCGCGCCAAGTGCCACTTCGAGGACATCGATCGTGGACAACGGCAGGCGATCATCGTCGACGAGCTGCCCTACCAGGTCAACAAGAAGACGCTGCAGGAGCGCATGGCGGAGCTGGTGCACGAGAAGAAGATCGAGGGCATCAGCCACATCCAGGACGAGTCCGACAAATCGGGCATGCGGCTGGTCATCGAGCTCAAGCGCGGCGAAGTGCCCGAAGTGGTGCTCAACAACCTCTACAAGCAGACGCAGCTGCAGGACACCTTCGGCATCAACATGGTGGCGCTGGTCGACGGCCAGCCGAAGCTGTGCAACCTCAAGGACCTGATCGAGGTCTTCCTGCAGCATCGCCGCGAAGTCGTCACGCGGCGCACGGTCTACACGCTACGCAAGGCGCGCGAGCGCGGCCATGTCCTCGAGGGCCTTGCCGTCGCGCTCGCCAACATCGACGAATTCATCGCGATCATCCGCAATGCGCCCACGCCACCGGTCGCCAAGGCCGAGTTGATGACCCGCGCATGGGACAGCAAGCTGGTGCGGGAGATGCTGACGCGCACCCGCGCCGACGGCGGCGTGATCAATGCCGATGACTACCGTCCGGATGGCCTCGAGATCGGCTACGGCATGGGTTCGGACGGGCTCTACCGCCTGTCGGACACGCAGGCCCAGGAAATCCTGCAGATGCGCCTGCAGCGCCTGACCGGCCTCGAGCAGGACAAGATCGTCGCCGAATACAAGGAAGTGATGGCGGAGATCGACGATCTGCTGGACATCCTCGCCAAGCCCGAGCGCGTATCCGTGATCATTGGCGACGAGCTCACCACGATCAAGCAGGAGTTCGGGCAAAGCAAGCTCGGTGCGCGCCGCAGCCAGGTCGAGCACAGTGCCTTCGATCTCTCGACGGAAGACCTGATCACGCCCACCGACATGGTCGTCACGCTCTCCCACAGCGGCTACATCAAGAGCCAGCCGCTGGGCGAATACCGGGCCCAGAAGCGCGGCGGACGCGGCAAGCAGGCCACCGCGACCAAGGAAGACGACTGGATTGATCAGCTCTTCATCGCGAATACGCACGACTACATCCTGTGCTTCTCCAACCGCGGCCGGCTCTACTGGCTCAAGGTGTGGGAGGTGCCTGCCGGTTCGCGCGGCTCCCGCGGGCGCCCCATCGTCAACATGTTCCCGCTGCAGGAAGGCGAGAAGATCAACGTCGTCCTCGCGCTGACTGGCGAGAAACGCACCTTTCCGGCCAACCAGTACGTGTTCATGGCGACCTCGATGGGCACCGTCAAGAAGACGACGCTCGACGAATTCAGCAATCCGCGCAAGGCCGGCATCATCGCGGTGGACCTCGACCCCGGCGACTATCTCGTCGGTGCCGCGCTGACCGACGGCGCGCACGATGTCATGCTGTTCTCCGACGGCGGCAAGGCCGTGCGTTTCGACGAGAACGACGTGAGGCCGATGGGGCGCAACGCGCGCGGCGTGCGCGGCATGACACTCGAGGACGGCCAGGGCGTGATCGCGATGCTGGTGGCGGAAGACGAGGCTCAGAGCGTCCTGACCGCCACGGAAAATGGTTACGGAAAACGTACAAGCATTACCGAGTACACGCGTCATGGACGCGGAACCAAAGGCATGATCGCGATTCAACAAAGTGAGCGCAACGGCAAAGTCGTGGCGGCAACTCTCGTGCATGCCGACGACGAAATCATGCTCATCACCGACAAGGGCGTGCTCGTACGCACCCGTGTCTCCGAAATTCGCGAACTGGGGCGTGCGACGCAGGGTGTCACGCTCATCGGACTCGACGAAGGCGCCAAGCTCAGCGGGCTGCAGCGCATCGTCGAGAACGACGCCAATGTCGAGATCGAGCCCGGTGCCGACGACACTTCCCCATCATCTTCAACGGAGAATCCTCAGTGAACAAAATCAAACTCGCGCTTCTGACGGTTGCGCTCGCCAGCAGCTCGATGGCCATGGCGCAGGACAAGGCTGCGCTGATCAAGCAGTTCCTCGATCTGCAACGCCCGGGCATCGAATCGCTTGCGCGCGGACTGGTCGAACAGTCCAGCGCGCCGATCGCGCAGGCAGGGTCGCAGTATCTGCAAACGCAGGTGCCGGCCGACAAGCGCGAAGCCGCGGCCAAGGCGGCCGACGCGGAACTCAAGAAGTACTTCGACGAATCCTTCCCGATCGTGCGTGACAAGGCCGTGCAACTCGCGCCCACCACCATCGGCCCGATCCTGGAACAGGGCTTCACCGAAGACGAGTTGCGCCAGTTGGTGGCGTGGATCAGCTCGCCGCTGGCCAAGAAGTACCAGGAGCTCAACCCGAAGATGCAGACCGCGCTCACCGAAAAGCTGGTGGCCGAGACGCGCGCGAGCATCGAACCCAAGATGACGACGCTCGACGCCAACGTTGCCAGAGCGCTGGGCGCCCCCACCAACGGCGGCGGGGCAGCATCCTCCTCGGGCGGACAGGCACCGGCGAAAGCAGCGCCCAAGGCGCCTGCCAAGAAGTGATGCAGCCCGCGGTGGCGCGCCCGTACAACTTCTCTGCCGGCCCTGCCGCGATGCCGGAGGCGGTGTTGCAAATCGCCGCGTCCGAAATGCTGGACTGGCACGGCAGCGGCATGAGCGTCATGGAGATGAGCCACCGCGGCAAGGAGTTCGGCGCGATCTGCACGCAGGCCGAGGCCGCGTTCCGTACGCTCCTGTCGATACCGGAACATTTCCACATCCTCTTCATGCAGGGAGGCGGGCTCGCAGAAAATGCGATCGTGCCGATGAACCTGTCGCGCGGCACCATCGCCGACTTCGTGATCACGGGCAGTTGGAGCGCCAAATCGCAGAAGGAGGCGCAGCGCTACTGCAAAGCGAACGTGGCGGCAACGAATGCCGATGCGCAGCACACGCGGCTGCCCGATCCGGCGACCTGGCAGCTCACGCAGGGTGCCTCGTACGTGCACGTGTGCAGCAACGAGACGATCCATGGCGTCGAGTTCCAGGAACTGCCCGATCTCGCGGCACTCGGCAGCGATGCGCCGCTCGCCATCGACTTTTCCTCGCACGTCGCGTCCCGGCCTGTCGACTGGCGCCGCGTCGGCCTTGCTTTCGGTGGCGCTCAGAAGAATCTGGGGCCGGCCGGCCTCACGATCGTGGTCGTGCGCGACGATCTGCTCGGCCGCGCGCTCGAGATCTGTCCCAGCGCCTTCAACTACAAGACCGTTGCCGACAACCAGTCGATGTTCAACACGCCGCCGACCTGGGGCATCTATGTCGCCGGCCTGACCTTCCAGTGGCTGCTGCAGCAAACCGAAGACGGACGCCAGGGCGTCGAAGCGATGGAAAACCGCAACATCGCCAAGGCGCGGCTCCTGTACGACTTCATCGACGCTTCGGATTTCTACGAGAACAGGGTCGCCGTCGATTGCCGTTCGCGCATGAACGTCCCTTTCTTTCTGCGGGACGAGCGCCGCAACGAGGCGTTTCTGGCCGGCGCCCGCAATGCGGGCCTGCTTCAATTGAAGGGGCACAAGTCCGTCGGCGGCATGCGCGCCAGCATTTACAACGCGATGCCGATGGCTGGCGTGCAAGCACTCGTGCACTACATGCGAGAATTCGAACGGTCGCACGCATAGAGCGCATGCGCACCTGACCGATGACCGCACCCGCCCCACAGCCCCCTGTTCCCGACACCTCCTCCAGCCTTGGCGATCTGCGCGTGCAGATCGACTCGCTCGACCAGCAACTGCTCGATCTCCTGAACCGGCGCGCGCATGTCGCCGAAGAGGTCGGCGAGATCAAGAAGCGCGAGGGCACGCCCTACTTCCGCCCCGATCGCGTGGCGCAGGTGATCGAGAAGATGCAGCAGAGCAATGCCGGCCCGCTGAAGGCGTTGCACGTAGCGGCCATCTGGCGCGAGATCATGTCCGCCTGCCTGGCGCTCGAGTCGCCGCAGCGGGTCGCCGTGCTGGGCCCCGAAGGCACCTTCTGCGAGCAGGCGGCCATCGAGTACTTCGGCGGTGCGGCCGACCTGATCCATTGCGCCAGTTTCGACGAAGTCTTCCACGCCACGGCCGCCGGAAGCGCGCAGTACGGCGTCGTCGGCATCGAGAATTCGACCGAGGGCGTCGTCACGCGATCGCTGGATCTGCTGCTGCACTCACCGACCCACGTGGTCGGCGAAGTCAGCCTGCTGGTGCGTCATCACCTGCTGCGCACCAGCAACAGCCTCGAAGACATCGAGGCCGTGCTCGCGCATCCGCAGGCGCTCGCGCAGTGCCAGACCTGGCTTTCCAAGCACCTTCCCCGGGCCGAGCGCCGCGCGGTGTCCAGCAATGCCGAAGGCGCACGGCTGGCAGCCGGCAATCCGGCATGGGCGGCTCTCGCGAGCGAGCGCGCCGCGACGCGCTTCGGCCTGCATATCGTTGCGCACGCCATCCAGGACGACTCGTACAACCGCACACGCTTCGCGATCATCTGCCTGCCGCAGACGCTGGCGATGCCGCCGGCTTCCGGCAGGGACTGCACCAGCCTGATCGTCTCGGTGCCGAATCGCCCCGGAGCGGTGCACGACCTGCTGGTCCCGCTCAAGGTCAACAATGTCTCCATGACGCGCTTCGAGTCGCGGCCGGCGCGCACCGGGCAGTGGGAGTACTACTTCTACATCGACCTCGACGGCCACCCGTCGCAGCCCAACGTCGCCGCCGCACTCGCCGAATTGCGCAAACTCTGTGCGTTCTACAAAGTCATCGGCGCCTACCCCGTCACGGCCTGAGGCGCGCATGTTCGAACAGCTGGGTCTGATCGGCTGCGGCCTGATGGGCGGCTCCTTTGCACTGGCGCTCAAGCGCGCGCGGCGGGTCAAGCGCGTGGTCGGCTACAGCAAGTCCCCTTCGACCACCGAACGCGCCCGGCAGCTCGGCGTGATCGACGTGGCAGCTCCTTCCGCGCTGCTCGCCATCTCGGGCGCCGACATCGTGCTGATCGCGGTCCCGGTAGGTGCCTCCGAGCTGACCTTCAAGGCGATCCGCCACGGCATCACGGAACAGATGCTCGTCATGGACGTAGGGTCGACCAAGGGCGATGTGATCGAGGCCGCGCGCCGCGGCCTGCAGGACCAGCTCGGCAACTTCGTCCCGGCGCATCCGATCGCAGGCAAGGAGGTTTCAGGCGTCGAGCACGCCGATGCCGACCTGTTCGTCGGCCGGCATGTCGTCCTCACGCCGATCAAGGCGACGCTGCGTTCGAACGTGCAGCGTGCCACGCAGGCCTGGTCGGCTGTCGGCGGCAAGGTGCTGACGATGACGCACGAAGCCCACGACAGCGCGCTCGCCGCCGTGAGCCATCTGCCCCATCTGCTGGCCTTCGCCTTCACCAATGCCATTGCCGCCCACCCTGAGGGCGAGCGCTTCCTGGAGCTGGCCGGGTCCGGTTTCCGCGATTTTTCACGCATCGCCGCCAGCGATCCGGCCGTCTGGCGCGACATCCTGCTGGCCAATCGCGAGCAGGTGCTGCTGCAGTCGAAGGCCTTCCGTCAGAGTCTGATGCAGTTCGAAGCCCTGATCGCTGCGAGCGATGCGCAGGCACTCGAGAATTCGATCGCTGCGGCGAGCCGCACACGCGCCCAATGGCGCAACGGCTGACATGTTCTCCACGCACTTTCTCGACATTCCCCCGCTCGCCGGGGCGGCCGGCACCGTCCGATTGCCAGGCTCCAAGAGCATTTCCAATCGCGTGCTTCTGCTGGCTGCGCTGGCCGACGGTACGACCACCGTGCGCGACCTGCTCGATTCCGACGACACGCGCGTGATGCTGGACGCGCTTGCGGCGCTGGGCTGCGGCATCGAGCGAAGCATGGGCACCACGGTTCGCGTCGAAGGGCTGGGCGGCCGGTTGCGCACGCCGCGCGCCTCGCTCTTCCTCGGCAATGCCGGCACCGCCATGCGGCCGCTGACCGCGGCACTCGCCTTGCTCGGCGGCGAATTCGAACTGCGCGGCGTTCCGCGCATGCACGAGCGGCCGATCGGCGACCTGGTCGATGCGCTGACCCAGTTCGGCTGCCGCATCGATTACCTCGGCAACCCGGGCTTTCCGCCGCTCTGCATCCACCCCGTCGCACCCGATTCGCTGCAGCTCGATGCGCCGATCCGCGTTCGCGGCGATGTCTCGAGCCAGTTCCTCACGGCGCTGCTGCTGGCGCTTCCGCTGGCGGCAGCCCGGCAGGACATCGTGATCGAAGTGGTCGGCGAGCTGATTTCCAAGCCCTACGTCGAGATCACGCTCAATCTGCTGGCGCGCTTCGGCATCGCCGTGCAGCGCGACGGCTGGCAGCGCTTCACGATTCCGGCCGGCAGCCGATACCTCTCGCCCGGCGAGATCCATGTCGAGGCCGACGCTTCCTCGGCCAGCTACTTCATCGCGCTCGGCGCCATGGCCGCGGGCCGGCCGGGCGGCGCGCCGGTCCGGATCGAAGGGGTCGGCGCCGACTCGATCCAGGGCGACATCCGCTTCGTCGAAGCGGCGCGACAGATGGGTGCGCGCATCGACAGCGGGCCGAACTGGCTCGAAGCTTCGCGCGGCGCCTGGCCGCTGAAGGCCATCGATCTGGACGCGAATCACATTCCCGACGCGGCCATGACGCTCGCGGTCATGGCGCTTCATGCCGATGGCCCCAGCACCCTGCGCAACATCGCCAGCTGGCGCGTGAAGGAAACCGATCGCATCGACGCCATGGCCAACGAGTTGCGCAAGCTAGGTGCCACCGTCGAGGACGGCCCCGACTTCATCCGCGTGCATCCGTTGGCGGCATCGGATTGGCGGGCGGCGAGCATCCGCACCTATGACGATCACCGCGTGGCGATGTGCTTCGCACTGGCCGCCTTCAATCCGGCCGGCTTGCCGGTGCGCATTCTCGAACCTCATTGCGTCGCCAAGACCTTTCCGGATTATTTCGAAGCGCTGTTCACGGTGACCGAGGCTGCCGGGGTGCCCGTGATCTGCATCGATGGACCCACTGCGTCCGGCAAGGGAACGCTCGCGGTCGAGGTGGCACGGTGGCTCGGCTACCACTATCTCGACTCGGGTTCGCTCTATCGTGTGACGGGCCTGGCCATGCGCCGCCAGGGTCTGGCACCCGAGCCCGGGCAGGAAAGCCTCATTGCCGAACTGGCGGGCAGCCTCCCGCTCAGTTTCGCCGAGGGCAAGGTTCTCCTGGCCGGCGAAGACGTGAGCGACGCCATCCGCACCGAAGCCGCCGGCATGGACGCCTCCCGTGTCTCGGTGTTGCCGGCCGTGCGCAACGCGCTGCTCATGCTGCAGAAGAACTTCCGGCAATTGCCGGGCTTGGTCGCCGATGGCCGCGACATGGGCACCGTGATCTTTCCCGATGCCTCGCTCAAGGTCTACCTCACCGCGAGCGCCGCGCGGCGCGCCGAACGACGCCATAAGCAATTGATTTCAAAGGGTATTTCGACTACAATTGACAGTCTTCGCGCCGACCTGGAAGCGCGTGACTTGCGGGATTCGTCTCGCAGCGTCGCGCCGCTGAAGCCGGCGCCTGATGCCCGCCTCCTGGACAACTCCCTGCTTTCGATCGAGCAATCGGTCGAGCAGGTGCTGGACTGGTGGCAGGAAGTACAGCCCTTCGAGTCTTCTTGAAGGGTGTTTCGGTCCAGCAGGCCCCCATCGCGCGACAGCGCACTGGCCTGCTGGTTGTTCAACTTTTAACCGGGCCTCCAGCCCACAACCGCCGTCTCCAGACCCCAGCCAGTCGCCGCGATCTTGCAATTGCGACTGCCAACCCTGCGTGACGGAAGGAACACTGACAATGTCTGAATCTTTTGCCGACCTCTTCGAAGAATCCCTGAAGCGTTCCGAAATGCGCACCGGCGAGGTCATCACCGCCGAAGTCGTGCGTGTCGAACACAACCACGTCGTGGTCAACGCAGGCCTCAAGTCCGAAGCCTACGTGCCGATCGAGGAGTTCAAGAACGACAAGGGTGAACTCGAAGTCCAGGCCGGCGATTTCGTCTCCGTTGCCATCGGCAGCGTCGAGAACGGCTACGGCGACACCATCCTCTCGCGCGACACCGCCAAGCGTCTGGCTTCGTGGCTCGCGCTCGAGAAGGCGCTCGAATCCGGCGATTTCGTCACCGGCACCACCAGCGGCAAGGTCAAGGGCGGCCTCACGGTCCTGGTCAACGGCATCCGCGCCTTCCTGCCGGGTTCGCTGATCGACACGCGTCCGATCAAGGACCTGACCCCCTACGAGAACAAGACCCTCGAATTCAAGGTCATCAAGCTCGACCGCAAGCGCAACAACGTGGTGCTCTCGCGCCGCGCCGTGGTCGAAGCCAGCATGGGCGAGGAACGCGCCAAGCTGATGGAAACCCTGAAGGAAGGCGCAGTCGTGCGCGGCGTCGTCAAGAACATCACCGAATACGGTGCGTTCGTCGACCTCGGCGGCATCGACGGTCTGCTGCACATCACCGACATGGCATGGCGCCGCGTGCGCCACCCGAGCGAAGTGGTGCAGGCCGGCCAGGAAATCACCGCCAAGATCCTCAAGTTCGACACCGAGAAAAACCGTGTCTCGCTGGGTCTGAAGCAAATGGGCGACGATCCGTGGATGGGCGTTTCGCGCCGCTACCCGCAGAGCACGCGCCTGTTCGGCAAGGTCACGAACATCGCCGACTACGGCGCGTTCGTCGAACTCGAACCCGGCATCGAAGGCCTGGTGCACGTGTCCGAGATGGACTGGACCAACAAGAACATCGCGCCGAACAAGATCGTCTCGCTCGGCGACGAAGTCGAAGTCATGGTGCTGGAAATCGACGAAGACAAGCGCCGCATCAGCCTCGGCATGAAGCAGTGCAAGGCCAACCCGTGGCAGGAGTTCGCGCAGAACACCAAGCGCGGCGACCGCGTCAAGGGCCCGATCAAGTCGATCACCGACTTCGGCGTGTTCGTGGGTCTGGCTGCCGGCATCGACGGCCTGGTTCACCTGTCCGACCTCTCCTGGAACGAGCCCGGCGAAACCGCCGTGCGCAACTACAAGAAGGGCCAGGAAGTCGAAGCGATCGTGCTGGCCGTGGACGTCGACCGCGAACGCATCAGCCTGGGCATCAAGCAGCTCGACAGCGACCCGTTCACGACCTTCACCACCGTCAATGACAAGGGCCAGATCGTCACCGGCAAGGTCAAGACCGTCGACGCGCGCGGCGCCGAGATCGACCTCGGCGAAGACATCATCGGCTACCTGCGCGCCAGCGAAATCTCCCGCGACCGCGTGGAAGATGCACGCAACGTGCTCAAGGAAGGCGACGAGGTCACGGCCGTGGTGGTCAACGTGGATCGCAAGACCCGCAACATCCAGCTGTCGATCAAGCAGAAGGACATGGTCGACGAACAGGGCGCCATGGCCAGCCTGAGTCAGCAGTCGGCCCGCGAAAACGCAGGCACGACGAGCCTGGGCGCCCTGCTCCGTGCCAAGCTGGACAACAGCGAGAAATAAGCAGACGACTGCACGGAGGGCTTCGCTCTCCGTGTCCTTCTGTGGTTTATGACTCGTTCAGACCTTGTTGAAGAGTTGGCGGCGCGCTTCGCGCAACTGACGCACCGCGATGCCGAATACGCCGTCAAGACCATTCTTGATGCGATGAGCGATGCACTGGTGCGCGGCCACCGCATCGAGATTCGCGGCTTCGGCAGCTTCACGGTCAATCGTCGTCCGCCTCGCATCGGCCGCAACCCGCGTTCGGGCGAGAGTGTGCAGATTCCCGAGAAGCGCGTTCCGCATTTCAAGCCGGGCAAGGCGCTGCGAGAAGCGGTCGACGCGCGCACCGCGGAGCTCGACGCCGAGCAGCGCAAGCACGGTTGAGACGGCCCCGACCTTTGCCCAATGCCGATGCCGCGATAGGCCGGCATAGAATTCCCCCGCCAACGGGGACGTGCATGAAATACCTCCTGTGGCTGCTGAAGGCAGCCATTTTTTTTACCCTCTTCGCCTTCGCGCTGAACAACCAGCACGACGCGACGGTGTACTTCTTCTTCGGAACTTCGTGGCGCGCGCCGCTGGTGCTGGTGGTGCTCGCGGCCTTTGCGGGTGGCCTCGTGGTCGGCGCGCTCGGCATGCTGCCGGGCTGGTGGAAGCACCGCAGCGCGGCGGCGCAACTGCCTTCCGCGCCGATGCCGGCCGCCGCTGCGCCGATGTCCGCGACGCCCACGACCGACCTGCCCGCCGTGCGCCAACATGGACTTTGATCTCAGCTGGTTGCTGCTCGGGCTGCCGATCGCGTTCATCCTCGGCTGGGTCGCTTCCCGCTTCGACCTGCGGCAGTTGCGGATCGAGAACCGCCAGGCGCCCAAGGCCTACTTTCGCGGTCTCAACTTTCTTCTGAACGAGCAGCAGGACCAGGCGATCGATGCGTTCATCGAGGCCGTGCAGAACGATCCCGACACCCAGGAACTGCACTTCGCGCTCGGCAACCTGTTCCGCCGTCGCGGCGAATACCAGCGTGCCGTGCGCGTGCACGAACACCTGTTGGGCCGTGGCGATCTCTCCCGTGCCGATCGCGACCGTGCACAGCATGCGCTCGCACAGGATTTCCTGCGCGCAGGCCTGCTCGATCGCGCCGAAGCCGCGCTGCAGAAGCTCGAAGGCACGCGCTACGAGAACGAGGCGCGCCTTTCTCTGCTCGCCATCTACGAGCGCTCGCGCGAATGGGCGCAGGCCGCAGCGGTGGCGCAGAAGCTCGACGAATCCGAGCAGGCCAGCTACAGCACGCGCCGCGCGCACCATCTGTGCGAGCAGGCGGCCGAACAGGTGGCCGCCGGCGAGCTCGATGGCGCGGCGCAGCTGTTGCAACAGGCTGTCGCGCTGGCACCGCAGGCACCGCGGCCGGCCATCGACACCGCGGCACTGCAACTGCGCAACGGCGAATCCGCCGAGGCTTTCCAGACGCTCGCTTCGCTCAGCGAAAGCGCGCCCCTCGCACTGCCCCTCTATGCCGCGATGCTGCAGCAGGCGGCCGTCGCTGCGCAGCGCGCCGGCGAGGCGCTGGTCCTGCTTCAGCGCCGCTACGTCGAGTCGCCATCGATCGATGTGCTCGAGGCGATCATCGCACTGGGCGGCGCGCCGGCATTGCCCGACGAGGAACAGACCGAACCCAGAGAACCGCGCGACGGCTACATCGCCCACCTGACGCTGCAGCCTTCCCTCGTGGCGGCATCGCGCTGGCTGGCCGGTGAACGCTTTCATCACGAGCAGTTTCATCCGCAGGTGCAGCGCGCACTCGATCAGGCCACGCGGCCGCTGATGCGCTATCGGTGCGCGGCTTGCGGCTTCGAAGCCCATCAGTACTTCTGGCATTGCCCGGGTTGCCAGGCCTGGGACAGCTACCCGCCGCGGCGCGTCGAAGAACTCTGAGTTTCGGCGGCGTCAACCGCTTCGCGCGCGCTGACGTTGAACTGACGCCTGGCGCGTCCGGTGTCAGGCGGGACGCCTTCCAACGTCTCTCAAACAACAATGCAGGGAGTTTTTATGCTGAAGAAAATCGTGGCCATCGCGGCCATGTTGTTTGCTGTCGCCTCGTGGGCAGCGGTCGATGCCAACAAGGCCAGTGACGCGGAACTGGATGGACTCAAGGGCGTCGGCCCCTCGCTCACCAAGCGCATCGTCGAGGCACGCAAGCAAGGAGCCTTCAAGGATTGGCCCGACCTCATGACGCGCGTCAAGGGCGTGAAGGAAAAGAAGGCCGCCAAGCTGTCATCCGAGGGCCTCACCGTCAACGGCGAGAGTTTCAACGGCGCCGCTGCGCCCGCCAAGGTCGCGAAGACCGAATCGAAGAAGGCCGTCGCGAAACCTTGAACGGTGCCGTCGCCGCATGGCCGCGGCGATGAAAGACAAGCCGCCTTCGGGCGGCTTTTTCATGGCCCGTCCTCTTCGACGCCGGGGGCGCATGACGCCACCCGGCGGCCCCGGATAATCGCCGCATGCTGTTGAATGTCCTCGTCATCTGCGCGGCCGCCTGCACCGGCGCACTTCTACGATGGGGCTTTGCCCTGTGGCTCAATCCCGGCGGTCTGATCCCATGGGGCACGCTGGCCGTGAACCTGATCGGCGGCTACCTGATCGGCGTGGCCATCGGGGTGTTCGACGGCATGCCGGACATCGATCCGGCCTGGCGGCTCATGGTGATCACCGGGTTCCTGGGTACGCTCACCACCTTCTCGAGTTTCTCGGCCGAGGTCGTCGGCATGTTGCTCGGTGGCCGACCTGGACTCGCACTGGGCACCGTCGCCGTGCACCTCGGCGGCTCGCTGTGCCTGACCTGGCTGGGCTTCCGCACGGTGCAGCACTTCATGGCCTGACGTGGAGGATTCTCCAAGGGGCGCTCGATAGAATCGATCGCAATGCCCCTTGTCTTCCTCGTCGCACTTCCCTTCATTGCCAGCGTGCTCGCGGCCCTGCTGCCGTCGAACGCCCGCAATCGGGAGTCGACACTGGCAGGCGTGGTGGCGCTGGGCTGCGCGATCCAGGCCGCGTTCCTCTTTCCCCATCTGGCCAACGGCAACGTGATCCGGCAGAAGATCGAGTGGCTGCCCGCGCTCGGTCTCGATCTGGTGTTCCGCATGGACGGCTTCGCATGGCTGTTCTGCATGCTGGTGCTGGGCATCGGCGCGCTGGTGGTGCTCTATGCGCGCTACTACATGTCGGCGTCCGATCCGGTGCCGCGCTTCTTCTCCTTCTTCCTTGCGTTCATGGGCGCGATGATGGGCGTGGTGCTCTCGGGCAACACGGTGCAGATGGTGCTGTTCTGGGAACTCACCAGCCTGTTCTCCTTCCTCCTGATCGGCTACTGGCATCACCGGCGCGATGCGCGGCGCGGCGCCAGCATGGCGCTGACGGTCACCGGCGCGGGCGGCCTGTGCCTGCTGGCCGGCGTGCTGGTGCTGGGCCGCATCGTCGGCAGCTACGACCTCGACGTGGTGCTGGCCTCGGGCGACGCGATCCGTGCACATCCGCTCTATCCGGTGGCGCTGGTGCTGGTGCTGTTCGCGGCCTTCACCAAGAGTGCACAGTTCCCGTTCCACTTCTGGCTGCCGCGCGCGATGGCGGCGCCCACGCCGGTGTCCGCGTACCTGCATTCGGCCACGATGGTGAAGCTCGGCGTGTTCCTGATGGCGCGGCTGTGGCCGGTGCTCTCCGGCACCGACGAATGGTTCTGGCTGGTGAGCAGCGCCGGCGCCGCCACGCTGCTGCTCGGCGGCTACATCGCCATGTTCCAGCGCGACCTCAAGGCGCTGCTGGCCTATTCGACGATCTCGCACCTCGGGCTCACGACACTGCTGCTCGGGCTCAACAGTCCGCTCGCCGCAGTCGCGGCCGTGTTCCACATCATGAACCACGCGACCTTCAAGGCTTCGCTGTTCATGGCGGCCGGCATCATCGACCATGAGAGCGGCACGCGCGATATCCGCAAGCTGAGCGGGCTGCTCAAGCTGATGCCGATCACCGGCACGCTCGCGATCATCGCGAGTGCCTCGATGGCGGGCGTGCCGCTGCTCAACGGCTTTCTGTCGAAGGAAATGTTCTTCGCCGAAACGGTCTTCATCCAGGCGACGCCGTGGGTCGACTGGGCCTTGCCCATCGTCGCGACGCTCGGCGGCATCTTCAGTGTCACCTATTCGGCGCGCTTCGTATTCGATGTCTTCTTCGGCCCGCCCTGCGGGCCCGCCGTGCCGAGGCAGCCGCACGAGCCGCCGCACTGGATGCGCGTGCCGGTCGAGCTGCTGGTGCTGGCCTGCCTGGTGGTCGGCGTGGCGCCGGCCTGGTCGGTGGGCGCCTTTCTCGCGACGGCCGCCGCGCCGGTGGTCGGCGGCGTGCTGCCCGAATACAGCCTCGCGGTGTGGCATGGTTTCAACTTGCCGCTCCTGATGAGCTTCATCGCGCTGGCCGGCGGTGCGGCGCTCTACCTGCTGCAGCGGCGCGGCCGCACGCGCGGTGCGCTCGAGTACACGCCGCTGCTGCACGGTTTCGACGGCCAGCGGGTGTTCGAGAACCTGCTCGCCCGCCTCGGCGAAGCCGGCCGTCGCAGCCGGCGTCTGTTCGGCACGCGGCGGCTGCAGGCGCAATTGCTCCTGCTGGTAATCGTCGCGGTGGGTGGCGCGGCAGCGTCGCTCTGGCTCGCGCCCGCCGAACGCGGCACGCGCGAGCTGCTGCCCTTCTCGCCGATGTTCGCGATGACGTGGCTCATCGGCGCGACATGCGCGCTCGCCGCGGCCTGGCAGGCCAAGTTCCACCGGCTGGCCTCGCTGATGCTGGCCTCGGGCGCGGGCCTGGTGTGCTGCATCACCTACATCTGGTTCTCGGCACCCGACCTTGCGCTCACCCAACTGGTGGTGGAGACGGTGACCACGGTGCTGATCCTGCTCGGCCTGCGCTGGCTGCCGATGCGCACCGCCACGACACAGCCTGCGCAGACACGATGGCGGCTCTGGGGACGCCGCACGCGCGATCTCGCGATCGCCATCGCCGCCGGCTGCGGCATGGCGGCGCTCGCATGGACCGTGATGACGAGACCGTTCCCGCAAAGCATCTCGCCCTTCTTCCTCGAACGCGCGCTGTCCGAGGGCGGCGGCACCAACGTGGTCAACGTGATGCTGGTCGACTTCCGCGGCTTCGACACCTTCGGCGAGATCACGGTGCTGGGCGTGGTCGCGCTGACCGTCTATGCGCTGCTGCGGCGCTTTCGTCCAGCGATCGAATCGATGGCGCTGCCGGCGCAGCAGCGGGCACCGGCGGACGACGGCAGCAGCGATCTGCTGAACCCGCGCCGCGCCAAGGACACCGCGGTCGGCTACCTGATGGTGCCCGCCGTGCTGGTGCGACTGCTGCTGCCGCTGTCGGTGCTGGTCTCGGTCTATTTCTTCATGCGCGGCCACAACCAGCCGGGCGGCGGCTTCGTCGCCGGGCTCGTGATGTCGGTCGCGCTGGTGCTGCAGTTCATCGTCTCCGGCACCGAGTGGGTGGAAGAGCATCTGCGCATCTACCCGCGGCGCTGGATCGCGATCGGCCTGCTGCTCGCGCTGGCCACCGGCTCGGGCGCGGTGGCATGGGGCTTTCCGTTCCTCACGACGCACACCGCGCACCTGCATCTGCCGCTGCTCGGCGAGATCCATGTGCCCAGCGCGCTGTTCTTCGACATGGGCGTTTTCGCGCTCGTGCTCGGAGCAACCATGCTGATCCTCACTGCGCTGGCGCACCAATCCGTGCGCAGCCATCGATGGGCAGAAGAGAGGCACGACTGAGATGGAAATCGTGCTCGCCATCGCCGTCGGCATCGTCACCGGCTCGGGCGTCTACCTGCTGCTGCGCCCGCGCACCTTCCAGGTGATCATGGGTCTCACGCTGATCTCTTACGCGGTCAATCTCTTCATCTTCAGCATGGGCCGGCTCAAGGTCGACAGCGAGCCGGTGCTGCTGCCGGGCTTCGCCGCGACGCTGGCCAACACGGCCGATCCGATGCCGCAGGCGCTGGTGCTCACCGCGATCGTGATCGGCTTCGCGATGACGGCGCTGTTCCTCGTCGTGCTGCTGGCCTCGCGCGGCCTGACCGGCACCGACCATGTCGATGGCGAGGAACGTTCGGAGCGCCGCGGATGATGATCACGCCGTCCGCCTGGCTCGACCGGCTGCTCGAATTCAGCATGCCGCATCTGGTCGCCGTGCCGATTCTGGTGCCGATGCTGACGGCGGCGCTGATGCTGCTGCTGGGCGAAGAGCGCCGCCGCATCAAGTCGGCGCTGAGCGTGATCTCGGGCCTGATCGGGCTGCTGGCCGCGCTCGCGCTGCTGCGCTGGGTCAATGCGCCGGAGACCGGCGGCGGCCCGGGCTCGATCGGCGTCTACCTGCCGGGCAACTGGCGCGCGCCCTTCGGCATCGTGCTGGTGGCCGACCCGCTGTCCACGATGATGGTCGCGCTGACCGGCGTCGTCGCCTTCGCCGCCTCGATCTACTCCACCTCGCGCTGGGACCGCGCGGGCGTGCACTTCCATCCGCTGCTGCAGTTGCAGCTCATGGGGCTCAACGGTGCGTTCCTGACAGGCGATCTGTTCAACCTCTTCGTCTTCTTCGAGGTGATGCTGGCCGCCTCGTACGGATTGCTGCTGCACGGCTCGGGACGGCTGCGCGTGCAGGCCGGTCTGCACTACGTGGCGATCAATCTGGCCGCCTCTTCGCTCTTCCTGGTCGGCGCGGCGCTGCTCTATGGCGTGACCGGCACGCTGAACATGGCCGACCTGGGCCTGCGCATCGCGCAACTCGGGCCGGCCGACCGCGGCCTGGTGCACGCGGCCGCCGCCATCCTCGCGACGGCCTTCTTCGCCAAGGCCGGCGCGTGGCCGCTCAACTTCTGGCTCGTGCCGGCCTACAGCGCCGCCGTGTCGCCGGTGGGCGCGGTGTTCGCGCTGCTGACCAAGCTCGGCGTCTACACGGTGCTGCGGCTGTGGACGCTGCTGTTCGCGCCCGACACGGGCGTCTCGGCCCAGTTCGGACAAGAGGTCCTGATCGCGATCGGACTGGCCACCCTGTTCGTTGGCGCGCTCGGCATCGTCGGCACGCAGCGGCTGTCGAATCTCGCGGGCTACAGCGTGCTGGTGTCGGCCGGCACGCTGCTGGCGGCGATCGGACTCGGCCAGCCGGCGGTCTGGGCGGGAGCGCTCTATTACCTGCTGACATCGACACTCGCGGTGAGCGCCTTCTTCCTGCTGATCGACATGATCGAGCGCTGGCGCAATGCCGGCGTGAGCATCGCGCCGCACGAGGCAGCGGGCCGCGCACCCTTCCTCGCCGAGGACCTGCAGTCGATGACCGACGTGAACCTCGACGACGATGCACAGGCGCTCTACGGCCGCGCGATCCCGGCGGGCGTGGCCTTCCTCGGCCTCAGCTTCGTCGGCTGCACGCTGCTGCTGACGGGGTTGCCGCCGCTGTCGGGCTTCATCGGCAAGTTCGCGATGCTCTCGGGACTGCTCGATGCCGGCCGCGTCTCGCCGGCCGGCTGGACCTTCATGGCGCTTCTGATCGTGTCGGGATTTTTCTCGCTGATCGCGCTGAGCCGCACCGGCATCCGTCATTTCTGGACCCAGGCGCATGCGACGATTCCTGCGCTGCGCGCGCTCGAGGTGCTGCCGGTGGCCGCCTTGCTGGCGACCTGCCTCGCATTGACGCTGGCGGCCGGCCCCGTGATGCAGCACACCGCAGCGACGGCCGAGAGCCTGTACTCGCCGGACGCCTATCGCCAGGCCGTGCTCGGCGCCCGGCAGGTGCCGAGCCGTGCGACCCATCCCGGAGCTACCCGGTGATGAAACGCTGGCTTCCGTCGCCGCCGCTTTCGCTGGCGCTCTTCGTCGTGTGGGTTTTGCTGAACCAGTCGCTCCATCCGGCCACGCTGCTGCTCGCCGCCATTCTTGCGCTTGTGGTCCCCGTACTGACGCAAGGCCTGCGGCCAGCCACCGTGCGGATGCGCCGGCCCGGCGTCGCGCTGCGGCTCGCGGGCGTGATCGCGATCGATCTGGTGCGCTCGGCGCTGACGGTTGCGCGCCTGCTGCTCACTCGGCGCAGCGCCGACATGGCGCCTCGTTTCGTCCGGGTGCCGCTGGTGCTGCGCGATCCCAACGGGTTGGCGGTGCTCGCAATGATTCTGTGCCTCACACCCGGCACCGCATGGGCCGAGATCGCCTTCGACCGCTCGATGCTGCTGATCCATGTCTTCGATCTGGACGATGTGCAGGCCTTCATCGACATGGTCAAGGAACGCTACGAAGGGCCGCTGATGGAGATCTTCGAATCATGACGCCGATTCTGTTCTGGGCCCTCAAGCTCGCGCTGCTGCTGCTCGCCGTGGCGATGCTGTGTGCGCTCGCGCGCCTGCTCGTCGGCCCCACCGCGCAGGACCGCGTGATGGCACTCGACTGCCTCTACGTCAACGGCATGCTGATGATGCTGGTGCTCGGCATCGTCTACGCGAGCAACGTGTACTTCGAGGCGGCGATGCTGATCGCGCTGTTCGGCTTCGTGGGCTCGACCGCGCTGGCGAAGTTTCTGCTGCGTGGCGAGGTGATCGAATGACGACGGAGGCGCTGCCATGAACGACTTCATCGGCGGCCCGCTGCCGCTGTGGGCCGAGATCCTGACGGCGGTGTTCGCCGTGCTCGGCGCTGCATTCGCAGCCATCGGTTCCTTCGGCCTGGTGCGGCTGCCCACCTTCTTCCGTCGCATCCACGCACCGACGCTCGGTGCCACGCTCGGCGTGTGGTGCATGACACTGGCCACCATCGTCTATTTTTCGGTGCAGGGCCTCAGTCTGTTCCTGCATGCGGCACTCATCGCGCTCTTCATCGCGCTCACGGCACCTGTCACCACCATCTTCCTGATGCGCGCGGCGCTCTTTCGCGAGCGGCAGAAGGGTGGCGATGTTCCGCCGGCCTGAGCCGACGCGGAAGGGGTCGATTTCAGCGGGCCTTCACAGGCCGGCCAGCAGCTTGAAGGCAAGGACAAGCGCCACGCCGAGGACGGCAAAAATGGCGAGCCGCCCCCATTTGACGACGGGCGCCTTTTGCGCGTCGATCCCATCGGCCCGGTGGAGTGCCGCGAACGAGGTGTCCGGTTTGTCTCGAGCCCACTCTTGGAAATTGTCGCGATCCGTATTCATGTAATACATTTTAACTACTCAAAATAACTTTGCGCCAGCGACTGGCACAAACAAATGACTACAAGACTTCGCGTCAGCCTTACGTCAGCTTGACACGCCGCGCGCAACATCGAGGCTCCTTCCACTCCCAAGGAGTCGCCATGAGAAAACTTGGTTTTGCCGCCGGCGCAGCAGCTCTGCTGTCATTGGCCGCATTCACCGTGCCGGCCCAGGCACACCCCGGCGCTTTCTATCCGCCGCCACCGCCGCAGCGCGGCTACATCGTGGCGCCGGCCTACGTTGCGCCGCCCGTGCAATGGCGCGGCCACCATGAGCGACGCTGGGATGAACGGCGCGGCCGCTGGGACCGCGATGGCGACGGCGTGCGCAATCGCTACGACCGGGACCGCGACGGCGACGGCGTGCCCAACCGCTTCGATCGCCGTCCGGACAACCCCTACCGTTACTGATCGTCTCCGCCGCGCCGCTGCACGTCGCCGGCGTGCGGCGGCGCGCAGGTTCTCGAAGACGCAGATGTGGACGCCGTCCATTGCCTCTGCTATGGTTTGTGGATGGTGTACACAAACCGGGAACCGAATTCGCGATGACCCATTCCATGGACAGCCGCCGGCGCTGGCTGGCACTTCTCGTTCTTTGCCTCGGCGTGCTGATGATCGTGCTCGACACCACGATCGTGAACGTCGCGCTGCCCTCGATCCGGCAAGACCTCGGCTTCTCCGAAAGCTCGCTGGTCTGGGTGGTGAATGCCTACATGCTGACCTTCGGCGGCTTCCTGCTGCTCGGCGGCCGGCTCGGCGATCTGTACGGTCACCGCCGGCTGTTCCTGCTCGGCATCACGCTCTTCACGGCGGCTTCGCTGGGCTGCGGCCTGTCGAATTCGCAGGGCTGGCTGGTGACCGCGCGGGCCATCCAAGGACTCGGCGGCGCGGTGGTCTCGGCCGTCGCGCTCTCGCTGATCATGAATCTCTTCACCGAGCCGGGCGAACGCGCCAAGGCGATGGGCGTCTACGGTTTCGTGTGCGCCGGCGGCGGCAGCGTGGGCGTGCTGCTCGGCGGCCTGCTCACGCATGCGCTCAGCTGGCACTGGATCTTTCTGGTCAACCTGCCGATCGGCATCGCGGTCTACGCGCTCTGCCTGACGCTGCTGCCGGCGGCACGCGGCCAGGCTTCCGGCGAGCGCCTCGACGTCGGCGGTGCCGTCACCGTGACGGCCGCGCTGATGCTGGCGGTCTATGCGATCGTCAACGGCAACCAGGCCGGCTGGGCATCGGGGCCCACGCTGGCGATGCTCGGTGCCGCGGTGCTGCTCTTCATGCTCTTTCTCGTCATCGAGGCGCGCGTGCGCCATCCGCTGATGCCGCTCGGCCTGTTCCGCTTGCGCAATCTCACGACGGCCAATGCAATCGGTGTGCTGTGGTCGGCGGCGATGTTCGCGTGGTTCTTCATTTCCGCGCTCTACCTGCAAGTGGTGCTGGGCTACAGCCCGTTGCAGGTCGGGCTGGCCTTCCTGCCGGCCAACCTCATCATGGCGGCCTTCTCGCTCGGCGGGTCGGCGAAGCTGGTGATGCGCTTCGGCCATCGGCGGCCCTTGTCGGTCGGCTTGCTGCTGGCCGCGGCGGGCCTCGCACTGTTCGCCGGCGCGCCGGTCGACGGCAGCTTCGCGCGCCACGTGCTGCCCGGCATGCTGCTGCTCGGGCTCGGTGCCGGCATCGCGCTCAATCCCTTGCTGCTGGTGGCGATGAGCGATGTCGCGCCGAGCGAATCGGGCCTGGCATCGGGCGTGGTCAACACCGCCTTCATGATGGGCGGCGCGCTCGGCCTGGCGGTGCTCGCGAGCCTGGCGGAGGCGCGCACCGAAGCACTGCGCGCAGCGGGCGCGGGCGTGCCGGCGGCGCTCGTCGGCGGCTACCAGCTGGCCTTCATCGTCGGCGCCCTCTTCGCAGCAGCCGCGGCGCTGCTGGGCGCAGCGCTGCTGCGTGCCGGTGCGTACGCGGGCGAATCGGAAGGGGCCGGCCGCGAGGCCGGGGCTGCGCGAAGCGGCTGACCTTCACGTCGGCATCGGCCTACAGAAAATCGCCGCGCCGGCGTTCACCATGGAGCCATGAAAAATCCGATCAAGCTCACCATCGACGAACAGGTGCCCGGCTCCTTTGTCTGGACGCTGCTCGAAACCGACACCAGCGGCACGCCGCGCAAGGTGTTGAAGACCGCGGAGTACGGCTCCGACACCTACGAGGCCGCGCTCGCCGCGGGCACGCGGGTGATGGACGCCGAGATCCGCAGGAGCCTCGCGCCGCATCACGACGGCGTCACCGGTTAGCCGTCGCTACGCGAGGTGCGTCTTCAGCGGCACGGCCGGATCGACCGCGACCGCCGGGTCGGGACTGCGCCCCGCTTCGAGCAGCTTGCGGCTCATCATGTGATCGACGGGCGCATTGACCGATTCGACGCAGTGCAGCTGGCCCTCGACGTAGTGCAGCAGCGAGAACGATGCCGCACTGGCACCGGGCCGACGCACCATGATCGCGCCCGGCGTGCCCGGCGCAGGCACCAGTCCCGCCATCTGCAGGCGCAGGCTGCCCTGGTCGGACCAGAACCACGGCACCGCATCGTGCGGTCGCGGGGCGCCGGTGAGCGTCGCGACCGCCGTGCGCGCCTGGTCGTTGGCGTTCTGCACCGACTCCAGCCGCAGCGCCGCGCCGGCGCGCCGATCGGGGAAGCGCGTGCAATCGCCGATGGCCAGCACCGCCTCGTCGCTGGTCTGCATGTAGGCATCGACTACGATGCCGTCGGCGCATTCGAGCCCGGCGGCCTGGGCCAGCGTCGTCTCGGGCACCGCGCCGATGCCGAGCAGCAGCAGGTCGACCGGCTTCGGCTGGCCGTCCACCTCGATGGTGACGAGCCGCGTGCCCTCGCACTGCAGCGCTCCCGTCTGCACGCCGATCCGGACATCCATGCCGGCCGCGCGATGCGTCGCCAGCACATGTTCCGACAAAGTCGGCGACACGGCCCGGCTCAGCAATCGGGGCGCGCTTTCCAGCACGGTCACTGCCTTACCGAGACCGAGCGCCGTGGCCGCCACCTCGAGCCCGATGAAGCCGCCGCCGAGCACCGTGACCTGCTGCGCCGCAGCAAGCATCGTTCGCAATTGAGCGGCCTCATCGGCGGCGCGCAGCAGCGCCACGTTGTCCAGTCCTGCCAACGCCGACAGCCGGCGTGCCCGGGTGCCGGTCGCCAGCACCAGCCGCTCCCATCCGATCACCGCGCCGGAACGCAGCGTGACCGTGCGCGCCTCGCGATCGATAGCCACCGCCGGATCGCCCTGGTGCATCGTGATGCCGGATTCGCCGTACCACGCCTCGGCACGATGCGGCTGCAGCGCCTCGTCGGGCATCTTCAGGAAGGTCTTGGAAAGCGGCGGCCGGTGGTAGGGGAGGTGGCTTTCCTCGCAGACCAGGTGCACGCGCGCGCCCTGTCCTGCGCCCACGAGGCCGGCGCACAGCTGCGCCGCCGCGTGGCCGCCGCCGATGATGACGATGTTCGAGTTGCTCATGATGCCTTTGCTCTGGTGCTTTCTGCTGACGCGGGAGATTGTCGTGCAGACGGCGGCACAGGCCCGTCCGTGTGCCCTTAGGATGTACGTTGCGCACGGCAGCGGTCGTGCAAGGACGGAGACATCCAGATGAAGATACGCATCATTGGCGGCGGCCCCGCAGGCCTGTTCTACGCCTACCTGATGAAGCGCGACGACCCCGCGCACGACGTGCGCGTCTACGAGCGCGATCCCGAAAGCGCCACCTATGGCTGGGGCGTGGTGTTCTCCGACGTGGCCCTCGCCTTCGTGCGCGACCTCGCGCCCGAGCTGTACCAATCGATGACGCGCGAGCAGGAAGTGTTCGACGAGATGGCGGTCGTGCACCAGGGCCGGCAGGTCACACTCGCGCACAACACCTTCCACCGCATGGCGCGCATCGACCTGCTCAAGGCGCTGCATGCCCATTGCCGGCAGGTCGGCGTGCCGATCGAGTTCGAGCACCGCCTGAACGATGTCGCGGCCTTCGCCGACGCCGACCTGATCGTCGCCGCCGACGGCGCCCACAGCGCCATCCGCACCCGCTACGCCGAGCACTTCCAGCCCACGCTCGACGAGCGGCCCAACCTGCTCGCGTGGTACGGCACGACGCGGCTCTTCGATCCGCTGTCGCTGATCTTCCGCCAGAACGCGGACGGCCTCGCGATCGCCCACACCTACCGCTACAGCCGCACGCACAGCACCTTCCTGGTCGAGGTCGACCCCGACACCTTCCGCCGCGCCGGCCTCGACCGCATGAGCGAAGTGCAGAGCCTGACCTGGTGCGAGCAGGTGTTCGCCGACGACCTGCAGGGCCACAGGCTGCTGTCCAACAAGTCGAACTGGTTCCGCTACACGATCGTCAAGAACCGCCATTGGCACTGGCGCAACATCGTGCTCATCGGCGATGCGCTGCGCACCGGCCATCCTTCGGTCGGCTCCGGTACGCGGCTCGCGATGCAGGATTCGATCGCGCTCTTCGATGCCTGCAAGACATGCGGCAACGACGTACCGGCGATGCTGGAAGAGTTCGTTCGCATCCGCCAGCCGGGCTCCGACGCGCTGCAGACGGCCGCCATCAAGAGCACCGAGTGGTACGAGAACCTCGGCCCCAAGATGCAGCTCGACCCCATCTCCTTCGCCTACGACTACGTCACGCGCAGCGGCCGTGTGGACCATGCCGATGTGCAGAAGCGCGACCCCGAACTGGCGCACGCCTACGAGCAGCTGCATCCCGAACGCGTGTTCTGACGATGGAGGAATCCGACATGCTCGAAGGCTGCGTTCCCTGGCCCGCCGAGGCCGCGCACAAATACCGAGCGCTTGGCCTGTGGGAAGACCTCACCGTGGCCGAGATGGTCGAGCGCACGATGCGCGCCGCGCCGGACAAGGACGCCCTGGTCTTCGGTGACCGGCACATCAGCTACGCCGAACTCGTGCGCAGTTCCAGGCGCCTCGCGCTCGCGCTGCTCGAGCTCGGCCTGAAGCCGCGCGAGCGCGTCGTGATGCAGCTGCCGAACGTGCCCGAGTTCGTGATCGCCTACCTCGCGCTCAACTGGATCGGCGCGATCCCGGTGACGGCGCTGCGTGCGCACCGGCATGCCGAGGTACGCCACTTCATCCGCGCCTCGGGCGCCGCGGCCTATCTCATTCCCGATGTGATCGGCAGCTTCGACTACCGGCCGATGGCGGCCGAGATGGCGGGCGAGTTTCCGTTCCTGCGGCACGTGATCGTCGCCGGCGAGCCGGCGCCCGGCCAGCGCGCGCTGCAGCCGCTGATCGACGGCGGCGCACCCGAGGACGATGCTTCGGCCGCCCGCCTGCGCGCTGTTCGACCCTCGCCCGACCAGGTATCGACCATGCTGCTGTCCGGCGGCACCACCTCGATGTCCAAGCTGATTCCGCGCACGCATAACGACTACGTGCTCAACGCACGCCTGTGCGCGCAGGCCGCTGGCTTCGACCGCGGCACCGTCTTCATGGCCATCCTGCCGCTGGGCCACAACTACAACCTCGCCTCACCCGGTTTGCTCGGCACCTTCTACGCCGGCGGCAGCGTGGTGATCGCGACCGGCACCGACACCGAGGCCGTCTTCGCCGCCGTCGAGCGCGAACGCGTCACGGCCATCGCATCGGTCGTGCCGCTGATCTCCAACTGGCTCCACAGCGAGGTGCCGCGGCGCTTCGACCTGTCGTCATTGAAGGTGGTGCAGAACGGCGGCGCGCGGCTCGCACCCGAGCTGCGCATTCGCCTGCGCGAGCAATTCGGCTGCACGCCACAGGAGATCTACGGCACCGCCGAGGGCCTCATCAACATGACGCGCCTGGACGACCCGGACGACCTGCTGCTCGAAAGCTCCGGCGCACCCGTGAGCGAATTCGACGAGATCAAGGTGCTGGACGACGACGATCGCGAAGTGCCCGACGGCGAGCCCGGCGAGCTGGTGACGCGCGGCCCCTACACCATCCGCGGCTACTACAACGCACCGGAGAAGAATGCCGAGGCCTTCACGCCCGACGGCTTCTACCGCATGGGCGACATCGTGCGCAAGCGCGGCCGCCACGTGTTCACCGAAGGGCGGCGCAAGGACCTGATCAACCGCGGCGGCGAGAAGATCAGCTGCGACGAGATCGAGAACCTGATCTTCGGCCTGCCCCAGGTCAAGGTCGTGGCGCTGGTCGGCCTGCCCGATCCGGTGTTCGGCGAGAAGGCCTGCGCCTGCGTGATCCTGCAGCCGGGCACCACGCTCGGCTTCGAAGAACTCATCGCGTATCTGCGCGCGCAGAAGATCGCGTCCTTCAAGCTGCCCGAGCGGCTCGCGATCATGGACGCCTTTCCGGTGAGCCCGGTGGGCAAGATCCTCAAGCGCGAGCTGCGCGACCGGCTGAGCGCGCAGGCCACGCCATGATGCTTCGCTTCGCGCCGAAGATACTCTGGCTCTGCAACGCGCCGGAGATCGTCGAGCGCAACCTGTGCGGCGAGGCGCTGACGCTCGCCGACGCCGCGCCGCTGCGCGACGACGTCTCGACCGACGAGATCACGCCGCTGCCGATCCTCACCCACTGGGACGACCAGCTCGGCCGTCATCCCTACACCGGCTTCGCGGCCGGCGGCCGCACGCCGATCGGCATCGACGCGGTCCGCGCGAACGGCATCGAGGTGGTGATCGCCGGCAAGCGCTACGGCAAGGGCTCGTCGCGCGAGCACAGCCCCGCGGCCGAGAAGTTCGCGGGCGTGCGGCTCGTCATCGCCCAGAGCTTCGAGCGCATCTACCGCCAGAACGCGGACAACATCGGCCTCTTCACCTCCACCGACTTCGGCCTCGTCGATCGCATCCGTGCCGGCGAGGCCATCGCCGTCGACGAGCTGGTGGCCGGCCGCGATGCGCTGGCCGCGGCGATCCTGAAGGCGGGCGGCCTGCTGCGCTTCGGCCAGCAGTTCATGCGCGAGGTGCGCGAGGCCGAAGGCACCGGCCCCGAACGACCGCGCACGCTGTTCGAGAAGATCGTCGCGCGCCATGCGCTCGCAACCGAGCTGACCGAAGCGCATCCGGCGCCCGGCGATGGCGCCTTCGTGCGCGCCGACTGGCGCTTCATCCACGAGTACTACACCGGCATGGCCGCGCACATGCTGCACTCGACCTTCGGCCGGCCCCTCGCGCTGCACGATCCGCAGTCGATCGTGGTGTTCGAGGACCACACCTCCTACGTCAGTGAAAGCCCGACCCATGTGCGCGCCGGCCTGGTGCCCAACGTGCTCGCGATGTGCGAGGCGCAGCGCCGCTTCGCCGCCGACTACGGCCTGCGCGCGCACCGCACGCTGACCGAGGACGAAGCGCGCGCCGACGACGGCCGCAACGTCGCCGGCATCTCGCACGCGATGATGGCCGAGCACTACGCGCTGCCCGGCCAGCTGGTGGTCGGCACCGATTCGCACACGCCGCACAGCGGCGCGCTGGGCTGCGTGGCCTTCGGCGTCGGCACCACCGACATGGCCAATGCCTTCATGACCGGCGCGGTGCGGCTGACCGTGCCGCAGTCGCTGCGGATCGTGCTCGACGGCCGCGTGCCCGCGGGCGTCACCGCCAAGGACATCGTGCTGCATCTGCTGGCGCTGCCGCGCATTCGCGCCGGCGGCGGCGTGGGGCGCGTGTTCGAGTTCACCGGCGACGCGATCGCGCAGCTCGCGACCGACGAACGCGCCACGCTCACCAACATGACGGCCGAGCTCGGCGGCTTCACCGGCATCGTCGCGCCCGACGAAGAGACGGTGCGCTTCCTGCGCGAGCGGCGCGGCATCGACTTCACATTGCAGCCCTGGATGCGCAGCGACGACGATGCGGCCTACGCCGAGACGATCCACGTCGACTGCGCGCGCGTGCCGCCGATGGTCGCCCGGCCCGGCGACCCGGGCAATGGCCTGCCGCTCGCGGACATCGGCGAGCCGGTGCGCATCGACATCGCCTACGGCGGCTCGTGCACCGCCGGCAAGCGCGAGGACTTCGATCACTACCACGCGGTGCTGCGCTGGGCGGCGGACCACGGCCTGCGCGTCGCGCCGCACGTGTCGCTGTACCTGCAGTTCGGCACCACCGCCGTGCGCGACCACTGCGCGCAGCGCGGTTATCTCGACGCCTTCGAGAAGGTCGGTGCGCGCCTGCTGCAACCCTCGTGCGGTGCCTGCGGCAACTGCGGACCTGGCAGCTCCATCGACGAGAAGCAGGTCACCGTCAGCGCCATCAACCGCAACTTCCCCGGGCGCGGCGGCCCGGGACAGGTCTGGCTCGCGAGCCCGCCGACGGTGGCCGCGAGCGCCATCGCGGGCGAGCTGATGTCCTTCGACGAACTGCGCCGCCGGCATGCGTCGTCCCTGCCATGAAAGCACTCCCTTCCCGCCTTCCCGGCATCGATGCGCTCTGGCCCTGGTGCCTGGACATCGCCGCGCGCCGCCGCGGCCAGCCCGTGACGCAGGCCTGGGACGCGCAGGCCTGCGTCGGCTGGGACGCGTCGCAGGGCTTCGGCCTGCGCGGCGTCTGGGACGAGGCCGCGGTCGAGCTTTTCGATCTGCTGAAGCCGCTGCTCGACCGGCCGCATGGCGCCGAGCCCTGGGCGATCGGCCAGCTGGGCCAGAGCCTCGACGGCTGCGTGGCCACGCATGGCGGCGATTCGAACTTCGTCAACGGCCCCGAGGTGCTGCTGCATCTGCACCGGCTGCGCGCGCTGTGCGATGCGGTCATCGTGGGCGCCGGCACCGCAGCCATCGACAACCCGCAGCTCACCACGCGCCGCGTGGCGGGCCGGCATCCGGTGCGCGTGGTGCTCGACCCGGCCTTGCGCCTGCCGCCGGGCCTGCGCGTCTTCTCGGACCATCAGGCGCCGACGCTGCTGGCCTGCGATGCATCGCGCGCCGCGCAAGCGGCCGAGCGCGTCGGCGCGGCGCAGGTGCTCGGCGTGCCGGCGCTGGTCGGCGCGGACGGCCTCGTCGATCTGCACGCCCTGCTGGCCGCGTTGGCGCGCCGCGGCCTCGCGGTGCTGTTCGTCGAGGGTGGCGGCATCACGGTCTCGCACTTCATCGCGCAGGGCTGCCTCGACCGGCTGCACCTCAGCGTCGCGCCGGTGATCATCGGCGGCGGCCGGCCCGGCCTCCAGCTGCCGCGCAGCAACGCGATGCGCGAATGCATGCGGCCCTCGAACCGCGCGTTCCGCATGGGCGAGGATGTGCTGTGGGATCTGGACCTGCGCGCGTGAGTTCTTGCGCTGCGGGCGATACTCTTCGGACTCCCCACTGACGAGCCAAGCATGCCATTCCCGAAGTTCGGACTCATCCCTTGGTTGCTCCTCGGTGCAACGCCCGTGCTTGCGCAGATCAACGCCGGAACGCTGCCCCCCACCCCATCGCCTCCGTTCAAGCTCACGAAGGTCGCGCAGTTCGATCTGCCATGGCGCATCGCCTTTCTGCCGGACGGACGCATGCTGATCACCGAGAAGATCGGCAAGCTCTTCCTCGCGACCCCATCCGGGCAGAAGCTCGAAGTCACCGGCGTGCCGCCGGTGCAGTACCAAGATCAGAACGGCCTGCTCGGCGTCTATCTGGCCCCGTCCTATTCGAGCGATGGGGCGATCTACCTGACCTATTCGGAGCCCGGACAGGACCCGGGCACCTCGAGCCTGGCGCTCGCCCGCGCGACGCTCAGGATCGGCACCGACACCGCCTCGCTGGAGGACCTGAAGGTCGTCTGGCACGACCCGATCAAGGGCAAGGGCGGCCAGGTCGGCGCTGCCGTGGCCTTTTCGCCGGACCAGAAATTTCTCTTCCTCACGGCCGGCGATCGGCAGCGCTTCACCCCCGCCCAAGACCCGAACCAGCCGGCCGGCAAGATCCTGCGACTGACCCCGGACGGCAAGCCCGCACCCGGCAACCCGATGGGGGGCAAGACCGGCGCACGGTCGGTCCCGGTGATCGATCCGCCCAGAGACACGGAGGCCGCCAAGACCGCGCCCATCGTGCGCACCTATGATTTCGACGGCCCCAACCTGACGCCGTCCGAGACATGGACCTCGGGGCATCGCACGCCCTACGGCCTCGCCTTCGCGCCCGATGGCCGCCTGTGGGAGCTCGAGCATGGGCCGCGCGGCGGCGACGAACTCAACCTGATCGAGCCGGGCAAGAACTACGGTTGGCCGCTCGTGTCCTATGCGGTGAACTACGACGGCGTGCCCATTGCAAGCCCCGACACGCGCCCCGACCTCGCCAAGCCCGTGATCTACTGGACGCCTGTCCTCGCGCCCGGCAACCTGATGTTCTACAGCGGCGCGATGTTTCCGCAGTGGAAGGGCTCGGCGTTCGCGACCGGCCTCGTCAGCCGCGCCCTGCACCGGATCGAGGTGCACGGCGCGACCGCGACACCGGCCGAGCACTGGACGGTCGGCTTTCGCGTCCGCGACGTCGCGCAGGCGCCGGATGGCGCGCTGTGGTTGATCGAGGACGAGCACGAGGGCGGGTTGTATCGGCTCACGCCGAAGTAATCAGGTCGAGGTGATTTCGACGCGTGGAACATCGCCTGCGGGATGGGCCTGGCGTTGGCATCGCTGCTGTGATCGAAATCGGTACGGCTTGGTCGTCTCCGCGTTAGTCGCAGCCGTCGGCAGTCGGCAGTCGGCAGTCGGCAGTCGGCCAGAAGCGCACATCTACTGGTGACGGAAACCAAGTCAAAATTAAGCCCACCATGTCCCTCGTCACCTTCTTGATTGCTGCGCTCGTTCTTGCGATAACGCCCGGGCCGGGCATTGCCTATGTGGTTGCTCGGACGGTCTCCAGCGGCCGACGTGAAGGGCTGGCTTCGTGCTTCGGTACAGGCATCGGCGGCATTGCGCATGTGCTGGCAGCGGCGCTCGGCCTGTCAGTTCTGGTCGCGCAATCCGCGATGGCATTCAACCTCATCAAGTACGTTGGCGCGGCGTACTTGATCTACCTCGGCATCCGCATTCTGATGCGCAAGGAGAACGCTGCGTTCATCATTTCCGGGGCATCCAAGGGCGTGCGCCGGGCACTGATGGAAGGCCTCATCGTCGAGGCATTCAACGTGAAGACCGCGCTGTTCTTCCTCGCATTCCTTCCGCAGTTCGCATCGCCGACATCACCCCTGATGCCGCAACTTGTAATGCTCGGCAGCATTTGTGTGGCCCTGAATACTGCTGTGGATGTGGTCGCGGTATTCGCATCCCACAGGCTTCTTGATTCGGGGGCGGCACGAGCCGCCCGAGCGCGTTGGTTGACGCGCTTCTCCGGCGGGACGATGGTTGGCCTTGGCGTCTTTCTTGGCGTAGCCCGACGCGGGTCGTAAGGCTCCAAACGGCCAGTTGCGGACCTCCATCGCGGCGGCAGAATTCAGCCAGTGGCATCCACGAGGCGGTATGGCACCAACGCGAAGAAACAGGAGCAAGCGAAATGAAAGCAGAACAACGCGAAGCCATCATCGAGACATTGAAGTTGCGGTTCAGGCGGAACGTGCACAGGCACCAAGGAGTGGACTGGGCCGACGTCCATGGTCGCTTGCAAGGCAGCTCCGACAAGCTAAGGTCGCTTTATGAAATGGAGAAGACGGGAGGCGAACCCGATGTCATCGGGGCCGCGGATGATGGCGGCGCCTACCTCTTCTGCGATTGCGCCGCCGAAAGTCCGCAGGGGCGCAGGAGCCTGTGCTACGACGCAGAAGCTTTGAATTCTCGGAAACAGAACAAGCCGCGGAACAATGCCATCGACATGGCTGCGGTCATGGGCGTCTCGCTGCTGACGGAGGCGCAATATCGCGATCTTCAGCAGTTCGGGGAGTTCGACATGAAGACGTCAAGTTGGGTGGCAACACCGCTCGATGTGAGAAAGCTCGGTGGGGCTCTATTTTGCGACCGACGTTACGGCAGGGTCTTCGTGTATCACAACGGGGCTGAGTCTTACTATGCCGCGCGAGGATTCAGAGGCTCAATGAGCGTCTGAGCCTGAACGCCGCAGTCGGCCAGAAGCCGAACTTCGATGGCCGGTCTCACTCAACCAGAAAAACGCGAAGCTTCATTAACGCGATACGCAGGTCAGGCTTCCCGTATTGAGGGGAGTGCAGACCGGCCAAGGAATGACTTCCATTCTAGTGAAGCTTCATGCGTGGAAGTTTGATGGTGAAAGCGCACCCTGTGCCAGGGAAATCTTTCACGGACAAGACACCTCCTTCAGCCTCTACATTCCGCCGTGCGATGGAAAGGCCCAGCCCCAATCCGCTCTTGTTGTCACCGACCTGAACAAAGGGCCGGAACATGCTCGCAGCCGCTCCGGGCGGAAGTCCTCCGCAGTGGTCCCTGACCTCGACCAAGACATGGTCTCCTTCAGCGAAAGCGCTGAGCGTCACCTCCGAGTGTGCATGGGTGAACTTGAACGCATTGTGGAGTAAATTCACCAAGGCGCCCAAAAGACGCTCCCGGTTTCCGGCGATGCCGAGGGCCTCGTCCACATCATCGACCGTCAAAGTGCAACCTCTGGCGCTCGCGTCGAGCGAAGCAGAATTCGTGGCCTCTGCCACAAACAACTTGAGCGAAAAAGCCTCCGTCTGCGGCGGATTGGAATTGGCCCGGACATGCGACAGCGATAAATTGAGCAGGGTCGCGAGGGAAGTGAGGCTCCTCTTCAACACTGCCCCGGTCGACCCGCCGATGGGAAGCCTCCCCGATTCCAGTGCGGCAAAGGCGAGCGTCGCCGTGTGCAGGTAGTTCCGTAGCTCGTGCACCAGCATGCCGAGACGCTCGTTTTCCTCGGCGGACTGCTGCAGAGCGACACTGGCGTCACGCCAAAAGCCAAACTCGGTGACCGCATCGGCGATTGCGTTATCGAGGCAACGGTTCAGCGTACGGAATTCATCAACGGAGAACGGAGCATCGCGCTCGACCGCAAGGTCGGTGATGGCTTGGCACAGGTCGCCGTAGTCGTGCACCACCTGGTCCACGGTGAAGCCAAGTCCCAGCAGTTCCTTCCCGTGCGCGGCGGCGCTGAGGCCCATCTCCGACAAGGCGGCTGCGTCACCGCCCGCTGCCCCTGAAATCCTGAAACTCTCGCCCATCTGACCGTTTTCCTGTGCTTTCAGCGTTCTCATCAGTTGGTCAAGAAACATCGGAATGCCGTTGGCGAGTTGTGCCTCCGTCGCGGCTCGGGTGGGCCTCTGCGCCACCTTGGCCTTGCACCGCTCAATAAGCTCGTCCCGGTTGTTGGATAGGAATCGATGCATGCTTTCCTCCGTCGGTGGCCCCGGTCAATCAAAATCGTTCACCGGGGGAAAAGCAGAGTATTCCGTGCGTCTCCACGAAACCCAGACAATCTGGCACATTTTGCGCCCTTCGAGGGTGCGCTACCGAACGCAACGTCGTCGGGGGCCCCACTTGGCAGACGGTACCTATTCCTGACGATGGTTCAGCTAAGACCCCGGGGAAATAGCCGAGTTCCATCGCTTCGATGGGGTTCACTGTCAGGCGACACGACAAACCGGCCCCTGACGACATGAGGAATTGACCCCCCTCATGGCAGGAGGCCAAGATGGAAGGCAACGTGTTCGAGCAAGCTCCACGATCCGAACGGATCGATTGGAGACAGGCGATGCAGGCACCGGAGGACGTAGAGGCAATGCTCAAGCTGGCGTCGCTCGGTTGGGGAGCCAAGCGCATTGCCAACGAGTTGGGATGCAGCCGCAACACCGTCCGGCGCTACCTGCGCCAAGGCGGCTGGCAGCCCTACGAATCGCCCCGCGCACTGGTCGCTTGACCGAGCATGCCGAGTGGCTTGCTGGGCAGTTCCGTCAGCACCGAGGCAACTGCGATGTCGTGCGCCAAGAGCTGCTGCGCGTGCATGGCGTGCCGGATCGCTATGAAGATTAGTGGGCAGCACAGTCGGCGAAAAGCCTGTGCTCACATTTGCCGGCGGCGCGCGGCAGGTTGAGCGATCGGCTCAGTCCTCGGCGAACAGCGCGCGAATCACCTGCCGCAGCCAGCGGTTCGCGGGATCCGCCTCGAAGCGCTTGCTCCAGTGCAGCGACACGGTGAAGTCGCGCAGCGGAAAGGGCGGCTCCACGATCGCGTAGCCGCCCTCCTCGGCAAAGCCGCGCGCGATGTTGCGCGGCATCACCACGGCCAGATCGGTGGCGCGCACGATCGCCGGCAGCACCATGAAGTGCTCGGTCGTCAGGCGCACGCGGTCCTCGAGGTTGAGCAACTGCAGGATGCGCAGGGTCTCGGCATGCGTGCGCACCGCGACGTACTGGAGCTTCTGCAGCGCCGCCAGCATCGCCTGGCCGCTGCGCCGTACGCGGGCGAAGGGATGGCCTTCGCGCAGCAGCACGATGTAGCGGTCGCTCAACAGGTGCGCGCGCTGCGTGTCGCGCACCTTCGGCAGGAAGCCGAAGGCGAAATCGATGCGACCGCTGTCGAGCGCGGGCGCGATGTCCGCGGGCAGGAGCGGCAGCGTCTCGACGCGCACGGCCGGCGCCAGCTCGCCCAGGCGCGCCATCAGCGCCGGCAGGAAGCGGCCTTCGCCGATGTCGCTCATGTGGATGCGAAAGACCTTGCGCGAGGCCGAAGGCTCGAAGCGGTCCGGCTCGTTGAGCGCCTCCTCCAGCGTGCCGAGCGCCGACTGCACCGCGACGGCCAGCCGCTCGGCACGCGGCGTGGGCGCAACGCCGCCCGGTGCGCGCGTGAAGAGCGCGTCCTCCAGCAGCAGGCGCAGGCGGCCGAGGCCATGGCTGGCCGCGGGCTGCGTGAGCCCCAGCGACTCCGCCGCACGGCTCACGCTGCGCGCCCGGTAGACCGCGTCGAACAGGCGCAGCAGGTTCAGGTCGATGGTGTTGACATGCATGCGCTTCATATTGCTTAGCTCGATGATTCTATTGAAGCGCAGGCCTCGCGCCTGCACACTCGCCTTTCGGAGCGCCATGCGCCTGCGACCACGACAAGAACGGAGCCAAGACCTTGGAAGTCTCATTCAGCAAGGAGATCGAAGCCCTGCGCCTGGGCGCCGGCGACACCTTCCACGGCGAAGGCATCCTGGCCATCACCAAGGGGCTGCTGCAGTCGGGCGTCGCCTATGTCGGCGGCTACCAGGGCGCGCCGGTGTCGCACCTGCTCGACGTGATGGTGCAGGCCAAGCCCTACATGGACGAGCTCGGCGTGCATGTCGAGGCCTGTTCCAACGAGGCTTCGGCTGCCGCGATGCTCGGCGCCTCGATCCACTACCCGCTGCGCGGTGCGGTGACGTGGAAGTCGATCGTCGGCACCAACGTCGCGGCCGACGCGCTGTCCAATCTCTCGTCGCCCGGCGTCAGGGGCGGCGTGCTGATCGTGGTCGGCGAGGACTACGGCGAAGGCGCCTCGGTGATCCAGGAGCGCACGCATGCCTATGCGCTCAAGTCCAGCATGTGCCTGCTCGATCCTCGGCCCGACCTGGGCGTGATGGTGAACATGGTCGAGCACGGCTTTCGCCTCTCCGAAGCGTCGAACATGCCCTGCATGATGGAGCTGCGCATCCGCGCCTGCCACGTGCGCGGCAGCTTCGAATGCAGGAACAACCTGCCGCCCGCGATATCGACCCGCGCGCTGATGGCGGAGCCGGCCGGCTTCGACTACATGCGGCTCGCGCATCCGCCCGTGACCTTTCGCCACGAGAAGCTCAAGGGCGAGGAGCGCCTGCCCGCGGCGCGGCGCTACATCGCCGAGCACCGACTCAACGAGCTGATCCCGGGCACGCATGCCGACCTCGGCATCATGGTCCAGGGCGGGCTCTACAACGCGCTGATCCGCAGCCTGCAGCAGCTGGGCCTGGCCGATGCGTTCGGCGCGACGGAGATTCCGCTGCTGGTGCTCAACGTTGCCTACCCGCTGGTGCCGGAAGAAGTCGCGGACTTCTGCGTCGGCAAGCGCGCGGTGCTGGTGGTGGAAGAAGGTCAGCCCGAGTACATCGAGCAGGAGATCGCCACGCTGCTGCGCCGCCGCGACATCCAGACGCCGCTGCACGGCTGCGACCTGCTGCCGGCCGCGGGCGAATACGGCGTCGAGGTGCTGGCCACCGGCCTCGGCCGCTTTGCCGAGCGCTACCTGCCGCAGCATGCGCAGGATTCGGCCCAGGGCTGGCTCACGGGCAACCGCGAGCGCCGCGCCGCCGTGGCGGCGAAGCTCGACGCACCGCTGCCCAACCGGCCGCCGAGCTTCTGCATCGGCTGCCCCGAGCGCCCGGTGTTCTCCGCGCTCAAGCTCGCGCAGCTGGACAGCGGGCCGGTGCACATCGCGGCCGACATCGGCTGCCATGCCTTCGGCACCTTCGAGCCTTTCTCGATGGGCCATTCGATCCTCGGCTACGGCATGGGCCTCGCGAGCCGCGCGGGCGTCTCGCCGATGATGCAGCGCCGGGCGCTCGCGATCATGGGCGACGGCGGCTTCTGGCACAACGGCCTGCTGACCGGCGTGCAGAGCGCGCTCTTCAACGGCGACGACGCGGTGCTGCTGATCTTCAAGAACGGCTACACCTCGGCGACCGGCACGCAGGACATCATCTCGACGCCCGACGAAGACACCAAGGCGCATGCGGTCGACAAGCAGCAGAGCCTGGTCGACAAGAACCAGACCATCGAGGCGACGCTGAAGGGCCTCGGCGTGAAGTGGCTGCGCACCGTGCACACCTACCACGTCGAGAAGATGCGCGCGACGCTCAACGACGCCTTCACCAGCGACTTCAACGGCCTCAAGGTGATCATTGCCGAGGGCGAGTGCCAGCTCGAGCGCCAGCGCCGCATCAAGCCCTGGATCGCCGGCCTGCTCAGGAAAGGCCAGCGCGTGGTGCGCGTGAGGTACGGCGTCGATGAGGACGTGTGCAACGGCGACCATGCCTGCATCCGCCTCTCGGGCTGCCCGACGTTGACGATCAAGGACAACCCCGATCCGCTCAAGGTCGACCCGGTCGCGGTGGTGATCGACGGCTGTGTCGGCTGCGGCCTGTGCGGCGAGAACGCGCATGCGGCCACGCTGTGCCCGAGCTTCTACCGTGCCGAGGTGGTGCAGAACCCGAGGTGGCACGAGCGGCTGCTGCACGGCCTGCGAACGGCAGTGGTTCGTGCGATACAACCGGCGTGACGACGATGAACCGCACCCAACCCATCACCCAACCCATCACCCTGCTCATCTGCGCGCTCGGCGGCGAAGGCGGCGGCGTGCTGACCGAGTGGCTGGTCGATACGGCGCGCCACGCGGGCTACGCAGCGCAGAGCACCTCGATCCCCGGCGTGGCGCAGCGCACCGGCGCCACCACTTACTACGTCGAGGTCTTCCCGGTGCCGCTCGCGGAACTCCAGGGGCGACGGCCGGTGTTCAGCCTGAGCCCGGTGCCGGGCGCGCTGGATGCATTGATCTCGTCCGAGCTGCTCGAGACCGCGCGGCAGATCGGCAACGGCATGAGCACTGCAGCGCGCACGCTGGTCATCAGCTCGTCGAGCCGCACGCTCACCACGGCCGAACGCATGCAGCCCGGCGACGGCCGTGCCGATGCCGAGCGCCTGCTCGACGTGGTCAAGGCCTTCAGCCGCGAGCACCACGTGTTCGACATGGGCGCCGCGGCGCGCGAGGCCGGCACCATCGTGAGCGCCGTGATGCTGGGCGCGATCGCGGGCAGCGGCCTCTTTCCGTTTCCGCGCGATGCCTGCGAGCGCGTGGTGCGCGGCGGCGACACCCGCGCACCCGAGAAGCTCGACAAGATGGCCGCGGCCAGCCTGCGCGGCTTCGCCAAGGCCTTCGACACCGTGGCCACGCCGCGCGCGCAGGCTGCACTGGTGACGAATCTGCTGGCGACGACGGTGAACGAAGCGCCGGTCGCCCGTGCGTTGCCCGCGGACGTTGCACAGATCTTTCCGCTGCCCGTGCACGACCTGCTGACGCTGGGCCATGCGCGCGTGCTCGACTACCAGGACGCCGGCTACGCCGCGCTCTACGTGGACCGCCTCAGGCAGGTACTCGACGCCGAGCGCGCGGCCGACCCCGCGGGCGCCAACGGCTTCGCAGTCACGCGCGAGATGGCACGCTGGCTCGCACTGTGGATGGCCTTCGATGACATCGTGCGCGTGGCCGAGCTCAAGAGCCGCGCCAGCCGCGCGCGGCGCGTGCGCGACGAGGTCAAGGCGGGCGATGACGACATCGTCAAGGTCTACGACCACTTCAAGCCCGGCGCGCCCGAGTTCGCGGCGCTGCTGCCGCCTTCGCTCGCGCAGCGCGTGACGGCATGGGACCGCCGGCGCAAGACCCCATGGGCATTGCCGCTCAAGGTCGGCAGCCACTCGGTGTTCGGCATGGTCTCGCTGCGCGTGCTGGCCTCGCTGCGCTGGCTGCGCCGGCGCGGCAGCCGCTTCGCCGAGGAGCAGGCGCTGATCGGCCGCTGGCTCGATGCAGTGGTCAAGGGCACGCGCAGCGATTGGTGCCTGGGCCACGAGATCGCGCTGTGCGGCCGCCTCATCAAGGGCTACGGCAGCACCAACGAACGCGGCAAGCGCAACCTGCTGCACGTGATCGACCATCTGGCGACCGCCCCGCTGCCCGATGGCTCGCCCGCTGCGCGTGCGAACGCGATCGCCGCCGCGCGCGAGGCCGCACTGGCCGACGATGCCGGCACCGCGCTCGACGCCGCACTGCTGCGCCATGGCGCGCCGGCGCGTCCGGTGCCGGTGCAGCCGATCCGCTGGATGAAGCGTCCGCCCGGCGCCGCGACGCCGACGCGCTGACTCAAGGTAAACGCCGATTCGCTCTGGCCGATTCTTATAAAAAATAACCGAATCGCGCGTCGCCCCTGCCCGTACAACACCGAAGGAGACCTCCATGCCCATCCCCCGCTTCATGACCTCGGCCACCGCCCGCGCCGTGCTCGCACTGTCGTCCACGCTCGCGCTGGCCGCGGTGCCTGCGCTGGCGCAGGACAAGCCGGTCAACCTCAAGATGTCGAGCTGGGTGCCGGCGCAGCATCCGCTCAACCCCTCGCTGCAGGCCTGGGCCGACGACATCAAGAAGGCGTCGAACGGCACCATCACGGCCACGCTGTTCCCGTCCGAGCAACTGGGCAAGGCCTTCGACCACTACGACATGGCGCGCGACGGCATCGCCGACTTCGCCTACATCAACCCAGGCTACCAGCCGGGCCGCTTCCCGATCATGGCCGGCGCCTCGCTGCCCTTCCTGTTCGCCAACGGCAAGGGCGGCTCGGCCGCCATCGACGACTGGTATCGCAAGTACGCGGCCAAGGAAATGAAGGACGTGAAGTACTGCTTCGCCTTCGTGCACGACCCCGGCACCTTCCATGCGCGCAAGAAGATCCTGCTTCCCACCGACATCCAGGGCATGAAGATTCGCCCCGCCACCAGCACCATCGGCCAGATGGTCACCTCGCTCGGCGGCACCAACGTGCAGGCCTCGGCACCCGAATCGCGCGACATGCTGGAGCGCGGCGTGGCCGATGCGATCACCTTCCCGTGGGGCTCGATCGGCCTGTTCGGCATCGACAAGGTGGTCAAGTACCACATGGACGTGCCGCTCTACGTCACGCCCTTCGTGTGGGCGATGAACCAGAGCAAGTACGACAGCATGTCGGCCGCGCAGAAAAAGGTCATCGACGACCACTGCACCAGCGAATGGGCTGAGCGCGTCGCCTCGCCGTGGGCCGACTTCGAATTCGCCGGCCGCGCCAAGATCGGCGCCGAGGCGGGCCACGAAATCTACAAGCTCACGCCCGAACAGCTCGATGCCTGGCGCAAGGCCACGGCGCCGGTCGAGGCGCAATGGGCCGACAGCGTGAAGAAGGTGGGGCAGGATCCGAAGGCCGTGATGGATGGGCTGAAGGCAAGTCTCGCCAAGTACAAATCGGCGCTCTGAACTCGCTCCAACGATGAAGACGCCAGAACAGACGCCCGTGACGCGGCGTCGTGTTGGTTTCATGGACGGCATGATCAACACGATCGAATGGCTCGCCGCCATGTTCGTCGGCATCGTCGCACTCAACATCTTCATCGCAGTGGTCCTGCGCAAGTTCTTCAACACCTCGATTCCCGACTCCTACGACTTCGGCCGCATGCTGCTGGGCATCCTGATCTTCTGGGGCATCGCGGCCACCAGCTACCGCGGCGGCCACATCACGGTCGACCTCGTGTGGACCGCGGCCAGCCCGCGCATGAAGCGCTGGATCGACGTCTTCGCGACGCTGGTGCTGCTGTTCGTGGTCGCGGTGCAGACCGCCACGCTGTTCGACAAGGTGCGCGGCACCTACGTCGACCACGTGCTGACCTACGACATGAACATCCCGACCTGGCCCTTCTATGCCGTGGCCTGGGCCGGTGACGTGTCGGCCGTGGTGCTGATCGCGATCAGGACATACCGCTTGATCTTTCACCCCGAATTGCTGCACGACGAAAAGCCCGAACAGAAAGCGGATGAATGAGCACCGACGCCATCGCCGTCCTCGGCTTCGTGGTCCTGTTCGCATTGATGCTGCTGCGCGTGCCGGTCGGCATGGCGATGGGCCTGGTCGGCGTCACCGGCTATGCCTGGATCGTCGGCCCCGGCCCGGCGCTCAAGCTGGTCGGCCAGACCTCGATGCGCACGGTGACTGACTACACCTTCGGCGTGATCCCGATGTTCATGCTGATGGGCTCGCTGGTGTCGGTGTCGGGCGTGAGCCGCGAGTTGTTCAAGGCCGCCAACTCGATGATCGGCCATCTGCGCGGCGGGCTCGGCGTCGCGACCGTGCTGGCCTGCGGCGGCTTCGCGGCGATCTGCGGCTCGTCGGTGGCGACGGCGGCGACCTTCTCGGCGGTCGCCTATCCGGAGATGCGGCGCTTCAATTACCCGCAGTCGTTCTCGACCGGCGTGATCGCCGCGGGCGGCACGCTGGGCGCGATCCTGCCGCCGTCGACCGTGCTCGCGGTCTACGCGATCCTCACGCAGCAGGACATCGGCAAGCTCTTCATGGCCGGCATCGTGCCGGGTATTCTGGCGATGGCGATGTACGTGATGACCATCGCGCTGATCGTGCGCCTGCGGCCCGCGTGGCTGCCGCGCGGCGAGCTCAAGCCGTGGCGCGAACGCCTCGCCGACCTGAAGAACGTATGGGCACCGCTGGTGCTGTTCGTGTTCGTGATCGGCGGCCTCTACGGCGGCTTCTTCACGCCGACCGAAGCCGGCGGCGTGGGCGCGAGCGGCGCCTTCATCCTCGGCGTGCTGCGGCGCAAGCTCGACGGTCCCAAGATCCGCGAGGCGCTGCTGTCGGCCACGCGCACGGCGGCGGCGGTGTTCACGGTGCTGATCGGCGCGCTGCTGTTCGGCTATTTCCTGACCATCACGCAAAGCCCGCAGCGGCTCACCGAATTCCTCACCGGGCTGGGCATCGGCCGCTACGGCGTGCTGGCACTGATCATGCTGATGTACCTCGTGCTCGGCTGCCTGATGGACGCGATGGCGATGATCATCCTGACGGTGCCGATCATCTACCCGGTGATCGTCCACCTCGGCTTCGACCCGATCTGGTTCGGCGTCATCATCGTGATGACGGTGGAGCTCGGGCTGATCCATCCACCGGTGGGCATGAACGTGTTCGTGATCAAGAGCGTGGTGAAGGACGTGAGCTTCACCACCATCTTCAAGGGCGTGCTGCCCTTCATCCTCACGGACATCCTGCGCCTGGTGATCCTGATCGCGTTCCCGATCATCGCCTTGTGGCTGCCAACAAAAATGGGCTGATGAGCAACAAGCAAGTCATCTACACCGTGCGCGTCGAATTCGGCGACTGCGATCCCGCGGGCATCGTCTGGTTTCCGAACTTCTTCCGCTGGATCGATGCCGCGTCCCGCCATTTCTTTTCCGAGAACGGCGTCCCGCGCTGGGAAGAGACGGCGCGCACGCTCGGCGTCAACGGCACGCCGCTGGTCGACACGCACAGCCGCTTCGTCAACAGCGCAAGCTACGGCGATACGCTGCACTTCGCGGTGAGCGTGAAGGAGTGGCGCGGCAAGAGCTTCGTGCAAAGCTACCGCGTGACGCGCGGCGAGGACCTGATCCTCGAATGCGAGGAGGTGCGCATCTTCTCGGCGAAGCGCGAGGGCGGCGGCATCCGGGCGGTGGCGATTCCGGCAGAGATCAGGCGGCTTTGCGAATAAGAGCGGCTAACAAGACGTCGTGAGAGTCCGAACGCAGATGACGCAGCACGCCAGGAAAAGCAGCGCGACATGAGCGTCGATGCGACGCTCGAATCGGGTGCGCAGCTTGCCGAAGGAAGCCAGCCAGGAGTGAGTGGGCCCGACCACCCAGCGGTGGCGACCGAGCCGATCATTGCGCTCGATGCCTCTGCGCGTGATGCGATCCTTGATGCCTCGGCGCTGGAGGTGTCCATGCTGACTCGGCTGAGATCGAGCTTGTCGGCACTGCGCAGTTCGGACAGCAGCATCAGATGCAGGCCATGCCACACGCCTGCGGCCTGCCAGTCGCGAAGCCGCCTCCCGCATGCCATGCCGCTGCCAATGCCCTGTTCCTGGGGCAACTCCTCCCACGGGATGCCAGTGCGCAGCACGAACAAGATGCCGTTGAGCGCCATCTCGTCGCTCACCCGCAGACGCCCGCCCTTGGCCAAGGACACGAATACCGGCAACAGCGGCTCGATCTTCTTGAACAGCGCTGCGCTGATCTCTCTGTTCTTGTTTCGACCCATGCATCGCCAAACGCCGATCATGCGCTTGACGATGAGGTTGTTGTATTAGTCGCCTTTATCGCGGCCGATCGTCTGGATCTTGTCCCAGATTTTCGCAGGCTTGGGAACCTCGAGGCTGAAAATCGCTTCGAACGTGTCGGCAAGATGATCCGCGCTCGTGATGCGCTGTTCGCTGACGCCCTCTGCCGTCACGCTGCACAGGCAATCGTTCTTCAGGGCGACATAGCCATCCGCGGTATGTCGCAGGATCGCCAGCGCGTTTGTGAACGGCGAGCCGGGATCCTGTGTCAGCCAGCCAAGCGTGGCGGCTATGGCAGCCTCGTCGCTGTGATCGGGCCGAAAATCGAAGCTGTGCGCCATGCCGCGGGCATGGTTCCTGAAACGCAGCCAGCCGCCGTCCGTCGGCATGATCGAAAAATCGAAGCCGCGCTGGCTGATCGGCCCGACGGCAAGCGGTACAGGCTCGACGATGGCGTCCGCCAAGCCGACCTCGGCAAGGTACGGGCGGTCGAGATCGACGCGCAGAGTCAGATGGTTGCCGACGGCGTTGTCGCCCAGCGTTTCACGATTGACGCCGCCGCACAGGCGGGTCACGCGGAATCCGAGCGTGGCGAGCGCCGCGCCGAACAGACCATTCATCTCGTAGCACCAGCCGCCGCGCTTGCCCTCCACCATCTTGGCGAAGGCGGCGGCCGGGACGATTGAGGACGGCCATCCCATGAAAGCGTCCAGCGCCTCCCAGGTGAAGGCCATGAGATGGGCGCGGTGAAGTTTCGACAGGCTGCCTGCGTCGAGAGAAACCGGCCGGTCGACCCCGATCCTTGTGAGATAGGCGTCCAACTGGCCGGGCGTCAGGGCCATTGCACTTTCGCTTGAAGAGACGTGTGCCATTCTTTGGTTTCCTTTCGATGGACTGGTAAGGCTCCTTGTGAAGACCTCAGTACGAAGTCCTCGATTTCTGCCACGAGCCGTGCGGGCCCCGGGCCTTCCTCGGCAATGGCACGCCCAAACGCCGACGCCCGCTCCGCGAAGCTCGGCTCGGAAAGGACGCGCCGCACGGCCTCGCCGATCATCTGCGGCGTTGCTGAAGGATCGAGGCGCAGGCCCGCACCGTGATAGTCGACACGCGCGGCGTTGTCGTTCTGATCGCGCCCCATCGGGAGCACGACAAGGGGGACGCCATGGCACAGCGATCGCATGATCGTGCCGTGCCCGCCGTGGGTGACGACAGCACGCGCTTTGGTCAGCAGGTCGTCATGCGCTGCATTGGCAAGAATTGCCACATTCACCGGCGATTGAAGGCGAAGTCCCTCAAGTGCCTTGCCGAGGGTCACGACCACCTCGACCGGCTCCCCAGCCAAACCGGATATCACCCGCTGGAGCACGTCGGCCTGCCCCTGATTGGTGGTGCTGAACGATACGAGCACGCGTGGCCGTATCTCGCCCGCTGGTGGGCCCGCCCAGCGCTCGCGGGCCCAGCTCGGCATCTCCAGAAGCGGCCCCACATAGCGCACATGGTCCGGCAGGCGCCCGGCGGGAAAGTCGAAACTGCTGCTGGTGGCAAGGAGATGGCGGCCGGCGCTCAAGGGCTGTTCGTGGACATGGGCGAGCGGCGCGAGGCCGAAACGAGCACGGGCGGTGTTGAGGCCAGGCAGGAAGCTGTCCCATGCTTGCTCGACCATTGCCGCAACCTCGGCGTCGCGCGCTCTGTCCGCCGCCGACCGCGCAGGCTGAAAGCCCGGGCCGAACGGCGGATGTCCGGGCAGGGGCCAGAGCGAGATGTTGGTTGCGAGCAGTGCCGTTGGAACCTTCGCGACTTCGCCCGCGAGCATGCTGCCGAACAGCAGATCCGAGCCGAGAAGGAGATCGGACGGCTTCATTGCCAGCGCTTCGAGAATATCTTCGGCATAGGCTTGCGCTGGCCCGACGAAGATCCGTTCGCACCCTCTTTGAAAGCCGGCCAGGGGATCGGCGATTTCCCAATCACGCACGAAGCAGCTTTCGAATGAGCGATCCGGACGGTTCGGGGCGCGGTTCCATGGCAGGAATCGAGCCCCCGCCTCGATCGCCTCCGCCCTCATCGTGTCGTCTGCGATAAGGCGAACGTCGTGGCCACGTCCGGCGAGGGCGCGCACGGCTGCGAGCGTCGGCGGCACATTGCCGCCGCCTTCCCAGCCGACCGCCAGGATGCGCAGATGCGGCCCCGCATCTGTCGTCTTCATCATTGCCTTGGCCCTTTCTCGATGGAGACTGGATCAATTCGTGCTGTCCTCACGCAGCAGGCGCTCGATCGCCTGCGTCATGAGCCGGTGTGTCTGCGCGGCCGAATGCCCTTGCGCCCGGCGCAGCAGATGCCAGATCCAAACATCGGTCTGGGCCAACAACTGCGCGAGCCGATCCGCGCGGGGCCGGCCGTCGAGCTTGTCGAGCCAACCCTTGAACATGTCTTCGATCCACTCGCGATGACCTTTGCGTCCGCGATCGAGGACGGCGGCGAATTCGGGAATGCGAGCTTCCTGCCCGAGCGTCCGCACGAGGATGTCGCCGGTGCGTTCATAGTCGTCCATCAGGAGCGCGACGATGTCGGCCACGCTTTGGGCCGGCGTGCTCCAGCGCTGAGCCCGGATCGAGACATCCATCTGGGCCGCCATGGCGCTCAGCACGCCGGTCTTGCTGCCGAAACGCCGTATCACGGTTTGGCGGGTGGTGCCGGCCGCCGCGGCGATGTCGTCGAGAGTGATCTCGTCGAACCAGCGCTCTGCGAGGAGCGCGATCAAGGCGGCGATGATCTGCTGCTCGGTATCCTGAACCGCGTTGGCGCGCGCCGACTGGCGATAGGTTCGCGTAGGCTTGGTTGTCGCTCTCGATTTCATGTTACTCAGAGTAACTCGAAATCGAATGAGATGTCAACGGGAGTTGGCAACGCGCGCAGTTGCGACGTTGGGTTGTGCTTGCCGTGATTGCGGAAGAGCCTCGGCGTGAGATCGAGAGAGGCTGAATATTGCGAGAACTATCCGAGACAGGCTCGAAACGAGGACACCGCCCCATGACTGAAAGCTGCCGATCAACAATTGGGATCGTTAGACTCGGATCCTGCGACCTTGTGTGGTCTATTGCCCGCTAACACCACTTCGCCCTTAGATGCATCGAGCGCAATGATCGGCTCGGTCACCACCGCTGGGTGGTCGGGCGCACTCACTCCTGGCTGGCTTCCTTCGGCAAGCTGCGCACCCGATTCGAGCGTCGCATCGACGTTCATGTCGCGCTGCTTTCCCTGGCGTGCTGCGTCATCTGCGTTCGGACTCTCACGACGTCTTGTTAGCCGCTCTAAGCGCCGCCCGCGCTCTTCAAAGAATCAGGAGCGCCCGGAAGTCGTTCACGTTGGTATGCGTCGGCCCTGTGACCAGCAGATCGCCGATCGCATCGAAGTAACCGTAGGCATCGTTGCGATCGAGGTGCGCGGCCAGCTTGCAGCCCGCGGCTTCGGCGCGCGCGAGCGTGTCGGGCGTGACGAAGGCGCCGGCGTTGTCCTCGACGCCGTCGATGCCGTCGGTGTCGGCGGCCAATGCCCAGACGCCGGGCTGGCCCATCAGCGCGCCCGCCAGGCCCATGCAGAACTCGCCGGCCCGGCCGCCGCGGCCCTTGGGCTGGCCCGGCTGGCGAGGACGGATCGTGACCGTGGTCTCGCCGCCCGAAAGGATCACGCAGGGCTTCGCGAAAGGCTCGCCGCGCAGCGCCACGGCACGCGCGAGCGCGGCATGCACCTTGCCGACCTCGCGCGACTCGCCTTCCATCTCGTCGCTCAGGATGTGCGCTTCGAGGCCGGCCGCGCGCGCGGCCGCGGCCGCGGCTTCGAGCGATTGCTGCGGCGTCGCGATCAGGTGCGTGGCATGGCCCTTGAACACCACGTCGGCCGGCTTCGGCGTTTCGAGCGCGCCGCTTTCGAGTTGCGCGCGCACGGCCACCGGCACCTCGATGCGGTAGCGGCCCAGGATGGCCAGCGCGTCGGCACAGGTGCTGGCATCGGGCACGGTGGGACCGCTCGCGATGATGGCCGGGTCGTCGCCCGGCACGTCGCTGATGGTGAGCGTGACCACCTGCGCCGGCGCGCAGGCGGCGGCGAGACGGCCGCCCTTGATGCGCGACAAGTGCTTGCGCACGCAGTTCATCTCGCCGATGCCCGCGCCCGATTCGAGCAGTTGCTGGTTGACGCGCTGCTTGTCCTCCAGCGTCAGGCCCTCGGCCGGCAGCGTGAGCACCGACGAGCCGCCGCCCGAGATCAGGCACAGCACGAGGTCGTCGGCCGTGAGGCCTTCGGTCAGTGCGAGGATGCGCGCGGCGGCCTTCTCGCCAGCTGCGTCGGGCACCGGATGCGCGGCCTCGACGAGTTCGATGCGCTGCGCCAGACCTTCGGGCCGCGGCGGGATGTGACCGTAGCGCGTGACCACCAGGCCCGACAGCGGCGCATCGGCGGGCCACAGCGCCTCCAGCGCCTGCGCCATCGAGCCGCCGGCCTTGCCGGCGCCGAACACCAGCGTGCGGCCCTTGGGCGGCTTGGGCAGGTACGGGCCCATGCTGGCCAGAGGCAGCGCGCGCTCGACGGCGACGCGGTAGAGGTGTTCGAGGAATTCGCGCGGGGCGGTGCGGGGGTTGGGTGCGGTGCGTGATGCGCTCATTGACTTTCTCCACTGCCGATTGTCTTCGCTCCCCCTCCCAGAAGTCATGCGGGAGCGGGCTTCGATTACTTGGTGGGCGCTCCCGCCTCGAACCATTTGCCGATCATCGCGCGCTCCGCATCGGTGATGCCGGTCGCGTTGTTCATCGGCATGATCTTGGTGACGACCGCCTGCTGGTACACGGCCTGCGCATGCGCGGCGACCTGATCGGGCGAATCGAGGCGCACGTTCTTCATCTGCACCTGCGCGCCGTGGCACATGTAGCAGCGCGCCTCGAAGATCTTCTGCACGTCGCCGTAGGACACCTTCTGCACCGCTGCGCCCGGCGCCGGCTCGGCGGCGGGTTCGGGCTTCATCCAGACGATGGTGAGCCCGAGCACGGCGATGCCGAACAGCGCATAGGGAATCGGGTTGCGCGCATTGCCGAGCTTGAAGCGGTGCCGCACCACGAAGAACTGCCGGATCGCCGCGCCGCCGAGCATGATCAGCAGCAGCACGATCCAGTTGTACTGGTTGGTGTAGGTGAAGCTGTAGTGGTTGCTCAGCATCGCGAACACCACGGGCAGCGTGAAGTAGGTGTTGTGCACGCTGCGCTGCTTGCCGCGCTGGCCGTGGATCGGATCCACCGGCCGGCCCTCGCGCAGCGCGGCCACGTTCTTGCGCTGGCCGGGAATGATCCAGAAGAACACGTTGCCGCTCATGGTCGTGGCCATCATCGCGCCCACCAGCAGGAAGGCGGCGCGGCCCGCGAACCAGTGGCAGGCCAGCCAGGCCGCGAAAGCGATGAAGACGGCGACCAGCACGCCGACGATGGTGTCGCCGTTCTTGCGCTGGCCGAAGATCTGGCAGATGGCGTCGTAGACGATCCAGAACACGACGAAGAAGGCGAGCGCCACGCCGATCGCGGCGCCGGGCTGCCAGTCCATCTTCGACTTGTCGATCAGGTAGGTGCTGGCGTTCCACAGGTACGACATGGTGAAGAGGCCGAACCCGGTGAGCCAGGTCGAATAGCTTTCCCAGTACGACCAGTGCAGGTGCTCGGGCAGCTTCTTGGGCGACAGCGTGTACTTCTGCAGGTTGTAGAAGCCGCCGCCGTGCACGGCCCATTGCTCGCCGCCCACGCCCTTGTCCAGCGACTCCTGGTCCTCGGGCTTCTCGAGGCTGTTGTCCAGCATCACGAAGTAGAAGGAGGCGCCGATCCAGGCGACAGCGGTGATGACGTGGACCCAGCGCAGCAGCAGATTGGCCCAGTCGAGGTAGTAGCTTTCCATGTGCTCTCAACCTTGTCGGCGCGTGAGGGCGCCGTGGTGTGGTTCCGGCCTGCTCACCACTGCGGGCGCTGTAAGCAGAGAAAGTGCCGCGAACGCAGACCCTGCTGGGGACCTCGCTCCGCTGCGGCTTGTTGTGGACTGAAGTGTATACACTTTTTCCCAAAAGATTGCGGGAATTATCTTCATGCGATGTGCAGGAAAACCCTGCATCCATGCAAGCCCCATTCCAGGAATACCGCGGAACCGGCTTCGCCGGCCCGCAGGTATTGCCCCCTGCAAGGGGGTGGGCGGCCACACGCAATGGGCAAGCCTGGGGGGTGCTCATTGCTGCAACAGCTGTGCCGCCACGGCGACGGCGATCACTTCCGGCTCCTTGCCCGTGATGCCCGGCACGCCGATCGGGCAGGTGATGCGGGCCATCTCCTCGGCCGTGAAACCGCGTGCCTCCAGCCGATGGCGGAAGGTCGCCCACTTGGTCTTGCTGCCGATCAGGCCCACGTAAGGCAGGTCGCCGCGGGCGCGCAGGCGCTTCAGGCAGGCGATCACGATGTCGAGATCCTCCGCATGGCTGAAGCTCATGATCAGCACGCGCGAGCCCGGCGCGAGCTGCGCGACCGCGTCCTGCACGGGATCGGAATGCTCGGTCTCGATCTGTGCCGGCAGGTCGTCGGGAAACACGCCGTCGCGGCTGTCGATCCAGCGTACCGAGAAGGGCAGCGTCGACAGCAGCCGCGCGAGCGCCGCACCCACGTGGCCGCCGCCGAACAACGCGATCGGTTCGAGGTGCGCCAGCAATTCGGTCTGCAGCGCCTTCGCGTCCGCGGCCGAGATGCGGCGGAACGAGAGGAACACGACACCGCCGCAGCACTGGCCCAGGCTCGGGCCGAGCGGATAGCGCTGCACGCCTTCGATGGGCGGCCCACCGGCAAGCCAGGCGCGTGCTTCATCGGTGGCCTGGAATTCGAGCTGTCCGCCGCCGATGGTGGCCGTGAGCCCATCGGCCCACACCACCATCCAGGTGCCGGCCTCGCGCGGCGCGGAGCCCTGGGTCGACTCGACACGCACCAGCACGCCGCTCTCGCGCTTCAGGCGCGCGAGCAGTTCGTCGACCGCGCCGCTCATCGCCGATACCTCCGGTTGCGCGGCCCGGATGCGGGCACGGTATAACCGCGCCGATGAATTCCAAGCCCATGACGCGCCGCCTCGCCCGGGCTGGCGCACTGCTCTCCGCGCTCTGGCTCGCCGCCTGCGGCAGCAATCCCACCGCACCGATCGCCGGCACCGTGCCGGGACAGCTCTCGAAGGCCACGGCCAATCCCGCCGAAGCGTCCGGCCCGCGGCCATCGCCCTCGCGCGCAGCCACCGCGCGCGACTACCGGCGCGACGCGGCGCGCCACATCTATGCCGCCAACAGGAGCCGCATCTACGCCGGCAAGCTGCCGCCTCTGCTCTATGCGGTCGGCACGCTGCAGGTCAACCTCGATGCGGGCGGCAAGGTGCTCTCGATGCACTGGCTGCGCGCGCCCACGCATGCGCCCGATGCGATCGCCGAGACCGAACGCATGGTGCTGCAGGCCTCGCCCTTCCCCGCCGCGACGCAGCTGGGCAAGGTCACCTGGACCGATACCTGGCTGTGGGACGACGAAGGTCACTTTCAACTCGATACGCTCAGCGAAGGCCAGCAAGTGGGGGACTGACTCAGGACCCGCGGTAGGTCGAATAGCTCCACGGGCTGACCAGCAGCGGCACATGGTAGTGCTCGTCGGTGTGCGCGACGCCGAAGTCGAGCGCGACGCGGTTCAGGAAGTTCGGCTCCGGCAGCTGCACGCCGCGCGCCTTGAAGTAGCCCGCGACATCGAACACCAACCGGTAGGTGCCCGCGCGCAACGTGCTGTTGTCGTAGAGCGGCGCGTCGCTGCGGCCGTCCGCGTTCAGCGTGAAGCGCCGCACCAGCGTGGCACGCGCGTCTTCTTCCGTGCCGTCGGTGGTGAACAGCGCGACCTGCATGCCGGCCGCCGGGCCGCCGTGCATGGTGTCCAGTACGTGGGTGCTCAGGCCCATGGAGTGCTCCTTCGGTGCATTCGGGAAATTACGGTCGACAAAAGTGTATACAGTTATAGGCTTTGGGTCTATCATGAAAAACATGGACTCGACCACCACCCGCGCGATCGTCGACGCGCTGACCAAAGCCATTGTGGAGCACCGCCTGCAGCCCGGCAGCAAGCTGGCCGAGCAGAAGCTGGCCGACCACTTCGGCGTCTCCCGCACGCTGGTGCGGCAGGCCCTTTTCCAGCTGTCGCAGAACAAGCTGATCCGGCTCGAACCCGCGCGCGGCGCCTTCGTCGCGGCGCCCGCGGTCGACGAGGCCCGGCAGGTGTTCGCGGTGCGCCGCATGCTGGAGGCCGAGATGACGCGCGCCTTCGTGCGCAGCGTGACGCCGGCCAAGATCAAGGCGCTGAAGGAGCATGTCGCGCTCGAGAAAGCCGCCGTGTCCGGCGAGGACATCTCCGGCCGCACCGAGCTGCTCGGCGACTTCCACGTGCGCATGGCCGAGCTGATGGGCAACACCGTGCTGGCCCAGATCCTCGGCGAGCTGATCTCGCGCTGCGCGCTCATTACGCTGATGTACCAGAGCGCCACGGCCGCCGAGCATTCGAACGACGAGCATGCCGACATCGTGAAGGCGCTCGCCGCCCGCGACGAGGAGCGCGCCGTCAAGCTCATGACCGATCACCTGATGAACGTCGAGGCCAACCTCACCTTCGACCGCAAAGTCCCGACCCACGACATCTCCCTTGCACTGGCCTGAATACCCATGAGCAGCTACGACACCACCCTGTCCTATCCGCGCGACCTGGTCGGCTACGGCCGCAACCCGCCGCATGCGCAATGGCCCGGCCGGGCGCGCATCGCAGTGCAGTTCGTTCTCAACTACGAGGAAGGCAGCGAGAACTGCGTGCTGCACGGCGACGCGGGCTCCGAGCAATTCCTCTCCGAGATGTTCAATCCCGCGAGCTTCCCGGACCGCCACATCAGCATGGAAGGGATCTACGAGTACGGCTCGCGCGCGGGCGTCTGGCGCATCCTGCGCGAGTTCGAGAAGCGCGGCCTGCCGCTGACGGTGTTCGGCGTCGGCATGGCGCTGGAGCGCTATCCCGAGATCGCGGTCGCCTTCAAGGAACTCGGCCACGAGATCGCCTGCCACGGCTGGCGATGGATCCATTACCAGAACCTCGACGAGGCCACCGAACGCGAGCACATGCGCCTGGGCATGGAAGCCATCGAGCGCACCACCGGCGAGCGCGCCCTCGGCTGGTACACCGGCCGCGACAGCCCGCGCACACGCCGCCTGGTGGCCGACTACGGCGGCTTCGAATACGACAGCGACTACTACGGCGACGACCTGCCCTTCTGGATGAAGGTGCGCAAGACCGACGGCGAGGTCGTGCCGCAGCTGATCGTTCCCTACACGCTCGATTGCAACGACATGCGCTTCGCGCTGCCGCAGGGCTATTCGCACGCCGACCCGTTCTTCCAGTACATGAAGGACAGCTTCGACGCGCTCTATGCCGAAGGCGACGAGGCGCCCAAGATGATGAGCATCGGCATGCACTGCCGCCTGCTCGGACGGCCCGGGCGCATCACGGCGCTGCAGCGCTTCCTGGACCACATTGCCGCGCACGACCGCGTCTGGGTCTGCCGCCGGCTCGACATCGCGCGGCACTGGAAGACACAGCATCCCTACGTCGCGACCCACGGAGACTGACATGGCCCTCACCCTCGACCAATTGAATGCAGCCTCGCCCGGCCAGGCCGCCGCGCTGCTCGACGGCGTCTACGAGCATTCGCCATGGATCGCCGCCAAGGCGCTTGCGACGCGGCCCTTCCGCTCGCTCGCGCACCTCAAGTACGCGCTGGCGCAGGCCGTGACGGCCGCATCGCAAGACGAGAAGCTCGGCCTGATCCGCGCCCACCCCGAACTCGCGGGCAAGGCCATGGTGAGCAAGAGCCTCACGGCCGAATCGACGAACGAACAGAGCAAGGCGGGCCTCACCGATTGCACGCCCGAGGAGTTCGCGAAGATCCGGCAGCTCAATGCCGACTACAACGCCAAGTTCGGCTTTCCCTTCATCCTCGCGGTGCGCGGACCGCGCGGCACGGGTCTGGCCAAGCGCGAGATCATCGAGACCTTCGAACGCCGGCTGCACCACCATCCGGCCTTCGAGCTCGGCGAAGCGCTGCGCAACATCCACCGCATCGCGGAGATCCGCCTGGACGACAAGTTCGATGCCGAGCCGGTGCTCGGCAACGAGGTCTGGGACTGGCACGAAGCGCTCGCGAAGCACACCGATCCGGGCTATGCCGAGAAGGGCCAGCTCACCGTGACCTACCTGACCGACGCGCACCGCGCCTGCGCGCAGCAGATCGCCGAGGGCATGCGCGAGGCCGGCTTCGACAGCGTGCAGATCGACGCCGTGGGCAACGTGGTCGGCCGCTACGAAGCCGCCACGCCGGATGCGAAGACGCTGCTGACCGGCTCGCACTACGACACCGTGCGCAACGGCGGCAAGTACGACGGCCGGCTCGGCATCTTCACGCCGATGGCCTGCGTGCGCGAACTCCAGCGGCAGAAGCGCCGCCTGCCCTTCGCCTTCGAGGTGGTGGGTTTCGCGGAAGAAGAAGGCCAGCGCTACAAGGCCACCTTCCTCGGCTCCGGCGCGCTGACCGGCCATTTCAACCCGGCCTGGCTCGACCAGAAGGACGCCGACGGCATCACGATGCGCGAGGCGCGCGCCCATGCCGGATTGAAGGACGAGGAGATCGCCGGCCTCGAGCGCGATCCGTCGCGCTACCTCGGTTTCGTCGAGGTGCACATCGAGCAGGGGCCGGTGCTCACCGAGCTCGATCTGCCGCTGGGCATCGTCACCTCGATCAACGGCGGCCTGCGCTACGTCGGCGAAGTGATCGGCATGGCCAGCCACGCCGGCACCACGCCGATGGGCCGCCGCAACGATGCCGCGGCCGCGGTGGCCGAGCTGATCCTGTTCGCCGAACAGCGCGCCGCGAAGGACGGCGACTCGGTCGCCACCGTCGGCATGCTCGAGGTGCCGAGCGGTTCGATCAACGTGGTGCCCGGGCGCTGCAAGTTCAGCCTCGACCTGCGCGCGCCGAACGATCCGCAGCGCGACGCGATGGTGGCCGACGTGATGGCGGCGCTCAAGGAAATCTGCGATCGCCGCGGCGTGCGCTACGTGCTCGAGGAATCGATGCGTGCCGCGGCCGCGCCGAGCGCGCCCGAATGGCAGCAGCGCTGGGAGAAGGCGGTCGACGCGCTCGGCGTGCCGCTCTTTCGCATGCCCAGCGGCGCCGGCCACGATGCGATGAAGCTGCATGAAGTGATGCCGCAGGCCATGCTGTTCGTGCGCGGCATCAATTCGGGCATCAGCCACAACCCGCTCGAATCGAGCACCAACGACGACATCCAGCTGGGAGTGCAAGCGTTCCAGCTGCTGCTCGACAACCTGGCCTCCGAACAGGCCCACTGACACCATGACCGACTACCAAAAACTCGACGCCTGGATCGATGCCCACTTCGACGAGGAGGTGCAGTTCCTCCAGCAACTGGTGCGCGTGCCGACCGACACACCGCCCGGCAACAACGCACCGCATGCCGAGCGCACGGCCGAGCTGCTGAAGGACTTCGGCTTCGAGGCCGAGAAGCACGCCGTGCCCGAGCAGGAAGTGAAGGACTACGGGCTCGAATCGATCACCAACCTGATCGTGCGCCGCAAGTACGGCGAAGGCCTCACCATTGCACTCAATGCGCACGGCGACGTGGTGCCGCCCGGCGAAGGCTGGGCACACGATCCCTATGGGGGCGAGATCGATGGCGGCAGCCTCTACGGCCGCGCCGCAGCGGTCAGCAAGAGCGATTTCGCGAGCTTCACCTTCGCGCTGCGCGCGCTCGAAGCGGTCGCACGGCCCGCCAAGGGCAGCATCGAACTGCACTTCACCTACGACGAGGAATTCGGCGGCCTCCTCGGGCCGGGCTGGCTGCTGAAGAAGGGCCTCACCAAGCCCGACCTGATGATCGCGGCCGGCTTCAGCTACGAGGTCGTCACGGCCCACAACGGCTGCCTGCAGATGGAAGTGACGGTGCACGGCAAGATGGCGCATGCGGCCGTTCCGAGCACCGGGGTCGACGCGCTGCAGGGCGCGGTGCACATCCTCAACGCGCTCTATGCGCAGAACGTGCTCTACCGGCAGGTGACGTCGAAGGTCGAGGGCATCACGCACCCGTACCTCAACGTCGGCCGCATCGACGGCGGCACCAACACCAACGTGATCCCCGGCAAGGTCGTGTTCAAGCTCGACCGCCGCATGATCCCCGAGGAGAACCCGGCGCAGGTCGAGGCCACGATCCGCAAGGTCATCGCCGACGCGGCGGCCGAGCGCAGCGGCATCACGGTCGAGATCCGGCGCATGCTTCTCGCCAATTCGATGAAGCCGCTGGCGGGCAACAAGCCGCTGGTCGAGGCGATCCAGAAGCATGGCGAGGCGGTCTTCGGCGAGCCGATCAAGGCGATGGGCACGCCGCTCTACACCGACGTGCGGCTGTATGGCGAGGCCGGCATCCCGGGTGTGATCTACGGTGCCGGGCCACGCACGGTGCTGGAGTCGCATGCCAAGCGCAACGACGAGCGCGTGCTGCTGGAAGACCTGCGGCGCGCCACCAAGGTGATCGCGCGCACGCTCGGCGACCTGCTCGGCTGACGGACGGGCGCGCGGCATCGGCCGCCGCGCCTTTACAGATGGATGCATGGAAGGGTCAACAGGCCGTTCGCATGCGGCGTTGGAGATGCCATGTCGTCCATCGGGAGAATCTCGTCATGAGGCTCATCGTTCTGAGTTCAGCGCTGGCAGCCGCGCTTCTGGCCGGCTGCGTGGTGCAACCCGCGGTGCCCTACGCCGGCTATGAAGCGCCGCCGGGCGTGGCCTATGTCGCACCCACCTACGCAATTCCGGGGCCGGGTTTCGTGTGGGCCTATCACCCGCGTTATGGTTGGGGATGGCATCACCCCCAACAGGGCTGGCACCGAGGCTGGCGCTGAACCCGCCCGGCGCATCGCCCTGGCAGGACCTCGCCGCCGGCCTGTGCGTCGCGGGCTTGCTGATCCCCGAGGCCGTCGCATACGCAGGCCTCGCCCATCTTCCGGCCGTCCACGCGCTGACCGCGGCGATGATCGGTCTCGCGCTGTACGCCGCGCTCGGGCGCAGCCGCTTCGCCATCGTGGCGCCGACCTCGTCGACGGCGGTGCTGTCGGCCGCGGCGGCGATGTCGATCGCCGCGCCGGGCGCGTCGGCGGATCCGGCTGCGTATGCCGGCGCCTTCACGGCCCTGGTGCTGATGGCCGGCGTGGTGCTGGTGCTGCTGGCCTGGGCGCGACAGGGGCAGCTCTCCGCCTTCGTGTCGCGGCCGGTGCTGCGCGGGTTCGCCTTCGCACTCGCGATCACCATCGTGATCAAGCAGTTGCCCGATGCCTTCGGCTTCGCTTTGCCGCAGAAGGCCGGCGCAGACCCTTTCCATGCGCTGCTGTTCGCCGTCACCCACGTGCGCGAATGGCATGTGCCCACGGTCGCGGTCGCGCTGCTTGCGGGCGCCCTGATCGCGGGCCTGAAACGATGGCCCCGGGTGCCGGCATCGATGCTGGTGATCGCGCTGGCGATCGCGGCCGCGTACGGGCTCGACCTGAAGGCGCTCGGCGTGGCGGAAGTCGGCGTGATCGAAGCGCCGGGTTTCCATTTCGACGTGCCGCGGCTGCCGTGGGCCGAGTGGGTGACGGCCGGCGAGCTCGCCGTCGGCCTGGTCGTGCTGATCTTCGCCGAGTCGTGGGGCAGCATGCGGACGATGGCACTGGCCCACGGCGACACGCTGGATGCCAACCGTGAGCTGATGGTGCTGGGCGCATGCAACATCGGCGCCGCCTTGTTCCAGGGCATGCCGGTGGGCGCCGGCTTCTCGGCGACCTCGGCCAATGCGGCCGCGGGCGCGAGCAGCCGATGGGCTGGCGTGGCGGCGCTGGTCGCGGTCGGCCTGGCGGTGGCCTTCGCGCTGCCGGCGGTGCATCTGCTGCCGCGCCCGGTGCTGGCGGTCGCGGTGATCAGCGCGCTGTGGCATGCGCTGTCGGCGCGGCCGCTGTTGACGACCTGGCGCATGAATCGCGACCGCCTGTTGATCGTCGGCGCGGTGGCGGCCGTGCTCTTCTTCGGCGTGCTGTACGGCATGTTGATCGCGATCGCGCTGTCGCTGCTGGCCGCGCTGCGGCGCTTCAGCCAGCCGGTGGTGCACGAGCTCGGCGAGCTCGGCGCGACGCGCAATTTCGTCGCGCTCGATGGCCATTCGGGCGCGGCCGCGGTGCCGGGGCTGCTGGTCCTGCGGCCGGAGGAGCCCCTGTTCTTCGCCTGTGCCGAGCGCGTCGTCTCGACCATCCTCCGCAAGCTCGAGGACCGCGACGATCTGCGCGTCGTGGTCCTCAGCCTCGAGGAGAGTTCAGACCTCGACAGCACGGCCGCCGAGTGCCTGCTCGAACTGAACCAGCATCTGCGCGGAAGCGGACGCTCGCTCGTGCTGGCCCGCGTCAAGGAGCCGGTGCGCGATCTGCTGCATTTCCTGGACCCCGACGGCCTCGGCCGCACGGATGGCATGTTCTGGAGCGTCGACGATGCCGTGCAGGCCGCGCGCGCCGCGCAGCAACCGAAAGGACAGGCATGAACGTCGTGCGCCGCATGCAGGCCTTCAACGCCGGCCGGGATCCCGAGCGCCTGCAGATCAAGTACCGGCTGATGCGCGCCAGCGCCTTTGCGTTCCTGCGCGGGACCGACCATCTGTTCTACGAGCGCCTGCCGCGCGGCGGCCTGTTCAGGACGGCGCCGCGGGTCTGGGCCTGCGGCGATCTGCACCTGGAGAACTTCGGCAGCTACAAGGGCGACAACCGCCTCGTCTATTTCGACATCAACGACTTCGACGAAGCGATACTGGCGCCGGCCAGCTGGGACCTCGTGCGCCTGCTGGCCAGCCTGCGCGTCGGCGCCGACAGCCTGTCGATCAGCCCGCGCGAAGCGAGCGCGCTGTGCAAGGATTTCCTGCAGGCCTATGTCTCTTCCCTGGCCGAGGGAAAGGCGTACTGGGTCGAACGCGACACGGCGCATGGCCTGGTCCGGGAACTGCTCGACGGCCTGCGCCATCGGCCGCGCGCCCGGCTTCTCGCTGCGCGCACCACGGTCCGGCGCGGCCGGCGCGTGCTGCGCGTCGACGGCAAGAAGGCGCTTCCCGCGACGGCGGCGCAGCGCGCGGCGATCGGCGAATGCATGGCCGCGTTCGCCGCCAGGCAGTCCGACCCTGCCTTCTACGAAGTGATCGACGTCGCGCGCCGCATCGCGGGCACCGGCAGCCTCGGCGTGGACCGCTTCGCGGTTCTGGTCCAGGGCAAGGGATCGCCGGACGGCCACTACCTGCTCGACCTCAAGCAAACGCTGCCTTCCTCGCTGGCGCCGTACCTGACGGTGCCGCAGCCGGCGTGGGAATCGCAGGCGCACCGCGTGGTCGCATTGCAGCGGCGCGTTCAGGCCGTCTCGATGGCCTTCCTGCAGCCCGTGCTCTTCGGCGGGGGTTCCTACGTGCTGCGCGGCCTGCAGCCGTCCGAGGACCGCATGACGCTGGACCGCTCGCAGCGCTCGATGACCGAACTGGCGCAGGCGCTGCAGGTGATGGGCCGCGTGGTCGCATGGGGCCAGCTGCGCAGCGCCGGCCGCGACGGCTCGGCCACGGCCGATGAACTGGTCGCCTTCGCGCAACGCAGGAAATGGCAGGCCGAGCTGCTCGAACTGTCGCAGGACTGCGCGAACCAGGTCCGCAAGGACTGGGCGACCTTCAGCAGCGCATTCGACGATCGCGCATTCGACGGCTGACCGCGACGACCCTCGCGCGGACGCTGCCTGCAATCCATGGACGGCTGCCGTCGCCGGTCCATGGCACGCCAGTTGCTTCACCATCCACAAGGGTAAACACCGAACTCGCAGTTCAAGTTTGTCCTTGATTGCACCCATTTTTTGTATACAAATAACGGGTGCAATTCAAGACACCGGACATCCGGTCCGGACGTCTTTCCAACCGCCCCACCCGACGAGGAGTCCATCCGTGAACACAGCCGTCAGTCAAGGAACCATCGAGCTGCCCCTTCCCAACCATGCATCGCCCGCCGAATCGAATGCGCTGATCAAGCCGGGCTACGACCCGCGCCTGACCAACGAGGACCTCGCACCGCTGCGCACGCAGACCTGGGGCCAATACAACATCTTCGCCTTCTGGATGTCCGACGTGCACAGCGTCGGCGGCTACATCACGGCCGGCAGCCTGTTCGCACTCGGCCTGTCGAGCTGGCAGGTGCTGGTGTCGCTGCTGGTGGGCATCTGCATCGTGCAGTTCTTCTGCAACCTTGTGGCCAAGCCCAGCCAGATCACGAGCACGCCCTATCCGGTGGTCTGCCGCGCGCCCTTCGGCGTGCTGGGCGCCAACATCCCGGCCGTGATCCGCGGGCTGATCGCGGTCGCCTGGTATGGCGTGCAGACCTATCTGGCCTCGGGTGCCTTCATGGTGCTGGCGCTGCATTTCTTCCCGGGCCTCTCCGCCTATGCGGATGTCGCGAAGCATGGCTTCGTCGGCCTGTCGGCGCTGGGCTGGATCTCGTTCATGGTGATGTGGGTGCTGCAGGCCTTCGTCTTCTGGCACGGCATGGAGGCCATCCGCCGCTTCATCGACTGGGCCGGCCCTGCCGTGTACGTCGTGATGGCGATGCTGTGCGCCTGGCTGGTCTGGAAGGCCGGCTGGAGCCGCATCGACATGCGCCTGGGCGGCGTCAAGTTCGAGGGATGGGACGCCCTGCCGGTGATGCTGAGCGCGATCGCCCTGGTGGTCAGCTACTTCAGCGGCCCGATGCTCAATTTCGGCGACTTCTCGCGCTACGCCAAGAGCTTCGACGCGGTGAAGAAGGGCAACTTCTGGGGCCTGCCGGTCAACTTCCTGTTCTTCTCGCTGCTGTCGGTCATCACCACGGCGGCGACCCTGCCCGTGTTCGGCGAGCTGATCACCGACCCGGTGCACACCGTGGCGCGGATCGACAGCACCACGGCCGTCGTGCTGGGCGCGCTGACCTTCATGATCGCGACCGTCGGCATCAACATCGTGGCCAACTTCGTCTCGCCCGCGTTCGATTTCTCCAACGTCAATCCGCAGAAGATCAGCTGGCGCACGGGCGGCATGATCGCCGCCGTCGGCTCGGTCTTCATCACGCCCTGGAACCTGTACAACAACCCCGAGGTGATCCACTACACGCTGGACATCCTGGGCTCTTTCATCGGTCCGCTGTTCGGCATCCTGATCGCCGACTTCTACGTGGTGCGCAAACAGCGCGTGAACGTCGACGCGCTCTACACCCTCAACCCGGCCGGCGAATACTGGTATCGCAACGGCTACAACCCCCGCGCCATCTGGGCGCTGATCCCGGCGGCGCTGGTGCCGATCCTGTGCGTGATGGTGCCCACCCTTCGCGGCGCGGCCAACTACGCCTGGTTCATCGGCACCGGCTTGGGCTTCGCGGCCTATCTGCTGCTCAACGCCCGCAAGCGCTGAGCGAGGACTTTTCATGCGCATCAAGATCATCAATCCCAACACCACCTGGAGCATGACCGAGAAGATCGGTGCCTGCGCGCGATCCGTCGCCCGGCCCGGCACCGAGATCGTGGCGGTCAGCCCCTCGATGGGGCCGGCCTCGATCGAGAGCCACTACGACGAGGCGCTCGCCGTGCCCGGCCTGCTGCAGGAGATCGCCGCCGGCGAGCGCGAGGGCATCGACGGCTACGTGATCGCCTGCTTCGGCGACCCGGGCCTGAAGGCAGCGCGCGAACTGGCGCGCGGACCGGTGGTCGGCATCGCCGAGGCGGCCATGCATCTGGCCAGTCTGGTCGGCAGCAGCTTCAGCGTGGTAACCACGCTCGGCCGCACCGTCGGACAGGCCTGGCACCTGGCCGAGGCCTACGGCATGAAGCGCTTCTGCGCCAACGTGCGGGCCTGCGAGATCGCGGTGCTCGAACTGGAAGCGCCGGACTCGAAGGCACGCGAACGCATCATCGACGAATGCCGGCGCGCACTGGACGAGGACGGCTCCGACACCATCGTGCTCGGCTGCGCCGGCATGGCCGACCTCTGCGAGCACATCGGGCAGGTGCTCGGGGTGCCGGTGGTCGACGGCGTGGCGGCGGGCACGCAGCTGATCGAATCGCTGGTCAGCCTGCGACTTCGCACCAGCAAGCGCGGCGAGCTGGCGCATCCGCTGTCCAAGCCGGTGACCGGACTGCTCGAAGGCTTCACGCTGCCGGCCAGGACACCGCCCCTGAAACGCGCAGCCTGAAGCCGGGCGTGCGGCCCGCGCCGTCGGTCGTCCACAATCGCCCCATGCCACGCGTCGCCAAAGCACCTACGTCCCCGACCCCTCCGAGCAGCGCCAGCCCCGCCGTGCCCGACAAGAGCGCCACCATCGAAGGCATCGCGCAGGACATCGCCACGGCCATCGTCGAAAAGCGCCTGCCGCCCGGCACCTGGCTGCGCGAAGAGGCGCTGGGCCGCGTCTATGCGGTCAGCCGCACCAAGATCCGCGCGGCCCTGCTGACGCTGTCCAAGGAGAAGCTGATCGAGATGATTCCCGACAAGGGCGCCTTCGTCAGCAAGCCCAGCGTGCAGGAGGCGCGCGAGGTGTTCGGCGTGCGGCGGCTGCTCGAGAGCGAGGTGGTGCGGCTGTTCGTCGCGCGGGGCCGGCCCGCCGACTACAAGGCGCTGGAGCAGCACATCCAGTTCGAGCGCACCGCGCTGCGCGCCACCACGACCACCGGCACGGTGCGCGAGAAACTGCTGGGCGATTTCCACGTCGCGCTGGCCGAGGCCACCGGCAACCACACGCTGGCCGAGCTGATCCGCGAGCTGGTCGCGCGCAGCTCGCTGATCGCGATGCTCTACCACTCCTCCAACGACCCGCATTGCTCGTCGGACGAGCACGCGGAATTCCTGCGCGTGTGCCGCAGCGGCAATGCCGATGCGGCCGTCGCCAACATGACCAGCCACCTGCTGCGCATCGAGGCCAACCTGCAGCTCGAGACCGGCGCACCGGACCGCCAGCTCGACCTCGTCAAGGCGCTGCTGGCCTGAAACGTGCGAGGGGTGGTCCGCGTGTCCGTCACGCGGGCCGGAAGTGCGGGTTTTCCGCCATACGGCTTGCGAACTGAAGTGTATACAGTTTGGCGTACAAAATAACGCCGTTCGCCACGGCACCTGGAGATCCTCAATGACCGCTTCTTCCGTGACCGTCTCTTCGTCCGTTCATCCGGTCGACCAGCGACTGCCGGCCGGCAAGCTCGCCGCGCTCGGTCTGCAGCACGTGCTCGTGATGTACGCCGGCGCCGTGGCCGTGCCGCTGATCGTCGGCCGTGCGCTCAACCTCAGCCCGCACGAGGTCGCGCTGCTGATCTCGGCCGACCTGTTCTGCTGCGGCATCGCAACGCTGATCCAGGCGCTCGGCGCCACGCAGTGGTTCGGCATCCGGCTGCCGGTGATGATGGGCGTGACCTTCGCCTCGGTCGCGCCGATGGTCGCGATCGCCAACGCCAATCCGGGCCAGGCCGGCGCGCAGCTGCTGTTCGGCGCGATCATCGGCGCCGGCGTGGTGTCGATCCTGATCGCGCCGCTGGTCTCGCGCATGCTGCGCTTCTTTCCGCCGGTGGTGACCGGCACCATCATCGCGGTCATCGGCATCAGCCTGATGCGCGTGGGCATCAACTGGATCTTCGGCAACCCGGTGGGCCCGACCGCGCCGGCGCTGGTGGACCCGGTCTATGCCAAGTGGCTGGCCGACGTCACCTCGCCCGGCTCCGCGGTGCCGCCGATCCCCAAGGGCCTGTCGATCGTGCCTTCGGTGCCCAACCCCAAGTACGCCGACATGGGCGGCCTCGGCATCGCGGCGCTGGTGCTGGTGTCGATCCTGCTCATCGTCAAGTACGCCAAGGGTTTCGTGGCCAACATCTCGGTGCTGCTGGGCATCGTGATCGGCGCCGTCGTGGCCTCGGTCTTCGGCTTCATGACCTTCGAGAAGGTGGCCCGCGCGGACTGGGTCGACATCGTGCTGCCCTTCCATTTCGGCATGCCGCAGTTCGATCCGGTCCTGATCCTGACGATGACGCTGATCATGATCGTGGTGATGATCGAATCGACCGGGATGTTCCTCGCGCTCGGCGAGATGACCGACCGCCGAATCGACCAGAAGGACCTCGCGCGCGGCCTGCGCACCGACGGCCTGGGCACGCTGATCGGCGGCATCTTCAACACCTTCCCCTACACCAGCTTCTCGCAGAACGTCGGGCTGGTGGCGGTGACCGGCATCAAGAGCCGCTACGTCTGCGTGGCCGGCGGCGCGATCCTGATCGTGCTCGGCCTTCTGCCCAAGATGGCGGCGCTGATCGAGTCGCTGCCCACCGTGGTGCTGGGCGGTGCCGGCCTGGTGATGTTCGGCATGGTCGCGGCCACCGGCATCCGCATCCTCTCGGGCGTGGACTTCAAGGGCAACCGCCACAACGCGATGATCGTCGCGGTGTCCCTCGGCGTCGGCATGATTCCGCTGATCGCACCCAACTTCAAGCAATGGATGCCGCACGCGATCCACTCGCTGGTGGAGTCCGGAATCTTGCTTGCGTCCGTCGCCGCCGTAGTGCTCAATCTGTTCCTGAACGGCGCGAAGCACGACGAGGCTGCCATCATCACGGCCGCCAAGCAGGCCGAAGCGCATTAAGGCTCGCCCCCAGGCTTGCCCACTTCGTGTGGCCGCCAACCCCCCGGACCGGCAGAGCCGGATCCGCGGTGTTCCTTGAATTGGATGAAATCGGACCGATCGGCTTACTCAGGAGAGACTCATGCAAGGCAACAGCCCCCATGGCATTCCCGGCGCCGATCCGCGCCTCATCAACGAGGATCTCGCGCCCGTCACCGGTGCGAAGAAAACCTGGACTTCGTACAGCGTGTTCGCCATGTGGATGTCCGACGTGCACAGCGTCGGCGGCTACACCTTCGCGGCCAGCCTGTTCCTGCTCGGGCTGTCGGGCTGGCAGGTGTTCGCGGCGCTGGTGATCGGCATCGGCATCGTGAACGTGCTGATGAACTGGATCGGCCGGCCGAGCCAGCAGCATGGCATCCCGTTCCCGGTGATGGCGCGCGTGAGCCTGGGCGTGATGGGCGCCAACTTCGCGGCCACGATCCGCGGCGTGGTCGGCATCGTCTGGTATGGCGTGCAGACCTACTTCGCATCGAAGGCGGTGGCCACGCTGGTGCTGGTGTTCTTTCCGGCGGCGGCCTCGCTGCAGGCCACCAGCATCCTGCGGCTGGACCTGCTGGGCTGGGGCTGCTTCCTGTTCATGTGGATCTTCCAGCTCCTGATCTTCCAGCGCGGCATGGAAGCGATCCGCAAGTTCATCGACTTCTGCGGCCCGGCGGTCTATGTGGTGATGTTCCTTCTGATGGGCTGGATCCTCTGGAAGGCGGGCTGGGACGCGCTCGACCTCACGCTCGGCGACAAGGTGCTGACGGGCTCGGAATCCTTCATCGCGATGGGCAGCGCGATTCTGCTGGTGGTGGCCTACTTCGCGGCGCTGTTGCTGAACTTCGGCGACTTCTCCCGCTTCGCGAAGACCGAGCGCGACATGAAGGTCGGCAACTTTCTGGGCCTGCCGCTCAACTTCATCCTGTTCGCGATCATCGTGGTGGTCGTCACCGCCGGCAGCGCCAAGGTGTTCGGCCACATGATCATGGACCCGGTCGAGATCGTCGGCAAGATCGACAACAAGCTGGCCGTGGTGCTGGGCAGCGTGACCTTCGTGATCGCGACCATGGGCATCAACATCGTGGCCAACTTCGTCTCGCCGGCCTACGACATCGCCAACCTGTTCCCGCGCCATGTGGACTTCAAGAAGGGCGGACTCATCGCCTCCATCCTCGCGGTGATCGTGTGCCCGTGGATCTTCGTCGACAGCCCGAAGGCGATCACCGTGTTCGTGAGCATCTTCGGCGCCGTGCTGGCACCGATGTTCGGCGTCATGGTGGCCGACTTCTACCTGCTCAAGAAGCAGGTGGTCGACGTGCAGCAGCTCTACACGATGGCGCCCGGCGGCCGCTACCACTACGACGGCGGCTGGAACAAGGTCGGCCTGGTCGCGCTCGGCCTGGCCGGTGTGATCTCGGTCGGCTGGGAGTTCTCCACGCAGCTCTTCAAGGTACTGCCCGAGAACAACTTCGGCTGGGTCATCGGCGCCGTGGCCGGTGCACTGATCTACATGCTGATGATGCGCGGCGCCAAGCGCACCTGAGGCGGCGCGGACTCAGATCATCGCCAGCGGCCTCTTGCCGCGCGGCGGTGGATGCAGGCGATCGATGGCCGCGAGCGCCTCGGAGCCGAGCGTCAGTTCGGCCGCGGCGAGGTTCTCGCGCAGATGGGCTTCGTGCACCGCCTTCGGAATCGCGACGACACCCGGCTGCGCCACGGCCCAGGCGAGCGCGAGCTGCGCGGCGGTGACGCCGAATCCTTCGGCCATCGCAGCCATGCCCTTGTCGGTGGCCAATGCGCCCTGGTCGATCGGGCTGTACGCCATCAGCGGCATCCTTCGCGCACGCTGCCAGGGCAACAGGCTGAATTCGGGCCCGCGTTCGGCCACCGAGTAGTAGACCTGGTTCACGGCGCAATCCGGCGTCGCGCCGCACACGGCCGCGAGCCCTTCCATGTCGTCGGTGTCGAAGTTGCTGACGCCCCAGTGCCCGATGCGCCCCGCGGCCACCAGCGCGCGCATCGCTTCGCAGGTGTGCGCCAGCGGATGCTCGCCGCGCCAGTGCAGCAGATAGAGATCGATGCGGTCCAGCCCCAGCCGCGCCAGGCTGCGCGCACAGGCCGCGGACGTGCCCTTGCGGCTGGCGTTGTGCGGATAGACCTTGCTGACGATGAAGAGCTCCTCGCGCTTCACGTCGCCGGCGCGCAAGGCCTCGGTCAGCGCCTGGCCCACCACCTCCTCGGCACCGCCCTCACCGTACATCTCGGCGGTGTCGATGAGGCGATAACCCATCGCGATCGCGGCGCGCACCGCGGCCACTTCGGCCGCGCGCCGGCCCGGCGTTTCGCCCATCCGCCAGGTGCCGAGGCCGAGCACCGGCATCGTGCCGCCCGTGGACAGTTCGAGAGATCGCATCGCAGCTCCTTGTGTGCGTGAGGCTAGGCCTTCGTTCATAGGCCGTCCGGGAACTGGCGCCGGCCGGGTACATCGCCGACCATGGACAGCTCCCGAGAGAACCGGATCCCGCAGCCATGTCCGCCAACGACAACATCCTAGTGGCTTCGCTCGTGCTGTTCGCCGCGTTGAATCTCGCCGGGCACCACGGCGGCGAACGCGAGCACGAGCGCGAGCGCGAACCTGCACCGCAGGAAGTCACCGAGATGATCGATGAAGCCCTGACCTTCCCTGCCGCCGGCGACGACCTCACCATGTACATCAGCGGCCGCTTCACCGAGCGGGACGGGCGCATCGTCCAGCTGCCCGCCGACGCTGCGCCCGCGACGCCTGTGCTCTGAGCGGCTGCACCATCTCGATCGCGGCGCGCACCGCGGCCACTTCGGCTGCGCATCCACCCGACGTCGCCCCACCTTGGCGAGTAAGCATATTCAGTTTTTTATGGAACAGCGGCTTGAGCCGGCGTTACGAAAAGCGAGGAATTCATTCATCACCACTCTTCTTCAACGAGGTGCTGCATCGCAGCCTGGATCTTTCATGAGACATATCACCGTCAAGGTTCCGGGGGACTCGCCTGGCGCCATACGCCCTGTCGAACCCGACACCACGAACAAGCCGGCTCCGTTGAAGCTCCGCGTCGCTCCAGATGGCGCTTCCTTTGCCCATACCCCACGGTCTTCGCGACCCCGACGTTCCGAAGCGGCCGCAGGAGAACCCGGTGCGCCGTCGCCGCCGCGCTCGCGTTCGGCCTTCTCTGCAATCAACGACAACATGTCGAACCTCTCTTTGGTCTCCCTGGACAGCACATCGGAAACGATGCCGGCCTGGCTGGACGAAGAGCCGGGGAGTTTCGTGCTGCGAAGCGAGTCCTCGGAAGAAGAAGCGTGGAGCACATCGTCGCAGGATGAGTTCGATGACGAGGAGCCGTTGCGCTCCTTGCACGGCGACTACGAGCGGACGATTTCTCCGCGCCCGGTGTTCACGGACGACGCGTCGGCGGACTCCTTCGGGATAGATCCGGAAAAGCTGGCCGAAGCCAGAGCGGCGATGAAGAACACCTTCACGATCTGGTACCAGCATGCCAGGCGCCGGCAGAACGCGAAGGCCGACAGCAAGAACTACGAGGCGAAGCAAAGGCCCTACACGAAGACGGATGGCGAAACCGGAATGGAGACGCAGTTGCTCAGAATCGAACCGACCCGGGCCGAGCGCCTCCAGGCAAGCAACAGCAAGGCGGGAAAACAAGCAGCGGCGGGCACGAACCGTGCGAAGGTCTTGATGCGCAACCTGACCGGTACCCGCCGGCGGTACGGCAGCAACTATGCGAGCGACAAGGGCACGGAGGGGCTGCTGAACAACAAGAAGCTGGAGCCGGTCGTGTTCGCCTCTGGCATGCTCACCGAGGGAAAGATCGATACCTCCATTGTCGGCGCCGCCGGCGTCCATACCTCGGCGATCGGCGGGGCGCTGGGCTTTGCCAGCGTGCCGGCTTCGATCGCCGACACCCTGGACGTCCTGGACACCTATACCGGGTTGCTCAGCAGCAAGGCCCAGGCCAAGGCGAGTCTGCGTCATTGCGAAGACGCCCGTCGATTCATGCTCTACCTGGAGAACGCGACGCCGGAGGAGGCGCAGAACTACCTGGTGTTCTGCCAGGCAGCCCAGAAGCTGCTCGGTCGAACCAGGGAAGTGCGAGCGACCCACGCCGCGGTCAAGACGGACGCCGCCAAGGGTGGGGTCGTGCAGCCGGTGTCCACCACGGCGTCGACCTCCGTCCAGATCGCCAACCTCGTGGTCGGCTCTCCCGCTGTCGGCTATGCGAGTGCGGCGTTGGCGCCATTGGCCATTGCCAGCGCAGGCCTCGATATTCATTTGAGCAAGCAGGAGCAGGCGCGCAGACAGGCACAGCGCGAGTCGGCGATCGAGCGCAAGGAGGCGATGGCCGAGGTGCTGAGGTCTTGTGCCGGGCATCCCCGATACGCACTTCTGGCGGGCATCGTCGCCGGGCTGAACGCGCAGCAGGATCGATTGATTCGCCAGGCCAAGGTCGAATACGCATTTGCCAAGGCCCGGGAAATCAAATCCGCCACGAGCGTGCCCTTGAGTGTGGCTGGCGCCGTGACAACCGCCCTGGTCGCCGGCGGCGTGGCCACTGCCGCAACGGGGGGCGCCGTGGCGGCGGTGGTGGCCGTGCCGGCCCTGGTCATGGCGGCTTTGCTCACGGTGCGAGCCCGTCGCCGGGCCAGGGCCGAGCACACGTCGAAATGGCGCCAGCGCGGCGTTTGCGCCCTGGCCTTCCATATGCCGCGCAAGGTGCTGGAGCAAAAGCTGGCCGGCACGCATCCCGACGGCTCGAACTTCCAGGTGAATATCGGAGAAGGCGAATACCTGGCCCAGTTCCAGACCTTTGCCGGCATCCGCCTGATCGAGTTCGACGTTCGCGACAACGAGTACGCCGCGCTTCGAGGGCTGGCACTGCAAGTTCAGGACTTCATCCTGGCCCGCGATGCCGATGCCGCGGCGCCCTTCAGCGCGCTGCTGAATGCGCTCGGCGTCAACGAAGTCGATCTGCTGGCCCTGTGCAAGTCCGCCGCGGCCAAGCCATCAGAATTGCGCGCGGACTACATCCAGAACTACCTTGCGCCCCTGCTGGGAATGAAGTTTCGGATGGAAGGCGCAACGCAGGCGCTCCCCCACGTGTCGGTCTTTCTCGACGCCTTCAGGCTCGCGTGGATGAAGGTCCACGACAAGATGCCCAAGACCGTGGGCACCGATGATTTCTACGCCCGAGTCCGATGGAAATTGATGGCCCGATATGCCGATCCGAAGGAGGGCATGGCGGCCTTCATCAAGACAACGGGCGAGTTCCTGAGCAAGACCCGGGACGGACCGCATCCCTCCTACGACCTGAACCTCTACAACGAGTTGCAGCGCTTTCGCGCCTATTGCCTCCAGGTGCAGGAAATGCATGCGCAAGCGGCGCCAACGAAGACCGAGGAGATGAAGTCGAGGCAGAAAGACGGACGCAAGAACGCCGCGAGGACCGGCCCGACCGAATGGCGAGTCTCGGGGAACGACCTGGCAGCCCGCGCGGTGCGGTCGGCGAACGCCAAGGCCGGTCCGCCGATTGCTGGATTGGAGCCGACGCTGAGTCGGAGCCACGGCCCCTTGATCAGTCACAAACAAGAGGAGAAGGAAAAGAAGGGGACGGAAAGGAAGCCGCCGATACCGGCGATTCATCGAAGCCTCGATTCATCGAGCGGACGATCCGATGCTGCGCGGCAGGACGAGACGCCGCCGACGAGCCCGAGGACGCCCACGACCCCGAGGACACCGAGGACCTTGCGGACGCGCAGCAGCCCGAGGACGCAGACACCCTCGAGAACGCTGAGAACGCCAGGGAGCCCGCGCACGCCAAGGACGCCGACGCCGCACTCGGAGGTGATGCCGACGCCCATCGTGCCGGCGCGCGAAGCGCCGAAGACGAACCGAAACCCCGATGAATAGGCGAACCCCTGAGCGCGGCATTCGCGCGAAGGGTCGATCGACGCAGACCCGCCCTTCGATGGGGCAACGTCGATGAAAGACGCCTCAAGATGGCGACTCATTCGCCCCTCGATGGGGCCTCTTCTCGGTCTGCATGAAAAGACTTGCGCGAATCGCGCATGACTGGAACGGCGGCAGGGACCGCGTTACGAAGAGTGAGGAATTCATTCATCACCACGCCTCAAGGAGCACGCATGAGCAGAGAAGACTACGCCCGATTCGTGGAAGACTTTTGCGATGACCTCGGCATCGAGCAGTCCGACGAGGTATTGCATCGCGGCCTTCTGCAGGTGGACGACACGCTGATCGGCATCGAATATCTCGACGCGCGAGAAGAGGTCCGCATTCTCATGGACCTCGGAGAAACAGAAGTCGACACAAGAAGCGAGCTGCTCGCGCTCTTGCTGGAGGCCAATCTCGGCAACACCAGCATTTGCCTGCCGACCTTCAGCATGCATCCCGAGACACGGCATCCGATCGTCGCGTACCACGTGCCGCTGCAGGCATTGCTCGATGAAGAGCTCGACCTCGCGCTCGTGCTTCAGGAACACATGGTTCCGATGCTCGCCGAATGGAGGAGCGCAGTGGATGAAGCGCTCGACGCAGAACGGGAAGGTACGGAACTCGCGCCGCTTGCGGGCGCACGGGTCTGAACGAATCAATGAAAGGGAGTCATTCATGGACAACATCGGCAAGCGCAACAAGATCCAGCGGACCCGGACGACGGGCGATGCGACGGTGGAGACGGTGAAGGATGTCAGGCGGCTGCGCAAGACCTTGCGCAAGGCCGAACCGAATGCACCGGCGCCAGGCAGCGAAGGCGGCCGCTCTGTCATGCGCATCAAGGTCGCCGAGAGCGGCAGCTTTTTCTCTCATGCTGGCGAAGCTCTGCGGCCCTGGGGGCCTGACACGACCGGGAATCGGCTCAGCCCCTCCGATTCGCGGCGCACGCGCCGTCCGGCCTTCGTACCCAGGCTCGACATGGCGCACCGACTTCATGAATCCGGGGACGGCATGACGCGCATTTTCTCGAGCAGCGAGAGCGACACGCCCATCGTTTCGCCGCGCCGTGCGATCGACGAGCCGGATCCTCTCTTCGGTCTCGATCCCGAAAAACTTCAGCAGCAACGCGCCCTCTTGCAATCCGACTTCGACCGCAAATACGACTTTGCGAGAAAGCATCAGACCGACAGGATCGGGCGCAAGAACTACGTGGAAGTACAGGAGTTGGTGCCGTCGGAAGAAGGCCAACTTCAAAGGGAGACGCAATGGGTCAGGTCCGAAAAGACCTATGCGGAGCGCTTCCTCGAGCACAATGCCGAGACGGAGAAGAAGATCCAGACAGGCTTCAATCGCATGAAGCGCGTCGCACGCAGCCTGACCCACAGCCCGCGCAGGACCGGCAGCAACTATGCAAGCGACAAGCCCATGGACGAGCTGCTGAGCCTCAAGAAGATGCAGGGAGTCCTGGGTACCTTGACCACGCAGACCGCAACGAGATTGGACTTCGGCATCGCCGGCGCCGCGGGCGCCGCCGTCCCCGGTGCGGCCAACGCCCTGCCCCTCGTGGGCGTCGTGGCGGGCGGCGTCGACGCCGTGCAAGCCGCCCGCGCTGCCGTGCAATTGCACAGCAGCGACGCCGACATCAAGGCGCAACTGCGGCACCTCAACGATGCCGAGCGATTCCTTCGCTTTCTGTGGGCCGCGACGCCGAAGGAGGCGAAGCACTACCTGCAGTTCGACCAGGCGGCCCGACAACTGCTCGAACCGACCAAGGAAGAGCGCGCAGCCAGGGCTTCCCTGAAGGACGACATTCTCAACAGGGCCGTCGTGTTGCCGCCGATGACGCTCGCCTCGACCGGCGTGCAGATCGCCGGCATGGCGGTGACCACCAGTGCAACCGCCGCCGCCGGCGCGGCGCTGTCACCGCTGGGCATTGCGAGCAGCGCCATCGACATTCACCAGGGCAAGCAGGAACAGAAGTATCGGCGCGAACAGATACGGCTGGCGAAACTGCGCAAGGCCGCGATGAGCGCCGTGGTGGCGGCTCATGCCGGACATCCCAAGCACGCACTGCTGGCGGGCATCGTCGCCAGTCTCAGCGCAGGACAGGATCGGCTGCTTCGCGACGCCAGCGCCGGCAAGGCCTTCGGCAAGTTCCGCGAGATCAGGGGTGCCGTCAGCATCCCCCTGACGACCGGCGCCACCGTCGCGACCGGACTGGTGCTCGGCGGCGTCGCCACCGCGTTGACAGGGGGCATCGCGGGGGCGGTGGCCACCGTGCCCATCCTGGTCCTGCTCGGCGTGCTGACGAACGAGGTCCACCGCATCGCGAGGGTCGAGCACAAGGCCAAATGGCGCCAGCGCGCAGCCCAGGTGATTGCGCTGGACACACCGCGTGATGTGCTGGAACAAATGCTGGCCGGTACCCATCCGGGCGGATCGACGTTTCGGCTGGAAATCCGGGAAGGCGACTATCTCGCGGAATTCCAGACCTTCGCCGGAGTCCGCCTGATCGAACTCGACGTTCTCGAGAATGAATACGTAGGCCTTCACGCGCTGGCGCTGCAGATTCACGACCTCGTCACGGGCGAGGACCGCGGTGACGTGTCTCCGTTCCTCGACCTGCTGGAAGCCCTCGGCATGCATTCGGTCATGCAGCTTGCCGTCTGCAAGGCGGCATCCGGCGAGCCTTCGATCGCGCAGCGCGACTTCATCCAGAACCATCTGGCGCGCACCTGCATGGGCATGACTTTCCGCATGGCGGGCCCGATGCAGGCGCTTCCCCATGTGTCCGTGTTTCTTCGACACTACGGTCTTGCCTGGATGGAGGTCGTCGAAGACAGCAAGCTTCTGTCGGCGTCCCAGATGGCCGAGGGCTTGGAGTCCGAGGCGCTCAAGGAGCTTGTTCACTCCGACAGATTCCTGGCCGCAGTACGCTCGAAACTGGTTGCCCGATACGTCAACCCGAAAGAGGGACTTGCAGCCTTCATGCAGAGGTCCCGCGAATTCCTGCACAAGACCTGGGGGATGTCGCACCCCGCCCGTGACTTGAACCTCTGGAACGAATTGCAGCGCTTCTGCGACTATCAGCAAGGCGTCGAGCAAGATCTGCTGGAAGGCGATATCAAGCGGAAAAAAACGGGCCGCGCGGACGACGTTGCGAAAGCCCCCGAGATCCAGCAAGCCGGACGGAAGCTGGCGCAGTCGAAGAAAGAGTCGGAAGCGAAGGCGCAGATGGAGGCATCATCGAGGGCAGCGGTCATTGCCAGGGAGACGAGGAAGATCGAAAAGCACCCCGCCCTCGCAAAGAGCCTCCCGGCGAGCAACCGGGCCCCGGCGAAAATGCCGAAGATCGATCGACGCATCAATTCATGGAGCGACGTGTCCGGAGAGTCGGAAGGAGAGAAGGAAGCGTTGCTGAAGACGCCCAGGACTCCGAAAACCAACCGACGCTTCGATGATTGACCCGCGCCGGACCGGCCGCGGCGCCGCTCAGTCGCGGATTCCGACCAGCAAGCGCGGCAGCAGAAGCTCCGCCGCGCCGCGCAGTACCACGGCCGCCGAAGCGTCGAGGTGCAGGGGCGCGACGTCGAGCGTGATGAGCCGGCCGCCCTTGGCGAGCGACGCCAGCGGCAGGTCGGCCGCGGGGTAGACGATCGCCGTGCTGCCGACCAGCAGGAAAACGTCGGCCTCCTCTGCCGCCATCTGGGCGTCGAGCAGTACGCCGGGGTTCAGCATCTCGCCGAACATGACGACGTCCGGGCGCGCATGCGAGCCGCAGCGCAGGCATCGGTGAAGCGGCCACGGTCCGTGCCGGTTGCCGCAATGATCGCAGCGCCAGCGGCGCAGCGAACCGTGCAGTTCCAGCACGTCCAGGCCGCCGGCGCGGGTCAGGAGGCCGTCGACGTTCTGCGTGATGAGCCGCGTCGCCGGACGCAAGCGCTGCAACTCCGCCAATGCCAGGTGGCCCGGATTGGGCTCGGCCGCCTCCACCGCCGCGAGGCGCTCGGCCCAGAAGCGGGTGAAGCCGGCCGGGTCCCGCTGCAGGTCGTCGGCATGCGAGAACTTCAGCGCGCCCTGCTGCATCCACAAGCCGTCGGCATCGCGGTAGGTCGGAATGCCCGAGGCCTTCGACAGCCCCGCGCCAGAGAGCACGGCAATGCGCCGCGCCGAGCGCAGTAGCGCGATGGCGGTGTCGAGGGGGCCAGGGTTCTCGGTCATCGGCGTTGGCCTGAATTCTGCATCGACGCCCGTGCTCGCATGCGGGGCGGTTTTCGATTCGGGAATACCCGCACAGCAAAATCCCAAATCTTGCCTACATTGGTTGTATGCAAGATAAATGACTTCTTGCATGCAAACATCACGGAGATCTCCCATGCCCCGTTTCGCCAAGTCTCTCTTCGGTCAGGTCGTCATCGCGCTGGTGCTCGGCGTGGCGGTGGGCCTGTTCTTTCCGGCCTTCGCCGCCAAGCTGCAGCCGCTCGGCGACGGCTTCATCAAGCTGATCAAGATGATCATTCCGGTGCTGGTGTTCTGCGTGGTGGTGCACGGCATCGCCGGCGCAGGCGACCTGAAGCGCGTCGGGCGCGTCGGCGTCAAGGCGCTGGTCTACTTCGAGGTGCTGACCACCATTGCGCTGGGGCTCGGGCTGGTGCTGGCCTTCGTCTTCAAGCCCGGCGTCGGCATGAACGTCGACCCGGGCAAGCTCGATCCCAGCGCGATGGCAAGCTACGCATCGAACGCCGACAAGCTCACCCACGGCGGCACGGTCGACTTCCTGATGAGGCTGATCCCGACCTCCGTGGTCAACGCCTTCGCGACCGGCGACGTGCTGCAGGTGCTGCTGTTCGCGGTACTGTTCGGCTGCGCGCTGACGCTCCTGGGCGAGCGCGGCAAGCCGGTCGCCGTGGTGGTCGACGCGCTCTCGCTGGTCCTGTTCAAGATCATGGGGATCATCATCAAGCTGGCGCCCTTGGGCGTGCTGGGCGCGATCGCCTTCACGGTCGGCCAGTACGGCATCGGCTCGCTCAAGCAGCTCGGCATGCTGGTCGCGCTCTACTTCGCCTCGGTGCTGATCTTCGTCTTCGTCGTGCTGGGGCTGGTGATGCGGCTGTCGGGCTTCAGCCTCGTCAAGCTGCTGCGCTACTTCCGTGAAGAACTCGCGATCGTGTTCGCGACCACCTCCTCCGATGCGGTGCTGCCGCAGATCATGGCCAAGCTGCGCTACATGGGCATCCGCGATTCGACCGTGGGCCTGGTGATCCCGACGGGCTATTCATTCAACCTCGACGCCTTCTCGATCTACATCACGCTGGCCGCGGTGTTCATCGCCCAGGCCACCAACACGCCGGTCTCGATGACCGACCTGCTGACCATCCTGGCGATCGCGCTGGTCACCTCCAAGGGTGCGCACGGCGTGCCGGGCTCGGCGATCGTGGTGCTGGCAGCGACCCTGCATGCGATCCCGGCGATCCCCGCCATCGGCCTGGTGCTGGTGCTGTCGGTCGACTGGTTCATGGGCATCGCGCGCGCCTTGGGCAACCTGGTCGGCAACTGCGTCGCCACGGTGGCGATCGCGGCCTGGGAAGGCGACATCGACCGCGAGCGCGCGCACGCGGTGCTCAACGGCACCCATTCGCCCGAGGACGAGCCGCTGGCCGAAGCCGGCTCGCCGGCCCTGCCGGCCGGGATCCCGCTGGCACACTGAGGCCCCATGACCGACATCACACCGACCACCATCGCCGAGCGCGTCGTCGAAGCCATCCTGGCGCAGAAGCTCGCGCCGGGCGAGCGGCTCGGCGAGCAGGCGCTGGCGGAAAACTTCGGTGTGAGCCGCACGATGGTGCGCGAGGCGCTGATGCAGCTGCAGGCGCGCGGCTTCGTCGAGGTGCAGTCGCGCCGCGGCTGGTACGTGGTCGAACCTTCGGCCGAGGAGGCGCGCGATGCCTTCGCGGCGCGCCGCATCGTCGAGGCCGGCATCCTGGCCGAAGCCGGGCGGCCGCTCGCGAAGGTGATCCGCAAGCTGCGCGAACACATCGCCGACGAGAAGCGCGCGATCGCCGGCGCCGATGCCGCCACGCGCGCCTTCCTCCTGGCCGATTTCCATGTCTGCCTGGCCGACCAGATGGGCCACCGGCTGCTGTGCGACGTGCTGCGCGACCTCACGGCGCGCACCACGCTGGCGGCCACGCTGTTCCAGTCGACGCACGAGGCGGCGCAGTCGTGCGCCGAGCACGCGGCCATCGTCGCTGCGCTCGAGGCCGGCGACACGGCGCGCGCGCGGCAGTTGATGCTCGACCACATCGGCAACGTCGAGGAAGCGCTGGAGGTCGAGGCCACGGCCGGCCCCGGCGCCGACGAGCGCCTGCGCGCGACGCTGGCACCGGTGGCGCTGCCGCGCGCGCGCTGACTGCGCCGCGGGTGCGGCAGGGCCAAGGTCGGCTACAGTCGATCTGCCTATGAATTCCCCCCAGCTTCAACGCGGCGTCTTCCTGTTCCTGCTGTTCGCGGTCACGATCGCCTTCGGCTGGATCCTGTTTCCCTTCTTCGGTGCGGTGATGTGGGGCATGGCGCTGGCGATCCTGTTCACGCCGGCCTACAAGCGGCTGGCCAGGAAGATGGGCAATCGGCGCAACCTGGCGGCCATCGCCACGCTGTCGCTGGCGCTGGTGGTGGTGGTCATCCCGCTGAGCGTGATCACCGTCTCGCTGGTCGACGAGGTGTCGCTGGTGTCGCAGAAGATCCGCTCGGGCGACATCAACTTCGCCAACTACTTCCAGCAGGTGGTCAATGCCATTCCGCACTGGGCGCTCAACCTGCTGGACCGCTTCGGGCTGGGCAACGTCGAAGGCCTCATCAGCCGCATCTCCGCCGGCGCCGCGCAAGGCAGCCAGGCCATTGCCGCGCACGCGCTCAGCATCGGCCAGAACACCTTCGACTTCCTGGTGAGCTTCGCGATCATGCTGTACCTGCTGTTCTTCCTCTTGCGCGACGGCGGCGATCTGTCGAAGACGATCCGCAATTCGCTGCCGCTCGCCAAGCCGCACACGCACTACCTGCTGAACAAGTTCACCACCGTCATCCGCGCCACCATCAAGGGCAACGTCGCGGTCGCCGCGGCGCAGGGCATCATCGGCGGGCTGAGCTTCTGGTTCCTGGGCGTGCAGGGGGCGCTGCTCTGGGGCGTGCTGATGGCTTTTCTCTCGCTGCTGCCGGCCGTGGGCGCGGCGCTGATCTGGCTGCCGGTGGCCATCTACTTCCTCGCCACCGGCGCGATCTGGCAAGGGTTGACGCTGATCTTCATTGGCGTCTTCGTGGTCGGCCTGGTGGACAACATCCTGCGGCCGCTCCTCGTCGGCAAGGACACCCAGATGCCCGACTACGTCGTGCTGATGTCGACCATCGGCGGCATCGCGCTCTTCGGCATCAACGGCTTCGTGATCGGGCCGGTGATCGCGGCACTGTTCATGGCGGTCTGGGACCTGTTCGCTTCCTCCAACGAGGAAGACGGCAACACGCCGCCCTCGCCGTGAACGTCGACGCCCATGCATCGACTGGCACAGGCACGATCGAACGGCCCGGAACTTCACCAGCCTCCTCCCCTCTACATCCCACACCGACAGGAGACGTGGGAATGACAAGTCAATGAGTCAGCGCGGCCAGAGCGTCCAGTACGCAAGAAGTCCCCTGCTTGCCAGCAAGACCCCGGTCTGGCGCAGCAAGCTGATCGTCGCCGGCATCGCGTTCGGTTTCCTGATGCTGGCGGCCCGCGCGGTCTTCGTGCAGGTGATCGACAACAGTTTCTTCCAGCACCAGGGCGAGGTGCGCTTCGTGCGCACGCTCGAGCTGCCGGCGGACCGAGGCCGCATCCTCGACCGCAATGGCCTGATCCTGGCGTCCGACATCCCGTCGCCGAGCATCTGGGCCGTACCCGAGAACGTCGAGCGCGACGACCCCGCCGTCAAGGCCAAGCTCAGGCAGGTCGCCAAGCTGCTGGGCATGCCGCAGAAGGACCTCGACCAGAAGCTCGACGACGACGACAAGTCTTTCGTCTGGCTCAAGCGGCAGGTCGACGATCCGGTGGCGCGGCAGATCGCCGAGCTCGACATCAAGGGCATCCACTTGCGCAAGGAATACAAGCGCCGCTATCCGATGGGCGAAGCCGCGGCGCACGTGGCCGGCTTCACCAACATCGAGAACACCGGCCAGGAAGGAATCGAGCTCGCCTTCGACAAGGAACTCGCCGGCAAGGCCGGTTCGCGCCGCGTCATCAAGGACCGGCTCGGCGCCGTCGTCGAGGACACGGGCGAGCAGGTGCCGCCGATCGAAGGCAAGGACATCCAGCTCAGCCTGGACGATCGGATCCAGTCGGTGGCCTACGAGAAGCTGCGCGATGCGGTGATCGCCAACAAGGCCCGGGCCGGCAGCGTGGTGGTGGTCGATGCGGTCAGCGGCGAACTGCTGGCGATGGCGAACTACCCGAGCTTCGACCCCAACGACCGCCACAACCTCACCGGCGAACAGCTGCGCAACCGCGCGATGACCGACGTGTTCGAGCCGGGCTCGACGATGAAGCCGGTCACGGTCGCGACCGCGCTCGAACTGGGCCGCGTCAAGCCGACCACGATCATCGACACCAACCCGGGCCGCATCACCGTGTCCGGGGCGACCATCCATGACGACGAGAACTTCGGCGTGCTGACGGTCGAAGGCGTGATCCAGAAGTCCAGCAACGTCGGCGCGACCAAGATCTCGCAGCGCATGACGGCCCACGAGATGTGGGATTCGTTCACCGCGATGGGTTTCGGCCAGAAGCCGCAGACGGTGTTCCCCGGCGCGGTCACCGGGCGGCTGCGGCCGTGGAAGTCGTGGCGGCCGATCGAGCAGGCCACCATGTCCTACGGCTACGGGCTGTCGGCCTCGCTGTTCCAGATCGCACATGCCTACACGGCCTTCGCGAACAACGGCAAGATCATTCCGGTGACGCTGGTGAAGGCTAGCGTGCCGCCGATCGGCGTGAGGGTCTTCTCGCCGGAGGTCGCCAGCGAGGTCCGCAAGATGATGCACATGGCGGCGTCGCCCGGCGGCACCGCGCCACTGGCGCAGACCGAGGGCTATTCGGTCGGCGGCAAGACCGGCACCGCGCACAAGCAGGAAGGCAAAGGCTACGCCGGCAACAAGTACCGCGCCTGGTACACGGGCATGTCGCCGATCGACAAGCCGCGCATCATCGTCGCGGTGATGATCGACGAGCCGAGCGCCGGCAAGTACTTCGGCGGCCTGGTGGCGGCGCCGGTGTTCAGCCAGGTGGTGCAGGAGACGCTGCGCATCATGGACGTGCTGCCCGACCTGGCCGTCGCGCAGCAGGTGCACTGAGCCGGCGCCCGGCCGGCCGCGGCTTGACGACCTGCCGCAGCCCGTCCAGCCCGGGGCCGACGCTCTCGGCCTCGGCGCTCTCCGAATAGACGGCGTAGGCGGGGTACAGGAACTCGGGTGCGCCCGGCACGCGGTGCAGGCGGCCCGATGCGAGGTGGCCGCGCACGACGTCCAGCCGGAAGTAGCCCGAGCCGCCGGCCGCCAGCAGGTATTCGCGGCCCAGCGGGCCCAGGCTCGCCGACACGCCGGCGCCCGACAGATCGGGAAAGGCCAGGTCGTGCTGCACGGCGAATTCCTGGCCCCAGTCCACATACACGTAGTCGTCGGCCTTGGGCGCGTGGCCGCCGGGAGAGGTCGTCACCATCACGAGCTTCTCCTCGATCAGCAGCTCGATCCGCAGGCCGGGCCGCTGGTGCGGCGCATACATCACGGCGATGTCGAGCGTGCCTTCCGAGACCCGGCTCAGCAATTGCTCCGACAGGCCGACTTCGGTGCGCAGCGCCAGTTGCGGCGCGGCGCGGCGCATCCACAGCAGCCAGTTGAGCAGCAAGGGCTCCCAGAGGCTCACTTCGCAACCCACCGTGAGCACGGCCTGCCTGCCGGGCGGCACCTGCATCTGGTGCTGGGCCTGTTGCCAGGCCTGCACCAGGATCAAGGCATAGCGCCGGAAGCGCTCACCGGCCGGCGTCAGCGTGGCGCCGGCGCGGTTGCGCACGAACAGCGTGCGGCCCAGAAGTTCCTCGAGCGAACGCACGCGCGCGCTGATGGCCGTCTGCGTCAGGTGAAGACGTTCGGCGGCGCGCAGGAAGGAGCCGCTCGACACGATCTCCAGAAAGGTCTTCGCGAGGTTGATGTCCATGGGTTGTTCTGCTGCATTCTGGTCTTCAATGCAATCCTATTGCACTCAATGGCATTTGAATTCGTTTTACTTGCCGACCTCAAAGTTCGAAGATGTATCCACGCCTGTTGGCGGATGGACCGGACTCAAGACCAAGGAGTGCACCATGTTTGCAAGAGAAATCATGACATCGCCGGTGATCACCGTCTCGCCCCTCACACCGGTGAGCGACATCACGGCCTTGATGCGCGAGCGCCATATCAGCGGCGTGCCCGTGCTGGATGCGGACCAGCTGGTCGGCATCGTGAGCGAATCCGACCTGCTGCATCGCTACGAGGCCGAAGCCGATCGCTGCGCGCCCCGGCCTTGGTGGAGCCGGCTGATCCAGCGCAGCGCGCCGCCGCTGCGCTATGTGCGATCGCACGGGACGCGGGCAGCGGACATCATGACCTGCGGCACGGTGTCGGTGACCGAGGACACGCCGCTGGCGCAGATCGCCCTGCTGCTGACCACGCGCCAGCTGCGCCGCGTGCCGGTGCTGCGCGGCAAGCGGCTGGTCGGGATCGTGACCAGCGCCGACCTTGTCGCGGCATTGCTCGCTCACAGCGAGAAGCAGCCGGACTGCCCGCATTGCGACGAAGAGATCCAGGCCCGCCTGACGGCGGAACTCGACCAGCAGGAGTGGTGGAATCCGCATTGGTCGCACCTGTCGGTCATCGACGGGATCGTGAGCTTCCACGGCATGATCGAGCACGAGGCGCAGCGGGACGCGGCGCGCGTGGCCGCCGAGAACACGCCCGGCGTGCGCGGCGTGGTGGACGACCGCATCCGTGCAGCCGACTGGCAGGCCATGGCCTGAGCCGGAAGGCGGAATCCATGAACGCCAGGACGCCCTGCGCGACACGGTCGAGCGCCGCCTCGGCGCCGCCGCTGGCGCTGCACCTCGCTGGCCAGGACCGGCTCCGGCAGCAGTGCGCGTCGCTGAGAAGCCTGGCGCACCGCCTGGACGAACCCGATGCAGCGCAAGAGCGCGAGAGCATCCGCACCGCGCTGAACGCACTGAGCCAGGCTTTCCAGGTCACGCTCGAATGGCATCGCTCGGATCAGGAGGTCGATCTCTTTCCCGCGCTGCTCGAATCGATGGCCGGCTCGGACGCGGTCTGCATCCGGCAGATGGCGGACGATCTGACGGCCGAGCACCGCGCGCTCGAAGCACGGTGGCATCGGGTGCGCGCGGCGCTCGACGCCGTCGCCGAGGGCGGGAATGCCGGGATGCCGTCGGCGGAGGTCGACGCGCTGGCATCGCTGTGCGAGCGCCACACCGCGTTCGAGGATGCCGAGCTGCTGCCGATGGCCGAGCGCCTGCTGAGCGATCCTGAACTGGCGCGCCTCGCGCACGCGATGGCCGAACGCCGCGAGGAGCTGTAGCCGCCACAGTCCAGCGCCCGCACGGGCGCCCCGCTTCGGGATCTTCTTCTTGCGCAACGCGCCTCGGTGCCGGCATCGAAAGGCGGCCAGGGCTTCTTTTATGTCACGTCGTGATATAAACGGAACCCCCTGTTGCTGTGCCTGCCTGCCTGTGAATGCGCGAACACTTGCCAAGAAAGACTTCGAATCGCTGTCCGAATTCCGCTACCAGATGCGCCGCTTCGAGCGCTTCTCCGAGCGGGCGGCACAGGGCGAAGGCATCACGCCGCAGCAATACCTGCTGCTGCTCCACATCAAGGGATTTCCCGGCCGCAAGTGGGCGACCGTCGGCGAGCTCGCCGACCGCCTGCAGATGCAGGCGCATGGTGCGGTGGCGCTGGTCACGCGCTGCGAGACGCTGAACCTCGTCGAACGCCGGCCCAGCGAGATCGATCGCCGGCAGGTCGAGGTGCACCTCCTCGACCAGGGCGAGCAGGTGCTGCACCGGCTGGCCGACCTGCACCGCGCCGAACTCAAATCGCTGAAAGGCGTGTTCCAGATTCCCCAGATCGACTATCCCCCATCACCATGACGCATCCCCATCGCGGCGACTTCGCCCTCAATGCACGCCTGCTGCGCATCACGGCCATGGCCGCCGTGATCGGTGCGCTCAGCACCGCGGCAGCCTACGTGCTGCTGGACCTCATCCGCTTCTTCAACAACCTGTTCTTCTTCCAGACCTTCTCGATCGCCGACCGCTCGCCGGCCGACAACACGCTCGGCGCCTGGGTCATCGTGGTCCCGGTCATCGGCGGCCTGATCGTCGGCGTGATGGCGCGCTACGGCTCGGACAAGATCCGCGGGCACGGCATTCCCGAGGCGATCGAAGCCATCCTCTTCGGCAAGAGCAAGATGTCGCCGAAGGTCGCGCTGCTCAAGCCGATCTCGTCAGGCATCGTGATCGGCAGCGGCGGCCCGTTCGGCGCCGAAGGGCCGATCATCATGACCGGCGGCGCCATCGGCTCGCTGATCGCGCAGTACTTCCACCTCACCTCGGCCGAGCGCAAGGCGCTGCTGGTGGCCGGCGCGACGGCCGGAATGACGGCGGTCTTCGGCACGCCGGTCGCGGCGGTGCTGCTGGCGGTCGAGCTGCTGCTTTTCGAGCTGCGTCCGCGCAGCCTGCTGCCGGTCGCCGTGGCCTGTGCGGTCGCGGGCTTCTGCCGGCCCCTGCTCATGGCGCCGGGGCCGCTGTTCCCGCTGCAGACCGCGGTACCCGGTCCGCTCGCCATGATGTCGTGCGTGATCGCCGGCCTGTTGTGCGGCGCGCTGGCGGCGGCGCTGTCGGCTTCGCTCTACAAGGTCGAGGACCTGTTCGGCAAGCTGCCGCTGCACTGGATGTGGTGGCCGGCCATCGGCGGCGTGGCGGTGGGCATCGGTGGCTACCTGGAGCCGCGCGCGCTCGGCGTCGGCTATGACGTGATCGGCGACCTGCTGCACAACCACCTGGCCATCGGCGTGGTGCTGGCGCTGCTGGCGGTGAAGGCGGTGATCTGGGTCATCGCGCTGGGCTCCGGCACCTCGGGCGGCGTGCTGGCGCCGCTCTTGATGATGGGCGCCGGCGTCGGCGTGGCACTGAGCCGGGTGCTGCCCGGCAACGATCCGATGCTGTGGCCCATGGTGTGCATGGCCGCCACCCTGGCCGGCGTCATGCGTGCACCGCTGACGGCGACCATCTTCGCCTTCGGGCTCACCAACGACAGCAATGCGCTGCTGCCCCTGATCGCCACCTCGGCCGTGGCCTATGGCTTCACCGTGCTGACCATGCGCCGCTCGATCCTGACCGAGAAGATCGCGCGCCGCGGCTATCACATCTACCGCGAGTACGGCATCGATCCATTGGAGCGCCACTTCGTCGAGGAAGTGATGACGCGCGAGGTCCGGACCCTCGACGCCGGCATGCCGGTGGACGAGGCGATCGCCACCTACTTCGGATCGGGCCAGCTGCACCGCGCCTTCCCGGTGCTGCGCGACGGTGCGCTGATCGGCATGGTCGACCGCACCGCGCTCGCGTCCCACAGCGCCCGGGTGCCGGCCGCGACGGTGGGTGACGCGTGCGGCGACGCCGAGCCGCTGGTGGCGCTGGCCGCCGAAAGCTGCCGCACCGTGGCGACGCGGCTGGCGCGCCATCGGCTGGAGCGGCTGCCGGTCGTGAAGGACACGGAGTCGCTGACGCTGGTGGGTATCGTCGCGCGCAGCGACCTGATCAAGCCTTCGCTGGTGCACTTCGACGATGAAGAAAAGCGCGAGCGCATGCGGGGCATGCCCTGGCAGTCGCAGTCGGAGCAGCCCTAGACATGATGGCCGCCTTGCCCGGATCGGCGGCCATCATGTCTAGGCGCCTCAGTTCCCTCCCCAAGGGCGTACTGCGTACCCTCGCCGACCTGTGGCGCGACTCGCTTCACCAACGACGATTTTCCGGCTCCCCAGTTTCCGGAAACGCCGATGATCAGCGGCTCGCTGCCAGCCTCCTGGATCAGTTGCGCGGCCGCCTTCGCCACATGTGAAAAATTAAGCAAGTCAATTTTGACCTCGACGTCGTTCCACATCTGCGATGCCTCCTTTAATTTGTTCTTGATTGCCAATATCGGCGAAGAAGCTGTTCGTGGCTTGCCGAAGGTGAACGACCGCATAACGACTTATGCATCGGGTTGCCTTTCGAAAAAGAAGCACTCAGGCAGCATGGCTGGAGCGATGTAGTCGATGTCCTTGGTCGACACGCCGCAGGCAAAGAAGCCGTCGCGCCAATGCCGGACAACATCGACGAGTCGATCGATCTGCCCGCGCGCCTCTTCCGCAGTCAAACCGAAACGCCCCGCTTGCGACAGGAGGTTGTAGATGCTGGCCGTGCGACCGTAGTCGCCGATGGTCAACGCCAGGTCTCGCCTCTCCAGGTTGACCACAGGTGCGGGCACGAGGTCGTAGGCCGGAGACAGCCGCCATCCCTTCTGCCTGCGTAGCAGAGCGTGGTTGCGTGGATGATCATCGTTGTTGGTCACGGCGGCATTGAAGACCATCCGCCTGAATAATTCGGCGCAGTCAGCTTCCGGCTTGTCGGACCATCGGCGCAAGTTGTCGGCCAGCAGCGGGTAGGACCAGCGCTCGCGGTCCAGGTGGCTGTCACCACAGTCAAGCACGGTCAAGCCGCTGACAAGGCCGAAGCGAAGGTAGCCCTTGTCGGTATGGTTGCGGTCGAAGCGCTGCAACATCAGCACATCGCTCCCGCCAACGGACTGGAGCCGCGCCTGTGTGACGTTCAGGCCGCATCTCCGAGCCAAGTCGAGCGTCGCAAATTCGACTCGCTGCAGATTGAAGCGGTCATCTCTAGCGGGAAACTTGCCGAGCCAGAGACTTTGCGCGTCCTCGATCGTGGCCTTCGGCCGCGCACCACCCATGCTGGTGCCAGGATCGAGCTGTTCGAGCAGATGGGCGGCCACCGGGCGCCCCTCTTCGATCGCCTGTGTGGCCGCGATCAGCTCGGCCAACTGGTGTGTGCGGTTGTACTGGCGCTTGGGCGCGGGCGGTTCGGCCTTCAGCCCGAAGCTCAGGTACCCTGCCCCCCAGGGGTGAGGACCTGTTGGACCTGCGGACCAACGGTCCATTCAAGGGGTGCAGCGAGTTGCTGCGGTCGGCGCGCGCCGGGCTGATGGCGGCATGGGCAACCGGTGATGCGGCGCAAGCCGCCACGGGCTTGCTCAACTTCGTCAAGGTCAATGAGGCGGCACTCCGGACCCACATGCCGGGGAACGCCGAGTTCCGCGCATGGGCGCGCAACATCTCGGACTGGCTGTACAGCACCGATCACATCGCTGTCGGCTACGGCTTGGAGTATGACGGCGTAGATATCGAGCAGTTGTCGCCTGGCACGCTGGGCATCGTCTTGCTGCTGCTGTACTTGGCGATTCTCGACTATCGACGCGAGATCCATGCGTTGCTCAACCGCGGTGAATCTGTTCATCACCTGCAACGAGCAATTTACAGCGGTCGGGTAGCACCCGAGCGAGGCCGACGGCCGCAGGAGATGGTGGCGATTGCAGGGGCGCACGCGCTGTCGACGAACATCGTTCTCGCCTGGAACACGCAACGGATGGACCGAGCCATCACTCGCCTCAAAGGGGAAGGCATCGAGATCAAGGAGGACTGGCTGTACCGAATCGGGCCGGCGCACTTCTCGCACATCAACTTCCGGGGAACGTTCAAGTTCAATGTCGGGAAGTACGAATCTGTGTTGATCGACAGAATCGTCAGGCCGTCTTCCGCAAAGGTGCTCTGAAGCGTCGCTGCACAAACGTGATGGTGACGCATGGCGGGGCATGCTTAAGGTCGAATGCGATCGTGCGGCCCAAGGGTCCAGGCGTATCAATGTGCATTGAAAGCACGGAGCCGCGCGTCGAAAGCCTTCGCCAGATGCTTGTCGTGGCTATGTTTCTCAAGTCGCACCGTGTCAATCTGCACAAAAGATACGACTACCCATAGTGCGCCACGCACATCGATCAGGAGACGCGCGCCTCAAGTCCGGGCGATTGTCACTGCTCTTGATATGTCACGAATTGTTCGTGTCCACCGAGCCCCCGAGTGGGGCGTTTGAGATTGACATCGGCACGTTCGCCCTTCCTTCGGAGAATCCCGTGAGCTTGAATCGACCTGCGTTTGTCAAATTGATCTTCTCGGCTTCTATCGCAGCCGTTGCCCTCTCCGCGGCCACTGTGGCCAGCGCCGAGGTGAGTTGGTCCATCGGTGTCGGTGGCCCGATTTACTACGAGCCGGCTCCCGTGTATTCGAGTCCGCCACCGGTCTACTATCAACCGGCGCCCCCTGTCTATTACGACCCGCCTCCACCCGTCTACTACGATCCGCAGCCGGCATACTACGCGCCGCCTCGGCCGTCCGAGTACGAGCCTGGTTACTGGCAGGGGCCGCCCCCTGCAGAGCAACCAAGACTCAGCGATATGCAGCGGCGCGCTCTGGACAATTGCTCTATGTTGTCATGGCGTGATCAATCCAGGTGCCGTGCGACCGTGATGTCGACCGTCCGGTAGGCGTTTGCACGAGAAGCCTGAATTCAGGCGGCGCTGAGTGTTCCGGATGTCGCCCGTGTGGCAGTCAGTGGAAAATGTGACGCGCCTCATGGTTGCCTCATGTCTCGGTTGCACCGCTGGCCGTGAGCCGTGCAGCGACCTTGTCCCATTGGAGATGAACGCGCCCCTCCCTGGTCTGGATGGGCGTGTTGAAGAGACAGGTCGAGCGCCGCGACGCTCGAGCGCGCTACATCGTGTAGTCGCCGCTTGCCTCGGGCTGGAAGAGGACCGAGGCCACTTCTGCCGAACACTCTTCGCCGCTGGGCGTGAGCCATCGGGCGACGGCGCCTTCCTTCAACCCCAACAGACTCAGCCCCACCGGGGAAAGGATGGAAATGAAGCCTGCGGCGGGCTCGGCATCGCCCGGAAAACAGATCGTCAGCTTCTGGCGGCGCAGCGTGTGCGGGTCGACCAACTCGACCTGCGAATACATGGTGATGACCTTCGGCGGGACGTCCCGCGAGGCTACAACTTCGGTGGCCGACAGCAGATCCGCCAGATCGGGCGGAAGCTGGCCGCCGAACAACTTGGCGAGGCGTGAGAAATCCCGGTCGGTGAGCGTGCGCTCGCCGTGAATCGTTGCATGCATGACGCACTCCATTCGAGTTCGCAGGCGCCGCAAGAGCGGTGGCCCGCAGTCGCGCTGGGCTGGCGCCCGGCGATCAATGGTTGCGCTGAAGGTGGAGTGGATCGCCGGGCTCAGGGATGTGCGGCCGGCTGTCGCAATCCCAGTGTGACAACTTCGCGCCATGCGAACGCCCCGACGCTTGCCAAGAATGCATAGGGCATCGTGGACGCGCTGCAGCAACGGTGGAAACGCGGGAATCGCATGTCATGAGTCTATGCGGTGAAGCTGCAGCGGCCAAGCGATGCCCCCACCCTCCTTGCCAGAATGACTCAGCTCAATGCCCCTCGCGCGGAATGACATTGGAAGACTCACGGGTTGCGATCCAAGACTGAGTCGCCTCAATCTGGCAGGAGGTGTGGGGGTACTGTTGTCGCTTTCGCCAAGGTCTCATAGACTCGGCGCATGCAAATCAAGGCGCATACTTTCAACACAGTTCAAGGCCAGGTCGGCTTTACGATGTTGGCGACTCACACGTCGTGTGCCTTGGAGTTCGCTCGACCCATGGCAAGGTCGCAGCAGACGCTCGCACTTTCCTGAGCCCGGCGGTCAGCCTCTCCTCTTCTAGCGCAATTCTTTGACCGTCGGGCACCAGTCCCGCGCGGTAGCGATCTCACTTGCAAATGCAAGCCGGGTTCCTGGAATAGCCATGCACCAACCAAAGCTTCTAGAGCTTCGCTGCTGACGGACGACGTCGCACGTTCCCCTTTGGTGTTTCGCCTCTTCTGCCTCGGCCGCACCTCGCGCTTTCACCGACGCTAGAGCCTGTCTGGCGGTTCGTCGAGCCCGCATTCATCAGAACGCGGTTCGGCTTTCAGAACTGCGCGGGACAGCCACGACTCAGCAGGGCCGACTGGACCTCGGCCGCGCTGCGGCCTGCCCAACTTCGTGCCAACCTGGCGCGCATCGACATGACGACGCAGTCCCATGTCTTCAGGAGAGCAACCATGAACATCCAATCCATTCTCGCCGTCACCGACCTTTCGGGGCAGGGCAACCGCACCGTCTTTCGCGCGGCCGTGCTCGCGGCGCAGCATCGCGCGTTGCTCAAGATCATCTATGCGCCCAAGGACTTCATTGCTTGCGAAAACGCCGATGCAGGCGAAGGCGTGAGGCGACTCGCCGCCGAGGTCCACACGCGCTTCGGCATTCTTGTGAAGAACGTATCCGATACGAGCGGCCGTTTGGAGGCGATTGCCGAAGAGGCCCAATGGGTCGACATGCTGGTGATCGGCGAGCATCGAGAAAAATCCGCCAAGGCCTTTTTCTGCGGGCAACCCATCGAGCGTCTTCTGCGCGTCGTTCCTTGTCCGATCCTGCTCGCGCGACTGGAGGTATTCCATCGCTACCGCCGCATCCTGGTGGCAGTCGACTTCACGCCAGAGTCCAGGAAGCTGGTGAAGTTGGCCTGGTCACTCGACAGCGACGCCCAGGTCGAACTGTTTCATGCATTGAATACGATGCATGAGGGCAAGCTGCGCTATGCGGATGTGTCCGAGCAGGCGATCAGGGCCTATCGACATGAAAGCATGCGCGATGCGCACGAGCGCATTTTCTCCTTGAGCGACTCGTCGAATGCGCGTCGCAACAGGGTCGTCGCCGCCATCGGCAAGGGCGATGCGGCGCGCCAGGCGGTCGTTCAGCAACAGCACGCGAACGCCGACCTTCTCGTCGTCGGCAAGCGTCGGAGTTCGGCTTTCACGGACTTCCTTTTCGGAAGCATCGCGCAGCGCGTGCTGTGGTGGTCGAGCCGTGACGTCCTGCTGGTGCCGCACGATCTCCGGATCGACCCGAAGACCGAGGTCGCCGCATCGTCCGCGCGTCCGATTCGACGCGAACAAGTGGCTGTCGGGCAGCGCAGGAGGGCCGCATGAACACCCTGCGCTTTTTGACGACAGGGGAAGCGACCCTTTTGAGCGACGCGGCCGAGCGATGGCTGCGGCTGCGCGACGTGGAGATCAATCTCGGCGAGTTGGCTCTGAAGGTGCTCCGCGCTGCGACGCTGCGCCCGGCTGCCTGCCGACGACGGGACATCGCCAGCCTGAACTGGACCATCGACGCGCAATTTCCCGGAGCAAGTGCGCCTGTGGCGTTCACGCTGGTGTCTCCCGCAGCTGCCGACATCACGCAAGGCCGGGTATCTCTGCTCAGCTTCATCGGCTTGGCGCTGATCGGCCACGCGATCGGCGCGGTGGTCCGGTTGCCCCTTCGTGGTGGTCAAGCAGTCGACGCACGATTGGTGGCGCTCAGACCATGCCCGGAACTCACACATATTTCTGCCGACAAGGAGACGTGAATGTTCAGTGAAGACAGGCTCGCAGGCTATCCGCTTCGGCAATCGCTGCTGGCCGGCGCGAAAGGACTTCAAATCTTCGCGAACCGTGGCGTGGTGGACTGGATGTCACGCCCCGACCGGTACCTGGTCCTCTGCGAAGGCCGGGGTGGGCGGATTTACGCCGCGGATGAATGCGCTCTGGAGGAAGCCCAGCAGATGGTACGGGACGCGCATGGCGCCAAGGTCGTCATGCGCAAGCCCGAGATCCACACCTATGTAGACCTTGACCTGGACGCATTGGTCGAGCCCGTGATGTTCCTGCGCATCAAGAGCCCGCATGCTTATGCGAAAGATATCCTGGCGGAACTCAGCGGTCGTGAGGCACGAATCCTCGAGAAGGACATGCAACGGTATGAGTTGATTGTTCGGGCCGAAGGGCGACTGGCGAATCTTATGGGCCTGACCCGCAAGATCGGTTCGCTTGCCTGCGGCTCTGCCGCGGTCTGGACATGGCTGCACCGCTACGAGCGAGCGATGGCTGCGCCATCGCCGGGCGTCGAAACCCGGGATCCGACCTCCTGCACGAACGGCTCGCCTTGAATCGAGCCCCCTCCTCCACCGATGTCATTGGCCGCCATGAATATTGCATTGCCTTTCTCTCATTTCCGAATTCCGTTTCATCGGCCGGCAGAACTTCGGGTCGATGTCGGCTCGCTCTCCCCGGAATTCGACGAGTCGCTCGCCACGACTTACGAGCGCATCCATTCGCCGGGCGATCGGTTGCACGGCCTGCCGGCTTTCGATCTTCACGATCCCGACCTGAAGATTCGCATCAGAGAGGCCGACGGCGAGTTCTACGCGTATGTCGAAGACGTGCGTCGCGGATGTCTTGCGGGCTGTACCGTCTTCAATAGACTGGTCGAGGTGGGCCGTCGCGCAGACCGACATCTGCGCTCTCCCCACTCGCGCTACCGGGCGCAATACCAACGACGCGGCATCGCGACGGCCGTCTATGACTGGGCGCTCGCCACCGGGATCTGTCTGATGACGGGCGCGCGTCAGTCGCCAGGCGCACACGCCCTCTGGCTCAGCCTGGCGCGGCGGTACGAATCGGGATTCGCCGATCTTCGCAACAAGAAGCTCACTTACCTGGGGCGTGCCGTTCCTGCTCAGGAACTCGATCGGCTGCAGACCCGGATGTTCTTGCTCGGACGAGAGTGGTCACTGGAACGCTTCTGCGAAGCTGCCGAAATACAGAATGCCCGCGCTTCGGGCTGAGGGCGGACCGGCGCAGCGTGAACGCCTGCGCCAGCTCCGCGAGGCGAAGTTCCGAAACACTGCCTCGGATTTGTCGCCAGTTCCTTCGGCGCCGGATTTCCGAGACGCTGTCTCGGAAATCGCGGACCGTGGAGACGCCAGGAAGAAGCGCCGCATGAGCTCCAGGTTGTCGACACTGAAGCCACGGCTGAAGCTATTGGTCAGCTCACGAGACGGGCGGCCCATCGTATGTGTCTGGCAAAGTCATCGTGATCTTGCCTTGGCGTCGCAGGAGCCTCTTGTCCGTCCCACCCTTGACCGGCAAACGCGGATCGCCGAGGTCGTGCCGAGTCGCTCAGCGGGCGGGGTCCCAGTTGTAGGAAAGCAGTTCGTCGATGCGGCTGCTCAGACGCGTGGGCAACGGGCCCCCCCGATCGCCCGATGTCGCCCCAACCCGGAGATCGCAAGCACGTTCAAGCCACCGAGCGTAGCCACTCCGAGAAGACCCGGATGGTGCGCTCGCGCGGATGACTTGGCCTGCGGATCACGTGGAAGCCATAGCCGGGCAGGCTCAGTTGTCAGGTGCTGCATGTCCTTGAACTCGGGCACGTCGCGCCACCTGCGCGCAGCCGCGGCCAGCCATCGCTGCCATGTGGGCGGCTCGCGGTCGGCCGGACCCCAGTAGGCATGGACCAGGACGTGCCTGGCGAGGTCGGCGGGCCGCTTGAGCGCTCCCGCTGGCAGCAGGCGCGGACTGCAGATGGGCCAAAAGGTGTCGCTCACGAGTGCATCGACGATTCCGTCCGTCGGCATTTCCCGGCGGGTCGCATAGCGAATGGCGACGTCGCCATCCCCGGCCTGCAGATCGAGCACGGTGTCAGTGCCGATCACTTCCAGCGGCACGTGCGGATGCAATTTCCGCCATGCCGGCAGGCGGGGCACCCGCCAGCGGCTGGCGAAAGCGTTCGTGGCCGTCACACGAAGGGGCTGCTGCTCGCCATCTCGTTTGACGGCCGCGATGGCAGCGGCAAAGGCTTCCAGCCCGCCACGAACAGCCGGGAACAGTCGCGCGCCGGCATCGGTCAGCGCAAGGGGTCGCGGCCTGCGGCGGAACAGGGCGCAGCCGCAGTACCGCTCCAGCAATCGGATCTGGTGACTGATCGCGGTGGGGGACACGCACAGTTCCAGCGCGGCCTTCTTGAAGCTCATGTGGCGGGCGGCGGCGTCGAAGGCACGCAGCTCGAGTACGCGTTGCACCCGGTCGGGCCCACCATCACGGGCGGCCCGATCGTTCATTCGATCGAGCGCGCCCGCGCCCTGCTCGATGTCTTCCGCGACAGCACACACTCGCTGCCGGATGAGCACACGCTGTTCGCCACGCTGACGCATGCACCCGACGACTCCGGGACACCGGTGGCCGCCCTGGTCACTTGCCATTTCCTCACCGAACTGAGCGACGCCGCGATCGACACCATGATCGATTGCTTCGCGCGCTGCCCGACGCCCATGGGCCAGTTGCTGCTCGAACATTTCCATGGCGCGGTCGCCCGGATCGAGGTGGGCGACACGGCCTTCCCGCATCGACGCGAAGGCTACAACTTCCTCGTGCTCGCTCAATGGACGCAGCCAGTGGACACCGGCGCATGTGTCGCCTGGGCCCGTGAAACCTACGAAAGGATGCGAAGCTTCTTCGCCGCCGGCCGCTACGTCAATTGCCTGGAGCAAAGCGTTGATCCAGGCGGGCTGGTCATCGGGCGCTACCTGTGAAAAGGCGCCATGCATCAAAGCGCACAGCCAACTGCTTGCGGTAGAGCGATGCGTGCAGCAGATGGCGCTTGATGGCGAAGTGCTGGCGGATGGAGCCGAAGCTCGAGAGAAAAGACTGCGTGCGCTCAGGCCGGCGAAATCCTCGCATGCGTCGCTCCCGCTTCGGGGCGCACCTCCAAGGCCGCGCAGGTGGCCTTGCTAGCCCCTCGCGCTGCCGCTTGTCGCGTAGACAACCAGGCGACGCGAACCTGCAAAGATCTCCTTCGGCCTCAGCCCATAGACCTGCTTGATGCAATGGCTGAAATGGGTGGAGTCGGGGTATCCGTTGTCCAGGGCCACGTGGGCCAGGTTGGCCTTCTCGTTGACGTGCCGCAGCACGCTGCGCGCGCGCTTCCATTTGCGGAATGTCCGGAATGACACACCGACCTCCTGCTTGAACAGATGAAGAAAGCGCGAAAACGAAAGGTGCGCGGCTTCTGCGCACTCCTCGGCGCTCGACGGCGCGGACGGATGCCGCTTGATCATCTCAACGATCTCCTGAATCCGTCGATCGAGGACCTTCGGCACCAATGGCCCGTCAAAAAAGAACCGATCGAAATCCAGCGAGTTCAGATCGTCGAGGCTTCCCAGTTCGCAGAGTTCGCGTTGCCGGCGGCGCACGCGCTCGACGAACTGCGGCGCATCGACGATGCCCGACCGGGCGAGCAGCGGCGGCAGACTGGCAATCTCCATCGTCTCGGCCTCGATCTTGATGAGATTGATCATCATGGCCTCGGAGAGCAATTGATGCGGCTGGTAGGGATGAACGATCGCCATCTCGCCGGTTTCCCATTCGCCGCCGCCGACCGCGATGCGGATCGACCCCTCGGTCGCGACGTAGATCATCAGGGAACCCATGGTCCGCACACCCGGTGCGCCGAGCAGGCCGGCGTAGAAGATTCGGTCGGGCGTGATCCACATCAACCGGGCCGAGGGGCCCGCGGTCCTCAATCGATCAGCGGCAGTGTTACTGGCAACTTGCATGGCGAGTCTCCGGCCGCCAGACCGGGCGGGCGCCCAAGGGATATTACAGGACCGTTCGGGCGGTAGTTTGCAGCAGCCTAGCCGCTCGGGCGGCGCCAGTCTTGTGTCAGCTGGCTATTCGCCGCTTGACGCGCCGAATTCGACACCCCTTTTCCGCGGACCTCGCGGCACAGCGAATCCGCGCAAGACCGCGCGTTGATTTCGGGTCAGACTCGTCGGCACACACCCAGCCCTGCCCGATGCAAACACTCAAGGACAAGACCCTCCTCATCACAGGCGCCAGCCGCGGAATCGGCCGTGCCCTGGCACTGCGGGCAGCCGCCGACGGCGCCAACGTCGTGATCGCCGCCAAGACATCCGAGGCACATCCCCGGCTCGCCGGCACCATCCACGACACGGCCGCCGAGGTCGTGGCCCGCGGCGGACGAGCCCTGGCGGTGGCCGTCGACGTGCGGGACGAAAGCCAGGTGCTGGATGCGGTGGCGCGCGCGGCCGAACGCTTCGGCGGCATCGACATCCTGGTGAACAACGCCAGTGCCGTGCATCCGCATCCACTCCAGGACACACCGATCAAGCGCTATGACCTGATGATGGACGTCAACGTGCGCGGCAGCTTCGTTTGCGCGCAGGCGTGCATGCCGCATTTGCTGAAGGCGGCCAATCCGCACATTCTCAGTCTCTCGCCGCCACTGGACCTGCAGCCCAAATGGTTCAGGCCTCACCTCGCCTACACAACGTCGAAGTTCGGCATGAGCATGATCGCGCTCGGACTGGCCGAGGAGTTCGGCGCGCAAGGTCTGGCTTCGAATACGCTGTGGCCGCGCACGCTGATCGCGACGGCTGCCCTGGATCTGGCAGCGCCGGGCCAGGCCGCCTCGGCCCGCAGGCCGGAGATCATGGCGGACGCGGCCCACTGGATCCTGACCCAGCCGAGCCGGACCACCACCGGGTGCTTCTTCGTCGATGAGGACGTGCTTCGGCGAAGCGGCGTGACGTCATTCGAGTGCTATGCGGTCACGCCGGGTGTGGAGCCGCACCTGGACTACTTCATCGATCCCTGAGAGCGCGCTCATCCAGAAGTCCCGCGGGCACCTCGATCTCCAGGTCCAGCAGGATCTGGCCCATGCCCTTGCCCAGCGGATCGATGCGCGTCGACGCAGGACCACCGCCGTCCAGCGCTTCGTGAAGCACGAAGTTGATCGCCTGCACGCCCGGAAGATAGAAGCGCTCGACGGCCCCCTTCGCGAGGTGGGCGAAATGCCGCTTCACGCGTTCCGGCGTGACCAGCCGCCAGAGAAGACCGGCCCACTCGGGCTTTCGGGCAATCAGGCCGATGTTGCTGAGGTCGCCCTTGTCGCCGCTGCGGGCCCACGCGAGCCGTATCAGGGGAACCAGGATCTGCGGTCCCTGCGCGTGCCCCGACCACGCATCAGTCGGCTCCATCTGCACGCCCGACACGGCTGGCGGGGCGATGGATTCGGGCGCAGGCGACGTCATGAGCGCGGACGTGCCGTCCGGCAACACCACGCGCACGGGGACCCGCTGCTTGTCGAGCAGGAACGCAAAGGGCCTGACCAGCGGCGAAGGCGACGGGCGACCGCCGCCCGGGCTCGTGGTGCCCGGTGACCACGAGGTTGCGCTGGCGGCGATCTCGCGCGCGAACAGTTCGAGCGCCTTGCTTTGGGGATGGTCTGCGATGACCCGCAGCATGATCTCACGCGCATCCTGGCCGCGGGCCGCCGCGCCATACAGGGACTCGGTACCGAAGAGGTCGATTCGCGTTGCCGAGTAGTCCTCGAGGCCGGCCGCCCGGAACATGGCACGCGTGCGCTCGATGATGGCTTCGCCCGTGCGTCGCGCCTTGGCCTCTGCTTCGCGGCCGACGATGACCATGCTTCCCGTGCAGCGCCAGCCGTCGCGTCGGGTTGCCGACACCTTGTAGCTGGGCCCCGGCGCGCGACCGCGGGCACCGGTGACGCCCACGTGGTCGTCGTCGAGCTGCACCAGTCGAACCTCCCTGAAGTCGCAGGTCACGTCGGGCAGCAGATAGGAGGCCGGATCGCCAATCTCGTAAAGCAGCTGTTCGGCCACGCAGGCGCGCAGGATCCGGCCGCCCGTGCCCTTGGGCTTGGTCACGCGGAAGCTGCCGTCGGCCTCGCATTCGACGATCGGATAGCCGATGTGGGCCCAGTCGGGAATCTCGCGCCAGTCGGTGTGAAGGCCGCCGGTCGCCTGGCAACCGCATTCGATGAGGTGGCCCGCCAGACTGCCCGCAGCCAGGCGATCGAAGTCGTCTTCTTGCCAACCGAATTCGTGGATCAACGGCCCCAGCGTCGCGGCGCTGTCGACGATGCGGCCGGTGATCACGATGTCCGCGCCGGCCGCCAATGCGCGTGCGATCGGGAACGCGCCGAGATAGGCATTCGCGCTCAAGATCGAGGCGGGAACGGGCTCTCCGGAGAACATGTCGCGCATGTCTTCGAGTTGCGCCAGCTGGCCGGAGACATCGTCGCCTTCGACCACCGCGATGCGCGGCGCAAGGCCGAGGCTCTGCGCCATCTTGCCGAGCGCCTGCGCGCAAGCTGCCGGATGGATTCCGCCGGCGTTCGAGACGACCTTGATGCCGCGCTCCAGCACTTGCGCGATGACCGAGCGCATCGTGATTTCGACGAAGTCGGTTGCATAGCCCATGTCGGGCTTCTTCAGCCGCGCCGCAGCCAGAATGGCCATCGTCGTCTCGGCCAGGTAGTCGAACACGAGGTAGTCGATCTGCCCCGATTGGACGAGCTGCGGCGCACCGACGGCGCTGTCGCCCCAGAAGCCGGACGCGCATCCGATGCGGATGACCTTGGACGATGACTGCATGCGGCGCAATTCCTTTTCAACGATTTCGCACGATAGCCAGCCGGCCGCCGATTGCTTGCGCGAACTGGTCGAGGTCGAGGACGCGCGGGGCACTCGCCGGTTACAGCCAATTGCCGCAAGACGACCCGCATCGCTTTCGATCATCCTTCGAACACGCTGGCTGCCGGCCATCGTCCACGATGCCGCGCGGCGGCGACAACCCTGAGGTGCAATTTCGAATGAAGAGTGACCTGCGCAACGAGCTGGGTGAATCCTACGAGGCGACGCTTGCCGAGATCGCGAAGCGTGCGCAGTTCTACGATCTCGAGGGGCGTTTCCCGACGGAGAACATGCAGCTTCTTCATCGCAACGGACTGCTGGCCTATTGCGTGCGCAAGGAGTTCGGAGGCCTGGGCGCCGGTCCGGGCGGCGACGTCGGCCTCTACGGGCGCATCATCGAGGACGTCTCGGCGGCCTGCAGTTCGACCGGGCAGGCGCTCGCGGTCCATGGCACCGCCTGCGCCGCCATCAACCTGCTGGGCAGCCGGGATCAGATCCGCAGACTGAGCGAAGAGGTGGTGTCGGAAGGCGCGGTCTACGGCTTCTTCGGAAGCGAGCCGACGCAACGCTTCACCAAGGACGGCGGCCGCCCCGGCTACGACGCCGAAGTGCGGCGCGCGCCTGGCGGCTGGATCGCCAACGGCCAGAAATTCTTCTCGACCAATTCGATGGGCGCGAAGCGCTTCCTTTTTTTCGCCATGTCCCAGGCCGACGGTGAGCAAGGTCTGGCCGTGCCGATCATCGCCGTCGACGCGCCTGGCGTGAAGGTGCACGACACCTGGGACAACATCGGCCAGCGCGCGACCTCGAGCGGCGCGGTCGACGTGAAGGAAGTCTTCGTCGCGGACGAATTCATGCTGGGACGTCCCGGCGCCTTCTCGCAGGTCAGCCCTGTACTGCTCTCGAGCTTCCAGCTCACCTTCGCGCTGGAACTCACCGGCATCGCGCGCGGCGGGCTCGACTTCACCATCGATTACCTCAAGAACCACACCAAGGCGCCGGCAGGCCTGCCTACGCTCGGCCACGATCCCCATGTCCAGGGCCGGCTCGGCGAGATGGCTGTTCTGGTCGAGGCGACCCGGGCCATCGTCGAGCGCGCGGTGCAAGCCGTAGCGGACGCGGACCGCGATCCGACGCTTGCCGCCATCGCGCACCGCCGCGTGCTCCAGGCGAAGATCCAGGCCTCCGATGCCGCGATCGAAGTCGGCACGCGGCTGTTCCAGATCTGCGGCGCGCGCGCCACCACGCGCCGTGCCGGCGCCGACCGCTTCTGGCGCAATGCCCGCACTCTCTCGCTGCACGATGTCGTCGACAAGCAGCGGGCGGCGGTGGGCCGCGACCTTCTCGGCCTCGAAGGCGACATGGGCCATGTCCTCGCATCCGATGCGCAACGCACCAACACCGCATGACCATGAGCGCCGAATCTACGACCCCCGCCCCCGAAATCCTGGCCCGCGCACTGGCCGAAGACTTCTGGCGCCGTGCCGCCGATCACGACGCGGCCGGCAGCTTTCCGACGCAGAACTTCGACGATCTCCGCACCGCCGGGCTGCTCAGTTTGAATGTTCCGTCCCAATGGGGCGGCGCAGGGCTGGGGCCGGAAGCCGGCAAGCCGCTGGAACTCTGGAAGGTCACGCGCGCCATTGCCTTTGGCGACCCCGCCACCGCCCAGTCCTTCCACGTCCATGCCAACGAGATCGACATCATCCTCGGCCTGGGCACACCGCAGCAGCACGCGATGTTCCTCGAGCCGGTGGTCGACCGCGGCGTGATCTTCGGCGGCTACGGCTCGCAGCTGGCGGACAGCACGCCCACCATCGCCCGGCGCCGCGACGGCGGCTGGGTGCTGGATGGCAAGAAATTCTTTTGCACCAACTGCGAGGCCGCCGGCGCGGCGCTGGTGTGGGCCCTGGTCGAAGGCGACGAGGATCCTTCCGATCGGATCCAGGTCTTCTGCGTCTCGCACGACAACCCGGGCTTGCGCATCCAGCGCGGCTGGTGGGAGCAGTTCCAGGGCATGCGTTCGACCGGCAGCCACGTGGTGCAACTCGACCGGCTCGAACTCGACGAATCGGCGGCGCTCGGCAAGCCGGGCGACTATCTGCGTCTGGGTCTGCAGGCGCGCGCATACTGCCAGTTCGCAGCGAGCTTCGTCGGCATCGCCGACCGCCTGCTGCACGAGTCATGCAAGTCGGTCGCCTTCAGGAAGTTGACCGATGACGCGTCGGCGATCGCGCGCATCGGCAATTCGCGTCTTCACCTCGACGCGGCCTGGGGCCTGGTCGAGCGCGCCGCGCAGGCATACCAGCGCGGCGAGCCCGATGCGCCCGTGCGCGCCAACATGGCGCGCTACTTTGCCGAGCAGGCCGTCCGCGTCGGTCTCGAGAATGCGCTCGATAACATCGGCACCTTTGCCGGCAGCGCCGCGTCCGGCATGCCGAAGCTGGCACGAGACATCCACCTCTACATCCGCCACGAGAGCCGCGATCGCATCCTGCGCACCATCGGCGCGGCCCAACTCGATCTGCGCGTGGACACCAACTTCAGTGGCGACAACCCGATTCTGAAAGGTCTTTCAAAGCATGAGCACAGCCCGTCCCATCGTTGACCCGCTGGCCTTCGGCTGGTACTTCGTGGACCTTCTCGTCCACGACGGATCGCGCTTCACCGTGGCGATCCATGGCGCGAACGGCTTCGCCCTGCCCCGTCGTGCATCGGTGGTCGTCTGGCACTATCGGGATGGCGCCAAGCCGCAGATGTGGGTCAGCTCCGGCGGCGCGGCCCAGTTGCCCGAGCGGTCGATGTTCGACGGCATTCGCAACGACGTCGCGGTGCTCGATCGAACGCCGAACGGCTGGCAACTCGAAGTCAAGTCGCCCCAGTTCGAACTGACGCTCTCGATCGATCAACACTTGCCTCTATGGCGGCCGCCGACGCTGCCCTTTCCGCTTCGCTACGAGAGCGGGTCCGCGAGCTTCGATTGGGTCATTCTTTGTCCGCACGGGAGCGCCCAAGGCGTGTTCCAGGCCGGCGCCACGCGCATTGCGCTGGCGGGCGATGTCTATGTCGATGCCAATTTCGGCACCATCGACGTGGCCGCCGAGCTGGACTGGTGGAAGTGGTCCACCATCGACCTGGCGCCCGGCGAACGGGTGGTGGCTTCCACGACCCGGTGGCGGCGCGACCCGGCGGTCACGGCGGCCATTCACATCGGAAGCCATGGCGTGCAGGTCATGACGCCGGCGCAGGTGCGGGCGCAGCTGGGCGCGGACCTGACACCGCTCGGGCTGGACGCGCCGACAGCGCCGGACCTTCCGCTGGCGTCCGAGCTGGATCTCTCGGTGCTGGGCGCCCGGCTTCAGAAATACCGGCGCTGGTCCGGGCGGATCGGCGGCAAGCCGGCGGTGCTGGCACTGCTGACCGCCTAGCCGCGGCATCGGGCCCGATCGACATGCCGCGTCTGCTGACACCGCAACAGCTGCGCGACGGCACGCGCGAAGCGCTGCATGATTTTCAAGACCGCAAGTTCCGTGCGTATGCGGGTTCGATGCTGCGCCGCAGCCGCTACTACCTGGCGCTGTTCGAGCGCCATGGCGTGCGCGCAGAGGATATCGAGGGCATCGATTGCTGGCAACGCCTGGGCCTGCCGCTGGTTCGCAAGGATGCCTTTCGCGATGATGGCGATGCGTTCGAACTCGGTACGGCGGCCGGAGAACCTGACGCCGCGGTCGCGAGCTATCGGCAGTTCGTCGAGCAGATCGGGGCCTTGCCAGCCGTCGTACCGATCCGGTCATGGCAGCGCCTTCATGTCGAACAAGGCGTGCCGGCTGTGTTCCGCGACAAGCCGGCGGAGACGGCCGCGCAAATCTTTCAGGCCGTGTTCGGCATCAGCGGCGTGTTCCTGTCCGGGGGCAGCAGCGGCGTGCCGGTCGCCGTGAAACACACGCGCCTCGATCGGCAGCTCTTCGAGATCGCCACCCGGCGCCTGCATGCTGCGATGGTGGACCATCTGCATGCACTCGAGGAAACGGTGGTGTCCGCGACGCTCTACCCCCAGGCGCCTCACATGGGCTTCTGGATGACGACCTGGGGTTTCGAGGCCATTGCCCACACGCACATCGGCCTCAGCGGCGCCGGCATCCTGCCGACCGAACGGATGGCGGAGCTTGCGTTGCAATACGGCGTCAATGTCTATGCCGGGATCCCGAGCTATTTCCGCAATCGCTTCGTGCCCGCGCTGGTGGAACAGGCGCAGGCAGGGCGTTTTCCGATGCCGCGCAGAATCGCCATCACCCTGGGTGGCGAGCCGGTGACACCGGCCTGCCGCACCGAAGTCCGCACGCTGCTGCTGAACGCAGGCGCCCAGGACGTGCGGATCACCGGCGGCTATGGCGCATCCGAATCGCGCTTCCATCTCTGGTACGAGTGCGTCGAAGGCAGCGGCTACCACTCCGCGGCGCCGGATCTGGTGGCATGCCGCATCGTGCGGGTCGAGGAGGACGGCCACTGGACTTTTCTTCCGGATGGCGAGGAAGGCCTGCTCGTGCAGTTCCCCCTCGACGGCGCGGGTACCGTGCTGGCCGGCTTTCTTCTTGGCGACTCGGCGGTCATGACGCACGAGCGTTGCCCACATTGCGGCGTACAAGGCCCGCGGCTGCTGCGCGTCGGCCGGGTCGCGGACCTGGCCGCGCAGCGCGCGATCATGGGTACGGTGGAATTCAAGATCCGGGGCGCGACCGTGAATCTGGAGGACCTGCGGGAACAGTTGCTGCGCGATGCCGGCGTGGCCGAGGTCCAATTGCTGATCCGCCATCGCGATCCGTCGGACAGCGCATCGCCCGATGAACTGGTGGTGCGCTGCGCGCCGGCCGATGCCGATGTCCGATCCGAAGAGATGTTGCAGCGCGTCGCCCGATTGACCAAGCGTGTCAGCGAACTGACGCCGCTCGTCGAGCTCGTCACGCTCGACGACTTGCTCGGGCGCGGCTTGAAATTCTCGTGGCTGGTCGACCAGCGGCGGCGCGAGCCCTGAACCTGCGTGCGGCTCATGCCGCCGGATGCACCAGTCCCGCGTAGCTCCGGTTGAAATACACCAGCGGCCGCAGATCGCTGGCGCCGGCATCCACCACGCGGCCCAGGAAGATCGCATGGTCGCCTGCACGCTGGCAGGAACTGACCTCGCATTCGAAATGCGATACCGCGCCGGCCAGGATCGGCACCCCGGTGCTTCCGAACTGATGCGGCTCGGCCAACGCATGCACCGGTTCGCGGCCGGCCTTGGCGAAGCCATGGCTCAAGTCGATCTGTTCCTCGGAAAGAACGTTGACAGTGAACGCTCGGGTCTCTTCGATCAGTCGGGCAATCTTGCTGTGCTCGTTCACGCAGACCAGCACCAGCGGCGGATCCAGCGACACGCAGTTGAATGCGCTCACGGTCACGCCGTGCACGCAGCCGGTACGCCCCGACAGCACCACGGTCACGCCGGAAGCGAATCGGGCGGCGGCGTTCTTGAGCTTCGCGCTGATGGATGTGGTGGATTCGGTCATCGCTCTCTCCGATCCCAGAGCGACGCCGGCCCGACGCCTCTGAGTTGGGCCTTCTGCACCTTGCCGGTGTCTGTTCTCGGCAGCGACGCCATCGCACAGAGATAGCGAGGCACCATGAAGCGCGGCGCCACCGCCTCGAGGTGTTCGACGAGCCGGGAGGGCGCCAGCGGCGAAGGCGACTTGCTCACATAGAAGAGTGCAACCTCCTGGTCTTGCGCGTCCGTGTCGATCCCGACGGCCGCGGCTTCTTCCACCTCGGGATGGAGGCATGCGAGCATTTCGAGTTCGAAGGTCGAGATGTTCTCTCCCTTGCGTCGAATCGCATCCTTGGCACGGTCCACGAATTCGAAATGCTGATCGGCGCGCCTGACGAAGATGTCGCCGGTGTGCAACCAGCCGTTGCGCCATGCCGCGCTGGTCGCCTCCGGCCGGCCCCAGTATTCGGACATCACGGTCCAGGGCTGCGCGGGCCGCAGGACCAGTTCGCCGGCCGTGCCGTCGGGCAATGCCTGGTCCCATTCGTCCACGATGCGCGCCTCGTAGCCCTCGCACAGCGTCCCGCAGGATCGAGCATCTGTTGGCGATCGGTTCATGAGCGGAATGCTGGCCTCGGTGGACCCGTAGTTGGTGGAAATGTGGCAGGCGAACTTCTTCCCCAGCGCGACGAAATCCGGTGGCAGCGGAATCAGGTGCAGCTTGCGCAGCGGGCTCCCTGTGGCCGGATAGGAGGCGCGTACGGCAGCGACCATCGACGACATCAGGACCGCGGCGGTGCAGCCATGCGTCTCGACCTCCTGCCAGAAGCTGCTGGCACGGAAGGGTTCGCACAACGCCACCGAAGCGCCGGCCAGCGCTGCGCCCACCACGTGCGCATACTGCCCGGCGATGTGGAACAGCGGCAGAAATCCGTAATGACGATCGCCCGGCTCGATCCCCAGCGCCGCGTTTGCGCGCAGCGAATAGTCGATACCCCAGCGATGGCTGAGCACCACGCCCTTGGAGCGGCCCGTGGTGCCCGACGTGAAAAGGATGACCAGGGGCGCATGCGAAGCCACCGGAGCCGCCTCCTGCGGCGCGAAGGACAACGCCTCCTGCCACGCATACCGTGCCGCCGTCGGTGCGGCGACCGCCTCGCCGATCATCAGCAAGGGCGCACGCCATCCGGCATGAACGTGCGGATCATCGAGTTTCTCGGCTTGATCCACGCTGGCCACGATCAGCCGCGGCTCGGTGTCGCGCAGCAGATCGGCCAACAAGAGCCCTCGCCACGAGGTATTGATGGGCACCTGGATCGCGCCCAGCCCGGCCAAGGCCCATTGGCAGGCCACCAGCTCCTTCGAAGCGGAGGCCAGGACCGCCACGCGATCCCCCGCTGTCACGCCCCAGTGGCGAAAGGCCGCGATCAGCCTGCGCGCCATCGCGAGCAGCTCGGCGCGCGTCGCGCCGCCGCCCAGCGACCCCGCGAGGAAGACGCGCCTGTCCGCACCTTCCGCGCTCGCTTCCAGGGCCTGCCAGAGATTCATGGGACTGTCGAGGCGGCCAGCTCGCTCGCCTCCCCCAGGCCGAGATAGACCTTGCGCACGGCGTCGTCCTGCAACAGGCTTTTCGAAGGTCCGTTCATCACGATACGCCCGCGCTCCAGCACATAGGCCCGATCCGACAGTGCGAGCGCGAGGCTCGCGTTCTGTTCGACGAGCAGGATCGACATCTCGGAGCCGCGCAAACGCTGGATGAGCCCGGCGACACGCTGCACCATGACGGGCGACAGACCGAGCGAGGGTTCATCGAGCATGAGCAGGCGCGGCTTGGCCATCAGCGCGCGGCCCAGCGCGAGCATCTGCTGCTCGCCGCCCGACAGGCCGCCGGCCATCCGATCCGCGTACCTGGCCAATGCCGGGAACAATTCCTCCATGCGCGCGATGGACGCGGCATGCTCCGTCCGCGGCCGGGTGACGGCGCCCATCAGCAGGTTCTCCCGGACCGTCAGGTTCGGGAAGATCCGCCGCCCTTCGGGCACGTGCACGATGCCGGCTTCCACGACCTGGCGCGGTGTGCTCCCGAGGATGGAACGGCCGCCAAAGAGGATGTCGCCACTGGCCGGCACGATGCGCGAGATGGCATTCAGCGTGGTTGTCTTGCCGGCACCGTTCGAGCCGATGATGGCCACGACCTCGCCCGCCTGCACGTGCAGGTTCAGCGAAGCGAGAACCGTGGCGCCGCTGAAGGCGACGGTCAGACGTTCAGTGCTCAGCATCGGCGAACTGCCCCAGATAGATCCGGATCACGTCTTCATTCGCCGTCACTTCGGCCGGCGATCCGTGCATCAGCACGCGGCCCGCGTCCAGCACGGTGACGGTGTCGGCCAGTGACATGACGAAGTTCATATCGTGTTCCACCAGAACCACCGTGCACCCCCGCTGCCGCAGTGCCGCGATGTTGCGCGCCAGCACGCGCCGCTCGGTGTCGTTGAGGCCGGCAGTCGGTTCGTCGAGCATGATCAGCTTCGGGTCGGTCGCCATCGCCATGGCGAGGTTGAGCCGTCGAATCACGCCATAAGGACATTCGGAAGCTCGCCGATCGGCGAACTCGAGCAGCCCGGCCGCCTCCAGCACCAGCTCCGTTTCATCGGGACGCCCGGCCACGCGCGCGGCAGCAAACACGTTCTCGCGCACCGTCATGCCCAGAAAGCTCTTGGGGTGTTGGAAGGTCCGCACCAGGCCGGCGCGAGCAAGACGATGCGTCGCCCAACCCGTCACGTCTTCGTCGCCGTATTGCACGGCTGAACCCGGTAAGGGCTTCAGGAAGCCGGTGATGCAGTTGAAGAGCGTCGTCTTGCCCGCGCCGTTCGGACCGATCAGCGCGGAGATCGAGCCCTGCTCGATGTTCCACGTCACGTCGTCGAGCGCCCGTACACCGCCGAAGCTCTGCGACAACGCGCGAATGGCCAGCAGCACCGCCATCAGTCGGCTCCCACTCTCTTCGCACTCGATGGCGCGATCGGCGAAGGACCGGCGGCGCGTTCGCACGGCGCCGACCGTTCGGCGCGCCGGCGCGCACTCCCCGCATCGGCGCGCTGCGACAGCGCGCCGACGATGCCCTTGGGCAGGAACAGGACGACGACAACGAGGATCACGCCGGTGAGGATCAGGCTGTCCGTCGGATTGATCCGCAGCGCTTGCGGCAGCAAGACGATGATGGCAGCGCCAACGACCGGGCCGAACAGGGTTCCCGCGCCGCCGATGACCAGCATCATCACGAGTCGGACGGATTCCATCCCGGAGAAGGAAGACGGCGCGATGAACTGCAGGTAGACGCCGAAGACGGCACCCGCCAGACCCGCGATCAGCCCGCTGATGAAGAACGCCACGATCTTGGTCCGCAGGACGCCGACGCCGAGCGATGCCGCCAGATAGGGATCGTCGCGCACATGCATCATTCTTGCGCCCAGGCGCGACCGCAGCAGCAGTGCGAGCGCTGCCGCCGTCAGGCCCATCAGCAGCAGCGCCAACGCAAAGAAGCTGCGGCGATTCGCCAGGTCCAGGCCGAAGGTCATCCACTGCGCGCCGGCCGGGCGCGGCACCATCAATCCTGCCGGACCGCCGGTCAACCCGCGCCACTCGTTGAGCACGATCCTCACGAGTTCGCCCAACGCGAAAGTCCCGATCGCGAAATACGGTCCCTCCAGGCGAGAGAAGATGGCCGATACCGCCGCGCCCACCATGGCCGCGGCCAGCCCCCCGCAGAGGATCGCCGGGGCCAGCGGAACGCCTGCCTGCGACATGGCCAGCCCGGCGCCGTAAGCGCCGATGCCGAAGAGCGACGCATGGGCGATGGAGAACAGGCCTGTATAGCCGAACGCGAGATTCAACGACATCGCGAGCACTGCATAGATGGCCGTGACGATGCCCAGGTGCAGGATGAAGTCGGAGCCCTGCACAAGCAGATACGCGCCGAGCGCGCCGAGCAGCAGCCAGGGGGCCCATCGCAGTCCCTGCGCCATGTGTGTCCTCATGCGCGCCGCTCCAGCACGCCGAAGAGCCCCTTGGGTCTGATGAGGAGCACCAGGATCAGTATCACGAACCCGAAGCCGTCGCGGAATGCCGACGAGATATAGCCCGCGCCCAAGGCTTCGACGACGCCGAGCAGCAGCCCGCCGGCAATCGCGCCGGGCACGCTGCCCAGTCCGCCGAGGACGATGACGATGAATCCCTTGGCCACCGGTGCCGCGCCCATGAACGGAGAGACGGGAAACAGCGCGGCCAGAAGTCCGCCGGCCGCACCGGCGAGTCCACACCCCAGGCCGAAGGCGATCGAATACATCCGCTCGGTCCGCACGCCCATCAGCGATGCCGCCGTGCGGTCGACGGCCAGCGCTCGCAACGAACGGCCGAGGCTCGACTTCTTCAGCAGCAGCCAGACGGCGAAGATGACCAGGGCGCCCAGGCCGATCGTCCATACGCGCTGGACGGCCAGCACGACACCGGCGATCTGGACCGTCCCCGCGAAGGGCGGCGCCAGATTGTAGGACTCGGTACCGACGACTCTTGCCATGCCGTTCTGGAGAATCGCGATCAGGCCGAGCGAGACCACCAGGCCGTTGATGGGCTCGTCGAGCGTGTAGCGAAAGGTCAGCCGCTCGACGATGACGCCCAGCAATGCGGCCGCCAGCGCACCAACGAGCACAGCCGGAACAAAGGGCATCCCGGCCTGGACCAGTGCGAAGGTCGCGAATGCGCCGATCATGAGGAACTCGCCGTGGGCGAAGTTCGTGATGTTCATGATGCCGAAGGTCATCGTCAGGCCGACGGCCATCAGCGCGTAGAGGGTGCCGCTCATGAGGCCGTTGACGAGTTGCTGGAACAGCGTGATCAGCATGGCCGGCTCCCGGGGCGCGGACGCCATGCGCTGTAGGCACGCGCCAGCTCGTTCGACAGATGCGTCCGGGTTTCCCGCGGATCGATGATGTCGTCCAGGTAGCCGTGGCGCGCCGCAATATAGGGGTCGAGCAATTTCTCGAATTCCTCGCCGAGCTGCGCCCGGGTCGCGTCCGGATCCTGCGCTGCGGCGATCTGCCGATGGAAGATCACGTTCACGCCGGGGCCCGGACCCATCTGGCTGATCGAGGCCGTGGGCCATGCGACGATCGATCGGGGATGGACCGGATAGCCGCACATGACCATGTAGGCCAGGCCATAGGCCTTGCGAAGAATCACCGTGAACTTGGGCGTTGTGCTGCGCGCCAGCGCCGCAAGCACGTGGGTCGCGCGCACCACCTGACCCTGGCGCTCCACCTCCGAGCCGACCAGAAATCCCGGCACGTCCTGCAGGAAGACCAGCGGCATCTGAAAGGATTCGGCCACGGCGATGAAGCTGGCCATCTTGTCCGAGGACGCCGGATCGAGCGCGCCGCCCGCGTGCAGCGGCTGGCTTGCGATCAGTCCGACGGGCAGCCCGTCGATGCGCGCGTACGCGGTGATCACGGCAGGCCCGAAGGCGGGCTTGATCTCGAAGACCGAGTCCTGGTCGACCAGGACTCGGATCACCTGCCTCATGTCGTAAGCGGCCTTCAGGTCACTCGGAACGATCTGCAGCAGGTCCCGCTGATCACCGCCAGCGGCGGCCGCATTGCGCGCCGGCGGACGTTGATGGCAGTGATCGGGAAAGTAGGACAGGTAGATGCGGATCGCGGCCAGCGCAGCGAGTTCATCGGCGGCGACGTGATGCACCAGCCCGGTCTGCTCGGCATGCATGCGATGGCCGCCGAGTTCCTCGGGCGACACGTTCTCGCCGGTCGCCGCCGCGACGATCGGCGGACCCGAGACACCCGCGAAGGCCGTCGGCGTCATCACCACGAAGTCGGCGAGCGCGGCCACGAAGGCGGGCTGTCCGAAGCAATTGCCCAGAAGCGCAGCGATCGTGGGCACCCGGCCCGACATCTTCTGCACCTGATCGATGAAGGGATCCGCGAAGGCGCCGGCGAAGGTCGCGCCCATCTGTTCCTGGATGCGCGCGCCCGAGCCCTCCTGCAGCCAGATGAACGGATGGCCGTCGCGCGCCGCCCGCAAGCGCAGCTGCCTGAGCTTGCGCTCCGCCGCCATGCCCCGTGCGCCGCCGAACACGCTGCCGTCGTCCGCAGCGACGCAGACGATGCGGCCATCGATCGTGCCCACACCGCAGACCAGCCCGTCGGCGGGCGCGGCCACCTCGGGAAGAACGCTGTTCGTCAGCAGCCCGGCTTCATCGAAGGAACCCGGATCCAGCAGACAGCCGATGCGCTGCCGGCAGAGCATCCTGCCGCGCGCCTGCGCGCGCTGCATCTGCGCCGGTGTCGTCGCGCTCGCCTCGCTGCGCGCAGCACGCAGGCGCTCGAGATGCTCGTCCCAGGTTCTCAAGAATTTCCCCCGTTGGTACGCTGGCCGTCGATCGTTTCAGTGGCCGGGCAGCTTGATGGAACGGACTTCCTTGACCTGGCCACCAGCGAGATACACGCCTTCCATGCTCTGGCGACCGAGTCCCTTGTCGTCGACGCTCCAATCCACCAGGCCTGCGTACCGCTGCCCCTTGAGGACCTTCGCGACGGCGCCGAGATCGGTGGTCGTGCCCGCCTTTTGCATGCCGCTGATGATCATGTTGAGCCAGTCGTACTGCGTGATGGACCAGAAGCTGTTCGGCGTCAGTTTGCCCGCCGACTTTTCCAAGGCGGCCATGTACGCCAGGACTCTGCGATCCGATTGACCCTTGTCCAGAAAGCGCGTCCATGCCGGATAGGCGAAAGCCGGCAGGCCCTCGCCGGCCGCACCGGACACGCCGACCGTGCCGGCGTACATCGCGTCGACGCCCAGCTCGCCGGCCTGGCGGAAGATGCCCCGGACTTCGTCCGAATAGCCGGCGAAGAGCACGTCCGGCTTGCGCTCGCGGATCTTGGTCAGCTGGGGCGAGAAATCGGTGGCCCCGTGGTCATAGCGCTCGACGGCGACGACCTTCACACCCTTGGCTTCCAGTGTCTGCCGATAGGCGTCGGCATAGATCTGCCCGGCCTCGTCGCTCGGCACCATGATGGCGGCCGTCTTCGGCTTGGCCTTCTCCAGGACGAAGGGCACCCACATGGCTGTCGAGCCGTCATCTCCCACCTCGATATTGCCGGCCTTGAAAAGCAGGTCTTTTCCCGGCGTTCCCAGGAGCTTGGTGACGGCCGCGTTCGGACTGACCATGATGGCCCCCTGGGGCAGCGCGGCATTCAATACGGGCACGGCTTCGGCGCTGAGATTGCAGCAGAAGAAGATGCGCACGCCATCGGCGGCCATGCGCTGCGCCTCTGCGATCGCCTGCGCGGGATCCGACTTGGTGTCCGCCAGCACGACACTGATGGTGTAGGTCCTGTCGCCCACCTTCACGCCGCCCTTGGCATTGATCTCGCTGGCGGCAAGCTTGAGCCCTTCGCTGTAGGGAACACCGAAATTGGCCTGCGGTCCCGTGGTGCCGAACAGGCCGCCGACCTTGATGACACCGTCCGCAGCGAATGCGGCGAATCCCGCCCCCCCCAAGATGAGCGCGAGACAGGACACCGCGACAAGCCTGAGCCATGAAAGTATCTTCACCATCGTCTCCTTCTGTGTTGAATCATTGCGTCCGGCCAAACGGACAAGCGTAGGCGAGTCCACACCATTCACCAACGACGCGTTCGGCACTTGCTTATTCTTCTTGGCTTCGCCGCGCCGTGAATGGCGCAAGCACTCGGGCGGCGAGGCATTCACGGGCTGCCATTCGCCGAGACGACGGGCGCATCGGCGGTGATTTCCGCCAGCATCCGCCGGGCCGGGACATGATCCCCCACGGCTGCGTGCACTGCCGTGACGGTTCCCGCGACAGGGGCGCCATGCGCGTGTTCCATCTTCATCGCCTCCAGGGTGATGATCGGCTGGCCGGCCCGGACCTTGTCTCCCACCTGGGCCAGCACGGCGATCACGCGCCCGTTCATCGAGGCGCGCAAGCCACCGTCGGTCCCCGCTTCATCTTCCTTGCGAATCGTGGCGGCACGCGTGGCGTCCAACACTTCGTGCGCCTGACCGCGATACTCGAACAGCAGCCTTGCGCCATCGCGATGAAAGAAGACGCGCTCGAGGATGCCATCGCAGAGCACCTGCAGCGAATGCTCTTCGATTTCGTTGACCGACATCTTGTGCGAGCGCCCATCGATCTGCAGCTCGTACGCGTGCTCGCCTGTCGCATGGAAAAGCGCGCCGGCCGCGCGGCCGCCGAAATCCAGGCGGAGCTCGATGGGAAGCGAACTTCCGAGCTGGCGAGTTCCGGCGCGTCGCGAGGCGCCGGCGCTGGTCTCCAGCATCAGCAGCGCACCCACCGCCTGCGCCCGTGCCAGTTCGTCGTCCGTCGACACGAGCAGCGCATCCAGATGCTCGGCAATGAAGGCCGTGCTCGCCCTCCCGGCCGCGAATACCGGATGGGTCAGACAGCGGCCGAGAAAAGCCTTGTTGGTCTGCACGCCCAGTGCGACGCAATCTTCCAGGCCGGTGGCGAGCTTGCGGCGCGCCTCGTCGCGGTCGATGCCATGGCTGACCACCTTGGCGATCATCGAATCGTAGAAAGGCGGTATGGCACATCCGGATGCCAGCGCGTGATCGACGCGCAAACGCCGTGTGGGCTCCCAGAGCGACATCGTTCCGCTCTGCGGCATGAAGGCGCGCGACGGATCCTCGGTGCAGATCCGCACCTCCATCGCGTGACCTTTGAACTGCACCTGCGCCTGCGAAAGCGGCAGCGCTTCGCCGGCGGCAATGCGAAGCTGCAGTTCGACCAGGTCCAGACCGGTGATCGCCTCGGTCACCGGATGCTCCACCTGAAGCCGCGTGTTCATCTCCATGAAGTAGAACGCGCCCGACGGGTCGAGCAGGAACTCGAGCGTGCCCGCGCCTTCGTAACGGATGGCCTGCACTGCCTTGACCGCCACCTCCCCCATGCGCTGGCGCAGTTCGGCATCGACCGCGGGCGAAGGCGCTTCCTCGATGAGCTTCTGGTGACGGCGCTGCACCGAACAGTCGCGTTCGCCCAGATGAATGGCGTGGCCGAAACGGTCGGCGAGGATCTGAATCTCGATGTGGCGCGGCTGCACGATGGCGCGCTCGAGAATGACCTGGGCATCGCCGAAGGCATTCTTCGCTTCGGACTGCGCGCTTCGCAGCAACTCGGGGAAATCGCCCGGCGTCTGCACCAGCCGCATGCCTCGTCCGCCACCGCCCGCACTGGCCTTGATCATGACGGGGAAGCCGACGCGTTGCGCTTCGGCCATCAACTGCCGTTCGCTCTGATCCTCTCCCTGGTAGCCCGGAATGCAAGGCACGCCCGCCTGCTCCATCAGCAATTTGGCGCGGGCCTTGCTGCCCATCGCGCGGATCGCCTCCGCAGACGGACCGATGAAGACCAGCCCGGCATCGACGCAGGCCTGCGCGAACGCCTCGTTCTCGGCCAGGAAGCCGTAGCCGGGATGCACCGCGTCCGCGCCGGTCAGGCGGGCCGCGTCGATCAGGGCGGGGATGTTCAGATAGGACTGAGCGGGCAGCGAATCGCCCACGCACACCGCCTGGTCTGCCTCGCGCACATGACGTGCATCCGCGTCGGCATGCGAATACACCGCGACGCAGCGATAGCCGAGCTGCCGCGCGGTCCGCATGATGCGCAAGGCGATCTCTCCGCGGTTGGCGATCAGGATCTTGCTGAAGGGGGTTGGCGAACTCATCGAATTCAATCCTTGTCAGGGCCGGGCCACCGAGAACTGCATCGGGCGCGGGGTCCTCGCGTCGGCCTCGCGGCACACCGCCATGACCATGGCGAGAAGCTCTCGCGTATCGCGAGGATCAATGACCCCATCGTCCAGCATGAGGGCACTGGTCGTGAATACGCTCGTCTGCGACTCGAAGAGTTCGACGATCCGCCGCTGCTGCGCGTCGAGGGCCGCGTGGTCCACATTGCCGGTCTTGCGTCTCATGGCGCCCTCGGTGACGATCGCCATCGTGCGAGCGGCCTGCTCCGCGCCCATGACGGCGGTCTTGGCATTCGGCCATGAAAAGCAGAAACGCGGATGGAAGCCGCGGCCGCACATGCCGTAGTTGCCGGCCCCGAAGGAAGCGCCGCAGTACAGCGTGATCTGCGGCACCGTGGCGTTGGTGACCGCCTGGATCATCTGGGATCCGCTCTTGATGATGCCGGCCTCTTCGTAGCGGCGCCCGACGATGAATCCGGTCGTGTTGTTGAGGTAGAGAAGCGGTGTCCGGGCCTGGCAGCAGGCCTGGATGAAATGCGTGGCCTTGGCGGCGCCGGCGGGGTCGATCGGCCCGTTGTTGGTGATCACGCCGATGGGCCAGCCTTCGATCTTGAAGTGCCCGCAGACGGTCTCGCTGCCATAGCCGGCGCTGAACTCGAGAAAGTCCGAGTCGTCGGCAATGCGTGCGATGACCTCCCGCATGTCCACGGGCTGCCTGTGGTCCATGGGCATGATGCCCAGCAGTTCCTCGCGGTCGTAGCGCGGTGGTCTGAAGTCGCGCCGCGTCTCGGCGGGCTCCTGGCGCCAGTCGATCTGGGCGAGGATCTCGCGCGCGATGCGGATCGCGTCGCGGTCGTCTTCAGCCAGGTAGTCGCCCAGGCCCGACACCGTCGTATGCATCTCGGCGCCGCCGAGTTCTTCCTCGCTCGCCACCTCGCCGGTGGCAGCCATCAGGAGCGGCGGCCCCGCGAGGAAGGCGCGCGATCTTCCCCGGACCATGACGACATAGTCCGAGAGTCCGGTTTGATAGGCGCCGCCGGCGGTGGACGATCCGTGCGTCACGGTCAGCACCGGCAGCCCGGCGGCGGACATGCGCGCCAAGTTGCGAAACAGGTGGCCGCCGCGAACGAACTCCTCCACCCGGTAGCTCATCAGATTGGCTCCGGCGCTCTCGACGAGCTGCACGTACGGCAGGCGGTTCTCCAGCGCGATTTCCTGCATGCGCAACTGCTTGTCCAGGCCCATCGGCTGCAGCGCACCAGCGTCGATGCCGGAGTCGGACGCACTCACCATGCAGCGGATACCCGAGACGAACCCGATGCCTGCAATCACGCCGCCGCCCGACACGCTTTGGGTGAGATCCGGCTTGTCCATGCCCAGACCTGCGAGTGTGGAGAGCTCGACAAAGGGAGTCTGCGGGTCCAGAAGCAGGGACAGGCGTTCGCGCGGCATGAGTTGCCCGCGCGCCTCGAAGCGCGCCTTCGCGGCGGCCGACTTGCGCACGGTGCGGGCCTGGTGTTCGCGCACCTGCTCCAGAAGCGTCAGCATCCCTGCCCGGTTTGCCACGAAGCGTTCGGACGAAGCAGAGAGGGTGGTTTGGATAGATGCCATGCCGGTGTGAAGCTATGAGACGAAGCGTAGGGATGTCATGCACGCGGGTCTTGTGCCAATTGGCTGTACCTCGGCAACTCGTCAGCGCGAACGCACGCGCACCCTGAACTTCGGAACCAAGGCTGCCGGCCCATAGGACATCTTGGTCTGCCTGAAATTCGGAAGACCCATGTCCTGCTCGAAGTTGAGCCAATTGACCGAGCGAAATGCAGTGGCTGCGTGCCGAAACATGTACTGGTAGATTCCCTTGAAGGCTTCCGAGCCCTTGGCGAATCGCACCACTGCGTAGTCGTCGCGCAGCAGCTGCAGGAGAACGAAGCCCGCCGGTCGATGCCCGACGAAATACACGAACCCCGTCAGCCCCAGTTGAGGAGCCATTGCAAGCGCCTCCAGACAGGCCCGCTCGTCCGCTTCGCCTTGGCGCTTGCCCTTGGCAGCCATCCACTCCTGCACGATGAACGTGCACGTGCCGAGATCGTCGATGCCATAGGTCCGGCATTGAACTTCGTGGGCCGCCAGAAGCTGCCGCACCAGGTTGAGTTTCTTGGCTCGCAGCCGGCCACCATAGTCGCGAATGTCCTGCGCGAGGTAGAGATAGTCCTCGTCCGCTCGTGACGAAGCCCAATCGAAGCGCCGAGGATCCAACCGGTCGACCTGCGATTGGCTCAAGGGAAAGAGACAGTCCGCGCGGTGGAACAGCGCGTCGAGCTCGTCGGACGATGCGGTCGCCGGCTCGAAGAGCGGAAGAATATGCCGTACCCCGTCGTAGGTCAGACCGCTGACATAGGGCAGTGCGCCATCGACGAATCGGTAGGCGTGAGCCTCGCGAAATAGGTACAGGTTGGCGAACCAGGGGTCCGACAGGCAGAAGCCCCCCCTATCTGCGAAACGCTCCCGCAGCAGCGCGTCGAGACGGGCCTGATGCCGCAGTCCGAGGGGCTCACCGCTCGAGATGGGAGCGGGACACATGGTTCACATTGCGGCGACCTGGCTCCGGGCCCTGTGCCGGTGGCCCCGCGAAGCACTGGGCGATCGCGAGCCAAGTCGTCGCGGGCTCTCCATGGATCTCGAGCGCCGTGTCTGCGGCGTGACGACGCTGGGTCACGACCAGACAAAAATCTTCGGCGGGCCCGCGCACCCACGAGCCCGTCGCCGAGTCGCCCCAGGTCCAGATCGCGCCGCTCGGCGCGTCGAGTCGCACAAACGGCGTTTCGGCCGGAGGCTTCATGCCTCGATTGCTGAAACTCCAGGCCAGCGTCGTCACGCCGAGGTGTGCGATATGGCGGATGCGATCGGACGCGGGCCGCCGCTCCGACAGGGCATCCCAGATGTCCTGGCCATGCGCCCAAGTCTCCATCAGGCGCGCGGTCGCGAAGGAGCGCGCGCTCATGTCGGGTCCGAACCAGGGAATCCGGTCCTTGGAATTCCTTTGCCGGAGCGACGCAATCACGGATTCGCAGCGGCGTTGCCAGAGAGTCAGCAAGCTCGAATCGTCCAGATGGGCGTATTGCGCACGCGCGATGGCGCTGATCTCCTCGCCCGTGCTCAGGCGCTTCTTCAACGCAGACTCGTCAATGCGGAAGGCTGGCGGATTGGCCAGCGCCTGCGCAGCGCACTGCTCAAAGTAGCAGAGATGCGCGATCTCGTCCCTGGGCGTCCAGCGGTAGAAGGGGGTGGCGCGGGTCCAGTCGTTGACGCTGAGTGCGTGGCAACGCTCTGCGAGTTCGCCATATTCAGCGGCCAGATCATCGCAGAGGTCGTTCATGTGGAGAGAAGAGGCGTCCGGTGTTTCGATCGTCTGCCATGCTAGGGCCTTGCATGCCGTTGTTCTTGCGCGAACTTGCTGCGGCCGTTGACTATGTCGGCCCGACGGGCTGAGGGGGGAGCGTCAAGAAAGAATCACCGCCCGCAGCTCAAAGCTTTTGCGAACGCGGCAGACCGAGAGTGTGCTCACCCGCGGCGTCATTGGTTCCACAACCGAGCATCAGCGCGTTCACGAAGCGGCGATGTGCTGGTGTCAATCCCTCGCGTCCCCCGATGAGGTGCGCTACTGCACCTTGGCGCCCGAGGCCTTGACCACCTTCGCCCAGCGGCCCATTTCCTGGTGCACGTAGGTGTCGAACTGCACGGGCGAGGTCACCTGCGCATCGGCGCCGAGCGTGGCGAGCCGCTCCTTCACGTCGGGCATCGCGAAGATCTTCACCATCTCGGCGTACAGCTTGTCCACGACGTCCTTCGGCAGGTTCGCCGGGCCGATCAGACCGAACCAGGAACGCACGTCGAAGCCCGGCACGGTCTCGGCGATCGCAGGCAAGTCGGGGAAGGCGGGGCTGCGCGTGGCGCTGGTCACGCCGAGCGCGCGCAACTTGCCCGCGCGGATGTTCTCCGCCGCCGAAGGCAGGTTGTCGAACATCAGGTCCACGTGGCCGCCGAGCAGGTCGTTGATCGCCAGGGCCGCGCCCTTGTACGGCACGTGCAGGTACTTCGCGCCGGTGTCCATCCGGAACATCTCGGCCGCGAGGTGCTGCGAGGTGCCGTTGCCGGAGGATCCGAACACCAGCTTGTCGTTCGACTTCGCGTACGCGATGAACTCGGCGACCGTCTTCGACGGCACCTTCTCCGGATTCACCACGAGTACGTTCGGAATCGACACCACGTGCGAGATGAAGGTGAAGTCCTTGACTGAGTCGTAGGGCAGCTTCTCCATCAGACTCGCATTGATGGTGTGGTTGATCGCGCCCATCAGGATCGTGTAGCCGTCGGCCGGGGCGCGCGCGACGATCTGCGTGCCGATCACGCCGGCGGCGCCCGCATGGTTTTCCACGATCATCGGTTGCGGCCAGGATTGGCTGACCTTCTGCGCGATGAGGCGGCCGATGATGTCGGTAGCGCCGCCCGCGGCCGCAGGCACGATGAGGCGGATCGGCTTGTTCGGGTACGTGCCTTGGCTGAACGCGGGGGCGGCGAGGGTGGCCGCGGCCGCGCCGAGCAGCACGCGGCGGCGCGACAAGGTGCGAGTCGTGAAATTCATGTCGTCTCCTGTTGATATCGGTTCAAGCGGGGCGGAACACCGGCGCGATGCGGCCCTCCGGCGTGGCGCGGAAGTCCACCTGCATCGGCATGCCGATGCGAAGGGCGTCGGGCTCCGCGCCCACGATGTTCGTCATCAGCAACGGGCCTTCGTCGATGCGCACGTACGCAAGCAGCGTGTTCTCGCTCGGGCGGCGCACGAGCGTGAAGGTGTGCAGCACGCCGCGGCCCCTGGCCTCGATCCACTCGAGGTCGTCGCTGCGGCACTCGGGGCACTGCGCGCGCGGATGCCAGTGCACCTGCCCACAGGCGCGGCAGCGTGGCAGCAGCAGCACGCCGCGCGCGGTGGCTTCCCAGAACGGCAGCAGCTCGGGAAAGGCGGCGACATAGGGATCGGATTGCAATGTCGAATCGCTCATCACAAACGCTCCAGCAGGACGGTGGCGTGCGCATGGCCCGCGCCCATCACGAGGCCCGGACCGCTCGCGAGGGCGATGTCGCAGTTCGGCACCTGCACGGCGGGATGCGCCTCGCCACGCAGCTGGCGCACGGCCTCGATCACCTTGGTGAGTCCGCCGCGGTTCTGCGGATGGTTGTTGCACATGCCGCCACCGTCGGTGTTCCATGGCAGCTTGCCGCTGCCGGAAATCAGGTTGCCGTCGGCGACGAAGCGACCGCCCTCGCCTTTGGCGCAGAAGCCGAGGTCCTCGAGTTGCATCGCGACCATGATGGTGAAGTTGTCGTAGACGGACGCGTACTTCACGTCGGCGGGCGTGAGGCCGGCGTCCGCGAAGGCACGCGGGCCGGTCACGGCGGCGCCGGTCTGCAGCAGGTCGAGGCGCCCGGCTTCGTTGGTGCGGATCGTCTCGGCGAAGCCGCGCACGCCCACCCGCGGGCGCTTCAGCGCCTTCGCGATCTCCGGTTTGACGATCACGAGCGCGCCGCCGCCGTCGGTGATCACGCAGCAGTCGCCGCGTCGCAGCGGGTCGGCCACGAGCGGCGAGGCAAGCACGTCCTCGGTCGTGAACACCTTGCGCAGTTGCGCATGCGGGTTGTGCTGCGCATGGTGCGAGGCCGCGACCTTCACCCAGGCGAGTTGCTCCATGGTCGTGCCGTATTCGTACATATGCCGGCGCGCGAGCAGGCCGTACATGCCGGCGACGCTCCACGCGCAGGGCTGCTCGAACGGCGCCGCGGGCCGCTCGGCCGGGATCTGGCGGATCTCGGTGCCGGTGGCCTGGCCGCTGCTCCGCGGCTTGCCCGCGAGCGTGACGAGTGCCACCGAGCACCTGCCCCGCGCGATGGCGTCGGCCGCGTGGCCCACATGCGCGATGTACGAGCAGCCGCCCGACTCCGTGCCGTTCACGTGCGTCAGCTTCGTGAGGTTCAGGTAGTCGGCCATCAGCGCGGGGATGCCGCCGGGCGCGTCGGCCGCACAGAAGTAGCCGTCGACATCGTCGAAGCTGAGGCCCGCATCGGCGAGTGCGCCGCGCGCGCACTCGGCGTGCAACTGGGCGATGGACTTGTCGGGCGCGAAGCGCGTCGGGTGCTCGAACGCGCCCGCGATGAAGGCGGGATGACGCTGCGTCATAGGTTTCAGTGCGGCAGCGAGCAGGTGATGCCGCCGTCCACGGCCATCACCACGCCGGTGACGTACTTCGCTTCGTCGGACGCGAAGAAGAGCGCGGCGTTCGCCACGTCCCATACGTCGCCCATACGCTGCATCGGAACGGCTTTGGCGCGCGAGGCGCGCATCTCTTCCACATCGCCGCCGAACACCGGCAGGATCGTCGAGTAGATGCGCGGCGAATCGATCAGCCCGGGCAGGATGCAGTTGCAGCGGATGTTCTGCGCCGCGTGCTGCACGGCCACCATGCGCGTGAGCTGGTTGAGCGCCGCCTTCGATGCCTGGTAGGAGAGCATCGGATGGCCTGTCCAGCCGATCGACGCGATCGACGAGATGTGCACGATCGAGCCGCCGCCTTGGCGCTGCATGTACGGAATCGCGGCCTTGCAGGCGAGGAACGCGCCCTTGGCGTTGACGTCGAACACGCGGTCCCAGTTTTCCTCGGTGCCGTCCACGGGGCCGGCACGGTCGCTGATGCCCGCGTTGTTGTGCAGCACGTCGATGCGGCCGAACTTCTCGACCGTGAGCGCGACGGCACGGTTGACGTCGTCGGCCACGCAGACGTCGGTGCGCAGGTGCAGCGCCTCGCGGCCCTCCTTGCGCACGAGTTCCGCCGTGCTGGCGGCCGCCTCCTCGTTCATGTCGGCGCACACCACGTTCGCGCCTTGGCGCGCGAAGGTCGCGGCGGCGGCGTTGCCGTTGCCCCAACCTTCGCCCACGCAGCCGGCGCCCAGCACCAGCACGGTCTTGCCCTTCAGCCGATCGGCCATATTCGTTTCCTTGGTTTCAGACGCGGCGCGACTGGCCAGCCCAGTAGCGTTCCCGGATCTCGCGCTTGAGCACCTTGCCCACGGCGCTGCGCGGCAACTGCTCCCACACCTCGATGGTCTTCGGCGCCTTCATGGCGCCCAGCTTGTCGCGGCAGAAGCTCAATGCCGCCTCGCCGTCCCACGCGGCGCCGGGCTTCAGCTCCACGATCGCCTTGACCGCCTCGCCCCAATGCGCATCCGGCACGCCGACCACCGCGCAGTCGCCCACGGCGGGCAGCGACCACAGCACCTGCTCGACTTCACCGGGCGAGATGTTGAAGCCGCCGGAGACGATCAGGTCCTTCAGACGGTCGACGATGTAGAAATAGCCGTCGGCATCCTGGTAGCCGGCATCGCCCGTGTGCAGCCAGCCGTGCTTCATCGCCTCGGCCGTCTTCTCCGGGTCCTGGTAGTAGCCCTTCATGACGAGGTCGCCCTGGACCACGATTTCGCCGCGCTCGCCCGCGGTCAGCAGCCTGCCATCGCTGTCCATCACGCCGATGCGTACAAAGGGCGAGGGTCTTCCGCAACTCGAGAGGCGATGCGCGAGCGCCGGGTCGCGCAGCACGCGCGCATGGTCGTCCGCGTTCATCACCGTGCAGACGAAGGGCGCTTCGGCCTGACCGTACGCCTGCACCATCACCGGCCCGAACAGGTCGAGCGCTTCGCGCAGCTTGTCCACCGACATCGGCGCGGCGGAGTACACGAAGTACTTGAGCGAGGCGTAGTCGCCCTTGCGCACGCCGTCATGCGCGAGGAGCTTGTAGATCGCCGTCGGCGGCAGGAAGAGTTGCGTCACGCGATAGCGGGAGATCGCGTCGACGATCGCGGCCGGATCGGCGGATGGCAGGATCACATTGGCGCCGCCGTAGCCGCAGGCGGCGAACGCAACCGAGCCCGCCGCATGCGTCAGCGGTGCGACCACGAGGTGCACCGGCCGCTCGGTGATCGGCATCGCGGCATACCAGTTGGCGAACAGCATCGCGTAGTTGCGATGCGTGATGAGCACGCCCTTGGGCAGGCCTGTCGTACCGCCGGTGCCGCGGATCGCGATGACGTCGTCCGGCCGCGCATCGCTGCGCACAGGTGTCGCCGGGTGCCGCCCGGCCCAGGCTTCGAGCGGCGGCACGCCCGGCAGTTCGCCGTCGATGCACACGATGCCCTTGAGGTTCGGCATCGCTTCGCGCAGCAGCGGCAACTGTGCCGCGAACTGGCTGTGCACGAACAGGAACTCGCAGCCGCCGCGCGCGAGGATGTTCGCGTTTTCTTCCGGCGCGTTGCGTGCGTTCACCGGCAGCCAGATGCCGTTGGAGCGCACGATGCCGAGAATGGCTGCAAAGGTGAGCAGATGGTTGGCACTCAGCAGGCCCACCTTGCTCCCGCGTCCGATGCCCGCGGAATGCAGGCCGTTGGCGATGCGATGCGAGAGTTGCTGCACCTCGCCGTAATTGAGCGTGCGGCCGCCGGGCTCGGTGAGGCAAGGAGCCTCGAGACCGTATCCCGCGCCACGGTCGAACATGTCGATCAATTGCACGCTATTCCCCCGCGGCGCCGCTGGCTCGCACGAAGACGACGCCGCGCTCGGGCCATTCGCCGGCCAAAGAAAGCAGGGCCTGCGCGGCGGCGAAGGCGCCGAGCGCCTGCAGGAAGTGGCGGGGGGAGAAGGAGATGTCGCTCATCGATTTGTGAAAACGTTTCCAGATGCACTACGATAGGGAAACTGCAAAGAAGCGGCAATCCTGTGGAACGTTTTCATCCGGGTAAACCATGACGCAGCGGATCTCTGTGCGGGAGGTGGCGGCGGAAGCCGGCGTCTCGATCGGTACCGTCTCGCGCGTGTTGAACAGCAGCGGTTATGCGAGCGCGGATGTGCGTCTGCGCGTGCAGCAGGCGGCCGCGCGCCTGGGCTACCAGCCCGACTTCACGGCCCGTCACTTGCGCGGCGGCCGCAGTCGAACGATCGGCTACCTGCTGCCCAACATAGCCAACCCCTACCTGGCGATCCACCTGAGCGAAGTTGAGCGACTTGCGCAGGCCGCGGGCTATTCGCTGCTGGTCGGCAGCTCCGAGCGGCCGGAGCGGGACAAGGAACTCGTCGCCTTCTTCGAGAACCGGCGGCTCGAAGGCATCATCGCGTCGCCTTCGAACGAATACACGGACCCGGCGGGGTCGCCGTTCGCCGTGACGCCGTTGCCTTGCGTGATCGTCGACCGCGACCTGGGCCCCGGCTTCGACAGCGTGCTGATCGACCACTGCGCCGGCATCCGACAGGTGATGGAATACCTGCTGTCGCTCGGTCACCGGCGCGTTGCGTTGTTCGCTTCGGGCCGCGGCATGCGGCCCGGCCGCGAGAAGCTGCGGGGTTATCGCGCGGCGCTCGAATCGGCCGGGCTCGCGCATGACGAGCGACTCGTCCACATCGGCGATTCGTGGCTCGAGTCGTCGCGCGTGCCGATGCAGCACATGTTGAAGCTCGACGCGCCGCCGACGGCGATCATCGCAGTCGGAACCCAACTGCTCTCGGGCGCGGTGCACGTGATCCGCGAAGCGGGCCTCGACATTCCCGGCGATGTTTCCGTTGTCGGAATCGGTACGCTCGAGACGCTGGAGCTGATGTACCCGCCCGTGACCGCGCTTCGCGCCAACTACCACCAGAGCGCGGCGGCGGCGATGAAACTCATGCTGGAACGCGTGGAGAAGCGCGCGCCGAAGGAACCCCGCACGGTGCTCATTCCCTCGGACTTGATCCTCGGCCGGTCCTGCGCGCGGGCGCGTTGAGCGCGAGCAGCAGCGCGGTGAAGCGCGCTCCTTCTCGGGCTCGTCGGTCAGCAGGATGCGCCTCGCCGGGCCGTTCTGGTCAGTCGATCGAGCCGATCCCTTCGCTTTCCGGTTCGATGCCAACGCGCCATCCGGATTGTGGAGCCCGGCCGCGCTCGATCTGGCAATTCCGATCACCCGCAGACCCCGCTGTCGCCACCGCTTTCAATTGCTGCTATTTCGGCTCGCGCTTGGCAAGTCGTTCGAGCAGCGCGCGGATTCTCTCGCGTGCTTCGTGGCTGTGAATAAGGTGATCGAATGCCGCGATCTCGACATCGGCAGAATCGTCTGCGCCGCGCCGGTGTACCGCGGCCAAAAGCCGCTTTGCTTCGCGCAATGCGATCGGCGACTGCTCCGCAATGCGCGCGACGGTTGCAGCGGCGCGATCTTCCAGTTCATTGTCAGGTGCGATCCAATGGGCCAGGCCGAGACGATGGGCTTCCAGGCCATCGACGAGGTCGCCGCCGAGCAGCAGCCTTTGCGCGACCACCGTGCCGGCCAGGCCGACCAGCCGATCGACCGTCCTGCCGGCGGGCAGCAGGCCCACCCTGACTTCCGGCGCGCCGATGCGCGAGCTCGCGGACAGCATGCGCAGGTCGCAGGCCAGCGCCAGCCCGAGACCGGCGCCCAGTGCATTGCCTTTCACTTCCGCGAAGGCGATGGTCGGGCTTCGCTCGATGCGCCGGAACAGCCGATCCCACCGGTCGCCGTCGCCACGCAGGGCCTCGCCGCCCCGCTCGCCCAGCCACTGTGCGACGCGTGCCGGATCGGCCCCCCCGCAGAAATGCGCCGTCGCGGTCCGCAGGTGCAGCGCGGCGGCACCGAGCCGCTCCGACTCCGTCAGTGCATGCTCGATCGCATCGGCCAGCGCGCCGTCGATCGTGTTCTGGAGATTGCGATTCAGCGTCGCGACCAGAACATTGGCGCGCGTTTCCAGCGTCAACATCGTCATCGAGTCTCCTCGCGGTTCAGCCCCTGCGGTTCAACCAGTGCAGCGCGAGCCCGGGGCGCGGCCAGTCCATGGCCATCAGCTCCCCGCTCGACGACAGCGTGATATAGGCCGTCCGCAGGTCCTTGCCGCCGAAGCAGATGTTGGTGACGAAGATGTCGGGCATCGCGTACTGCTCGACGATCGCGCCCTCGGGCGAGATCACCGTGATGCCGCCATAAGGAATGTCGGCCACGCACACGTTGCCCGCGCTGTCGATCGCCAGCGAATCGAGGACCGAGTAGCCGCCGATGCCGAGCAGCAGATGCCCGCGCTCCCAGGGCACCGGCCCGACCGCCTTCTTGATCTCGCCGGGGCCGGCGATCTGGTAGGACCAGACGCGGCCCGACCATGACTCCGCGACGTACAGCGTGCTGTCGTCCGGCGAGAGCCCGACGCCGTTCGGCCCATCGAGCGGGAACACGACCTGCTTGATGAACGAGCCGTCGGTGCGCGCATAGAACACCGCACCGCGGTCGCGCTGACGCGCCATCACCTTGCCGGTGTCGGTGAACCAGAAGCCGCCGTGCTGGTCGAATACCAGGTCGTTGGGACCGCGAAGTTGAATGTCGCCGCAGTTGCGATAGAGCACTTCGCTCTTGCCCGTCTTCAGGTCGACCGCCTCGATCCAGCCCCCGCTGTAGTCGTCGGGCGCGATCCCGGGCAGCGTCTTGTCGCCGCGCTTGTGGAACGAAAAGCCACCGTTGTTGCAGATGTAGCAGCGGCCGTCCGGACCGATCGCTGCGCCGTTCGGTCCGCCGCTGAGCTGCGCCACGACGTCCTTGCTGCCGTTCGGCAGCACGCGGGTCAGCGCCTTGCCTTCGATCTCGACCACGAGGACGCTGCCGTCGTCCAGCGCGACCGGACCCTCGGGAAAGCGCAGGCCGGAGGTGACTCTGCGCAGGCCGGGAACTTCATGGACCAATGTTTGTTTCACGAAAGGACTCCTTGTTGGAATACGTGCACGTCTCGCTGTCCGGCAGCGGAGGTCGCGCGGATGGAAGGTCTTCTGCGCTCGGGATCAGACCTTCATCACGAAGGGATCCTGGATTTCGTCGCTGGTCTCGCACCACACGCTCTTGGTCTGCAGGAACTGGTCGATCGACTCGATGCCGTTGACGCGGCCGAGGCCACTGTCCTTGTAGCCGCCGAAGGGCGAGTTGAAGGCAAGCGCGCGGTAGGTGTTGATCCACACGGTGCCGGCCTGCAAGCGCCTGGCCATCGTGTGGGCACGCGCGAAGTTCGAAGTCCATACGCCGGCCGCGAGGCCGAAGCGCGTGCCGTTGGCGAGCGCTACCGCCTCGTCGTCGCTGGAGAAGGGCGTGATCGCGAGCACCGGCCCGAACACCTCTTCCTGCAGGATCGGATTGCCCTCGGGGATCCGATGCAGGATGGTGGGCTGGTAGAAGTAGCCGCCCTCGAAGCCGGGGACTTTCGCGCGCTCGCCGCCGCAGGCGAGTGCTGCGCCATGCTCGAGCGCCCTTGCCACCATGGTCTCGTTCTTGTGGAGCTGTGCCGCGCTCGCGGCCGGACCCATCTGCGTGCCTGCCGCGAGCGGGTCGCCGATCCGGATCGCCCTGGCCCGCGTGACCAGGCGCTCCATCACCTGGTCGTAGATGCGTTCGTGCACGTAGGCGCGCGAGCCGGCGATGCAGGTCTGGCCGGCCGCCGCGAAGATGCCCGACAGGATGCCCGCCACGGCGTTGTCGACCGGCGCGTCCTCGAACACGATGTTCGGGCTCTTGCCGCCCAGCTCCAGGGTGCAGCTGGCAAGGCGCGCCCCTGCGCGCGCGGCGATCGCGCGGCCCGCGCCGTCGCTGCCGGTGAAGCAGATCTTGGCCACCATCGGATGGTCCACGAGCGCTTCACCGGCGGCGCGCGCGCCGGTCACGACATTGATCACGCCGGGCGGAAATCCTGCCGCCTCGGCCAGCCGCACGAGTTCGAAGGCCGAGGCCGAAGTCACCTCCGAGGGCTTGAGAACGATGGTGTTGCCTGCCGCGAGCGCGGGCGCACAGCTCATCAGGGTGAGGAAGGTCGGCGAGTTCCAGGGCACGATGACGCCCACCACGCCCAGCGGCTCGCGCAGCGTGTAGTTGAGGACGCTGCGGCGCTCGAGCGGGATGGTGCGGCCTTCGATCTTGTCCGCCAGGCCGCCGAAATAGTAGAGCCAGTCGCACACCACGCGCGCCTGCGCAAGCATCTCGCCGATGAGCTTGCCGTTCTGCGTCGACTCGAGCCGAGCGATGGTCTCGGCATGGGCCGCTATCTTGTCGCCCCAGGCCATCATGAGGCGCCCGCGCCGCGTGGGCGAAAGCCGGCCCCAGGGACCGTCGAGCGCGCGACGGGCCGCATGCACCGCGGCGTCGACGTCCGCTGCGCCCGACTCGACGAAGCTGCCCCAGGGCCGGCCCGTGCTCGGATTCACTGCCTTGAACTGGCGGCCCTCCGCGCCCGCGCACGGCTGGCCGTCGATGTGGTTCTGGTAGACGGGGTCTTCGGACCGCTCCTGCACTTCGCTCATGGCGCGCTCCCCGGCCGGAAGCGCGGAACGATCTGGCCATCGCCCGTGTCGTCCCACCAGAGCGAAAGCGGCATGCCGATGCGCACCGCCTTCGGATCGATGTCGGTGAGGTTGCTGATCAGGCGCACGCCCGGCATGCCGTCGAACTCGACGAGCGCGACGACGTACGGGAGCTTTTCGCTGACGGCCGGGTGGCTTGCGTGGTGCACGACCGTGAAGGAAAAGAGCGTGGCCGACGGCGGCGCCTCGATCCATTTCACCTCGGTGGAAAGGCATGTCGGGCACATCGGACCGGGCGGGTGGCGCAGCGTTCCGCACTGCGCGCAGGCCTGGAAGCACAGTTCGCGCTTGCCGAGGCGGGCCCAGTAGTCGCGGTCGTTGAAGTCCGGCTCGGCGCGCGGCATCTCGGGGGGAAAGTAGGCCATCAGTGAACTCCGAGGATGAGGCCGCTGGTCGGCGACACGCCGAGACCACCGGTCACGAGACAGGTGCGCGCGTCCGCGACCTGCGAAGTGGAGGTGCCGCGCAACTGGCGCACGCCTTCGATGACGAGGTTCATGCCATGCACGTAGGCTTCCGAGAGCTGGCCGCCCGAAGTGTTCAGCGGCAGCTTGCCGTCGGGCCAGCGGATGGCGCCGCTCGCGACGAACTCGCCGCTCTCGCCCGGCGCGCAGAAGCCGTAGTCCTCCAGCGCCATCAGCACGAGGCCGGAGAAGTGGTCGTAGATCTGCGCCACGTCGATGTCCTTGGGGTCCAGGCCGGCCTTGGCGAACAGTTCCCTGGCGAGGCGACGGCTGTTGGTGGAGGCGTAGTCTTCGGCCGGCATGTTGTGGCTCGCGAGCGGGCCCTGGCCCCATCCGGGGCCGCTGCCCATCGCGGCCGAGAGGATGTCCACCGCCTTCACGTCGAGGTCGCGTGCGCGCTCCTTCGTCGTCACCACGACCGCGCAGGCACCGTCGCTTTCCAGGCAGCAGTCGTAGAGGCGAAAGGGTTCCGCGATCCAGCGCGCCGCGAAGTACTGCTCGCGCGTGAGCGGCTTGTCGTACATGATCGCGTTCGGATTGCGGTTGGCATTCGCGCGGTTGCTCAGCGCGATCTCCGCCATCGCCTCGTGGCCGATGCCGTGATCGTGCATGAAGCGCTGCATCACCATCGCCAGCATCATCGAAGGCGCGAACAGACCGTAGGGCGCGACGAAGTTGCCCTGCACGCGTGCATGGTTGAACCGGCCGAAGCGGCGCGACTGGCCCTGGCACAGGCCCCGGTAGACCACCACCACGTCGGCCTGCCCGCTCGCCACCGCTGCGTACGCCATCGAGACGCCGCCCGCGCTGCCGCCGCCGCCGCCGCCCCAGACCATGCCCGAGAAGCGCAGCACCTCGCCGCCGATGGAGACGTGCATCATGGGCGCCTCATTGGCGTCGTTGGAGAACGAGGTGAAGCCGTCGACCTCGCGCGCGGCGATGCCGGCATCGGCCAGGGCCGCGCGAACCGCCTCCGCCGTCACCTGGAACTGCGAGCGGTCCATGATGCCGCCCCACTTCTTGAATTCACTCTGGCCGATGCCGACGATGCATGGGCTGCGGTTGCCTCGGGTCAATTGCTGTCTCCTTGAGATGCGGGTTCAACGTTGGTGGGGCCGGGCGCGGCTGCGCTTGTCGGGGTGCAAGTCCTTCACGGCCTTGCGCAGTTCTTCGATGAAGGGCTCGAGCATCGGCTGGTCACCACGGTCGCGCAGGCGCGCGAGATAGGAGGTACGCTCCAGCGGCGGCACCAGCGGCACGTTCGCGATGCCGTCCTCGGGGCGGCAGTCGCCGCGCGCGAGCAGCGTGTAGTACGACAGGCTCGCGACCGTGTCCTTCTGGAGCGTCATCGAGTCGATCTCGATCCGCGTGTCCACCACGATGCCGCCGGCCGCGAAGTAGCGCTCCATCAGAAGGCGCGCGCCATGCGGATTGACTGGCAGGATGAAAGGCAGGCCGTTGAGTTCGTGGCGGTCCATCGACTTGCGCGTGGCCAGCGGATCGCTCGCGCGCATGGCCAGGTCCATGTGCTCGACCAACAGCGCTTCGGTCTCGACCTTGGGCGAATTGGGCGCGTGCACGACGATGCCCAGGTCGACCACCGACGCGGCCACGAGTTCGGCCACCTGGCCGGTCGCCGCTTCGATCACGCGCAGGCGCACGTCGGGATAGTGCTGCGCGAAGCGCCTGACCACCTGGCCCATGAAGCCGCGCACGAACATCGAGGGTGCCGCGAAGCTGATCTGCCCCTTGGGCCGGCGTTGCGAGAGCTCGATCTCGCTGCGGGTGTTGGACATCTCGTCGAGGATGCCCTTGGCCTTCTCGAACACCACGCGGCCCACGTCGGTGAGCGAGACGCCGCGGCCGGTGCGTTCGAGCAATTGCACGCCGAGGTCGGACTCGAGCTGCTGCAGCTGCCGGCTGATCGCCGACTGCGCGATGTCGAGGTACGCCTCCGCCGTGGTGAGACTGCCCAGGCGCGCCACGTGATAGAAGTAGAAGAGCCGTCGCGAGTCGATCACGTGCTGCGCGGTGCCTTCGGCGACGCGGCTCTTGGCCTTGCCCGGTGGGCGGCTGTCGGCGGAGTCGGCGTCCTGGGGGGATTTCTTTTTCACGTTCGTGCGGGGGAAAAGTGGACAAGCGCCTATTGTTGGGCCGGCGGTGACGACTTCCCGCGCGCGGCGCGCGGCTGTTCCCGTTCGCGATCCCAGGCCGCGTCGTTGGGACGTTTGCGCAGGGCGGCGCGATCGATTTCCATCTTGGCCACCGAACGCGGCAGCAGCGCGATGAATTCCACGAAGCGCGGTACCTTGAAGGGTGCCAGCTTGTCTTCGCACCATGCGACAAGTTCGGCCGGCGCGAGCTGTGCGCCCTCCTCCGCCACGACGAAGGCCTTGACCTCGTCCTCGCCGATCTCCGACGGGCCGGCGACGACGGCCACTTCCTTCACGCCCGGGCACTTGGCCAGCACGGTCTCCACTTCGACGGCCGAGATGTTCTCGCCGCGCCGGCGCAGCCAGTGCGCTTCGCGGCCGATGAAGCGCAGCCTTCCATCCGCCTGCAGCCAACCGAGGTCGCCCGAGTGCAGCCAACCGTCCTTGAGCACCTGGGCCGTGCGCGCGGGATCGTTCCAGTAGCCGGTCATGAACATGAACGGGAAGTTCGAGCGCAGCACCAGCTTGCCGGTTTCGCCATCCGGCAGCGGAAAGCCGTCCTCGTCGAGGATGCGCAACTCCACCCAGCCGTGCGGGCTGCCATTGGAGTCATCCTTGCGATCGCGATTGGTGGTGAGCATGGCGCCGCCGCCCTCGGTGAGGCCGTAGACCATCACGAGCGGAATGCCGAAGCGCCGGGTGAATTCGTCGGGGATGTGCGACGGCAGGCCCTGCGTCGCGCCGAGGCTGATACGCACCTTGTGCTCGCGATCCTGCGGGCTCGGCGGCCGCCGGCACAGCATGGTCAGCACCACGCCGAGCGGGTCGATCACGTTGGCCTCGACTTCGCGCACGCGCTCGAAGTAGCGGCTGGCGCTGAAGCGGCGGTCGATCACCGTGCTCATGTCGCACACGAGCGGCCCCATCAAACCCCACTGGAGTGCGCCCGCATGGAAGAGCGGCATCGTCGAGTAATGACGCTCGCCCGCGCGCACGGAGAAGGACTCGCCGTAGCGCACGCCCGAGAGGATGAAGGAGAACTGCGGCAGCACCACGCCTTTGGGCAGCCCGGTCGTGCCGCCGGTGTAGAGGATGGCGCCCGGGTCTTCGGCGCGCGTGGCGGGGAGCGTCGTCGGCAGGGGGCCGGCTTCGAGCGCCGCATACGGTTGCGCGCCGCTGGCGGCGGCCGTCTTTGCGTCGGCGACGACGTAGAGCGAGAGCATTTGCGTCTGGGCCGCAACTTCGAGAAAGTGCGGCAGACTCTCGGTGTCTGCCACGAGTACGCGCGCACCCGAGTTGGTGAGCGTGTAGCGCAGGTCCTGCCCCACGAGGCCTGCGTTGAGCGGCACCCACACGAGTCCTGCGCGCACGGTGCCGAACCACACCAGCAATTGCTCGAGGGCATTGAGCATGAAGGTTGCGACACGATCGCCCGGTGCGAGGCCGAGCGCGAGCAGGCCGCCCGCGACATGGCGCGATCGCCGCTCGAGCTCGACGTAGCTCACGCGCACGCCGTCGATCTCGGCGAACATCTTGCCGCCGTGCCGCGCCGCCTTGTCCTCGAGCAACTCGCCGAGGGTCTTCCAGGGAATGTTCTTGCCGTTGATCTGCATGTCGTGTGCTGTTCTCAAGCCGTCCCGGGCAGCAGGTGCATTTCGTTGCGTGCGGCCCGCTCCAGGGATTCGCGGAATTGGGGATGTGCGATGGAAATGAGCAGGCGCGCGCGGTCGCGCAGCGACTTGCCCCGCAGGTCGACCGCGCCGTATTCGGTCACGACCCAGTGGATGTCGTTGCGCGGAATGGTCACGGCCGTGCCCGCGGCGAGCATGGGCACGATGCGCGACACCGTGCCGCCGCGCGCCGTGGAGGACAAGGCGATGATGCCCTTGCCCTCGTCGGCAAGCGCCGCGCCGTAGTGGAAGTTCCATTGGCCGCCGACGCCGCTGTGGTGCAGGTGGCCGAAGCCTTCGGACGCGCACTGTCCCATCAGGTCCACCTCGAGCGTGGCGTTGATCGACACCGGCCGGTAGCCGGCCGCGATGGTGCGCACGTCGTTCACATAGGAGAAGGCGCGAAACCATGCGAAAGGATTGCGATCGACAAAACGGTGCAGCCGGCTCGATCCGATCGCCATCGCGGCCATCATCCTGCCGCGGTCGAGGCTCTTGCGTGCGTTGGTGATGACGCCCGCTTCGGTGAGCCTCACGACCCAGTCGAAGTAGGCCTCGGTATGCACGCCAAGGTCTTTCGCACCGCCCGTCACGAGCAGCTGCACCACGGCTTCGGGCAGGTTGCCCGCGCCGACCTGCAGCGTCGAGCCGTCCTCGATCAGCGCCGCGATGTGCGTCGCGATGCGCTTTTCCGTCTCGCTCGGCGCGGCGCCGGCCTGCGGCAGTTCCACGAGCGGATAGTCCGCTTCGTAGAAGCCGGCCACCTGGCTGATGTGCACATTGACGTCGCCATGCACGCGCGGCTGCGCCGGGTTGACCTCGAGCACGAGCTTCTTCACGCGCGGCAGGAAATCGGGCACCCACCCGCCCCAGGAGCCGAGATTGAAATAGCCGTGCTCGTCCATCGGCGTCGCGCCCGCGACGAAGACGTCGATGTCGTAGGGAAAGCGCCGCCCCGATTCGCTGCCGTGGTTGGGGCGGTAGCTCGCGCGGCCTTCGCGGATGGCCGTGCGCACGTTCTCGTCGTAGGTGAAGTCCGAGACATGAAACAGGTGGCCGGCCAGATCGGCCGACACGAGATCGGGCGTCAGCGGCAGCACCTCGCGGCGCATCGGGTGGAAGAGCTGCACGTCGCGAAAACGCCGGCCTTCGGCCGCGAGGCGCTGCGCGAAGCGGTTCGGAAAGCCACTCGCGCCGTTCAGGTACACGAGCGCACCGTCGTGCACGAAGCCCAGACCCTCGTCGCTCACGCGCCTGGCGGTGAGTTCGGCCTGGAAGTTCATGCCGCCTCCGCATGGTTGAGCGCGAGGCCCGCGCGCGGCCATGGCATCGAGACGATCTGCCCCATTGAGGAAAGCGTGATATAGGCCGTGCGCCGGTCCGCGCCGCCGAAGCAGATGTTGGTCGTGAACGGGTCCGGCATCGGGTACTGCGCGATGCGCTGGCCTTCGGGTGAGATGACGGTGATGCCTCCGGTGGGAATGTCGGCCACGCAGACGTTGCCGTCGCCGTCGATGGCGAGCGAGTCGAGGATGGCGTAGTAGTCGGGCGCCCAGAGCATGTGGCCCTTCTCCCAGAACACGCTCGCATGCGGGTGGCGCACGACGTGTCCCGGCTCGCCGACCTGGAAGGCCCAGACGCGGCCGGTGTGCGACTCCGCCACGTAGACCGTCTGCTCGTCCGGCGAAAGGCCGATGCCGTTGGGTCCTTCCAACGGAAAGATGGCGCGGCGGATCATGCTGCCGTCGGCCCTGGCGTAGTAGACGGCGCCGCGGTCGCGCTCGGTCCTGCCCTTGAAGGCCTTGCCGATGTCCGTGAACCAGAAGCCGCCGTGGCGGTCGAACACGATGTCGTTGGGCGCTCGCAGCGGGATGTCGCCGCAGGCGGTGTAGAGGCGTTCGTGCTTGCCGGTCCTGTGGTCGACGACGTCGATCCAGCCGCCCTCGTAGTCGTCGGTCGCGAGGCCCGCATAGGTGTGACCGTCACGCTCGGTGAACGTGAGGCCGCCGTTGTTGCAGACATAGCAGCGGCCATCGGGGCCGATGGCCGCGCCGTTCGGCGAGCCGCCGAGCTCGGCGACGACGCTGAATGCGCCTTCGGCAGAGATGCGGCTCAGCGTCCCGCGCTGCAGTTCGACGAACAGCAGGCTGCCGTCCGGCATCGCGATCGGACCTTCGGGGAACTGCAGGCCGCTGGCCAGCACGGTGACGGAAGTGGTTGTCATGCGGGGGTCTTTGGCTGGGGCGCGAGTTCCACGCCCAGGTAGGTGCTCATGAGGTCGGGGGCGGCGCGCAGTTCGTCGGGCGTTCCGCTGTAGGCGATGCGCCCGTTGGCGAGGACGTAGACGCGATCGGCCACGCGCAGTGCCTGCTGGATGTTCTGGTCCACGAGCAGCACGCTCGCACCGGCGTCGCGCAGGTCGCGCAGGCGCGGCACCAGCTCGGAGGTGACCTTGGGCGAGAGCCCGAGCGAGAGTTCGTCGATCAGCACGAGGCGCGGGCGCGCCAGCACCGCGCGCGAGATCGCGAGCATCTGCTGCTCGCCGCCGGACAGCATCCCCGCCAGCTGATCGTGGCGGCGGAAGAGCACGGGGAACCATTGCTCCAACTTCGCCATGAGTCCGGGGTCGGGCCGGCCGTGCACGTAGGCGCCCAGGCGCAGGTTCTCCTTCACCGACAGCGTCGGCAGGATGCCGCGGCCTTCGGGGATGTGCGAGATGCCGCGCTGCACGATGCGGTGCACCGCGAGTCCGGCAATGCTCTCGCCGTTGAAGCGCACGTGACCGTCGGCGGGTCGCACGAGACCCGAGAGCGTGCGCAGCAGCGTGGTCTTGCCCGCGCCGTTGGCGCCGACCACGGCGACGATCTGCTGCGGCGCGACGGTCAGCGAGATGCCGTGCAGCGCCTGGGCACTGCCGTAGCGCACGACGAGATTGACGACTTCGAGCAGCGGCGCGTTCGCGGTGCTCATTCGTCCACTCCCAGATACGCCGCGCGCACGCGCGCATCGGTGTGCACGAGGTCCGGCGTGCCGTCGGCGATCACGCAGCCGAGGTCCAGCACGGTGACGCGATCGGCGACTTCGAGCAGGAATTCGATGTGGTGCGTGATGAGCAGCACCGTCAGGCCCAGCGTCTCGCGCATGCGGCGCACGGCGATGCCGAGCTGGTCCATCTCCGTCGGGTTGAGGCCCGCCGTCGGCTCGTCGAGCATGAGCAGGCGCGGACGCGTGCACAGCGCACGCGCGATCTCGATCGACTTGCGAAAGCCGTAGGGCAGCTTGCCGATCCTGTCGTGCGCATACTGCTGCAGGTCCACCTGGGCCAACGCGGCCAGCGCCGTCGCGCGGTCCTCGGCCTCGAGCGCGAGGCGCCGTGGCGTGGGCAGGAAGTCGTGGAGCGTGAAGCCGCCCTGCCGCCGCAGCCCGACGAGCACGTTGTCGAGCACCGTGGCATCGTCCATCAGTGCCAGGTTCTGGAAGGTGCGCGAGATGCCCAGGCTGGCGAGGTCGTGTGCCGGCCGTGCGCGCAGGTTCTCTCCCCCGAACGCGAGCCGCCCTTCCGCGGGCTCGATCACGCGCCCGATGCAATTGAGCAGCGTGGTCTTGCCCGCGCCGTTGGGCCCGATGAGCCCGTGCACCGAGCCTTCGGCCACCTGCATGTCCACGCCGCCGAGCGCGCGGACGCCGCCGAAGCGCACCGTGATGCCGCTCACTTCGAGCAGAGCCGTCACGGCGACCTCCGCGTCGGCTGCCCGACGAGCCTCGAAAGCATCTGCTGCAGGCCCCCGGGGTACACGGTGCTCACCGCGATGAAGAGCAGCGCATAGACGATGGCGCCCAGGTTCTGCACCGACTGCGTGAGCTCGGGAATCAGCACGATGAAAAGCGCACCGAGCACGGGTCCCCAGAAGCGTGCCATGCCGCCGATCATCACGGCCGCGAAGACCTGGATCGACAGCTCGGGCGAATACGCTTCGGGCGCGATGTAGCCGCTCACGAGACCGAGCAGGCTGCCTGCGATCGAGCCGTAGACGGCACTGATCACGAACGAGAGCGTTCGTGTGCGCCTCAGGTGCACGCCGAAGCTCTGCGCCATAAGTGGATTGGCGGCCGATGCCCGGAGCGCGCGACCGATGCGGCCGCCCTCTACGCAGCGGGCGACCACGAGGCCCAGCACCATCAGCAAAGCGCAGATCGCGTAGAACACGCGGCCATCCATCGCTTTCACGAACGCGATCTCCGGCAGGAACAGACCCTGTGGTCCTCCCGTGACCGTGAACACCTTGACCGACTGGAAGAAGAGCGACGAGGCGCCCATCGTGACGATCGCGAGCGCGAAGCCCGACAGGCGCAGCGACGGCAGCGCGAGCAGCGCGCCGACGATGCCCGCGAGCATGAGCGCCGCGAGGATCGCCAGCGGCACCGGCCAGCCGCCGAGCGTGATCGCGAGCGCCATCGCGTAGGCGCCGATCAGCATGAAGGCGCTGTGGCCGAAGGAATAGATGGCCGCGAGACCGATGGGGATCTGCAGGCCCACGGCGGCAATCGCGTAGATCATCCAGAGCGTAGCGACGTAGCGGACGTACCCGGTCGCGAAGAGCGGCGCGAGCAGCACGAGCACTGCCACTGCCGACACCAGGGCCGACCGGCGCGAAGCGCGGCCGGCCTCCTGAAAGCCAAGGACAGGGTCGTGCATCTCAGACTCTCCTTTGTGCGCGATGGGAGGCGAACAGCCCCGCGGGCCGCAACAGCAGGACCAGCAGCAGCACCGCGAAGGCGAGCGGCTCGCGCACGTGGATCGAGGTCGCCGCGGCGGCGACCGTTTCGGCGATGCCGAGGATCAGCCCGCCCGCGACCACGCCGGGGAAGCTGTACATGCCGCCGATGATCGCGGCGGTGAAGGCCTTGAGCAGGTACGGCTGCATGAGGCCGGTGTCGAGGAAGGAGATCGGCGCGACGAGCAGGCCCACCACCGCGCTGATCGCCGTGGCGACGATCCACACGAGCACGTTGGTACGCTGCACGTCCACGCCCTGCAGTGCCGCGACCTCGCGGTTGAGCGCGACGGCGCGCATCGCAAGGCCGGTGCGCGTGTGGTTGAAGAACACGAAGAAGAGTGCTGCCATCGCCGCAGCAACCGCAAGCGTGCCGAGCTGGTCGTTGCTCAGCACCACGGCACCGAAGGAGATGGAGCCCGAACCGAACAGGCTCGGGAACTTGTAGGGCTCGTTCGGGCCCCACTTGAGCACGTCGATCGCGTGCAGCAGGCCCGAGAAGCCGAGCGTGCGCACCACGAGGTTGAGGTGATCCGCCTCCGGGCGAGGACGGATGAGGACGAAGTACACCACCGCGCCCAGAATGCCCAGAAGAACGACGGTCGACAGCCAGGCCGCCACGAGCGAAAGGCCCATGGGCAGCACGATCATGAACATCGCGAAGGCGCCGAAGGTGGCCAGTTCGCCCTGCGCGAAGTTGGCCACGCCGGTCGTGCTGAAGATCAGCACGATGGCGATGCCCAGGAGCGCATAGAGGCCGCCGTTGACGGCGCCGCTCACGACCGCAGCCACGAGGATGTCGAAGGTCATGCCTCGGCCCTACTGCAGCGGCACGGGTGCGCCGATCACCTTGAACTGGCCGTTCTGCACGGCGATCGGGTACATGGCCGTGAGGCCCTGGTGCACCGTGGGGCTGAAGCTGATCGGTCCGCTGAAGCCGGACTCGAAGCCCTTGGTCTTGTCCAGCTCGGCGATCAGCCCGGCGCGCGTGGGCTCGGGGCCGACGCGCTTGAGCGCATCGACGAACATCTTCGCGCCGAGGCAGCCGAACATCGTGAAGCCCGAGGGCTGCAGCGACTTGTCATAGGCAGCGAGCGCATCCACGCACTCCTTGGCGTTGGGCTCAGTGGGCGGCAGCGTCGCGGCGGGTGCGATTACGAGGTCGTCGGCCGCGTTGCCGGCGGCACGCAGGAACGCCTCGTCGGTAAGGGTGTTGATGCCGGTGATGACCTTGGGCTTCCAGCCTTGACGCTGCATCTCGAGCACGTAGCGCGCGGCGCCGGGCGCGGAGTCGACCATTACCACCATGTCGGGGTTCTTGGCTTTCATTTGCGTCACGAAGGTCGCTTTCTCGGGCGAGGTCACTTCGATCAGTTGCTCGTCGACGACCTGGATGTTGAGCGCCTTGAGCTTGTCCTTGATGACGGTCGTCCAGCCCTCATGGCCGGCGATATTGATCATCGAGATCGCAGCCGTCTTGGGTTGCCGGCTCTTGGCGGCGTAGTCGATCGCGGTGGCGAGCTGCTGGCCATAAAGCGGCAGGATCGAATAGACGTTCTTCTTCACCGGCTGCACGAGCGAATCAAGGCCCACCTGCGGAAAGAGATAGGGAATCGAATCCTTCTCGACCACCGAGAGAACGGCCGCGCCGGTGGCCGTACCGCAGCCGGAGAAGATGGCGAACACCTTGTCCTGGCTCATCAGGCGTCGCACGTTGCCGATGGCGCGCTGCGTCGAGTACGCGTCGTCGAGCACGGTGAACTTGATCTTGCGGCCGTTGACGCCACCCGCGTCGTTGACCTTCTTGAAATAGGCGTTCGCTCCGTCGCCGACGCCCGCGCACACGGCGATGGGGCCGGTCACCGCGAGCGAAGTGCCGATGTGGATTTCGCCGGGGCTCACGCCGTCATCGGCGGCGGCGCCGAACGAGGCGGCGGCGAGCAGCATGGCCAGGGTGGTCGCGATGGCGGTGCGGGCCAGGCATACAGGGGGAGCCTTCGAGTGGTGCGGATCGATCATGGTTGTCTCCTGTCGGTCTTGATTGCTTCGGCCGGACGACGGCCGCGTCGCTTGAGTTGAGTATGCATTGTTGATATTTCAGATATCGCATGTCAAGATAATTTCAAAGAGAGGCGATGGAGGAAAACCCGAAGGCCGCGAACCCATGCAGGTCGCGGCCGAAAACCATGGCGGAGATGCAGCGCAAAGCAAGCTGGACATGACGGGCAAGGCGACCGCCATGTCCAGCGGACTTATCCGCAGCGCGCGGCCACCACCCGCCCGTTCGGCTCGACGTCGACGAGCAGGCGGTCGGCCCTGAAAGGCAGCGGCGGATCGTCCGGCAGGACCGCGCGGGCCATGTAAGCGCCGGCTCGCATGCGCATTTCCTCCAGGAGCGGCAGGCTGATGCGTTGCCTCAGCGCGAAGTGGATGCGCGACGACATACACACCCCCGGCGCAGCGACGAATTCCGGCGGCGGTGGAAGATTCGGAGACATCGGCCTCGGACGCTCGGACTGACAGCCGACCATCACGAGGCACGCCAGCAGCATCATCGAGGCGTCGCAGACGGGCGCGGTTTTGAATGCTGACCTGAAGGTATTCATGACGCTCGCGCTCCACCGGAAAAGCAATACGAAATGATGGCCAGCGGCGCGCCCTCTCAGGCAGGATTGCGACAATTGAACAGAATTTCAGCGTCGCGGCGCGCAGGAATTGGTGCACTGGCAGGACGGCCTTGCGATCGACAATCCGGGCGCAACCCGCCTGCACGCCCCAACGGAGGACATCGATGTATCCCAGGAACCGTCTCGAAGCCCTGACCGATGGCATCTTCGCCGTCGCCATGACGCTGCTGGTTCTGGATCTGCGCATCCCCGACGACGCGGGCCGGCCCACGGACGAGGCCTCGCTGGTCCGGGCCCTGCTCGCGCTGGCGCCGAAATTCCTTCCGTACCTGCTGACCTTCTACGTGCTCGGTATCAGCTGGCTGTCGCTGATCAAGGTCAAGTCGCGCAGCGAGATGGTGGGCTCCGCCTATGCGAAGTGGTGCCTTCTCTACCTGCTGCTCGTGACCCTGCTGCCGTTCTCGACCCTGGTGATGGGACGCTTCACCGCCTACGCGGCGGCGACCGCGATCTACGCCGCCAACATCGGCCTCAGCGCGGGCGTCGGCTACAGGCTGATGTCGCTGCTGCCCGCGCCCGTGAAGGACGAGCACTGGCTGGATCGCCGGGTGTCGCTCGTGGTGCTGCTGGTCTCGTGCCTGCTGACGATTGCGCTGAGCTTTCTGATTCCTGCGCAGGCGTTGTGGGCGCTGGCGCTCAATCTCGGCGCGGGCACGGCGGCGCGCTGGTATCGCCGCCTTGAAACGCGCAGCTGAACGCAGTCGGCGGCCTTTGCGTCAACGCATCGGCACGTCGATCGACGCGGCGAGCGCCAGTCCGTCGAGCCGCTCCGAGCTGGCGACGACGATCGCCCGTTCGGACCGCCGCGCCGCATCGGCCAGCGCATTGCGCAGACACCGGATCGATGCACCATCGAGGGCCGCCGCCGGTTCGTCGAGCAAGGTCAGCGCGCGTCCCGATGCCAATGCCGCGGCCAACCCGACTTTGCGTTTCGAGCCGGTCGACAGCATGAACATCTGCTTGTCGAGATGTGGTGTCAGCGCGAAGCCGTCGACCAGTGCCTGCCAGCCGGCCGCGTCGAAACGAGGGTCGTCCGCGACCAGCGACGTCGTGCACTCGCGTGCGGTCATCCGGTCGAATTGATCGGCGGTCGGGTCGCAGAAGAACAGGTCCCGCCGATAGGCCTCGGGGTTTTCGTCGAGATGAACGCCGCCCAGCGTCAGCCGGCCGCCGCCGGGCAACAGGCCGGCCATCACACGCAGCAGCGTCGACTTCCCGCTGCCGGTGTCGCCGTACAGAAGGGTCACGCCGGCCTCGATGGATCCGGTCCAGCCGGACGCCAGCGCCGGCTGATCCGGATGCGCAAAACTCAGGTTCTCGATGTGCAGGATGCGGGGGCGGTGCGGGCTGTTGTCCATGCGCGCAAGCCTACCGCAGTGCAACTCAGCCGAAGTGGCACGAGACAGTTCCGAACTCGCCGTAGTCCGCCACCACGGTATCGCCCTTCGCGACATCGATGGGCCGGATGAAGGAGCCCGCCAGCACAACCTCGCCGGCCTGCAGCACGACGCCATGCCGATGCAGCCGGTTGGCCAGCCAGGCCACGCCATAGCCCGGATGATTGAGCACGCCCGCGGCCAGTCCGGTCTCCTCGACCTCGCCGTTGCGGCTGACGATGGCGCCGATGCGGCGCATGTCGGCATCGCTCGTGGCGGGCCGGAACGGGCGCCCGCCCAGCACCAGCGCCGCGTTCGCGGCGTTGTCGGCGATGGTGTCCAGCACGGTCCGCGTGCGCTTCGTCTCCGGGTCCACGCGCTGGATGCGCGCGTCCAGGATCTCCAGCGCGGGCGTGACGTAGGCCGTCGCGTCCAGCACGTCGAACAGCGTGCAGTCGGGGCCGGACAGGGGCCGGGCCAGCACGAAGGCCAGCTCGGCCTCGATCTTCAGCTGCAGGAAGCGATCGGCGGGAATCACCGCGCCGTCACGATGGAACATGTCGTCGAGCAGCACGCCGAAATCCGGCTCGGCGATCTGGACCGCGCGCTGCATGGCCTTGGACGTGAGCCCGATCTTGTGGCCCTTGACGGTTCGGCCCTGGGCTTGCTTGTGCTGCATCCACGCATGCTGGATCGCATACGAATCCTCGATCGTCATGTCGGGGTAGTCGAGCGAGAACTGCCGGCACGGCGTGCGCGTGCGCGCGGCTTCTTCGAGACGCTCGGCCGCGCGCTGCAAGGTCGCGGCATCGAGGCTCATGCGGGCCGCCCTTCGGCTTCGACGACGTTGCGCAGCACGCCGACGCCCGTCACCTCGACTTCGACCACGTCGCCCGGCTGCAGGTACTTCGGCGGGTCGAAACGGATGCCCGCGCCGATCGGCGTGCCGGTCGCGATCACGTCGCCGGGCTCCAGCGTCGTGAAGGTCGACAGGTACGAGATCAAATACGCGAAGTCGAACATCAGGTGCGCCGTGGTGTCGTCCTGCCGGGGCTCGCCGTTGACGCGCGTGCGCACGCGCAGGCCGGCATAGCCCCCGGGAAACTCGTCGGCCGTCGCGATCCACGGACCGATGGCGCCCGACGCGTGGAAGTTCTTGCCCTGGGTGACGTTGAACTTGGCGTGATGCACCCAGTCGCGAATGGTGCCTTCGTTGATGCAGGTCAGCCCGGCGATGTGCGCGCTGGCCTTCTCCCGCGCGATGCGCCGCCCGCCGCGGCCGATCACGATGCCGATCTCGCCTTCGTAGTCGAGCTGCCGCGATTCCGGCGGCTGCAGCAGCGCGCCGCCGTGGCCGACGAAGGAGTCGGGCACGCGCATGAAGATGCTCGGGTACTTGGGCAGGTCGCTGCCGTCCTTGTACTCGGCATTGCGGTGCGCGTAGTTGACGCCGATGCAGAAGATCTTGCGCGGCTGGGGCACCGGCAGTTCGAGGCGCACATCGGCGAGCGCATGGTCGGGCGCGGCGTCGGCGAGCGCGGCGCGGGCGCGTTGCAATGCCGGCTCGCCGCCCTCGAGCAGCGCGAGGACAGAGGCGATGTCCGGCAGGCGCCGGCCCAGGTCGACCACGCCCTCGCCTTTGGCCGCACCCCAATGGACCGTGCCGCCATGGCGATAGCTGAGAAGTTTCATGCGGACTCGAATCCAAAAAAGCGGGCGGGGTTGTCGACCAGGATCTTGCGGCGCGTGCCGGCGTCGGGCGCGAAGCGGTACAGCAGTTCGAGCAGTTCGCCTTCGTTGGGCGGCTGCTTGACCGAGACGGGATGCGGCCAGTCGCTGCCCCACACGCAGCGCTCGGGCGCCGCCTCGATCAGCCGCTGTGCGAGCGGCACGACGTCGTTCCAGGGCGCGCCGGTCTTCGAGATCTTCTCGGACAGCGACAGCATCACCCAGAAGTTGCCGCGCTGGAACAGCTCGAGGATGCGGACCAGGCTCGGGTCGGCCTCGCCCCGCGCAGGATCGGCCCGGCCCATGTGGTCGAGCAGCACCGGCACGTCGAGCGCCTCGAAGGCGTCGAGCTGCGCGGCCATGCCGCCGGGCTCCGGCTGCACCTTGACGTACCAGCCCAGCTCCTTCGCGCGGGCGAAGGCACGCGCCTGCTCGGCCGGCGAGAAGCTGATGCCCAGGCCGCCGCGCGTGAAGCGCGCGCCGCGCACGCCGGCGTCGTGCAGCTTGTGCAGGTAAGCATCGTCGCGCTCGGTCAGCACGGCCGCGTTGGCACAGGCGAGGTAGCGCCGCGGGCCATCGGCGTTCAGGCCCGCGAGCGCATCGAGCACCACCGTGTGGTCGGCGCCGTACGTGGTCGCCTGCACGATCACGCCGCGCTGGATGCCGAGCGTCGCATGCAGCTTCTGCGCGACCTGCCAGGTGGCGCTCGGCATCTCGTAGGCGGCGTCGGGCCGCACCGGGTAGACCTCGCGCGGACCGAACACATGGAACTGGCTGTCGCAGGACAGCGGCGGCGGCAGCGGCACGGGTGCGCGCGGCCGCGGATCGAAAGGAAGGTAGTCGGGCATCAGGCGATCCAGGCGGTGAAACTGCATTCGATGAGCTTGCCCATGTCGAGCTCGGGCGCCGTCATCGAATGGCGGGCCGGGCGCGATGCGGGGTCGGGGAACATCTCGAGCCACGGCGCGTTGAGGGCGGGCCGCTGCGTGCGGTCCTTCATCCAGACCGTGAGCTTCACGATGTCGGTGGTCCGGCCGCCGGCCGCCTCGACGATGCGGCGCACGTTGTCCAGCATGTGGCGGCACTGGGCCTCGATCGACTCGGCCGGCTTGCCGGTCGCGGGATCGTTGCCCTGGATGCTGCCGCTTTCCACCAGCGGGCCGACGCGGCATGCGGCGGGAATCGGGTTCTTGTGGCCGAAGCCCTCGACGTACACGCTGGTGCGCGCCGCGGGTGCGCTGCGGTCGAGCTTCATTCCGCCGTGATGTTGGCCTGCTTGATGATGGGGATCCATCGCGCGTCTTCCTTGGTGAGGTATTGGGTGAACTGCTCGGGCGTCATGCCGCGTGCTTCGGCGCCCAGGCCCTGGAACCGGTCCTGCACCGTCTTCTCGGCCAGGATCTTTCGCAGCGCGGTCGAGAAGCGCGCCACGATGTCCGCGGGCGTGCCGACGGGCGCCAGGATGCCGGTGAAGGTCTCCGCCTCGAAGCCCTTGAAGCCGGCCTCCTGCAGCGTCGGCACGTCCGGCAGCTGCGGCACGCGCCTGGCGGAGGTCACCGCCAGCGCGCGCGTCTTGCCCTGCTGGATGAAGGGCTGCGACACCGACAGCTGATCGAAGTTGAACTGCACCTGCCCGCCCAGCAGGTCGGTGGTGGCCGGCGCGTTGCCCTTGTAGTGCACGGTGACCCAGTGGCCGCCGCTTTCGCGCTGCAGGTACTCGCTCACCAGATGGTTGGTGGTGCCGGCGCCGGGGGACGCCATGGTCAGGTGGTTGTCGGGCTTTTTGGCGGCCGCCATCAGCTCGCCGATCGTCTTGTAGGGCGTCGACGGATGCACCTGCAGCACCAGCGGCGTGAACGAGACCGAGCCGATGGGCGTGAAGTCCTTCTTCCAGTTGTAGACGTTGCGCTTGAAGATCACCGGCGAGAACAGGATCGGACCATTGGCACCCATGAAGAAGGTGTAGCCGTCGGGCGCCGACCTGGCGACGAACTCGCCTGCGATCAGGCCACCCGCGCCGGGCCGGTTGTCGACCAGGAAGGGCTGGCCGAGCTCGGCCTGCAGGCGTTCGCTGATGATGCGCGCGGCGCCGTCGACGTTGCCGCCGGGCGGGTACGGAAGAACCAGCCGCACCGGCTTGGTGGGCCATGCCGGCTGTGCGCAGGCCAGAACGGGAAGCGCCACCGCAACGACGGCGCAGGCAACGCGGAATGCTTTCAACATAGGTCTCCTGAGTGAGCGGGAGCGCGCGCAAGACGCACCCTGGCCGCATCCGCCCACTCTAAGGAGACAGGCCGGAATGCTGCAAAGCAATAAGCCTCATTTGTTCCAGCATGTGGACTTTTATGAGATGCTGGCCGTGCCCGGATCGCGCCGCTGTCCACAATGGCGGCATCCCTCGCAGCTCCTCCACGCCGCCATGTCCCTGATCGCCAGCACCCTCAGCCCCGAAGCCACCTACCGCCTGATGAGCGGCATCGTGGTGCCCCGCCCCATCGCATGGATCACCACGCTCTCGGACACCGGCGTGGTGAACCTCGCGCCCTTTTCGTGCTTCACCTTCGTATCGAACAAGCCGCCGCTGCTCGGCATCAACATCGGCCGCAAGGCCGGCCGGCGCAAGGACACAGGCGCGCACATCCATGCGCTGGGCGAGTTCGTCGTCAACATCGGCAGCGCGTCGCAGATGAGCGCGATCCACGAGAGCAGCGCCGAGCATGCGCCGGAGGTCAGCGAGGCCGAGCTGCTGGGCCTGGCCACCCTGCCCTCGACCATGGTGCGCGTGCCGCGCCTGGCCGATGTGCCGGTGAGCATGGAATGCCGGCTGGAACGCGTGATTCCCTTCGGCGAGACCGGTGCCGAATTCGTGGTCGGCGAGGTGATCGTCTTCCACGTGCGCGACGGGCTGATGCGCGACGGCAAGGTCGACACCCGCGCGCTCGACCCGGTCTGCCGCATCGGCGGCCCGAACTACGCGACGCTGGGCCGGATCGTGACGCTGCGCGGCATGCAGCAGACGCCGAAATCGGTGCTGGACTCGCCGCCATGAGCCGCCGGCCGTTCCGAAGGCGAATACCGAAGCGCTGCTGCGCGAAGGTACTCCAGTGACCGAGCGCGACGCGAGCCAGACCGTCGGCGCGCAAAGTGTCCGTCGCGCGCTCGCGGTGCTGCGCATCGTCGCGACCGGCCAGGAACGCGGCGTGCGCCTGACCGATGTCGCCAGCCATTCGGACCTGAGCCGGCCGACCGCGCACCGCATCCTGCGCGTGCTGGTCGAGGAAGGCGCGGTGGAGCAGGACCCGGCCACGCGCCGCTACCTGATCGGCGGCGAAGTGTCGCTGCTGGGCCTGGCGCGCTCCTCGCGTTTCCCGCTGCGTGCCATCGCCGAGCCGCACCTGCGCCACCTCAGCGAGGTGCTGGGCGACACCGCGTTCCTCACCATCCGCAACGGCGCCGACTCGGTGTGCATCGATCGCCGTCCGGGCAGCTTTCCGGTCAAGGTGCTGTCCATCGAAGTCGGTGCGCGCCGGCCGCTGGGCGTGGGCGTGAGCGGCCTGGTCCTGCTGGCCTCGCTGCCGGTGGACGAAATGGCCGACATCGTGCGGCGCAACAGGCCCCGGCTGAAGGCGCTGCACATCGATCCCGGCACCTTGATCGCGCAGGCCGGCCTCACGCGCGCCCGGGGCTATGCCTATGCACCGGTCGGCGTGGTCCAGGGTTCGCGTGCAGTGGCAGTGCCGGTGCGGCTCACCGACGGCCGCACCGTCGCCGGCCTCGCGATCGCCACCATCACGGAACGGCTGCCCGATGCCCGCGTCGCCGCGGTCGTCGCAACCATGCAGGAACGCGCGGCGCTGATCGGCACGCAGGCCGCGGAACTCGCGCGGCGCAAGAGTTCGCGCAGCTGAAGCCGCGCCGCGCGGCAAGCCCGCTCAAGCTCTCGGCAACCTCGCGACGAAACAGGTTCCGGCCTCGGCCGACGAACCGACCTGCATGCTCCCTTCAGGCCGCCGGCGCTGCGCCGGGCGTGAAGGTCAATGCCAGCCCGTTCATGCAGTAGCGCAGTCCGGTCGGCGGCGGTCCGTCGTCGAACACATGGCCCAGATGGCCGCCGCAGCGCCGGCACAGCACTTCGTCGCGCGTCATGCCGAAGCTCTTGTCGGAGGCCTTCTCGACCGCATTGGCCATCGGCTTCCAGAAGCTGGGCCAGCCCGTGCCGCTGTCGAACTTGGTGGCCGAGGTGAACAGCGGCAGCTGGCAACCGGCACAGGCGAACACGCCAGCGCGCTTCTCATGGTCGAGCGGGCTGGAGAACGGCCGCTCCGTCCCGGCGTGCCGCAGCACGGCGTACTGATCGGGTGTCAGGCGCTTCTTCCATTCTTCGTCGGACAGCGTGAACTCGTAGGCCTTCGCGGCGCGGGCCACGGGACTCAGCAGCAGGCCGGACAGCGTGCCGAGCCCGGTGGCTGCAAGGGTGTTGAGGAATCGTCTGCGCGGGTGCATGCGGGAATCTCCTTTCGATGCCGTCTTCATGGTACGCACGCCGGGCCTCTGCAGGATTCAAGATTTCGTGACAACTTCAGGGCCTGTCGAGGCCCACCACCGCTCCCCGAAGCGCCCCTGCAGGAAGGCGATGAAGCTCGACACCTTGCCCGGCACCAGCTTGGGCGAAGGGAACACCGCATGGATTTCCTGCGCCGCCAGCGCGTGGTCGGCCAGCACTTCCACCACGTGGCCGGTGGCGAGCGAATCGCTGGCCACGTAGCGCGGCATCAGCGCGATGCCGAGCCCGGCGCGCGCGGCGGCCAACACTGCCGACACGTTGTTCGAGCGCAGCCGGCCCGACACCGGCACCGTGACCGGATCGCCCTTCGGCGTCTGCAGCTGCCAGACGTCGTCGCCCACCACGCTGCTGTAGATCAACGCCACGTGCGCGCTCAGGTCCTGCGCCTTCTTCGGCGTGCCGTGCTTCCTGAGATAGGCCGGCGCAGCCACCATCACCCACGGGTTCATGCCGAGGAAGCGCGCGCCGAGCGAGGAATCGGCCAGCTTGCCCATGCGGATCGCGACGTCGACGCCCTGCGCCACCAGATCGACGTAGCGGTCCTCGAAGCTGAGGTCGACCTGCACCTGCGGGTGCCGCCCCATGAATTCGAGTGCCAGCGGCACCACCACGCGGCGGCCGAAGGCGGTCGAGGTGCCGATGCGCAGCAAGCCCTGCGCCTGCGATTGCCGCAGCTTGACCATGCTCTCGGCCTCCTCGGCATCGCGCACGATGGCCTTGCATTTCTCGTAGTAGAGCGCGCCCGATTCGGTCAGGCTCACGCCGCGCGTGTTGCGGTTGAGCAGGCGCGCCTTCAGCCGCGCCTCGGTGGCCGCGACCTGCTTGGTCACGGTGGGCTGGGTGGTGTTGAATTCGCGCGCGGCCTTGGAGAAGCTGCCGGTCTCCACCACACGAACGAACATCTCCATCGCGAGCAATCGGTCCATCCCCGGATCGTAGCCAGTTATTCCGCCATGGAATAGGCTTTATGGTCCGGCGCCACCTTCTGCCGAAGGCGCGGAATTCCTACAGTCGAGCCAACCCAAGGAGACTCGACATGGCAAAGATGACCGCGGCCCAGGCCGCTGTGCTGGTGATGGAAAAGGAAGGCGTGACGCAGGCCTTCGGCGTGCCCGGCGCCGCCATCAATCCCCTTTACTCGGCCCTGCGCAAGCACGGCAGCATCGCCCACATCCTGGCGCGCCACGTCGAGGGCGCCTCGCACATGGCCGAGGGCTACACGCGCGCCGTCGCCGGCAACATCGGCGTGTGCATCGGCACCTCGGGCCCGGCCGGCACCGACATGATCACCGGCCTGTACTCAGCCTCGGCCGATTCGATCCCGATCCTCTGCATCACCGGCCAGGCGCCGCGTGCGCGCCTGTACAAGGAAGACTTCCAGGCGGTCGACATCGAGTCGATCTCCAAGCCGGTCACCAAGTGGTCGGTCACGGTGCGAGAACCCGGCCAGGTGCCGCAGGTGTTCCAGCAGGCCTTCCACCTGATGCGTTCGGGCCGTCCGGGCCCGGTACTGATCGACCTGCCCTTCGACGTGCAGATGGCGCAGATCGAGTTCGACATCGACACCTACCAGCCGCTCACGCCCTACAAGCCGGCCGCCACGCGGGCCCAGATCGAGAAGGCGATCGCGATGCTCAACGCGGCCGAGCGCCCGCTGATCGTGGCCGGCGGCGGCATCATCAATGCCGATGCCGCCGACCTGCTGGTGCGCTTCGCCGAGACCACCGGCGTGCCGGTGATCCCGACGCTGATGGCCTGGGGCGCGATCCCCGACGACCATCCGCTGATGGCCGGCATGTGCGGCCTGCAGACCAGCCACCGCTATGGCAACGCGACGATGCTCGCCTCCGACTTCGTGCTCGGCATCGGCAACCGCTGGGCCAACCGCCACACCGGCTCGGTCGAGGTCTACACCAAGGGCCGAACTTTCGTGCACGTCGACATCGAGCCGACGCAGATCGGCCGCGTCTTCACGCCCGACTTCGGCATCGTGTCCGATGCCAAGGCGGCGCTCGAACTCTTCGTGCAGGTCGCCGAGGAAATGAAGGCCAAGGGCCAGCTGCCCGATCGCGGCGAATGGGTCGGCCAGTGCCGCGAGCGCAAGAAGACCCTGCTGCGCAAGACCAACTTCGCCGACGTGCCGATGAAGCCGCAGCGCGTCTACCAGTGCATGAACAACAACTTCAGCCACGACACCTGCTACGTGAGCACCATCGGCCTGTCGCAGATCGCGGCCGCGCAGTTCCTGCACGTCTACAACCCGCGCCACTGGATCAACTGCGGCCAGGCCGGCCCGCTGGGCTGGACCATTTCCGCCGCGCTCGGCGTGCGGGCGGCCGATCCGTCGCGCAAGATCGTCGCGCTCTCGGGCGACTACGACTTCCAGTTCATGATCGAGGAACTGGCCGTCGGCGCGCAGTTCAAGCTGCCCTACATCCACATCGTGGTCAACAACTCCTACCTCGGGCTGATCCGCCAGGCGCAGCGCGGCTTCGAGATGGACTACTGCGTGCAGCTCGGCTTCGACAACATCAATGCGGCCGAGGATGCCGGCGTCGAGCGCAGCTACGGCGTCGATCACCTGAAGGTGGTCGAGGGCCTGGGCTGCAAGGCGATCCGCGTGCGCAAGCAGGAAGAGATGACGCCGGCGATCCAGCGCGCCGAAGCGTTGATGGCCGAGTTCGGCGTGCCGGTGGTGATCGAGGTGATGCTCGAGCGCGTGACCAACATCGCGATGGGCACCGAGATCGATGCCATCAACGAATTCGAGCCGCTCGCGGAGAGCGTCGAGGACGCCCCAACCTCCATTGCCGTCGCAATGCTGGATTGATCCGAGGAGACAAGATATGCCCAAGTTCGCAGCCAACCTCACGATGCTCTTCACCGAGCTGCCCTTCATGCAGCGCTTCGAGGCGGCCGCCAAGGCCGACTTCAAGGCGGTGGAATACCTGTTCCCCTATGCCTTCGACAAGAAGGAGCTGGCCGCCGCGCTGCGCGACAACGGCCTGGCGCAGGTGCTGCACAACCTGCCCGCGGGCGACTGGGATGCCGGCGAGCGCGGCATCGGCTGCCATCCGGACCGCACGGCGGAATTCCGCGAGGGCGTGGCCCGCGCGATCGACTATGCGAGCGCGCTCGGCTGCCCGCAGCTCAACTGCCTGCTCGGCAAGCTGCCGCAGGGCGTGACCGCGGCCGATGCCCGCAAGGTGGTGGTCGACAACCTGCGCTTTGCCGCGAAGGAGCTGCAGGCCGCGGGCATCCGATTGCTGATCGAGCCGGTCAACAGCTTCGACATCCCCGGCTTCTACCTGACGCGCACCGACCAGGCACTGTCGCTGATCGACGAGGTCGGCTCGACCAACCTGCTGCTGCAGTACGACATTTACCACGCGCAGCGCATGGAAGGCGAACTCGGCGCCACGCTGTCGAAGAACATCGCGCGCATCGGCCACATCCAGCTGGCCGACAACCCCGGCCGCGGCGAGCCCGGCACGGGCGAGATCAACTACCCGTGGCTGTTCAGGCACATCGATTCGATCGGCTATGCGGGCTGGATCGGCTGCGAATACAAGCCGCGTGCGACCACGGCGGAAGGCCTCGGATGGCGCACCGCACTCGCGCAATAAGCACAGAACACGACGACCAAGGAAACGACTTCATGTCCAGCAACGCACAAAAGATCGGCTTCATCGGCCTCGGCATCATGGGCGCGCCGATGGCGGGCCACCTGCTCGACGCCGGCCACACGCTCTTCGTCCACACGCGCGGCAAGACGCCCGAGCCCTTAGCCTCGCGCGCCAACGTGTGCGCATCAGCCACCGAGGTCGCACAACAGGCCGATGTCGTCTTCATCATGGTGCCCGACACGCCGGACGTGGAGAAGGTGCTGTTCGGCGAAGGCGGCGTCGCCGCGGGCCTCGCCAAGGGCAAGACGGTGGTGGACTGCAGCTCGATCGATCCGATCGCGACCAAGGACTTCGCCAAGCGGATCGCCGGGCTGGGCTGCGGCTATGTCGACGCGCCGGTCTCGGGCGGCGAAGTGGGCGCCAAGGCCGCGAGCCTCACGATCATGTGCGGCGGCGACGAAGGCACTTTCGGCCGCGTGCGGCCGCTGCTCGAGAAGATGGGCAAGAACGTGACACTGGTCGGCGGCGTGGGCGACGGCCAGGTGTGCAAGGTGGCGAACCAGATCATCGTGGCGCTCAACATCGCGGCGGTCGGCGAGGCGCTGGTGTTCGCATCGAAGGCCGGCGCCGATCCGGCCAAGGTGCGGCAGGCCTTGATGGGCGGCTTCGCATCATCGCGCATCCTGGAGGTGCATGGCGAGCGCATGATCAAGCGCACTTTCGCGCCGGGCTTTCGCATCGCGCTGCATCAGAAGGACCTCAACCTCGCGATGCAGAGCGCGCGTTCGATCGGCGTCGCGCTGCCGCAGACCGCGGGCGCGGCACAGCTGATGAACGCCTGCGCGGCCCTGGGCCATGGGCAGGACGATCACTCGGCGCTGGTGCGCGCGCTCGAAGCGCTGGCGCAGCATCCGGTGGCGCCGGACGCGGTCTAGAACAAACCAGCGCCAAGTGCTTTCACCGACCACCGCGGACATCAGTTTGGGGTAGCCTCTCTCCTGAGCCAAGAAGCAAGGAGACCCGATGGCACACAAGCTTTCCCCCGCCGAAGAAGCGCTGCGCGACGCAGCGCGCGAATACCACCGCTCGCCCGTCAAGGGCAAGATCTCGATCTCGCCCACCAAGCCGCTGCTGAACCAGCGCGATCTGTCGCTGGCCTACTCGCCCGGCGTCGCCTACCCCTGCCTGGACATCCAGGCCGACCCTTCGCTGGCCGCCGAATACACCTCGCGCGGCAACCTCGTGGGCGTCGTCACCAACGGCACCGCCGTGCTCGGCCTGGGCAACATCGGCCCGCTGGCCAGCAAGCCCGTCATGGAAGGCAAGGGCTGCCTGTTCAAGAAGTTCGCCGGCATCGACGTGTTCGACATCGAGCTGGCCGAGAACGACCCCGACAAGCTGGTGGACATCATCGCCGCGCTCGAGCCCACGCTCGGCGGCATCAACCTCGAGGACATCAAGGCCCCCGAGTGCTTCTACATCGAGAAGAAGCTGCGCGAGCGCATGAACATCCCGGTCTTCCACGACGACCAGCACGGCACCGCCATCATCTCCGCGGCCGCGCTCATCAATGGCCTCGAACTGGTCGGCAAGAAGATCGAGGACGTGAAGATCGCCGTCTCGGGCGCGGGCGCCGCCGCCATCGCCTGTCTCGATGTCATGGTCGGCCTCGGCGCCAAGCCCGCCAACATCTTCGCGGTCGATTCCAAGGGCCTGATCTACATCGGCCGCGCCGGCGGCTTCGACGATTCGAAGACGCGCTATGCCCAGCGCGACACCGGCGCGCGCACCCTGGCCGACGTCATGAAGGACGCCGACGTCTTCCTCGGCTGCTCGGCACCCGGTGTGGTCACGCAGGACATGGTCAAGAGCATGGCCCGCCAGCCCATCATCCTGGCCCTGGCCAACCCCGAGCCCGAGATCCGGCCCGAGCTGGCCAAGGAAGTGCGGCCCGACTGCATCATCGCCACCGGCCGCTCGGACTATCCGAACCAGGTCAACAACGTGCTGTGTTTTCCCTACATCTTCCGCGGCGCGCTCGACTGCGGCGCCAGCAAGATCACGGAAGAAATGAAGCTCGCCTGCGTGCGCGAGATCGCCGAGCTCACCAAGGCCGACATCAGCGAGGAAGTCGCCACCGCCTACGCGGGCCAGGAGCTCGCCTTCGGCCCCGACTACCTCATTCCCAAGCCCTTCGATTCGCGGCTGATCCTGCGCATCGCGCCGGCCGTGGCCAAGGCCGCCGCGGCCTCGGGCGTGGCGCTGCGGCCGATCGAGGATCTCGAAGCCTACCGCCAGCACCTGACGCGCTTCGTCTACCAGACCGGCATGTTCATGCGGCCGGTGTTCAGCGCCGCCAAGCTCGCGACCACCAAGCGCGTGGCCTATGCCGAGGGCGAGGACGACCGCGTGCTGCGCGCCGCGCAGCTGGCAGTCGACGAAGGCCTGGCCAAGCCGATCCTGATCGGGCGTCCCGCGGTGATCGAGACGCGCATCAAGAAGGCCGGACTGCACATCCGCCTGGGCACCGACGTCGACTGCGTCAACCCCGAGGACGATCCGCGCTTTCGCACTTACTGGGAGACCTACCACAAGCTCATGGGCCGCCGCGGCATCTCGCCCGAGGCCTCCAAGGCGATGGTGCGGCGCTCCAACACCACGATCGCGGCGCTGATGGTGCACCTGGGCGATGCCGATGCGATGCTGTGCGGCCTGGTCGGGCGCTTCGACAGCCACTTGAAGATCCTGGACAACGTGCTGGGCCTGAAGCGGGGCGCGCCGGGCTTCGCGACGCTCAATGCGCTCACGCTCGAGAAGTACACGATGTTCATCGCCGACACCAACGTGCACGAGGACCCGAGCGCCGAGACGCTGGCCAACATCGCGCTGATGGCGGCCGAGGAAGTGCGCCGCTTCGGGCTGCCGCCCAAGGTGGCGTTCCTGTCGCACTCCAACTTCGGCTCGTCCGAGCGCGGCTCGGCCCGCAAGATGCGGCTGGCGCGCGACCTGTTCGCGCGCATGGCGCCCGACATCGAGTGCGACGGCGAGATGCACGGCGACGCGGCGCTGTCGGAGACGGTGCGCCTGAACGCGATGCCCGAGACCACGCTCAGGGGCGAGGCCAACCTCTTGATCTGTCCCAACCTCGATGCAGCGAACATCCTGTTCAACGTGCTCAAGATGACCGGCGGCAACGGCGTGACGGTCGGCCCGATCCTGATGGGTGCGGCGGGCTCGGCCCACATCCTCACCACCTCGTCGACCGTGCGCCGCGTGGTCAACATGACCGCGCTCGCCGTCGCCAACGCGACCTCGTCGAAGTAAGCGTTCGAGCCCTTGAATGACGCCCCGCCGCGATGCCCGCGTCGGGGCGTTTTTGTTGGCGGGCTTTCATCACCGTTCCCGATGAATTTATAGCAACTGCGTCATTTACCGATCGGATCCGCGATGCAAACATGCGCCAGGGCTCGAAGAAGCCGCCGTGCGCAAGACATCCACGTAGGAGACATCCATGACGACGAATGCAGTGAGCGATCCGGTCAACGAAATGCTGCCCCTGCCGAAGCTGGCCACGCTCGGCCTGCAGCACGTGCTGGTGATGTACGCAGGCGCGGTCGCGGTACCGCTGATCATCGGCGGCGCGCTGAAGATGTCGCGCGAGGAGATCGCGTTCCTGATCAGCGCCGACCTGCTGTGCTGCGGCCTGGTCAGCCTGATCCAGTGCGTCGGCCTCTGGAACGTGGGCGTGCGTCTGCCCATCATGATGGGCGTGGCCTTCACCGCGGTCGCACCGATCATCGCGACCGGCTCCGATCCGCGGCTGGGCGTGCCGGCGGTCTTCGGCGCGGTCATCGCCTCGGGCGTCTTCACTTATTTCGCCGCGCCGTACATGAGTCGCATGGTGCGCTTCTTTCCGCCGGTAGTGACCGGCACCGTGGTGCTGCTGATCGGCGTTTCGCTGATGAAGATCGGCATCAACTGGGCGGCCGGCGGCGTGCCGATGATCCATGGGCCGGGCGGCATGGTGCCGAACCCGCAGTACGGCGCGCCCGTCAATCTGGGGCTGGCCGCCTTCGTGCTGGTGACGATCCTGCTGCTGACCGCCTTCCTGAAGGGCTTCATGGCGAACATCGCGGTTCTGCTGGGCATGACGCTCGGATTCGTCGTCGCGGCCGCAATGGGCCAGGTGCACTTCGGCGGCATCGCGGAGGCCGGCTGGCTGCGCGTCGTGCTGCCCTTCCACTTCGGCCTCCCGACCTTCGATGCGCTGTCGATCCTCACCCTGTGCCTGGTGATGATCGTGATGATGATCGAGTCCACCGGCCTCTTTCTCGCGATCGCGGAAATCAACGAGCGCCCGCTGACGCAGAGCGACCTGGCGCGCGGCCTGCGCGCCGACGGCATCGGCAACATCATCGGCGGAATCTTCGGCACCTTCACTTACACCTCCTATGCGCAGAACGTCGGCCTGGTGCAGGTGACCGGCGTGCGCAGCCGCTGGGTGGTGGCCGCGGCCAGCGTGATCCTGATCGTGCTGAGTTGCCTGCCGAAACTGTCGGTGCTGGTGGCCGCGATCCCGAATGCGGTGCTCGGCGGCGCGGCGCTGGTGATGTTCGGCATGGTCGCGGCCACCGGGGTGAAGATCCTGGCCAAGGTCGACTTCACCGGCGACCGGCGCAATCTCTACATCGTCGCGCTGGGCGTCGGCGTCGGTCTGATTCCGGTGGTGGCCGACCGCTTCTTCACCCAGTTGCCGGACCTGGCGGTGCGCTTCTTCCAGAACGGCATCCTGATCGGCACGCTCACCGCGGTATTGCTGAACCTGCTGTTCAACGTCCGCCGGCCGGTGCTCACACGGTCAGTAGCTGCGCTCGACGCTTGAAGAGCAGATCGCTGAAATTCTGCGCCGCCGGCGAGAGCGAGCGGTCGGCATGGAACAGCAGCGCGATCTTGCGCGTGATGACCGGATTCACCACCGGCTTGACGACCAGCCCCAGCGCCAGCGCGAGCCGCGTGGCGGTGGTCGTCAGCACCGCGATGCCCAGGCCGCCCTCGACCATGCCGATGATCGTCAGCGGCAGCGCCACTTCGTAGGAGCGCGTCAGCGTGATGCCGTGGCGCGCCAGCGTCATGTCGATCTGCTCGCGCAGCGGATTGCCGGCCGGCGATCCGATCAGCGGATAGCCTTCCAGGTCGCGCCAGGTGAGCTCCTTCTTGCGCGACAGCGCATGGCCGGCCGGCATCATCACCGCGTAGGTGTCGGTGGTCAGCAGGCGCGACGCCACGTCCTGGCGCAGGCCGGACTCGGTGCCGATGCCGAAGTCGACGGCGCCCGAGCGCACCATCTCCGGCACGTCGGGCTGCGCCACGTCGTGCAGGTCCACGGTGACGCCCGGATGCGCCACGCCGAACTCGCGGATCATGCGCGGCAGCATCAGCGCGGCCTGCAGCGAGGACGCGGCGATCGACACGCGCCCGCGCCCCAGCGTCTTCAGGTCGCTCGAACTGCCGAGCACGCTGTCGAGGTCGGCCAGCGCCTTGCGCGCCAGCGGCAGGATCTCGGCGCCGGCCTGCGTGAGGCTGAGCATGCGCGTGTGGCGGTCGAACAGCCGCAGGTCCAGGTTGGCCTCGAGTTCGCGCACCAGCGAGCTGACCGTGGACTGCGACAGCTCCAGCTTGTCGGCCGCGCGCGTGAAGTGCTTGGCCTCCGCGACCTCGACGAAGGCGCGCAGCTGACGCAGGGTCACGTTCATCTTGTTCATCGATCAATGCCCCGGTTTGAATGGCTGAGCCGATGGTAGCCACAGCTGCGGCCGCACGCGACCTCGAAATGATCGACTCGGGAAAGTCTGGAGTGGCTCATCGTGAATGCCGATGAATTTATCCGTTTAAGCATATTTACCGATGAACTGCCAATCGCCACCATTGTCATCACCGACCCACGTACGCAGGGGCAAAAGACGATGAGACGATTCGAATACAACGACCCGCAGACGATCCCCGAAGCGATCGCGCTGATGGCCCGGCTCGAAGGCGCCAAGAGCCTGTTCGCCGGCGGCACCGACCTGCTGGTCGAGATCCGCGAACACATCCGCCGGCCGGCCCATCTGATCGACCTGAAGAAGATCGCAGGCCTCGACGGGCTCGCGTTCGATGCCGAGAGCGGCCTGCGCTGCGGCGCGCTGGTCACGGTACGCAGGATCGAGACCTCGCCCATCGTGCGCCAGCACTACCGCGGCCTGATGAGCGCGGCGCGCGAGCTCGGCTCGATCCAGGTGCGCAACCGCGCGACGCTCGGCGGCAATGTCTGCCGCGCCTCGCCCTCGGCCGACACGCTGCCGCCGCTGGTGGCCGACGGCGCGCGCGCCACGCTCGAAGGCGCCGAGGGCCGGCGCAACGTGGCGCTGGAGGACTTCTTCACCGGCCCGGGACGCACGCTGCTGCAGAGCGACGAGATCCTGGTCGAGTTCCAGATCCCCGCGCCGCTGCCGCACACCGGCAAGTCCTACCTGAAGCACGGCCGGCGCAAGGCGATGGAGCTGGCGACCGTGGGCGTGGCCGTCACGCTGAGCCTGCACGAGGGCCGCGTGAGCCATGCGCGCATCGTGCTCGGCGCCGTCGCGCCGACGCCGCTGCGCGCACTGCGCGCCGAAGCATTGCTGATGGGCGAGAAGCCGAACGACGCCGTGTTCGCCGCGGCGGCGCAGGCGGCGCTCGAGGAATCGCGCCCCATCACCGACGTGCGCGCCAGCGCCGACTATCGGCGCCGCATGGTCGGCGTGCTCACACATCGGGCCCTGACACAGGCCCTGGAGGCCGTGCAATGAAGCGAGTGATTCAAGTCCGCATCAACGGCGAGGAGCGCGAGCTGGTGGTCGAGCCCTACCGCAGCCTGCTCGACACGCTGCGCAACGAGGCCACGCTGACCGGCACCAAGAAAGGCTGCGATGTCGGCGACTGCGGCGCCTGCACCGTGATCCTCGACGGCAACCCGGTCAACGCCTGCCTGGTGCTGGCCGTCGAAGTCGCGGGCCGCAGCGTCGAGACCATCGAGGGCCTGCAGCATGCGCCGGACCATGTGCATGCGCTGCAGGACAACTTCATGCGCTGCGGCGCGGCGCAGTGCGGCTTCTGCACGCCGGGCATCCTGATGATGGGCAAGTCCCTGCTCGACCACAACCCGAACCCGAGCACCGACGAGATCCGCTTCGCGCTCGCCGGCAACATCTGCCGCTGTACCGGCTACACCAAGATCATCGAGGCGATCTCGCAGACCGCCTGCGCGCACAAGGAGGAAGTGCAATGAAGCGCGACATCGATCTCGCCGAGCCGGCGCACAAGGTCATCGGCCACAGCGTCAAGCGGCGCGACCTGCTCGACAAGGTCACCGGCCAGGCCGTGTACGCGGGCGACCTCACGCTGCCGGGCATGCTGCACGGCAAGATGCTGCGCAGCAAGATCGCGCATGCGCGCGTCGTGCGCATCGATACGAGCAAGGCGCTGGCGCTGCCCGGCGTCAAGGCGGTGCTGACGCACGAGAACGTGCCGCGCGTGCTGCACTATGGCTCGCCGCATCCGCGCTCGGCCTCGTGCACCAAGGACCAGTACATCTTCGACACCAAGGTGCGCTACTGGGGCGAAGGCGTCGCGGTGGTCGCGGCCATCAGCGAGGAGATCGCCGAAGAGGCGCTGGACCTGATCGAGGTCGAGTACGAGCCGCTGCCCGCCGTCTTCACGGTACAGGACGCGATGCAGCCCGGCGCGCCGCTGCTGCACGACGTCGGCCCCGGCGGCAACCTGGTGCTGCCGCCGGTGATCGTGAAACGCGGCGACATCGCGCGCGGTTTCGCCGAGGCCGACTTCGTGATCGAGGGCGAGTTCGAGCTCGGCCGCCCGACCGCGTCGTACATGGAACCCAACATCTGCGTCTGCCAGTGGGACAGCAACGACAAGCTGACCTGCTGGGTCTCGACGCAGACTGCCTTCATGGTGCGCGGCGCATTGGCCGAGGTGCTCGGCGTGCCGCTGCACCGGGTGCGTGTGCTGGTCGATCACATGGGCGGCGGCTTCGGCGCCAAGCAGGATCTTTTCCAGCACGAGTTCCTCTGCGCGCTGCTGGCGCGCGAGACGCGCAAGCCGGTGCGCATGGAATTCACGCGCAAGGAGACCTTCCTCGGCGGCCGCTCGCGGCACCCGGCCAGCATCTGGCTCAAGCAGGGGTTCAGGAACGACGGCACCATCACCGCGCGCCAGGCGCGCGTGATCTACAACTCGGGCGCCTACGGTTCGCACGGCCCGGGCGTCACCACCGTCGGCACCAACGCGCTGAGCTCGCTCTACCGCTGCGACAACGTCGAGCTCGAAGGCCTGTGCGTCTACACCAACAACCCGATTGCCGGCGCCTTCCGCGGCTACGGCGTGGTGCAGACCTACTACGCGCTCGACATCCAGATGGACGAGGCGGCCGCGCGCCTGGGCATGGACCCGGCCCAACTCAAGCTGCAGAACGTGGTGCGCGAAGGCGACATCGCGCCCTCGGGCCATCCGGTCGTCGGCCACGGCTTGCCCGACTGCGTCGTGCGCGGCATGGCCGAGGTGGACTGGGAAGCCCAGCGCCGCCGCCCGCGCGACACCAGCGGTCCACTGCGGCGCGGCTGGGGCATCGGCTGCGAGATGCACGGCTCCAGCGCCTACCCCGGCATCAAGGAACAGGGCAACGCGATCGTCAAGATGAACGAGGACGGCACCGCCACCCTGCTCACCGGCGCGGCCGGCCTCGGCACCGGCGCGCACACCGCGCTGGCGCAGATCGTCGCCGAGGAATTGCACCTGCCCTTCGAGGACGTCAGCGTGGTGCATGGCGACACCGACGTCGTGCCCTGGGACATCGGCGCCTTCGCCAGCCACACCACCTACCTCGTGGGCCGGGCCGCGCAGATGGCGGCCGCCGAAGTGCGGCAGCAGGTGATGCAACAAGCGGCCATCCGGCTCGAAGCCGAACCCAATGCGCTGACCTGGCTCGACGGCCGCATCGTGCTGCGCGAGGATCCGCTGCGCGGCCTGACGGTGCGCGAAGCGGTGTCGCCGACGCGCGGCATTCCGTCGGCCCACATCATCGGCCACGGCAGCTACATGCCGACCAAGTCCTATTCCTTCGCGGCGCATTTCGTCGAGGTCGCGGTCGACATCGAGACCGGCCAGGTGCACGTGCTGCAGGTCGTGCCGGTGCACGAGTTCGGCAAGGTGATCCATCCGGTCGCTGCATCGGGACAGATCGAGGGCGGCATCCAGCAGGGCATCGGCCACACGCTGACCGAGGACTACCTGGTCGACACGACGACCGGCCGTTCGCTGAACGCGAGCCTGGTCGACTACAAGATGCCGCTGTCGATGGACATGCCGCCGATCCGCACCGTGATGCTGGAGACCGCGCCCGACCCCGGCGGTCCCTTCGGCGCCAAGGGCGTCGGCGAGGATCCGATCGTGGCCATCGGCCCGGCGATCGCGAGCGCGATCTACGACGCCATCGGCGTTCGCTTCCGCTGCTACCCGATCACGCCAGAGAAAGTGCTGCAGGCCCTCGCGGCCCAGCAGTGAAGGAGCAAACCATCATGCGATTCCCCGATGCCCAACGCGCCGACGCGCCGACCGATACAGCGCCCGTCGACATCGCGCAACCCGTCCCGGTGACCATCCTCACCGGCTTCCTCGGCGCCGGCAAGACCACGCTGCTCAACCACATCCTGACCGAGAAGCACGGCCTGCGCATCGCCGTGATCGAGAACGAGTTCGGCGAGGTCGATGTCGATTCCGACCTGGTGATGACCTCGGAGGAAGAAATCTTCCAGATGACCAACGGCTGCATCTGCTGCGTGGTCGATGTGCGCACCGACCTCGTGCGCATCCTGCAGACGCTGCTCGCACGGCCCGAGCCCTTCGATCACATCCTGGTCGAGACCAGCGGCCTGGCCGATCCGACGCCGGTGGCCGCGACCTTCTTCATGGACAACGAGGTCGCGCGCCGCGTGCGGCTCGACGGCATCGTGACGCTGGTCGACGCGCTGCACATCGAGAGCCATCTCGACGATCCGCAATTGCGCGATCACGACAACCAGGCGATCGACCAGATCGTCTCGGCCGACCGCATCATCGTCAACAAGACCGACCTGGTGGACGAGGCGACGCTGCAGCGCGTCGAGCGGCGCCTCTGCACACTCAACGAAGGCGGCCAGGTGATGCGCTCCAACCATGCGCAGGTCGACCTGACGCAGATCCTCGGCATCAGCGGTTTCGACTCGGCCTCGCAACTCGTCACCGAGGCCGACTTTCTCGATCTCGGTGGGCATCGACACGATCCTTCGGTGGCCTCGGTGTCGCTGGTGTTCGACGCACCCTTCCGCCGCGAAGCGCTCGAAGAGGCGCTGCGCGAGCTGCTCGATGCCGATGGCGAGAACATCTTCCGCCTGAAGGGCATCGTCGCCATCGCCGGCCATCCGCGCCGCCATGTGCTGCAGGGCGTGCACCGCGTGCTCGACCTGCGGCCGGCCGAGAGCTGGGGCGAAGCCGCGCCCGAGAGCAAGTTCGTCTTCATCGGACGCGCGCTCGATCCGCTTCGGCTGCGCCTCGTGCTGCAGGCCTGCCTGCAGACCGATGCCATGAGCGTTGCCGCCTGAGGCACGACGAACTCGCCATGCATGAAACGGCACCGCGTCGGATCATCGTCGGCATCAGCGGTGCCTCGGGCGCGATCCTCGGCGTGCGGCTGCTCGAACTGCTGCGAGAACTCGATGTCGAAAGCCACCTGATCGTCAGCAAGTCGGCGCAGGTCACGCTGGCCTACGAGACCGACCTGAAGCTCAAGGACGTGACGGATCTTGCCGACCACTGCTATCGCAGCGACGACATGGCGGCCTGCATTTCCAGCGGCTCGTACCGCACGCTCGGCATGGTGATCGCGCCCTGCTCGATGCGGACGCTGGCCGAGATCGCGAGTGCGAATTCATCCTCGCTGCTCACGCGTGCGGCCGACGTGGTGCTGAAGGAGCGCAAGCGCCTGGTGCTGCTGGCGCGCGAGACACCGCTCAACCTGGCCCACATCCGCAACATGCTGGCCGTCACCGAGATGGGCGCGATCGTTGCGCCGCCGGTGCCGGCCTTCTATGCGCGCCCGGTGAATCTCGAACAGATGATCGACCACACGCTCGGCCGCGTGCTCGACCTGTTCGACATCGACACCGGGGGCGTCAAGCGCTGGTCGGGCAGCAGCCGGCATGCGCAGTTGCCGCCGGCCAATGAAGACGGCGACGCCTGAGTCGGGGGTTTCATTGTCCCCAGCATGAAGCGCTGGCCACGCCTTGACTGTCGAGCGCCGTCTTGCTGTTCGTCTGGTCGATGGAGAGGGATGCGCACGCGGTATCGGCCAGTTGAGATCCCGACGGGGTCGCGGTAAGCAGGTATGAGGTCGCGCTTTGCGTCAGCACCACGGTGTAGAAGTTCTGCGCTGATGTCTGCGGAAAGGCCGGCAAAGCGGCGCATGCCTGGCTGTACGAATAGTTCTGCGCATAGCAACGTTCGAGAATCGCCTGATCCTGCGTCAGGGCCGCGTAGGCATCGGAGCGGTGCGATCGCAATACATAGCTGCGATAGGAAGGCATTGCGATGACGGTCAGCAGCGCCACGATGGCGAGCGTGATCATCAGTTCCAGCAACGTGAAGCCGGAGATGGCCGTGCGGCGTGGGCGCGTGTTCGAGAAAGCAAATGAATCGTTCATGGCATCGTCACTGGATCTGCCACCACGCGATGGAATGCGTGTTGTTGTTCGGGTTGAGGATCGATGGCTGCGTTCCATTCGACAGCGTGATGTTCTTGACCATCTGATTCGACTTGTTCGGCCCGAGAATCGTCGGTGAACTGCCATATCCCGCAGTGCCCAAGCCCACGCCCACAGGATTGCTACCGTTGTAGGCGTCGTTCAGATCGATGACGAGATTCCCGTTGACATCCAGCTGCGGCTGGGAGAACGCGCCGCCAGTGGCGTAATTGAGTTCCAGCAGCACCGGTGCCGCCCGAATTCCGCAACTGGTCGAAGGCGGTGTATTGAGGGTGGTGATGAAGGCACCGTTGAGCAATTGCGGGTCCGTCATGACTCTCTGTCCGGCAATGGGAAGATCGTCATGCCAGCCCACCTTGCTACTGAAATCCACTCTCGAATTCGTGGCCGTGAGAATGTCCTGCGGCAGCCCGGACTGCGCGGCCGTGACCAGGGTCAGCGTCTGCGATTGAAGATTGCTGCGTTGGTAGGGGTAGCCGCTTCCCGTCGGGCTGTCCAATATCCCGTAGACGGATTGAACCTGCGTACCCGAGAGGTCGCTGGCCGTCAGAAACTGCCCGGTACCGAACATCACGAAAAGCCCGGCGATGTGCGGATACTGGGGATTCAAGGTGACGACAGGCGCGGTGGTGATAGGTTGCGCGGCTCCGGCTGCATCCCGCGCCTGGAACAGCAGCTTGACCGACCATGCGCTGGGCGTGGCACTGCTCACGTCGATGGCCCACAGATTGCCCTGCAGGTCGCCCGCGTAGACCTTCGTGATGGCCGCGGACTGAAGCCCGTCCGAGTTGGCCACACTCACCGTGGAAAGCCCTTCGGGCGCGGTCGCCGAGCACGCATTCGACGGGACGCCTGACGCGGAACACAGATCGATCTTGGCGATGGTCTCGCCCGTCTGCGGATTCACCGCAAAGAGAATCGCGTGATTGGACGGGCTGTTGTAGCCATTGCCGAAGAAGACCGCATAGTTGGGCGACGCCGCAATCGCTGCGATGGTCGGCTGGCTGTAGGAAAGCCCCATGTCGCTGTCGCTGAATTCCCACTTCACGGCGTTTGCCACAGCCGTCTCGCTGGTCAGCGTCGACGGGTCGGTCACATCCAGCGCGTAGACCGTGCGTCCCCCGCCATTCTCGCCACCGACGAGCATCGTGTGCCAACTGCCGTCGGAGAATTGAACGTCGCCGGATTGCGGCGACCCGTCCACGAAGAACAGATGACTCTGGTTGTAGAACGGCGCGCTGAGTTGGTAGAGATTGGAGAACACGCCATTGGGAACGAACGCGAACTGCTCGCTGCCGTTGCTCGCATTGATCCCATGCAGCATGCCGTCGTTGGCGCCGACATAGAGCATGGGGGCTCGGTTGGCATGCCTGGATTGGAAGGTGAAATAACTGGTCGAGAAATAGGTTCCGTTCGGTGCACCCACATACGCGGCCTGGCTGTCGACGATGTCGCCCAGCAAGTGGGATCGATTCCGGAATGTTCCACCATTGCGAGCTTCGCCGGAGGTATCGCCGCGCAGATAGGCCAGTCGACTTTGGCCCGCAGTGTCGGAAGGCTGCAGCAGCGACTGCTGGGCCGGACTGATCCCCGAAGAGGCCGCGCTACCCGGCCATTCGAACGGCACCCCGGCATTGAGCACCGGGTTCCAGGTCGCGATCAGGCGTGATGAAGACCAGCCGGTGCCTGCGGCCTGGGCATCGAGCAAGGTCCGGGCCGACCAGATCGGTCCGCCGGTCGGCGCGCCGGTCGCCGGATCCAATGCCTTGGCGAACAGATCGCCGGTCCAATCCTGGTAGGGCGTATCGCTGGAAACGAGATTCGCCTGGTATTCGACGCTGCCGCTTTGCAGATGGCTGGAGTTCACGGAAGAGGCGGTCAAACTCGCTGCTGCGTTCTGCACCGCGACGAGAATGCCGTTCAGGTCGTCGACAAGAGCAGCAGGGCTCGTCGCGGGATAGTAGTTGGCGGTTCCACCTGCGACGGCGATCGCCTTCAGCGTGGCGGCCGCTTGTGGATTGAGCGTCGGGTCGACACCGGCTCCCAGACCCACGACATAGGTCTTGATGCCCACGCTGCGAAGCGCCTTGGTGCTTTCAATGGCGTCGTGCACCGCCTGATTGTTGGTGGATGCCAGGGAACCGTCGTCATTGAAGTTGGCCGTGATGCCGAAGCCAGCGGCCGCGGCACTGCCCAATGGCGGCCATGCACCGCCGCTCAGATCCATGGTCGGAAGACCGTCCGAGAGCAGGACCACATATTGCTGGGGCGCACATCCTCCGACGCTGTTCGGGGCCACGCGGCCGAAATACGATTTGACGCCGGTCAGCAGGCCCGCGATCGGGGACTGGCTGGCTACCGATTTGATATCCGGAGCGTCGATGTCCATGGATTCGGACTGAAGAGAAGGCAAGAAGGTGTTGAGTGCAGCCGTGACGTCGGTCGCCGCCGGATTGGCGCCGAGCTTGGTCATGTCAACGACGACGTGGCCATCTCCGGGAGAGGCATATTTACTGAACCCGAAGCCACGCTGGGCATACAGGATTTGCGACGAGTATGCGGCATAGCCTGCGTTGGAAGGCACCGATGTATTGGGCTGTCCAGCGGGCGCAGTGTTGGGATAGCTGATCAGGGTTCGCCGTGCGTTGAAATCAGACAGCTTGAAGTAGGGCGGATAGGGTGACTTGGGCGTCGGCTCTCCGTATTTGTAGAAGACCGGCGCAAGCCCTGTTCCCAGGTAATACACATCGTTGATATTCGGGTCGTCGCTCGACGCCCCGATTTGCACGTACGCGCTGCCTGACAGCGTCGCCGAGTCCACCAGTCCGCTGTTGGCGATGGAATCGCAAGTGGTGCCGACCAGCGTTGTCGCGCTGCTCTTGTAGTTGGCGCACGGGTTGGTGATGTATCGCTTCCCTGGTTCCTGGGTGTTGGTGTAGACGAAGCCTCCGGTGTCCGGCGACATGTAGTAGGCATATGTCAGGTACACCCCATCGGCCTCGGATTGGTAGTCCATCAACCCGAAATCGGTGTTTTGCAAGTAGCTCTGCAAGGTCGCCATGATGCCGGCCTTGGCGACGTTCAACCGGCTCGGCCCGTTGTCTACTGGCCAACCCTGGGCATCGACGGCCGTGTAAGGCGCCATGCCGGTGGAATCGGCAGGCTGCCGCGGTGGTGTGAAGCCGGCGGGTACCGCATAGTTCACCGGCGAACTCGAACCGCCCAGCTCATCGATCGGGAATACCAGACCGTAGTCGGCATAGATCGGGATGCTTCGCATGCCCGATCCGGTCATGATCGCGCCGCTCAGGATGCCGTCCATCGACGATGAATTGGCGAGGGCGAAGACGACCTGCGGACGCCCAGGCGTCGTCAATGCGAGAGGCACTTGCGAAATGAGCAATGTCGGATTGGAAGCCATGGCCTCCAACAGGCCTCCTCCCATCGACAGCAGCACCGCCAGGGGAATGCCCCACCAGCGGATTCCGGGTACCCACGAGCGAACGCGGCGCATTGTTTTCATGGTCTTGGTCCACCTATTGAAGCGACACCGTGCTTTGAAGCATCACGGGAGACCCTCCGCTCTTGCCGGTCGCCCGCACGGTGATGCGGTACACCCGTATCGCTGTCTTCGTGCTGATGCCCGGCTTGGGCACGGGCGGCAGCTTCTCGATCACATAGGCTGACGGTGCATTCGAGCCGCCTTGAAAGCCTTGCAGCACCGCGCTCGTCGATGTCCAGATGGCCGGGTTCTTCCAAACCGGATCGGCTGTGGGGTCGAGGATGTAGAGCCCGTTCTGGTTTGCCGCAAAACTGCTGTCGGAATAGGTTCCGCCGATCAACGCGTTCTCGACCTGGGCGAGCGTGCCCTCGGCCGTCTGGAATGCCACCATGCTGTCCGCGGAATTCGTGGCGACACGCGTTTGCGTCGTGTTCAGCGAAAACGCTGCAAGAGCGAGAATGGTGAGCATGACGAGCAACATCACGGTGCTCAGCAGCACCGCACCGCGCTGTGAAGATGACGTCGTGGCGTTCATCACGACGTGGCGTTGCGCAGATTGATCGTCATCTCGTACACGTGGCGAAGCCGCGTGTCGGCGGGCGGCGTGACGGCAGTGCCCAGCAGCGTGTAGGGCGACGCGGCGGCGCCTGTCCCCGAGCCGGCCCTTCCTTCGATCAGGAAAGACAAGCGCACGCTGGACACCGCCGTCCAATCGGTCACGGCGCCGGCTGGCACGTATTGCGCAATCACGAAGTTCGCATTGCTTCCGTAGAGCACCTGCATGCTCTCGACGCCGGGTACCAATTGCTCGATATTCCAGCCGGTGGTGGTGAGCGTTGCGCGCATCAACGCGCTTTGGTCCGCGTCGGTGTGCGAAACGAAAAAGGCGGTCTGACTCAGCGGGATCACTTGTGCCCCCACTCCATAGTTCACGGGGAAAGTCGCAGCCGCGTTGGTCAACGCGGCCGCACCCGCGTCGCGCGCGATGGTGGTCTGGGAGATGGCGGCGCCGGTGTTCAGAAAGATCGTCGATTTGCCGCAGTCGGATATCGCGGCGAACTGGCCGGGCGCAATGGCGCTGGCATCCTTGACCTGCAGCGGACCTGCGGCAACTCCGGCGCCGCTGGTGAGCGCGGTCGGGGCACTGCCGGCGACCGCGCCCAGAACGACCAGCACGTCGCTGCCCGGCAGCACATGGCCTGCCAATTGCACGTCCAGCGAGGGCGACCAGTGGGACGGGTCGGCATCGTTGTTGGCGTTGTCCGTCGCGATGCTCAGGGTGCTGCCATCGCCCGCCGTGTTCGAGGCGTCGTAGCCCATCACGCCCGTGGATACGTTGGCCAGATTGCCCAAGGGCGGCGACCCACCGGGCACCAGGTTGGAGGCTGCGCCGCTGATCGACGAGCATCCGGCGAATCCTGCCGCGCGCACGGTCGGACCCACGAGGCCGGCAATCGCGTTGTCTGCATCCTGAATGGCGGCTTGTCCCTGTGAAGCCTTGTAGACCTGCGACTGCGCGACATAGGCGCTGACCACGACGCCGACGAGCAGGATGCCGAGGCTGATGGCGATCATCATCTCGATGAGCGAAAGGCCCTTTTGTGAATGCGAGGCGCTCTTCATAGCAAGGTCGTGACCACGAAGTTCGCGATGCTCGGATGCCCTGCCGCGCTGGGCGACGCAGCGCCGAGCTTCCGGTAGGCCGGCGAGTCGTCCCACTGCACGGTGACCGTCACCAGCGTGTCGCTTCCCGAGGCCTGGGTCACGATGGAGCCGCTGCCCATGGGCAGTCGGGCGATGTCCTTGATGTCCTTGCCCAGCCAGTACCACGTGTCGTACGCCGCCAGTTGCTCCGGCGTGCAACTGACGCTGCCGCAGTCCGTCGCGGGCGCGGACGGATAGGTCGGCGTTCCGCTCGTGACGAGGTTGTTGACATCGTAGTTTCCGGTCAGGGCCGCTTGCCGATTTGCACGGGCACGGTCGACGGCGTCATAGGCCAGTTGCACTGCCTGCTGCTTCATGATGCTCGACGTGTTGGCTTTCATCGTCACGAGCAGCAGGCCCGCAATGCCCAGCAGGCCGAACGACAACACCAGAAGTGCGATGAGCACTTCGAGCAGCGCAAAGCCTTTTTGATGCGGGTGGGAAACCATGGCGATCTCCGTTCATTCAAGGGCAGGTCAATGCGCCGCCCCAGGCCGCCTGGCCGGGTGTCGAGCCCACCTGCACGAAGCCGGTGGCAACTGTCTGCACCGATCGCGCATAGGCAGCGCCGCGGGCGTCGCAGATCTTGAAATGCGCGGCCGTGCTGGCCAGTCCGTGCGAGTCGAAGCTCACGCTGGCCAGCGAATGACCGTTGACATCCGTGGCGGACAGCGCGGGGCCGGCCACGGGCGCACTCGATCGCTGGAGCAGCGAGGGCGAACCATCCGGATCGCTGACCAGCATCCAGCCTGCGCTCCAATCGGTTCCGCAAGCGGTGGACCCGGGTGCTCCGACAGGGCAGACGCGCGCCGGAACGGTCGCCTTCAGCGCCGAGCCGCGTGCGTAGTTGAGTGCGTTGACGAGGCTGTCGGCCAGTCCGGTGAGACGATTGTTCATCACCATGACTTGAAACGCCGGTGCCGCGAGAGACAGAAGAATGACCACGATGGTGGTCGTGATCAGCAATTCGATCAACGTGAAGCCCGCGAGCGCGGCTTTCGACGCGGCCTTGACCTTCGGCCCACGGATGCCGAAGGCGCGAGAAGCGCAGCCAGTGTGGCAATGGAGCGAATACATCTGCATTGGCATCGGCAATTGAAGGATCAGTCAGTGTTCGTCGTTCGTTCTGTGCGGGCGGACCTCATGCCTCATTGGATGAGGCGACGCGAGCTTAGGCATCGCCCGGATCGAGCACCTGACGCGCGCGACAATTGGCGAGAAAGCGGTGGAACAAATTGGCGGAAATGGGGCGATTTCCTGAATCGCTCCATGGCGGAGCGCCACGCCAGCAAGGATGAGAAAGCCTGGCGGCTATCGCCGGTGGCGTCGAAGCAGGCGAGCGCCCGCGTCAAAGCCGCGGCAGGCCGCGGCAGCCATCACGCCGGTGACGGCGAGCATCGCCGCCGTGTGAAGACCGACCGCCGCGAGCGCCAGCAGCAGCGAGCCCGATGCGGTGATCTCGCGGGCCGGCGTCCCGCTCATGCACAGCGGGATCAGCGCCGGCACCAGCATCAGACCGGCACCGTGCGCGGTGGACATCATGAAGGACCAGAGCGCCAGCCCCGCACGCCCTGCCGGCGCCCCCGGCAGCCGGACCCTGCGGCCCGACAGATGAAGCGCCACCACGACGACCAGCAGCCCGCCCGCCACCGCCTGCATCACGACACGGTCCATCGACAAGCCGAGCGCCACCGCGCCGGCCACCAGCGCGACCGAGACGGCATGCCCGGCCGCGATCGGCATCAGCGCCCGCAGCGCCTGCATCCGATCGCGCGAACGCACGCCCCAGGCCGCGGCGGCCATCCAGCCGGTGGCGGGATTCAGCCCGTGCAGAGCGCCGACCCCTGCGACCGCGAGCCAGGGCCAGAGGCTTGCCATGATGCGCGTCCGATGTCAGGCTGCCCGGCGTCGGGCATCCGCGTGGCAGGCGCTCACGAGGCGACTCGCTTCGGACGCCGCACGGCGCGAACCTTGCCGCTCGCGCCGCCGCCGCAATAGAAGAGCTCCGCCCCATCGGACTCGAGGCCGCTGACGCCAGTGCCGCGCGGCATCTCCAGCCGATCGAGCACGGCGCCGCTCTGCGGATCGAGGCGGCGGATCTCGCTCTCGTCGCCTTCCCATGTGCCGTGCCACAGCTCGCCGTCGACCCAGGTCACGCCGGTGACGAAGCGGTTGGACTCGATGGTGCGCACGACGGCACCGGTCGCCGGATCGATCTGGTGGATCTTGCGATCGCGGTACTGGCCCACCCACAGGCTGCCCTCGGCCCATGCGAGCCCCGAGTCATAGCCGTGGCCGGGCGCCGGGATCGACGCCAGCACCTCGCCGGTGGCCGGATCGATCTTGTCGATGCGCGCCTCGGCGATCTGATAGAGGTAGGTGCCGTCGAAGGCGGTGCCGGCATCTCCGGCATGGGCCAGCGTGCGCGTGGGCTCGCCACTCGCGGGATCGAAGGCAACCAGCTGGGCGCCGGTCGCGGCCCACACGTTGAAGCCGTCGTGGCTGACGCCGTGGACCTGGGCGGCGCCGGCGAAGGGGCCGTATTCGCGCACGATCTCGGCCGCATGCACCGATGGCTGGGGTCTGTTCCTGCTCGTCTTGCCTGTCATCGCTGGCTCCTTGCGGCACACCAGGGACGGCGCCGTCCAGTCACTCTAACCAGGTGGCAGCGCCGCGGGGAGTAACAATGTCGTCGTGAATCCGGTCCACGGCCGGCCTTCGACGAAACACCATCCAGCCCGATGCACTTCATACCCCGATGAACGAAATACAGAGAAGAATCACGGACAGCTTCGATGCACAAGGGCTGATGACGACCCTTGGTGCAAGGCTCGCACGGGTCGCGGATGGCGAGGTCCACATCGAGATGCCGTTCGCCACCGGGCTTTCACAGCAACTCGGCTATGTGCATGCGGGCGCGATCACCAGCATCGTCGACAGCGCATGCGGCTATGCCGCGTTGACGAAGGCGCCATCCGAATTCGAGGTTGTCACCGCGGAGTTCAAGATCAACTTCCTGCGGCCGGCCCTCGGGGAGCGCTTCCTGGCCATCGGGCGGGTGCAGAATTCCGGCAAGCTCCTCACGGTCTGCGTGGGCGAAGTCCGAGCCTTCTCTGGAACCGGGGATGCCCACAAGGTGGTGGCCCTCATGCAGGCCACCATCGTCAATGTCCGGCGGTGATGCGGCTGGCCGGATTCATCGCCGCATGCAACAGCCACCCACGACCCTGAACATCGGCATTGCCGGCGCTGGCCCGGCCGGTCTGGCCACCGCCATCGCGTTGAGCCGCCTCGGTCATCGGATCGAGGTGTTCGAAAAGCATCCCACGCTCGAGCCGCTCGGCGCCGGGCTCCTCATCCAGCCGCAGGGCCTGCACGCGCTCGATGCGCTGGGCGTGCGGCGCGCGTTCGACCACGTCAGCGTTCCCATCGAGCGGCTCCTCGGCGCCAGCCACCGCGGCTGGCGCGTGGTCGATTCAACTACCAGGACTCGCCGGCGCGTGCCGTCAGCCGGGCTGCGCTGGCCCAGGTTCTCTACCGCCAAGCGTTGGCGGCCGGGGTGCGCTTTTCTTTCGGATGCGAGGTCGAATCGCTGACAGCGGCCGAAGGACGCTCGCGGGCGATGACGCCTCGGGGGACTGCGGAATTCGACCTCTTCGCCATTGCCGACGGCGCGGCTTCGCGCCTGAGGGAAAGCGTCGGCCTTGCAGGCGCCGCGGGGACCTACCCATGGGGTGCTCTGTGGGGCCAGTTCTGGGTTCCCGCGTGGGACGAACCGCGGGCGCTGCGCCAGCGCCTGCGAGGAACGTCGGAAATGATGGGGCTGCTGCCGACCGGGGTCTCGGGCCGTGCCGTGCGCCTTTCCTTTTCTGCGAGTCTGCGCGGCGATCGCCATGCGGCGTGGCAAGCGAGCGAGCGAGCATGCGATGGCGCCGCAGGACTCAATTGGGTGCTGCCCGTCTCGACTTCGATCTGCGCGAAGCCGGCGGCAGGCTCGAGATGCATCTGCGAGGATTGCGCTTTCTGGGCGTTCCGTGTCCGCGCTGGCTGCTGCCACGCCTCGTTGCAGAGGAGACCGGCGACGGCGATCGGTTGCATTTTCGCGTTCGAGCGTCATTGCCGCTCGTCGGCACCGTCACGAGCTACCGCGGCCACCTGCGCATCGACCCACCCGAACAGGCATGACCGTCGCCTTGGCTGCCGCCTCAGGCCAGCATTTTCTCGACGATCAAGCGCCAGTGCGCCGCATCGACCGGCGTGATCGACAGGCGATTGCCCCTGCGCAGCACCAGCATGTCGGCCAGCGCGGGCGTCGCGCGCAGCTCGGGCAGGCCCAGCAGGCGGGTCTTGCGCAGCGCCTGCACGTCCAGCAGCAGCCAGCGCGGGTCTTCGACTTTGGAGGCCGCATCGTGGTAAGGCGACTTCGGATCGAATTGCGTCGGATCGGGCCGCGTGCCCGAGGCCACGCGCGCGATGCCGACGATGCCGGGCTCGGGGCAGCTCGAGTGATAGAACAGCACGCCGTCGCCGACCTTCATCGCATCGCGCATGAAGTTGCGCGCCTGGTAGCTGCGCACACCGGTCCACGGCACGGTCGCATGGGGCGCGGCCAGCGCATCGTCGATCGAGCATTCGTCGGGCTCGGATTTCATCAACCAGTACTGGGTCATGGCAGGTTCGCGGGTTTTTCGCCAATATAGCCGGCTTGTTTCCCGCCGTGCGTGCCCCTATGCTCGCAGACCTGTCACTACGAGAACCCGTCATGATCAAAGTCAGCGTGATGTACCCCCACACCGACGGTGCGCGTTTCGACCACGCCTACTACCGCGACAAGCACATGCCTTTGCTCAAGAGCCGCATGGGCGAGGCCTGCAAGTCCTACACGATCGACCGCGGCCTGGCCGGCGGCGCGCCGGGCTCGCCGCCGGTCTATGTCGGCATGTGCCACATCTTCTGCGATTCGGTCGAGGCCTTCCAGGCGGCCTTCGGCCCGCACATGAAGGAGATCATGGGCGACATCGCGAACTACACCGACCTGAAGCCGGTGATGCAGATCAGCGAAGTGGTGGTGGGCTGAGGCCCTCGCCTACCGGCCCGCCAGGATCTGCGCTGCGCGCTCCAGCGCCTGCGGCGACAGTTGCGCGCGCACGCCGTGGAAATCCGGGCCGCGCGTCGCATCGAGCCCCATGCGCGAGGTGGTGCCGACGCCCGAGGCCGACGGGTCGAGCGCGCTGCCCGGCAAGCCATCGATCACGACCAGGTCGCGGTGCGGCTGGAAGTGCGTGGCCAGTGCCCACAGCACCTCCTCATCGCGCGTCACGTCGACATCGGGGTCGACCGCGATCACGGTCTTGAGGTACGGGTCCCAGCCGAGCAGCCCCAGCATCACCTGGCGCGCCTCGCCGGCGCGCATCTGCTTCAGCGCCACGTAGGCATGGAAGTGGGTGCCCGAGTTCGGGTAGTGCAAGGCCGTGACGCTCGGAAAGCGCTGCATCAGCTTCTCGACCATCTCCGATTCGCGCGGGATGCGCGCGAGGTTCAGGTGCTCGGCCGAGTTGCCGCCGACCACGTCGACCAGCATTGGCGCACGCCGGCGCATGATCGTCTCGACGCGCAAGAGGTTGTTGGTCGAGCGGTCCGACGAGTAGCCGGTGAATTCGCCAAATGGACCTTCGTCGACCTTGGCCGTCGGATCGATCACGCCTTCGAGCACGAACTCGGCCGAGGCCGGCACCGCGATGCCGTGACGCGGCGTGCGCACCACGTCCAGCGGCGCGCCGAGCAGGCCGCCGGCGACCTCGCGCTCATCGACGTCGAAGGGCACGCGCGCCGACGCGGCCAGCATGAAGAGCGGATGGGCACCGATCACCATCGCCACCGGCATCGGACGGCCGCGCTCGATCGCGATCTGCAACAGGCGCCACAGGTCGCCGCGCGAATGCAGGCTGGTCGCAATCTCGGTCGGCGAATGCAGCATCGAGCGGTGGTAGCTCATGTTGCCGCAGCCCGTGTCGGGATGCTCCGAGATCAGGACCGCGTTGGTGATGTAGGGCGCGCGGTCGGTCTCGAAGTGTTTGAGCAAGGGCAGCGTGCGCAGATCGATGTCGCCTTCGCTCACCTCGTCGCACACCGGGCCCGAGGCGAGTACGCGCGGCGCCAGCAGCTTGCGCGTTCGCGCCTGATAAGCCTGGTGCAATTGCACAGGCTCGACGCCGAAGAGCCGCGCGACGCGCTCGCGCGAGGCGAACACATTGGTCGCGACCGGCACCGACAGCCCATCGACCTGCTCGAACAGCACCAGCGGATGCCGGCCTTCGCGCGCGAGCGCCTGCACGACGGCCGTGATCTCCTGGTCGGCGCTCACGGCCTGATCGATCACCAGCACATCGTCGGCATGCGCCGCGCGATAGCCGGTCAGCCAGCTCTGGAAGTCCTGCGCGGACACGGCCGTCGTCGCGGTCACGACAGCGGCCCTATTTCACGCCCGCATACGTGTCCGTCATGCGCCGCTTGGCGTCGTCGAGATCTTTCGGCGGCGGCGTCGTCTTGATGCCGCACAGCCGCGCGATGTTGTTGCCCATGTAGTCCTCGAGACCGTCCTCGTCGAGGTCCATGCCCTGCGGCGCGGGCGAGCACAGCACCTCGAGTTCGCGCAGCCACATGCCGGGTTCGTTGGGCGGCGAGTCGGTGCCGAACACGATCTTGTGGCGCGGCAGTTGCTTCGCGAACTCGACGATGCGCGACTGGAAGCACCAGCCCGACTCGCACACCACGTTGGGCGTGTCCATCGCCATCCAGAAGGCCTCGAAGGAATAGTTGCCGCCGGTCTGGATGCCGAAGTGGCCGATGATGAAATTCACCATCGGGAACTCGCGGATGATCGGATAGAACATGGTCGGGATCGTGTACGGCCCGTCGCCGGTATGGATCAGCACCACGATGTTGTACTTGGCGCAGACCTTCATCGCGGGGCGCAGCCAGTCGAGCGCGCGGTCGGGCCGGTAGCCGTGCATGTTGGCGTGCAGCTTCAGCATCTTGAAGCCGTACTCCTTGATGTGGAACTCCAGTTCCTCGGCGCCGTTCTCCGGACCCCAGCGCGGGTTGAAGGTGAAGTTGCCGATGAAGCGGTCCGGGTACTTCTGCGTCAGCTCGGCGATGTAGGCCATGTAGTCGCGGATGCCTTCGCGCCCGCGCCGGTTGCCGTCGCGGTAGCCGGTGTTGCCGGGCGGCGGCTGGATGAAGCCCATGTCGATGCGGCGCGGCTTGCCGTTGATCATGTAGGGGCCATCCATCAGCTTGAGCATGCGCTCGCCGTTGAAGGGCGTGCCGGTGTGGCGCCAGGCCTCGTCGACCAGGTTGGTGGGATGCAGGTGGGTGTCGATGATCATTGCGGGTCTCCGGGTTCAGCGCGTGGTGACGGGGGCCTTTTCGGCGGCGTCGGCCAGGCGGTCGCGAGCCTCCTCGAAGCTGCGCGGCGGCGGGCTCGGTTCGATGCCGATCATTCGCGCCAGGTTGTTGCCGAGGTAGTCCTCGAGCGAGTCCTCGTCGAGGCTCAGGCCCTGCGGCGGCTCGTGGCAAAGCACTTCCAAGAGACGCAGCCACATGCCGGGTTCGTTGGGCGGCGTGTCCGAGCCGTAGAGGATCTTGTGCTTGGGCAGCACCTTGGCGAACTCGACGATGCGCGACTGCAGGCACCAGCCCGATTCGCAGTACACGTTGGGCAGTTCCTGCGCCCACTGGAAAGGCTCGAAGCAGTACACGCCGCCGGTCTGCACGCCGAAGTGCGCCATGATGAAGTTGACGCTCGGAAACTCCTTGATCATCGGCACCCATTCGGTCGGGATGCTGTAGGGCCCGTCGCCGATGTGCAGCTTGACCAGCAGGCCGAGCTCGGCGCATTTCTGCAGCGCGGGCCGCACCCAGTCGAGCGCGCGGTCGGGCCGGTAGGCATGCATGTTGGCCTGCAGCTGGACCATCTTGAAGCCGTGCTCGGTGGCATAGCGCTCGATCGCCTCGACGCCGTTCTGCACGCCGCAGCGCGGGTTGTAGACGAAGCAGCCGATGAAGCGCTCGGGGTACTTCTGCACCATCTCCAGCGTGTAGGCCATGTAGGCGTCGATCGCCTCACGGCCGGTCTGCTCGCCGTCGGTCCAGGTGTAGATGGTGTTGCCCTGCGGCGGCTGGATGAAGGCGCGGTCGATGCGCCGCGGCTTGCCGTTGATGGTGTAGGGCCCGTCCAGCATGCGGATCAGGCGCTCGCCGGTGAAGGGCTCGCCGTCATGGCGCCACGCGAGGTCGACGAGGTTGGTGGGATAGCAGCTGGTATCGATGATCATGGTGTCCTCTGCGGGTTCGATGAACGAATGCTCGCAGCGGACCTTTGATCGGTAAACGGGTGAATCTTTATATATTCATCGGCTCTTTCAATGACTGCAATGAAGCGGCTGCAGCGCTGCGGCCTCAGACCAGGCGCGTCTCGATCTCCGTCCTGACCTCCGTCATCAGCCGATGCAGCGGGCACTTGCCCGCCACGCGCAGCAGCTCCTGCCGCTGTTCCTCGCTGAGCGCGCCAGTGACGCGCAGCGTGGTGTTGAGCCGGTAGACGCCCTTGCGCTCCTCGCTGTCGTCGCGCGCCACCACCACCTCGATGTCCTCCACCGGAATGTTCTTGCGCTGCGCGTAGACCAGCACCGTCAGCGCCTTGCAGGCACCGAGCGAGGCGTCGTACAGATCGTGCGGCTGCGGACCGGCATCGTGGCCGCCCGCGGCCTCGGCAGCGTCGACCGTGATCTGATGATCGCGAATGCGCAGGGTGTGCTGCGTGCCATGGAGGCCGTCGCGCCGGACCGTGATGCTCATGGAATTCTCCTGGTTGGAAAGTGGGCCGGATGGTAGCCGCGCCCGCATCCGCGCGGTGCGCTAAAGTCAAAGTGCCTGATTCGGTCATTTCGACCCTGCGGCGCCCCCGGCGCGCGGCCCACGTAGCATGAAAGCATGAGTTCACCTCCTCCACCCACCTTTCCCGCCGAAGTCCAGCTCGACGAACGCGACGGCCGCTACCTGCGCAAGGCCATCGTCTGGTCGCATGCGGCACGGCGGCGCGGCAACCGGCCCTTCGGCGCGCTGGTGGTGTCGGCCACCGGCGAGGTGCTGGCCGAGGCCTACTGCAACACGGCCGAGACCGGCGACCTCACCGGCCACGCCGAACTCAACGTCGTTCGCATGCTGAGCGAGCGCAAGCTGCCGAGCGAGGAAATGGCCGGCGCCACGCTGTACGCGTCCGGCGAACCCTGCGTGATGTGCGCGGGCGCGATCTTCTGGTCCGACATCGGCCGCGTGGTGTTCGGCATCGATGGCGCACGGCTGCGCGCGTTTCGCGGCGACGCGCGCGATGGCGTGCTGTCGTGCCGCGACATCCTCCAGTCCTCGCCGCATGCGGTCGAATGCATCGGACCGGCGCTGCTCGACGAGGCGAGCGCCGCGCACGTGGGTGCGTGGGAAGGCTGAGCCGCCTCCTGCAAGCCGGCTAGCATCGACGGATCACCGCATCGAACGAGCCCTCCGCATGAACGACGCCCCTCGGCTGCCCGGCTACCGCTTTCTCCATTCCCCGGGGCCGAGCCGCGTGCCCGACGAAGTCGTGCATGCCATGAGCCGCCAGCCGATGGACCTGGCCGATCCGCGCCTGAATCTGTGCATCGCCGCCTGCGAGACGGGGTTGAAGCGTCTGCTCGAGACCGAGCGCTCCGACATCTACCTTTACGCCGCGAACGGCCACGGCGCCTGGGAAGCGGTGATCGCGAACCTGGTCGCGCCCGGCCAGGCCGTGCTGGTGGCCAGCACCGGCCACTTCTCGGAATCGTGGGCGGTGCAGGCCGAGGCGATGGGCGGCCGCGTGATCCGCACGCCATGGACCGAAGGACTGCCGGTCGATCCGGCCGACGTCGAAGCCGTGCTTCGCGTCGACGCGGCGCACGAGATCGTCGCCGTCTTCATCGTCCACACCGACACCGCCAGCGGCGTCACCAACGACCTGGCCGCGCTGCGCGCCGCGATCGATCGCAGCGGGCACCCGGCGCTGTTCGTCGTCGATGTCGTGGCATCGCTGGCGGCCGCGCCGTTCGCGATGGATGCGCTGCGCGTCGATGTCGCGCTCGGCGCCAGCCAGAAGGGCTTGATGGTGCCGCCCGGGCTCGCGTTCGTCGCGGTCAACGAGGCGGCGATGGAGGTCTCGCGCCGCAACCGCGCGCCGCGCTACTACTGGGACTGGCCGCTGCGGCAGAGCCCGCACGCGTACCGCAAGTTCTGCGGCACGCCGCCGCAGAGCCTGCTCGCCGGCATGGAAGCGGCGCTCGCGCTGATCTTCCGCGAAGGCGTGGCCGAGGTGATCGCCCGCCATCGGCTCATCGCCGACGCGGTGCATGCCGCGGTCGAATGCTGGAGCGAGGCCGGCGCGCTGCGCTTCTTCGCGCAAGTGCCGGCCTCGCGCTCGGTATCGGTGACGACCATCGCAGTCGGACCCGGCATCGATCCCGAGGCGATCCGCAACGTCGCCCGCGAGCGCTTCCAGGTCGCGATCGCGGGCGGCCTCGGGCCGCTCGCCGGCCGGGCCTTTCGCATCGGCCATCTGGGCGACATGAACGCGGCGATGATCCTCGGCTGCCTGGCCGGCGTGGAAGCAGCGATGACGGTGCAGCGCATTCCGTACGGCCGCGGCGGGCTGGAGCGCGCGGTCGCGCGGCTGGCTTCGGGTTGAGGAAACGGGCCTCTTTCAGCGGACTTCCGCGTGGAGGAGTCCGAGTTGCTGCAGCGCCTTGACGCCGTCGTCCAGGCCGATCTCCTCGACGATCTTGCCGTCCTGGAGCCGCAGCACGGTCGTGCCGGTGAAATGCATCTTCCTGCCCGTCGCGGCCGGCAGCGATCCGATGAGAAAGTCGCTGAAGGCCGGCCCGGTGTGCGTACCGCCGCCTTCCCAGCGGCCCACCACGTGGTCGCCCTCGGCGATGAGATCGGCAGCGCCCCAGAAGTGAAGGTCGGGAAACGCCTCGCGAAAATCGGTCATGAAGGCCTTGATGTCTTCGCGGCCACGACGCGGCTCATGCAGCGAGTAGTGCAGCAGCATATCGGGCGCGGCAAGCTGATCGACGATGTCGAGATTGCAGGTCTTGCCCCAGAAATCGGTGAACCAGCGGCCGACGACGGCCTTGTTGTCGTCTTCTTTGGACATGGTGATATTTCCTTCAATGGATGGGGTTGAAAGAGAAGCAGGATCGCGTCTCCGTGCCCGGACCTTAGGCATGCGCGCCGACAACGGCACTCCGTTTCTTGCTTCGAAACCTCGTCGAAGGCGCGTTGCCGATGGCAGCGATTCCATGACAAGAACCGGAGTTTCTTCGGTCGATGCACGCCGTAGATTGGCTGCATCCCAGCCAGTCGAACCATGGAGAGTGACATGACGCGCAATCCGCAAACAGCGATCAACCCGCCCCCGAGGACCAGCACGGCGTCGTGACGAAGCTCGGTGAGTTCGTTCGAATCCGCAGACTCTCGGCGTCGATGCCGCACGAGCAATGGATGACGAGACTCGCCGACGACACGGAGGTCGTCGTGGCAGCCGACGGAAACGGGCCCAGCCCGCTCGGCATCGACAAGGCCATCGCGATCGTGCAAAGCCGGTTCTACCTGGAGCCGCGGGCGATCCAGTTGATCGCACCGTTCCTGAAGGGACGGGGCAGTTGGCGTCTGCTGACGATCGACTTCGGTGTCGAAGCACTTCGCCACGCGAGCGAGTTTCTCATGTGCTTTGCGTTCGTGACCGCGAACACCACCCTGTGCGGCACGAGCCCGTACTTCGAGGTCGGCTTCGCGTTGCCGAAGCAGCGGCCGCTGGAAGACCCGGTGTTCCTGCTCACCGTCAGGACGATCGTGGGCATTCCGTTCCCGATGGCCTGATCGCGAGCGGACCGGGCGAAACGCAAGGGCGCCGCGCAAGCCGGCCCGCGGAGTCCCTACACTCGACCCATGGCCTGGCACGCGCAACTCGACCTCGACTATCGGCTTGAAGACGCGCGCAGCGTCGCGCGCTTTCGCCACGAAGGCCCGCTGCGCATCCTGCAAAGCCTTTATCCCGAGGGCGACGCGATCTGCCACAACGTGCTGGTGCATCCGCCGGGCGGCCTGGTCGGCGGCGACACGCTCGACTTGCGCGTGCGCGCCGCGGCGGGCAGCCACGGGCTCATCACCACGCCGGGCGCGACGCGCTTCTACCGCTCCGAAGGCGAGCTCGCATTGCAACGCACCGAGCTGGTCGCCGAGGCCGGCGCGCGCCTCGAATGGCTGCCGCTCGAAGCGATCTGCTACAGCGGCTGCCGCGCGGAGAACCGGCTCACGCTCAGGGCCGAGCCCGGCGCCGAGCTGATCGGCTGGGACCTGAGCGCGCTCGGCCTGCCGGGCGCCGGCAAGCCCTTCGAACACGGCCGCCTGCAACAGCACGTCGAAGTACCGGGCGTTTGGCTGGAACGCGGACGCATCGACGCCGCTGACCGGCGCCTGCTGCAAAGCCCGATCGGCCTGGCCGGCCATCGCTGCCTCGCCTCGATGTTCTTCGTCGCCGGCACGCCGATCGCGCGTGCGCGGCGCGGCGCGGCGCTCGATGTCGCAAGGGCGCTCATCGAAGACCACGTGCTGTGCGCGAGCGCCGGCGCGACCAGTCCGCACGAAGAGGTCATCGTGCTGCGCGTGCTGGCGCCGCTGGTGGAGCCTGCGATGCAGCTGCTGCGCACGATCTGGCAGGCCTGGCGCGCCGAGCTGTGGAACCTGCGCGGACCCTCGCCGCGGATCTGGGCGACATAGGCGCGGCCAGCGGCGAACAGGCCCTCGTCCGACGAAAGCGCGCCGCGCGACTGCCTAGACTGGGGCGCCATGCAATCCCCAAGCTTCGCATGACGGCCGTGCACAGCGACATCCCCGCGCGGCTCGACCGCCTGCCATGGTCGCGCTGGCACTGGCGGGTGGTGATCGCGCTGGGCGTGGCCTGGGTGCTCGACGGGCTGGAGGTCACGCTGGTCGGCTCGATCGGCAGCGTGCTCGAGCGCGCCGACACGCTGGCACTGAACGCAGCGCAGGTCGGCTGGAGCGGCTCGCTCTACATCGGCGGCGCGGTGGTCGGCGCGCTGGTCTTCGGGCGGCTGGCCGACCGGCTGGGGCGCAAGAAGCTGTTCCTCGTTACGCTCGCGGTCTACACCGCGGCGACGCTGGCCACCGCCTTCTCGCCGGACTTCGCCTTCTTCGCGCTGTGCCGCTTCATGACCGGCCTGGGCATCGGCGGCGAATACGCGGCCATCAACTCGGCCATCGACGAGCTGATCCCGGCGCGCGTGCGCGGCCGGGTGAACCTGGCCATCAACGGCAGCTTCTGGATCGGCGCGGCGCTCGGTGCCGGCATGAGCCTGTGGCTGCTCGATCCGCGCGTGCTCGGCCCGGTGTGGGGCTGGCGCGCGGGCTTCGGCCTCGGTGCGTTCCTCGCGGTGGCGATCCTGCTGGTGCGGCGCGACGTGCCTGAGAGCCCGCGCTGGCTGATGTCGCATGGCCGCGCCGACGAAGCGCAGCGCATCGTCGCCGGCATCGAGGCCGAAGTCGCCACGCGGCACGGACCGCTCGCGCCCGCCGTCGGCGGCGCAGCCTTCGGCACCCGCGCAAGTCCGGCATGGCGCGAGGTGGCGCACGTGCTGTTCAAGCGCTATCCGCAGCGCAGCATCGTCGCGCTCGCGCTGATGATCTCGCAGGCCTTCTTCTACAACGCGATCTTCTTCACCTATGCGCTGGTGCTGACGCGCTTCCACGGCGTGCCCGAGGGCCGGGTCGCGCTCTATATCTTTCCATTTGCGCTCGGCAACGTGCTGGGGCCGCTGGTGCTGGGCCCGCTGTTCGACCGCGTGGGCCGGCGGCGCATGATCGCGCTGACCTATGTGCTGTCGGGCGTCGGGCTGGCGCTGACCGGCTGGGCCTTCATGCAAGGCTGGCTCGATGCGCGCAGCCAGGCGCTGTGCTGGTCGGCGGTGTTCTTTCTGGCCTCGGCGGCGGCCAGTTCGGCCTACCTCACGGTGAGCGAGGTATTCCCGCTGGAGATGCGCGCGATCGCGATCTCGATCTTCTATGCCGTGGGCACCGGTGCCGGCGGCTTCGTCGCGCCGGTGCTGTTCGGCGCGCTGATCGAAACCGGCAGCCGCGGCGCGGTCGCTGTCGGCTATGCGATCGGCGCGGCGCTGGTCATCGTCGCGGGGCTGATCGCGCTGCGCTGGGGCGTCGATGCCGAGCGGCGCTCGCTGGAAGACATCGCGCCGCCGCTCGGTGCGGACGCCGGCTGAACGAATGGATCAGGGACAGAACATCGAAGCGGCCGCCATGATCGCGGCGGCGACCACGCCCGTGAAGAACATGTAGAGGCCCAGCCTGGCGGCGAACGGGTCCTGGGGTTGCAGCTTCGCGTGAGATGTTTCCATGACGAACTCCTCTCGAATGGCAGTGTGATGCTAGACCTCGCATGGCACGAAGCACAGCGCAAAACCGCAGCGCCGGCGATTTCCGTTGCGCAATGTGTGGAATGTGTCACCCATCGGCGCACCGGGTTGACGAGAATCGAAGGCGGGCGCAAGGCATGGAATAAATCAGCGCCCCGCCGCGTCATGCAGTGAAGGACTCCGTTGACCGACCGCACCCTTCGATTCGAGACCGCGGCGCTGCCGCACCTGCCCGCCGCCTACAACCTGGCGCGCTGGCTGCTGCGCGACGACCGCGAGGCCGAGGACGCGGTGCAGGAGGCGTACCTGCGCGCCTTCCGCTTCTACGACGCGCTGCGCGGCGAGAGCGTGCGGCCCTGGCTGCTCGGCATCGTGCGCAATGCCTGCTACGACTGCATGCGGCAGCATCGCCATCTGGCGGACCAGGTCGAGTTCGACGAGTTGCGCGACAGCCAGGTCGATACGGCCGGCATCAGCGCCCTGCCCCAGGACGGCGGCGATCCTGCCGCGCTCTGGGAGCAGCGCAGCCGCGGCCGGCGCGTCAACGCGGCGATCGAGGCGCTGGCGCCGGCCTTTCGCGAAGTGATCGTGCTGCGCGAGCTGGAGGGAATGCCGTATGAAGACATCGCGCGCGTCGCCGGCATCCCGGTCGGGACGGTGATGTCGCGCCTGTCGCGCGCCCGCGCCCTGCTGCGCGATGCATTGCGCGAGGAAGCCCCCGCGGCGAAACAGGAAAGGGAACGGGATGCCAATGCCTGAAGAAGACGACCCGCTCGACGCGCTGATCCGCCAGGAGGGCCTGCGGCATGCACCGCCGGCCGCGCTGGCCGGGCGCATCCAGGGCGCGCTGCGGATGGCCGACGCGCAGCGTTCCGCACCGGGACGCAGCGGCCGGCAAGCGGCATGGCCCTGGCTGCGCGGCCTCGCGCTGTTCGGCGCCGGCGCCGCAACCGCCTGGGGCCTGGCCCTGAGCCTGCTCGTGCTGCCCGCGCAGGACGTGCTGAGCGACGCCGTCACCGACAGCCACGTGCGCTCGCTCATGGGCTCGCACCTGGCCGACGTCGCCTCGTCGGACCGCCACACCGTCAAGCCCTGGTTCGCGGGCAAGCTCGACTTCTCGCCGCCGGTGGTGGACCTCGCCGACGAGGGCCTGCCGCTGACGGGCGGCCGGCTCGACTACCTCGACGGCCGGCCGGTCGCCGCGCTGGTCTACCGCGCGGGCTCGCACATCGTCAACCTGTTCGTCTGGCCGGCGCCGGACGGTACGCCCACGGTGCCCGTGTCCGCCACGCGGCGCGGCTACAACCTCGTGCACTGGACCCAGGCCGGCATGCAATTCTGGGCCGCGTCGGACCTGAACGCCAAGGAGCTGGCGGCCTTCGCGCAACGCCTGCGCGAACGCCTCGCCACGGCCGATCCCGGACCCTGAGCCCGCTCAGGCGGACGATCTGGCCTGGTACATCGGATAGAGCTGCGCCTCCTCGCGCACGATGCGGTCGGTCAGCACCTGGCCGATGGAGGCGTACTGCTCACGGAAGGCCGCCTGTCTGGCCGGGTCGTCGAACACCTCGGACGCGGCATGACGATCGACGAAGTTGAAGGCGATCTTGCCGATGGCCCCCATCTCGATCTTGAAGCCGAGAAAGAGTGCATGCATGTCGTCGTCCTCCGGGATCACGCGCTGCAGGTAGCAGTAGAGGCTGACGCGTTCCTTCAACAGGTGGCTGGTCAGCATGCCGCGCAGCTTGCGCAGCTGCGCCGAGACCTCGGGCCATCGGTTCTGCCCCATCGCACGGCCGATCGCGTCGTAGAGCACCAGCAGCCCTTCGTGCTCCGCGCGCAGTTGGTCGACCAGTCCCGCGTGGTATTCGACCTGAAGCCCGTCGCCCCGGGCGGACGGCCGGGAGAGCCGGGCGGCGGCTGGCATGCGGGCCACCGCATCGGGCAAGGGGGCCGGGCTGCGTGGCGCCGGTGGAGGAACGGGACGCGGCTTTCGCCAGAAGGTGAAGAAGTGCGTGAACATGATCGTCCGGCTCCCACGGTGGCCATGCAGGATTGCCTCGTTGAGTGGCCGGGGCCATGCGGCGGTTCCGGGCTTGGCCTCGGCGACGCGCGCCGCTGCGCAATCCGTCACGATGGCCGCGGAAACCCTGAGGATGTCGAGTGCGCGCGCCGTGCGCCGACCGCTCAGGCGGATTCGATGTGCACGCCCGGTGCGCCGTCTTCCACCGCGAAGCGCGCGAGCCGGCGGACAGCGGAGCCGGCGAGCTTCTCGTCGTCCACGGCACGGTACTCGACCGCGCAGCCGCGCGCATCGAGCGACATCAGCGCGTAGCCGCGCTTGTCGCCGCGGCCGAAGCGCAGGTGCGGATTCTTCGCCAGCAGGTTGGCCACGCCCGCCGCGCTCGGGCCTTCGGAGGTGATCGCGCCGCCGACGAATTCGGTCGCCACGATCGGCGCGCCAGGCTCGCGCCGCAGGTCGGCCGCCCAGAACGCATGCACGTCGCCGCTGATCACGAGCGGGTTGCGCGGCCTGAGCACCGCCACCGCATCGAGCAGCCGCGTGCGCGCCGCCGCGTAGCCGTCCCAGCCATCCATCCAGTAGCCGTGCGCGGGTGGCCCCTTGCGATCGGCCTCGGCCATCAGCGTGGTCTGCGCGATCACGGTCCACTGCGTGGGAGGCCGCACCAGTTCGCGCGCGAACCAGGCCTCCTGCGCGGTGCCGAGAAAGCTGCGCCCGGGCGCGCTGCGTTCGGGGCAATCGACCAGCGGCGTGGCGCTGCGGCCCGGCAGGCAGGCGTGGTGCGAGCGGTACTGCCGACCGTCGAGCAGCAGCACATCGAGCATCTGGCCGAAGCGATAGCGGCCATAGATGGTCGCCGAGGCGCCTCGGGGCCGCGCGCTCGCGGGCACCGGCATGTGCTCGTACCAGGCCTGGTAGGCGGCCGCGCGGATGGCGAGGAATTGCGCGGGATCGGCCGTGTGGGGCGAGACATCGTCCGTGTAGTCGTTGGCGACCTCGTGGTCGTCCCAGATCACCAGCCACGGGAAGGCGGCATGCGCGGCCTGCAGGTCGGGATCGGTCTTGTAGAGCGCGTAGCGGTCGCGGAACTCGGGCAGTTGCGCCGGGATGCCGGCCTGGTGATGCCGCACGTGGCGCGAGCCCCAGGAGGTCTCGTAGATGTAGTCGCCGAGATGGATCATGCAGTCGATCGGCTGAGTCGCCATGTCGCGGTAGGCCGCGTAGTAGCCCTGCTCGTACTGCTGGCACGAGCCGAAGGCCAGCCGCGCGGGCGTGGCCGTGTCGCCGTCGGCGGGCGCGGTGCGCGTGCGGCCGACGGGGCTGCGGGCATCGCCCGCCCTGAAGCGATACCAGTAAGGCCGGCCCGGCGCGAGGCCGTGCAGCTCGACATGCACCGAGTGCGCCTCGGCAGCGACGGCCCGTGCAGTGCCGCGCGCGGCGATGCGCGCAAAGCGCTCGTCCTCGGCAACTTCCCAATCCACCTCGACCGGCGCCTTGCCCATGCCGCCGCCCTGCAGCGGATCGGGCGCGAGCCGCGTCCACAGCACCACGCCGTCGGGCGTCGGGCTACCCGATGCGACGCCGAGCGTGAACGGATCGCGATCGCGCCACCGCTGCGCGTGCAGGCGCAGAAAGGGGTGGGCGAGCGATGCGGCGGCCAGCGCGCCGCCGACCAGGCGGCGGCGGGAGAGAAAGTATCGGTTCAAGATGGCCTCGCGCAGTGGATGCCATCATCGCCCAATTCGCGATTGTCCCGGCATTCCGCCGTGACTCGCCACGATCCTGGCGAGGCTCGGTCAGATCGCGACCAGCTGCCGCACCCCCTGCGCCTCCATGTCCTTGCCGAGCCCGCGCGCGATCACCTCGCCGCGCTCCATCACGAGGTAGTCATCGGCCAGTTCCTGCGCGAAATCGTAGTACTGCTCGCACAGCACGATCGCCATGTCGCCGCGATCGGCCAGCATGCGGATCACGCGGCCGATGTCCTTGATGATGCTGGGCTGGATGCCTTCGGTCGGCTCGTCGAGGATCAGCAGCTTGGGTTTCGGCGCCAGCGCGCGCGCGATCGCGAGCTGCTGCTGCTGCCCGCCCGACAGATCGCCGCCGCGCCGGTTCAGCATCTGCCTGAGCACCGGGAACAGCTCGTAGAGCTCGGGCGGAATCGGCGTGCTGCCGGGCTTGTAGGCCAGGCCCATGCGCAGGTTCTCCTCGACCGTGAGCCGGGCGAAGATCTCGCGGCCCTGCGGCACGAAGCCCATGCCGGAGCGCGCGCGCTCGTAGGGCGTCTGCCGCTGGATCGGCGCGCCATCGAACTCGATGCTGCCGCTCTTGATCGGCACCAGACCCATGAGAGACTTGAGCAGCGTCGTCTTGCCCACGCCATTGCGCCCGAGCAGCACAGTGACCTTGCCGAGCGTGGCGGCGAAGCTCACGTCGCGCAGGATGTGCGAGCCGCCGTAGTACTGATGGATGTTCTTGACTTCGAGCATGGCTATCGTCCCAGGTACACCTCGATCACGCGCTCGTCGGCCTGCACCTCGTCGAGCGTGCCCTGCGCCAGCACCGAGCCATCGCACAGCACGGTCACGATCTCCGAGATCGCGCGGATGAAGCTCATGTCATGCTCGACCACCATCAGCGAATGCTTGCCCTTGAGCGACAGGAACAGCTCCGCGGTGCGCGCGGTTTCCTCGTCGGTCATCCCAGCCACCGGCTCGTCGAGCAGCAGCAGCTTGGGATCCTGCATCAGCAGCATGCCGATCTCCAGCCACTGCTTCTGGCCATGGCTCAGGTTGCCCGCCCGGCGCAGCACGCTGCCTTCGAGGTGAATGGTGTGCAGCACTTCCGCGAGCCGGTCGCATTGCGCCGAGTCGAGCCTGAACAGCATCGACGACTTCACGCCCTTGTTGGTCTTGAGCGCGAGCTCGAGGTTCTCGAACACGGTGAGCTGCTCGAACACCGTCGGCTTCTGGAACTTGCGGCCGATGCCGAGCTGCGCGATCTCGGCCTCCTTGTGGCGCAGCAGGTCGATGGTGCTGCCGAAGAACACGGTGCCTGCGTCGGGCCGCGTCTTGCCGGTGATGATGTCCATCATCGTCGTCTTGCCGGCGCCGTTGGGGCCGATGATGCAGCGCAGCTCGCCGGGCGCGATGTCGAGCGAGAGCTTGTTGATCGCCTTGAAGCCGTCGAAGCTCACGCTCACGTCCTCAAGGTAGAGGATGCGGCCGTGCGTGGTGTCGACCTCGCCGACCGTCGCGTGCCGGCCATAGCCCGCCTCGCGGCCGCCCGATTCGGTGAGGCTGGCGAAGTCGCTGTGTGCGTGGCGCGCGATGCGCTCGGCGCCGGCATCCATCAGGTCGGGTGTCATGCGCGGGCTCCCTTCGGTTCGGCCGCGAGCGGTGTCAGCGCGGCGGGTTCGGCGCCCTGCCCCGCCGCCACCGCGCGCTGCGCTTCGCGCCGGCCCTCGCTCGGCGCCGCCTTCTCGCGCGAGGCCCATTTCTTCACCAGACCCACGATGCCGTTCGGCAGGAACAGCGTGACAGCAATGAACAGGGCCCCCAGGAAGTAGAGCCAGTATTCCGGATACGCGACGGTGAGCCAGCTCTTGGCGCCATTGACGATGAAGGCCCCGAGGATCGGCCCGATCAGCGTCGCGCGGCCGCCGACCGCGGCCCAGATCGCGATCTCGATCGAGTTGGCCGCGCTCATCTCGCCGGGGTTGATGATGCCCACCTGCGGCACATAGAGCGCACCGGCCACGCCGCACATCACGGCCGAGATGACCCAGATGCTGAGCTTGTAGCCGAGCGGGTTGTAGCCCGAGAACATCACGCGCGACTCGGCGTCGCGAATCGCCTGCAGCACGCGGCCGAACTTGCTGCCGATCAGCCATTTGGCGAACAGGAAGAAGCCGAGCAGCGTGAGGCCGGTGAGCACGAACAGCGTCATGCGCATCTCCCGGGTCGCGATCGGAATGCCCAGAATGCGCTTGAAGTCGGTGAAGCCGTTGTTGCCGCCGAAGCCGGTCTCGTTGCGGAAGAACAGCAGCATGGCCGCGAAGGTCATGGCCTGCGTGATGATCGAGAAGTACACGCCCTTGATGCGCGAGCGGAAGGCGAAGAAGCCGAACACGAAGGCCACCGCGGCCGGCACCGCAGCGATCAGGATCAGCGTGGCGACGAAGCTGCCGCTGAAAGTCCAGTGCCAGGGCAGCGTCTTCCAGTCGAGGAACACCATGAAGTCCGGCAGGTCGCTCTTGTAGTTGCCGTCGCGCCCGATCTGGCGCATGAGATACATGCCCATCATGTAGCCGCCGAGCGCGAAGAACACGCCGTGACCCAGCGAAAGGATGCCGGTGTAGCCCCAGATCAGGTCCATGGCCAGTGCGCAGATCGCGTAGCACATGATCTTGCCGACCAGGGCCACGGCGTAGTCGCTCATGTGGAAGGCGCTGTCGGGCGCGACCGCCATGTTGAGCACCGGCGCCAGCGCGCAGACGGCGATCAGCGCGACGAAGAAAGCGGTCCAGCCCTTGCCGCTGAGCAGCGGGCCCTTGGAAGGAAGTTGGACGTCGCTCATGCCTCGGCGCTCCGACCTTTGATTGCGAAGATCCCTTGAGGGCGCTTCTGTATGAACACGATGAGGAAGACCAGCACGGCGATCTTGGCCAGCACCGCGCCGGCCCGGCCTTCGATGAACTTGTTGAGAATGCCCAGCCCCATCGCCGCGTACACGGTGCCCGCGAGCTGGCCGACGCCACCCATCACGACCACCATGAACGAATCGACGATGTAGTTCTGGCCGAGGTCCGGGCCGACATTGCCGATCTGCGACAGCGCACAGCCCGCGAGGCCCGCGATGCCGGAGCCGAGCGCGAAGGCGTAGGTGTCGATGCGCGCCGTGTTCACGCCCATGCAGGAGGCGATCGGCCGGTTCTGCGTGACGCCGCGCACGAACAGGCCCAGGCGCGTGCGGGCGATGAGCCAGCCCATCGCGAGCAACACGAGACCGGCGAAGACGATGATGCAGATGCGGTTCCACGGCAGCGTCACGTTGCTCAGCATGGTGAAGCCGCCGCTCATCCAGCTCGGGTTCTCGACGCCGACGTTCTGCGCGCCGAAGAACGAACGCACCAACTGCTGCAGCACCAGGCTGATGCCCCAGGTGGCCAGCAGCGTCTCGAGCGGCCGGCCGTAGAGGAAGCGGATCACGCCGCGTTCGAGCACCGCGCCGACCAGCGCCGAGGCGAGAAAGGACACGGGAATCGCCGCCACGAGATAGAGGCCGAATGCCGACTCCGGCAGGTAGCGCTGGAACAGGCCCTGCATCACGTAGGTCGCATAGGCGCCGATCATCATCAGCTCGCCGTGCGCCATGTTGATCACGCCCATCAGGCCATAGGTGATCGCGAGGCCCAGCGCGGCCAGCAGCAGCACCGAGCCGAGGCTGATGCCGCTGAAGATCGCGTTGATGCGATCGCCCCAGACCAGCGCGCCGTCGATGCTCGCGATCGAGGCCTGGATCGCGGCCTTGACATCCGCCTCGGTCTCGTCGGCCAGGCGCTGGTTGAGCAGCAGCTTGGTGTCGGGGTTCTTGTTCTGCCCCAGCGCCTTGGCCGCGGCGAGGCGGCGGCCCTTGTCGGCGCTGGTGAGCATCGAGGCATCCCGCACGAGTTCGAGCTTCGCCTTGATGCCGGCGTTCGTCTCGGCCGCCAGCGCCTTCTCGACCAGCGGCAAGCGCGATTCGTCGGGTTCCTTGAACAGCGCGGCCGCGGCTTCGGCCCGCACCGCATCGTCCTTGCTCGTGAGCTTGAGCGCGGCCTGCGCGGCATCGAGCGCGCCGCGCATCAGGTTGTTGTTGACCACGTCGTCGGCGTCGTCGGGCAGCTTGAGCTCGATGCCGCTCACCGGATCGAAGGCCTTGTCGTCCCTGATGACGAAGACCTTGTCGGCGCTCACCTTGACGGTGTCGTCACTCAAGGCCTGGATGAAGGCGGCGGTCTTGTCGTCGGCATCGGTCACGGCCTTGTTCAGCGCGGCGATGCGGTCTTCGCTGTCGCCGATCGCAATGGCCCGTGCTTCGTCGACGGTCAGTGCGTGGGCCGAGAGAGTCGTCAACAGCACGAATGCCGTCACGCAGAAGTTGATGAAGCGCATAGATAGTTGCACGCGATCTCAATTCCAGAAACACCGCGGAACCGGCTTAGCCGGGCCGCAGGTGTTGCCCCCGGTAGGGGGTTGGCGAAGCGACACGAAGTGCGCGAAGACTGGGGGCGAGCCAGCTACATCGACTTTCCGGCAGGAAAGTCGGGTTTTTTGTCGTTGCCTTCGATGAACGGGCTCCACGGCTGCGCCTTGACGGGCGCCGGCGTCTTCCACACCACACCGAACTGGCCATCGGCCTTGATCTCGCCGATGAACACCGGCTTGTGCAGGTGGTGGTTCTTCGGATCCATCTCGACGGTGAAGCCGTCCGGCGCCTTGAAGGTCTGGCCCGCCATCGCAGCGACGACCTTGTCGGTGTCGGTGCTCTTGGCCTTCTCGACGGCCTGCTTCCACATGTGCATGCCGATGTAGGTGGCTTCCATCGGATCGTTGGTCAGCGGCTTGTCGGCCTGCCCCGGCAGCTTCTTGGCCTTGGCGTAGTCGCTCCATTCCTTGATCCAGGCCGCATTGCTCGGGTTCTTGATCGACATGAAGTAGTTCCATGCCGCAAGGTGGCCGACCAGCGGCTTGGTGTCGACGCCGCGCAGCTCTTCCTCGCCGACCGAGAAGGCCACCACCGGCACGTCCTTGGCCTTGAGGCCGGCATTGCCCAGTTCCTTGTAGAAGGGCACGTTGGAATCGCCGTTGATGGTGGAGATCACCGCCGTCTTGCCGCCCTGCGAGAACTTCTTGATGTCGGCCACGATGGTCTGGTAGTCGCTGTGGCCGAAGGGCGTGTACTTCTCGTCGATATCGGCATCCTTCACGCCCTTGCTGTGCAGGAAGGCGCGCAGGATCTTGTTGGTGGTGCGCGGATACACGTAGTCGGTGCCCAGCAGCACGAAGCGCTTGGCGCCGCCGCCTTCCTTGCTCATCAGGTACTCGACCGCGGGAATGGCCTGCTGGTTGGGCGCGGCGCCGGTGTAGAACACGTTCTTGGACAGCTCCTCGCCCTCGTACTGCACCGGATAGAACAGCAGGCCGTTCATTTCCTCGACCACCGGCAACACCGACTTGCGCGACACCGAAGTCCAGCAGCCGAAGATCACGGCGACCTTGTCCTGGCCGAGCAGCTGCTTGGTCTTCTCGGCGAACAGCGGCCAGTTGGAGGCCGGGTCGACGATCACGGGTTCGAGCTTCTTGCCCATCACGCCGCCGTGGGCGTTGATCTCCTCGATGGTCATCAGCGCCATGTCCTTGAGCGCCGTCTCGGAGATCGCCATCGTGCCCGACAGCGAATGCAGGATGCCGACCTTGATGGTGTCCTGGGCGAACGCCGGCACGGCGGAAAGGCTCGCGAGAGCCACGGCGGCGGTGAGCGCCTTGAGGGTGAAACGACGTTGCATGGCTTCCTTCTCCGGTGGTTTGAACGATGGAGGGAAGTCTGCGCAGGAGGGCGCGCAACGGAAATACGCCCGGTGGCGTACGGCGGCTCAGCCGAAATACGCCCTGGCGTAATTGACCGGCGCATGGTCCGCCAAGTCGCGCAGCAGCACGGCGCCCGGCTTCCACGCATGCTCCGTCGCGTAGCGCGCGCGGCCCTGCGCGCGATCGGTCTCGATGAAGGATGGCGTCGGGTCGATGACGCAGATGGCCTGGTCGCAGGTGATGTAGGTCGGCGCGCCGGCATGTGCATAGAACGAGAGCGCCGGCGGTACCTGGGTCACGACGTCGCAGCCATCGACGAGGCGCACGATGTCGGCGCCGGCCAGCACCGCGACGAAGTCCGCGTCGCCCACGCGCGGCGAGCCGAGCGTGACGAGCAAGGTGGGCGGCGTCACTGTGGCGGCGAGCGTGGCGAGCGCCGCGCCGAGGCTGTGGCCGGCCAGCACGAGGCTGCTGCGCCGGCTGGCCGCGCCGGCGAGCCAGTCCTGGATCCGCGGCAGCACCGCGCGCGCCGCATGCGCGAAACCCGCGTGCACGCGGCCGCCGGTCGGTGCCCATGCGGTCTGCTGCGCCTGCAGGTTGGTCGCGAGATGGCGGATCTCGTCGGGCTGCGTGCCGCGAAAGGCGACCAGCGCGCCGCCGTCGTGCGCATGCAGTGCGCCGAACGCGAAGGTGGCGCCTTCGACGAACAGCGTCGGCGCATCGAAGCCGGCGCGGGCCAGTGCATCGATCAGGCGCGCATGCTCGGTCGTGGATGTTTCCGCGCGGTAGTAGGCCAGTCGCGCGGCTTCGACGGCCCGCTGGGTGGGCGTGTAGCGCTCGCCGGCCGCGAACAGCGTGTCGCGATGCTCGGGTGCGTAGAGCGCTGCGCGGCTCGCGTCGTAGGGAATGGTGGCCATCGGGTTGTCCCTCGGCGATACCGACTACGGCTGCACGGCGCCCGACCTGAACTGGCGCGCGGCGAAGGCCCAGATCAGTTTGCCAGCGTCCGGGCCCGCGACATCGCTGAACGGCATGCTGGGGGCACCGCCGCTCCATGCATGGCCGAGGCCGGCGATCTCGCACAGCGTGACCAGTGTTCTGTTGCCGCGGGTGTAGTCGGTGATGCGCATCGGATGGCGCTTGCCGCGCTGCAGCGTGCGCGGGCTGCCGGGCCGCGCGCCGGTGGCCATGGCCCAGACCGCTGCACTGCTGACCGCATTGCGGGCCGACACCACGGCGTCGGCATCGCCATGCAGCACCAGCAGCGGCGCCAGCGAGCTGAACGCGGCCGCCGCGCCCATCGCCTTGCCGACGGCGGTGGCGGGCATCGGCGGCACATGGCGGCCGCGCATGGCGCCGAGCGCGGTGGCCGGCGACTTCGCGGCGCCGGGCGCAACGCCGGAATGCATCGCTACCGCCTTGAAGCGCCCGGGATAGCGCGTGGCCATCAGGGCCGCCATGCTGGCGCCGGCCGAGAGGCCGGCCAGCGCAACGCGCTCGCGGTCGGCGGGATAGAGCAGGATCACCTGGTCGATCGCCGCCATCAGCGTCGCGGCCTCGGCATCCGCCTTGCCCGAGCGGCGTTCGTACCAGTTCCAGCAACCCTGCGCGTTGGCCAGGCGGTCCTGCTCCGGATAGAGCACGAGGAAGCGTTCGCGCGCGGCCACGCGGTTCATGCGCGTGCTGGCCGCGAAGTCGCGGCCGGTCTGGCCGCAGCCGTGCAGCATGACCATGAGCGGCAGCTTTTCGCCCGGCTGCAACTGCAGGTCGGGCGGACGGTACAGGTGATAGCGCCGGGCGCCGCCGGCGCCGAGCGCCATGCCGCCGATCCAGTCGCCACGGCCCGGCGGCGGCTTGAGCTGCTTGGCGGTCGCGCGCTGCACCTGGCTCGCGATGCGCTTGCCGCTCTTCAGCGTGGCCTTGGTGAGCGCCTTCAGGTTGCGCTGGTAGGCGCGCGTGAGCGGAGAGGTGGAGCGGCGGGACATCGGTGTGCGCGAAAGCGTGTTCCGCACACGGTAGCAGCTTCGCCTGCGCGCATCCATCGGCCGACCGGCCGCATCTCAATACAGTTCGGGCACGATCATGCTGGCCGGCACCGGATGGCGCAGGTAGTCGGCATTGCGCACGCGCGCGGGCAAGGTCACCGGGGCATGCTCGACCTCGTGGTACGGAAACTGGCCCAGCAGGTGGCTGATGCAATTCAGGCGCGCCTTCTTCTTGTCGACCGCCTGCACCACCCACCAGGGCGCCTCGGGGATATGAGTGCGTTCCAGCATCGTTTCCTTGGCCTTGGTGTATTCCTCCCAGCGGCGGCGGCTTTCGAGGTCCATCGGGCTCAGCTTCCACTGCTTGAGGGGATCGTGGATGCGGCCGAGGAAGCGCATGTGCTGCTCTTCGTCGGTGATCGAGAACCAGTACTTGATGAGCTTGATGCCCGAGCGCGCGAGCATGCGCTCGAAGTCGGGCACGGTGCGGAAGAACTCTTCGTATTCCTCGTCGGAGCAAAAGCCCATCACGCGCTCGACGCCGGCGCGGTTGTACCAGCTGCGGTCGAACAGCACGATCTCACCCGCGGCCGGCAGGTGCGCCACGTAGCGCTGGAAATACCACTGCGTGCGTTCGCGGTCGTTGGGCGCCGGCAGCGCAGCCACGCGGGCCACGCGCGGGTTGAGGCGCTGCGTGATGCGCTTGATCACGCCGCCCTTGCCCGCCGCGTCGCGGCCTTCGAAGAGGATGACGACCTTCTGCTTGCCGTGCTGCACCCAGTCCTGCAGCTTGACCAGCTCGGCCTGCAGGCGAAAGAGCTCCTTGAAATAGGCCTGGCGCCCCGCCTTGTCGGTCACCTTTCCCGATTCGAGTTCGTCGAGATTGCGGTCCTCGAGCTCGAGCTCGATCTCCTCGTCGTAGCTGTCGACCAGGTCGCGCGCGATGCGCTGCATCAGATCCTCATGGTCGGTGAAAGTGCTGGGCAGCGTCATGGTCGATCCGGAAGGCAGAGGGAAAGCCGGATGCTGCCGCCGCGGCATGACCGTTCCGTGACAAAGGAGGCCCGGCACGGGCCAAGCGCCGTCACGAAGCTGTCACATGACGCGCCCACGATCAGGCGCCGCGCCACAACCCGCCCCTTGCCATGAGCTCGATCACCGCGCCTTCGCTTTCGACCCAGGCCCCGTCTTCGGGGCGCCCCTCGCTGGATGCCAAGCCGGGACCGGTCACGCTGATCGTGTTCGTCGGCCTGCTGGCGAGCGGCCTTCTGTACACCGCCTGGAGCCTGGTTCAGGACGTGAGCGCCGCCGGCACGCCGGTCACGACCTACGTGCCTTTCATCCTGCTGGGCGTGGCGCTGCTGATTGCCCTGGGCTTCGAATTCGTCAACGGTTTCCACGACACCGCGAACGCGGTCGCGACCGTGATCTACACGCACTCGCTGCCGCCGAGCTTCGCGGTCATCTGGTCCGGCTTCTTCAATTTCCTGGGTGTGCTGGTATCCAGCGGCGCCGTGGCCTTCGGCATCATCTCGCTGCTGCCGGTCGAACTGATCCTGCAAGTGGGGTCGAGCGCCGGCTTCGCGATGGTGTTCGCGCTGCTGATCGCGGCCATCGTCTGGAATCTGGGTACCTGGTGGCTCGGGCTGCCGGCCTCGTCGTCGCACACGCTGATCGGCTCGATCATCGGCGTCGGCGTCGCCAATGCACTGATGCACGGGCGCGACGGCACCAGCGGCGTCGACTGGGGCCAGGCCCTCAATGTCGGCTATTCGCTGCTGCTGTCGCCGATCGTCGGCTTCGTGTTTTCTGCGCTGGTGCTGATGGTGCTGCGCCTGCTCGTGAAAAACCGCGAGCTCTACGACGAGCCGAAGACCAACGCCCCGCCGCCGTGGTGGATCCGCGGCCTGCTGGTGCTGACCTGCACCGGCGTGTCCTTCGCGCACGGCTCGAACGACGGCCAGAAGGGCATGGGCCTGATCATGCTGATCCTGGTCGGCACCGTGCCGCTGGCCTATGCGCTGAACCGCGCCATGCCCGCCGAGGAGACCATCCGCTTCGTCGCAGTGGCCGAGGTGGCACAGAGCGCGCTGGTGCGCAGCGCCCCTGCTGCCCTGCCCGCCCCGCAGCCGGCGCAGGCGCGCGAGACGATCGCGACCTATGTGCGGACGAAGGAATTCAATCCGACGGTGCTACCGGCGATCGCGGCCCTCGCCGGCAGCATCGGTACCCAGGTCAAGGACCATGGTTCGCTCGCCGGCGTCCCGGCCGACGCGGTGGCCAACGTGCGCAACGACATGTACCTGGCTTCCGAAGCGATCCGCGTGCTCGACAAGAGCGGCGCCGTGAAGCTGGATGCCGACACCAAGGGCAAGGTCGGCGCCTTCCGTCACGAGATCGACGATGCGACCAAGTTCATCCCGCTGTGGGTCAAGGTGGTGGTCGCGATCGCGCTGGGCCTGGGCACCATGATCGGCTGGAAGCGCATCGTCGTCACGGTGGGAGAGAAGATCGGCAAGACCCATCTGACCTATGCCCAGGGCGCCTCCGCCGAGGTGGTGGCAATGCTGACCATCGGTGCGGCCGACATGTACGGACTGCCGGTGTCGACCACGCACGTGCTGTCCTCGGGCGTGGCGGGCACGATGGCGGCCAGCCGCTCGGGCCTGCAGATGTCGACGCTGCGCAACCTCGCGCTGGCCTGGGTGCTGACGATGCCCGCTGCGATCCTGCTGTCGGGCTCGTTGTACTGGCTGTTCAGCCACCTCTTCTGAGCGCGCCCTGACCGCCGCGACTTCGCCAGTGCTGCAGCAACGGGCCGGCAACGCCTACGGCAGCGACGAGGCCGGGCTGATCTGCGGCTACCTCTTCGATGCGGCCGCGCCGCAGCCGGCCTGCGCCGTCGACTCGGCCTACGCGGCCGAATGGCTCGCCGCGGCGCCCGATGCAGCGCCGGGCGGCGCCTACATGTGGCTGCACTTCAACCTGAGTCACTCACAGGCGGAGCGCTGGCTGCTGCGCCACGCCGGGCTGTCCGATGTCTTCTTCGAGACTCTGCACGAGGGCCTGCATTCGACCCGCATCGAGCGCGCGGACGATTCGCTGATCGCGGTCATCAACGACGTCCACTTCGAGTTCAGCTTCGAACCGTCGGACATCTCGACGCTGTGGATCAGCGTCGGGCCGCGGCTGGTGGTGACGGCGCGCTCGCAGCCGCTGCGCTCGGTCGACGCGCTGCGCACGGCGGTGAAGGCCGGCGACGCGCCGCGTTCCAGCACCGAGCTGCTCGAGCATTTGCTGCGCGCGCAGGCCGACGTGCTGGTGAACATCGTGCGCGGCGTGACGACGCGCATCGACGTGATCGAGGACGACCAGCTCGCCGGCCGGCTCGACCACAAGCGTTCGCGGCTGGGCGTGCTGCGCCGGGTGCTGGTGCGGCTGCAGCGCCTGCTGGCACCGGAGCCGGCGGCGCTGTTTCGGCTGCTGCAGAACCCGCCCGCCTGGATGGCCGAGCCGGATGCACAGGCGCTGAGCGGCTCGACCGAGGAATTCTCGGTGGTGCTGCGCGACATGGGCGCGCTGCAGGAGCGCATCAAGCTGCTGCAGGAAGAGATCGCGGCCAACGTCAACGAGGACAACAACCGCAGCCTGTTCGTGCTGACGGTGGTGACGGTGCTGGCGCTGCCAATCAACATCGTCGCCGGCCTGTTCGGGATGAACGTGGGCGGCATTCCGCTGGCCGACCACAAGCACGGCTTCTGGGTCGTGCTGTCGATCATCGTGACTTTCACCGCGGCGGCGGCGTGGATCGCGTTGCGCAAGAAACGCTGAAAAAGCGAAAAGAATAAACTCATGGTGTGCCCTCGATCCTCAACGCCGACCTGCATTGCCACTCCGTGGTCTCGGACGGCACGCTGACGCCCGAAGCGCTGGCAGCGCGCGCCGCGGCCAACGGCGTCGAGCTCTGGGCGCTGACCGACCACGACGAGATCGGCGGCCAGCAGCGCGCCGCGGCCGCGGCCCGCGCGCACGGCATGAAGTACCTCACGGGCACCGAGATCTCGGTGACTTTCGCAGGCGAGACGGTGCATATCGTCGGCCTCGGCTTCGATCCGGACGACGCGGCCATGAGCGAAGGCCTCTACGACACGCGCGGCGGCCGCGGCAAGCGCGCGATGGAGATGTCCGAGGGGCTCGCCAAGGTCGGCATCCACGGCGCCTATGAAGGCGCGCTCAGGTTCGTCGGCAATCCCGAACTGATCTCGCGCACGCACTTCGCGCGCTTCCTGGTCGAGCAGGGCCACTGCCGAGACACGCCCGAAGTGTTTCGCAAGTTCCTCACCGAGGGCAAGCCCGGCTACGTGCCGCATCGCTGGGCCACGCTGAAGGACGCGGTGCACTGGATCACCGCCGCCCACGGCCTGGCCGTGATCGCGCATCCGGGCCGCTACAAGTTCACGGCCAACGAGGAATACGCGCTGTTCGTCGAGTTCCAGGCCCATGGCGGCCGTGCGATCGAGGTCGTGACCGGCAGCCACACCACGGCCGAGTTCGTCGAGTACGCCGACAAGGCGCTGGAGTTCGGCTTTGCCGCCTCGCGCGGCAGCGACTTCCACAGCCCCGACGAAAGCCATTGCGACCTCGGCAAGCTCCCCTTGCTGCCCGGCAAGCTCACGCCGGTGTGGGAACTGCTGGAGCACCGCATCCAGTGACGGCGGCGGCCAGCGCGGACGCTCCCGCAAGGAAGAACACGCGCGACATCGAATCGGAACGCATCCTCGCGGGCATTGGCTTGGTCGTGCTCGCCGTCGCCTGTTTCGCGACGCTCGACAGCGCCACCAAGCTGTCGACCACCGGCGTGCCGATCCTGATGGGCATCTGGGTGCGCTATGCGTTCCAGGCGATCGCGACGACGGCGGTGCTGGTGCCGACGCGGGGCGCCGCGCTGTTCCGGACGCGGCATCCCAAGTACCAGTTGCTGCGCGGCGTCCTGCTGCTGGCTTCGAGCACGCTGGCCTTCTTCAGCCTGCGCTACATGCCGGTGGCCGAGTTCACCTCGGTGGTGCTGATCGCGCCGCTGGTGATCACGCTGCTGGCGGCCACCACGCTCAAGGAGTCCGTGTCGCCGCTGCGCTGGGCGCTGGTGGCGGGCGGCTTCGTCGGCACGCTGGTGATCCTGCGGCCGGGCGGCGACGCCTTCGGCTGGGCGGTGCTGTTGCCGATCGGCCTGGTGATCACCAACGCGTGGTTCCAGGTACTGACCAGCAAGCTGGCGCAGACCGAGGATCCGCTCACGATCCATTTCTACACCGGCTGGGTCGGCACGCTGGTCGCATCGGTCCTGGTACCCCTCGCCTGGACGGCGCTGCCGTCGTGGCATTGGTGGGCGCTGCTGTGCCTGATGGGATTCATGGGGACGGTCGGCCACTTTCTTCTCATCCTGGCGTACCAACGGGCGCCCGCCTCCACGCTGACGCCCTACCTCTACGCCCAGATCGGCTTCGCCATGCTGGGCGGCTGGCTGCTGTTCGCCCAGATGCCGGACCGGGTGTCGCTGATCGGCATGGGGCTGATCGCGATCTGCGGCGCGGCCGGCGCCTGGCTCACCGTGCGTGAGCGGCGCGTGCCGATCGAGCCGGCCGAATCCTGAAGCGCCGTTCTCGCGGCAGAATGTCCCGCTTCGCTTTCGCATCCTCTCGCTCGCCATGGCCCAGTTCTTCGAAGTTCATCCCGACAACCCGCAGCAGCGCCTGCTCAAGCAGGCTGCCGCGCTGCTCGCGCGCGGCGAGATCGTCGCCGTACCGACCGATTCGAGCTACGCGCTCGCCTGCCATCTCGACGACAAGGACGCGGTCGACCAGCTGCGGCGCATCCGCCAGGTCGACGAGAAGCATCACCTGACGCTGATCTGCCGCGACTTGAGCGAGCTCGCCAACTATGCGCGGGTGGACAACAAGCAGTACCGCCTGCTCAAGGCGGCCACGCCCGGCCCCTACACCTTCCTGCTCGAAGCCACCAAGGAAGTGCCCAGACGGGTGAGCCATCCGCAGCGCAAGACCATCGGCCTGCGCGTGCCCGATCACAAGGTGCTGTGCGAGCTGCTGATGCTGCATGGCGAGCCGCTGCTGGCCACGACGCTGATTCCGCCGGGCGAGACCCAGGCGCTCAACGACGCGCAGCAGATCCGCGAGCGCTTCGAAAAGCAGATCGGTGCCGTCATCGATGCCGGCGCCTGTCCGTCGGAACCGACCACGGTGGTCGACCTCACGCCGATGGGCACGGGCGGCGAGCCGGTGCTGGTGCGGCAGGGACGCGGCGCACTGGCAGTTCTGGGCTTGTAGCCCCAGGCCATCGGGGGTCGAGCTCGACTCCTGAGACAATGGGTTGTGGACATTTCAAACCTGATTCAAACCGTGCTCATCTACGCCCTGCCCGTGGTCTTCGCGATCACGGTGCACGAGGCGGCGCACGGCTATGTGGCGCGGTACCTGGGCGACAACACGGCGTACGTGCTCGGCCGCGTGACGCTCAATCCCTTCAAGCATATCGACCCGGTCGGCACCATCCTGATGCCGCTGCTGCTTTACTTCGCGACCTCGGGCGCCTTCCTGTTCGGCTACGCGAAGCCGGTACCGGTCAACTTCAATCGTCTGCGCAATCCGAAGCGCGACATGGTCTGGGTCGCGCTCGCCGGTCCGGCGTCGAATTTCATCCAGGCGATCATCTGGGCGCTGTTCTTCGTCGGCCTGGTGGCCGGGGGCATCAACGAGCCCTTCTTCATCAAGATGGCGCAGGGCGGCGTGCTGGTCAATCTCGTGATGTGGGCTTTCAACCTGTTCCCGCTGCCGCCGCTCGATGGCGGCCGGGTGCTGGCCGGCCTGCTGCCGCACGGGCGTGCCCAGATCTTTCTGTCGCGCATCGAGCCGTATGGCTTCTTCATCGTGATGGGCCTGGTGATCGCCGGCATCGTCAGCAACTACTGGCTGCGGCCGCTGATGAACCTGGGCTACCAGGCGATCAACCTCCTGCTCACGCCCATCCTGGCCTTGCTGCACTGAATCTTCTCCCATGGCTTCGTCCTCCCCCGCTCCCGTCCGCTTCCTGACCGGCATCACCACCAGCGGCACGCCGCACCTCGGCAACTATGTCGGCTCGGTGCGGCATTCCGTGCGGTTCAGCCGCGAGAAGCATGTCCAGAGCTTCTATTTCCTCGCGGACTATCACGCACTGATCAAGGTCGACGAGCCCGCGCGCATCCAGCGCTCGACGCTCGAGATCGCCGCCACCTGGCTGGCCTGCGGACTGGACCCCGAGCGCGTGACCTTCTACCGGCAATCCGACATCGCCGAGATTCCCGAGCTGACCTGGTTCCTGACCTGCGTGACGGCCAAGGGCGTGCTCAATCGTGCCCACGCCTACAAGGCGTCGATGGACAAGAACATCGCCCGCGGCGACGACCCCGACGCCGACGTGAACGCCGGCCTGTTCATGTACCCGGTGCTGATGGGCGCGGACATCCTGATGTTCAATGCGCACAAGGTGCCGGTCGGCCGCGACCAGGTGCAGCACATCGAGATGGCGCGCGACATGGCGCAGCGTTTCAACCATCTCTATGGCGAACACTTCACGCTGCCGGAGGCCGAGATCGACGATGCGGTGGCGACGTTGCCCGGCCTCGACGGCCGCAAGATGAGCAAGAGCTACGACAACACGATCCCGCTCTTCGCACCGCGCGCGCAGTTGCAGAAGCTGATCGCCGGCATCGTGACGGATTCGCGCGCGCCCGGCGAGCCGAAGGACACCGAGGGTTCGGCGCTGTTCCAGATCTACCAGGCCTTCGCGGACGCCGAGGAGACGCAGATGCTGCGCCGGGCCTTCGCCGAGGGCATCTCCTGGGGCGACGCCAAGCAGATCCTCTTCGAGCGCATCGACCGCGAGGTCGCGCCGATGCGCGAGCACTACGACGCGCTGCTGAACGATCCGGCGCAGATCGAGCAGATCCTTCGCGCCGGCGCCGACAAGGCGCGCGCGCTCTCGCGCCCCTTCATGGCCGAGTTGCGCCAGGCCGTCGGGCTGCGCAATCTGGCGGCGCGGGACAAGGCCGCTGCACGCAAGGCCGGCAAGACCGTGCGGCCCAGTTTCAAGCAATACCGCGACAAAGACGGACTTTTTTATTTCAAGCTGCTCGACGCGAACGGCGTACAGCTGTTACAAAGCGTAGGGTTCGCATCGCCCCAGGAAGCCGGCCGCATGATCGGTACGCTTCGGCAGCAAGGCGGGCCGGCATTGAGCCTGCTCGCCGCGCAGCTGGAACCGATCGACAATGAGGGAGTTCGCGCGGCCTCGGCCGCACTCGAGGCGCTGGCTGCTGAAGCGGCCGGCGGCAGCTGAGCAACGATTTCGCGCAGCAATGGCCGGCACTGCCGGCCAGGGCGCACAAAATGAGAGAGAAGCCATGAGTATTTATGTCATCGACGACCATCCCCTGATGCGTGACGCGATCGTGATGGTGCTGCGTCGCCTGCGGCCGGCCGAGACCATCGTCGAACTCGAGCGGCTCGACAAGCTGCCCTCCGCCGTGAAGCAGCACGGCGCGCCCGACCTGTTCTGCCTGGATCTCAAGCTGCCCGACACCAACGGCGTCTCGGGCGTGGTCGAGGTGAAGAAGGACTATCCGGACGTTCCGATCGCGGTCTACTCGGCCTCGCCCGCGGCCGACATGGAAGAAGCCTGCATCGAGGCCGGCGCCGACACCTACATCGAGAAGTCGTCCAGTTCCGCGGAGCTGACTGCCGTGCTGCGCGGCCTGCTGATGGCCGACGCCGATGCCGAGGAACCGGTGGCCGCGGCCAGCAGCAAGCTGTCCAAGCGCCAGACCCAGCTGATCGCCATGCTCGACCAGGGCATGAGCAACCGCGACATCGCCACCGAACTCGACATCAGCGAGCACACCGTGAAGGTGCACCTCTGGCGCCTGTTCCGACGCCTCGGCGTCAAGAGCCGGACCCAGGCGCTCCACCACGCCCGGACCAACGGGCTGCTTTCGAATAACAGCTGACCCCCCAGGCTGCGCGCACTTCGTGTCGCTTCGCCTACCCCCTTTCAGGGGGCGCTGCCTGCGGCCCGGCGGGCCGGATCCGCGGCAGCTCACGAACAGGGTCCTGGCCTTCGGCCGGACCCTTTTTTCTTGGTCAGCCCACGGCGCCGGAGATGCGGGTTTGGGCTTGCGATTCGTCGGCATCGTGCAGCGCAACACGGAACACGCTGCCTCGCCCGAGCCGGGAGCGCACGCTGACCGGATGGCCGAGCGCATGCGACAGGCGCGCGACGATCGCAAGGCCCAGCCCGAATCCGTCCGATGTGCCGGCATGGTCGGCCACCTTGTAGAACTCGAGGAACACGTCGCGCAGGTGCTCGCGCGCGATGCCGATGCCGGTATCCCAGACCTCCACGCGAAGGCCGTCCCTCGACTGCCGTGACGCGAGCAGGATGCCCCCCTCGACGGTGTACTTGATCGCATTGGCCAGCAGGTTGCCGATCATGCGACGCACACGGATCGGATCGGTCAGCACCGTGCCCGACGCCACGTGCATGCGAAAGGTCAATCCCTTGGCCTCGGCGACCGGCCGGTATTGCAGTTCGAGATCGTGCAGCAGCTGGGCCACATCGACCCGCTCGATGTGCAGCCTCACCTGGCCCGAATCGATGCGCGCCAGATCGAACAACGAATCGAACAGCGCGTTGACGGCATGCGTGGCGCGCACGATCTTGGGCGCGATCTCCGCCACCAGTTCCGGCTCGTTGCGCAGCCAGTCGGCATAGAGCGAGAGCGCCAGCACCGGCTGGCGCATGTCGTGCGCGGCGCTGGCAAGGAAGCGATTCTTCATCGCCACCGCCGAGACCGCCGCCTGCCGTTGCTGCGTGAGCGAATTGATCAGGATGTGGTTGTGGAACAGCAGCTCGAAGCTGTTGCGGGCGGTCTCGTGGATGCGGCGACCGGCGCGCAGCAACAGCCACCAATGAAGACCGGGAAGCAGGAGAAAGCCGTAGTGAAAATGCGGGCGCTCGAACTTGAGCTCGATCATGCGCACGATGATCGCCGCCAGCATGGTGAAGAACAGCGTGTTGACGTAGCGCTTGAGCAGCGGCGGATGCAGCGCGAGTCCGTTCAACGGGAAGGTCGCCACGCCGGCGACGATCAGCCAGCTCATGAACTGGTTCACGAGCGGCGTGCGCTCGAAAAATATCAGGATCGACAGGCCCCACGCGAACGCGCTGGTGCTCCAGAGATAGCGATAGTGTTCGACGAAATATTGCTGGGCGGCCGAGTCCCGGTCGGCATAGTGCCGGGCGTAGAGCTGCTCGCCCCAGATGCGGAACCCGGTCGCCACGATGCCGATGACCAGCCAGGCCATCAGCTGCCACACGGGCACGTGACCCCAGCTCAACCCCACCATGGCCGGCATCAGGGCGGCTGCCAGGAGATAGGAACCGCGGGCTGCCCGCATCAGGCTGCGGATCAGCTCGCCGCGCACCCATGGCTCGGCCTCGTCCGCCGACGCGGGCGCCGGCGTGAGACTTGCAAAGGACGAGTTGCCCAGCCCTGCGAACGACGAATTACCCATCATGGCTCACTGCCCTCTGTCAGCCGGGCCACAAAAAAGGCCCCTCACGAGGGGCCCCTGGATGCGGCGCTGCGGCGCGCAAAAAATTTGACGGCTCCGTGCCGCTCTCGTCCACCCGTGCGTGGCCGGGCGGAGTCGTTCGATCTTAATTGCGCGCGACCGGGTCCCCTGGAATCGCTGAAGGATGCGTCGCGCCGCAACAACGCGATAGCGGCCTCGCCTCGTCTCTGTTTGGGTTTAAATCAACCTGTACAGAAGCTGAACAAATGAAAATTTACTGCACTTGTATCGCAGATCTGACATTTTCCCTACAAGAACAACAATAAGAACGATTCGCAGTCAAAATCTCGCGTCCAGGTGGCATGGCTTGTATGCGCCGCTGCCTGTCATTCATTACCGAGGATTTCATGAAACGCGTTCGTCCCGCGGTGCGCCATCACACGCCCGTCGCCCTGGCCCTGCTCAGTCTGTTCTCCCTGCCCGGTGCATTCGCCCAGCAGGCCGCGCCGGCCGCGGCCTCCGGACAGACAGATTCGTCAGCGTCAACGCCGGCGACTTCGGCCGCGCCAGGGACCTCGGTGCCGCCCACCCTGCGTGAGGTGCAGGTTCGCGATACCGCGGACAAGAACAACTTCGGCGCCAATGGCTCGTCGATCAGTCGCCTGCCCGCCGATCTGAAAGACATTCCTCAATCGGTGACAGTCATCAACCAGGCGCTGATGCAGTCGCAAGGCGCGACCTCGCTGGCGAGCGCATTGCGCAACGTGCCGGGCCTGACCATCGGCGCGGCCGAGGGCGGCACGATCGGCACCAACATCAACCTGAATGGATTCTCCGCGCGGACCGACGTGTATCTCGATGGCGCACGCGATCGCGCCCAGTACTTCCGCGACACTTTCGCCCTGGATTCGGTCGAGGTCCTGATGGGCCCATCGTCCATGCTGTTCGGCCGCGGCTCGACCGGCGGCGTGATCAACCAGGTGACCAAGAAGCCCTCGCTGACGCCGGCCGGCGAAGTGTCGGTATCGGCCAGCACGACCGGGCTGGCACGGACGACGATCGACGTCAATCAGCCGTTGTCCGAGACCTCGGCCTTCCGCATCTCGGCGATGGGCCAGGACGGCGATGCCACCACCCGCGATCAGACCAAGCTGCAGGACTACGGCATCGCGCCGTCGCTGAAATTCGGCATCGGCACGCCGACGCAAGTGACCTTCACCGCCCTCGTGCAGCACAACCGCGACATGGCCGACTACGGTGTGCAGGCGCTCAACGGCAAGCCGGTCGCGGTCGACCGCAACAATGCCTACGGCTTCAGCGATGACCGGACCATTTCGGACATCGGCGCTTTCGGCGCGACGGTCCTGCACAAGCTCACGCCGACCAGCTCGATCCGCAATCAGACGCAGTTCAATGAGGTCACCACCGACGCGCGCGAAACCGCGCCCCAGGCCCTTGGCACGCTGAGCGCGAAGGGCTTCACCGCGTTCACCACCGGGACCACGGCGGCACCGGCGCCTGCCTTCAGTGGCCTGCCGCTCGACCAGCTCTGGGTGCGGCAGCAAAGCCATGACCGCGTGATCCACGACAAGTCCTTCTTCAACCTGACCGAATACAACGCGAAGTTCGACACCGGCAGCATCAAGCACACCTTCCTGGCCGGCTTCGAGTTCGGGCGCGACATGTACAGCAACCAAGCCTACTACCGCAACGGAAACTGCGGCGGCGTGGCGCTGAATCCGGTCGGCGGCACCAGCGGCTATGCGTCGTGCACGCCCCTGCTCAATCCGATCGAGATCGCCTCGTCCGCCTCGGCGCCCAGCCTGCCGGGCAATCTCGCGACGGCCAATGCGACCACGGTCGCCGGCTACGTCAACGACACGATCGAACTCAGCCCGCAGTTCAAGCTCGTCGCGGGCGTCCGTCAGGACAACTACCGCGCCAGCATCAACAACACGGTCACGAGCGCCAATGCATTGGCGTTCATGAATCAGACGGTCAACTTCACCAGCGTGCGCGGCGGCGGCATCTGGCAGCCAACGCCCGAGCAGTCGTACTACGTGTCGTACAGCACGTCCTTCAATCCGTCGCTGGAGCAATTGACCTCTACGACAGGCGCGACGCAACCGCTGCCACCGGAAAAGAACAAGGCCTACGAGCTCGGCGGCAAGTGGGATCTGCACAACGGCGACCTGTCGCTCACTGCCGCCGCGTTCCAGATCACGCAAACCAATGCGCGCTCGCAGAACTCCGACGGCACCTACGTCGCGACCGGCACAGTGCGCGTGAACGGCGCGCGCGCCGGCGTGGCCGGACGCGTCACCGACCAGCTGCAACTGTTCGGCGCCTACACGCACCTGGATGCGACGATCGTCGACGGCATCGCGCCCGGCACGCTCGGCAAGACGCCGGCCAACACGCCCAAGGATGCCGCCAGCATCTGGGCGGTCTATGCCATCACACCGGAATGGGAAATCGGCGGCGGCGTCACTTACAGCGGGAGCCGTTTCGCGAACAATACCGACTTGGTTCGCGTGGACAGCTACACGCGCTTCGACGCCACGCTCGCGTACCACCAACCCAAATACGATATCCGCTTGAACCTGTTCAATCTCTTCAATCGCTACTATTACGACGCGCTGATCCCGTCCGACGGCGGCCGTGCAGTGCCCGGCTCCGGCCGCTCGGCCATGGTGACGCTGAACTACAGGTTCTGATCCCGCCGCTTCCTGCCAGAACATGCTTGTCTGCATTCCCCAGCTTCTCGACGCAGCGGCGCTGGCCGCGGTGCGCACGCGGCTCGACGCGGCCGGCGACGCCTGGGTCGACGGCCGCGTGACGGCCGGCCATCAGGGCGCAGCGGTGAAGTTCAATCAGCAGATCGACGAGCGCTCGCAGGTGGCCCGCGAGTGCCAGGACATCATCGCGAGCGCGCTGGAGCGGCATCCGATCTTCATCAGCGCGGCATTGCCGAACATCCTCTATCCGCCGATGTTCAACCGCTACAGCGAAGGCATGACCTTCGGTCTGCATGTCGACGGTGGCGTCCGCATTCATCCGCACATCGGCCGCAAGGTGCGCACCGATCTGTCGGCCACGCTGTTCCTGTCGGACCCCGACAGCTACGACGGCGGCGAATTGCAGATGGAAGACACCCACGGCATGCAGAGCGTCAAGCTGCCGGCCGGCGACCTGGTGATCTACCCAGCGAGCAGCGTGCACCGGGTCACCCCGATCACGCGCGGCACCCGCGTGGGATGCTTCTTCTGGGTGCAAAGCCTCGTGCGCGATGCCGCCGACCGCGCGTTGCTGTTCGACCTGGACAACGCCATCCAGCGTCTGAACCAGAGCGGGGCCGACGAAACGGCGCGCCGCACGCTGATCGGCACCTACCACAACCTTCTTCGCAAATGGAGCGACACCTGAGTCACGCCCGCATGACGAGCCTTTCAACAACTGCCATCGGCCCCGCCATCGCCGATCCGACGCAAGGCCTGGCCGCCGAACGTCCGCACCCGCATCATCGCCGCGCGATGCTCGTGCGCTGGATCCGCAAGACACACGGCTGGATCGGCCTCTGGGGCGCGATCCTGGGACTGATCTTCGGTACGGCCGGCATCTGGCTGAACCACCGTGCCGTGCTGAAACTGCCGATGTCGCAGCAACGCGCCAATGCACAGCTTGCACTGCCGGATCCCGCACCAGCCAGCGCACAGGAAATGGCGGCCTGGCTGCAAACCGCTCTCGGCATGGATGCGCCACCCAACTCGATACGCACCGAGCCCTCTCGACCTGTGGCCTGGACCGAAAAAGGCCGGCATGCCGGCGCGTCTGAATCGGCGGACGCCGCAGCGCCCAAGCCGCTGATGCAGCCCGAACGCTGGATCTTCAATTTCGGTGGTCCGGATGCGATCGTGCAGGCCGACTACTGGCGCGGCAACCGGTCCGTCGGCGTCACGACCACGAGCAACGGCTTCGTCGCCACTCTGGCCAACCTGCACAAGGGCGTCGGCATGCCCGTCGCGTGGATCCTGTTGGTCGATACGCTGGCCGGGAGCCTGATCTTCCTGTCGGTGTCCGGTGTGGCGTTGTGGATGCTGACCCACCGGCGCCGGGTCGTCGGCCTGGTCATCTTCGGCACCTCGGCGGCACTCACGCTGGGGTTGATATTGAGCCGGCTCTGAGCACGACGCGCTACCCCTGGCACAGTTCACAGGCTACAAGGAAGGCTCGACAAGCCTTCAAATAAAAGTAGAACTTTAGATTTAATTTCGGCTACGATTGGGCCATGAGAGCGCAGCCATTGGGGCTGCGCCGATGGAACAACCAAGGCAAGGCCGTGAAGAAATCCTGGCGTTTGTTGGCAAGCGTGATCCTGCTGATGTGCCTGGCTGGCTGCGAAGATGGCGCTGCAACAGCACCTGTGCGCAGTGCCGGCACGCCGACCGCGACATCGACGACAGTGACCTACGCGCCAGCGGCACCGCGTGCGCCGGACCCGACGTCCGAATTTCTCAGCGCATGGCGTCCCAAGGAATAGCTTCCTTGCCGGTCCTCTGACCCCCAAGGCAAAGCGCACGTCGCCGACGGATTCGCAAATGCCGGCGGCATCTCGACCACTGCACGAAACGACTGCCCGCGTGCAAAATGCAGCGCTCCTGCCGTGTAAGTGGCCTCATCAAGCGCATCATGCAAGCACGTCCCATCCGAACCTGCCGGCACGCCATCGATCGTCCTGAAACTCGATGAGCGACGATGCGCTGAAACGCATGCGCTTCGACAAGGTCAATATTGCGGCACAGCTGGTTCGACGCGCGGACGAATGGATCCGCCGCGCCGAGCCCGATGCCTTGCTGCGTGTGATGATGGCCGGCGGCCTGAGTGCGGTGATCCTCGAAGAGGACGGCCACGTGCGAACCGGCATCGAGTTGAACGAGTGCCGGGGCATTCTGTCCCGTATCGGAATGATCTGGGCCGATCTGCCGGCGGACGAATCCCTTTCGATCTTTGCGCTGGTATGGGGTGCCTCTCCACCGCCCGCGGCCGGCGCGGCCAGGGAAAGGTGGTTCGCGGCCGACCTGCGGGCCCAGGCCGGCGCGCGTCGATTCCTGCATGACGAAGTCGAAGAGAACATCCCCCTGTTCGAGGCATGCGTGCAGGAATGGCTCGACGCACGCGGAACCTGAAGTCACTCGAAAATGCGTTGCGCACCTACACGGCCGATGCGGTGACCGCTCAAGAATCCCGGATGAGCTTCGGCTTGAGGATCATGCATGGCAGCTTATAAAGCGCGCTGGACAATCGAGGATCTGGACTTCTCGCGCATGGCGCTCGATCGGGTGCGCGCAGACGAGAATCTTTTTTACATGGCAAGTTCCGCATCGTTCGTCGAAAGCGGATCGGACCTCTACACGCAGAACCTCGTCGACTTCTTTCGCGGCGACGCCGAAGTCGTCTCCTGGCTGCGCAATCAGTGGGAGCCCGAAGAGCTTCAGCATGGGCGGACACTGCGTGCGTACGTGCATCACGCATGGCCTGAGTTCGATTGGAACACGGCCTACCAGGACTTCCTCGCGGAATATGCGACCTATTGCAAGGTCGAGCTCCTGGCCCCGACGCGCGCCCTCGAGATGGCAGCGCGCTGCGTGGTCGAAACCGGCACCGCCACCTACTATCGCGCGCTGGCGCGCGCCACCACCGAGCCCGTGCTGCGCGATCTGAGCAACCGCATCGCCACCGATGAAATCAATCACTACAAGCACTTCTACGGCTTCTTCCGCCGCTACCGCGAACAGGAAGGCGTGGGACGGGCCCGTGTGCTGGCGACGATCAGCAAACGCACGCTGGAGTTGAAGAGCGAAGACGCCGATTGCGCGATCCGCCATCTGGTGAAGGCGCGATCCCCGGAGCGCGCCACGGATGCGAGCTATGTCCGGGAATTGAGCGCGCGCATGAGCGGCACCGTGCGGCGCAACCTGAAGCCGGGCGCCACGCTCAAGATGCTGATGCGCCCGCTGGAGCTTCCGGCGACGATGCAGGCCGTGGTCCAGTACCCGATCCGGCAGTTCATGCAGCACGTCTTCTTGCGTTAGCGGCGTGTCACGATTTTGGTCACTCTTCCCAGCCCTTCTGTCGTCTCTATGCCCGACTGCTGAGCAACCGGACGTTCGTATCGTCGAAGCGCTGGAGGTCTGCCGAAGGGATCGAGATCAAGCTCCGTCCCTTTGCTGCTGGCGCACGAGCCAACGCTCGCTGCGCCCGCCCACGCTGTAGCCGACGAGCTCGCTCGCGATGTCGATCGCCGCACACAAGGCCTGCAGATCGATGCCGGTTTCAAGCTTGCATTGCTGCGCCATCAGCGCCAGATCCTCGGTGGCCAGGTTGCCGGCAGCGCCGGGGGCAAACGGACATCCTCCCAAACCGCCGATGCTGGCATCGAAACGGCGCACGCCATGCGTGATGGCGCACCAGGCATTGGCCAGCGCCATGCCCCGCGTGTCATGGAAATGCACGCCTACCGCGTCCGGGGGCAGATGCGCCAACAGAGCGTCCAGCACGCGCGCCACATCCGTTGGCGCGGCGGAGCCGATGGTGTCGGCAATGACGATCTCGCTCGCGCCGGCGTTGCGCATCTCCAGCGCCAGTTCCGTCACGCGCGCCTCGGCGGTCACGCCTTCGAAGGGACAGGCGAAGGCCACTGCCACATAGGCGCGGGTGCGCAAGCCTGCGCGCGCCGCGTCGGTCAGCGTGTCCCTGCAGGTCTGGAGCGCCTGGTCGAGCCCCATGCGAATATTCTTCCGGTTCATCGTTTCGGTCGCCGCGAGCACCACGGCGATCTCCCGCGCGCCCGCCTCCACGGCACGCTCCAGGCCCCGCTGGTTCGGGACCAGCACGGAGACACGGGCGTCGTCCGGCACCACGAGCCCCCGGATCAACGCATCGGCATCCGCCATTTGGGGCACCGCCTTCGGCGAGGCGAAGCTGGTGGCTTCGATGCGCCGCAGCCCCGCGTCGAACAGCGCCTCGATCAGCGCGCGCTTGCCCTCAGTGCTCACCATCGTGCTTTGGCTTTGCAGACCATCGCGTGGTCCGACATCGGTGATGAACAGAGCATCGGTCACCGGTCAGACCCCCACTGCGCCGGCGACCTGCAAGGCGGCAATGCGGGCGTCGTCATAGCCCAGCATCTGCGACAGGATGACGTGCGAATCCTGTCCCACACGAGGCGGCGCTGTGAAACGAGCTTCTCCGGTCTCAGAGAACTTCATCGGAATGCCCGGCATGCGCACCACTTCGCCAGATTCCAATGGCATCGATACCACCATGTTGCGCGCGAGGACCTGAGGATCCGACAGCGCCTGCGCGAAATCATTCACCGGCCCGCAGGGAATGCGCGCAGCACGCAACCGCTCGAGCCACTCCGCAGTGGTACGACCGGCGAACGCCTGGCCAATCGCCGTGTCGATGAGAACCTTATCGGCCAGCCGGGCTGGTTGATACGAATACTCGGGCTTTTGCAATGCCGGCAGCGGAAGCATCTCGCGGAAGCGTTCGAAGAAAGCGTCTCCAATGCAGGCGACCACGACATGACCGTCCTGGGTGGCATAGACGTTGTAGGGCACGTGGACGAAGTGACCGTTGCCGATTCGATTTGGCACATGACCGGACATCAGGTGCATGGTCGCCATGTAGTTGAGCAACGAGATCTGCACATCGAGCATCGATACGTCCACGTGCTGTCCCTTCCCCGTGCTGTGGCGCGCGATCACCGCCGCGAGCACGCCCATCGCGCCGAAGATGCCACCACCCAGGTCACCGATCGGAATACCCGATCGTGTGGGCGGCATGGTCGGCTCCCCCGTGATGGACATACCGCCACCCATGGCCTGCACCACCTGGTCGAAGGCGGGACGCTGCGTGTCGGGTCCGGACTCGCCAAAGCCGGAGACGGTGCAGGTGATGATGCGCGGGTTGACCGCCGCGAGCGTGTCGTGGTCGATGCCGAGCCGCCGCATCACGCCGGCGCTGAAGTTGTCGAAGACGATGTCGGCGTGTTTCACGAGGTCGTAGAACACGGCCCGCCCCTCGGTCGACTTCAGGTCCAGGGCCATGCTCTCCTTGCCACGGTTCAGGGTCAGGAAGTAGGCCCCCATCCCATCGCGTGAATAGTCGGAGCTCTCGGCCAGCAGCTTGCGCGTGCCTTCGCCTGCGCCGGGTGGTTCGATCTTGATGGTGCGAGCACCCAGGTCGGTCAGCGTCATTGTCCCGTAGGGACCTGACAGCATGTGGGTGAGATCGAGGACGGTCAGTCCTGTCAGCGGCGCATTCTGCTTGGTAGTCATTCCGGATTCAATTTCTGTTTCTGCACAGTCACGCCCCAACGCCGCGCCTTACTGCGGGGAGAAAGGCGCCGGGTTGAGGATTTCGTTGTTCATGTCCTGGATCAGGGGCAGCACCTTCAGCACGAAGGCAGCCCACTCGGGATGAGCGGCCAGCTGCGCGCGGCGGCACTGTCGATCCTCGAAGGAGTCGTAGGCCCACAAGTGGATGACCTTGTTGATCGCGCCGATCTCGGTGCTGTAGAAACCCAGCATGCGACCCAGCACCCTCTGCTCGATGGCGATGCCTTCGGTGCCCATGAGCCGCATGAATTCGGGCAGCTTGCCCGGCAGCAAGACGTAGGAACGCATCTCGACAATCATCGCCACCCCCTCAGGCCCACATGACCAGGCTGCTGTCGGGCATGCGGCCGATGAAGGAACCGATGGACACGCGGCTGCCGCCCGGCGCCGTCGTGCCCGACGCGATCTCGTGCGGATTGCGAGTGTTGAAGATGACCACGTCGCCCGCCTTCGCGCGGTACACCAGGTTGGGCGCGCCTTCGACCAGGCTGCGGTCCAATCCGTAGCTCTTGGGAATCTCGCCCGGAACGACCTCGGGTTCCCAGGGACTGTTGTGCACCGTGGTGTGGCCGCCGGAGGCCAGTTCCTCCGCGAAGAAATTCCATCCGAGCTGGCCGTCGATGGCGCCGATCGCGTAATCGGGCGAATTGACGGGCGCCCAATCCACATGGAGATCGATCTTGTCGCTGGTGGACCGGATGATGCCGGCGAAGTAGGCTAGGCCGCTCTCCCGTGCGAAGTCCACCGGGTGCGGCCAGACCGCGCGCAGGCGATCCATCACGCGCTGCAGCGGATTGAAGGAATCGGCGAAGACCGCCTCCACATCCGCGCGGGCCTTGGGAACATCGGCCAGAAATTCCTCCTTGGTCCGGGTCCAACGGTACTGGTATTGAGCCAATCCGATGTACCCGATGCGGTCGCTCACGTTGTAGTACTGCATATTTCCCTTCTTGGCGGCGGCGGCAAAGCCTTGGCACTCCGAAGGGCTGGCGAAGCTCGGGATGCGGATAGCAGCGATCCTGTTGTCCAGCAGCAGGCGCAGGTTGTCTTCGGTCAGCACGTGCTCCTGCACGTCGACCCAGGTGGGTTTGGAAGTCATGCTTTGCCTTCAGTCGGGCTGCCGGTTGACCAGTCGCCCGGGCAGGAGAATCGTCACGACCGCTGCCACCACGAGGCTGCCGGCGGTCAGGTACATGCCGACAGCGCCGCTGCCGGTGGTGTCTCGCAGCCAGCCCACCAGATAAGGGCTGGCAAATCCGGACAGGTTCGCCACCGAACTGATGATCGCGATCCCCGCCGCGGCCGCTCTCCCGCTCAGCAGCACCGTGGGCAGCCGCCAGAATTGGGCAAAGGCCGTCAAGATGCCAGCGGTCGCCACGGTCAGCGCTGCAATGGCGAAGACTGTGGTGTCCTTGAAGGACATGCTCAGGTAGAGAGCGACAGCGCCTATCAGCGCCGCGAGCGCCAGGAAGAACTTGCGGTCGCCGCGAGCGTCTGCCACTTTGGCTACCCACACCATCGAGATCGCCGCCACGCCGTAGGGAATGGCGCTGAACAGCCCGATGTTGAGCATGCCGCTGACACCGCTTTCGCGAATCATGGTCGGCATCCAGAAGCCCATGCCGTAGATGCCCAGCCCGATGCAGAACTCGATCAGGCACAGCACCCAGACCAACGGCAGCGCGAAGGCGTCCTTGACGGAGACACCGATGATCCTGGTGTTCTCACGCTCCAGGTTGCGTGCCAGGATCTTCTTTTCGTTCTCATCGAGCCACGCCGCGTCCTTGATGTGGTCACGCAGCATGACGAGGACGACCACGCCGAGGAGGACGGATGGCAATCCCTCGATCAGCAACATCCATTGCCAGCCCTGCAGCGAGCCAACCTGGTGGAAGCTCTGCAGCAGCCAGCCCGAAAGCGGGCCACCCACCACGCCCGAGATCGGGACCGCCAGGAAGAACAAGGCCAGCGCCTTGCCCAGCCGGCTCGGCGGAATCCAGTAGGTCAGGTACAGGACGATGCCCGGAAAGAATCCGGCTTCGGCCACCCCGAGGAGAAAACGCAGCACGTAGAAGGACATGGGCGTCTTCACGAACATCATCGCGGAAGACAGCAGTCCCCAGGTGATCATGATGCGGGCGATCCAGCGCCTGGCGCCCACGCGATGGAGAATCAGGTTGCTCGGAACCTCGAAGATGAAATAGCCGAGGAAGAAGACCCCGGCGCCGAGCCCGTAGATGGTCTCGCTGAAGCCCAGATCGCCCAGCATCTGCAGCTTCGCGAAGCCCACGTTGATGCGATCCAGATAGGACATCGCATAGCTGAGGAACAGGATGGGGACCAGCCTCCAGAGAACCTTGCGATAGAGAGCCTCTTGGCTGGCAGCCTGCGCCGAGGAAAGGTAGCTCGAATTCTCCAGTGCCTGTGCGTCTGTCATGATTTCTTGCCTCGTTGGGATCTGCGGGGGGTCGGTGCTATGGGGCGGCGGCTCATCGCAGCTACTCGCTGACCCATGTCTTCTTGGGAGGCGACTTGATTTCCAGCTGTTCGCAGTCTTCCAGGGCTTCGCTGAAATGCTCCACGCCACGAGGATGAATCCATGAGGTACCGGGCTCAGCGATGAACTCCTTGTCGCCGATCACCAGGCGCAGGCGGCCCTTGATCAGGTAGGCAACAGTCTCATGGTCCATGTGCTTGTGCACCGGATCGATCAGGCCCTTCTCCCGGAAGACGTGAAGCATGAGGATGTCCTCGCCCACCATCAACCGTCGCACTTCCACCTTGCCTTTGGGCTTCACGCCCTCAACGGCAGCCAGCCGCTCGATCGGAATGTGGTCTCTCACCGAGAAGTAGCCTTCGGTTCGCGGTATGGAACGCTCTGTATCGCTCATCGGGTCATCCTCAAAGTCAAGCAAATAAGGGGTTGGGCATCGCCTCTTCGGCGCGCCTCTCAGCTCAATGTAGCTACAACAACAGTCGTCGCCTCATCTTCAATGTCGACAATGATGCGAGATTCAAGGCAATTTATGGCATATAAAGGATAAAAACCGGATAAATTGTGGACAATCATAGGTGACTGATTTCAACGACGCAAGTGCTATCGAAAGGAAAACATGACCGACTCTTTAGGCTGGCGACAGAAGTTCGCCGTTCTGGTCCCCTCCACCAACACGAGCGTGCAGCCGGAGTTCGACGCGATGCGCCCCACCGGCGTGACGAACCACATCAGCCGCATCCGCATCCCGAACATCCCGCTGAACAACGACGAGGACTTTCAGCGCCTGATCGAATTGATCGCAGCGGCGCAGGACGAGGCGGTCGATGCGGTCATGTCCTGCGAGCCGGACCGCCTCGTGCTTGGGATATCCGCGGAAACCTTCTGGGACGGGCTGACCGCCAGCCGCCGCCTCAAGGCACAACTGGAAGAACGCACGCGGCTGCCCGTTTCAATGGGTTCGGAAGCCTGCGAAGCCGCATTCGCGGTGCTGGGCATCCAGCGCATTGCCGTCGTCACGCCTTATCAGGCAATCGGCGACAGAAACGTCGTGCGCTTCTTCGAGGAAGCCGGCTACGAGGTCAAGCGCATCAAGGGACTCCGGTGTGAAAGCCCCGTCAAGATCGCGCACGTGCAGGAGGCCGAGCTTCGCAATGCCTTGCAGGAACTGGATGGGGATGACATCGACGGCATCGTCCAGGTGGGAACCAACCTGGCAATGGCCCGGCTTGCCGGCGAAGCAGAGGCATGGCTCAACAAGCCTGTGGTGGCCATCAACACCGCCATCTACTGGCATGCGCTGCGCCAGTCCGACATCGGGGACAGGAAGAGCGGTTTCGGCGCTCTCCTGGAACGATACTGATCGCCAACATGTCAGGCCGCCTCAGGAGGAGCCCTTGAAACAAGTCACCGGCACGGCCACCGTTGCCCACCAGCTCTACGCCGTCGTGAAGGAGCGCATCATCAATGGCCTCTACGGGCCGGGCATGAGATTGACCGAACAGCAGATGGCGGCAGAGTTCAACACCTCTCGCACGCCAGTGCGCGAAGCCATGCGCCTGCTGACTGCGGACGGCTTCGTGGTCTTCAAGCCCAACAGCGGGACGATGGTACGGACCTGGTCCAGTGCACAGATTGCAGAGATCTTCGAGTTGCGCGTGCTCATCGAAGGAGAAATCGCCGGTCACGCCGCGCGTCACATCGGTCTGGACGAAATTGCTCAACTCCAGGCTTTGCAGGACGACATCGAATCCGGCGGCCCGGATACCAGCGAGGCCAACGCGGCACGCATTGGCCGGCTCAATCGCGAGTTCCACCGGGTCATTGCGCAGGCCAGCCACAACGAGCGCCTGATCGCGACCCTCGCCAATGCGATCGAGCTTCCCATCGTCCAGAGGACCTTTCGCAGCTACACCGTCGACCAGCTTCGGCGCAGCTTCGGCCAGCATCGGGAGTTGATCGATGCCTTCCAGGTGCATGACGCCGCCTGGGCGCAGAGCACCATGAGTTGCCACATCCATTCGGCCAAGCACACCCTCTTGAAAGCCAATGAACACCATGATGAATGACGCGATGCACAAGAGCGAGACCGCACCCGGCAGCAACCACGGCCAAAGCGGCGCTTTCGGCGCACGGCTGGGCACAGGCACTCGTCAAGCGTTGCTGATGGTCGACTTTGCGCGCGCCTACTTCGAACCCGACTGCCCCCTGTTCGCCAACGTGCCCCACGTCATCGACGCAGCACAGGCGCTGTTGCTTTGGGCCCGCGGGCAAGGGCTTCTCGTATGCCACACCCGCGTGGTCTACGACGCACAAGGTGTCAATGGCGGCGTCTTCTACCGGAAGGTCCCCGCTCTCTCGGTTTTCCGCGAAGGCAATCCGATGGGAGACTTCGTCGAAGCGCTCCGGCCCGCGTCGCACGAGCCAGTGATCTCCAAGCAATACGCAAGCGCGTTCTTCGGCACCTCGCTCGCCAGCCTGCTGAATTCGCAGGGCGTGGACTGCGTGATCATCGCCGGCATGAGCACAAGCGGCTGCGTGCGAGCCACGGCCGTCGATGCCGTGCAACATGGCTACATCCCGATCGTGGCGTCCGAGGCGTGCGGCGACCGGCATCCAACGCCTCACGAGGCCAATCTCTTCGACCTGCAGGCCAAGTACGCGGACGTGCTGAGGACACACGAAATCCGCCAGGCCATCGAGGCGGCGGCCGGACGGTGAAGCCGCGCGGCGCCGCGCTCTATCTCGGCGTGGCGCCCGGCGACGAGAAGTCGTAGCGCGGCCCCGGCCCGGGAGCGATCGGCGGACCGAGATCGGCTCCTTGCGCAGGGCCCGCGAATTCGCGTGGCGACACCACGGGCGAAGGCGGTGATCCGGCGTAACGTGGCCCCGGCCCTTGCACGATCGGCGGTCCCGGATCTTGGTAATCCGGCATCGACGTGCGCGCGTTCGGGCGCGAAGGCTCGACCCAGGTGAACTTCGGCGACACATCGTCTTCATCCGATGACGTCGGCGCTCGAACGCGCGGCGCAGCGGCAGGGCGAGCGCGCCGCGTCTCGGTGTTTCGCGGGGTGGTGGCCGCCACGGTCCTGGATCGAGGCTCGGCACTTGCCGCCTGCGTGCCCGGCACCGATGCGGGGGCCACCCGTGCCTCGCTCGTCGTGGCGGGAACCGCTGGCGTCGACGCCAGCTTTGGCGCATCAGCCCCCGCGGTTGCCGGCTTGGGCTCGGCAGGTGGCTGCGGCGCTGCAAGCACCGTGCGCTCACTCACCGACGACTGCGGCGGCACCTTGTTCGCGGTCAGGACGTACAGGCACCAGCCGATGAATCCGATCAGCAGCACGAGGCCGGTCATCCCCGCGCGGACCCAGAAGATCGCCGGCTCGCGCGACATCAACGCAGCGCGCAGGCTCATCGGATGCGAATAGGCCGTACGCGGCGCATCGAAACCCGAGTCGCGCTGCGTACGCGGGGCTTTCGCATCGGTCCCGAAAATGGATTGGCCCATCGGCTCCACGCCAAGCCGCGCCGCACAGTTCACGCAAAACTTCGCATTTTCCCGATTGGACGCTCCGCAAATACCGCAAGCGGTCGTCATGAACATCGACTCCTTCGCACAAGGTCTTCACTGTGCCCCAAAGCGCGCGTCCGCGCTGTCGGCGGTTGCCCACTTTGCGTTTCGACTTGTCACCGAGGTCGTTCGCCGGACGCTGGCGACCTCGGACGAAAAGTTCAAGGAGTGGAACTCGAAACTCGCGGCCCATGTGCAGGGGACAGGACGGCCGATATTCTCAAAAGGCGACCCCCCAAAACCCACGAGATGCAAAGCACATCTGGAGACGACATGGATTTCACCTTGAACATCAGGCGGCGCTTCCTCCTCGGCGGCGCGCTCGCATCCCTGGCGTGGTCCAGCGGCGCGCTGGCGCAGGGCTTCCCTGCCCGGCCCATCACGATCGTGGTCCCGTTCGTCGCCGGCAGCCCGACCGACGTGGCCGCGCGGGCGTTTGCCGCCGAGTTCTCCCAGACACTGAACTCGCCGGTGATCGTCGACAACAAGCCCGGTGCCAACCAGACCATTGCAGGCGCCTACGTGGCGCGTGCCGCGCCCGACGGCTACACGCTGTTCTTCGCCAACCTGCCGGCGGTCGTGCCGCCGTCGATCCTCGCCAACCTGCCCTACAAGGGCATTCGCGACTTCGCGCCGGTTTCCGACATCATGACCATCGGATTCGTCCTGGTGACCGCGCCCGACGTGCCGGCCACCACCCTCCAGGAATTCGTCGCGCTGCTGAAGGCGGACCCGGCGAAGTATTCCTACGGCTCGTCGGGCATCTCGACGCCCATCCACCTGATGGCGGAAATGTTCAACAAGGAGATCGGCGTCAAGACCCTGCACGTGCCCTACAAGGGCGGCAACCAGGTGCAGATGGACCTGATCAGCGACCGCGTGACCTACGCCTTCCTGCCCACGGGTTCGATGGACTACGTGCGCGCCGGCAAGCTCAAGGGCCTGGGCCTCGCCTCGGCAAAGCGCGACCCGGCCTATCCGGAACTTCCCACCATGGACGAGGCGGGGCTGCGCAACTTCAGAGCCACGGTGCGCTTCGTCCTGGTCGCGCCCAGGCAGACGCCGCCCGACGTCGTCGGCAAGCTGAATGCGGCCGCCAACAAGGTGATCGCGAGCGAGGCCTTCTACACGCGCGTGAAATCGGTGGGCGGCGTGGAGATGTCGCACCCTGCCACGCCGGCCCAGGTCGGCGCGCGCATCGCCGAGGATGAAGCCCGCTGGGATGCGGTGGTCAAGAAAGCCGAGATCCAGCTCGAATAAGGCGGCGATGCGAAGCCGCCGGCAAACCGGCGGCGCCTTCGCCCAAAGCCTTCACGCCACGATGGCTTGCAGCAGGTCGGGGCTCGGCATCAACTCCCCCTTCTCGATGCGCTTGATGATCTCGTTGACGCGCCGGTGGCAGGTGACGTCGATGCCGACTTCCTCGCCGCGACGCGCGACGAGTCCGTTGATGTACTCCGTTTCGGTGCGGCGGCCCTTGCGGATGTCCTGACCCATCGACGGCCGCTGGCCATCGCTGCGCGAATTGGCCACTTCCATGATCATCGTCGTGATTGCCTCGCGAGCGCGAGTGTCGCTTTCAGCACGCGCCAGCAGGTCGAGGTCCAACCCGCCGACAGGCTCCAGCGCCAGGCCCAGCGCCCGGCCGACCCGGATGCTCGAGCTGCCGAGCCGGATCGTCAGATCGCGCGCCACGTCATTCGTGTCGCGCTGCTTGCCCGTGAGGCCGGTCAGGGCGCAGACGCCGTTGCGCATCGCATTGATCGTGAGCTTGGACCAGCGCTCGCCCCACAGGTTCGGCGTCACCTTGCAGGTGTCGCCGTGCGCCAGCAGCGCGGCGAGCATCTGCGCGCGCGGGGTGACTTGTCCATGCAATTCGCCGATGCGCATGCCGGCTTTCTTCTCGTCGCCGAGCGGCGAGTTGCGAACGATCCGGCCGGGTGCCACCAGTTCGGCCGCCAGCGCACTCACGGAACAGCCCAGCGTGCGCCCCCAGCCGGCGATCGCGGCGATGGTCTCTTCATTGATGCCGTTCTGCAGCGAGACGACGCAGGCCGTGGGCGCAAGGTACGGCAGGATCAACTGCGTGGCCCACTCGGTGTCGTAGGCTTTCACTGCGATGAAGGCGACATCGATGGGTGCCTCGCGCAACAGCTGCGGAACGTCGCCGATGTGGAGCGCCCTGACCGGCGTGTCCACCGCGCCGGCCCCGTTCATGCCGGCGACGCTGAGGCCTTTCGCGCGCATGGCCTCGACGTGCTCCGGCCAGGCGTCCACCAGGATCGTGTCGACCCCGGCCCGGGTCATGTGCGCCCCCACGTAGCCGCCCACGGCGCCTGCCCCGACGATGCATACCCGCGTCATGGCCTGTCCTTTCACAGATTGAATTGGCGCGCGGCCTCGCCCAGCGCTGCCGCCGCGGTGCCCAGTTCGTCGCGCAGGATGTCGAGCCTCGCTTCGCCATGGCGCTCGGGTGTGCCCAGCAGAGACAGCGAGCCGAACACGGCATCGCCGGATCCGCGCACGGGCATGCCGAACGCATGCACGCCCGGCACGACATCGCCCAGGTTCACGCCGAAGCCATGGCGATCGGAGCGTTCGCGCATCTTCTGCAACGCCGCCAGCCGGCCGGCGCCGCAACGCGCGACCTCCTGCGCCACGTTGTCGAGCAGGACTGCACGCGCCTCGCCTGCAGGCAAGGTCTGCAGGATCGCCACGCCGCCGGCCGAGGTGAACAGGGGCCGGCGCGAGCCCGGATAGAGCACCGACCCCGTGACCGGCAGCGTCCCGGCGCGCACGCTGCAGACGTATTCATTGCCGCTGCGCAACAGCAGCACCGCGACGCCACCCATGCGGCGCGCGAAGGCTTGCAAGTCCGCCTCTGCGTGGCGCTGGAACTGGACACGATCGGGCAGCGCGAGGCCGAGTTCGTACATCAACGGCCCGGGCAGGTAGTGGCGATCGCTCGCGCACTGCGCCACCAGGCGCTCCTCGATCAGGCAGGCCAGCATGCGATGCACGGTGGCCCGGTCCAGTTCGCACGCGGCGGCCAGGTCGGACAGCCGCCAGCCGAACTGCGGACGCGAGGCGATCGCGCGCAGGAGCTTGATGCCGCGCGCAAGGCTGCGCGTGCCGGGGCGCTCGGGCCCGGTCGCTGTCGCCGCAGGGGCCCATTGCGCGAGAAAAGTCATGTCCATGGTGAGCATCTCCTGCAGCCGGTTCAGTTCATGCGCCGAAGCCATAGAGGCGCTCCGGGTTGTCGACGAGGATCCTGTGCAGCGTTGTCTCGTCCGGCGACCATCGGCGCAACTGGCGCAGCGCATGGCCGGTGTCCACGACAAACGGTGGGCAGACATCCGTGGCGAGCGGCTTCGCACCTGGCTGCGGATGCGGCCAGTCACTGCCCCACAGCATGCGATCCGGATGGGCCTGGATGAAGCGCCTTGCGAGCGACTCGAGGTCTGCGTGGTCGGCCCTGGCGGAACAGCGATAGGGCGCGGAGAGCTTGACGTAGGCCTTGCCGGCTGCCACGAGGTCCAGCACGGCCCCAATGCCTTCCTGATCCACGCCTCGGCTCGCATGCGCGCCGGCGTAGTGATCCAGCACCACCGGCACCGGCAGTTCCCGGATGACGGCACTGCAAGCGGCGATCAGGGGCATGCTCGCATAGACCTGCACGTGCCATCCCCTCGGCGCCACGCGTGCGGCGATGCGCCGCATCTGCTCGGCCGACCTGGCCGAATCGCTTTCGCGATCGATCTCGAGATTGACGCGAACGCCGCGAACGCCGGCCGCCGTCATCTTGTCGAGCGTCGCCTCCGGCACCTGGGCGTCGATGACGGCGACGCCCCTTGCGCGGCCCTTGCCGAGCACCCGCAGCGCATGCAGGGTGGCCGCGTTGTCGAGCCCGTAGACGCTGGGCTGCACGATGACGACGCGTTCGATGCCCAGACCGGCGTGCAGCCGTGACAGCGCATCGATCGATGCGGGCGGCGGCGTGTAGCGGCGCGAAGGCGACAGCGGGAATTCGTGCTCGTCCAGGAACACGTGCGTGTGGCAATCACATGCGCCAGGGGGCAGCGTTGGGTTCGTCGTCGAGCCAGTCATGCGGTACGCGGATCACCTCGGTGTGGATCGGGCCAGGTCGCAGCCACGATAGCCGCCCGGTCACGCAACGAAACGCTCGGGCTGCACCGCAATTTCACGGGTTGAACTTTCGGCGCCCCTCATCTGGCCGAGAACTGGCGGGAAATGAAGCTGCAGGTCGCCACCAGCAACTGCGCGCACTCCGCGAGGCTGGTCTCCATGCGGTGCCTCGGCCCCGCCACTGCCACGGCCAGCGTCTCGTTGTGAACCGCGAAGAAGGCGGCAACCGCCCACACATCGCTCACGTTCTCGCCGCGCGTCTGGAAATAGCCGGCGCGCCGGCTTTGCAGGATGTCGGCGATCAGCGCATCCGGATCCGTGATCGTCGCGGCGGTGATGGAGGGCAATGCCCGGTGTTCGAACCACGCGCGCAGGTCCGGCTCCTTCATCGAGCCCAGCAGGGCCTTCCCGATCGAGCTCGAATGCATCGGCTTGATGTCGCCCGGCTTGGCGGAATAGCGGATCGAGTGCTCGCTCTCCGAGACCTGCAGATACACCACCGAATCGCCCTGCCGCTTGCCCAGGATGATGGTCTCGCGCGAAGTGTCGCGAAGACGTTCGAGCATCGGCGTCATCCGCTCGACGAACGGATCCTTGTCCAGGATGTCGCGCGCCACATCGTGCATGCGCTTGGTCGGATACAGCGAGCGCGGCCGGGTCAGCGAATACAGGTAGCCGCGCGCGGTCAGCGTGGCGACGATCGCATGGCAGGTGCTCTTCGGGATGTCCACGGCCTCGGCCAGGTCGGTGAGGGACAGCGGCCGCTGGCTCGTCTGGAAGGCTTCGAAGATGTCGATGACGCGGTCGACGGCGGTGACGCTGGCTGCTGACATGCGATTCCCTTTACGGCCTGGGCAAGCAAGAAATTCTGCGGGCTGAACAAACGCAGGCCCCGCGTCCCAAGTGTCGGGATCAGCGCCAGTTTGTTCGAAATATCGAACACTGTTTCTCGTCTCAGAATAAATCAACTATAGCATCGCGCTTCGAAAAAACCTCCGGAGACATGCCAGTGCCCAACAGCCAAGACATCACGGTCGACCAGCGCGCATCCGGCGCGTGCTGGATCACGATCGATCGCGCGCACAAGCACAACGCCCTCTCGCGTCCGGTGCTCGCAGCGCTTTCGGCCGCGGTGCGCGAGGCCGGTGCGCAGGACGGGATCCGGCTCATCGTCCTGACCGGCGCCGGCGAGCGCTTCTTCGCAGCCGGCGGTGACCTGGTGGACCTGGCCGACGTTCGCGACGAGCCCGCGACCCGCGCCATGACGGACCAGGCGCGCGGTGCGCTGGACGTCATCCGCGGCTGTCCCGTGCCCGTCATCGCCCTGCTCAACGGCGACGCGATCGGCGGCGGCGCGGAACTGGCGCTCGCCTGCGACATGCGGCTGCAGTCGTCGCACGCGCGCATCGGCTTCATCCAGGCCCGACTCGCGATCACCTCCGCCTGGGGTGGCGGGCCGGATCTTTGCCGGCTCGTCGGCGGCGCCCGGGCGATGCGGATGATGAGCCGCTGCGAGCTCGTGGATGCGCAGCAGGCACTGGCCTGGGGACTGGCCGATGCCGTCATCGGCGACGGCCCCGCGGGCAGCGACGTGCAGGCCTTCCTCGAACCCATGCTGGCCTGCGCGCCGCAAGTGCTGCGCGGCATCAAGGCGCAGACGCTGGCGTGGCGGCGCGGCGCGTCGTTCGAGGACTGCCGCGCTGTCGAGCAGCGGCAACTGCTCGACACATGGCTCCACGACGACCACTGGAGCGCCTCCGGAAAACTGTTGTCCAAGGCCAAGAAATGAGCGGCACACCCAGCGTCCACCCCGAGATTCGCCCCGTCAACCGCAGCGGCGTCGAAGTACCGGCACGCATCGCGGCCGCGGCCATCGACCCGGCGCAGATCGGCGCGCCGGGCGAGTACCCGTTCACGCGCGGCATCTTTCCCGACGGCTACCAGGGACGCCTCTGGACCATCCGCCAATACTCGGGCTTCGGAACCGCGGAGGAATCCAACGCGCGCTACAAGTTCCTGCTGGCCAAGGGGCAGACCGGTCTCTCGGTGGCGCTCGACCTGCCCACGCAATGCGGCCTGGACCCCACGCACCCGATGGCCCGCCCCGAGATCGGCAAGGTCGGCGTGTCGCTGTCCAACCTGAGCGAGGCCGAGATCCTGTTCGACGGGCTGGACCTGTCGAAGATCTCGACCTCGTTCACGATCAACGGAACCGCTGCCATCGTCTACGCGATGTACCTGGCCGTCGCCGACAAACAGAACGTGCCGCGCAGCAAACTCACGGGCACGATCCAGAACGACATCCTCAAGGAGTACGTCGCCCGCGGCACCTGGATCTTTCCGGTGCGGCCCTCGATGCGGCTGATCGCCGACTCGATCCTGTACTCGAACGAAGTCTCGCCGCGCTTCAACCCGATCAGCATCGCCGGCGCGCACGTCCGCGACGCGGGCGCGACGGCCGCCGAGGAAATGGCCTACACGCTGGCGAACGGACTGGCGTATGTCGACGAGCTGCGCGAACGCGGCGGCGACGTGGAGAAATTCGCCAAGCGGCTGTCGTTCTTCTTCTACGTCCACATGGACTTCTTCGAGGAGATCGCGAAGTTCCGCGCCGGGCGCCGCCTCTGGGCGCGGCTGATGAAGGAACGCTACGGCGTGCAGGATCCGAAGGCGCAGCACTTTCGCTTCGGCGTGGTCTGCGGCGGGTCTTCGCTGGTCGCGCCGCAGCCCTACAACAACATCGCGCGCGTGGCCGTGGAAACCATGGCTGCGGTGCTCGGTGGCGCGCAATCGATCTTCACCTGCGCATTCGACGAAGCCTTCCAGATACCGACCGAGTTCTCCGCCGAGCTCGCGGTCCGCACGCAGCAGATCATCGCCTACGAGAGCGGCATCGCCCGCACTGTCGATCCCCTCGGCGGCAGCTACTTCATGGAGCAGCACACCGACCGCATGGAAGAAAAGATCGTGCAGGTCATGGACGAGATCGAGGCTTACGGCGGCGTGACCCGCGCGATCGAGGAAGGCTGGATCCAGCTGCGCCTGGCCGAGCGCGGGCTCGAACGCAAGCTCGACATCGACGCCGGCCACCAGGTCATCGTCGGCCAGAACCATTTCAGGAAGGCGGACGAGGAGATCAAGGTCGGCGAGGTCTTCACGCTCGACCCGACGGTGGCGCAGCGCGCGCTCGAGAAATTCCAGCGCGTCCTCGACACGCGCAGCCAGACGGCGGTCGATGCATCGCTGGCCAGGCTCGCCACGGCCGCTGCCAGGGACCGCGAGAACGTGATGCCCTTTCTCGTGGACTGCTGCCATGCCTACGCCACGGTCGGCGAGATGGTCGCGTGCCTCAAGAAGGAATGGGGCGAATTCAAGGAACCGGTGAATCTATGAACACGCCCCTCCAGACCCGTCCCGCGCTGGCCGGCAAGCGCATCCTCATCGGCAAGCCCGGCCTCGACGGCCACGACATCGGCGCGAAGATCGTCGCGCTGACGCTGCGCAATGCGGGCGCCGAGGTGATCTACACGGGGCTTCGCCGCAGCCCGCAGCAGATCGCGCAGGTGGCCGTCGACGAAGGCGTCGATGCAGTGGGCCTGAGCATCCTGTCGGGCAGCCACAAGGAGCTGGTCGGGGACGTGATGGCGCAGTTGCGCGAACTCGGCGCAGGCGACGTCAAGGTCTTCGTCGGCGGAACCATTCCGGCGGAAGATCAGCCGCACCTGCGACAGCTGGGCGCGGCCGCCATCTTCACGGCCGACATGCCGCTGGACGACGTGGTGCGCATCCTCGCCGAGCGCCTGGCATGAACGCACCGCTCGAAGGGATCCGCGTGGTGGAGGTCGGCCACATGCTGGCCGGCCCCTATTGCGGACTGATGCTCGCCGACATGGGCGCCGAGGTCATCAAGATCGAGGCACGCGAAGGCGACATCGGCCGCACCGTCAGCCCTCACTTCATCGGACCGCACAACGCCTATTTCGCGAGCCTGAACCGCAACAAGAAAAGCGTGGTGCTCGACCTCGCGGACGACGGAGGGCGCGAAGCGCTGGGCCGCATCGTGGCGCGATCGCACGCGCTCGTGACCAACCTGCGCCCCTCGGCCATCCGCAAGCTCGGCCTCACCTACGATGCGCTGCGCCCATGGAACGAGCGCCTGATCTGCGTCGCCCTCACCGGCTATGGCCTCGAAGGGCCGTACTCGGAAAACCCGGCCTACGACTACGTCATCCAGGCGATGACGGGCGTGATGGCGCTGACCGGCGACCCCGCTTCGCCGCCGACGAAGGCCGGCTATTCGGCGGTCGACAACTCTGCCGGCCTGGTGGCCGCGCTCGGCCTGCTCGCCAAGATCGTGCAGGGACGCGGCGGGCAAGTCGATGTGTCGATGTACGACGTGATGCTGTCGCAGCTCAACTACCTGGCGGGCGCGGATCTCAATGCCGGCGAGACGATCGAACGGATGCCCTGTTCGTCGCATCCGTACCTCGTGCCTGCGCAGATCTTTCCGACGGCGCAGGGATGGCTCACGCTCTTCATCACGCACGACAGGTTCTGGAAGAAGTTCTGCGAGGAGATCGGCCGGTCGCACTGGACCGCCGATCCGAAGTTCGCCACCATGCCGGCCCGGCGCACGCATCGCGCCGAGGTCGTCGCGGCGATCGCGGCCGTGCTCGCCGGCGCGCGCGCCAGCGAATGGGTGAGCCGCCTGGCACCGCTCGGGCTCGTGGTGGCGGAAGTGGGAACACTGAGCGATGCGCTGCGAAGCGACATCGCCGCGGACCGGTCGCTCGTGGTGCCGCTCGGCAACGGCGATCTGCCGTTGCGGGCCATCGCGAGCCCGATCCGCTTCGATGGCTTCACACCCTCGTACGGGTTGCCGCCGCTGCTGGACGAGCACCGCGGCGAAGTGCTGGGCTGGGCCTCGACGTGACTTCGAAGCCGCTCGATCGCAGGACGCTCGGCCGCACACTCACGCAGCTGACGAATGCCAGCGCCCTCGAACTCGCAAGACGGCCGCTGCGCGAAGCGGCTGCATGCGGCGCCCGGCGGATCGGCATCACCGGTGCGCCAGGCGCCGGCAAGAGCACGCTGCTGGGCCACCTGGCGCTCGCGCGCGCCGCCCGCGGCCGCCTCGGCGTGCTGGCCGTCGATCCGAGCAGCCCGAAGACCGGCGGCGCCATCCTGGGCGACCGGGTGCGCATGGACGAACTCGCCGGCGCGGCCGAGCTCTATATCCGCTCGCTCGGCTCGCGCAAGACCTCGGACGGGCTCGCGGACAACCTGCCCGAGATGCTCGACGCGATGGACGACTTCGGCTTCGCCGAGGTCATGCTCGAAACGGTGGGTGTGGGCCAGACCGACTACGCGGCCCGCGTGCAGGTGGACACGCTCGTGCTGGTGCTGCTGCCGGAAAGCGGCGACACGGTGCAGGCCATGAAGGCCGGGATCATGGAGATGGCGGACATCTTCGTGGTCAACAAGGCCGATCTTCCGGGCGCACGGAAGATGGCAACCGACATTCAGCGCATCGCGGCGATCACGCGCCACGCACAGGGCGCCTGGGTTCCGCCCGTGCTGCTCGCATCGGCGTCGCAGCCCGCATCCATCGACGCGCTCTCGCAGGCCATCGACCGCCACCAGTCGTGGCTGGCAGCCGGCGACCTCCGGCAAAGCCTGAAGGATCAGCGCGCACGCTACCGGCTGCGGCGCCTGCTGGAGATCCGTGCCGCGGAAGTCGTCGCCGAACAGGACGCCGCCTTCTTCGCCGCCCCGCTGGAACAGCAGTTCAGGCGCGCACTCGAACTGGCGGGCGGGACCCGCGCATGCGCATCGCCATGAAGCATGATCGGCGCGGATCCCTCGCGATACTGCGCAGGATCCACCCGTTGCCACCCACGCTCGTGCAGGAGATGACCGAGCGTCCCTGAAGGAACTCGTTCACGTGCAAACCTCGCACAACGCACCAGCCCCCGAACACAACGGAACTCAGAGCATCGAGCGCGCACTGCGCATCCTGCGCGAGCTGGCCGCGCGCGGCGAATTCGGCTGGCGGCTGTCGGACCTCGCAACCCGCTGCGAAGTGGACAAGGGAACGGTTCATCGCATCCTTTCGTGCCTCGTGCGCGAACGCTTCGTGCAGCAACGTTCCGCGGACAAGCACTACTTTCCCGGGCCGATGCTCTATGAGCTCGGCCTGTCGCTTCCCGGCTATGCCACCTTCCGCCAAGCCTGCGAACGCCGCCTGGCGAAGTACGCCGTCCAGACCGAGGCCATTGCCTGGCTGATCCTTCGCAGCGGCAACGAGTACGTGTGCGCAGTGCGCAAGGGCACCCTCGAGCTGCGCGGCCTGATGGTGCACGTCGGCACCCGGCGGCCGCTCTTCACCTCGGTCGGCGGCGTGGCGATCCTGCAGACGCTGCCCATGCTCGAAGCCGAGAACATCCTCGCGGACAACACGCAGCAGGAAATCGCCAAGCGCGGCGACGGCCGCCTTGCCGCACTCCGGAAGATGCGCGAGCGTTCGCAGCGCCATGGCTTCGGCGTCAATCTCGGCGACGTCGTGCCCGGGGTTCATGCGTTCGCCGTTCCGGTGTGCGGCGGCGATGGACGCGCCATCGCCGCCGTCGTCCTGACCGGGCTGCCGGAACAGTTCGGCGAAGCGCGCCTGCCGGAGATCCGGCAGGCGCTGTCCGAAGTCGCGGCCGCGGTGCAGAGCGATGCGCACCAGTTCCTCGGCTCGATGATGCCGGCGGCCCCGGCCGCATTCCCTTAGTGCGCATTCGCCTGGAAGTTCAAATTGTGAAACTCCGCTTCCGGGCCCTATGGGCAGCGAAAAGAGGGGTCGATATTCTCGAATGGAGAGACAACTCCGGAACGAGAAACGATGAACGTGAACACAGCGATCAACCTCGAGGACCTGCGCCTGATGGCACGGCGCAAGCTGCCCCGGATCGCCTTCGACTTCATCGACGGCGGCGTGGACGACGAGGACTGCATGCGGCGCAACCGCGCGGCGTTCCGGCGCTTTCAGCTGGTCCCGCGCTACCTGGTCGACGTGTCCCGACGCGACCAGTCGACCGAACTCCTGGGCCGCCGCTATGCCAGCCCTTTCGGCATCTCGCCCACCGGCCTGGCCGGGCTCTTCCACCCCGGCGCGGATGAGCTACTTGCCGAGGCGGCCAAGGCAGCCGACATCCCCTTCCTGCTGTCGAGCGCGAGCAACGCGGCGCTCGAGAAGGTGGCGAAGCTCGCGCCCGAACACGTCTGGTTCCAGATCTACGGCACGCGCGAAGAACACATCAACACCGACCTGGTGAAGCGCGCACGCGATGCCGGCGTGCGCACGCTGGTGGTCTCGGTCGACGTCCCGGTCAACTCGAACCGGGAGCGCAATCGCCGCAACGGCTTCTCGCGTCCGTTCCGCATGACGCCTTCCGTGGTGCTCGAGGCGCTCGGCCATCCGGCCTGGGTGCTGCGCTACCTGCGCACGGGCGGCATTCCCATGATGAGCAACTGGGCGCCGTACGGCCGCGCGGGCGCTTCGGCGGCCGAGGTGGCCGATCTCTACGGCACGCTCACGCCGGCCCCGATGATCAAGTGGCAGACGCTGGAGCGCATCCGCGCGGCCTGGAGCGGACCGCTCGTGGTCAAGGGACTGCTGCATCCCGACGATGCGCGCGAGGCCGCGGCCATCGGCGTCGATGCGCTCATGGTCTCCAACCATGGGGGCCGCCAGCTCGATACCGCGCCCACGCCCATCGAGATGCTGCCCGCGATCCGCGCGGCCGTCGGCGACCGGGTGGTGCTGATGGTGGACAGCGGCGTGCGGCGCGGTTCCGACATCGTCATCGCACGCTGCCTGGGTGCGCGATTCGCGTTCTTCGGGCGGCCCACCTTGTTCGGCGCCGCGGCCGGCGGCGCGCGCGGCATCGCGCGCGCGCTGCAGATCGTGCGCCACGAGATCGACGTGGTCATGGCGCAGATCGGATGCAGCGCTTTCGACGCGCTGGACGAACGCTACCTGCGCACGGCGGCCGACACGGAGCCGCTCATTCCAACACCAAGGAGACAAACATGATTTCTCTTGCCAGATTCGTCCGCCGGATCGCGGCCGTGCCGATGGCGCTCGCGATCGCGGGCAGTGCCTTCGCACAAGGCTATCCCAATCACCCGATCAGGATCGTGGTCGCCTATCCGCCCGGGCAGAGCACCGACATCGCCACGCGCTACTTCGCCTCCAAGCTGTCTGCCGCGCTGAACGAGGGTGTGGTGGTCGAGAACCGGCCCGGCGCCTTCGGCAACATGGGAACGGCCTACGCCGCACGCGCCACGCCCGACGGCTACACGCTGATCATGGGCGCCTCGGGCACGCACGCCCTGAACCCCGCGCTGTACGACAACACGGGCTTCGATGCGGAGAAGGACTTCGAGCCGATCACCGCGACGGCTTTCATTCCGATGGTCATCTCGGTGAATCCGTCGCTGAACATCAAATCCCTGCCCGAGCTGATCCAGCTGGCCAGGAGCCGGCCCGACAAGATCGACGTCGCGCTGCCCAGCGTCACCGCGCAACTCGTGCTGGAGATGATCAAGCGGCAGAACGTGCCGCTCTTCGCCATCAAGTACAAGGGCTCGGGCGAGGCGATGACCGCGCTGCTGGGCAACCAGGTGCCGGTGCTGATCGACACCGTGGCCGCTTCGCAGTCCCAATTCGGCAAGATCAAGCCGCTCGCCGTGACCTCGGCCAAGCCGATGACCGCACTGCCCGAGATCAAGTCCGTGGCCGAGCAGGGACTCGATGGCTTCAATGTCGTCGCCTGGAATGCACTGATGGCGCCGCGCGGCACGCCGGTCGAGATCCGCGATCGGCTCGCCGCCGAGATGCGCAAGATCCTCGCGCTGCCCGAGACGACCAAGGCACTGCACGACCTCGGCTTCGAGCCTGCGCCCGCCATGGACCACGAACAGCTGGTGGCATGGCTGCGCTCCGAACGCCGCACCGACGCGGACATCATCCGCAGCGCCCACATGAAGGCCGACTGACACGGCCCTGCCTGCCCCATCCGAAATCCGCCACCCATCCAGCATCCAGGAGCTCTTCCATGTCCGCCATTGCCCACTCATTGAAATACCGCCAGCTGCATTCCGATTTCGCCATCGAGATCGAGGACCGCATCGACGAACTGCTGGCCGATCCCGAGGCGATCGAGCAGATCCGGCAACTCTGGCAGACCTCGCCCCTCATCATCTTCCGGCGCCAGTCGCTCGAGGAGGAAGAGCAGGTGCGCTTCACGCAGATGTTCGGCCGCTGCGAGAGCGCGAACCGCAAGGACATCCAGTCGCCGTACCGCGACGAGATCATCTACTTCAGCACCCTGCGCTACGCGGACGGCCGCTTCGTCGGCGGCTTCGCCGGCGGCGACGACGTGGACTGGCACTCCGACCAGACCTTCAAGGTGCGGCCGGCCACGGGCGCGATGCTGTACGGCGTCGAAGTGCCCAAGGGCGGCGGCGACATCTACTGGGCCAACCAGTACGGCGCCTGGGACCGCCTGCCGGCCGACGTGAAGAAGCTGGTGGACGGACGCACCGGCACCTACCGCTATGCAAAGCGCATGGCCATCATGAACACGCTCGAACTCAAGGACAAGGACAGCCCGCAGGCCAGGGAAATGGCCAAGCTGCCCGATGCCTTCCACCCGGTCGTGCTGACCCACCCGGTCACCGGCAGGAAGGCGCTCTACGCCGACCCGACCACGCTGGTCGCGATCGAGGGCCTGAGCGAAGCGGACAACGCGCGCGTGCTGCCGATCCTGTTCGAGGCGGGCGGCAGCCCGGAGTTGGTCTATCGGCACAAGGTGCACAACGGCGACCTGATGATGTGGGACAACGGCTGCACGATGCACCGCCGCGACGAGATGCAGCTCGACCAGCCGCGCCTGATGAAGCGCACCACCTTCCGGCTGTCGGCGGACGCCCACTGCGTGCCGCATTGAAGGCGGACGGATCATGAACAGTTCCAAGGTATTCCTGCGCGTCAACCGCGTCGACGCGGCCCTGTGCGCCGAGGCGCGCGAGGCCACGGTATCGGATCTCCACGAGGCCGCGGCGTCCCACGGCCGCGGCGGCCTGATGTCCAGCCGCATGCGGCCGATCCAGAAAGGCGCGAAGATCGCCGGCCCCGCGGTCACGGCCTTCTGCGCGCCGGGCGACAACCTCATGATGCATCGCGCGCTCTACCTCGCGCAGCCCGGCGACGTGCTCGTGGTGGTCTGCGATGCCGAGACTTCGGGTGCGCAATGGGGCGACATGGCGGCGCGCTACGCGATGCGAAAAGGGCTCGCCGGCGTGGTCGTGCAGGGCTGCGTGCGCGACACCGACACGGTGGAGTCGCTCGGCTGCGCGGTCTGGGCCACCCACATCCATTCGATCCATCCCGACAAGAGCGGCCACGGCTTCGTCAACACGCCCGTCGTCTGCGACGGCGTGCTCGTGAACCCGGGCGACCTGATCGTGGCCGACGGCGATGGCGTGATCTGCGTGCCGAAGCAGGAGGCCGCCGCCACCGTGCAGGCGGCCCTCGCACGCATGCGCAAGGAAGACGCGCTGGCCAAGGCCGTCGAGCGCGGCGAAGCCGTCTGGGATCTCAGCGGCGCGGCCGCGAGCTATGCCGCGATGAAGGTCGAAGAAATCGACGCGGCCTTCGACGACCGTTGAATGCCCCGGGCGGCACGCCGAACCTTCCGTGCCGTCGATTCCGTCCACAAGCGCAGGAGACACAACAATGAGACTTCCGATCAGAGCCCCCATGAAGCTGGCCGCACTGCTGACCGCGGCGATCCTGGGATGCACGGCCTTCGGCATGGCGCAGGCAGCCGACTTCTGGCGCGCCTACACCTACAACGCGGTCGCGACCGTCACCGCCGTGAAAGGCCTGAACGCGATGTTCGAGGACATCAAGAAGCAGACCGGCGGCCAGCTGTCGGTCCGGCTGAACCTCGGCGGCACGCTGCCCATCACCGCGACCAACATCACGCAGGCCGTGGCGGACAACGTGGTGCAGCTGGGCGACGATGCCTTCTTCGTCGGCAGCGCACCGGTCGGTGCCGTGGTCCGCCTGCCGCTCCTGATCCGCTCGATGAGCGAATTCGAGAAAGCCTGGGACATCGAGGCGCCCTACCTGCGCGACGACTACGCGAAGAAGGACGTGGTGATCCTGGGGCGCTACATCTTCCCGTACAACGTGCTCTGGTCGCGCAAGAAGCTGACCTCGCTCGCGGACATCAGCGGCCAGAAGATCCGCGTGATCGCGCCGGAACAGGCGGACTTCATCAAGATGCTCGGCGGCATTCCCGTCACGCTCGGCACGGCGGAAGTGGCGGCGGCGCTCGATCGCGGCGTGATCGACGGCGCCATCACCGCGAGCTCCGGCTACGGCTATGTGTGGCGCGACCTGCTCAAGTACAGCTATCGCCTCAACATCAGCTTCATCGATTCGCTGATCCTGGTCAACAAGGGCGTCTGGGACAAGCTGCCACCGGACACCCGCAAGACGGTGCAGGCCATCGTCGATGACCACACCCGCCGCATGACGAACGCCATGGCCGCCGAGGAAGACGAGATGACCCGCAAGCTGGCCAGCGAGGGCATGGTCGTCACCGAGCCGAGCAAGGCGGACATCGCGACCGCCGAAGGCAAGATGGCGCCGTACTGGAAGAGCTGGGCCGGCAGCCGCCCCGCCAATGCGCAGGAAGCCATGCAGAAGATCCTTCCCGTGATCGGGCGCTGAAGATGGAGCCCGTTGCAGCAGACCTCGCCGCCATCGCCCCGATCGACGCGGACGCGTTCAGCCCCGCCGAAAGTCTGCTGGAGCGCGTGACGCGCTGGGCCACCCAGGTGGCCGTGGTCATCCTGGTCGTGATGATGGGGATCGAGATGATCGCGCGCTCCGCCTTCGGCTGGTCGCTGCAGGTCACCAACGAGCTGGGCGGCTACGCGCTGCTGGCCATCACCTTCCTCGGGCTCGCCTCGGGCCAGGTCGATCACGCCTTCCATCGCGTGCACCTGCTCGACACGCGCCTGTCGCCCGCCGGTCGCGCGGGCCTGCGGCTGGTCTTCGACGCCGCGACGTTCATCGTCGCGGCCGTGCTGTTCGTCGAGTTCGTGCGCTTCGTCTGGATCACGTGGGCCTCGGGGGACGTGGCCGCGACCACCCTGATGACGCCGCTGTGGATTCCGCGCCTGGCAATGCCGATCGGCATGCTGGCCCTGACGATCACGCTGCTGCGGACACTGGTCGGCGACTGGCGGCGGCTGCGCGCCATCCTGCGTGGAGGCGGCGCGTGAACCCCGACTACCAGATCGTCCTGATCTTCATCCTGTTCCTGGGACTGCTCGCGGCGGGCATGACCGTGCCGTTCGCGATCCTGCTGCCCGGCATCGCCTATCTCTACGTGCAGGGCGGCACCGGCGCGCTGCACGGACTCGGCCTGGTGAGCTGGGGCAGCATGGACAGCTACACGCTGACGGCCATCCCGCTGTTCGTGCTGATGGCCGAGTTCCTGCAGGGCAGCGGCATCGGCCTGCGCGTCTACGGCGGACTGTCGAAGCTGGTGCGCAAGGTCCCGGGCGGGCTGCTGCAGACCAACATCGTGGGCTGCGCGATGTTCGCCGCGGTCAGCGGATCGAGCATCGCGACCGCCGCGGCGATCGGCAAGGTCGCGCTGCCGCAGCTCGATGCGCGCCACTACGACCGGCGCTTCGCGACCGGCAGCCTCGCGGCCGGCGGGACGCTCGGCATCCTCGTGCCGCCGAGCATCGCGATGATCGTCTACGGCACCTTCACCGAGACCTCGGTCGCGAAGCTGTTCATGGCCGGCGTCGTGCCGGGCATCATCCTGACGCTGCTGTTCATGGTCTACATCGCGTTCGCCGCACTCGCACGGCCCGGGATCGCGCCGCGCGACACCGGCACCCTGCCGGCGGGCGTGATCCTGAGGGCATTGGTCGACGTCGTGCCCTTCGTCGTTCTCATCGCCGCCATCATGGGAACGATCTACAGCGGCATCGGCACGCCGACGGAAGCCGCGGGCGCCGGCTGTCTCTTCAGCCTCGTGATCTCGCGCATCTGGGGCCATCTGTCGTGGCAGGAGTTCGTCGATTGCCTGAAGCGATCGTCGCTGGTCGTCGCGAACATCCTGTTCATCACCTACGCCGCCTTCGTGTTCTCCTATGCCATGAGCTTTGCCGGCGTGGGCGAGCAGATCACCGGGTTCATCGTCGGCCTGCATCTCAACAAGCTCGAGTTCTTCCTTGCGCTGCTCGCACTCTTCACCGCGCTCGGCGCGTTCGTCGAGAGCCTCGGGATGATCGTCATCACAGTGCCGCTGCTCTATCCGCTGCTCGCCAGCTACGGCATCGATCCGATCTGGTTCGGCATCGTCGTCGTGGTGTTCATCGAGATGGGCCAGATCACGCCGCCGATCGGCATCAACCTCTTCGTCATCCAGAGCATCTCGCGCGGCAGCCTGACCGACGTGGTGCTCGGCACGGTGCCGTTCCATCTGCTCATGTTCGTGCTGCTGGCGATGCTCGTCGTCTGGCCGGAGATCGCGCTCTGGCTGCCCGGCAGCATTTCCCGCTGATCGTCTCCAAAGGTCTCCACGATGTTTGCACCGCCCGTTCGAATCCAGGCCGAGGTCTTCGCCCGCGTGCCGGAGGAATTCATGGTCCGCGACCGCCAGTCCGCGTGGGCCCATGCGCAGCTGCATGGCGCACCGGCGCCGGTGTTCCTGGAGGGACCGTCGTTCGACCGTGACGGCAATCTGTGGGTGGTCGACATCCCCTGGGGCCGGATCTTCAGGATCGATCCCCAGGGCAGCTTCACGCTCGTCGCGCAATACGACGGCGAACCGAACGGCCTCAAGTTCCATCCGGACGGACGCGCCTTCATCGCGGACTATCGGCGCGGCATCATGGTGATGGACCCCGTGAGCGGCAAGGTCGAGCCCTACCTGGAGCGGGCGCGGCTGGAATGCTTCAAGGGCTGCAACGACCTGTTCTTCGCATCGAACGGCGATCTGTACTTCACGGACCAGGGGCAGACGGGTTTGCAGGATCCCAGCGGCCGGCTGTTCAGGTTGCGCACCTCGGGCCAGCTCGATTGCGTACTCGCCGGCATTCCCAGCCCGAACGGATTGGTGCTCAACCTGGACGAGACCGCGGTGCTGCTCGCGGTGACACGCGACAACGCGATCTGGCGCGTGCCGATGATGAGCGACGGCACGGCCACCAAGGTGGGCGTCTACATCCAGATGTCGGGCGGCGGCGGCCCCGACGGCATTGCACTGGACCGCACGGGCGGGTTGGCGGTGTGCCACGTCGGCTTCGGCGCGACCTGGATCTTCAGCCCGAGGGGTGAGCCGCTCTACAGGATCGACTCGCCCGAAGGCCTCTACACGACCAACTGCGCCTATGGCGGACCCGACCGCAAACGCCTGCATATCGTGGAGTCGCGCTCCGGCACGATCCTGACGGCCACGCTGCCCGAGGCGGGCCAGCCGATGTATTCGCATCGCAGCGCTTCATAGACGCACGCACGTCATCGGCTCCGACACCCGGCGCGTCGGCGAAGGGCGTGGGCAACGCCGTGCGGCCAGCGGCCAAGGGCAGGCAAAGGCGGGATATGGAAGCTCCTTGGACATAAAAGGCCTCCACCATCGTGCACCCGCAGCAGGGGGGCCGATGCCGTAGGCCGACGGCGCAATCGGCCGCGCGGAACATCCGCCGGCACCCTACCCTGGCGACCCCGATCATTCCGGCAGCCGCAGGCCGGCCTCTGCTCGGACGGCACCTCAGCTGGCGCCGGGGGGTCGACGCACCTGGGCCATCAGTTGCTGCGCTACGGCCTCGAAGGCCTCCAGGCTCTGGTCGGCCCGACTGAGCACCACCGCCCCTTCGACCGAGGCGATCAGCACGATCGCGAAGCGCCGCGCCTGCGCGGCCGGCAGACCCCCCTGGCAGAGCAGGTCGCTCAGCCGCTCGCGCCAGGCGCGAAACACCGCGGTGGCGTGTGAAAGCAGTTCGGCCGAGTCGGTGGCCACCGTCACGGCCAGCACGGCACATCCCGCCCCGCACTGCGAGCGCGTGAGCACGGTACGCCAGATCGCGAGAAAGCGCTCGACCACCGCCTCGGCCGGCGCGCCGGCCACCGGCTCCATCGCGTCGATCAACACGGCGCCCGCGCCGTCGACGGCGGCGGCCACGAGCTGGTCCTTGCCGCCCGGAAAGTGGTGATACAGCGATCCGCGCGGCGCTCCCGTGGCCGACAGCACCTCGGAAAACGACGTCGCCTGCAAGCCGCGCTGCGCCAGCAGCGCCATCGCCCCCTCGACCATGCGATCACGAACCTCACCCGCCATGCCCACTTCTCCTTTGCTCGAATCGATTCCAAAAAACTATGACGATCATCATAGTTACTGCTACTATGCCAATCATCATAGTCACACCCCGAGGAGCATCGCCATGCCATTGCGCCGCCACGCCCTTCTGCCCATGATGCTGCCACTGGCCCTGGCCGCCTGCGGCGTCATGCCTTCCGCTTCCCCTTCATCGACCCAAGGAGCTTCACCCATGACCGTTGAACAAAGCAGGCAGGCCATCTCCGGCGACTGGATCAGCATCGCCCCGGAAATCCGGCCCAGCGCCCAGAAGACGCCCGAAGGCGCGCTCAAGCCCTTCTACCTGAAGCGCGAGTTCAAGGCGCTGCCGGACGATCGCTTCGAGCTGGCCATCGCCAACTCGGCCGACCCCTACGGCAAGGTACCGCTGGCGAAGATCCTGATCAAGGGCCACATGCACTGGCAAGGCGAGCACCCCATCGCTGCGGGCGCGCAGAAGGTGGACTTCGTGGCCGACGAGGGCTACGAGGTCACGCCGTTGCTGCAGGGCTTTGCCGACGTGCTCAACCAGATCGCCGCCCAGGGCTACGCCAAGTGGGAAGTCGGCCAGACGCAAAGTGTCTTCGGCAAGAGCTTCGCGCCCTTCGGCCTCGCGGCGGGCAAGAACTTCATGGAGTACGACCTGGTGTACGTGTCGCACGGCCTGCTGTTCTGGGGCGCCCGCAACGTGGACGGTCGCGGTTTCGACAGCGAGCAGAACCGTCCTACCAACCTGCAGATTCCGCTGGCGCGCAAGTAGGAACGGATGCAGCGCCGCTTGGGTTCCATCCGGAAGACTTGTCGCCTCGGCAAGCGTGAGATCGTCCGGACAAACTTGAGCCGATGTTCTGATCGAACCTGAATGACCGGGGGACTCACCAGGCAGGTCCTGTGCGACCGACTCTCATCAGGCAAGTGTCATTCGGCGACCGAGCTTGCTCACGCAGACAACGTGCGCCGCTTCGTCGCCACCTGCAGCGCGCGCACGCGTCCCAGGGCCGTCGAGTCTGCCATGGCCGACGCGTACATCAGCGCCAGATCGGCCTTCAGCCGTGTGCGCGAACTGCCATCGAGATACACCATGTGTCCCGAAGGATAGAACTTCGCTGCAAGGTTCTGCCGAACCTGTTGGCTGATCAACGGCATCTGCTGCAGGTCGAGCACAGTCTGATAGAAGGGCGTGACGAAATCGAAGAAGCCATTGACCGACAGCACTTTCAAGTCCACGTTGAGTGCCATGACGGCCGCGAGGTCGCCGGCCGTGTAGAGCACCACGTTGCCTTTCGCATCGATGCCCTTTTGTGCGCCCGTCGGATCGATGTGGCTGAAATTCCAGTACTTGAATGCCTGATCGTTCAGGTCAGTGAAGGATGAGGCGGACGTGTATTTCAACTGCTCGTTCAGGTACACGTTCCACATCGTCGTATAGACGCCGCTCACCGCAGTCATGGTCGGGTCGTTGCCGCCGGAGTTCGGATCGATGCGGCCTGCGATGCCGGTCTCGATCCCAGTCACCCGGCCATCGTATTCACCCAGCGCGAGTCCCTCGGATTTCATCAGCGTCGTGAGGAACAGCGAGTTCCCACGGCTGTCGTAGGCGGCGATGTCGAGGTTCCAGGCCTGCAGTGTCGTCTTCTCGATGCCGGTGTAGCGGGCCAGCTTGTCGAGCGCAACCGGGTCCACCGCGGGCAATTTGCGCAGCGCTGCGAGATAGTCCGTGCGCGAGAAGGCGGCAACCTCGTCGGCGAACGCTTCGAGTTCGGCCGGCACCGGTACGACGCGAAGCTTTTTGTGATACCACGCATCCGCGGCTGCCGTCGGCAGGACGCCGACCGGGTTGCCGGCCTGCGTGTAGTCGAGAATCGACGATTGCAGCGTGATGCCATTGAGATCCACGCCGTCCTCATGCAGGCGATAAGCGAGCACGCAGCTGCGCGCCGTTCCGTAAGATTCGCCATAGAGGAACTTCGGCGAGTTCCAGCGATTGTTCTTGGTCAGGAAGCGCTTGATGAACTGCGCGAGCGAATCCGCGTCCTCGTCGACGCCCCAGAAGGCCCGGTTGGTCTTGGGCGTGATCGCCGCCGAATAGCCGGTGCCAACCGGGTTGATGAACACCAGATCACTCTTGTCGAGCAGACTGTCAGGGTTGTCTTCCATCGCATAGGGCGCCGGCGGCGTGAAGCCGGGCATCGACGTCTTGATGCGGCGCGGTGCGAACGAGCCGAGCAGCACGAAGACCGATGAAGAACCCGGCCCGCCGTTGTAGAAGAACGTGACCGGGCGCGACGCCTCCTTCTGGCGGTCCTCGGTGAAGGCGACGTAGAACAGCCGCGCCGTCGGCTGCGAACTGCTCGGATCGACGATCACCAGATGACCCACCGCCGCGGTGTAGGCAATCTTGCGACCATCGATCACGGCCGAATGGTGCGTGATTGCAGCGGCTTCGGTCGTGTCGGTCACCGAATCGTCGGGCCCGTTGCCGTAGGCCACGGGATCGAAGAGAGCCTGGTCTTGGGTCATGAAGCCTCCTGTGTCATGCAGCCAAGGCGGCCAGCAGCGCGGAACCTTTGACCGAGCCCCAGCCGGTGCACGCGTCCCAGCCCGGACCCGCGGCGTACGCGCCGTTGCTGCCCGAGGTGATGTCGCGCAACAGGCCCTTGCCGGCGAGCGAGCCGTACAAGAGCGGGTTGAGGAATCCGACGGGTTGCAGCAACTGCTGGTTCATCAACGCGATCAGGCCGGCCCATAGCGGCGCCACCGCGCTGGTGCCGCCGATCACCAGGGCCTGGCCGTCCACCGCCACCTCGTAGCCGGTTGCAGGATCGGCATCGCCCGCCACATCTGGCAGGCCCCGCCCTGTCTTCCGGGTGCCCGCAATCGCCGGGATGTGCGCGCCGCTCTGGTAGCCGGGTAGCGCGAAGAACCCGCTGACGCCACCGCCCGTTGCGCCGCCTGCGCCCTCGTTCCAGACCACCTCGGAACGGATGGTGTGGCCGGAGGCCACCAGCTTCGTTCCCCCGCAAGCGAGCGCATGGGGACTGGAAGCGGGAAAGTCGACATGCGGCTTTCCATCCGGGACGCCGTCCGCAGAGCCGCTGTCACCGGCGGCGACGCAGACCGTGACCCCCATCGAGGCGGCAGCCTGAAGGACCTGATCGAACTGCGTCATCGCCTGGGCCGTCCAGTTCGGCTCGGCCGAGCCCCAGCTGATCGAGATCACCGATGGCTTGTTGGCGTCGTCATGGACGGCGGTCGTGAGCGCGTCCAGGAAGCCACGGCTGGTGTTGGGCGCGAAGTAGACGGCAATCACCGCCTTGGGCGCGATGGCGGCTGCCACTTCGATGTCGAGCATGACCTCGCCGTCGGCGCTGTTGGCGTTGGTGGGGTGATTGGGCGCATGGTCGACCGACACCGCCTTGACCGTGGGTGCGGCGATTCCCAGGCCGCCGAAATAGGCATCCAGGTCGGCAGGGCGATAACCGCCTCCGAGCTCGACGATGCCGATGCATTGGCCGCTTCCATCCAGGTTCGATGGAAAATCGTAGAGCCTGGCCAGATCCGGAGGACTGAACGACGATGCAGCCTTTGCGCTCATGCCTCGCAGGGGCTCGTGGCGCAGGAAGTGAGGCTCGGCCTGTGGACGGTTGTCCAAGCCAAACACGCCCTCCACGATCGGGGCCAAGTCTGCCGGCACGCTGATCGGGCCGGTGCGGCCGCGGTAGGTTCCACCGCCGTGCGCGAATTGATGCAGCGCGACGCCAAAGGCTGCGCACATCGACCTGGCATCCCCGGACAAGACGACGCTGCGGCGTGCAACGCTCGACTCGACCACCGACAGGTCATGCGCCTTGGCGAAGGCAGCCACCTTGGAAAGATCCTGCACGTCGGCGCCATGGTCGGCGGCAAGTTCGTCGCGGCTCAGGTATTTGCGACGCGCGGGCGCCAGGTCACCGAGGCACCCGCCGGCCTTCGATACATCCGGCGGTGCCTTCGGCCGGACTCGCACGGTCACTTCGAAGCGCTCGTCCGCCCGGATGGCGGCCATCGGCTTCGCGCCCGGCACAGGCTCGCGTTCGCTTCCCACGACGACGTTTCGCTTGGATGCGTTGCGCATGACACATGCCTCCTGCTTGCAGGCATAGCCTCCCCCTTTCCGCGACCGCCGCGCGTCAGCGGAAGCCGCAAGTTGCCCCACGTCATCCATCCGATGTGGCAGGCGTCAGCGATGGGGTGGCTCGAAGCAACGGAAGCCAAGCTCCGGCAACGGCTCGGGTCGCGAATAGCGGCCCTTATCGAGCGGAGGCAACTGCCGCCGGGCCACCCGTCACCCAAGCGAACGCATCGGAATCACCGCTGAAGGACGTGGCCGCCTCGGCGAGGCGCAACTCGCCCTGAGCGGCCTCACCGCTGACGATTCCCGCCGCGGACCCAAGCGTCACCGCGACGGCCAAGATGAAATTCCATGTCGTGTTCATAGCGGCCTCTGCATAGAGCCAGTTTGAGGCAAATGACCCGGGCTGAGAAAGGACAAAGGGAACAGCAGTGTTCGTTCCTTGGAAACAATAGGGCGTCTTCAAACTGCGCTCTTCGTTCGAGCGGAGCAGACCGGCAGGGTGCGCGTTCCTTGGGGCCGGACCGTCTTCTACGAGGCGCATGTGCGCGGCTTGACGATGCGTCGTCTCGCGGCGCCGAAGCCGCTGCGCGGGTGGGCGCGAAAAGCCATGCGCGCTCGCCCTCGCACACGAGTTCGGCGTATGCGCTCCCCTGGACGGCCGCGATGTCATCGGCATCCCCAGGAACGCAGTCGGAAAGTCGGCTGGCGGCCCGTTTGTGAGATTGGACTCGTGTTCATTCCCACTGGCTGGCGAACGAGGCGCCCCGGACCTTTGCGATCGCCTGTTGCATCGCTGCACGGATGCGCTGATAGACCTTCGTGCTGCTAAAAGATTCAGCTGACGCGCGTACACCGCTGGCAAGCGGTAGCAGCGAGGGGTTGTGGACGATGCTTTGAAGCCGCTCGGCCAAGGCCGAGCAGTCGCCAACGGCAAAGAGCCAACCGTTCAGCCCTTCCCTGATGACGTCCGCGGGGCCGGAGGAGCAATCGGTGCTGAGACATGGCACGCCCCGGACCATTGCTTCGATCAGCACCATCGGAAATCCCTCGAAGGCGGAGGTCAGCACCAGCAAGTCGGCCGTTACTGCTGCAGTCCAGGGGTCGCGCTGCCGTCCGTGCCAGGTGAGCCTGTGTTCGATTCCAAGCTCTGCCGCCAGCGCCCTCAACGCAGGGAGATCCTCCACGCGATCACCTGCGCCGACGAGGTCGAGGCGCCACTCTCCTTCGACCTGCGTGAGTGCGCGCAGAAGGTCGTCGGACCTCTTCTGCCGCCCCATCATCAGGCGGCCGACATGCAGAAAACGCACAGGCGCGCCGTTCGAGCGTGGAATGAGAGGCGCGCCATCGAAACGCGTCCCATTGAATACCAGATGCACGTCCCTGGCCGCGATCCTTGGGTTGGTTATCAATTCGTTCGCGATCTCGCTGCTGATGCACAGGTGCGCATCGGCATAGCGAAGCAGGCCCGTGCGCTGGCGATGCACGGTCGAGAAGTGCAGCCACGACACGACCGGCCGTCGCCTGCCGGCCAGCCACAACGCCAGGCGGATGCCGGGAATGGTCGAGCTGTAGATGGCGATGACGGCATCGGCTGGTCGCGAGCGGCACGCTTTGACCATGGCCGGCAGGCCCCGCAAGAGTTGTTTGCGCAACGAGGTGGATCCATGGGCCACCTCGGCATAGTCCAGGCCTTGCTGCCAGGTCGGGTCGTGCGTGCTGGCGCAAAGCGCCAGGATCCGGACGTGATCGCCGCGGTCCTCGGCCTCCTGGGCCAGCGCGCGAATACAGGTCTCGATGCCGCCGAGGCCGGAGAGGGTGCCAGCGATGAGCAGGATTTCCACGTGGCCGTTACCAGCGTACTCGCATCCCAAGCGATGCCTGCAGCGAACTGCGCACCATCAAGATCCGCTCAGCGCTCAGCAACCGGCATGAAGCGGCCATCAAACCGACCAGTTCAGCGCCGAGGATCTCGACGGTCGACCTCGCGCCGACCTCGGCGTTGACCGCGGCCTGGTAGCCGGCGGGCAGGGTGCGGGAGAGGAAGAGCACCTGTTCGTCGGCAAGCCGCACGGGGATGACCATCGGCCCGATGTCGGCCTGCGGGACGCGCAAGAATTCGGCTCGGCCTCCCGCATATCCGCCGTACCGATGCGAATAGCTGAACAAGCCGGCGTCGGCGCGCACGTTCTTCTTGTCGAGGATGACGCCGCGTTCAGGATCGGTGGTCTCGCAGGCGGCGAACATCGACTTGCTGCAGAAGTAGCACTGGCCGCAGCAGATGGTGACGGGCACGGCCACGCGGTCGCCCTTCCTGCGCTGCGTGACGCCGCGGCCAGCGCCCATGAATTCGGGGCCGAGGGTCTCGCCCCTCTTCATGTCCGGGATCTTGCCGCGGTAGATGTGCAGGTCCGAGCCGCAAATGGCCGTCGCCGTGACTCGAAGCAGGATGTCGTCGTCCTGCATGACGACCGGATCGGGCACAGTCTCGACGCGGACGTCTTGCAACGAGCGGTAGGTCAGTGCTTTCATGATGTCCTGAAGAGGGACGAAACGACGCGACGTGTTGGAAGGCCCCCTGCATCAAGAAGCGCCTTGGGCCGCGGGGTCGCTACGGGATGGCACAACACGATCGCTCTGCCTCGAGCGATCCGGTGGTCAACATAGATGGCGGCCGACACTCCTTCTGTAGGAGACGGTGCTATCGAGGCGGGCCTCATTGCTTACTTCATCGTTCGTTTTTCATGGAATCGCGTCATGCATCCCACAGACTTGTCCGGCCCGCTCGCGGTCGTGACCGGCGCCTCCTCGGGCATCGGCCCGGAACTCGCGCTGCAACGCCGGACGAGGGTTGCGAACACCATGCGCCGCACCAAGGCATGCGGGATGGCGCGGTCCACCAGGTGACGCACTTGGCTCGGCACGCTCGCAGTTGCTACGAAATCGGCGACGACGTTAGATCCTGTTGCAATGTGTGACAAATTCCCATACATTTTCATAAATCAATGGAATGGAGCAGCCTGTGAACCGCGAGATGCGATCTGGATCCGAGAGCTTGGCGGCCGCGCTTTCCGAGTGGGCCGATCTAACCGAAGCCTACAGGCGGGGCATGGAATCTTTACGGCGTGGCGAAGCCGGGGCTTCTCAAAGGATGATGGATCTCGCTCGCGACATGCGCAGTTTCGAGGCACGGCATCGCGCCGCGCCGGCCCTCGCCACTTCGGATGAACCGGGGCCACTCCGCGACGCGCGGGCTCGCCCTCGGACTCGCGGCTCGCTTGATCGAGCCTTAAATGATCTCGTGAGCGGATTTTCTCGATTGGTCGCGTATTGACGGCGCACGGCGACTTGGTGAGCACACACCTCGCTCGGATGGGCGGCGGGCTGTCAACGGCGGTTCCACCATGACTTTGAAACAGGCGGAGGTTCGAGGTGTGACGCGATGGTAGTCGTGCCGCCAAACCTCGCGCTGAGTTCACGCTCGAATTTGATCACGACTTCCGCGATTTGCGACCTTGCGCCAGCGTGCAGGGAGTCGGCGACCAGCCGATTGCGCCAGTATTTCGTCCATGCCAACAGTTCAGCGTCGGCAAGGACCTTTGGGTCGGCGTATCGTGTGTCGAATGTTGTGTTTGCCATTCCACCAACCTACGCCTCGCCTGCGGTAGTTTGCGTAGGCGAAAACACCATCTACTGCCTGATGCAGCAGAAGGGATACGCCTTGGCACAGCGTCTGGCGTGACATCTTGAAATCGGCCACAGAGCCAAATCCGGGTGCGGCGCGAGCATCTCGTCCCGGACGGTTTGGCGTTGTCGCAGCGCATCCATTCATGCCTTGTCCCGTGATGTCGATCTGAGACAGCCCGGCGGCATTGATGATTCACTAGCGAATGGCCGCAGATACCTTCATCACGGAAACGATACCGGCGGCCTCTCATCGCGTGCTTGCGTCAATGCGTTCAATTTCAACAATTCAGTGTGGACTATTTCGCGCTTCCACTTGCATTCCTTCGTGCGAGAACAGAACTTTGGTCGCTTGACCGCTGGTATGCAATCAACTTGAATTGAGTATATGTCGGCAAAGGCCAATCAACATCATTCGAAAAACGGAAACTATCGAGCCAAGCTTCCCAGCATCTGAATTGAGAGGGTGATGGCGCAATCATCGCGCGCCGCGCCTTCATCAATGCCAGCGCATCAAGCGGCGCGAAACCTTTGTGCACCAGTAAACAAAGCGCAAGCGTTGCTGATCTGCCAATACCATAGGCACAATGGACAAGTAGGCGTTTACCTCTATCGAGATGCTCCGTTGCAAAGCGTATGCCGTGTTCGATATCGCCGTCTGCGATCGGGCCAAGATCCTCAGTGGGCAAGTGCAATAGATCAATTCCCTGTTGTGCGAGGCTCTCGCAGTCTGGCACCTCTTCGCCTCGCAGATCGATGGCTGCTTCGATGCGAAGTTTGCACACGAGGTGACCTGCTCGCTCGAACGGGAAGCTGCCGCCCACGGCGAGTTGCTCAGTGATCCAACTCAAGTTGGGTTGCCAAGTATCCATAGTTAAAGGCAATTCAAGGCGCAACCCATTGAGTGAGCCTGCCTAGCAATGCCGCTTGTCGTCGGTTGAAACATGGCTGTTGGGGACACCCTGCCCACCTGCACGCGAATCGAGATCGAACTGGTCGTGCCGTTCTGTGTCGTGAACACATGGAGATAGCCGATGCCCTGGGCCGCAGGCACGACCTCGACGGTCCAGCTCGAGACTTCGCCGGCCGGCAGCGTGCGCGTTGTCGCGGCGGAGCCGAGCTTGAGCCCGGCGTCGCTGTACAACTGGACCGTCGCGCCTGCGGGATCGGTGATGCCGTCGAAGCTCAGCACGATCGAGGTCGCCTGGCCCGCCTGCGGCAGCGGATCGACCCGGTACTGGAACGTGACGCCCGAGCCGTTCACTTTTTGAAATCCATGATGGTTCTTTCTACAGCGTGCTCGCCGACTTCCCTGCCCTGCCGCAAAACTCAATGAACGACTCCAGTTGAGTCGACTTGTCGAACACTGCGTTCGCACCCAATGACAAACATGTCTCACGCACCGGATCCGCAGGGTCAATTGCCAGGATCGCAACGCGCTGCCACGGAAGGCGCTCCGCCACCGCTGTCAGTATTTCGAGACCTGTCCCCTGGTTGAGATAGAGATCAATGACGGCGAGATCCCACTCCTCGGCATTTGCGACAAGCCAGGCAATCGAATCGGCCGCAGTAGTGGCAGTGCCGATCACTCGCGCCTGCACCAGGCGCTCGAGCGCCTGGATCAACGCGTCGAGAACGATCTCGCTGTCTTCGGCAACAAAGGTAATCAGCGGCATTGGAATAGCATCATGGTGTCGGTCGAGAGGTTCGCGCGACATTGTTCGAATGCGCGGCGAAGACGTCGGCAAACATCGGCACGAGCAGCTTGTTGCCGAACTCGTTCAGGTGGTTGTCGTCGGAATAGATCGGTCGACCGCGCAGCGCACCCGCGCAGCGGCCGTCCCGACACAGATAAGGCAAAGGGTCGAGGATCTTGACGCCACAATGCTCGCGCGCCGCATCCTGGGCGGCCCAGACGACGGCATGGCGAGCGCGATAGTCGTCGACGGTGACGAAAATATCCTTGGCTTTCCCGAGCGCCATCGCCCTGGACATCGACTTGGGCACGTCGATGCCCATCTCCGGAATCGGACGAACCAGAAACACGCGACGCTCCTTGGCCAACTGGCAGGCTGTGTCGGTCAGGCGTTTGCCGAATTCGAGCAGGAAAGTAGGATCTGCGTGGAGATGGGGGTGGGTGAAATAGACCATCGGTGTGTTCGTGTCTTTCCTTCCGGCCTGATTGCGACCGATCGCATAGATGCTCGTGCGGCTCACCAAGACGAGCGGCACATCCTTCGGTACATGCGCGAGTTGCCGGAGAGTCCACCTCAGGAAACTGTCGCAGTTGCTTTCGGGCGGAAAGCTGCCCGGCAACTCAAGGACGCCAGACAAGGTCGCACAGCCCGAGTAGCTCCAATCCACGATGCCCTCGGCGGCACTGGGCAATGCAGCGGCCAGCCCCGTGGCCAGCGCATCCGCGTGGCTGTCGCCGAGGATGATGGCCCGCACGCGAGACCCCCCATAGATGCACGATGCAGGCTCCTCGCCATACTTCGACAGACATTCGTACTGCCGAGGGTTCTTGTCGCGCGATTCGGCAGCCACGGCCTCGATCGGGGCAGCGAGCCGCCCCGGCATGCCGTCCCTCGTCCAAACGACCCGGCTACTGACCAAGACCACGATCGCCAGGCTCGCCAGTACTGCCACATGTGTGCGGCGAGGCAAGTTCTTGAGCTGCCGCTGAGCTCTCGCCTCGACCAGGCGGTACGACAGGTCGCCCAGCACCAGTGTCAGCGCCATTCCGGCGGCGATCGCCAATGGGCTGTGCTGCGAGTCCAGATAAAGCAGCCCCACCACCACCGGCCAATGCCACAAATAAAGCGAATAGGACCGGGCTCCTAACCATTGCGCAATAGGGTTGCATGTCCAAGCGGACTGGGTGCGTGCTGCCAGAAGCACGAGCACCGCGCCCATAGCAGGAACCCAAAGCCCCCAAGCGGATGCGGCTTCGGGTGAGAGAAAGATGGCAGTCGCCAGGATCAACCCAAGGCCCGCGCGCTCCATCAATACCTTGCGACCTTTGGACTGAGAACCAAGACCGACGAGAAACGCCAGACCGCCAGCCAACAGTTCCCAGGCCCGGGCAGGAAGCAAGTAAAACGCTGCAATGGGATCACGCGCTGCCAGCCTGAAAGCCACGAAGAGAGACGCCAACGAAAGAGCGCAGAGGACTACCGCCAGGAACCTGCGGCTGGGTCGTATCCTCCATGCCAGAAGGAGCACAACCGGAAAGATCAAATAGAACTGCCACTCGACCGAGAGAGACCAGGTATGAAGCAACCACTTCTCGTTCGATGCAGAGTCGAAGTAGCCGGCTTCTCGCCAAAACTGGAAGTTGGACAGAAAGGAAATGGAGAACGCCGCATGCTTCGCCAGCATCCGGTAATCGATCGGGGTCATTAGCACCCATCCCGAGGCCAGCAGCACAACACACAAGGCGATCAAAGCAGGGAGGATGCGGTTCGCCCTGGCGAGGTAGAACTGCCAAAGCGAAAACCCACCAGCCGCCGTACCTTCGAGACCCCTGACCACGATCCCCGTCATCAGGAAACCCGAGATCACAAAAAATACGTCGACACCGATATACCCTCCCGGGACTCTCGGAACGCCGAAGTGATAGAGCACTACCGCAATAACAGCCCAGGCACGCAGCCCGTTGATGTCACCACGAAAACGAAATGGCCCTTCTTTTCCAGAACGGATTGAAGAACTCGCAGCCAAAGCGCAGTTCCGGAAATTGAATTAAGCGCCGTACGAGTAAAGCCTAAATCGTAGTGCTAATGCGAAGCCCTGCTCTCAAATTCCTCGTGATTCCGAAGCGCGCGCAAAGGATCGAAACGCTGGCGATGGCGGAGCGCATTTTCCAAGCCCATCTCCTTGCGAGAACGCCGTTCGGTGAGCCAAACCAGTACCGCGGACACTATCAGACCGGGAAATGAAACGAGCGCCATCACCAATGCGGCGATTGTGCTCAAAAGCTGAACATTCCATAGGATATTGTCTTCCGCTACCACCGGCACCGACATCTCCAGCCCGAACGAGGATGATGGGAGAAGCGCGAATTCGGCGCCCAGCAAGCCGATAAGGAACATCGTGGAGAGAATGAATGCCCAGGCGAAAAATCGCCGATATCCAGGAAATTTTTCAGCTGACGAGTTCATTTTCATGTTCCTGATTTTCGTATCTTAATTTTGATGACTGAATCGATATGCTTCGAAAAACATGGCGAGATCGGTTCATCGACAAGCCCGACATTTCTCTATTAAAGTGAATTTCGGCGCGCCTCATCAATCCGACGCTGTCGAACGGCGTCACGGCATTGCAACTGCTGAGCCGGGTGAGGCTCAGCGCATCGGTTATTGATACAGATCGCACGCGCAAGGAAATTGAGGCTGCTGCATCCTGGGGATGGCTTTCGAAAGCCTTGGTATGCTGGCGACATACCGCGAGAGGATGTGAGATTTCCGGGCCTTGACTTGTAGGCCTGATGCGAGATCGATTTTTTTATGATTCCAGCTTTGGCCTCCGTCAAATCTACTGCTTCCTCCTCTTTCCTTGCGTCCGAGCGGTCGCCTGTAGCTGTATATTTTGAAGCAGCTGACTCAATAACGATTTCCTTCTCGATCTCATGCGCAGTACTTGGCGTTATTTCTCTCGGAAATACCATTGACGGGACCATCAACGGATCAGGCGCCCAGCGCGCAGTCGAATGAAACAAGAACCAAAAACCAAACCCCGCAAATATCAGAAGCGGCACAAGCACGACTCGGAGCGCATTCGAAGCCAATGCAGAGAGACTTGCTTCTTTTAAAAACCCAGATGAAAATGAACTGATTGCGTTTGAATTTTCAAAGGGTTTTTGCAATTTCCATCCGCAACCTGCGCAGGATTTTTCGCTTCCGCCGTTCACCGTTTGACAGAAATTGCAAGTCGTCAATTCTGGTCGACCAGACAAAAGCATCCGTAGCAAATCACCAATTTGAATGTACGCCGGCATCTGCTTTTCGACAAAGAATGGCAATGAAATCGAAATGGCGGGCAAAATAATCTCCAATTTTGTCAAATTGATCCCAAGAATTCGACCAGATGCCTTCTAGCAAAAATACCGTGATATATCTATGGGAGCGATGCATGTGACAAACTCCCATGTAATGCTGTTTTCGTACATGGCGCGATGGGCGCTTGTAAGACAACAACTCGACTTCGTGCATGGGCGATTCGTCATGAATTCAAGTGCGCCTCCACCGAGCCTCTGAGATGCCGAGCGGACAAATCGGAAGCCGTGAGGAAGCACTGCCAGCGACGTGATTGGGGTGGCCTGCGCGAAGCGAGATCTCGGCTTCCTGTCGCGCCTCCAATGCATCAAAGGAACCGTCGGGGTGAATCCCGAGTTCCGCGCCGAGATCACCGGCAGGCTCGCCGCTGGCGTACCGGCCGTGCAACGGGGACGTCGACGCCACCGGTCCCTGTGCGATCGCGACCGAACGGCCAACGCGCATCGAAAGCTCAAACTGTCTGACCGCGGGGCCGGCCGACTCGGCCGTGCCATGCTGCTGCGCAGGACTCGCCGCGTCAGCAGTACATTTCTCAGCGCCTGCGCCTGCGCCTGCGCTCGTTTAGTTTCGCCTGCGCCTGCGCTCGTTTAGTTTGTCAGCGTAGAGCGAACGTCCGAATCATCTCGGCTCCTTGCAGACGTAAGCAGGCGTCAGCCGATGCATCCACGTGCAAGCAGTAGCGCCAAGTGCGCAATTTTCGCATGTGCCACGCGCGGTTGGACTACACCGCAGGCCGGGAAAATTGATATCAATCCCCGGCACGCTGCACATAGCAGCATCGATTTGGCAAACCAAGGGCACTCATCATGGAATCCATCGGGCACGATGGCGCGAGCCGGCTTTTCTGGACGCCGGGCTGGGATGTTGAACTCTTAGATATCGCGGGCATAGGCGAGATGCGCAGCTATCACGCCGATGTTCGAAAGGACGGTGAGTTGATGTGCCGAATTGCCTTGGCCGGTCAATTCGGGTCTCGCGCCGCGGCCCATTCAGCCGTTCCTGAGCGCCTCCGCGCTTGGCTTCGGGACTATGAATCTAGACCGCACACAGGGGACAGTGGCTTTCAGATTCTTTGAGAGCTGCAATGAAGGGGCAGGATCGGGCCTTTAGCAGGTGTCACGAGGTTTTTTGTACATGTCAGGAGGCACGCTTGAAGGATCGTTCTCTGATCAGCCCGTTGCGCAGGTATCGGTATTTGACCTCATCGAGAAAACGTCTCGGTGCCGTTCTCTACGCAGTCGATCCCGTCCCGAAGACCCGGCGCTGCACGCCCCTGCGCGAAAGTCAGATACCAATCGATGAAGTTGCGCCCGCCATGCACCGCATCGAACAAGGTCATCCACAAGTCCACTGATGGCATCGACTTCTGGTCGATGGAGAATGTATTGCCTGGCCTCGAAGTCTCCACACTCTCTCAACAACTCGCGCTCCATGCTCGCCTGAGGCCTTCGGCGATCGCTCTGCTGGCGCCTGGATTCCAGACCATCAGCTACGCGCAATTGCTCGCCACCGTCCAGGGCGCGCGGCCATGGCTGGCGTCCCGCAGCATCGCGCCCGCCGCCCGCATCGCCGTGCTCATGCCGGCCGGGATGGAGCTGGCCCTCTGCTGCTTGGCCATCGCTTGCGGCGCCGTCTGCATTCCGCTGCACATCGGGCTGACCGAGCCTGAACTGCTGGCCCTGCTCGGCGACGCCAACGCCGATGCCGTCGTGGGGCTGCCGGATGACCCCCTTCCCGTGCGGCTCGCCCAGAAGCTTGGACTGGCCACTCTGGCTTTCAACGCACAACAGTTGCTCGAAGGCCCTTCCAAAGGTTTACCAGATGTCGATGCGCCCTGGCCCGAACCCGGCGATACGGCTTTCGTCCTGTTCACATCGGGCACGACCGGAAAGCCCAAGCGCGTTCCACTCAGCCAACAGCAGCTCGTGCGTTCCGCGCACCATATCGCGCAACACCTTGACCTGCGTCCGGAAGATCGTGCCCTGTGCGTGATGCCCGCCTATCACAGCCATGGTCTGATCGGCGGGCTGCTGACTCCCCTCGCCGCCGGCTCGTCCGTGGTGTGCGCGCCGGTTTTCGACGCCTCGGAATTCCTGCGCTGGGTCCGCGAATTTCGCCCCACCTGGTACACCGCTTCTCCCACCGTCCACCATGCCGCTGTCGAGCAACTGACCCGCGACCGCGCAGCGATGCCGGCACACAGCTTGCGGCTGATTCGCTCGGCCTCGTCGACGCTGCCCGCGGAACTGCTGAGCCGCATGGAGGATGTGTGGGGCGTGCCCGTCATCCAGTCCTATGGCATGACCGAAACAGCCACCCAACTGGCAAGCAATCCGTTGCCGCCGGGTGTGCGAAAGGCCGACTCCGTCGGCCGCCCCGTCGGAGCCGCACTGCGCGTGATCGATGACGAAGGCCATGCACTCCCAGCGGGGCAGGCCGGTGCGGTGATCGCGCACGGACCCGCCGTGTTCGCCGGCTACGAAGACGCGCCCGACACCAACGCCGAGGCCTTCCTCGATGGCTGGTTTCTCACCGGCGACCTGGGCTGGTTCGACGAGGACGGCTACCTGTTTCTCACCGGGCGCAGCAAGGAGTTGATCAATCGCGGCGGGGAAAAGATCGCGCCGCTGGAAGTCGAGCGCGCCCTGCTGCGGTTGCCCGATGTCGCCGAGGCCGTGGCCTATCCCGCGCCGCACCCGACCTTGGGCGAGGACGTGCATGCCGCCGTGGTGCTGGCCGGCGGCACGGCGGCCGATCCGCAGGCCTTGCGGGCCTCGCTGTTCGGGGCCATCGCCGACTTCAAGATTCCCGCGTGCATCCATGTGCTCGAGAAAATTCCCACCGAGGTGAATGGCAAGGTGCGTCGCCGCTGCTTGCACGAACAGATCCAAGAATTCGTCGTGTCACCTCTAACGGCTATGCTGTTTTCGCCGCTGCAAGCGCGCATCGCCGCGCTCTTTGCTCGCATCCTGAATCGACCGGTGACCGCGTGCGACGCGAATTTCCTCGCCCTGGGCGGCGACTCGTTGTCGGCGGTGCGGGTGGCGCAAGCGGTCCAGCAGGCTTGGGGAGTGGACTCGTCTGCATCGGCCCTGCTGGCCGCGCCAACGGTTGGCGGCTTTGCCGCGGTCGTGCAAGCCGCCATCGACGAAGCCGACGCGCTGAGCGATGCCCTGCAAGCCGAAGTCGACGCGCTGAGCGACGAAGAAGTGGCCCGCTTGCTGCAAAGGCCCTGAGGTACAGGAATTCGTGCCGCAAGCACAACCTTGTCCGATTTTCCGAGCCAGTGAAACCGATCTCCCATGAACACCGCGTCAATCCCGAATCACGACATTTCAGACCAGCTCGACACAGACACGCCCGATGCGCGGCGGCGCCTGCTTGCACGCAAACTGCAGCAGCAGCGCGCCCACCCATCCATGTCCAAGGCGAACCCGCCGAGCGACGACGCGCCCCTTTCTTTCGCACAGGAAGGCTTATGGTTTCTCGATCAGTTGGCCACCGGCGGCGGCGCCTACAACATCCATTCGGTCACCCGTCTGCAGGGCCCGCTGGATGCCGAGCGCCTGGAACGCAGCCTGCAAGCGCTCGTCGCGCGCCACGCCAGCCTGCGCACAGCCTTTCTCGCGACGGAGCGAGGACCGGTGCAGCAAGTCGTGCCGGCATCGCAGGCGCAGGAGCGGTTCCACCTTGCCCGCTCGGCGCTGGCGCCGAACGACGGCACGAATGCGGTGCTCGCGCAACATGTCGCTGCCTGCATCGCCCAGCCCTTCGATCTGTCCCGCGCGCCCCTGCTGCGCGCCGAGCTGCTGCGGATCACGCCCGATCATCATCTGCTCGTGCTGGTGGTGCATCACATCGTGGCGGACGGCTGGTCGATGAGCGTGATCCACCGCGAACTCGCGCAGCTCTACGCCTTGCGCGGCGATGCTTGCGTCCTTCCGGCTCTGTCGCTGCAGTTTCCCGACCATGCCCTGCGGCAACGCCAGCGCTACGAGCGCGGCGGCATTCAAACCCAGTTGGACTACTGGCGTACGAAGCTGCGCGATCTGCACACCCTGGAACTGCCCACCGACAAGGCCCGCCCCTCGCAAGCCGGCTTCGCGGGACGGACGCTGCCCTTCGGTATCGACTCCGAACTCTCCACGGCATTGCGGGCCCTCGCAAGGCAGCAGGGATCGACGCTGTTCATGACCCTGCTGGCGGCCTTCCATGTGCTGCTGGCGCGCTACAGCGGCCAGACCGATATCGCGGTGGGCGTCCCGCTGGCGGGCCGCGATGATGCGGCAGTGCGCGACCTGGTCGGCTACTTTGTCAATACCGTGGTCATTCGCGGCGATCTCCAGGGCCGACCCGGATTCACCGAGCTGCTGCAGCGGGTCAGGCAAAGCACGCTCGAGGCGCTGACCCACCAGGACATGCCCTTCGATCGCCTGGTGGTCGAACTCAATCCTGAACGCGACGCCAGCCGAAATCCGCTGTACCAGGTTTCGTTCGCACTGGAGAATTTCGCGGATCGCGCACTCCATCTCGATGGACTGCGAAGCGAACGGCTGGACGTGCGCTCGGAAACCTCCAAGTTCGACCTCTCGCTGACCGTCACAGAGTCCGGCGACCATCTCGACGCCGCGATCGAGTACCGCACCGACCTGTTCGAGCCACACGCCATCGCTCGCATGGCAACCCACTTCCGCCATCTCCTGGCGGCCATCGTGGCCGATCCGGACTGCGCGGTGGACCATCTGCCGCTGATGGATGCTGCCGAGCGGCAGCTGCTGCTGGTCGACTGGAACGCGCAGTCGCGCGTCCATCTGCACGACCAACCCGTGCACGCGCTGTTTCGCGCTCAGGCGATGCGGACGCCCGATGCCATCGCGTTGCGCTTCGGCCAGATGCGAATGACCTATCGCGAACTCGATGCGCTGTCGGAGCAGCTCGCGCATGCGCTGCGGACCCTGGGAGCCGGTCCGGAAGTTGTCGTCGGACTTTGCATGCAGCGCTGCTTCGGGTTGGTCGTCGGCCTGCTCGCCATCTGCAAGTCGGGCGCCGCCTTCCTGCCGCTCGATCCCGACCATCCGCCCGAGCGGCTGCAAGGCATGCTGGCCGATGCGGCGCCCGCTTTCGTGCTCACACAGTCGCACCTTGCCGACCGGTTGCGACAACTCGACCAGGCCCAGGCGTCGAAGATCATCGAAGTGCCGGACCACGGCGGAGAGAGGGTGCCCGAGCCCTTGCCGGCGTTGACCGATCTCACGCAACCGGACCACCTGGCCTACCTGATCTACACGTCCGGCTCCACGGGCAAGCCCAAGGCCGCGCAATTGATGCATCGCGGCTTGAGCAACCACGTGCAGTGGATGAACGATGCACTTGGGCTGACGCCAGGCGATCGCGTGCTGCAGAAAACGGCGGTCAGCTTCGACGCATCGGCCTGGGAATTCTTTTCGACCCTTTCCTCTGGCGCGACGCTCGTGATCGCGCAGCCCGATGTGCATCAGGACATGCGCTTGCTGGCTGAAGCGATCCGTGAGAGCGACATCAGCGTGGTCCAGTTCGTTCCGTCCGAGTTGCGTGTGATGCTGAATGAGTTCGAAGGGATGGAGTGCCCGAGTCTTCGCTATGTGCTGAGCGGCGGCGAAGCCATGGATCGCGCGCTCGCGCTGTCGTTCCGGCGAATCCTGCCGAGCGTCAGGCTCGGCAACTTCTACGGGCCCAGCGAAGCGACCGTGGACAGCGCCTGGTATGAAGTCGGCGAGCAGCTGCCGGACCGCCTCTTCGTGCCAATCGGCCGTCCCATTGCCAACGGACAGCTCTACATCCTCGATGCACAGCAGCAGCCCCAGCCCGTCAATGTGGCGGGCGAGCTGTACATCGGCGGCCATGGCGTGGGACGCGGCTACCGCAATCGCCCGGACCTCACGGCCGAGCGCTTCGTGCCCAATCCCTTCCGTCCCGGCGAGACCATGTACCGTACCGGCGACCTGGCGCGCTGGCTGCACGACGGCGTGGTGGAGTTCATCGGGCGCAACGACCATCAGGTCAAGCTGCGCGGCTTGCGCATCGAACTCGGCGAGATCGAGTCCGCACTCGCCGCCTGCGACAGCGTGCAGATGAACGCGGTGCTCCTGCGCGAGACCACCCCCGGCCGCCAGGAGCTTGTCGCCTACGTGGTCCGGACGGGGTCGGCCGATGCAGGCTCCCTGCGCTCGGCGCTGAAATCGCGCCTGCCCGACTACATGATTCCGAGCGTGTTCATGTTCTTGTCCGAGCTGCCGCGCCTGACCAGCGGCAAGCTCGACCGCAACCGGCTTCCCGATCCCGATACCGCTCCATCGGTTGCCGATCTGGTCGCGCCGCGATCGCCGATCGAATCCGCGCTGCTCGACATCTGGACCGGTGTGCTGGACAAATCCGGCTTCGGCGTGCGCGACAACTTCTTCGACCTCGGCGGCCATTCGCTGCTCGCCATGCAGATCGTGTCCCGGGTCCGTGCGACGCTTCGGATCGAGCTGCCACTGCGCGGGATCTTCGAGCAGCCGACGATCGAGGAGATGGCCCGGACCATCGGCAGCCTGGCCTCGGACCCTGGTGCCGCCCGCGCCACGCCGCTGGCGCCCATCGTGGCGTTGCCGCGGATCGGGCCGTTGCCGGTGTCTTTTTCTCAGCGGCGCATGTGGGTGCTGAACCAGATCGACCCGCAGGGTGCGGCCTACAACATGCGCGATTCGCTGCGCCTGCGCGGGCCGCTCGGCAAAGTCGCGCTGCAACGGGCGCTCGATCAACTGGTCGCGCGCCACGAGTCGTTTCGCACGACCTACGGCCTCGGCGACACCGAACCGATGGCCTTCGTCGGCGCGGCGCAGCCGGCCAACCTGATCCACCTCTCGCTGGCGGCCGTTCCCGAGGCCGAGCGGGACGCCGAGCTCGAACAACAGGCTGCACGCATCGCCTCGGAGCCCTTCGACCTGGCATCGGCGCCCCTTCATCGATTCGTCCTGATCGAGCGCGATGAGAACGATCACGTCCTCGTGCTGGTGATGCACCACATCATCGGCGACGATTGGTCGTGGGGCATCCTGCTGCGCGAGCTTCAGGACCTGTATGCGGCCGAATTGCGGGGCCTGGCGACGCCCCCGAAACCCCGGGCGATCGATTTCATCGACTACGCAAGCTGGCAGCGGGGACACATCAACGACGACCTGCTCGCCGGCCAGACGCGCTACTGGCTGCGGCAACTCGCCGACATGAGCCCCTTGAACCTGAGCTCCGATACGGCGGCGGCTCAGCGCCTCACCAGCCAGGGCGACCGCGTTCGACGGGACTTTCCGCAAGGCTGGCTCGCCGGCGTCAAGCGCTTCGGCAGCGGCCTCGGGCTGACGCCGTTCATGACCCTGCTGGCCGCGTTCCAGGCCTTGCTGTCGCGCTATTGCGGGCAGGAAGACGTCGTGGTGGGGACTCCCATTGCAGGACGTACCCGGGTCGAGTCCGAGCGGCTCGTGGGCTCGCTGGTGAACACGCTGGCGCTGCGCGCCCACGTCCGGCCGGCGCAAAGCTTCATGGACCTGGCGCAGCAGGTCCGGGAAACCTGCCTGTCGGCATTCACCCACCAGGACATTCCCTTCGACTACCTGATGGACCAGCTGCACAAGCAGGCGCCCGGCGCCAGGGCACCGGAAGTTCGCGTGATGTTCAACGTACTGAACACGCCCCGCAAGACTCCGCAGCTCGAAGGCCTCGACACCAGCTTCCTGCCCTTGAACCTGCGCGCGGCGCAGTTCGACCTGGCACTGACGATCGACACCGAGTGCGAGCACTCGTTGTCATTGAGCTACTCGACCGAGCTCTTCGCGCCCGCGACCGCGCAGGCGATGCTGGACAACTACATGCATCTGCTGGACTTGTTCATTCAGCAGCCGGAGCGGCCGCTGCACGACCATTCGGCGGCCAGCCCTCTGGAACTGGCAAGGCTGGCGAGCTGGAACCAGACCGACGCCGCATACCCGCACCACCTGACGGTTCACGAGCTTCTCGGCGTACGGCACGAATCGGCCGGCATCGCCATCATGCAGATGCCCGGCGCCGCGCTGAGCCACGCCGAGCTCTGGCCGCGCGTGCATCGACTCGCCCACGCGCTGCGCGCCCGCGGCGTGCAGCGAGGCGCCCTGGTGGGTCTCTGCACCGAGCGGTCGCCGGCGATGGTGATCGCGCAGCTCGCGGTCCTGAGCGCGGGAGGCGCCTATGTGCCGCTGGACCCGGCTTACCCGCTGCAGCGGCTGCACGACATGGCCCAGGACGCAGCGCTGACGCTGCTGCTGACCGAACAGGATCTCGCCGGCCTGTGGCGGGAGATCGAGTTGCCGATGCTGCTGCTGGACCAGGCGCAGGCCGAGCTGATGGCCCATCCCGAAACGCCGCTGCCGCCCGACGGCGGCCTCGACGCGCGGCCGGAGGATCCGGCGTACGTCATCTACACCTCCGGCTCCACCGGCAAACCCAAGGGCGTCGCAGTGCCGCACCGCGCGGTGGTGAACTTCCTGCTGTCGATGCGAAACGAGCCCGGGCTCGAGGCGCATGACGTGCTGGTGGCCGTGACCACGCTGAGCTTCGACATTGCGGTGCTGGAACTGCTGCTGCCGCTGCTTCTCGGCGCCACCGTCGTGCTCGCCACCCGGGAGCAGGCTGTCGACGGCGACGCGCTCCGGACCCTGATCGATCGGGCCCACGCCACCGTGATGCAAGCGACGCCGGCGACCTGGCGCATGTTGATCGATGCCGGCTGGACCGGCTCGCGATCGTTCAAAGCGCTGGTCGGTGGCGAGAGCCTCAGCCCTCACCTGGCCGAGCAGCTCTCGGAGCGAACCGGCGAACTCTGGAACCTGTACGGCCCGACAGAAACCACGGTGTGGTCCACCTGCTGGAAAGTGCCGTCGCAGCCACAGACCATTTCAATCGGCCGCCCGATCGCCAACACCAGCATCCACGTGCTCGATGCACAGGGCCATCGATGCCCGGCTGGCGTGTCCGGGGAGATCTTCATCGGTGGCGACGGCGTCACGTCGGGCTATCTGCGCCAACCCGAATTGACCGCCGAGCGCTTCATCACCGACCCGTTCAGCCCGCACCCGCAGGCGCGGCTGTACCGAACCGGCGACCGCGGGCGCTGGCGCCACGACGGCCTGCTCGAGCACCAGGGGCGACTCGACTTCCAGGTGAAGGTGCGCGGTCATCGCATCGAGCTTGGCGAGATCGAAGCGCGCCTGCAATTGCACCCGACCATCTTGCAGTGCCTGGTCATCGCGCGCGAGGACCGCCCCGGGGACGCCAGGCTGGTGGCCTATGTCGTGGCGCGCGACGGCGCGCTCGACACGCCGGCCCTCAGGGATCACCTGAGGGTGAGCTTGCCCGACTACATGCTGCCCCAATACTTCGTCGCGCTCGAGGCCCTGCCCCTCCTGCCCAACGGGAAGATCAACCGGCATGCGTTGCCCGCGCCCAGAATCGAACAGCGGACGGATGCGGTTGCGGGCCACGCCCCTGCCACGCCGGCGGAGATGGCGCTGGCCAGGATCTGGAGCGAGCTGCTGAAGGTGGACAGCGCCGAGATCTCTCGCCTCGACAACTTCTTCGACCTCGGCGGCGACTCCCTGCAGGTCGGCCAGATCGTCGTCGCCTTCCAGCGAACCAGCGGCGTTCGGCTGGTAGCCCGACGGATGGTCTTCGAATCCCTGGCCCAGCTCGCCCATGACATCGAGCTGCCCGAGCGCAAACCGGTTCAGGCGCCAGAGACTCCGGGGTGGTTCAAGCGCCTGTTCAAGTCCTAGCGAAGGGCTTGCAGAATCCTGCGGCGCCCCGAGCCGCGCGCGAGGCCTCGGGCCTGCGCCATGCGATGTCCAACTCCTTCGCGTTCGGCGGCACCAACGCGGTCATCGTCGCGGCGAATGGGCACCAGCCTCTCTCGAGGCCGCGCGCCTCTTTCAGCATCGACGATGCTTGCTGAGCGAACGTGCTAACCGAACAGCTGGGCCCTCCGGGACTTGATGGCCTGTGTGCGGCCCACGCCATCCTTGGTCTTGCTTCGCACCAGATGGCGCGCAGCTTCGAGGTCATCGAGCCACGGCAGGTAGTCTTCCTCTTCGAGCACCAGTGGCGTTGAGTGCCTGGCGCCGCGCAGGAACACCTCGGGCGTCACCGTCAGAACGACAAAGGTGTCGACGGACATGCCGGTGCGGATGTCATGCGAGATCTCGTACAACCCGGCGACCGCGAACACGGGCCGCTCGGGCAGCGAGACCTCGACGAGCGCCTTCCTGCCGTCGGTATCCTGTCGCTCGCTCCACGAAGACATCGGAATCAGGCAGCGCCGCCAGGCGAATCCGGCCCTGAAGCTCGGCAGTTGGGTGACTTGCGTCGCGTCGGCAATGAACAGTTCGCGCTTGAAGGGCTGTGCCCGGTCGTCCCCGGGGTAATGGCGATGGAAGCCCCATCGCCTGCTTTCGATCTGCAGTGCATGGAGAGGGGCATTTCGCACGATCGACGCCCAGGTGCTGCGCGCGCAGTCGAGGCGCGCAGCAGGGCCCTCGGGCGGCGGCGACTGCGGCACCCCGAGGCGACGCATCCCGGCATCGTGGCGCCAATGATTCAGCAGGTGGTAGCTGTCACACATGAGCGATGAGCGCGATGGGGCCGTCGTTGAAGGTCAACCCGACCCTTCGCCGAAGGCCACGGCTCTGACCGTCCTCAAAAGGATCCTGATGTCGAGCCAGAGCGACCAGCGATGAACGTATTCGACGTCCAGCGCGACGCGTTGTGCGTAGGAGAGCCGATTGCGCCCGCTCACCTGCCACAGACCGGTGATGCCCGGTTTGACCGAACAGTAGTGGCCCCAGTGCTGCCCGTACAGGCTTCGCTGGCGCTCCATGCAAGGCCGGGGACCGACCAGGCTCATGTCACCTTTCAGCACGTTCCAGAGCTGGGGCAGTTCGTCGAGACTCGACTTGCGGATGAGCCGCCCCAGGAACGTGATGCGGGGGTCCGCTTCCAGCTTCTGGAAAGTGTCCCACTGCGTGCGGGCCATGTCGTTGCGGCTCAGGTATTCCTCGAGCACCCCTTCAGAGTTGCGCAGCATCGACCTGAACTTGTAGAACCGGAAGCGCTTGCCGCCCTCGCCGACCCGGTTGTGCCAGAAATGCACGGGGCAGCCCATGCTCACCTGCACGGCCACGCACAAGGCAAGGTACACCGGACTGAGCACGATCAGGAGCGCAGCCGCCCCGACGATGTCGACACAGCGCTTGAGGCGTTTCTGCGAGCGTGTGAGAGATCGTGCGAGAGCTTCCGGTGCGGTGCTGCCATCCGGGGCCTGCCAGAGCGATCGTCGCTGCGGATCATCGGCACTATCTGATTCGGGTCTGAACATCGAACGCTCCAATGGACAATGAGCGCTTCGCATTGGAATGCGCGTACCGATGCACTGGTTTCAGCGCCAGTCATAGTGGCCGCGCACACGGCGGCCATCGTCTTCGCGATGGGCGGGTACCCAGACCTTGCGTCTGCGGGAATGCTCTTCCATCTCGGGCCGATCTCTTTGGCCACGCTCCATTTCATGGCGATCCATCTCGCGTTGCCCCCTGCCGCGTTGATCCAGCGCACGCTGCACCAAGGCCCGGTGCTCCATGTCGCGGTCTTCTCGCTGCGAATCGACGGGCTGACTTATCGCAGCGGAAGAAATGGCGCAAGTCGCAAGAGCAATCAATAGCTTTTTCATCGTCGTTTCCTTTGGATGCACTGAATACAGAGAGAAAGCAAGTTAGACCCGCATGCGTCACGGGCTTGTAGGTCGTCGGGCTCTTTCCTGGTCTTCTTTCGACCTGAGCAGCTCGCTTGTCCCCCAGCGTCTTGAACGGATCATCATCAACTGGCAGTCGATGTGCGTTACCAAATCCGTCGGCGCACAGACGCTGGCTGCTATGTACCTGGGAGTCGGAACCGGCGTCTCACTTCGGGCCCACAGTTCCACTTACAAAAATGACAGGAGGCCAAGATGGGGCCATCTCAGACGCACATTGACAGCCCCTCGGTGCCCGTGTCGTGCAATCGCCCGGGCCTGTCCATGATTCTTCCCTTGAATGTTCGGAAGACAAGTCTGTGGATGGAACAATTACAGCCGGCTGACCGCGAACAAAGAGAAGGCGGTGTCCTACCTCTCGGCGTCGACGGCCCGCGACTTGCTTGCCGGCGCCGGCGATCGGCACCGACAGCTACGACCGTCACGTTTGGCAACCAACTTCACATGGCAGATGCCGTGAGGCGCGGTTCATCCGGGAATGGCCCTGTTGCCGCGATCTGGCGTGCGATGCGTCGATGAAATGCGTCGTCTCGGCAAGACGATCACATCCCCCTCGAGCACACTCGCGCCGAGATTGATCAGCCGCGCGATGCCATCATCTGATCAGGTCCGGACCCCAGTGCGATCGCAATGGCGATCAACTCCGTCCTGAACAGGTCAAAGCGTGCCGGGCAAGGTTGCCGACATGCCTTCGGCCAACGCGGGAACCGGACCGCCCCTCTTCTTCCGCATGGCCCGCGCAAACGCCACGACTTGCCACACGATCACCGCACCGATGACGGAAAGCAGGGTCGCGCTGATCGGCCGGTTGACGAAGCCGCTGAAACTGCCGCGGCTCAGGAGCATGGCACGGCGAAAGTTCTCTTCCAGCATGGGCCCGAGAATGAAGCCCAGCATGAGCGGTGCCGCTTCCATGTCGAGCCTCAGGAACAAGTAGCCGATCAGGCCGAAGACGGCCGTGGTGTAGATGTCATCCAGGCTGTTGTTGATGCTGAAGGTACCAATACAGCAGAAGAACATGATCGCCGGGAACAGAACGACATACGGGATCTTGAACACCGACAGCCAGTAGCGCACCAGGGGCACGTTGAGCAGCACGAGAAAACAGTTGCCGACCCACATGCTGGCCACCAGACCCCAGAACAGATCGGGGTGGGTGGCGATCATGTTCGGGCCGGGCTGGATGCCCTTGACGATGAAGGCCGCCATCATCAGCGCCATGACGGCGTTCTCCGGAATGCCGATGGCCATGAGCGGGATGAAACTGGTGCGTGCCGCGGCCTCGTCGGCTGCCGCCTGGCCGGCCACGCCTTCGATCGCGCCGCTGCCGATCTCGTGCTTGTGCTTGCTGAAGCGCTTGTCGGCTGCGTAGGCCGCGAACTGCGCGATCGTGGGGCCGCCGCCGGGCAGGATGCCGAGGATCGAGCCGATCACGCTGCCACGCAGGGCACTCGGAATGATGCGCTTGAACTCGGGCCACGTCGGCATGAGCTTGATCTTGCCGTTGAAGGGCGTCAGCACGTTCTTCATGTCGAGGTTCTTCACGACCTCTGCAATACCGAAGCAACCCAGCGCAATGCTGATCAGGCCGATGCCGTCCGTCAGGAAAGGCAGGTTCATGGTGTAGCGCGCAACGCCGCTGTTGACGTCGGTGCCGACCATGCCCAGCAGAACACCCACCATTGCCATCGCCAGGCCGTTCAGCAGGCTGCCACTGCTCACGAAGCTGACGCAGAAGAACCCGAGAAGCATCAGCGAACAGTAGTCAGCCGGTCCGAACAGAAAGCCGACTTCGCCGAGCGCCGGCGCCATCGTCGACAGCACGACGATCGCGACCGTGCCGCCGATGAAGCTGGAGATGCCCGCGGTGAACAAGGCCAACCCCGTCTTGCCCTTGAGCGTCATCTGGTAGCCGTCAATGCATGCCACGATGCTGCTCGCATGCGGGATCTTCATCGTGATGGCGCTCACGCTGTCCCCGTATTGCGCACCGTAGTAGATGCCGGCGAGCATGATGAGTGCGCCGCCTGTGGGAATCGAATAGGTCAGCGGAAGCAACAGGCTGATGGTCGACAGAGGACCCAGGCCCGGCAGCAGTCCGACGAGCGTGCCCACCGTGCACCCGAGGGCGCAATACAGAAGATTCTGAAGCGTCAGTGCGTGCTCGAAACCGAACGCAAGGTTATGCAGGATGTCCATCAGTAGAGGGGCAAATTGAGGCCGAGGAGGTTTTTGAACGCAAAGGCGACTGCAATCAGCCCCAACGAGGTCTTGATGTTGCGCGCCACCGAATACGAAGTACCGGCGACAGTCGAGCAGAACACGAGGAAGATGATTCCGAGAATCATGTTGAGGTGCTCGGAGATGACCGCGAATCCGATAAGACTCAGCAGGATGAGAACGATGTTCTTGACGTTGTAGTTGAGCGGCACGGGCTCGACGAAGTGCGAGCGGATCACCTGGAGCAGCCCGATCACGAACAGGAATGAGCTCACCATCAACGGAAACAGACCGGGGCCGGACCGACTCAAATCGCCGATCGAGTAAGTCCTCGCAATCAGGCCGAACAGGAGTGCGATCGCCATGAGGAACAAGCCTCTGACGAAATTGCGATTGCTGAGCTTCATGCGACAACGACTCCGCGGTTCCGCCGGAGGTCTGTACGTGTTGTGGGTTGGCCAGGGTTCATCCGTATCTCCATCTTGTTTTCCGCACCTTCGATTCACGCATCGATGCAGTGAGTCAGGCGTTCGGATTCGACGGGATGGTAAGGATCAATGCTTCCAAAAACCTGCCATTTTTTCGACCGTCTTCTAAATACGTGTTATCACTAACAGTCAAATACGCGTTATCACCAACAACCGGATACGTGTTTTTACTCACAGCAAATGCGTACGCGGACGCGAAGTCCGGGTCGACGGCGATCAGTCTTCGGAACGCGGATGCGTGAAGCTTTCCAGCATGTAGCCGAGTCCGCGCACAGTGGCAATGCGAACGTCGCCGCCGGCCAACTTGTGGCGCAGTCGGTGCACGACCTGCTCAATGGCATCGGGGCCGACATTGCTGGAGACCGGGAAGACTTTCCCCGAGAGATGCGATTTCTCGACGGGCGAATTGCTGCGTACCAGCAGGACGGAGAGTGCCGCGCTTTCGCGGCGCGTCAGCTGAAGCAGTTGACCGGCCAGCGTGAAGGCTCGGCTGTCGGGGGCACATGACAACGAGCCGCACTGCAGCGCTGCGTTCCATCTCCCCCGGCTTCGCCGGACCAGTGCGGTGAGGCGAGCTTCGAGTTCTTCGACCGCGAAGGGTTTGGTCAGGAAGTCGTCGGCCCCCACGTTCAGGCCTTTCACCCGATCCTTGACCGAGCCGTGCGCCGTCAGCACGAGAACGGGTGTCCGATTGCCCGCCTTGCGAACGTCCGACAGCAGCGTCAAACCGTGTTTGTCGGGCAGTTGAAGATCGAGAACGACGACGTCATAGTCGTTGCTGGCCAGCAATGATTCGGCAGTTCTTGCATCCGGCGCGTGATCGGGCACAAAGCCGCGTTGCTTGAAGGCGCGCACCAGCCACAAGGCCATCTCGGCCTCGTCTTCCACAAGCAATAGACGCATTCAAGACTCCTTCTATTCATTGCCGAGCCGGGCGATTGCACAAGCTGCTCGTTCCCTGCGCAGGTGGTTCAGCCCGAAAGGATCACGTCATCTCAAGATCAAGGCATGCCAATTTCGCCGCGATAGCTTATCTTGAGCGCAGGAGCGATTCTTCTGAGTCATGACCGATGTTCAATGCTGGCGATGAATCCAGTTCTCGTCTGACTTCGCCGACGATTGACGCCATACGGTCTTCTCGATTTCATGCGGGAAGATCGATGAATGTAGCCGAGCGCTTGGATCGCTAGCTGGAGTCCCGAGTGCGCACCGATCTACAACTGCCTCGCGGATGGCGGATGGACTGTTGGGTGCCAAGACTCCTTCGGCATCGATTTGGCAGGAAGCCAGTGATGTCTCCCCCATATCCGGTCATTTCTCAACTGGAGTTGAGCGGCTCCCGGCTGAGTGAACCGTGCGCCTGTCAAATGATCGATGAGGTGAATGCAAAGCGCCCGCGGGTACCGCACGAACACCGCGAAAGCGGGTCGCGCGGTGCCGGCGGACAAGTTACTTTCTCTTTCTTGCGCGCAGTACCTGCACGAGCCGCTCGAACGGCCGCAGCATCTCGCCTTCCGGCACGCTCGCGAAGCCGAGCACCAGACCGCGCTCGCGCGGCGCTTGCACGAAGTAGCGCGAAAGAGCACGTGCGATCACGCCGCCTGCGAGCAACTCACGCTCGATCGCGAGATCGTCCACGGCGTCGGGCAGCGTGAGCACCACGTGCAGCCCCGCCTCGGTGTCGAGCGGATGGATCCATTCGCGGCCGAGCCAGCGCTCGACCAGGCTGACGAGCATCGAACGCCGCGCAGCATAGATCTGCCGCATGCGGCGGATATGGGCTGCGTACGCGCCCTGCGACATGAATTCGGCGAGCGCGGCCTGCGTGAGCAGGTGGCCACCACGATAGAACTCCGAATGCGCCACGTGAAAGCGCTCACAGAGATCGGACGGCACCACCGCATAGGCGATGCGCAGGCCCGGATAGAGTGTCTTGCTGAACGTGCCCACGTAGATCACCGGCCCGTCGGGCGCGAGTCCCTGAAGCGATGGCACGGGTCGGCCGGTAAAGCGGAATTCGCTGTCGTAGTCGTCCTCGACGATCCACATGCCCTGACGCATGGCGTGATCGATCAGATCAAAGCGCCGCGCCATACTCATGATCGGCCCGAGCGGGTATTGATGCGACGGCGTGACGAACGCGAAGCGGGCATTTTCGCGGCCTTCCGCATGCGGCAATTGCATTCCCTCGACATCGACCCGCACTGGCAGCATGCGGATGCCGTTGATCGCCAGCACGCTGCGGATTCCCCAGTATCCCGGCTCCTCGACCCAGGCCGCGTCGCCCGCATCGCCGAGCAGGCGCACGACGAGATCGAGCGCCTGCTGAACCCCTTCCGTCACGATGATCTGCTGCGGCTCGCACACCACCGAGCGCGCCTGCCGCAGGTACTGCGCGATGCTCTCGCGCAGCGCGGCATGGCCGCCTCCCGTGGAATAGGTCATGAGCGACGGCGACATCTTCCTCGCCAGCCGCGAGGCAATGCCCGCGAACTGGCGCTGTGGAAAGCGCGTGACGTCCGGCAGGCCCGGCATGAACGCGCCCCACTGCCTTGTCGACGCCTGGGCCTGATCGATGGCGGCGAACCCTCGCTGCGAGAGCGCAGGGCGTCGCGGCGGCATGCCGCAGACCCGGGGCGCGGGCGCGAGCGGCGCCGCATCGGGCATGCGTTCCCGCACGTAGGTGCCGCTGCCCACGACGGCGCGCAGATAGCCCTCGGCAACCAGCTGCTCGTAGACGAAGGTGGCCGTATTGCGCGAGAAGCCGAGTTCACGCGCGAGTTCGCGGGAGGCCGGCAGTCGTGACCCGGCTTCGAGACTGCCATCGTGGATGGCGCCGCGAATGCATTCGCACAGGCGCCGGTTGAGCGCGCCACGCGCCGGGGCCGTGCTCGACTGCGCAAGCCGCGCCAGCAGGAGATCACCGACGAGCGATCGCAATTGGCACCGTCCATCGAACGTGATTGGCGCTGGCCCCATGCGTCGATCGCACGTCCAATCGTCGCCATCGAACACCCCGGAGCCCTTCCCCATGTCCAGCAATCAGCAGATTCATCAACGCCGCCTCGCGGCGGCCTCGCGCGGCGTCGGCGTGATGTGCGACTTCTTTGCCGAGCGTGCCGAGAACGCCACGCTGTGGGACGTCGAGGGCCGCCGCTTCATCGACTTCGCCGGCGGCATCGCCGTGCTCAACACCGGCCACCGGCATCCGAAGGTGATCGCCGCGATCGAGCAACAGCTGCACCGCTTCACGCACACGGCCTACCAGATCGTGCCCTACGAGAGTGCGGTGTCGCTCATGGAAAGACTCAACGCCCTCGTGCCGATCGACGGCCCGGTCAAGTCGGCGCTCTTCACCACGGGTGCCGAAGCGGTGGAGAACGCCGTGAAGATCGCGCGTGCACACACCGGCCGCTCGGCCGTGATCGCATTCAGCGCGGGCTTTCACGGCCGCACGCTGATGGGTCTCGCTCTGACCGGCAAGGTCGTTCCATACAAGAGCGGCTTCGGTCCGTTTCCGGCCGAGGTGTATCACGTGCCGTTCCCGGCCGGTCCGCAGGGCCCTTCGGTGGCAGCGAGCCTCGCGGCGCTCGAGCAGCTGTTCAAGTCGGATGTCGACCCTGCGCGCGTGGCCGCGATCGTGATCGAGCCCGTGCAGGGCGAAGGCGGCTTCAACGTCGCCCCCGCGGCGTTGCTGAGCGGCCTGCGCGAATGCTGCGATCGCCACGGGATCCTGCTGATCGCCGACGAAGTGCAGACCGGCTTCGGCCGCACAGGCCGGATGTTCGCGATGGAGCACTACCCCGTGCAGCCCGACCTCATCGCCATGGCCAAGAGCCTTGCCGGCGGCATGCCGCTGTCGGCGGTGGCCGGCAAGGCCGCGATCATGGATGCACCGGCGCCCGGCGGCCTCGGCGGCACCTACGCGGCCAATCCGCTGGCCGTGGCGGCATCGCACGCGGTACTCGACATCATCGCCGAGGAGCATCTTCTCGAACGATCGAATGTGCTGGGCGCGCGGCTGACGGCATTCCTCGAATCGCGCCGCGCGCAATGCCCGGCGCTGACGGACGTGCGGGGATTGGGCTCGATGATCGCCGCCGAGTTTGCCGATCCCGCAACGGGCCAGCCTTCGGCCGCGTTGGCCGCGCGCGTGCAGCAAGCCGCGCTCGCGCGCGGTCTGCTGCTGCTGACCTGCGGCACGGACGGCAACGTGATCCGCTTTCTGTATCCGCTCACGATCGACGACGCCCAATTCGAGGAAGCGCTCGGCCATCTTGACGCCGCACTCGCGCAAGCGGCGCAGGCCCTCATGCAGGCCGCGTGAACGCGCGCCAGCGCCCGAGACATGGGCGCTGACGGTGCATCGCACCACAGGAAAGGTGGCGACCTCCGCCTTTTTTGGCGTGCCGCAAAAGTCCTTGCCAAGGTGTTGGCCTTCTGACATCATTCGATTATACGAGTGTATAGAGTCTACTCGCACTTGCCCCTTCCGCCCCGCTCGCCCCAGGAGAAGAAAATGCCCGAGCCTCGCTTCGAGGTCTCCACCCAGTGGCTTCATGTCCACTTCAAGGAGCCCGTCGCTTTCGCCGAAACCTATGGATTTGCGGGCAATCAGGGGGCGGTCAACCTGGAAGGCGTTCTTCTGCGCCCACAAGGCGTGGCCTCGAAGACGCTGATCGTCTTCATGCATCCTGCCTCGACCTTGCAGCTCCTGCCCGTGCCGCGCGAGCTCGCAGCGCTCGGCATGCATGTCCTGTGCGCCGCGAGCCGCTATCCGCGCAACGACAGCGCCCTCATCATGGAGAAAGTCGCGATCGACCTCGGCGCGCACATCCGCCATGCGCGCGAGGTGCTGGGTTACGAGAAGATCGTGCTGGCGGGCTGGAGCGGCGGCGGCTCGCTCTCGCTGTTCTATCAATCGCAGGCCGAGCGGCCCGACATCACGCACACGCCGGCCGGTGATCCGGTGGACCTCGTCGGCGCGGGCCTGATTGCCGCCGATGCGGTGGTCTGCCAGGCAGCACACCTGTCGCGCGCCGTGATGCTGCGCGACATGATCGACCCGTCCGTGCGCAACGAGAACGACCCCGACGACCGCGACATCGAATTCGACCTCTACCACCCGGCCAACCCGAGCAAGCCGCCCTACGCACCGGACTATGTCGCCGAATACCGCCGGCGCCAGCTCGCGCGCATGCGCCGCATCACCGCGCAGGTGAAGCAAACGCTCGACATGCTTCGCCGGCGCGGCTCGGGCGAACTCGAACGCGGCTTCACCACGCATCGCACGCTGGCCGATCCGCGCTACCTCGATGCCGCGCTCGAACCCAATGCGAGGCGGCCGGGCTGGTGCTATCTCGGCAACCCCGAGACTGTTAACTCGGGACCCGTGGGACTGGCCCGCTTCTCCACGCTGCGCTCGTGGCTCTCGCAATGGTCGATCGACGACAGCCGCGTCGACGGCCTCGCCTGTGCCGCCCGGATCTCGGCGCCGCTGCTCGTGATCGAGAACGAAGCCGACGACTGCGTGCCTCAGCCCCACGCGCGCATGCTGTTCGACGCGGCCGGCAGCCGGGACAAGCAGTTTCAGGTGATCCGCGGCGC